>JAUMFO010000019.1:0-171668 GCA_032119795.1 Solirubrobacteraceae bacterium
CCGGGTGGGGTGGTCACTTCCGGGAGAGTCCGCGTCGCGATGTACGTTTCCGGCCGCCAGGCCGTAAACGGACCTCGCGATCCGCGTCCCGGAAGCGACCACCCCACCCGGGCCGACCAGCTGACGACCGCCAGCCCAGACGCCCCCAAACGCCCGACCGGCCCCCTCCCTACCCTGTGGGATAGTGCCCGCCGCCCCTGCCCCCGTTGCCGAAGTCCGTGCCCGCGTGATGGCCGGCATGGTCGCCGCGGTCGAGGAGAAGGGCTACGCCAGCACCACCGTTGCCGACATTGCCAAGGCGGCGCGCATCTCACGGCGCACGCTCTACGAACACTTCGCAGACAAACAAGCCTGCTTCCTGGCTGCCTACTCGATGATGGCCGACGAGCTGATCACCGCCGTCGTAACGGCCTCGCGTGCGGAGCCGAGCGGCATGGAGCGACTCAACGCCGCGTCCATCGCGTACCTCGACTTCCTCGCCGCGACCCCGGAGGTCGCGCGGAGCTTCCTCACCGAGATCAACGCCGTCGGGCAAGCCGGAGTGGAGCTGCGCTGCATCGTCAACCAGCGGTTCGCGGCAATGATGACCGACCTCGTCGTGGAGAGCGTCGGCCAGACCGGCGCGGCACTGCCCGACGGCCGCTTCGTCCGCTCATTCGACACCAACATGGCCCTGGCGCTCGTCGGCTCAATCAACGAGCTCGTGCTGCAGGCCATCGTCGTCGGCCCGGCCGACACCCTGTCCGTGCGCCTCTCGCGACTCAGCGAGCCGGTCGTCGAGCTCTCCGAACGGATGCTCGTCTCCGAGGTCGCGCCCTAGCCCGAGGCGCGAAGGCCCACGCGCCGCAGCGGCGTTACCGCGGAGGTCCGGACCGGGGACGCGTAGTGAACGTCGGCGGCGCTGCCGGAGGCTGATCGGGTGGTGGCGGCGTTGCAAACGTCGGCGGCGTTGCCTTGGCAAACGACGGCGGCGCGTACTGCACCGGCGTTGGCGCTGCCGCGATCGTGACCGTCCCAGGGCCGCGCCGACCCAGGCTCCGACTGGCTGCCCAGGCGCACGCGACGATCACCATGACCAACCCGATCAGGGCGAAGATTGAGCCGACCACGAGGCCGGTAAGCGTGAACGTGGAGAGCCCGACGCTCTCGCCATCGCCGAGGTCGATCACGTCGACGCCAACCGCACCCTCGACCTGGGATTCCACCAGCGGCCCGAAGAGGTCGACGAGCATCCCCGTGCCTTCAAGCTGAATCGCCGACAGGATCGTGCTCACCGTGCCCGCCCCGGCGAGAAGCAAGATCGTTCCGATCCCACCAACCCAGAGCGGCCCACGGAAGCGCCGCACCACGCTGGGAGCAGGCGGCATCGAGACGTGCGGCGGCGCAGCATGGATCGGTGGGTAGACCTCAGCGGTCGTGGCCGGATAGATCGCCGTCTTCGCCTCCGGCGCGGCCCACAGCGCGGTACTCGCCGTGGGAGGCCCGCCGGCCAACGGCGCCCCGCACATCCCGCAAAACCGATTGCCGGCCGGGATCGGCTCGGCGCAGTACTGGCAAGGCGTCGCAGTCATCGGTGCGGCCACGCTACTCGGCGACGACACACCCTCGCCAGCCCGTCACAAACCACCGGCGGACCGGCGGCATCCCACCGGGCTGCCCCACCACTAGAACGGCAGCGGCTGGGCGTCCGACGGAGGCTCGGCGCCCTCGCGGCGCGTGGCCCGAACCGTCGCCTCGGGCTCGGGCGGCGCCGTGAAGGGCTCGCGCGGGACCGGTGGAGCCTCTAGCGCCCCCGGATCCGGGGGATTCCAGCCGGCGGAGTCCTCGAAGGCTCGCAGTGGCACGGCCGCGGGCGGCGGCACCACCGGCGGCGCGTCGGGCGCGAGCGTCGGCGGTTGGCTCGGCGCGTGGTCGTGCGCGAGCGACGGCGCACCTGAGATCAGCGACGGCGGCTGGTTCTCGGCCGCCTCGTCGGCGGCATCGGCAAACCAGACGGCGCTGCCGAACGCGCGATCGAACCCAGACCAGGCCGAACCCGGCTGGCGCTCGTTCTCGAGGCGGTCGACGATGCCGAGCTTGCCGCCGAGGTTGTCCATCATGTGGACGAGAAAGGCCTCGCGCGTTTGCGGGGTCACCGGGCTGCCGTGCTCAAGGTGGCCGTGGTGGGCCAGGATGATGTGGAGGAACGCCTGCTTGCGAGACTCGCTCATCCCCGGGATCGCATCGACGACGCGGTGCAGCCGCTCGTAGCCGAGGACGATCTCGCCGCGCAGCTTGCCGGCGTCCGTCAGCTCAACGACGTCGCCGCCCGCAAACGCATACGCATCAAGCTTGCCGATGTCGTGCACGAGCGCCGCGCTGACGGCCAGGTCACGATCAATCCCTGGGAAGACTCCTGCGGCGCCAGCGACGGCCTCAGCCACCGTCAGGCAGTGCTCGAGCAGTCCGTGGCGGTAGGCCTGGTGGACCCGCTTGGCGGCCGGCGCCACGCGGTAGGCCTCCCAGGTCGCGGTGCTCTCACCAAGCACGGCCTCGAGCATCGCGGCCATCCCGGCATCGCTGACCGACGCGATCAGCGTCCGCAGGCGAGCCTCGAGCTCGGGGACCGGGACCGGCGGACCGAGCCGCAGCTCCGCTGGATCGTAGGTGCCGTCGGCGGCCGGCTCAAAGCCCTCGAGCTTGAGCTGCGGGCCGAACTTCTCGTGGATCTCAAAACGCCCGAACACTCGGAACGGCGCGCCGACGACGAGCAGCGCCTCGATCTGGTCGACGTCGTCCCAGACGACGGAGGCAAGAGTTCCCGTGCGGTCGCAGAACTGCAACTTGAGGAAGTCCTGCCCGTCCTTTCGGGCCCGGCGCTCGACCGTCTGCACCAGCAGAACGAGGTCGGCCTGGGTCCCGTCTTTCAGCTCCCGGATCGGCACGTCAACGAGCCTAGGGACGGTCGCGGACGGCGCAACTCGGCGCGCGAAAACACCCCGTGGGATGGGCCGTTCAGCGGCGCCAAGGCATCGGCGGGAGGTTCGAAGTCTTGCCGTGGGAGCGGTAATACATCGTCGCGCGCTCGCCGATCCGGCGGGCCGACGCTGCGTTGTCGATCGAGCCGAGGATCGCGCCGAGCCCCGGGATCATCCGGCCGCCGTAGCGCTTGGCGAACCGCTTGCTGGTGTAGCGGACGAGGCGGTTGGAGAACGACTTGCTGCCAGCCCCACCGGGCATCAGCCGCAGATTGAGCTGGTTGCGAGCCAGGGCCATCGCGAGCCGCTCGCCCTGATGGTCGAGGCCGGCTTGCGCGTCCTCGATGGTGTCGTAGATCTCGAAGATCACGAGCATCTCAGCGGCGCGGGCCTTGTCGGTCGGGTCGTGACCGAACGCGGCGGCGATGAAGAGCACCTCCCTCGTGAGAATCCAGATCATCGCGAGGCTGTCTGGTGCGGCGGTGAAGATGCCACCGAATCCGAGCGCCGCGCCCTCAACTCGGGCCGTATTGGCGTGTCGCTTCGTGGCGCTTTTCGCCAGTTGCTCCGGGGAATACCGCATCGGCCCACGCGAGCGAACCCACTCTTTGGCAGGGACACCGTGGATCTCAACGGCCGCAAGCGCAAGCGTTTCAAGCGCATACGTCGGGTCACGGCGCAGCTCGGCCACGAGGCCAGGAGGCAGGGTGGGCAGAGCGACGGGCAGGTCCATCCCCAGTGATTGTGCCGGACTCAGGCCGATCTGCACGCTGCACTGGTGGGCACCCGCGCGCTGTTCTACGCTCACTGCGTGGTCTTCAACCCCCTCGTGCCGAGCCAGCTGGGTGCCGCAGCGGCCAATCTCTACGACGCTGCCGTCACCGGGCACCTTGCTGACACGCGCCCGCAGGCCCGCAGAATCATCACCGAGGCCCGCCACCGCACCGTCTACCGGTACCTGGAGACGGTCGAGCCCGACCCGGACCGCCTGCCCGTCCTGCTCGTCCCCACGCTCGGGGCGCCGCCCGCCTGCTTCGACCTGCGCCACGGCAACTCGATGGTCGAGCACCTGCTCGGCGTCGGCGTGCGGACGTACATGGTCGACTTCGGCCGACAGAAGTTCTCCGACCGCGACCTCGCCCTCGAGCGCTGGGTCGAGCTGGTGCTGCCGCGAACGATCCGCGAGGTCTCCGCCGACGCGGGCAACCGGCCCGTGCACCTCGTCGGTTGGTCGCTCGGCGGAGTGCTCGCCGCGCTGACGGTCGCCAACGACACCGGGCTGCCCGTCCACACGGTCTCGGTGATCGCCGCTCCCTTTGATCTGCACCGGATGCGCCTGCGCGGCACGCTCGCCACGTTCTCCGCGATCGCCGACCTGTCTGAAGGGTTCCTCCAGCAGGCGCTGACGCGGGTGATGACGAACCCGGTTGCGGCGCCGTTCGTGCGCACCGGCCTGCGCGTCGCCTCCATCCCGCGCGACCTGCGTGGCCCCCTCTCCAAACTCGCCAACCTTCATGACCGCGACGCGCTCGCGCAGATCGAGGCGACCGACGCGATCAAGGGCGAGCTGCGCACTTACACGGGCCGATCGATCGGCGAGATCTACGCCCGATTCATCGCCGTCAACGAGCTCGATCGCCGCCCCGCAGAGCTCCACGGCGAGTTCCTCGACATCGGCGACCTGCGCCAGCCATTCCTCGCGATCGCAGGCGGCGACGACATCCTCGCCCCGGAACTCGGGGTCCACACCGTCGGCACGCTGCTGCCGCAGTCAGCCGAGGTGCGTCTCAGGACGTCGCCCGGCGGCCACCTCGCCGTTCTCGCCGGCCCGCACGCCGCGGAGACGACATGGCGCGAGATCGACGACTTCCAGCGCTGGTGGGATCTGCGCGTGATCCGGCGGCGCGTGCCGAACCGGCGCGTCTCCGTCGAGGCCGCGGGCAGCCAGCCCGAGCGGCCCAAGCTCCAGGTCGTCTGAGCCTGGATCCAGGCTACGCGGGCGAGGCAGTCGACGACTGCGCCGCGAGCGTCAGCGCCCGACGGAGCCCCGCCTCGACCTGTTCGCCGGCGTGGCGCCAGTCCAGGTCGGCAACGAACCGCACGCCCTCCGCGCTGCGGCGGGCCTGCAACTCATGGTCGTCGAGGAGCGCGACGACGGCCTGCGCGATGCTCTTGGGCGTCTCATCGGCGAACGACACTGGGCCGCCCTGCCCGAAGACGCTCACCGAGCTGGGGTGGGCGAGATCGACGCACGGCAGGCCGCACGCGAGCATCTCCTTCGGGATCAGCGAGTAGTTCGTGAGCGACAGGCAAAGGCCGACGGTCGCGGTCGAATAGAGCTCCGCGAGCTGCGTCGCCGACGCCACCCCGAGGGAGCGAGTGGGCCGCGTCAGGCGGGTCGGCGAGTGCGTCCCGAACTGGACGATGTCGACGTCTGGCTTGCGCTCCAGCACCTCTTCCAGAGCCAGCGCGCCGAGCGCGATCCCGCGGCGGGCCGTCTCATGGCGACCATAGAACGCGACCATGTTGGTCGCGCGCGCGGAGCCGGACGGCGAGTAGACCTCGTGGTCGACGCCGAAGTCGAACACGTCGGTCGTGGCGCCCCGCTCGCTGGCGATGTCCGCGAGCCACGGGCTGGAGCAGACGGCATGCAGGCCGTGGCGGAAGGTGTCCTCGGCGAAGAGCCGTTCGGCGGACGCCGCGTAGAACTCCGTCTCGTAGTCGTGCACGAGGTAGGCGCGCGACGCACACTGCGGCAACCGCAGTACCGGGTGCACCGTCTGCCACCCGGTCGCGACCGCGACGTCGGCGCCGAACCACTCGCCAAGCCCACTGAACACCGGCGCCTTAAGCGGGCGGAAGTGCTCGATGATCGTGTGGCGCATCACGGCAGGCGGGTCCGGCACGGGGAAGAGCGGGTCGTCGACCCAGATCGTGCACGTGTGCCCTTTGGACTCCAGGTGCTCGATCAGCCGGAAGATCGACATGTGGCCGCCGGAGCCGATCCGAAACGGCGGGATGACGAACGCCAAATGGAGGGAGTCGCGCTCCGCACGAGCCCACGCGTCGCCCGTGAGCGGAGCTGGCCCGTCGTGGTAGACCGCCCCGACCTCGGCGTAGACGATCTCGGTGGCGGCAGGAACCACGCCCAGCTCCAGTTCCTGGCGGTGCAGCGTGACGGGCGCGGGGAGTTCGGGCTGGCCGCGGCGCTCTGAGCTGCGCCCCTCCAGCGACAGACGGCGCTCCAGCGGCGACGGGATCCGGTGGGCTCGTCCACCAAGGCCGGCGCCGACGTGCCGCAACAGGTGGTGGCGCAACACCGGCCACCACCAGCGCGCCACGCCGCCCGGGAGCTGCTGGGCCTTGACCCACCGCAGGTCGCGGCGGCTGCCATCGCGGGCTTGGCGGTACATCGCCCCCAGCCCGAGCGGCTCGACGTGCCCGACGCTGTCCATCAGGCCGCGGTACTCGTCGAAGTAGCGCTTGAAGAACTCCAGCGGCGGGAAGTCGTGGGCGTGCAGAACGGCGGCAGCCGGCACGGCGCGCTTGCGCCAGCGTGGGTCGACCGAGAGGGTGCGGCCAAACGCTTGGTCTTCGCTGTACGACAGGTCCTCGAAGCGGATCTGCTCCCAGCACTCACGGCGGTAAGCGGCGTTCACGTTCGACAGGAACGTCGGATCGGCCGGGCCGTACGTGCGCGCCGTTCCATCAGGGCCGAGCAGTGTGGCGAAGTACTCCGTCAGCTCGCGGGCGATCATCGGACTCGTCGACGCTCGCGGCAGGTGCGGGCCGAAGATTGCGCCGAGATCGGGATCGGCGGCGAACTCCTGGCGGATCGCGCCTAGCCAGCCGTCGACCGGGGTCGCGTCCTGCGTGAGAAACGCAAGGACGTCGCCCGTCGCCCGCTCCGCCAGGAGGTTGCGGGTGGGGCCGTGCTTGAACGAGGCGGGATCGATCTCGATGACGGTGGCGCCGTGTCGGCGGGCCGCCTCGACGGAACCGTCGGTGGAACCGGAGTCGGTCACAATGAACTCGTCTGGGGCCTGCGCCGCAACGGCGGCGAGGACCTCGTCTAGCAGGGGCCCGCCGTTCTTGATCGGCATCAGCACCGAGACGGTCGGCACGCTGGACGCCCCTGGAGCGGCGCCCATCAAAAGACGCGCCGCTTGGCCTTGAGCGCCGAGCGGTAGACCAACCGCACGCCGCGCACGGCTTTGCGGAGCTGCTCGGCCTGCGGGCGAGACATCAGCGAGTTGAAGTCCACACCCCAGCGCTCAAACCAGTAGAGCGTCTCCTGCGCCGAGGCGACGGTCTGCGCGGTCGAGGACCGCAACTGGGCGATCTCCTGCTCGAGCGCCTCCACTTGTGCCTGGAGCCGCGCGTTCTCGGCGGCGATCTCTGAGTCGGTCAGTGCCACGGCAAAGGACCCTACCGAGACGCCCTCAGCGCAGCGGCCCGCTGACGCGCCCGGCGCAGCGTCAGCCACCCAGGACTATTCGGCGCCGCTGGCAAACGCCGCAGCGCGTCGACCATGCTCCGGCCGGCCGCGGCGGCGCTGAACCCCAGCACGAGATCGGCCGCGGCAGCTGCTCCGAGATCGGCTCGTCGGGCCGGATTGGCCACCAACTCGCGCATCGCCGCAGCGGCCTGGTCGAGGTCAGGATCGGCCCAGCGCGACTCCGGCGGATAGGGCCCGCCATTGCCGCCGATCGGGACAAGCGGGGCGTCGATCAAGACGGCGTTGTCGCCCGTCATGTAGTCGAGGTTGCCGGAGTAGCCCGTGGCGATGACGGCCTTGCCGAGTGCCATCGCCTCAGCGGGGGTGTAGCCGAAGCCCTCCGCTCGGTGGAGGGAGACGACGACGTCGGCAGCGGCTAGGAGGTCGTCCATCTGGGCGCGGTCGACGTAGCCCTGCAGCAGGTGGACGTGGTCGTGGCCCGAGATGAGCGCCGCGAGTTCGGCGAGCTGACCCGGGTGTGCGTCCTCGTCGATCGTCTTCACCACCAGCTGCGGCCCGCCCGGCGCGTCGACAGGAAACGCCCGCAGGAACGCCTCGATCGTTCCTGCCGGATTTTTGCGGGCCACGCTGCTGTAGAAGCCGAAGACCGTCAGAAACAGCACCCCCTGCTCGGGCAGCCCGAGCTCGGCTCGGCTGGCGCCGCTGGGCAGGGGCCGGCGAACGGGGTAGCGGATCAGCTCGACGGGCGTCTCCCCCGCCGAGCGCGCGAGCGCATCCTGCACGTGGCGCGTGCCAGCCCAGACGGCGTCGACGTCGGAGAAAGCGACGGCCATGAACTCCGGCAGCAGCTCGACCTCCCACCACCAGAGCCCCACGAATCGGCGTCCGTGCAAGAACGTCGGGGGGGCGGCGGCGATAAACGGCGGCGTCTCGTAGGCCGTCAACAGCGACAACGTGACCGGAAAGCACGCCTGCTCGAGCGCGACCACGTCATAGGCGACGCCCTGCCGTGACGGAGACGCCTCGATCGGAAGCGCCGGCAGCACCGGGACGCCGCAGGCATCGAGCGCGGCGACGACGGCACGTGCCGCTTCGCCGATGCCGGACTCCGCTCGGAACTGGCCAACGACGTTGACGCCCGGGAACGGGAGGGGTCCAGGCCCATCGTTCCCTGCGTGCTCAGGCACCGGCGACGTCGAGTAGCGGGTTCTCATGCACCGACTCGGGGACGATCTCGGCGCCGCTGTCGGCCCAGAGCAGGGGGTTCCAGTACGGATCGGGGCGGGTGCCGCGGTCGAGCGTGGCCGCCTCGGCAACGGGCCAGGTCGTCAGCTCGGCGGCCGCCGCTGGGCTCGCGGTAAAGCGCGCGTGGGGCGACCAGACCACACGTCCGCGTTCAGCTGCGGCGAGACTCATGGCGACCAACGCGAAGTGGCCGTTGCCCGGCGGCGGCGTGCCGCCAAGAACCGCCACCGCACCGGCGACCGCGAGCCGGTTCGTGACCATCGTCAGCGACGGGTGGCGGTGTGCTGCCTCGACTTCGGCCCCGGGGTGCAACGGCACAGGCAGCCCGCGCGGGAATGCGACTCCGCCAGCCACCACTCGGCTGGCCGCGTCGACGACCAGCCCACCGGCCGCCGCTGCTCCCGCCTCTACGTGCCCGGCCAGCTCGTCAATCGCGTCGGCGGAATGCGGGACGAGGAGTCCGTCGAGGTAGAGATCGACGTGGGCCTCGTCGGGGACCGAGGAGTCGGACCGAGGCAGCACGACGGAATCCTCAGGTCGGAGCATGCCGCGCAGCTGTGCGGTCACCAGCGCGAGCTCGCCGGCAGCGGTGCCTCCTGGCACGCGCAGGTGTACCCGCACTGGAAGGGTCCGCGGGTACCGCACGCGGTACCGGCCAGCCTCAGAGAGCCGCTCGACCGTTGCCCCGAAGTGTCCGGTGCGCTGTAGATGCTCGGCAACCGCTTCACGCCCACGGTCATAGGCCGTCGGCTTAGCCAACTCCCCGAGTGCCGCAGAGCCGGCATGCGCTCGCCAGTGCGCGAGGACCTTCGGAATGTGCCGAATATGGTTGGTGCGCTCGCTTAGCCGCAGGACGAGGTCGTGGTCCTGAGCGCCGTCGAAGGCTCCGCGCCAGCCACCCACTTCCTGCACCAACGAGCGCCGGTAGACGCCAAGATGCAAGGTGTACATGCAGGCCCGCAGCAGATCCGGTGACCAGTCGGGCTTGAGCGCCGCTGAGAACCGGTGGCGCGATGCAGCTACGAGGTCGTTGTCGGTGTAGACGACGTCCGTCTCGGGATGCGCACCGAGCTCGGCAGCGACGACCGCTATCGCGTCGGGAGCCAAGAGGTCATCATGGTCGAGCGTTGCGACGTACGGTGCGGTGGCGAGCCGGAATGCCGCGTTGGTGGCACCGGAGATCCCCTGGGCGGCCTCGTGCCGGTGTAGCCGCACTCGCTCACTGCCGGCGGCGGCTTGAGCCAGGCGGTCGCGCACGAGCCGGTCAGTTGAGCCGTCGTCGACGATGCACAGCTCCCATGCCGTCGACGTCTGCGCAAACACCGACGCGAGCGTGCGATCAAGCAGGCCCGGGTCAGGATCGTGGACCGGGAGCAAGATCGAGATCGATGGTCCGCCGACGGAGCGCGGCGCCACCGACTCACGAACCTGGCGTGGCGCCAAGCCGATGACCTCGAGTTCCGGCTCGGCGATGACGGCCCACGCGTAGTCCGCATCAGCTCCGCTGGCCACACGCACCTGCAAGCTGATCCGGTATCGGCCGGCGGAGGGGATCTCGAGGCGCCAAGGCACCCAGCGACGATCCCCAACGCGCGCGCCCGGGTCGATCGCCAAGACGAGCGTGGCAACCGGCTCGCCGCCCGCCTGGGGCGTGAGCTGAACCACCAGGTCAACGCCGCCGTGGTTCATGTCCCACGCGCCGGGCCGGAGCCCTACGCTGCCGCGGAGCGCGCAGTTCGGCGTCAGGTCAAGGTCCCAGGAGAAGGTCGCGGGCGGGTCGGCGATGAGCGCAGGGCGGCAATCTCCGGCGAGATCGACGGCGACGCTCCATAGCGGCTGCGACGTGCCAGCGGCCGCCGGAATCGCTGCGAGTGGTGTGGCGGAGGCGACCGTCGCAGCCCCAGATCGGCGGCGACGCCCAACCAACCTGGATTTGGCCCGCGACTTGATTTCGCGAGCCGCGCCCTCGAGGCCGGTATGCGAGCGCACCACGCGCAGGTGCTCGATGAGCGCTGCCCGCTCGCTTCGCAAGGCCTCGACCGTCTGCTCCAGCTGCTGGATCCGAAGGTCTCGTTCGAGTGCTCGTTGCTGGTCGCCCGCCTCACTCATCGCGATGGCGCCCCGCTAGAGCTCTTCGGCGATGCGTGGGGCTTCACGGTTGAACACCCAGTAGCCAAGCCACACGACGAAAACGCCGATCGAAATCGGCACGAGCAGCCAGATCGCGCCACCGACCGCGTCGGCCGCCGATGGGGCTGAGGGATCGATCACGGCATGGCGCATCTGAATGAGAATCGTCGCGAGCGGGTTCATCGCCATCGCGTGCTTCACGCTTTCCGAGAACCCGCTCACGCCATCGAGCACGTAGATGATCGGCGTCGCGTAGAAGAGGAGCTGGATGAACACCTCCCAGATCGGCTTGACGTCGCGGTAGCGCACGTACAGCGCGGAGACGAGCATCGCGAAGCCGGCAGCGTAGAACGCGAGGATGATCAGCAGGAACGGCGCCTCAAACCAGCCCCAATGCGGCGTGATGCCGCTACCGATCGCAAAGATCAAGACGACCCCGAAGTTGAGCACGGCGTTGAACGAAGCCGTGAGGGTGACGGCGAGCGGAATTGCCAGCCGCGGCACCTGGATCTTGCGGACGAGCTGCTCGCGGTCGACGACCGACGTGACCGCCGAGGACCCCTCCCCGAAGAAGGTGTAGAGCACGATGTTCATGAGCAACACCGCCGGGTAGTAGGCGACGATGTCTCCGACTTTGACGATTTGGCTGAAGACGACGTAGAGCGTCGCGAAGAGCAGCAGCGGGCGGAACAGCTGCCAGAAGTAGCCGAGGATCGAGCCGTAGAAGCGGAGCTTGAACTCGGTGACGGCGATCGTGAGCGTCAGATGCCCGAATCGACCCAGCGTTCCGCCGAGTGCCGACGGCCCGGCGATCTCGCGCAGCTCGAGCGGCGGCCGCCCGGCGTTACGGTCGACGCGGTGCGGAGCGTCGGGTGTGGTGGGCGCGGCCATCCCCCGGACTGTACCCGGAGCTGCCCCCTGGCGACCCCGGAGCGTGGACTCAGCCGCCGTAGCGGAACGGCAGATCTGCTCGAACGTCGGCGAGGCGCGGGGCCTGCGCGTCCCGGTCCGACACGAGCAGTTCGAAGCCTGTCGGCCACTCGATCCCGACCTGCGGATCGTCGTAGGCGATGCCTCGTTCGACCGACGGGTCGTAGACGCTCGTGCACTTGTAGGTGACGTCAGCGACCTCACTCACGACGACGAAGCCGTGGGCGAAGCCGATCGGCACGTACAGCTGGTGCATGTTCTCGTCGGAGAGCTCGACGCCCTCCCACTTGCCGTAGGTCGGCGAGCCCGCACGCAGGTCGACAATCACGTCGAGGATGGCCCCGCGCGCGCAGCGCACGAGCTTGGCTTGCCCGTCGCCGATCGCAAAGTGCATGCCGCGCAGCACGCCCTGCGACGAGCGCGAGTGGTTGTCCTGCGCCCAGCTGCTCGGGATGCCGTGCTCAGACCAGGTCGGCTCGCGATACGTCTCGCAGAAGAATCCCCGCGAGTCGCCGTGGACCGCTGGCTCGATCAGCAAGGCCCCGGAAAGCCCGAGTTCACGCACGTTCATGTGCGCACCGTACCGGTGACGGGCCAGGCGGAGAAGGAGAGTCCGCACAGCGAGTGGTTCTCCGCGGCGGTCCCGTGCGTAACCTTGAGAGCCATGCGCCTGCCTCGCTTCTCCCCCGCGGCCGCACACCGTTACGCCCAGGCTTCGCTCCTGCTGCTGACGTTCATCGTGTTCACCGGCGCTGCCGTGCGCCTCTCTGGCTCTGGCTTGGCCTGCCCGAACTGGCCGGAGTGCAACGATCAGATCATCAGTGCCAACGCGCCCGAGTGGATCGAGTTCGGGAACCGCCTGATCTCGGGCCTCGTCGGCCTCGTCGCCGTGGCGGTGTTCTTCGTGATGTGGCGACGCGACCCGCGCGACCGCACGTTGCTGCGGCTCGCCGCGATTCCGGCCGTTGGCGTCGCCGCACAGGGTGGACTCGGTGCGCTGACGGTGCAGTACGAGCTGCAGCCCGGCTTCGTTATCGCGCATTTCCTGCTGTCGTTCGTGATCCTGGTGGGCGCCGCGTTCCTGGTCTGGCGCTCCAACCACCCGGCCGGCAGCCGCCCGCGGACCGACGACCGCGTCTCCGTCTGGGGCGTCCGCGCGATCCTGCCGCTCGTCACCCTGCTCGTCGTGCTCGGCACGTTCGCGACTGGCGCCGGCCCACACCCGGGCTCGCGCGCCACCGGCGAAGTAACCGACCGCATCGACTGGTTCGGCGGAGACACGCTCCACCTGCTGATCCTGCGCCACGGCCACGTCGGCACGTTCACGTTCATCTTCAGCGCCGCGGTGCTCGCGCTCCTGATCTCTCGCAAAGCGCCGGCACGGCTGCGCAGGCGGCTCTCGGTGTTGCTCGGCGTCTACGCGGTGCAGGGCGCCGTGGGGCTCTACCAGTACTACAACGGCCTGCCGGCCGAGGTGGTCTGGGTGCACATCGCGCTGGCCACGCTCGTCTGGCTCCTCGTGCTCTTCTCGGTCTTCGAGGCGGGTCGTCTGGAACCCAGAACGCAGACCGCCGGTGACGCTGAGCCGCTCGAGCGGCTCCAGCCCGAACAGCGCTGAGACCGAGCGACACGCTGCGACCCTCAGGGGCCCGCCCCGCTAGGGTTCCGCAGCGATGACCGCACGGCAGATCGCGATCGCCGTAGAAGGCGTATCCAAAGACTTCCGGCTGCCCGCCGAGCGCCGGCAGACGCTGAAGGAGCGGGTCGTGCACCCGCGCTTCGACCGAGACGCGCAGGTCTTTCACGTGCTGCAGGACGTCTCGTTCGAGATCGAGCGCGGAGAGTTCTTCGGCATCGTCGGGCGCAACGGCTCCGGCAAGTCGACCCTCCTCAAGTGCCTGGCGGGGATCTACCAGCTCGACCAGGGCAAGATCTCGATCGCCGGGCGCCTATCGACGTTCATCGAGCTGGGCGTCGGGTTCAATCCCGACCTCGCGGCCCGCGACAACATCATCCTCAATGGGATCATGCTCGGGCTCACGCCAAAAGAGGCGGCATCACGCGTTGACCAAGTTCTCGCGTTCGCCGAGCTCGAGGAGCATGTCGACCTCAAGCTCAAGAACTACTCCTCCGGGATGCAGGTGCGTCTCGCCTTTGCGGTGCTCACCCAGGTCGACGCAGACGTCCTCCTGATCGACGAGGTCTTGGCCGTCGGAGACGCCGCCTTCCAGGCCAAGTGCTTCGAGGTCTTCCGCCAGCTCAACGCGGCCGGCAAGACGATCGTGCTGGTTACCCACGACATGGGCAGCGTCGCTCGGCTCTGCGACCGCGCTCTGCTGCTTGAGGACGGCAACCTCGTGACGATCGGCGACCCTGAGATGGTCGGCAACGCCTACCTCGAGTACAACTTCGGCCGCAGCGGTTCGACGCAGGTCCCGGCAGCTCCGGCAACGTCTGACTCCGCAGATGCCGAGGCCGAGGTGGCAGTCAACGAGCGGCTCGGCAACCACACCGCGTATCTCGTGAACATCGAGGCGCTCGACGCCGAGGGCCAGCCCACTCGTCACGTCCCCACCGGCGAAGAGGTCACGCTCACCGCCGACCTCATCGTGCTGAAGCCGCTCGTCAGCCCGCGGATCCGCCTGTGGCTGCGCGACGATCGCGGGACCGACGTGATCGAAGTCACGAACGACGCGATGACCAGCGGCAAACCGCCTGCCGTCGAGACCGTCTGGCAGTTCTCGGCGAAGGTTGCGCTGCCTTTCAGGGATGGTCGCCTGCGGCTCTTCGCCAGAGTCACCGACGGCAGCGGCGAGGAGATCGTCGACCAGGTCGACGAGGCACTGTGGCTCAACGTGACGAGCGTGCATCAGCGAGCCGCGCTCGTCGACCTCCCGTACGAGGGCACCTGGCACGAACGCTTCGCGTCGCTGGATGAGGTTCGCGGTCCGTTGGCGGCCCGTAAGTCGGCCGGCGGACCGACCGGATGACGGACCGCCGCTGGATCATTCCCGTCGGAGCCGTTGAAGAGACCGCTGCGGCGCGCGCCGCGATCGACGGCGTTCACGCGCATGCGCCGGGCGACGCTGCCATCGTCTTGTGGTGCGGACCTGGCGACCCGCCTGCGCCCCTTGATGCGGCCGACGCCGTTCTGACTCCGGCAGACCTCGACCTTGATCCCGACCTCACCGGCATTGCGCGCGCGAGCTACGCGCCAGGCGAGCTGCAGTGGCTGGTACTCCCGGCCGCATTGCTCCACCTAACTGAGCGGGCCGGTCCTGTCGCCGTGCTGTCACCGGAGGTCCAGCTCTGTGGCCCGACCGACGACGTCTGGCCAGAGGTTGCCGGTGAGGTATGCGTCTTCACCGCGGCCGACGGGCTGCGCCCCGAGCCGGTGACGCGTCCCGACCCGGCCAGCGGGTACCCACCACCCCACCATCCGCTCGTAACCCTCGGCCACGACGGCGGGGGCCTCATCTCTGGCCGCCTTTGGAGCGTGGCCGACCGAGACGCCGCTACCGCCGTCTCGGAGGCGTGGCCCCTCGACCTACAGGAACCGCCCACGAACGAAGAGGTCCAGCCGTCCCGGTTGTCGCCGACATCGCTTGAACTCCTCGCGTTGCGGGGTCGCGCCACGGTACGCGCTACCCCCGCGCTCCTGCTGTCGACACACGCCTTGAGCGAGCACGACCTGACGTCCGCAGAAGGCGTGCTGCGCAGCGACGGTGAGCCGGTTGCTGCCGTCAGCTTCGGCCGGTTCGACCCACATCACCCGGAGGTTTTCTCGCCCGGCCGGCTCGACGTACGCATGTCTGACCTGCCGGCGCTTGCCGCCCTCTCGAGGGCACGCGCACGGGCGTTGCTGGAGCATGAGGTCGGGGGCCCGACCCGTGACGAGCTGCCGCCGGAGCTGCGCGAGTACGACCAGCTGCCCAATGGCCTGGTCCTCGAGAAGTGGGTGCGCGGCCTCGTCCGGCAGGGCGTCCGGGCCGGGAAGATCACGCGGTCGCCATTCGCCGCCGAGGGCATCGCTCAGGTCGAGGCGTACTTCCGCGAACCCGCGGTCCGCGGAGGCTCGCTCGGCATCAATCGCATGCTCCTGGCGTTCTGGGCCGCGCGTCCTGAACTGCAGATGGCGTATCCGGCACTGGACGGGCCCGACGCCCACGGCCTCATCGGCTGGATCCATCATTTCGGCCAGTCGACCGGCGTCCCGCTCGCCCTGGCCCCGCCGCAGGTCGAAGCGGCCACGCCGCCCGGGCAGGCCGCCGCAGACACGCCGGGCGTCAACCTCGCCGGCTATTTCACGTCGGAGCTGGGCCTGGGCGAAGGAGCGCGCCAACTCGCGACGGCGCTGAAGTCGGCGGGTGAGCCCGTCACCGCGATCCAAGGCCTGGTGCGCCCCGCGACCCGCCAACAGGCGGAGTTCCAGCCCAAGTCCCCGGCCGATGCCGACCACGACGTCAACCTGCTCGTGGTCAATGGCGACATCGTGCCGTCATTTGCCGAGGACGTCGGCGAGGCGTTCTTCGATGGCCGCCCTACCGCCGCCCTGTGGTGGTGGGAGTGCGAGCCCTTCCCCATCGACGAATGGCGTGGCGCGCTGCAATGGGTCGACGAGATCTATGTCGGGACCAAGTTCGTCAAGGACCTCATCGAGCCGCACGTCGACGTGCCCGTGCGTCAGTTTCCGATGCCGGTGTCGCTGGTGCCGTCGGCCCCGCTCCCGCGCTCGGAGTTCGGCATCCCCGAGGACCTGCCCATGTTCTTCTACATGTGGGACTACCACTCCTCCGAGGTACGTAAGAACCCGTCCGGCCTGGCCCGTGCGTTCAAAGAGGCGTTCCCTGAACCAGGCGAGGCCGTCCTGGTTCTCAAGTGCATCAACCACCACAACCTCCCCGAGGCCCACGAGCGGGTGCTCGTCGAGATCGCGGGCCGACCGGACATCGTCCTCGTCGACCGGTTCCTGCCCAGCAACGCCAAGAACCGGCTGATGGAACTCTGCGATTGCTACGTCTCGCCGCATCGCTCAGAGGGCTTCGGCCACACGCCGGCCGAAGCGATGCTGCTCGGCAAGCCGGTCATCGCCACCGGCTATGGCGGCAACATGGACTACATGGCCCCGGACCGGGGCATCATCCTCGACTACGAACTGGTGCCGATCGGTAAGGCCGCCGCGCCCTATCCCGCCCACGGCGTGTGGGCCGAACCCGACCACGACCAGCTCGTTGACCGGCTGCGTTGGGTGGCGAGCAACCCGGACGAAGCACGCGCCATCGGCGAGCGAGGCCGCGCATACATCGAGACGCACAACAGCCCCGAGGTGACCGGTCGCGCGCTCCGTGCGCTGCTCGCGCAGACGCGCGGCGCTGCACCCGCGGCGCGGGCTGGCGAGACGCCGCCGCGGGTGCCGCGCCGCAGCCTTCTCCGGCGCGTCCTCCGGTTCGGGGCGCGCGCGGTGCCGCCGGTCACGGTCGCCCGCCGGAAATGGTGGGCGCTGATGGACCGTGCGGTCAACGCGCGAACGGCGGAGGTCCGCACCAAGCTCCACGGGATGGACGAGCGTGTCGAGCAGGTCGAGGCCGAACACCACGCGACGCTCATCGAACTCCAGAAGGTGCACGACGAGGTCATAAATCACGTCGAGCTGGGCAAGGCCGAGCTGCGAAGCGACGTCGAGGACCACCTCGCGTCGCTGGAGAACCGCCTCGGCGACCACATCGGCCGCCATGTCGCGGTGCCGTGGGTCACGCCAGATGCCGGGCTGCATTACCGCCAGGACCCGCTACTCGGGCGGGTCGTCGCTGCTGACCGCGCGTCTGGCACCGGCGACCGGTACGCCGACTTCCTGGCGATGTTCCGTGGCCCGTACGAGCGCGTCCTGGAGCTAATGACGCCGTACCGCGAGATCCTGCGCGAGCACGGCCCACTCCTCGACGTCGGCTGCGGGCGCGGCGAGTTGCTGGACGTTGCGGCCTCTGCCGGCATCGAAGCGCACGGCGTAGATCTCGACGAGGAACTCGTCCGGCAGGCCGTCGATCGCGGCCATTCGGCCGAGTCCGGTGACGGCATCGCCGTTCTCGAACGGGCCGCCGACGCGTCGCTTGGCGCGGTTTCGGCGATCCACGTCGTGGAGCATCTCGACGTCGATGCGCTCTCCAAGCTGTTCACCGAAGCGCTGCGCGCGCTTCGCCCGGGCGGCATCCTGCTCACGGAGACGATCAACCCGCACGAGGTCAGTGCCGCCGCGACGTTCTGGGTCGACCCGACCCACCGCGGCCCGGTCTTCCCGCAGGTCGCGATGGCCCTCGCACTCAGCGTGGGCTTCGCCGAGGTCGCCGTGTTCTCGCCCGACGGAACGGGCGACTGGGAGGTCGACCGCCTCTCGTCGACGCGGTACACGCTGTTCGCCCGGCGGTAGCGCGTTCCTCACACAACAGACGAAACTTCGGGCATAACCGCATCGGTTGGGGTGCGCCGGTGTTCTGACCGGTAGCCTGCGGGTTTGCCGCGTGGAGTTCCACGTAGCGAGCGTTCCACGATGACCTCGATCGATCACAAAGACGCTCCGGCCGTCGCGCGCCTGGGCAACTGCCCTCCGACCGAGCCGGGTGCGGAACCGCCGACGCTGGCGCGCACGTCGACGATCGTGTTCGTGTTCACGCTCCTGGCGAGCGTACTGAACTACCTGTCGAACCTTGTGTTCGGGCGACTCTTGACGCCGGCGGAATACGGCGACCTCACTGCGCTGCTCGCGCTGGTCGTAGTCGTGGCCATCCCGAGCGGGGCAGCCCAGACGATCGTGGCAGAGCGCCTCGCGAGAGACCGCGCTACCTCCGACGAGCGCGACGTCGCGTGGCTGATCCGCTACTCAACCGGCCACATCGGAGTAGTGGCCGGGGCCGTCGGTCTGACGTACGCACTCTGCATCCCGCTCGTCACCTCGACGCTGAACCTCCAGGCGCCCGGCCCGGCCTTCGCACTGTTGCCGCTCGTCGTCCTGACCTTCTTCCTCGCCCTCGCGTCCGGTTTCCTCCAAGGCCTGGACCGCTTCGTGTCGCTGGGTATCGTCATGCTCGCGGTCGCGGTCGGCCGCCTAGCCTTCGGCGTCCCGTGGGCTGCCAACGGGGGCGGCTCCGGCGGTGCGATCGGCGGCCAGGCGATCGGCACCCTGCTGGCGGTGCTCGGCGTCGGCTGGATGCTGCGCCGGCAGTTCCGCGCCGCACCAACAGGCTCTGCGACCGCAGGAATGCGGCGCCAGCCCGACGTCCGCGCACTCGTAGCCAGCGCAGCAGTCGCGGCGTTCGCGCTGCTCAGCAACCTCGACGTGCTGCTGGCCAAGTTGCTCCTCAGCCCGGATCAATCCGGTCACTACGCCGCGCTCGCCACCGTCGGGAAGCTCATCTTCTTCTTGCCGTCGGCCGTCGCGATCGCCATGGTGCCGAATGCAGCCCGCGCACGTCGCGAGGGTGATCAGTCGTCGGTGCTGCGCGTCGCAGCGCTCCTCACCGGGGGCGTCGCGCTGCTGGTGGCTACGCCGGCGATCCTGGTGCCGGAGTTCACGTTGCGCCTAATGTTCGGCGAGAACTACGTGGACGCCGCAAACGGCGTGCTTCCGATCGCGATTGCGGGCGTCGGGCTGGCGGTGCTCAACCTCTTGGTCGTGTATACCGTGGCGATGCAGGACCGCCGCTGGCCGCTCTTGTTGCTGGGCGGCATCGCCGCTCAGCTCGGGGCGATCCTCCTCTTCGGACACAGCCCTGAGTCGATCGCGACGGCGCAGGCCGTTGTCATCGTAGGCCTGCTGATCGTCAATGAGTTGCTCTTCCACCCCCTGCTGCGCGCCGAACGCATGATCATCGGACGGTCCTCTTGACACCTCGGCCGCTGGTCAGCCTCGTCACCCCGGTGAAGGATGGCGAGGCGTTCATCGCCGAATCGGTCGAGACGATCCTGGCCGAACTCGAGCACCTCGAGCACGACTTCGAGCTGATCGTGGTGAGCGACGGCTCGACCGACGCAACGGTGGCTCGGGCCTCCGCGATCACGGACCCTCGGTTGATCGTCATCGACTACGCCCGCAACGAGGGCAAGGGCTACGCGATCTGCGCTGGGCTAGCCCGCGCCACCGGCCGCTACGTGGGCTGGCTCGACGCCGATCTCGACATTGCCCCCGAGGTGATCATTCGTGCGGTCGCCCGCCTGAGCGACGGCGATGTCGATGCCGTGATCGGATCTAAGCGCCATCCCGAGAGCGCCGTCGAGTATCCGTTGCAGCGCCGGGTCCTGAGCACCGGCTTCCAGCTCACCACCCGAGCACTGTTCCGCGTCGACGCGCGCGATACGCAGGTTGGCGCCAAGCTCTTCCGGCATGAGATGCTCGATGTGGTGCTTCCGCTGCTCCTCGTGAAGCGTTACGCCTTCGATCTCGAGGTTCTGGCCGTCGGCGCCGAGTTCGGGTTCGACCGGGTCGCCGAGGTTCCGATCCGCTTGGAATACCGCTTTACCGGCTCGGGCATTACCTCTCGCGCGGTCTGGCGTATGTTCCAGGACGTACTGGCCATCGGGTACAGGATTCACGTCCGACACTGGTACGTGCGTCAGTACGCCGCCCTGCAGCGCCGTCGCGCCGACATCGAGCAGAACGCTTCGCAGCCCATTCCGGATGCGGGGACCCTCGCCACCATCCGACGCGCCGCATCGTGACCGAAGCGGTTGCCGATATGTCCGAGCGCCGTAGCACTCGGGAGCGCCTGACGTCGCCGAACATGCTCGCGCTCTACAGCGCGCTCGTCTACTTGGCCATCGCGATGCACATCGTGTGGCCGGTGCCCCTGCACATCGACAGTCGCCTCTACGGCGGCACCGGCGATGCGTTCGGTGCCCTAGCCGGCGTTCGCGAACTCGTCGAGAACAACCAGCTTCCGTTCCTTCCGGGCACGCTCCCGGACTTCGCGGCTCCTGAGGGTCAGACCGTCGCCTGGATCCGGTCGCTCGCGTCCATGCCGGGCCAGCTCGTGCTGTGGCTCCTGGCGAAGGGATTCGGGCCGATCGCCGGATTCAACCTGTTCGTCATGCTCGGCTTCACGGCGTCCGGCCTGGCGGCGTTCCTGCTCGGACG
Organism: Solirubrobacteraceae bacterium; assembly: GCA_032119795.1. Lineage (GTDB taxonomy): Bacteria > Actinomycetota > Thermoleophilia > Solirubrobacterales > Solirubrobacteraceae > JAGIBJ01. The sequence continues at coordinate 20,846 of JAUMFO010000019.1, forward strand.
TCGTTTGACGGGGAGCGCAGGGGCCGGCTTCGTTGCGGGTCTCGGGCTCGCCTTCGTGCCCCTCGCGCAGCTGAAGTCCCACGGCCACTACGACATGGCCCACACCTGGGTGTTCGTCGTGATGCTCTGGCGCATGCTGGAGCTCCAGCAGGCGCCCACCCGCCGCAACGGCATCCTGGCCGCGCTCGCCGTGCTGCTCGCGCTCGCGTGGACCCCGTACTTCATCCTGTTCGGCGGCGTAATGTACGCGACGCTGGCGATCGCGGCGCTCATCATCGCGGCGCGGCGTCACCAGTTCGCCGCCGCCGTCCGCGCGCAGCTCTGGCCCGCGGGAGCCGCGCTCGCGTACCTGCTCGGATTCCGCCTCCTGGCAAGTGCCTCGGAAGCCGGCCAGGGACTGCGCGTCAATGGCGATCAGGAGCTGATCACCTACTCGGCGCGGTTGTACGAGTACTTCGTTCCGTGGAACGGCAGCTTCCTGTTCGGCGGCGAGACGGGCCCGTGGCTGGCCGACCGCATCCACGGCTCCAACGGCTCGGAGTCGACGCTCTACCTGGGCATTTCCTTGCTCCTACTGGCCGCGTTCGCCATCGTCCAGGTCCTCAGACGCAAGATCCCAGAGGGCCAGCGCGCCACCGCGTGGGTCCTGGTCGCGATCTGCGTCGTCGCCGGCCTGTGCTCGGCTCCGCCGCATTTCGAGGCGTTCGGACACTCGATTCCGATGCCGTCGTACTTCATCTCCCAGGTCTCCGCCACATGGCGGGTCTACTCGCGCTTTGCTCTGGTGGTCCAAGTAGCGCTCGTGATGCTCGCAGCGATCGGTGTCGCGTCGTTGCTGAACCAGCGCAGCCGCACGGTCCGGGCCGTGATCGTCGCCGCGATCGCCGTCGTGGTGCTCGTCGACCTGTCCCCCAGGGGACTGGGCTCCAACCCCATCGGCGCGCCGCCAATCTACGCGGCGCTCCGTGACAAGCCGCGCGGCATCGTGGCCGAGTACCCGCTGCTACCCGCCGGAGCGGGCACGTACGACGAGCTCCTTGCACAGGATTTCCACGACATGCCGATCCTCAACGGCTATGAGTCCGGATCGGTGGCGGAAGCCCGAGCGGTCGCCCTTGCCGATCCGAGCGACCCCAAGACGGCGACCGGCCTTGCTGCCCTCGGCGTGAAGTACGCGCTCATCCGCTCCATCCCCGGCAACGCGGCGCTTCCGGAGCCTGGCCCCGGGTTCAAACTCCTTTCGCAGGATCCAAGCGGGCGACTCTTCGCCATCGTGCCCCCGAAGCACGGGGTCCCCGCTTCGTCGGTGTCGCTGCTCGACGGCTTCGACGTGGTTGAGCAGGATCCGCAGGGCAAGCTCCAATGGATGCTGAAGCAGAAGGGCCAGCTTGAGGTGATCGCAGCCTGCAGGTCGTGTGTTGGCGACGTGGAGCTGAGCATGGACACCTTCGGACCGCCTCGCAAGGTGACGATCACCGGTGGCACCCGGCCCGTGACGGCCACCGTAGACGCTCGGACTCCGGTCAAGGTGCCCGTCCGCTTCGACCGGACCGTCAAGTTGACGATCAGCGGCGACCCAGGACCGATCCCGGTGCGTCAGCTCATCCCCGCCTCGACCGACCCGCGCAGCCTCGTGCTCAACGTCCGGTCGGCGCGGTTCGTCTCGCGCTAACGGCGCAACCGACGGAGCGTCAGTTGCGCTTGGGCGCGGCGGCGACCGCTGCGCGCTCTGCGGCGAGCACATCGCCCCACATCGGCAGACCGTCAGCGCTGTCGGCGAGGGCGGCCTCGCGGCTCGCGAGTAGTTCGGCGTCGAGCAGCAGCTCGATCACGCGCTTGCAAAGCGCTGCGGCATCGCCGATGGGCACACGTTCGGGCCGCGCTCCGAAGTGGCCGTAGGCCGGAAGGTCGTAGATGACCGATGGGACGCCCGCGGTGAGCGCTTCGCCCACGGCGATACCCCAGCCCTCTTCGCGGCTCGGTGCGATGAACAGCGAAGCGCCGCGGAGGTGCTCCCATTTCTCGGCCTCGGCGACGAACCCGGGGAGAGCGATGGCGTCGGCCAGGCCCTCCCGCTCGACCGCCTCGATCACCTGCGGCCGTAGCGGGCCGTCACCGAGCATCTGGATCTTCGCGGCGACTCCACGGTCGCGGAGTGTGTTCGCAAGCCTGAGCACGTCCCATACGCCCTTGACCTCGACGAACCGCCCGATGAAGACGATCGTCGGCGGATCGGTCTTGCTGCGTGCCGGGAGTTCCTGCAGCGGATCGTAGGCGTTCTCGGTCATCACGAGCTGCTGCGGGTCGAACCCGCGCTGGAGCAAGCCCTCGCGCGTCTCCTCGTTATCGACGAAGACGACGTCGGCACCGCGGCGCGCCACGCGGAGCGACAGCCGCTCGAGGCCGACCGACACCGCTGACCGCAGCCCACGTTCGCGTCCGGAGTCGCCGACCACGTGGTAGACGTAGACGACCGCCCGGCCTCCACCACGACGGGCAATCCGTACGACCGGAATGACGTCGTGGAAGAAGTGCGAGGCCGCGACGGCGTCTCCGCGGACCCCGCGCGTGCGGCGGATCGTCGCCACGGCCCGCAACGTCACGACGACGAGGTACGCGGGCATGAAGTCGACCCAGCGGTCCAACGGCGTGCGCAGCTCGGTCATTTGATCGGCGACTTGCGGCGGGCAGTTCGATCGCATCGTCGGCGGTGCGATGAGTTTGAGGTTGGCTTCGTCGCACAGGCGGAGTGCGTGTACGTCACCACCACTGACCCCGGTCGACAGCGGGCCGGTCATGACAACGACGCCCGTCGACTCCTCGGACGGTTCGGGACTCGCGGCAGCGGCGTGCCGCTCGCGGCGTGCGTCGAGCCCGCCCTGCACCATGGCGCCCGTGAGCACGAGCGACCCGATCGGGTGGATCAGCCAAAGCGGATCACGCCGCGCGACGGCGCGACGCAGGCCCTGGGCGAGCGGCGCAAGCAGCGAGACGCTGTACGGAAGCCAGAGCAGCTGACGGATCCGTTGCCCGCGCGACAACCGGTGGGCACGGGCGCGGTACGGCGTCTCGCTGGAGCTGAGCGCCGCCGCCGTTCGGTAGCGGAACTTCCGGTGGAAGTCGCGGACGCCCGCCACGGTCTCGTGCAGGACGCCGACGTCGACGTAACCCAGCTTCTCGCCGCGCTCGATGAGATCCCAGAGCGGCGCGATGTCGTCCTCCTCGGACTCGTCGCCCGGCAGATCGCCACGCATCGCAAAGCCCTGCGCCATCGCCAACAGCGGGCGAGGCCCGGCGGCGAGATCGTAGACGACGTAATCCTCGCCCTGTTCTCGCACCGGATACACGTCGGCGAAGAGCGCCGGGTTCGTAGGCCCCTCGCCGTAGACGAACCAGTTGTAGGGGTCGGCGTGGAGCCGGTTGAAGTACCGGCAGAAGAGGCTGTCGGTCGGCCCATCGACGACATGCGTGTAGACCCCTCGCAGCTCCGGGTCCGCCTCGAACGCACCGACCACGCGGTCGAGCCAGTCGGTCGTGGGGAGCCCGTTGTCGGCGGCCATCACCACGCGGATGGGGTGGCTTGCCTCGCGGAATCCGAGCTTGACGCCTGGCTCGGCGCGCTTAAGCACGTTGTCGACCACCCGTGCGTCGTGCCGCTCGGCGATCGCTCGCGTCGAGTCGGTCGAGCCGCCGTCGGCAATGATGATCTCGACCGAGGCATCGGAGAACTGCTGCGCTCGGATACTGCTGAGGCAGCGGTCGAGCATCGCCTCTGCGTTGAAGGTCGGGATGACGAAGGTCACCCCAAGGCGAGCCGGCGGGCTCATGTGAGCTCGCGCAGACCGCTCGTGGCGGCGTCGTACTCGTAACGCCGGCTGCAGTCGGGGCAGGTAAGTGTTTCGTCGGGCCGTCCGCCGCAGCGGCACATCCACCCGATCCGGCGCGCTGGGTTGCCGACCACCACGGCATGGGGCGGGACGTCGCGGATGACGACCGTCCCGGCACCGATGAACGCATTGCTGCCGACGGTGTTGCCGGCCACGATCGTGGCGTTTCCGCCGATCGAGGCCCCGCTCTGCACCGTGGTCGAGAGGAACTCAGACGGATCCTTCTTGAACGCCGCCCGCGGGTTGTAGTCGTTGGTGAAAACCACATTCGGCCCCAGGAAGACGTCGTCGCCAATCGTGACGAGGTCCCAGATCAGGACGTTGTTCTTGATCGTCACGCGGTCACCGACGACGGCGCCCGCCTCAACGAAGGCGCCGTTGCAGACGTTGCAGTCGGCACCGACCTGCGCGCCCTTCATCACGTGCGCAAACGCCCAGACGCGGGTCCCGGCGCCGACGTGCTCGCTCTCGCAGAGCCCGCGCTCGTGGACGAAGACCTCGCCGCTCATGCGGAGACGGCGGAGCGCAGCACCGAGGCGACACGCTCCTGCTGGGACTCCGTGATCTCTGCGAAGAGGGGCAGCGACAGAATCTCGTCCGCAGCCAGCTCGGTGTGGGGGAAATCGCCGGCGCTGTGTCCGAGATGCGAGAACGCGCCCTGCAAGTGCACCGGCACTGGGTAGTGGATGCCAGCACCGATCTTCGCCTCGTGGAGACGCGCGAGCACCTCGTCGCGGTCCTGGACGCGGACGACGTAGAGGTGCCAGACCGGCACGTTGCCCTCGAGCGTGACCGGGAGCTGGACACCCTCGACGCCGAGGAGGAGGCCGTCGTAGCGGGCGGCCGCGGCGCGGCGCTGTTCGTTCCAGCCCGCGAGACGGCGCAGCTTTGCTCGCAGGACGACCGCCTGAAGCGTGTCGAGACGCGAGTTGAAACCGGTCTCCGGGTGGTGGTATTTGACCTCGCTGCCGTAGTTACGCAGCGCGCGCACCTTGCTGGCGAGCTCAGCGTCGTTCGTGGTGACGGCGCCGCCGTCGCCGTAGGCGCCGAGATTCTTGCCGGGGTAGAAGCTCGTACCGGCAGCCTGGCCGATGCTGCCGGAGACGCGGCCGTGGCGCGACGCCCCCTGCGACTGCGCAGCATCCTCGATCACGGTGATCCCAGTGCTCTCAGCGAGCGCTTCGACGGCCTCCATATCGGCGAGCTGGCCGAAGAGGTGGACCGGCATAATGGCCTTCGTCTTGGGAGTCACCCGTGCAGCGGCGGCCTCGACGTCGATCAGCTGCGTAACCGGGTCGCAATCGACGAGCACGGGCGTCGCCCCAGCACGCTCGATCGCGAGCGCGCTGGCGATGAAGGTGTTGGCCTGGACGATGACCTCGTCGCCGCGTCCGATGTCGGCTGCCCGGAGCGCGAGCTCGAGCGCATCCGTGCCGTTGGCGACACCGATCGCGTGCTTAGCTCCGCTGAACGCGGCGTACTCGGTCTCGAACTCGCCGACGTCGGGACCGAGAACGAACGCGGTGCGCGACAGCACGCGGTCCCAGCCCTCGCGGACCTCAGCCTCGACCTGGCGATGCTGCGCGCCGAGGTCGACGAGGACGATCGGCTCTGCTTGGACGTCAGCCATTGCCGACCACCTCCGCAACCTGCTCGACGGGCTGCTGTGCTCCGTCGGCAGCGATCGATTTCTGGATGGCCTCGAGGGCCGCGACGACGGCGAGGCCGGCGCGACCATCGGTAATTGGCCTGGAGCCAGATTCGATCGAGCTGATGAAGTGCGCGACCTCGCTGCCGAGCGGCTCGCCGGCAGCCACCTTCGGGATCACGATGTCTCCGTCGCGGACGCTGGCGCGGAAGGAGGCAAAGGAGTCAACGAACGGCGCTGCGCGGCGTTCGTCGGTGACGCCCTTGTCGTAGACGCGAAGAGGCTCCGTGAGGCTGTTGTCGTCGAACGTGAGCATCTTCGTCTCGCCCACGACTGTGATGTCACGGGACTTCCGGGGGTGGAGCCATGAGACGTGCAGGTTGACCAGGACGTTGTCGGGGTACTTCAACGTCGCAAAGACGGCATCGGCCACGCCCTCATTGATCCACGTACCCGCGGTGGCCGAGACGGCGTAGGGTTCGGCGTTCAGCCAGTAGTTCGCGATCGAGATGTCGTGCGCCGCGAGATCCCAAGCGGCGTTGACGTCCATGCGGATCGGGCCGAGGTTCGTGCGGACCATCGAGATGTACTGGACGGTGCCGAGCGAGCCAGCCTCGATCTCTTCACGGGCGCGACGCACCGCAGCGTTGAAGAGGAAGACGTGGCCGACCATCAGCGTGAGGTTGCGCTCCTCGGCAAGCTGCACGAGATCGCGCGCATGCTCGACCTCGCTCGTGATCGGCTTCTCGACGAAGACGTGCTTGCCGGCCGTCAGCGCGGACTTCGCCAGCTCGTAGTGTGTGCTCGTCGGCGTGGTGATGACCACCGCATCAACATCGTCGGCAGACAGAATCGACGCCGCGTTGGTCGTCGTCCGGGCCTCTGGGAAACGGTCGGCAACCTGCGAAAGGCGGTTTTGGTCGAGATCCGCCACCGCGACCACGCGACTTTTACGGCGGTCATCGAACAACCGCACGAGGTTTGGCCCCCAATGCCCGACGCCAACGATCCCAACATTCAGCACGAGACCGAGGCTATCTGACCGCGAGACCGCGGGGCGTCGTGCGTGGTGAAGGCGTCAGGACTGCGTACCGACCGTCCCCACGAGAATGGCATTGCCACATGCGAAGGGCTTTCCGTACGCAAACTCGGCACAACGTTCGGGGTCAGCCACCTCCGTCCACCGGGCGGTTCGGGTGGTTTTCGTGAACAGGCGAACTCGGTCGAACGAGGGCGAATGGATGAACTCGGCCTCGAACTGCCGACGGTACCCGACCGGAATCGTGACGAGCATCGAACCCCCGGGCGCCACCAGCGAGCGCATCGCAGCAAGCGCCTTGGAAGCCTTCGTCAGGTCCTGCGGCACCTCGTCCCAGCCGATGTGCTCGACGGTCGATAGCGAAAGGACCAGCTTGTATTGGCGCCCGGGAGCGAAGTCCAGGATGTCCTCGTTGATGACGCCGTCGCCTGCTTCGTATTTGTCTACGACGGCATGCCCGCGTACACCGGACATCGACAGGACGTTGCCGACCTCAAGGATGTCGGCCGCATCGCATTGCGCAGCGAAATGCTTGCCGAAGCCGACTTCGATTCCACGCTCAGTGCGCCACGCCCAACCGGTGTGATCGATCGCAACCTGACGGCCGTCGAACTCAATCGTTCTCGTTCGTGACTTGACGACGGGGATCGCTGCCAAGTCGGCCACCGCGTTCACGACGCGAGCCACCGGACTCGTGCCCTCGGGCTTCAGCACGATCGTGCCGTCCGCGGGAGTCAATCGGCTGCTGCGATAGGCGCTACTCACAAGTTCCTCTTCGTTCGTCGCGGGGGTGTTGCCCCCAGCGCGTGCACTGTACCGGCCTACACCGGGCCTTCTGATGCCGCGCTCCTGTCCGACACCTAACACCACCGTGCGACATGCCGCCCTGGGTGAGCAAGGCGTTACGGTCCGACGTCATGACGCCGACCCGCCGCACAGACCAGATTCGCCAAGTTCGCAGCGCATTCCGCAACTGGCCCATCGCGCTACTTGGCGGAATCTTGTGGAAGCAGTTCGCGCTGTCGCCTCGGACCGCCACGCTCCAGTCGCGCGGCGGCGCCACCGTTGCCGTCCCACTGCGGCGCGATGCTGGCGCGCTGTACACCGCGCTCGAAGTCTTTGCGTTCGGGGCGTATGACGAGATCGGGAAGATCGAACCAGATTCGGTCGTGATCGACATCGGGGCCAACCTCGGGGCATTCTTGCTCTGGGCGAACGAGCGTGCGGGCACCATCCGAGGCCTGGCATTCGAACCGGACCCAGTCGCCTACGCCTACCTCGAGACCAACCTCGCGGCCAACGCCATTGGGGGTGTCTCGGCCCGTGCCGCTGCGGTCGGTGGAGCGGCCGGTGTGGCGCAACTGCACCGAACCGGTGACGGCGACGGCATCTCGACGCTCCACCCTGGCACGTACGCCGAACAGTTGACCGAACAGCTCGAAGTTCCGGTGGTGGCGTTCGACACGCTGATGGAGGAACTCGCGGGCGAGGACATCGCGGTACTGAAGCTCGACTGTGAGGGCGCCGAGCATGACATCGTCCTCAACTCCGCCCCGGCAACATGGGACAGGATCCAGCGCGTCGCCCTGGAGTACCACCCCGTGTCTGGACGCAGCGCCGACGCGCTCGAGTCCGCGCTGCACGAGCGCGGGTTCCGGACGCTCGGCCGCGAGGAGTTCGGTCCCGAGCTCGGAATGCTCTGGATGACCCGATAGCCGCGCTAGCCTTCTCGAGCCGCGACTAGGACGCCCCAACCAGCGCGTCCCAGAACGCACTCGCGGTGGCGTCGTACGAGAGCCCTTCGGTGCGCCGCCACGCCGACCGCCTGGCCTCCTCGTAGAGGGCGGGGTCATCCGCCATCGTTAGGAGCAGGGCACCCACGCGGACGGCGTCACCCTTCGGCGCCAGCCACGCGGCATCGCCGATCGAATCGCGAACACCCGGGACGGCATAACCGACGGTCGGCGTGCCAACGGCGGCCGCCTCGGTCACCGTCAATCCCCAGCCCTCGCGATGCGAGCAGAACACGTGGGCGTGGGCAGCGCGCATCAGAGCGAGTTTGCGCGCATCATCCACGCGCCCATGGAAGGTGACGTTGCGCAGTCCACGCTCGGCCACGATCGCTTCGAGCGCCTCGCGGTAGACGGGTGTGCCAGCGCCGACAATGTCGAGCGCGGCGTCCTGGTGCGTGCGCTGCAGCTCGGCGAACGCCGAAATCGACTCTTCCACGTGCTTGGCTGGCTCTAGGCGCCCCACGATGATCACGCGAAACGGCGAGCCGACCGGCTCGAGTTCGGAATCGCGGGTGAACGTGATCGACTGCGGAATGACGGTGACCGCATCGGGAGCGAAGCCGAGCTCGACGAGCTCCGCCTTGGTCGACGGCGACATCGCCAGCGCCCGCGTGCGCCGGTATAGCCGCAGATAGCAGGGCTCAGCGACGTAGCCGATCGGCGCGATCAGCTTGAACAGGCCTGGCGTCTGCTTCCACCAGAACTCGCGCGCGGTCTGGTGGATGAACATCCGTCGTTTGGCCTCGGGCACCCAACCCGGCGTGAAGAACGGGATCGTGTTGACCTCGTCGACCACGTAGTCGAAGTCGTCAAGGTGGCGACGCGCCCATCGCCACGCGCGCAGATGGACCGACCATTGCGCGCCGGCCCGCAGGACGCGAATGCCGTCGATCTCCTCTTGCTCCGCCGCGCCGGGCCACATCGCCGAGAACAGGGTCACTTCGTGCCCAGCAGCGACAAGGCGTTTGAGTGTCTCGTGGGTGACCTGTTCAGCGCCACCGCGCTGCGGATGCCCCGGGCTACGCCAGCTGAGGTGAAGGATGCGACTCAAGAAGCGGGACTGTAGCTCGTCGCCGGGCCTCTCGAACTCGCCAGCACTGCGGTGCCCGGTTGAGTGGGAGACGGCACGGCAGCACGGCCTCGGTGCGGCGACTACGCGGCGCCACAACGCCACCGACCGATACCCTGCCCCTCTCGCATGAAGACGACCATTCCTGCACTCGCCGCCAGCCACATCCCTGGCCCCACGCCGATCACGGATCCGCTTGTCTCCGTGCTGATCCCCGTCTACAACGAGGAGGTGACGCTGGAGCAGGTCGTGCGCCGCGTCGCTGAGCTCGACGTGGCGAAGGAGATCTTGATCGTCGACGACGGGTCCAAGGACGCCAGCGTGGAGATCGCCGAGCGGCTCGCCGCCGAGTTCTCTGAGGGTCGCACCATCGTGCGCTCGCTGCCGCAGCCCAAGAACATGGGCAAGGGCGCGGCTGTGCGCGCCGGGATCAATGCGAGCGAGGGCGACATCGTCCTGATCCAGGACGCCGACCTGGAATACGACCCAGGCGACCTGCCCGCGCTGCTCGAGCCCTTGATCACTGGCCACGCCGACGTGGTCTACGGCTCACGGTTCTCCGGCGGCCAGCCGCAACGCGCCCACCTCTTCCTGCACTACGTCGGCAACAAGGGCCTCACGCTCATCACGCGAGCCCTGTTCAACACGACGCTCAGCGACATGGAGGTCGGCTACAAGGCGTTCCGCGGCGAGCTCGTTCGTGGCCTGAACCTCACCAGCAACGACTTCCGCATCGAGCCGGAACTCACGGCCCGGGTTCTTCGTCGCAATGAGATCCGCCTCTACGAGGTGCCGATCTCCTACTTCGGGCGCTCGTTCGACGAGGGCAAGAAGATCACCTGGCGCGACGGCGTGAAGGCGCTGCGCGCGCTGATCAAGTTCCGCTTCGACTCGCTCGTCTAGCGAGCGAGCGCCTGCGCTGCAACCTGCGCGGCGTAGATCTCCTCGAGCACGGCGTCCATCGACCGGCTGAGCGCCCACTGCGGGTAGTCGGATTTGAAGCCCGAGAGGTCCGACACCCACCAGCGGTGGTCGCCGATCCGTGCGTCATCTGAGAATGAGACGTTCATCGGGCGGCCGGTGAGGCGCTCGCAGGCGAGAATCGCCTCGCGCATCGAGATGTTGCTCTCGCGGCCCCCTCCGAGGTTGTAGACGGCGGACGCCTTTGGCGCGGCGTGGAACGCGAGGAACGCCTCGACGACGTCGTGGCAGTGGATGTTGTCGCGCACCTGCTTGCCGTCGTAACCGAACACGGTGTAGGCCTCGCCGCTGACGGCGCACTTCATGAGGTAGCTGAGAAAGCCGTGGAGCTGGGCGCCCGCGTGCTGGGGCCCCGTCAGGCAGCCGCCGCGGAAGCAGACGGTCGGCATGTCGAAGTAGCGGCCGTACTCCTGGACCATCAAGTCGGCGGCGACCTTGGAGACGCCGAAGAGGGAGTGGGTGGTGGCGTCGATGGGCATCGAGGTGTCGACGCCACCGAACCACTGGTGGTCTGCAGGCAGCTCGAGCCGGAGGTCGTGCTCGACGAGCGGAAGAACGTTCGGCCGGTCGCCGTAGACCTTGTTCGTCGAGGTGAAGACAAACGTCGCCTCCGGACGATGGTCGCGCACGGCCTGGAGCAGGTTGAGCGTGCCGTTGGCGTTGACCGTGAAGTCGGTGTGGGGGTCGCTGGCGGCCCAGTCGTGAGAGGGCTGAGCTGCCGCGTGGATGACGAGTTCCAGCGCCGGGCCTGCCTCGCGCACGATGCGCTCGATCGCCTCACGGTCCCGAATGTCGACCGGTTCATGGCGGAACGACGACCCGAGGTCCCGCAGCAACGCGGCCGTGGTGGCGCCCGTCGACGCAGCTGCGCCGAAGAACGCGGCGCGCATGTCGTTGTCGATCCCGATCACGTCGAAGCCGCGCTCCACGAGCATGCGCACGGACTCCGACCCGATGAGGCCTCCAGAACCGGTGACGATGGCGACGGGCATCAAGAACGAGGCGGCGAACCGCGTCGCCGACGATACCGAGTCGGCCCTTCGACGGCGCGGGCGAGAAGCCCAGCGTCGACACACCATCGACCCCACAACTGGCGCGCTAACGCTTAGAATGATCCGATGGCTCTCCGCGCTCTCAGGCGCGCCGCATGCGGCGTCGCACCACTCCTTCTGATCGCTGCGGCGATCCCGACCGGGGCGTCGGCACAGGCGACCCGCACCTGGGTCTCCGGCGTCGGTGACGACGCCAACCCGTGCAGTCGCACGGCGCCATGCAAGACGTTTGCCGGCGCCATCTCCAAGACGGCGGCGGGCGGCGAGATCGACGCCCTCGACGACGGCGGTTACGGCGCCGTCACGATCACGAAGTCGATCACGATCGACGGTGGCGGCCACCTCGCCGGCATCCTGGCGAGCGGCACCAACGGCGTGATCATCAACGCGTCAAGCGGATTGATTCGCGTCACCCTTCGCAACCTCAGCATCAACGGCGCAGGTTCCGGCATCAACGGCGTGCGCATCCTCAACAACGTCGACAACGTGCGGATCGAGGACTCTGAGATCTTCGGCTTCACGAACGCCGGCGTCGACATCTCGATTGGCAACGGGCTCTCACGCCGCGTCCAGATCCGGCGCTCGAGCATCTTCGGCAACTACGGCACGTCGCCCGCCGGCGCCAACGCCATCTGGCTACGCCCCACGGGTGGGCAGACCGTGACGGCCAAGCTCACCGTCTCCGACAGCTTCATCGACGACAACGCCAACGGCTTGGTCGCCGACGGGACCAACGCCCGCGCGATCGCCACCGTCCGCAACACGACGATCGACGACGGCGGCAACGGCGGGGGTACGGGCAACGGCGTGCAGGCGATCGGCGGCGGCATCGTGCGCCTGAGCCGCTCGGAAGTCACCGGCAACATCTTTGGGCTCGCTACGGCCACCGGCGGCATCATCCAGTCGTTCGGCAACAACGTCATCACCGACAACGACAACGCCAACACCCCGACGGCCACGGTTCCGCTGACCTAAGCCTGGTTGCAGGCGAAGCAGCGCCTCCGTTTGCCATCCCGCATCAGCTCGCCGGCGAACGCGCCGTGAACGTGAGCACGCCGGACCAGTCGCCGCTGGTCCGGCAGCGCTCATAGGTGAACCGCGGGGCGCAGTCCCGCGGCGGCCTGCCGGCGGCCGTCAGGCCCAGCCGCAAGCGGATTCGCGAACTCGACCGCCAGGTGGCGTCCGGAATCGCCACCGGTGCCGAGGTAAACCAGCGGTCGGCACCGTAGCCCAAGGCGAAGCTGAAGCCCGGCGCGAAGTAGTTGCCGAGGATCCGGTCGATGCCGTCGACCGGATTGCGGCACGCCTCGGGGAGCAGCAGCAGCGCCTGGCCCGCCGGATGGTAGGCCGTCACGATCCAAGCGTCGCTGGCTGCGTCACGCACCACGCCGATCCGCGCGTCCAGCGCCGTCTTCGGCACGCCGCGGGCTTTGACGCGGCAGCGAGCCGACGAGTCGAGCTGCTCGTAGAGCCCGTCGGTGTGGCGGTGATCGATCTCGCCCCACGCCGACGTCGTCCCGTCTGCTCCGGCGACGCCGGTGACGGCGGCGCAGGGGTCGCCGGTCGTCGCGCAGGCCGGCAGCGTGAGGCCTGCCGGGAAGGTCAGCGCCCAGCCGACGCGACTGCGATCGTTGGCGGTGTTGAGATCACGGCGCCCACCGGGGTTCGGCGGCTTACCGCGGTACGTCGTCTGCGTGCGTGAGGAGCCCGTGTACTTCACCGAGAACGACGGAGTCGCCATCAGCACGCCAGGAAGCGCCTCGTAGGCCGGCGTGGCGGTTGCCGGCTCGGCCATCGTCATGGCAGTCATCGCAAAACAGGCAAGGAGAACCGGTACGGCGGAGCGTCTCACGCACACAGTCTAGATCGCACAGCGAACCTCAAAATGAGTCACGACGTCCGTTTCTCGGACGCCAGCGTGCCATCGAGCGACCGCACAGAATTCAGGACGACGGACGCTGCATCCGCTAGCGTTGCCGAAACGTGTCGCGAGGATGACCTTTGCAGCCGGGGGTAAGGGAAGTGGTGGCTTGAACGTCGGAGTTGTCGGTCTGGGCTACGTGGGTCTGCCTCTCGCAGTCGCTTTTGCGGAGGCCGGTCACCGCGTCGTCGCCGTCGATCTTGCCCCGGAACGGGTGGCAAAGGTCAATCAGGGCGAGTCCTACATTGAGGACATTCCATCGCCGCGACTGCAACGCGTGGGTCATCTGATCAGCGCTGACACGGCCTATGAGCCGCTGGCTGGCACGGATGCGCTGATCGTTTGCGTCCCGACCCCCCTGTCCGAGAACCGCGAACCCGATCTTCAGCCGCTGCGCGCGGCCGGTTGGTCGATCTCGCGAATCCTGCGTCCGGGCCAGCTCGTCGTGCTCGAGTCCACCACTTTTCCCGGCACTACCCGCGATCTGCTGGCGCCGATCCTGGAGAAGACGTCCGGCCTGATCGCCGGCGTCGACTACCCCTTGGCGTTCTCGCCCGAACGCGTCGACCCGGGCCGGACCGACTACACGCTGCGCAACACCCCAAAGATCGTCGGCGGCCTGACCGACGCCTGCGGCGACGCGGCCGAGGCGCTCTACGCCGAGATCTGCGACGACATCGTCCGCGTCTCCAGTCCGGAGGTCGCCGAACTCACCAAGCTGCACGAGAACATCTTCCGCTCCGTGAACATCGCCATGGTGAACGAGATGTCAATGCTGTGCGAGCGGATGGGGATCGACATTTGGGAGGTCGTCGACGCAGCCTCCACCAAGCCCTACGGGTTCATGCGCTTTGAGCCCGGCCCGGGCATGGGCGGCCACTGCCTCCCCGTCGACCCGTTCTACCTCTCGTGGCGCGCGCGCGAATTCGACATGACCACGCGCTTCATCGAGCTGGCCGGCGAGGTCAACCAGCAGATGCCCCACGAGTGCGTGCGGCGGATCGTTGGCGCCCTCAACGAGCAGGGCAAGGCGGTGCGCGGCTCGAGCATCGCGATCCTCGGCGTGAGCTACAAAGCCGGCGTCGGCGATGTGCGCGAGAGCCCGGCACTGAAGATCATCCAGGAGCTGATCGCGATGGGCGGCGAGGTGCAGTACTCCGACCCGTACGTGGCATCGCTGCCAGCGTTCGGGCTCGAAAGCGCCTCGGCCGACGCAGCCGTCGAGGACTGCGACGTGGCCGTGTTGATGACGGCCCACCCCGGCATCGACCACGCCGACCTGCTGGCCTCCACCGAGGTCATCGTCGATCTGAGGGGCACGCTGCGCCGCAGGCCGGTCCGTGCCTGAGTTCGCCCGGCGCCGGGCCGCCACACGCCCCGCAGCAGCCACCCGCGTCCCCTCCGGTCGCCGATGAGGATCGCGTGGGTGTCCTACGTCGATCCGTTCGTGTACACGGGGGGCGGTGAGCTCTCACAGCGCGCGCTGATCAAACGTGGTCGCGAGCGCGGCCACGAGATCGTCCTCTCGTCGTTCCTCAAGCGGCGCCCGCAGCGTGCGCTGCGGCGATTTGGGCTGCATACCAGCCTGCCGGTGGATCTCACCTGCGACGCGTTCGTGCTCACCAACCTGCTGAATGCGCCGACCTTCCCCACGCGCATTCCCGCGTCGGTGATCGACGCCGTCCTCGCCACCGGCCGAGCCGCCGTGTTCGAAGAGGCGTGGGTCGACGTGTGCCAGTTCGACCTGCCCTGCCTGGGCATCAAAGCGGACTGCCGCGCCGCCTGCGAGCACAGCTTTGCCGACAACCTCTACAGCCGCGCGCGCGTCTCGATCTTCAACTCCCCGCGCCAGCGGGAGGCGATCGCTGCGGTGATCGGCGTGCCGCTCCCCGAGCACCAGATCCTCAGCCGTCCGGCGATCGACGTCGACCGGTTCTTCGATCAGGGCCTCGAGCGCGACCTCGACGTGCTCTACGTGGGGCGCGTCAGCCGCGACAAGGGCTACTACAACCTCATTGAGCGGTTCGGCGCCGACCGGCTGACGATCGCCGGCCTCGACGCCCTCGACGGGCCGATCGAAGGCAACTACCTGGGCGCCATCGACTACGCCGACGTGCCCGCACTGATGAACCGCGCGCGTACTTTCGCGCACCTGCCCGAATGGATCGAGCCGATGGGACGCACGCCCGCCGAGGCGGCGCTCTGCGGCTGCGACGTGGTGATGAACGACCGCGTCGGCGTGGCCAGCTACCCGCGGGAGGACTGGACCGACCCGGACACGATCCGGCGCGCCCCCGACCGGTTCTGGGACGACTTCGAGGCGGCCTACGCCTGAGGCGCGGCGCTACTCGCGCCGCGCGAGCACCGTCGGCGGCCCAAGTCGGTCTCCGCCTTCGGTCGTGCGGACCAGCCCGAAGCCGGCCTCCAGCACCACGCCGAGCACGTCGCGCAGCAGCGGCATGGAATGGCACTCCACGACGAGCGTCTGCACGTCGGCGAGGGTCGCACGGGCGCCAGCGAGGACCGCCAGCTCGGCGCCTTCGACGTCGATCTTCATCACGCCCGGCTGCGGGACCTCGCCGCTGGCCACGAGCGCGTCGAGCGTGCGCACCTCGACGGCGTGCGCCGTGCCGCCGTCCCCCGGCGCCGTCTCCTCCAGCCGGCTGCAGGAGCCCGGCTTGCTCATCAACGTGCCGCTCGCATCGACGTCGCCGAGCGCATCGGCGCGGACGACCAGTCGCGGCGCCGCCGCGACGGATTGCAGCTGCTGGCGGCAGAACGCATCAGGCTCAAACGCGATGACCTGGGCGCCGGACGGCATCACCTGGAGCGCCATGCGCGAGAAGTATCCGGTGTGCGCGCCGACGTCGACGAACACCTGTTGATCGGCCAAACCAGCACGCAGGAACGGCCCGACCGGGTGCTCGTAGCGACCGAGCGCGATCTGCGCGGAGGTGCGGAGCCCCTGCGCCGAGAACCGATGACCACGGCCGGGACCCAGGAGGACGGGAATCGAGACGGGCATCAGCGCCGACCCTACAAGTCGACGGCGGCGGCGCGTTCCGTGACAGCCCCAGGTAGCGTCCCCGCCGATCGGACCCGCGCTCCGCGTCGCAACCCTGCGCTCGGACGTCGCGTGCGTCCAGCGCTCCCGGCCCACGCCATGCCCGAACAGTCCTCCCTCCCCGCGAAGGCCACCGGCGGCGCCCCGGGCGGCCTGGTCTGGGCAGCGCCCATCGTCTGGCCGGTGCGTCCCGCCATCCTGGCCGGGGCCGTGGGCGTCTTCGCGGCCATCTGGCTGACGTTCGTGTTCACCGGCAGCCTGCTGACCTACCTGGCCTCCGTGGTGGTGGCCGTCGGGATCGCGGGCACCCTGGGGCTGCGCGGGCACTGGTTCGCGTTGCTGGCCGTCACCGTCGTGGCGACGTTGGTCGGCACCGAAGCCCGAGGCGACCTGGGGACGAGCGTGTCGGGACTGGGTGGCGTGCGACTGCTGGACTATGTGATCTTCGCGGCCGCCGTCGGCGCGCTGGTGCACCTGTGGCGCACGGGAGCCGGCCTCTCCGTGGCCACCGCTCGCGCCTGGCTGCAGCGCTGGTGGCTGCCCTTGGCGCTGCTCGCCGTCCTCTTGGCCTTGTGGGCGGCCAATGGAGCGCCGCTCGACCCCCAGACCAACACCGACGCCCGGCTCGTACTGATCGTCGCGGGCACGCTGGTGATCGCGCGGATCACCCTTCCCGGCCACGAGCGCGAGTTCCTCGTCGCGATCGCCGCGCTCACGATCCTCTTGGCCGCCAAGGCGATCGCCCTACATCTCTCCACGCTGTGGACGATCGGCACCAGCGACCGCGCCCAAGCCGCGCAGGTGCAGGGGCCACCGGCCAAGCGCACCATCCTCGTCGGCGGCGACACGCTGTTCGTGGTGGCGCCCGCGATCGCCGCCGGCTATGCGCAGCGCCTGCACGGCCGCTTCGGCGACCGACTGCTGGCCGCCGCGGCCGTCGCCTGCCTGATCGGCGTGCTGCTGTCGGGCACGCGCACCAGCCTGATCGTGGTCGTCGCGACCGCCATCGCCGGCGCGCTCGTGAACCTCGGCCCCAAGATCCTGCGGGTGTCGCCGCGCACGCTGGCGATCGTCGGCCTCACGTCGTTCGTCGTGCTGGCCGCCGGCGCCGTCGTCAGCGGGACGGCCGAACGCTTCGCCCAGGGCGACAACGCCCACAACGGCCTGAACTTCCGCCGCGACGAGATCGCGTCGGTGCAGCGCCTACCCACGGCCGACTTCGTCGTCGGCCAAGGCCTTGGAGGCCGGTTCCTCTCCAAGGACTCGGCCGGCAACCTGATCGAGACGCCCTGGTCGCATGTGATCGCGATCTGGGTGGTGCTCAAGATCGGCGTCATCGGCCTCATCGCGGCGTTGGTCGGTGCGCTGTACCTGCTCGTCCGCTTCGCCAGGGCTGGACCCGCCCTCGATCAGCGGATCACCATGGTGGTCCTCACGTCGCTCATCTTGCTGTCGCTCCTCGTGGGCCGAGCCGCGTTGCCCGAGGGTGTCATCATCGCCATCTCGTGCTTCGTGATGCTCGGATGGGGCAGCGCCGCATCGTCTCCGTCGAAAGTCTCACGATGACCCGCCTCATCTCGCCCGCACTGCTTGCCTGCTTGAGCCTGGCGCTCCTTCCGGGGTGCTCCACCCACGAGGAGAAGTTCGGCGACGCCGAGCCCGTCCGTGTCCCGTCGGCAATCGAGCTCACGGCCGCCACCGACCGCCTGCTGACGGTCGGCGAGGAGGCGATCTCGAGCCTGAACCCAGCCACACTGGCGACGTTCACGGAGGCTGCCTCGGAGTTCGCGACCGCCTCCGGCGCCCCCGCGGCGCGTGCACGCGCCGATCGCTTTGCCGACGTGCTGCTGCTGGCCAGGGTGCCCGGTCGCGACGCCTTCTACGGCGCCGACGACCCATCGAAGGTCGATCTGCCCACCACGGTCCGCGCCGGCGCTGCGCTGCGCGCCGCGTTCGAAGCGACAGCGAACCCGCGCTTCGGCAAGGCCGCCTCCGCCATTCCCGGTCAGATCCTCACGCCGACCAGCGGCTGGCGCAGCGAGGACGGCGTGGCCTACCTGTTCAACAGCCCGCGCTCCAAGCGCGCGTCGATCGCGGAGACGTCGCTAGCGGCCGGCGAGCTGGCAGCCTCCGACCGCGAACTGAACACCGGCACCGACGCCGACGCGCTTGAGGGCCTCAAGGGCGTCTCCGAGGCTCAGGTCGCGCTCGGCCGCTGGTACTCCACGCTCGGCACGAAGCAGCCGATGACGCTGCTGCCGTGGGCCAACACGCTCCTGGGTCTGGAAGCCCAGCAAGCCAAGGCAGCCGACGGCATCCTCGCAGCCGGCATCCCGGCGATGTACGACTCGGCCTTCACCCAGGGCGGGCGGGTGATCGCCTCACCGCTGACCGAGGATGACTCGCAAAGCATCGGCGTGGCCGTCTCGGCCCTGGGTCGATCGAGCTTCGCCACGCTGGCCGCCGCCGCGCAGCGCAACCTGCTCGACCACGCCCGCACCGACGGCACCATCGATCTCGCTCCCGCCGACGACGTCGCCGCGCAAGCCCAGTACGCCCGCGCCCTGGCCATCGGGCTCGGCGCAACGGTCCGCGCCGAGCGCGCGAAGGCCGCCGGCTCCTAGAGCCCCAGCGCCGCTCGCAGCGCCGCCGCATGGCGCTTGCGAGCTCGCTGCAGGCCAAAGTGGGTCTCGGCACGCTCCTGGGCAGCCTGGGCCAACGCGGCGCGCCGCGGCGCGTCGAGCAGCAGCGCCGCCGCGCGATCGGCGGCCTCGTCGACGTCGCCGGGCGCGGCCAGCTCGCCGGTACCGGCCAGCACCTCGGGCGTCGCGCCCTGGTCGAAGCCGACGACGACGCACCCGGCAGCCATCGCCTCCAGGCAGACCATGCCGAACGTCTCCTGCGCCGTGGAGAGGTGCAGCAGCACGGCGGCGCCCTCCAGCAGCGCGCGCACCTCGGCGGCGTCGGCGCCGCGCAGCTCCACCACGCCCGGAGGGTCGAACGCCTCGACGGCCTCACGCACCTCGCGCTCGTAGTCGTCATGCCCAGCGGTCGTGTAGATCGCGCGGCCCAGCATCAGCCCGGTCGCCCCCGGCACCTGCTCGCGAATGCGCCGCAGCGCCTGCAGGAACCCGAGGTGGTTCTTGAGCGGCGTGAGGTGGCCGATGAGCAGCACCAATGGGGCGCGCTCCGCCACGGGCTCGGGCGTGAAGGCCGACGTGTCGATCCCGGGGGACGCAACGTGCACCACCTTGCAACGCGCTAGCGCCGGCTGCTCGGCAGCGGCGTGGCTCGGCGACGTGACGATCACCGGCAGCCGGGCCGCCATCGCACTCCACAACCGGCACGCGATCGGGCCTTCCGGCATGAAGTCCATCGCGTTCCAGCCCACACGCCGGCGCAGCAGCCGAGCCACGGGCGTGACGGCCAGCTGCGCCCGGAATCCGAGCGCGAGCACCGCCGTGGGCTTGCTGGTGGCCAGCCAGCGGCCCAGCCGCCACTGGTAGATCGCGGCGTCGACGGCGACCCGCCCGAGGCTGGCCAGACGCGTCTGTGCGTAGCGCCGCGAGAGCTGATCCAGGCCCTGAGGCGACGGGATTACGTGCCAGTGCGCGCCGATCTCGTCGAGCCGCGGGCAGAGCGAGCCTTCGAACGGCACGGCGACGTCGACGCGAGTGCCGGTGGCTACGAGCTCGGCCAAGGCGCTGGTCTCGATCACCTCGGCGCCGCCCAGGTTGCCGGTCGAGGTCACCACGGCGAGCGTCTTCATGCGGCCAGGATCTCCTCGTAGACGCCGAGCACCCGCTCGACCATCAGGTCGGCGTCGAACACCGACGAGCGCGCGAGCGCTCCGGCCGACCACCGCGCCCAGTCGTCGTCGGCCAGCAGCCTCCGGCACGCGCCGGCGAGGGCCGCGGCGTCGCCCGGGGGCACCACCAGGCCGGTCTGGTCGTGCTGGTTGACCCACGAGGTGCCGGTGCCCAGCTCGGTCGAGATGCACGGCGTGGCGCGCATCAGCGCCTCCACGAGCACGAGCCCGAACGCCTCCGACCGCAGGATGCTCGGCAGCACGAGCGCACGCGCCTCGCGGTATTCCCGGTCGAGGTCGGCGTCGGAGAGATCCTTGAGGAAGCGAACGCGCGGCCCGAGCCCGAGCCGCTCGACCTGCTCCAGCAGGGCCTGCATCATCGGCCCGTCGCCAACGATGTGCAGCGTCGCCTCGGGCACCTGCGCCAAAGCGTCGAGCAACACCGGCACGCCCTTGTATTCCCGCAGCCGACCGACGAACAGCAGCCGACCGGCGACGCGTTCGGCGGTGCGCGGCGCCGGTCGAGCCACGCCATACGGGAACGTCTGCACCGAGCGGCCCAGGCTCGTGAGGATCGGGCTGGTACGGGCCACGGGCTCCGACAGCGCCAGGACACGGTCGGCGCGGCGCAGCACGCGCCGACGCAGCGGCGAATACACCGCGCCGAGCACCCGTTGGCGCGTGATGTCGGCGTGGTAGGAGACGACGGTCTTGGTGCCCTTGGGCAGGGCGCCCATCGCGATCTCGCCGATCGGGTTGGGGTGATGGAAGTGCGCGACGTCGGTGGTGAGGTGACGCGCCGCCCGCACGAAGCCCAGCGTGATCGGCGAGGACGCCTTGCGGGCCAGCTCCGGCAGTCGCGTCACGTGCACGCCGTCGACGTCGAACTCCTCGCGGGCGCCGCGCGGGGCGCCGGCCACCAGCACCGACACGTCGTGCCCGCGCGCGGCCTGGCCGGCCGAGAGCAGCGCGATGTGCTGCTCGATGCCGCCGAACACCGGCGGGAAACTGTCTTTGTAGATGTGCGTGATCCGCATGTCAGGCGACCTCGAGATACACCGCGTCGTGGGCCGCGCGGCAGCGCTGCCAGGAGAACTGCTCCGCGCGGGCCAGCCCGTCGCGAACCTGCGCCTCGATGGCGGGCGAGCGGGCGAGCGCACGCAGGATGCCATCGGCGAGCGCCTCGGCGTCGCCCGGGGGCACCAGGGTCGCCGCCGATCCGGTGATCTCCGGGATGCTGGAGGCGTGGCACGCCACCAGGGGCACGCCGGCCGTGAGGGCCTCCAGGGCCGGGAACCCGAAGCCCTCATGCCCGGACGGATACGCCACCACGGCGGCGCCGGCATACAGCGCCCGCAGCTCGTCGTCCGACACGAACCCCGGCTGGTCCACGCGGCCCGCGATCCCGGCTCGGCTGACGAGCTCCAGCACATCGGCCGGGACGCGCCCGACGAGCGTGAGGATCGGGTCGGGGTCGGCCGCTGCGACCCGCACAAAGGCGTCGACGAGCACGTCGAGCCGCTTGCGGCTGCCGTAGCCGCCGGTGTAGAGCACGCGGGGCGCACCCTGGGTAGCCGACTCCGTCGCCGCAGCACCCAGCAGCTGCTCGTCATGCCCGTGCGGGATCACGCGAACGCGCGGCGCGACGGCGGGCCAGAGCGCCACCAGGTCGTCGGCGGTGGCCTGCGAGGGCACGATGATGGCGGCCGCGCGGCGCGCCAGCAGGCGCAGGACGGAGTTGTAATAGCCGCGGAACGCCGCCGCGTATTCGTGGGCGTGGTGGATCGTGTGGAGGTCGTGGACGGTCACCACGACCGGCGTGCGTGTGGCGACGGTCGTCTCGTAGTACGGCGCGTGGATCACGTCCCAGCCACGGCGACGGGCGGCGACCGGCAACGCCACCTGCTCCCAGACGATGCGCTGCAGCTGGCCAAGACCCGGGCCCAGCACCTGCGCGCCCGGCCGGTGCTGGCCGCTGGCGAGCACCGACACCACGTCGGTCGCGCGGGCCGGGTCGGCGCGGCTGATCTGATCGGCGTAGCGACCGATCCCGGTGCCGGGCATCCAGACGGCGCGGCGCGCGTCGATCGCGACCGTCGTCATCCGCGGGCCACGCGGCGCCGAGCGGCGATCAGGGCGGTGCGCAGTCCCGCCGGGGCAAGCGTGAGCGCCAGCGTGATGACGCCCTCCCGGGTCGGCCGTGATCGCAGCGACCGCGCCGCGGCCGCCCGCGCGCGACCCGGGCGGGCGGCCCTGAGCCAGTACCGCGCCGTGCGGGCCTCCATCACGGCGCGGGCGTGCGGCAACGGCCGGGCCAGCAGCGCCTCCATGCGGTCGACGACCTGTTGGCGGTCGGCTTCCAGGTCGGCCAGGTCGGCGGTCGGCCGCGCCGCGTCCCGGCCGTCATGCACCACGTAGGTGGCGTGGACGTGCGGGACGCCGACGCACGGGCCGGCCGCGGCCAACCGCACCCAGAGATCCATGTCTTCGATGCCGGCCGGGCGGCGCAGTTCCTCGTAGAAGCCGCCGAGCCGCAGGGCAGGGGCGCGCGATACGACCGTCGCGCTGGTGGTCGCCACGACGCGGCCGAGCACCAGATCCGGCAACGAGATCCGAGCTGGCGCGGCGTGGCGGGCCACCACCACGCCGTCGTCGTCGATCGCCTCGGCCGCCACGAAGCACGCGACGGCGCCCGGACAGGTCGACACCGCGTCAGCCGCGGCCGCGATCAGCCCCTCGTGCCACCAGTCGTCGGCGTCGAGGAAGCCGACCCAGTCGGACTCGGCGGCGCGAAGTCCCACGTTGCGAGCGCCGGCGGCGCCGCGGCCTGGACCGGGAAGCACGCGCGCACCGGCCTGCTCGGCGGCCTGCGCGGTGGCGTCGGTGGAGGCGTCGTCGATCACGATGACGGCTGCCGGGGGCAAGGTCTGCTCCAGCGCGCTGCGGACGGCCCGCGCGATGGTCGCCTCCGCGTTGTGGGCCGGGATCAACACCGTGAGGCCGAGCGACGCGGGCACGGAGCCAGCCTATATACGTTGTTGACCGATGGCTTCCGCACCGCCACCCGCGCTTTCCCTCTGCGTGGCCGTCTACCGCGCACATGACGCGCCGAACGTCGCGGCGCTCTGCGAGCAGCTGCCGCAGTGCCTGGATGGGCTCGACGCTGAGGTCGTCGTCGCGCTCAACGGGATCTCCCCCGAGGAGGCCGGCGTCCCCGCGTGGGCGCGCACGGTGCCGCTGGACGTCAACCACGGCGTCGCGATCGGCTGGAACCGGGCGGCGCAGGCGGCGCGCGGTGAGGTGTTGGTGTTCGTCAACGACGACGTCGTCCTGCGGCCCTCGGCGCTGCGCCGACTGCACGACGCCCTCACGCAGCACCCGGAGGCCGGCGTGGTGGGTCCCTCCCCGACGGTCTGGGACCTGCAGCAGTTCAAGCACGGCGCCTACGTCGTGATGGACGGGCGCACGCCCGGCGAGCTGGTCGAGTGCGACGTGGTCTCGGGCTACTTCTTCGCGACCCGCCGCCAGACGCACGAGGCGATCGGCGGGTTCGACGAGGCGCTCACGCCCTGTGGCTTCGAGGAAGTCGACTACTGCACGGCCGTGCGCACCGAGCTGGGTCTCCGGTGCTTTGCGGTCGCCGGATCGGAGGTCGAGCACGAGTTCGGGATCTCGGCCAGCGACGGCGCCGTGGAGGTGAGCTTCTTGGATCGCAGGGAGACGCTCGCCTCGATCGCCGAGCGCAACCACGCCCATGTGGTGGCCAAGTGGGCGGGCCGCGCAGCGCCCGGCACGGCCGTGTCGTGGCTCGACCGCCGCCCACAGCGGCGCGCCCTGCGCGGCCCACATCGCACGCTGCGCCGGGCGCTCAGGCGCCGCTGACGCTGCCGGCTCGCGGCTACCGCGCCTGAACGGGCTCGACGCCAGCGTCGAGCTCCAGCGCTGCCACCCGGGCGCGAATCTCATGCGGCAGCAGGCCCAGCCGCGCCGCGCAGGCCAACAGGGCCAGCGCGCCCACGGCGCCGCCCGCCACGAGCTGCGCGAGGGCCCCAGCCGGGCTGGCCAGCTCGACGGCACCCCACGTCACCAGTCCGGCGGCGATCGCCGCCGACCAGAGCCGCGTCGCCGGACCGGCGCCACCCCACGGCGCGCCGATTCCCACGACGCGCAGCGCCGTGCGGGTGAACCACAGCGCGGGGACGGCCAGGCTGATGAGGATCGCCAGCGCCGTCAGGCGGGCGTCGATCAGGCTCGCCGGCGACACGAGCACCAGCGCCAGCCCTAGCTGGAACGTCTTGTAGGCGATCACGCTGCGCACCGTCCCGAGCGCGAGGAGCGTCGACGTGAGCACGCCGGTGCTGGCATGGGCGGCGGCACCAGCCATCACGGCCGCGTAGACGGGCGGCTCCATGCTGGCCGCCGGCAAACCCGTCCAGACGACGGCGGCGGGGATGAGCAACGGCAGCATCAGCGCCACGCCAACGACGGCCGCCGCCGCGACGACGCGCTCGAGTTCCAGGACCAGCCCGCGCGCCGCAGCCTCGCCGACCTGTTCGCGCATGCGCGTGACGAGCGGAACGACGATCGGGAACACGGCAAACAGCGGGAACACGACGATCTGCGCGAGCCGCAGCGCAATATCGAGCGCCACGAGGTTGGCGACGGGCAAGAACAGTCCGGCGAGTACCCGTGGCGCCTGGAACGACGCGAAATCGGCCCACGACGACACCTGCCAGCCGCCCCCGAGCCGCGCGACCTCGCCGAGCCGCAGGCGCTCCGCCGCCACGTCGCCGAGCCCGCGCACGTAGCCGACGCACGCGCCGCCAAGGGCCGCCGAGGACGACGCCGCCGCCGCGATCCACGCGACGCCGATGATGGCGAAGCCGGCGCCGGCGGCGATGCCGACGCTCAACACGAGCAGGAACACCACCGGCTCGATCGACTGCAGCTGGAAGGAGCGATCGACCCGCCCGCAGCCCTGCGCCACGGCCGCGAACACGATGCGGGCGTTGGTGAGGGCAAACGCGGCGGCCGAGCAGACGAACAGCACGTCGGTATCGGTGGAGCCGTCGCCGGTGAGCGTGCCGGACGTCAGCCCGACGACCGCGCCGATGATGGCGAACACCAGCACCGACAACACCAGGTAGAACTGGCCCGCGACCTTCAGGACCCCGACGACGCCGGCCCGCGAGTTGCGGCTGGCTTCCGTAGCGGCATACCGCGTGATGACGGCGCCGGCGCCCAGGTCGAACAGACCTTGGCTGCCGATCAGCGCACCGGCCACGACCCATGCGGCGTAGGTGTTGCCGTCGAAATGGGTGAGGATCAGCGGGACGGCGATGATCCCCGACGCCCGCATGAGCAGCGTGTAGACCATGGCCCAGCTGACGCTGCGCACGACCGGCACGCTGCTGGTGGCGTTCACCCGCACGCGCCCATCATGCCGCACCGCTCAGGGGCGCCGCAGCCCCCGTCCGGGGGCCTATGCGGCATGATCGGCGCAATGCGTGCCCTCATTACCGGCGGGGCCGGCTTCATCGGCTCCCACCTGGCCGACGCCCTGCTGCAGGCCGGACACCGCGTCCATCTTCTCGATGACCTCTCCACGGGTGCCATCGAGAACATCCGCCACATCCGGGATCACCCCAACCTCGAGCTGACGATCGAGTCGGCCGCCAACACCCAAGTCGTGGCCGAACTTGTCGACGAGGCCGACGTGGTGTTCCACCTGGCGGCCGCCGTGGGCGTGGAGCTCATCGTCGAGTCGCCCGTGCGCACGATCGAGACCAACGTGCACTGCACCGAGGTCGTGCTCGCGCAGGCCTCCAAGAAGCGCAAGCCGGTGCTCGTGGCCTCCACCTCGGAGGTCTACGGCAAGTCGACGGCGCTGCCCTTCCAGGAGGACGGCGACATCGTGATGGGCGCCACCACCAAGGGCCGCTGGGCCTACGCGTGTTCCAAGGCGATCGACGAGTTCCTGGCCGTGGCGTACTGGCAGGAGCGCAAGCTCCCGACGGTCGTCGTGCGGTTGTTCAACACCGTCGGGCCACGCCAGACCGGCCAGTACGGCATGGTCGTCCCACGGTTCGTGCGCTCCGCCTTGGCCGGCCGAGACATCCAGGTGTACGGCAGCGGCGAGCAGTCCCGCTGCTTCGGGCACGTCACCGACGCCGTCGGCGCGCTCATCGGCCTGATGGAATCCGGCCAGCATTACGGCGAGGTCTTCAACGTCGGCTCCAGCGAGGAGATCACGATCGCCGGGCTGGCGCAGCGCGTGATCGCCGCGACGGATTCCACCTCGTCGCTGGTGAGCGTGCCCTACGACGTGGCCTACGGCCGCGGCTTCGAAGACATGCAGCGCCGCATCCCGGACACGACGAAGATCCACGACGCCCTCGGCTGGACGGCCACGCGCGACCTCTCGGTGATCCTCGACGACGTGATCGCCTTCGAGAAGACCCGCGACACGGTCTGATTGGGCGTGTCCGTGGAGACGCGCCTCGTCGCTGCGCTGCTCGTCGCCACTGCGGCTGCCTACCTGCTGACGCCCGTCGCGATCCGGGCGGCCAACCACCTCGACTTCTTCGACCAACCCAAGGGCTACAAGGGGCACGCGACACCGATCCCCTATCTGGGCGGTAGCGCGGTCCTCGCCGCGTTCCTCCTGGCGCTCCTGGCGCTCGCCGGAGACGCCGCGCGCACCGTCCCGCTGCTCGCCGCCACGGCCGTGCTGTGGGCGGTGGGCACCGTCGACGACCGCCGCCACCTCTCGCCGGCGTTGCGCGTGGCCGTGGAGGTCACGCTCGCTCTCGGCCTCTGGGGCGCCGGCCTGGGCTGGGAGCTCGGGCACGGCGATGCGCTCGACGCCGCGCTGACCGTGATCTGGGTCGTGGGCGTCGTCAACGCCTTCAACCTCTTCGACAACATGGACGGCGCGACGAGCACGATGGGCGCCGTCGTCGGCGGCGCCGTGGCGATCCTCGGCGTCGTCGACCAAGATCCCTGGCTGACGGCCGGCGGCGCGGCGCTGGCCGGCGCCTGCCTGGGATTCATCCCGTACAACCTCGCCCGGCCGCACGCGCGAATCTTCCTCGGTGACGGCGGCTCGATGCCCGTCGGCCTGGTCGCGGCGACGCTGGTGATGACGGGTGCCTCGGCGGCGGCCTCGGGGCTGGAAGCCGTCGCCCTCGGTCTGCTGCTCGTCGGCGTTCCGGCCACCGACACCGCCCTCGTGATCATCTCGCGGCGCCGCAAGGGCATCTCCGTGTTGACGGGCGGCCGCGACCACCTCACCCACCGCGTGCGGCGGCGCGTCGGCACGGCCCGCGCCGTCGCCGTCACGCTCGGCGCCGTCCAGGCGCTCGTCGCCGTGGTGGCGCTCGTGGCGCTCGGCGCCGGCCCGGCAACGATCATCGGCGTCGCCGTCGTCGTGCTCGCGGCGGGCGGAACGGCCATCGCCCTGATGGAGCGCGAGGAAGACCGACTGGTGATGGCCGGCGATGTCGTCGTGCCGCAGGAAGCGCTCGATCAGGCGCGCGAGCGGCGCGGTGCGTCGTGGTCGCTCGGCGACGTGGCCTTGGTGGTGTTCGCGCTCGGCGCCGCGCTGAGCCCGCTGGCGTTCGGCTATTACGGCACGGCGACGTGGGTGCCGATCGGCCTCGCGCTGACGGTCATCGCGGCGATGGGCGCCATCCGTCGCCCGCCGCACCTGACGCTCTCCGCGCGGCTCGTCGTCGGTGGCCTCGCGGCCATCGGCCTGCTGGCCCTGCTCTCCAGCGGCTGGGCCACCTCCGCCGACCTTGCTGGCGTCGACGCGAACCGCTGGATCGTCCTGGCGGTGGTGGCCGGGCTGGCGGTGCTGCTCGTCCGCTCGCCGCGGCGCGAGCTGCTGGCGGTGGGCGTGCTTTCGGCCGGCATCACGGTCGTCGCCGTGGTCGTGCTCGTCAAGATGCTCGGCTCCAGCGCCCCGGAGCTGTTCCTCACGGGGCGCCTGCATCAGCCACTGGGCTACGTCAATGCCGAGGCCACCGTCTTCCTGATGGGCGCCTGGCTGCTGTTCTTTGCGGCCGAGCGGCCTCAGCTGTGGCTGGCGGGCCCCGCGCTCGGCATCGCGTCGTTGCTCGCGTCGCTGGCGCTGCTCTCGCAGTCGCGGGGTGCGGCGCTGGCGGCCGCCGCGGGTGTCGTCGCCATGGTTGCGTTCATCCCCGGCCGCACGCGCCGCGCCACCGCCCTGCTGTGCCTGGCCGCCGGCATGGCCGTCGCTGCCCGCCCGCTGCTCGACGTGCTCACCTCGATCGACAGCCCCGCCGGATTGCCGACCGCCGAGGCCGTCCATGCCGCCGCCCGCGGCGCACTGGTCGGCGGCATCGTGACAGGCGCGCTGTGGACGGCCGCGACCGTCGTGCGCTCGCAGCTGTCGGCATCCGCCCAGCAGCTCGCGCGCCGAGCGATCCAGATCAGCTTCGGGATCGCGGCCGTCGCGGCGATCTCCCTGGCGGTGACCTCGGCCGGACGGATCAGCCGCGAGGCCGACGCGCAATGGGCGGCGTTCACCAGCGTCAGCCGCGCCGAGCCTGCCGCCGTGCAGGCGCCGCCCGCCGACGGCAGTCGCCTGTTTTCGGGTGCGGGCAACCGCTATGACTACTGGCGCGTGGCGTGGGACGCCTTCGAGCGCAATCCCGTTGCCGGCATCGGCGCCGGCAACTTCACCTCGGTCTGGCTACGCGAGCGCCGCGTCGGTGAGGATGTGCGCCAGCCGCACTCGATCCAGCTGCAGGTGCTCTCCGAACTCGGCGTGCTCGGTGGGGTGGCGCTGCTGGCCGTGCTCGCCGGGTTGCTGGGCGGGATCCTCGCGACCGGCCGGCATGTGCGCGCTGGCCTGGTGGCGCCAGGCGTCGCCGCCGGTGCCACCGGCGCCGCGGTTACCTGGCTCGCCCACACCAGCGTCGACTGGCAACATCTGCTGCCCGGCGTCACGGCCATCGCGCTGCTGTCGGCGGCCGTGCTCGTCCGCCGCCGCCCGCTGCCCTCGGGCGCGGCAGGCACCGCCAACGAGCCGGGCACCGCCGATGCCACGCCGCCCCGCCCGCGGCGTGCCGTGGAGGTGGCGGCGTTTGGCGCGACGGCGATCGTCATCGCCATCGCGGGCGCCACGCTCACCCGGCAGGCCGTCGCCGATCACGCGCGAGCCCAGGCCTACGAGCTGCTCCGCGCCGACCCGCAGGCCGCGATCGTGCAGGCCGACCGCTCGCTGCGCCTCAACGACGCCTCGCTGCGCAGCCTCTACGTGAAGGCGGCGGCACAGGCCCGCCTGGATCAAGCGGCCGCCGCCGAGGCCACGCTGCGCCGCGCTACGCAGACCGACCCGTCCAACCCCGTGCCGTGGGCGCTCCTCGGCGACCTGGCCACGCGCCGCGGCAACGACGCGCAAGCCAAAGCCTTCTACCGCCGCGCCGCCGCGCTGAGCCCCCTGGACTCCGGGCTGCAGCGCCAGGCTGGCGCTGGCTGACCGGGGACTGCCTCTTGTCGGCAGGCACGGCCGGTAGCCTGGCCTGCATGCGGCGCACCAGCTTCATTCCGCTGCTGGCAGCCATCCTCGCGATGGCCGGGCCAGCGGCTGCGCTCGGGCAGGAGGAGGGCGTCACGCTCGACCCCGGTGACCCGGCCGCCAAGGAGTATTCGTTGCCGACCGAGGAAGCCCGCCGGGAGACCAGCGAAGGCACCGGCGCGGCCGTGCGGCACGGCGCCAACGACTCGGCGTTGTTCGGTGAGGGCGTGTCCCGCGACGATGACGCACCAAACTCGGGCAGCGGCACCGCCGCGAGCAGCGACGCTGGCGACGAGGCGGGCAACACCGACGAGGCTACGCCAGCCGCCACCGGCACCGATGGCGCGAGGGGGAGCGGGGCCGAGGCTCAGTTGCAGCAAGCCTCCGTCTCCGAGGGCCCCAGCTCGGCGCTGGTCCTGGGAGGTGGCGGCCTGCTGGTGCTCGCCGCTGCGGGCATTGGCGGGCTCGTCCTTCGCCAGACGCGTGGTCCCGCCGATTCCTAACGCCCACCGCCCCGGGCGGGCCGTTCGCGTGTTCCACCCTTCGATGCGTTCCTCTCGCCATTCCCGTCGGCGCCTTGCCTGCGCCGCAGCGTTGCTCGCGTTCCTGCTCCCCGCGACCCCTGCGGCCGCCGCACCCGTGAAGGCCATCTGGGGCCCCGCCCAGGTCAACGGCGCCTCCCAGTTCCCGATCTACGAGGACCTTGGCGTCGACCTGTTCCAGATCACCGTCAACTGGCGGACGACCGCGCCGACCCGCCCGGCCAACCCGACCGATCCGAACGACCCGGCCTACCGCTGGCCGGCCGACCTCGATCTCGCGGTCGCCGAAGGCTCGCGGACGGGCATCGGCGTATTGGCGATGGTGATGTGGACCCCCGAATGGGCGCAGCGCGAGCCCGGCATGGAGGCGCGGCATCCCCCGGTCAACGTGCAGGACTACGCCCGCTTCATGGAGGCGCTGGCGCGGCGCTATCCCACGATCCGCCACTTCATGGTCTGGGGCGAGCCACATCGGATCCCGAACTACGGCCTGCCCGTGACCGGAGATCCCAAGCCCGGTCCGCCGAAGGCCGGCGAGCGGCCGGGCTCGATCCTGCCGCGCACGACCGCCGAGCTGCGCCGCGTGATCGGGGGCTACGCCCGGATGGTGGATGCGACCTATGCCCGACTGAAGGCCCTCAACCGGTCGAACCTGATCATCGCGGGCAACACGACCACCGACGGCGACATGGACCCGTTCAACTTCATCAAGTGGATGCGTCTGGGGAGCGGAAAGCCACCCCGGATGGACCTCTTCGGGCATAACCCGTTCGGCACACGGGGCCCGGACATCACCAAGCCGATGCTGCGGCGTGCGACCGCCGACATGTCTGACCTCGACGACTACCAGCCGTGGGTCAAGCGCTGGATGCAACGGAGCGGTCGCAACGGCAAGCTGCGGCTGTTCATCTCCGAGTACACCGCGCCGACCGACGTCGCAAGCTTCGAGTTCGGCTACCACGTGACGCGCGCCGTCCAGGCCAAGTGGCTACGCCAGGCGTGGAACGTTGCCAAGCGGGAGCGGCTCTACGGGTTTGGCTGGATTGGGCTCTACGACGTAGCCGTGCGCGCCGACGGCGGCGAGTCACGCACCGGCCTGATCGACGCAGCGGGCGTGCACAAGCCTGCCTACGACGTCTTCAAGTCCCTGCGCTGACCACTCCAGAAGTGTGACGTCCATTCACCCGATTACCGGGTAAGTGGGTTTCACCTCTAGCCTCTGCGGCGTGAGCCCCCACTCCCAAGCCGCCGTGTTCTTCGATCGCGACGGCGTTCTCATCGAGGCCCCCGTACGCGGGGGCCGGCCCGTCGCCATCCGATCGGTCGAGCAGCTCTCGCTGACGCGTGACGCGGCCGCCGTCTGTGGCGAGCTGAAGGAACTCGGCGTGCCGCTGTTCGTGTTCACGAATCAGCCGGACGTGAAGCGCGGCCTGACCACGCGCTATGTCGTCGAGCAGATCAATACGGCCATGGCGGGAACGCTCGGGATCATCGAGGTCGCCGTAGCCTGGAGCGACTCCGACGAGGACCCGATGTTCAAGCCGAATCCGGGCATGCTGCTCGAGCTGGCGGAGAAGCACAACATCGACCTGAGCAGGAGCATCGCGGTCGGCGATCGCTGGCGAGACGTCGTCGCCGGGCAACGCGCGGGCACCAAGACGGTCTTCATCGACCGCAACTACTCCGAGCGCGCGCCCGACGGCGCTGACCTGACCGTCAGCGAGCTCGGCGAGGCCTTGGACTGGATCCGCGAGCAGCTCGGCGTCTGAGCGGTTGGTCGCCGCGGCGACGACCCTCCACGCGCCCGCTCCGCCCGCAGGCGCGGGCCGTTCGCTACTGTTAGGCCCGCCTAAACCCGATCACCCTGATCGGTATTAGGAATTCACCCCCGGCGGCCGTGCGCCTGGGCCACTTGCGGACGCTCCAAGGACCACTCCCTCATGACCCGTCGACTCACTTCCCTGTGCGCGGCTGCCCTCTCGGCCGGCACGCTTGCTCTCGCCGGCTGCGGCGACGACAACGAGACCAGCGCGGCTTCCACGCCAGCCACGACGGCGACGACGCCCGGCGCCGTCGACTTCGCGCCGATCAAGGCCTACCTGGCCGACCACAGCGCCCGGCTGACGAAGGCGACCGGCGAGCTGGCCAGCCAGGCGCAGACCTACGCCGAGATGGCCAAGGCCGAGGGCAACGAGAAGCTGCTGGAGGGCGAGCACGCGCAGATGACGGCCGATCTCGTCGCCGCGATGCAGAAGTCGTGGCGCGCCGCGAACCCAGCCTACGAAGAGATGGAGGGCATCGTCGCCGGTGTCCCGTCGCTCGCTAGCTACGACAACATCCTCGACGCCGGCACCTCCGGCGAGGACCCCGAGAACGCGGTCCCGTTCGACCTCACCTACGCCGACGGCACCGTCCTCAAGAAGCCGGGCAACTACTTCGCGCTGACGGAGACCTCGCTGTGGGGCTCCGAGTCGGCCTACACCGTCGAGGGCGTCAAGGCAGATCTGAACGGCGACGGCAAGGTCGCCTACGGCGAGGCGCTGCCGCTCCCCGAGCACATCGAGGCGGCAGCCAAGGGCTTCGACGAGCAGGCCAAGAAGCTCGCGAAGGACGCCGCGGCGTGGCAGCCAACCGAGTCCGACGTGTTCAACGCCGTCGTCGTGATGACGCCGACGATGGCGGAGTACTTCGAGGCGTGGAAGAACTCCCGGTTCGTTGCCGGAGACCAGGCGACGGAGGCCAGCTTCATCGGCGCCTCCCGCCTGACGGACATCACCGGCATCCTCACCGGCCTGACGGTGATCTACGACGGCATCGAGACGAAGATCGCGACCGAGGACCCGCAGACGGCTGAGCAGGCTGGCGAGAACCTCCAGTCGCTGCTGACCTACGTGGAGAAGCTCCGCGACGCTGAGGAAGACGGCCGCACGTACACCGCCGAGCAGGCCGACACCTACGGAACCGAGGCGCAGAAGCGCGCCGAAGCGATCGCCGGGCAGGTCTCCCAGGCGGCCGACGCCCTGAACATCAAGATCGAAGGCTGAGCCGACCGTGACCCGCGCCGCCAGCTGGCTTCTGCCGACGTTCCTGCTCCTCCTCATGGCAGCGCTCGCCCCGCCAGCAAGCGCCGCCGAGCAGCGACCGTGGCATGACGCCGAGCAGGTGCGCGCGGGGCTCTTCGAGGCACAGTCCGATCTCACGCTCGATGATCGTGCAGGCGCCCGCGCGCAGGCCGCGAAGGCCCGTGCGCTGGCGCTGGTGGCGTTTGGCAAGGCCGCCAGCGGCCAGTCCGGCAAGACGCTGCGGACTGCCCTTGGCGACGCCGTCGACGCGGCCAGCCAAGGCGACGCCGAGGCGCTGGCCGAGGCCCGCGGCACCGTCCAGGCCGCCATCCTGGCGACGAGCGCGCGGGTCACGCTCGCCGCCGTGGAACGCGGCGACGCTGCCGCCGCCAAGCGCTGGCTGGGGCTGCGCGACTTTCGCACGGCGACGCGCTTCTCCCGTCCAGGCATCGACGCCACCGCTGCCGTGCGTCGGCTGGGCAACGGCGAGATCCAGGCGCCCGCCGCGACACTGTTGGTGACGAAGGATCTCCTCGACGGGTACCAGTCGCGGCTGCGCGAACTGATCGACGATGCGAGCGCGTCGACGCGCCGCAAGTTCACGAGCGCCGCCGCCGAGCCGGCTGCCCAGGCCGCGGGCTACTTCGAGATCCTCGCCCCGCGCTACACCGAGGACCGCGGCGCCGACGCTACGGAG
The DNA here is from genome assembly GCA_032119795.1 of Solirubrobacteraceae bacterium. GTDB lineage: Bacteria > Actinomycetota > Thermoleophilia > Solirubrobacterales > Solirubrobacteraceae > JAGIBJ01. Next base: position 54,956 of record JAUMFO010000019.1, read on the forward strand.
AAGGTCCGCGCCGATTTGCAGACGTTCGTCGCCGCCGCCACCGCCGGCGACGCCGCCAAGCTGGCCGAAGCCCGCAAACAGATCGACACCGACCTGGAGGGCTTTACCGCCGCCCCGTTCACGCCCGAGGAGCAGGCGCGCCGGGCCAACCAGCTCACGCGGTTCGTCGCGCTCGTCCCGATCGAGTGGAAGTCGGGCACCAGCGGGGCGAAGGTCACCGCGGCGTTTGAGATCCAGGAGGCGCGCGCCTTCATGGACGGCGCCCTGGCTGCGTTCGCCGACCTCTACGACCCGATGCGCAAGCAGAACGAGCGCGCAACGCTGGACGCCAAAGCCGGCATGGCCAAGCTCGACGCGATCATCACGAGCGCCCGCGAGGGCGGAGCCGTCACCGAGTACGACGACGTGAAGGCGCTGACCGACCGCACCGTCGAGCAGCTCACCGCCGCGTTCCCGAAGGCGTGGAAGGAGACGAGCGACGAGTCGGAGTTCGACCTGATCTCGCTCACCCTCGACCGGATGGAGACCGCCGTGGCCGCCGGGCAGTACGGCGCTGCCGAGCAGGCGCGCCTAGAGGCCTACGCGTTCTTTGAGTTCGGGCCTGAGCTGCGCCTGAACCCGTTCGATCCGGCGCTCGCGGCAGACATCGAAGGCCTGATCTGGTTCGGCGCACAGGACACCGCCGGCCTGGCGAGCCTGATCGCGCAGAAGGCGCCGATCGCCAACGTCAAAGCGTCGCGGGCGGTGCTCGACGCGGCGCTGGACGACGCCCAAGCCACGCTCGGCGACGGCGCGTCGGAGACGACGGTCGTCACGAACGCCGCGGTGCTCGTATTCCGCGAGGGGCTGGAAGCCGTCCTGATCCTGGCGGCGCTGACGGCCTCGCTTCGCGGCGCCGCCTCCCGCCGCAAACGCCCGATCTTCATCGGCGCATTCTTTGGCCTGATCGCCACCGGCATCACGTGGGCGATTGCCACGTTCGTGCTCGAGCAGTTCTCGCAGTACGGCGAGAAGCTCGAGGCGGTCGTCGGCATCATCGCGATCGCCATCTTGCTCCTCGTGATGAACTGGTTCTTCCACAAGGTCTATTGGACGTCGTGGATCGCCGGCTTCAACGCCAAAAAGCGCGACCTACTCAAGGACGAGGAGGCCGGAATCCGGACCGGGTTCTGGTCGGCGTCGGTGCTCGGTTTCGGCATGCTCGGCCTCACGAGTGTCTACCGCGAGGGCTTTGAGACCGTCCTGTTCGTGCAGTCGCTGCAGCTCTCCGCTGGGACGACGACCGTGCTCAAGGGCGTCGGCCTGGGCCTGCTGTTCGTCGGTGCCGTCGCGGTGATCACCTTCAAGCTGCAGACGAAGCTGCCGTACAAGCGGATGCTGTGGGTCACCGGGATCATGCTTGGCGTGATCCTCACGATCATGGTCGGCCAGACGGCCCGCACCCTGCAAGGCGTCGGCTGGCTCCCGATTCACCCGATCGACGTCGACATCCCCTACTGGATGGGCACGTGGCTGGGCATCTTCCCGTCGTGGGAGACGATGATCGCCCAGGGCCTCGCCGCCGCCTTCGTGATCGGCTCCTACTTCGCCGCGGAGTACGTGAAGATCAAGCGCCCGCAGAAGCAGGCGGCCAAGCGCCGCGCGGCGGCAGCTGCAGCCGCGGCGGGTGGCTCAGGCGACACCGAGCACGACCACGTCGATCACGGCATCCGCGGCGCGACCGAGCCGCGCGTCGAACGTGATGAGGGGCGCCCGGATGCGCTCGGCCAGCGCCACGTAGAGCGCGTCATAGAAGGAGATGCTCTGACGAAGCTCCCAGGCGCGTTCGACCAGCCCGCTATGGCCGGCACGGACGAGCGGCAGGTCGATGAGATCGCGGATGGCCGCCTCCGCTGACTCCGCGGCCAGCTCGCCCGCGGCCACGACCCGTCGCAACGAATGTCCGACCTCGGCGTCGATCAGATGTGGTGCCCAGAGCGTGCGTTGCTCGCCAATGATCACGGCACCAGCCTCATCGGCATGCGCTCCGCCGCCGAGATATTCCGTCACGACCGAAGCGTCGATGACCGGCATCAGTCGTCCCGGGTCTCGCGCAGCGCGCTCAGCACGGTGCTGGTCTTCAGGTTCGAACGCCCTCTCTCCGCCACGCGTGCGGCCAATTCCTCGACGGTCGGCCTCTCAGCAGACCGCTCCAGGTCGCGCTTTATGTAGTCCGACAACGAAAGGCCCGCCTCGGCGGCCCGCGCCTTCAGCTTGCGATGGACATCGTCGGGGACGTTCCGCACCTGGATCATCTTTGACATGTTGTCCACCGTAACGCATGTGCGTCACATGTCCAGGCCGCGCGGCCACGTGCGAACTCGCCGAGGTGCCGGAGCGTCCGGGCGTCGATGAGGTCGACGCGTTCGTCGCACGGGCCTACCGCTCGACCTGGCACGCCTGGGACGCCCGCCCGTAGAACGCCTCGACAGCCGCTATCGCAGCTGCCTCGGTGATCCGCGTCAGCGTGCCCGGGCTCGCGGCCCGCCGGCGCGGCTTGGTTCCCGGCCTCACCGGAAGCGGGTCGCTCGCACATTTCGTCGCTGACTCCATGCACGCCACACTGCCGCGCGGGTGGGCCTGCGCCTATCGGGGGAGCCCCTGAGCTAGCCCTGAGCCGACCCGGGGAACGCCACGGGCCACCGCTCGGGCCGAACGTGTCGACTTGGGGGTTCTGACCCCGAAATCTTCACGTTCGGCGCGAGCGCTTCAGGCGAAGCCGGCCCTGGCCAGGCTCAGTACTCGTCGCGTTCGACGCGGGCGATCGCCAACGCGGCCAGACCGACCAGCCACACCGCGAGGGCTGCCGCCGACGTGGCCCAAGCCATGTCTGAGAACTCGGGGCCGCCGCCGTTGGCCGTCGGAACGTGGCCGAAGAGCGCAAACACCGAGACGACGTTGGGCAGGAGGAAGTCGCCGACCGTCTGCGAAATCTGCGACTGGACGGCCGCGGTGATGATGTTGCCGACAAGGAAGAGGACCAGTGCGACGGCGATTCCGGCGCCGTTGGACCGCAGCAAGGTGCCGATCACCATGGACACGATGCCCCAGATCGCGGCGTACGTCACGCTGCCGCCCACCGAGCGGATCATCTCCGTGCTGGTGGCGTCGCCCGTACTCATCCCGTAGAACGCGGCCGCTGCGGCCGGGGCCGAGATCAGCGCGATCGCGAGGACGAGTGCGGGAATGCGGATCGTGACGAGCTTCCAACGCGGCACGCCGGTCAGGACGAGGTAGCGCATGGTGCCCTGGGCGGTGTCGTAGGACCCGGCCAGGGCGCCGACGACGGTCGCCCCGAACACGAGCGGGATGCCGAGGACCTGCGACCAGACATCCTCGGACTGATCATCGCCGTTGACCAACAACGCGACGAGGATCGCGATCACAAACGCGACTCCCATCACGCCCAAGAAGGAGCCTTTGCGGCCGACGATGCGGCGCAGCTCGTAGCCGATGAGGTTCATCAGGAGCCCTTCTGCTTCGACACGAACGTGGGCCCCGTCTGGGGCACGAGCGGGGGTTCGGGGATCGAGAGTTCGCCGGCTGAGGATCCGGTGATCTCCAAGAAGCGCGACTCCAGGCTCGCGACCTGCGGCGAGAGCTCAAACAGGCCGACGCCTCGGGCGACGAGCCGTTCGGCGGTGGCACGCAGCTCGGGGTCTCCCGAACTGCCGACGTTAATCCGGACGCGGCCGTCGCCGTCGTCCACGCTCACGTCCAGCACGAACGGGAGGTCGAGCACTGCTCGCTGCGCGGCGCCGGCATCGTCGACCCGCACGAGGATCGCGCCGCCCGTACCGCCCTTGGTCAGGTCGGCGATCGAGCCGTAGGAGACCATCTTGCCGCGCTGAATGATGGCGACGTCGTCGGCCATCCGCTCGACTTCGTCGAGGATGTGCGAACTGATGAAGACCGTGCGGCCCTCCGCCACGAGCGACCGGACCATCTGCCGGAACTCGACGAGGCCCGCTGGATCCAGGCCATTGGTGGGCTCGTCGAGGAGCAGCAGCTCGGGGTCGTTGAGCATCGCGCGGGCGACGCCGAGACGCTGGCGCATGCCCAGGGAGTAGGCGTCGACCTTCTTGCTGGCGGCATCGGTCAGGCCGACGCGATCGAGCTCGGCGTCGATGCGGCCAGCCGCCGACTTGTCGTAGTGGGCGGCCCAGAGCTTGAGGTTGTCGCGGCCCGACATATACGGGTAGAAGCGCGGCTCCTCAACGATTGCGCCGACGCGGCTGAGCGCCTCGCGGGCGTTGTGCGGGATCTTGTAGCCGCGGACGGTGATCTCGCCAGCCGACGGGCGCGCAAGCCCGAGCATCATGCGGATCAGCGTGGTCTTGCCGCAGCCGTTTGGCCCCAGCCAGGCAAAGCAGCGGCCGGGTGCAACATCGACGGTGATGTCATCGACGGCGGCAACCCCACCAAAGCGCTTCGTGACGCCCCGCAGGGCGATGATTGGCTCCATGCGCCGGACCATAAAGGGCGGGTAGGCGGGGTGCGCAGGGTCGCGCCCGGTCGGGTGGTGTTACATCGGCACCGCGTGACGACACCTCAGGACGTGGAGCCGACCCCGCATCACCGCTTCGCGACGCTCGTGGAGCCGCACCTGCCTGAGCTGCGGGCGTTCGTCGACCGCCGGGCACCAGCGCTCGCCGATGACGTGCTCTCCGAGGTGGGTGTCGTGGCCTGGCGACGCATCGACGAGCTGCCGCCTGGAAAGGAACGCGCGTGGCTGTTCGGGGTGACCCGCAACGTGCTGATGGCGGAGCACCGCAAGGTCGCCGCCAGGGACTCGGGCCGCGCCGACGTCGAGCTGGCCGACCTCGCGAGCCCCGCCGATCTCGCCCTCACGCCGGCCGTTCACGGTCCGCTCGCCCAAGCCCTGGCCCGCCTCTCGGCCCGCGACCGCGAGCTGCTGCTCCTCACCGCCTGGGAGGGGCTCTCGACCGCCGAAGCCGCGGCCGTCCTCGACATCCGCGGGACGGCGGCCCGCATGGGGCTCGTCCGAGCCCGCCGCCGCCTGGCGGCCGCCCTCGACGAACTGGACCCCGGCTGGACGGGGCAGCCCGCGACGGTCGCAAGGCCCTCCCGGAGCCACGCCGCCAACCCCTCGACTCCCGTCGACCCCACCGAGGAGGTGAGCCGATGCGCCGCCGCAGAACGCTGATCGACGACTACCTCAAGGCCCATGACCCGCTCGCCCCGCAGAGCGCCGTCGCCGCCCGCGCAGCACGTCGGCCAGCGACGCCCCGCCGCTCCCTGCTGCTGGCCGCAGCCGCCGCGTCGTTGCTGCTCATGGTCGCCGCCGCGCTGATGCCAGGTCGGGCGACCCGGGGTGGCGAATCGTTCCTCAGTCCCGAAGCTGCCGTTGCTGCCGCCGCGGCGGGACTTGATCGCGACGGAATCTTGCACTGGTCGTTCAGCGCCAGCAGCACGACCGACGGACCGCTGATCGACGAGTGGGTCGACCTTCGGACCCGCGCCAGCTTCACCACCTACCCGCCACAGCGACGGTCGGCGCCCGGATTTGGTCCGACGAAGACGTGGTACAACGGCCAACGCACGTTCCGGTCGCTCTTCCCGACGTGGACCTTCCGCGCACCAGATGGCCGCCGCATCGTCACGCGGACCGTCCGTCGGCGCGGCGAACGCATCCTCATCACCTCGACCCCGATCTCGCAACTCGTCGATCTGCTGGCCTCGGCCCGCCGGGGCGAAGCCAACCTGCTGCCGGCGCCGAACGAAGGTGGGGTTCCCGTCGTCCGCGTTGAGAAGACCACGACACATGAGCAAGGAACCACCACGGAGACGACCTGGATGACGCGCGAGGCAGCGCCGCGGCAGCTGCGGACCGTCAACCGCTTCCAGCCTGCGGCCGGTGGCCGTCAGGTGACCGAGGTGATCATCAACGTCGTGCGTTGGGACGTGCTCCCCCGCACCCCGGAGAACGTCGCCAAGGTGCAGCCGCCGGACTTCGACCCGGCCAAGTTCAAGGTCAACACCCAGTTCCAGGGCCCGTACAAGCGCTGAGTTCAGGCGCTGAGCCGCGCCGTCCCGAGCAGGTGCCGCCGCACCGGCACGACGAGCGGTGGGCCGAACGTCTGCGTCTGCTCGTGCTCGACGGTGAACCCGGCAGCACGAATCGCCTCGCCCGTCTGGCGAGAGACCCGGCAGCCTCCGCCGGCCTTGGCCCAGAGGCCCGTGCGATCAAGCCACTCCTGAGCGCGGCGACTCACGGTCCCGTCGGGCTCAGCGACGTGCTCGTAGTAGCGCAGCTCGCCACCGGGCTTCAAGACTCGCGCGATCTCGGCGAGCGCCGCCACCTGATCGGGAACGGAGCAGAGCACGAGCGAGCAGACGGCCGCGTCGACGGAATCTGCCTCGAGCGGCAACGCCTCGGCCACCCCGGCCCGCACCTCGACGGGCACCGGCGCGTCGAGCGCCGCCCGCTCCGCCTCGCCTCGCAGGTAGGGCTCCGGCTCCACCGCGATCACCCGCGTGACCGCAGCCCCGTAGTACGGAAACATCGAGCCGGAGCCGCAGCCCACCTCAAGCACCACGCCCTCGAGCCCGCGCACGAGCGCGGCTCGGTGCTCTTTGATCGAGCGCGGCTGGCACCGGCGCATCGACGCCGCCCAGATCCGGGCAAACGCCGGGTGCGCGCGGTAGACTGGCGTGGCGGAAGACCGAGTCGTCATGCGCACGACGATACGCCCGAATGCTGGTACTCCGGAAAAGACGTACGCCGCGCGTGGTCAGCGGACGACCGACGCCGCACACCTAGCGCACCGCAGCCGCGCCGACCCACGACCTGGGCAGCCCGCACTGTCTAGGGTTTGGCGCGTGGCCACCGTCCCCCGTGACCCCGAGCGCGATCCGTCGCTCTCCCCTGCGGCCCAGCACCCGGACGACCCCAGCCCCGGCGGCGCGCTCTCCGACGCCCTGAACTGGCAGCCAAACTCGCGCCTGGGCCAGATCGCCATGGGCCCGATCGGCCTGGTGCCGGGACCGCGGCTGCTGCGCGCGCACCAGATCTCGACCGGGATTGCCTTGGTCTTCGCCAACATCGTCGGCGCCGCGATCCTCGTCGTGTTGAACGTCTTCGTGATTCCGGGGTCGCCGATCCCGAAGGACCCAGCCGCGCAGACCGTCACGATCACGCTGGTTGCCAGCTATCTGCTGATCGCGTTCTTCGTGGGCGGCTGGTTCATCGTCGGACGGTCCAACAAGGCCTGGCGCTGGCTCGCCGAGCACCGCCAGCCCACCGAGGAGGAAGAACTCGGGGTGCTGCGAGCGCCACTGCGCGTCTTCGGCTCGCTCGTGATCCTCTGGACGGTCGGCACGCTCGTGGCCATGATCGTCACGCTCGCCTACGACTGGCGGCTGGGCCTGCGCGTCGGCATCACCACGCTCATCGGTGGCCTCTCCACCAGCGCCTTCGGCTACCTGCTCACCGAGCGCGTGATGCGGCCGGCGGCGCGGGTCGTCCTGCCTCACCGCGACCCCGACGCCCCACCGGCGCTCCCGCCCGCAGGGACCCGCCAGCTCCTGACGTGGGCGCTCGGCACCGGCGCAGCGCTGTTTGGCCTGTGGATCCTTGGCCTGCTCGTGCTCACCGGCGCCATCACGCCCGAAGACCCGGGCCGCAGCGTCGTCCTGCAGCTCAAAGAGCAGAAGGACTTCACCACCAGCCTGGCCATCGTGATGCTCGTCCTCGGGTCGATCGCGCTCAGCGTCGGGCTGATCGCCGAGGTATTCACGGCCCGGGCCGTCGCTGAGCCGATCCACCAGTTGCGCGTGGCCGTACGCCGCTTGACGGAGGGCGACCTCACCGCCCGCGTCACCCTCAACGACGCGACCGAGATCGGATTGCTGCAGGCCGGCTTCAACCGCATGGCGGCCGGGATCGAGGAGCGCGAGGAGCTGCGCGACCTGTTCGGCCGGCATGTCGGCGGCGACGTTGCCGACACGGCGCTGGAGCGCGGCGCAGAGCTCGGCGGCGAGACCCTGCACGTCGCGGCGTTGTTCGTCGACGTGGTCGGGTCCACGTCGCTGGCGATGCAGCGACCGGCGCATGAGGTGGTCGAGCTGATCAACCGATTCTTCGACATCGTCGTCTCGGTGACGGCCCGCCACGGCGGCCTGGTGAACAAGTTCGCTGGCGACGGCGCGCTCGTGATCTTCGGCGCCCCCAGCCCACTCGACGACACGGCGACCCCCGCCCTGCGTGCTGCACGAGAACTTGCAGCGGCGCTGGAGCTCGACGCCCCGGATACGCCGGCCACGATCGGGCTCTCGGGCGGCGACGTGATCGCCGGCAACATGGGGACGCAGGAGCGCTTTGAGTACACGGTGATGGGCGATCCCGTGAACGAGGCGGCCCGACTGAACTCCCAGGCCAAGGGGCTTCCCGGGCGCGTCGCGGCGGCCGGACGCCTGATCGACGAGGCCCACCCAGCCGAACGCGAACACTGGGAAGTGCTCTATTCGGTGGTGCTGCGCGGGCGAAGCGAACGCACCGATGTGGCGTCGCTCCGGACCAACCGCACACCTGCGGCTGTCCAGGAATAGCGGCCGCCCTGCTACCTTGGGTTCGTGCGCAGCTCTTCGGAGCCGCGCCGGGCAGCTCGCCAGTGCACCGCGCAACGCGGACGTAGGGGTCAGTCGCCAACGCCCTACGGCCCTCGCCACACCGCGAGCAAGCCCGCGCCCCGCGTCACCTCGTCGCCGAGCGCTCCACTCTCTTTACCCGCGCTGGGCCCGACGAACTCGGACGAGCGCAAGCGGCACAGCTTGCCGCAAGGAACTACATGACTTCTCCCTCCGTTGTCGACGCCTCCGTCGACACCCCCGTTGACGCACCGGTCCCCTCGTTCCGCGAGCTCGGCGTCAGTGCTGCTGCGGCCGGCGCCCTCGAAAAGCGCGGCTACACGCATCCCCTGCCCGTGCAGGCCATGGTCCTCCCGGACGTCCTCGAAGGCCGCGACATCCTCGCCAAGTCTCCGACCGGCTCCGGCAAGACGCTTGCCTTCATGGTGCCGCTGCTCGACTCGCTCGACGCCAACAGCAACAACCGCCCGCAGGCCCTGATCCTCGCCCCGACCCGTGAGCTCGCCTCGCAGATCGTCGAGGAGTCCCGCGAGGTCGCCCACGCCCTGGCCCTGCGCATCTGCGCCGTCTACGGCGGCGTCGGCATTCAGAAGCAGGCTCGTGACGCCGCCCGCGCGCACGTCATCGTCGCCACGCCCGGCCGCCTCGAGGATCTCCTCCAGCGCCGAGCCTTCAGCCTGAACCAGGTTGAGATCCTCGTGCTCGACGAGGCCGACCGCATGCTCGACATGGGCTTCAAGCCCGCGATCGACCGCGTCGTCAACCTCTGCCCGCACGACCGCCAGACGCTGTTCTTCTCGGCGACGCTCGACGGCGAGGCCGGCAAGATCGCCGAGGCCTTCACGGTCGACGCTGCGACGCACATCTTTGCGCCGCCGACGCGCCCCATCACCGAGATGGATCACCGCTTCGTCGACACCCTTGGCAACGACAAGGTCGACATCCTGATCGAGCAGCTCGAGAGCGAGCCGCGCGGCCTGGCCATCGTCTTCGTGCGCACCAAGCATGGCGCCGACCGCCTCGCCCGTCGCCTCGACGACGCCGGCGTGAACTCCGGCGCGATGCACGGCGGCAAGACCCAGGGCCAGCGCGAGCGCGCCCTGAAGGCCTTCGAGCGCGGCCAGATCAACGTGCTCGTCGCGACCGACGTCGCTGCCCGCGGCATCGACATCGACGACATCACGCACGTCATCAACTACGACGCCCCGGAAGACCGCGAGGCCTACGTGCACCGCATCGGTCGTACGGGCCGCGCCGGCCGCACCGGCATCGGCATCACCCTCGTGGCCCCCGGCCAGGAAGGCGAAGTCGCCGCAATCGCCCGCGAGCTCAAGCTCGAGGACCGCTTCGCAGCCGGCGGGTTCGACCCGAACGCGCGCTTCTCCGGCAAGAAGAAGAAGGGCGGCGGTGGCGGCGGCTCCCGTTACGGCGGCGGCGGTGGCGGCGGTCAGCGCTCCGGTGGCCAGCGCTCCGGCGGCTACGGCAACGACCGTGGCAGCTACGGCGGCCAGAGCAGCAGCTACGGCGGCGGCGGTGGCGGCAGCTACGGCGGCGGCGACGACCGCGGCAGCTACGGCGGCCAGGGCGGCGGCTCCCGTGACGGCGGCCGCAGCCACGGCGGCAAGGTCCGCGGCTCCACCGGCCGTGGCCCCGTCACGCGTGACGGCGCCCGCTCGGCCGGCGCTCAGAACCGCGACGCCGGCGGCGCACGCCCCGGCCAGCAGCGCTCCGGCGGCCAGTCCCGCAGCAACGAGGGCGGCCGCAACCACGGCGCCCCGCGTTCGCACGACGGTGGCGGCCAGCGCTCCGGCGGGTACCGCAGCCGTTAGGCACTCCAGTTGGGCCCTCGAGGCCCGCTGAACCTGATTCAGTCCGTCCGCCGCGGGAAACCGCGGCGGACGCGCGTCACACCGATTGTGTGACTTTTCCCACAATTCGTCCATTTCGTGGGATCATCTGGCGGATGCTGCGTCCCCCTCATCGCAGCCATCGCACGTCCTGGCCCGGTCCCTGGGTCGTTGTCCCACTAGTTCTCGCGCTCGTCGCGATCCCTAGCTGGCTCGCCATCGCGGTCGTGCATGGCCCAGATCCGCTCTCTCGCTCCACGCATGCCGTGGTCACGATTGGGGTCGCCTGCCTGCTGGCGGTGCTCGGCGTGGTGATCGCGCGCACCGCCTGGGAGCGCAACGACGCGCGCACCATGCTCGGCGCGTTCACCATGGGCATGGTCACGATCCTCCTGCTCACGGAGGGGGTCGCACTCGCCAGCGATGTCGCGCCCGACGCGGGCGTCCTCCGGCTCCCCGGACTGCTCGTCATCCCGCTGGGTTCGGCGATCTTGATGGCGGCCCGCATCCGCAGCGTGGTGCGACCTGGTCGCGAGCTCGTGGTGCTGCGCACCGGCGTGATCACCTTGATCGTGACGGCCGTCATCTGCGCGGGCTGGATCGCGGATCCCGAAGTGATCGCGCTGACGATCCCCGCCAGCAGCCTCAGCGCAATGATCCTGTTTGTGAGCGCTGCGCCGCTGCTCCTCGCCACCGCCTGGAGCGCGAGCCGCACCGCGATGTTGACGCGTCGCCCGCTCGATACGGCGCTCTGCATCGGCCTGGTCTGGCTCCTCCCCGCAAGCTTTGCGATGGCGACGTCGCTCCCTGGCGAGGGGCAGTGGGCTGCCGGCCACGCGCTGCAGTTCGCGGGCTTCATGCTGATGGCGCTCCAGACCGCCGTCGACCTCTCCCGCCACGTGGCGTCTGGTTCGCTCACGGGCGGACTGCGCAGCACGGCGCTCGTGGAGCGTTCGGCTGAGTTCCTGGGCGCTCGCGTCTCCGCCCTGGTGGATCGCATGGTAGACAAGGACCCGTCGACCGCCGGCCACGTCGAACGCGTCGCCGTGCTCGCCGTGCAGATGGGCGAGCACCTGCATCTGCCGACGGGGCGCCTGCGGCTCCTGGCCGCCGGTGGCCTGCTGCATGACATCGGGAAGCTGTCGGTCCCGACGGAGATTCTCCAGAAGCCAGATCGCCTGACGGACGACGAGTTCGAGGTGGTGCAGAAGCACCCCGCCGACGGCCGCGCCCTCCTCACCGAGCTTGGCGGCTTCCACGAACTGGTCCTCAAGCTCGTCGAGCACCACCATGAGCGCGTCGACGGAACTGGATATCCGCACGGCGTCGGGGGCGACGACCTCCCAATCGAGGTCAGGATTCTCGCCGTCGCCGACGTCTTCGACGCGCTGACGACCGACCGCCCGTACCGCCGGGCCTGCACGGCGGCCGACGCGCTCGCCGAGCTCGACCAGCAGGCCGGTACCGGCCTCGACGCACGCTGCGTCGCTGCCTTGCGCCAGGTGATCGGCCAAGAGCAGCTCGTGGAGATCGGCCAGCGCGCCCGCCATACGCGGCCGGTGCTCGCGAGCCAGATGCGCCGCTCGGCGTAAGTCGCACCTTCGCCGCAGCTCGGCGATGTCGCGTCGGGCCTTCGGGGCCGCTACGGCGTCTGGGCGGTTGGCGGCGGGACTTCGCGGCCGTCGCGGCGTCTCGGGTCGTTGGCGGCGGTGGGACCTGGCGGCGGTTGCGGCGTCTGGGTCGTTGGCGGCGGCGGATTGACGATCGCTTCGGGGAATTTGGGCGCCGCCGCACCGAGGGCGGGCGGAGTCGTGGTTTGCGCTGGTTGGCGGCGGCGGATTTGAGATCGCTTCGGCGTCTGGGGGCGCCGGGCGGACTGGTTGGACCCAAAGTAGGCACACCTGCCGTGCCCAGGATGGGTCCAACCAGCGGGGTGCAACCGCCTGGGGTTGCGGGGGTCTGCGGTCGCGTTGAAACCGCCGGGCGTGCGGCGGTTTGAGCGCGAACGGCGCCTAGCGGCGCCGTTATGTCAGGTCAATACAAGCTTCAGGGGTTGTGCCGGCGGGGCTGGCGTCCCGAACGCCCAAAAAGGGCGCTCGGGGCGCGACCTCCGCGACGCCGCAACCGCTGGGGGTTGCACTTCGCCCGATCGAAACGAACTCCGGTCACTTGCCGTCGCTGAGCACCCTTACGCGACGGGAGTTGGCCGCCGCAACCCCCAGCGGTTGCGGCCCGCCCGGCGCCCGCCGGCCGCCAGACGATCGCAGTCCCGCCGCCGCCAACCAGCTCAGACGCCGCCAATCCGCACCGCCCTCGGTGCAGAACGCCCGCTGGCCGCGTAGCGATCGCTATTCCACCGCCGCCAACGGCCAAGTCGCCGTAGAAGCAGCCGAGTCCCACCGCCGTCAACCAGCCCAAACGCCGCGGAGCCCTGGCAGCGCTCTGCGTCCGCCTTGGCCGCGCCTGCCCGCCTTCAGCGCCCGGCGCGCTCGTCGAGCAGTGCCGCTTCGGCGCGGCTCAGGAGCGAGAGCGGCGACTCCGAGCGGTCCCACTGGGCGACGCCGACGGAGAACTGGTGGCCGGCGCCCGCCACCCGCTTGACTCGGGCCACGGCGGCCCGGGCCTGGGCGACGTCGAGCCCGGGCATGAGGACGACGAACTCCTCGCCGCCAAAGCGCGAAAGGAGGTCAAAGCCCGCCTGGCGCCAACCGTCGCTGACGGCAAGCAACAGCTGGTCGGCGGCCCCGATGCCCTGCTGCATCGTCACCTGCTCGAGCCTGCTGATCTCGACGACCACCACCGTGAGCGCACTTCCCGCGGTAGCCGCCCGCTGCAGCTCGGCCTTCAGTGCGGCCGTCCACCACCGTTCGTTCGGCAGCCCGCCACTGGGGCTCTGGCGTGTCGCGCGCGCCTTTGCCGCGGTGCGGTCGGCCCGCGTGATCGCACGACCGGCCAGATCTGCGGCGGCCTGCAAGAACGCGCGATCAGACTCGTCGAAGTCGTCGTCGGACTCCACCCGCAGGGTGCCAAGGACCTCGCCGGCCGGGCCCCGAACGGGGAGGAGGCCGACCATGCCCGCGCCGTCAGGTCGCGCGCCGAAGTTCGATCTGGAGGACTGCGACGCCGCCGTCCGGGGACCGACCTTGGCGGCGGCCACAAATCCACCACCGACGAGTTCCCCGGCCACCGCAGACTGAATCTGCGAGCTCGTGTCGAGCAGCGCCAGACGGTCGGCGATTCTGCCAAGGCCCTCGGCATGCTCCCGGGCGCGCCGCTCAGCGTCGCGCTCGGCCACGAGCCGACGCTCAAAGCCGCGTCGGTGCGAGGCATCGAAGACGGTGAGCCGCACCATCGCCGACTTGCCATCCTCGTGGCCGGGGTGGACCGTGGCGCCTAGCAACGCCAGCAGGATCGTCCCGTCGGCCCGGCGCACGTCGAGCGCCACCTCACGCAGCTCCATCCCGGCAGCGAGCATCGGGGCGCAGTGCGTCTCGAAGTACAGGCGCGCGCCGACCGTCAACAGCTCCGAGAACCGCGCCCCATGCAGCAGCTCGTCGCGGGTGCGGCCGGTCCAGCGCAGGAACGTCTCGTTGACGCGGACGATGACGCCGTGCGCGTTGAGCGACAGGTAGCCGCAGCCCGCGTGCTCGTAGAACTCGTCGATCGTGGGCTCGTCGAGCGCACCCGGCCGGTCCAGCGGCTTCCCAGGAGGATCACTCACAGGAACGCCTTGATCGCGGCGATGGTCTCGTCGGGCGCGCTGAGGTTGGGGCAGTGGCCCGTCGCGTCCAGCTGCTGGAACTGCGACCGCGGCACCGCGCCGGCGACGTAGCGCCCCACCGCCTCCGGGGCGATCACGTCGTGCGCGCACTGGAGCACCAGCGTCGGGACGGGCACCATCGGCAGGTCGGCGCGGTTGTCTCCCAAGAACGTCGCCTTGGCAAAGCGCCGTGCAATCTCGGGATCGGCCTGGCAGAACGAGCGCTCGAGCTCGTCGCTGAGCTCCGGCCGGTCGGCGTTGCCCATGATCACGGGCGCCATCCCGGCCGCCCAGCTGGGGTAGTTCGACGTCAACGCGTCGAGGAGCTCGTCGATGTCGGCGGCCGAGAAGCCGCCGGTGTAGCCGGTCGCTGGATCGTCGACGTAGCGCGGCGAGGGGCCGATCATCACCAGTTTGGAGAACCGCTCCGGCACGCGGCGGGCCGCGACCGCACCGATCATCGACGCCACCGAGTGCCCGACGAACACCACCTCGCGCAGGTCGAGCGCGTCGCAGATCGCGAGGACGTCGTCGGCGTAGCCGTCGATGGTCTCGTAGCGTGCAGGCTCGTAGCCGGTGAGGTCGGAGCCCCCGAATCCCATGTGATCGAACAGGATCACGCGGTGTGTGGACTCAAACGCCGGCGCGACGAGGCGCCACATGCCTTGGTCACAGCCAAAGCCGTGCGCAAACAAGATCGGCGGCCCATCTGGGCGACCGTAGACGCGCACATTGTTGGCGAGCAGCGTGTTCAGCGCTTTACCTCGATGAGTGGGTGGAAGGAACGGGCGCCGAGGGAGCAAGCCTGCCCTGCGTTCACCCTAGTTCGTCCTGGGGCGCCCGATCGGTTGAGGCCAAGAAAGAACTCGGGCCTCCCGGGCGCCGAAACGCTCGGGAGGCCCGGTCTCGTCCAGCCTCAGCGGTGTCCCTGTCGCGAGGACGGACGTCAGTGACCGGTCGGCACACCCTCCGGGTGCGCCCAGGCCACCACCTGCTCGCGGATCCAGTCCGCGACCTCCGGTGGTGCCGTCCCGTCGGCCAAACTTGTGAGTGCAACCGGGCGATCACCGCGGCGGGCCTTGGCGTCGCGTTCCATCAGTTGCGTGTCGGCGCCGACGTACGGCGCCAAGTCGATCTTGTTGATCACGAGCAGGTCGGCGTCGCGCACGCCCGGGCCGCCCTTGCGTGGCACGTCGTCGCCGCCGGCGGTGTCGAGCACGAAGATCTGGCGGTCGACGAGGCCCCGCGAGAAGATCGCGGTGAGGTTGTCTCCGCCGGATTCGATCAGCGAGAGCTGCACGTCGCCGAGCTCCTGCTCGAGGCGCTCCAGGGCGTCGAGGTTGGCGGAGATGTCGTCGCGGATCGCGGTGTGCGGGCAGCAGCCCGTCTCCACGGCCACGATCCGGCGACCCTCGATCACGCCGACGCGGCGTAGATGATCGGCGTCCTCGGTGGTGTAGATGTCGTTCGTCACGACCGCGAGGCCGAGTTCGCCAGCGAACTCGCGGCACAGCGAAGCGACGAGCGCCGTTTTGCCGCTGCCGACGGGGCCGCCGATCCCAATGCGGATCGGCCGGTGACCCGGGCCATGGCCGTGGCGGTCGGCCGGGCCATGGGGGTCGGGCAGGTGCTGGTGGGGGACGCCGTCAATCAGGTGCATCTGAACTGGTCTTCAGTTTGCCGAACCGAGAGAAGGCTCGTTTGTCCAGTTGTACGAAACCACCCCGGTTTGGCGCGTGCGCCTCGTCACGCACGCGATCCATTCGTCCCGACAACGACGTTCGGGCGGGCCCGAAGGCCCGCCCGAAGACGCCATGCTTTGAGTTGAAGGGCGGGGCGCGCGAGCCCCGCCCTAGCTCACTCCTGCCCTAGAGGCCCTTGGCCCACGGGTAGCTCTTGAGGAACGGATCCGGCTCGATCGGGCCGTCGGAGGCCCAGATCTCGTCGATCAGGCCCTCGCCGTTGATCTTGCCGATGCGGGCGGTCTTGGTGATGTGGTGGTTCTCACCGTTCACCGTGACCAGGCCCTCCGGAGCCTTGAAGGTGGTGCCGTCGGCAACCGCCTTGATCTTCTCCGGATCCAGCGACTTGGCCTTCTCAGCCATCGCGGCCCACAGGTAGACGGACACGTAGCCGGCCTCGATCGGGTCGTCGGTCGGGTTGTCGGCGCCGTACTTCTTGTGGTAGCTCTCGACGAACTTCTTGTTCTCGGGAGTGTCGGTCGACTGGTAGTAGTTCCAGGCCGTCAGGCAGCCCTTGACGTTGTCGATGCCAACGCCCTTGGCCTCCTGCTCAGCGATCGAGACCGACATGACCTGCGTCGTGTCGCAGCCCATGCCCTCGGACTTGAACTGCTTGAAGAAGGCGACGTTGGAGTCACCGTTGAGCGTGTTGAAGACCGCGTCAGGCTTGGCCGACTTGATCTTGTTCACGACGGTGCCGTACTCGGTGTGACCCAGCGGCGTGTACTCCTCGCCGACGATCTCCATGCCGTTGGCCTTCGCCCACGCCTTGATCTCCTTGTTGGCCGTACGCGGGAACACGTAATCGGAGCCGACGAGGAAGACCTTCGTCTGGCCCTCTTCCTTCATGTACTCAAGGGCCGGGATGATCTGCTGGTTCGTCGTCGCACCCGTGTAGAAGATGTACGGCGAAGCCTCAAGGCCCTCGTACTGCACCGGGTAGAACAGCAGCTGCTTGTTCTTCTCGAAGACCGGGAGCATCGCCTTACGCGAAGCAGAGGTCCAGCCGCCGAACGTGACGGCGACCTTGTCTGACGAGATCAGCTTCTGGGCCTTCTCGGCGAAGGTCGGCCAGTCGGAGGCTCCATCCTCGACGACCGGTTCAAGCTGCTTGCCGAGGACGCCGCCGGCGGCGTTGATCTCCTCGATGGCCATCAGCTCCGAGTCGCGCACGGCAACCTCGGAGATCGCCATGGTGCCGGACAAGGACTGCAGAACGCCGACCTTGATGGTGTCGCCGCTGGCGGCGTCGGCCGTCGCGGTGTCACCGGAGTCGGCCTTCTCGTCGTCGCCGCAGGCGGCGAATCCGGTGGAGAGACCAAGCGCGAGCATGGCGGCAAGCGAGAGCCTCTTGAGGTCTAGGCTGGACACGAAGGGAACTTCCTTGTGGCTGGAGTGGGTGGGGGCGCAGCGGCCGTTTCCTTGTGGTCTCCCCAAGGAGAGGACCACTGCCGATGCGCCGCAAATGTAGGCAGCGCACCGACGCCGATTCCTCGACGAGCGGCGCAGAGTTGGCGCGCAACTCTTGGCCCGTTGTCCAATGGGGGGTGTCAGGGCCGTCCGTACCGTCCCAGCGGCCCATGACCACCTTTTTCTCTCAGCTCATTGCCGGGATCAGTATCGGCTCACTGCTGCTGCTGATTGCCCTCGGCCTGACGTTCACCTTCGGCCAGATGAACGTCATCAACATGGCCCACGGCGAGTTCATCGCGGCCGGCGCCTACACGGTGTACTTCCTGCAAACCAGCGTATTTGCCGCCTCGGCAGCGAGCCTGGCGTTCGTCGTCTCACTCCCCGTCGCGTTCATCGTCGCCGGCGTCATGGGCCTGATCCTGGAGATGACGCTGATCAAAAGGCTCTACGGCAGATCGCTCGACACGCTCCTGGTCACCTGGGGCGTCGCGCTCGTCCTGCAGCAGGTCTACCGCGACCTCTTCGGCGCCGCCAACGTGCAGGTCGTCGCCCCGGGCTGGCTCCAGGGCGCGATCGAGATCGGCGAGGTGACGATCTCCTACGCCCGCCTCTTCACGATCGGCCTGGTCATCGTCGCGCTCATCGCGATCTGGATCTTCTCCAGCAAGACCGTCCACGGCACCCGGATGCGCGCGGTGGTGCAGAACCGCGGCCTGGCTGAGGCCAGCGGCATCGCCAGCAAGCCCGTCGACCGCACGACCTTCTTCATCGGCTCCGGCCTCGCCGGCCTCGCGGGCGTCGCCATCACGTTGCTCGGCTCCATCGGGCCGACGCTTGGCACCGCCTACATCATCGACGCATTCCTGGTGGTCGTCGTCGGTGGCCTCGGGCAGCTCCGAGGGGCCGTGATCGCCGCGTTCGTGCTCGGGATCCTGAACTCGTTCCTCGAACTCTGGACCGACGCGAGCCTGGCCAAGGTCATGGTGTTCGCCCTGATCATCGCCTTCCTGCAGTTCCGCCCACAGGGCCTCGCGGTCCAGAAGACGAGGGCTCTCGCATGAGCATCGCCACTGCCGAGGGGACCCCCACCCCTCCCACTCCGGCACCCCCCGCGCCGCCGAAGAAGCGCAGCCCGCTGATCGCCGGCCGCGACTTCGCCCGCGGCCAGATGGGCTTCCTCGTCGCCGCCCTGTGCCTGCTGTTCTTGGCACCGGCGATGCTGACGGACTTCCGCCTGGATCTCCTGGCCAAGTTCGTCTGCTTCGCGATCATCGCGATCGGCGTCGACATCGCCTGGGGCTATGGCGGCATGCTCGTCCTCGGCCAAGGCGTGTTCTTCGGCCTCGGCGGCTACGCCATGGCCATGCACCTCAAGCTGGTGGAGGCCAAGGAGTTCGACATGGCCGTCCCGGACTTCATGAGCTGGTCGGGCGTGGAGACGCTCCCGGCGATCTGGAAGCCGTTCGAGCATGGCTGGTTCACGCTCGGGGCCGTGTTGCTGGTGCCGATGATCGTCGCGTTCCTGCTCGGCTCGCTCGTGTTCCGCCGCCGCGTGCGCGGCGCTTACTTCGCGATCCTTACCCAGGCGCTCGCGGCCGCGTTCGTGATCCTCCTCGTCGGCCAGCAGGGCCTCACGGGCGGCACCAACGGCCTGACGAACATCACGACGTTCTTTGGGATGGATCTCAACGACCCGGAGTCCACGCAGACGCTCTACACGATCGCCGTCGTCGCGCTCGGCATCACCTACCTCCTGGCCCGCCAGCTGGTGAACAGCCGCTACGGGCGCGTCCTGATCGCCGTCCGAGACGGCGAGGATCGCGTGCGCTTCCTCGGCTACAACCCGGCCACCATCAAGACGATCGCGTTCACGATCTCGGCCGGCATGGCTGGCCTGGCGGGCGCGCTCTTCGTACCGATCGTCGGGATCATCTCGCCCGCCATGCTCGGCATCGTCCCGTCGATCGAGATGGTGATCTGGGTCGCTCTCGGTGGCCGGGCCACGCTCGTGGGCGCCGTCGCCGGCGCGCTGATCGTGAACTACGGCAAGACCGGGCTCTCCGAGCAGTTCCCAGGAGGCTGGACGTACTTCCTTGGCCTGCTCTTCATCGTGGTGATCGCGTTCGTCCCGACGGGCATCGCCGGCGGCATCAAGTCCGGCCGCAAGCGCCTCATCGAGATCCGGGCAGAACAGAAAGAGCGCGGCAAGACCGCCGCTGGCTTCGGCGACACGAGGTTCGAGTAATGAGCAAGCTCCTGCAGCTCCAGAACATCGAGGTCGACTTCGACGGGTTCAAAGCCCTCAGCGACCTCACGTTCCAGATCAACCAGGGCGAGGTCCGCTTCCTGATCGGCCCCAACGGCGCCGGCAAGACGACCTGCGTCGACGTGATCACCGGCCTCACGAAACCCACCTCGGGCCACGTTGAGTTCGCCGGGGAGAAGATCACCGGCAAGTCAGAGTTCGACATCGTGAAGCTCGGCGTCGGGCGCACATTCCAGAACCCGACCGTGTTCGACGACCTCCTCGTCGTCGAGAACATCGACCTAGCCGCGAGCTATCGCATGGGGCTCGGCAAGCTGATGCGGCGGCGCAAGGGCGTCAGCGCCCCGGTCGCCGAGGCGCTGGAGATGATCGGCATGACCGACAAGGCCGATCAGCCCGCCGGCGTGCTCAGCCACGGCGAGCGCCAGTGGCTGGAGATCGGCATGCTGCTCGCGCAGGATCCGCGCCTGCTGCTGCTCGACGAGCCAGTCGCCGGCATGAGCAAGCCCGAGCGCAAGAAGACCGGCGAGCTCCTCCATGAGATCGCCAAGACCCGCACGGTGCTCGTTGTCGAGCACGACATGGAGTTCCTGCGCGAGTTCGCGTCGGTCGTGACGGTCATGCACGAGGGCACGGTCCTCTGCGAGGGCGACGTGGCGACGGTCCAGGCCGATCCGACCGTCCAAGAGGTCTACCTCGGCCGTGGCCGCACCGCGCCCGAAGATGACGACGTCGCGGTTCCCGCGATCCTGAAGGAGGGCTGAGGCGATGTCACTGCTTGAGATCAAGGGCGTCGAGGTGGCCTACGGGCGCACCCAAGTGCTCTTTGGCGCGACGCTCAGCGTCGAGCCGGACTCCCTCGTCGTGCTCCTTGGCCGCAACGGCGTCGGCAAGTCAACGCTGATGAAGTCGACGATGGGGCTGATGAAGTCCTTCGGCGGCAGCGTCACGTTCGAGGGGGAAGACATCACGAGTCTCTCGCCGAGCCAGCGCGTGAAGCGCGGAATCGCCTACGTGCCACAGGGCCGCGAGGGCTTCCCGCAGCTGACGGTTGCCGAGAACCTCAAGGTGGTCCTCGAGGCGACGGAGCACCGAGACAAGAACGCCATCGATGAGGCCTTGGATCTCTTCCCGCGCCTCAAGCCGATCCTGGATCGAGACGCCGGCTTCCTCTCCGGCGGGCAAAAGCAGCAGCTGGCGATCGCCCGCGCGCTGATCACGCGGCCGAAGGTGATCCTGCTCGACGAGCCGACGGAGGGCATCCAGCCGTCGATCATCCTTGAGATCGAGGACGCGATCGCCGCGATGAACAAGGCCTCCGGCCTGGCGATCCTGCTCGTAGAGCAGCACCTGGAGTTCGCGCTCTCCATCGGCGACCACTACGCGGTGATGGAGCACGGCGAGATCATCGCCTCCGGCAAGACCGCCGACGTCAAGGAAGAGACCGTCCGCGAACTGATCGCCGTCTGATGGTGCCCCACGCCACCGGGCCAAAATTGAGCGTCCTTTAGTGGTTGTCGACGCAGCCACTAAAGGACGCTCAGTTCGATTTAGCCGCACGGACAACCGATTCGGCGGCGACCATGTCTAGGCTGGCGGCATGAAGCTCACCGGTCGCGAGCAGGAGCGCCTGATGATCTACGTGGCGGCGATGGTCGCCCGGGATCGCATGCAGCGCGGACTCAAGCTCAATCACCCCGAGGCGGTGGCCTTGATCACGGCGTTCGTGATGGAGGGCGCCCGCGAGGGCCGCACCGTCGCCGACCTGATGTCGGCGGGACGCGCCGTCCTCACGCGCGACGACGTGATGGACGGGATTCCCGAGATGATCCATGACGTGCAGGTCGAGGCGACCTTCCCGGACGGCACCAAGCTCGTCACCGTCCACGAGCCGATCACGTGATGACGTTCCGCCGCCACGGCATCGAAGTCGCCGTGCCGACGACCGGCCAGGAGGCGCCGCGATGAGCGTTATTCCCGGCCAGATCCTCGTCGGCGACGGGCCGCTCATCCTCAACGCCGGCGCCGAGGTGACGACCCTGCTCGTCGTGAACGGCGCCGACCGACCGATCCAGATCGGTTCGCACTTCCACTTCGCCGAGGCCAACGCGGGCCTCGAGTTCGATCGTCCCGCGGCCTGGGGCCTGCGCCTCGACATCCCCGCCGGCACGGCCACCCGCTTTGAACCCGGCATCGAGCGCGAGGTCGACCTCGTCCCGATCGCCGGCAAGCGCGTCGTCCCGGGGCTCAACGGCCTCAGCGGCGGGCCGCTCGACGCCGGCTGAGCCCACTGGGGCGCCGATCAGCCCAGCGGGTAGCTCGTCCCCGGTGAGCCGTCGGGGCGCAGGTAGGGCGTCTCGATGCCCGCGGCGATGCGGCGAGCCTCCTCGCGGGCGATCGACTTGAACGTGCCGGTGTTCGCGCCGCGGGCGATCTTGGCTGGGGTGACGCGCCGGGTGAGCCGCCGGGATGCCGTGAGGGCGTCGAACGCGCGCTGGTTGCTGCTCGTCCACTCCAGGCCGTAGAGCTCGCGAACGGCCGGCGGCAGACTGCCGAGCACCACCAGATTGTGGGCGGCGAGGACTGGGCCGCGCAGGACGCGGCTCGGAATCGCGAACGCCGCGAACCAGCCGGTGTAGCGCGACTCGGGCGTGAGATGCACGTCGGGCGCGATCAGCTCGGCGGCGAAGTACTCGCGGAACTCCGGGTAGGTCGCTGGCAGCGCCTCGAGCGGGCAGCCGAACAGCGCGGCGAAGCGGCGGTAATCCTGCCAGAGGCCCTCGCGCTCGGCGGCCCTGAGCGGTCGGACCAGCAGGTCGTGCATCGCCTCGGCCGAATCCATCATCGCGGCGACCGTCCACAGCATCAGCGCCGGATCAAACGCGTTGTAAGGCGTGCCAGCCGGATGGATTCCGGCGGCCTCAGGCGTCTCGCCGCTCACCCGCGAATGCATCTTGTGGGTGTAGGCCAGGACGCGGTCGGCCTCAGCCTTGGTCCCGAAGAAGATCGTCTCGAACGCAATCGCCGTGCGCGTGAGCCGCTTGAACGGATCGGCCTTGTGCCCGCTGTTCTCGGCCGTCCCGATGAAGTTCAGCGGCTTGATCGCGCCGACGGCCAGGGCGCGCTGGCCAAACATCAGCCCAACGCTGCGCTCGCCATGCACGCGGCGAAGCTCCGAACGGCCCTCCGGGAAGTAACCGGCGTCGGCGTCGACGGCCGCCGCGCGGCCGTCCGGAGCAGCAGTGGCGGTCATGCCACCCACGGTAGCGAATCTGCGACACGGTGTGTTCAGATTGTGGAGCGCGGCCCAGGCGCGGCGGGTTCGACCCGCTGCAGGGCAACCCCAAGCAGTGCGAAGGTCGTGTCGCCGACGGCCACGATCTGTGCCGCCAGGTCCTGCTCGACTACCTCGCGGGATCCGACGAGCCGCCCGCGAAGCCACTCATCGATCGTGTGCGAGAGGCCGCCGGCGACGAACGCCGCCGCCGAGCGCAGCGCACGCTCGGCCTCGGCCTGGCCCGCGGGCGTCGATGGGCCGGGGCCCGTGGCGTAGGTGGTGCGGCCGAACTCGCCGACAATCACCACCAGATCCTCCATGCGCTCCTGCCTGCGCTGGGAGAGCACCCCGGCACCGGAGGCCTCCGTCAGCAGGAGCGCCGCGCGGTCGGGCACCTCGGTCACGAAGTCGAGCAACGCTCCGACGGCGGCCGCCACCCGCTCCGCACTGCCCGGCCCAGCCGAAGCGACGGCCGCTCCAACCCGGGCGATGCTTGCGTCGAACTCGCGATCAAAGAGCTGGCGAGCGAGCTCTTCGGTGCTGCCGAACTCCTCGTAGAAGTACCGCGGCGTGATGCCCGCCTCGGCGCACACCCCACGCACGCTCAGGGCGCCGACGCCTTCCCGCCCGATGAGCGCCAAGCCGCCGCCCATCAGGCGCGCTCGTCGCTCCTCGCGGCGGTCCTGCGACGAACGCCCCGCGTAGTTCCGACCGGTCGACGACACCGCCCAAGAGTGCCACAGCCAACTGATCGCGGCCGTCCATATCAGGGAGAAGCCGGAGACTCGGGGAGAAACGGCCAAACCGGACGGGTGTCCGACTTCGTGGCGACCGCACCGGTTCCATACTGCGGAATCCGGTGTACCGCCCGATGTACTGAATAATGGGTCTCGTACATCGCCTCGGCTTCGCCTGTGCCCTCTTGGGCGCGTGCGCCCCGTCGACCGCCCTTGCGGCCCCAACCGCCTCGCCGGTCCCGGGGATCTCCGCGGCCGGCGACGCGATTACCAAGGCGCCCGACGGCTCGATGTGGCTGACGCAGCCAGCGGCCCCCGGCCGCATTGCTCACGTCGCCTCCAACGGAAGCGTCACCGAGCTCAAGGGCGGCGTGACCGCCAACCTTCCGGCGAACCTCGCCCCGAGCGACATCGCCACCACCGCAGACGGCCAGGCATGGTTCCTCGCCAGCGGCTCCTCGACCGAGTGGGGCAGCATCTCGGCAGACGGCGGCACCGTCACGCGGTACAACCTCCTCTTTGATCTGCCGACGTCGCTGGTCACGGGCTCCGACGGCATGCTGTGGATGACGACCGACTCCCAGACGTGGACCGGCTCCGATGCGATCGTCCGCTACAACCCAGCCACGAACACGGCGACGAGCTTTACCGGCGGGCTCGATTGGCAGTCGCAGCCGCGCTCGATCGCCGCCGGAGCTGACGGTGCCCTGTGGTTCGTCGAAGGATCCAGCGGCCGCGTCGGCCGGATCACCACCGGTGGTGCGCTCTCCTTCCGCTCGGTCGGTGGTGCCCCATCGACGCTCGGCGCGAGCGCCGGGACCACCTGGTTCGCCCGCGGCACGCAGCTCGGTGCGATCGGGGCCAACGACGCCACCACGCTCTTCCCCTCCGCCACCACGCCGACGGCCATCGCCGAGGGCGCGGACGGCGCCACCTGGAGCGCCGGAACCGGTGGGCTCGTGCGCGTTGAAGCCGACGGCACCACCAGCTTGCACACCGCCGGACTCGACCCGGCCGCCAAGGGCAACGGCCTAGCCGCGGGCGCCGACGGCCGCCTCTGGATGACCCTCGACCGCGCCCCCTACCTCGTGCGCGTGACCGTCCCGCCGCGGCTGACGGCTGCCGCCAGCGTCGTCGGCGGCCCGACGGGCGCAACCGTGACGGCGAGCGTGCAGCCCAACGGCATCGCTACCGTGGCCCGCCTGGAGCTGCGCAATGGCGACGGGAGCTGGTCCTCACTGAGCGAGACCGCGGTGGGCGACGGCACGAGCGCCGTGCCCGTCAGCTTCACCGTCAACGGCCTCACGGCCGGCGCCGCAAACACCCTGCGCGTCGTCGCCGTCAACGACGCCGGCACCCAGTCGCAGAGCACCGAGGTCACGACGCCCGAGGCCGAGCCGGAGCCCGAGCCCACGACGCCGGAGCCCACGACGCCGGAGCCCACGACGCCGGAGCCGACCACGCCGGAGCCGACGACCCCGGAGCCCCAGCCCACCACGCCCGAACCCGAGCCGACCACGCCGGAGCCGACGACCCCGGAGCCCGAGCCGACCACGCCGGAGCCGACGACCCCGGAGCCCCAGCCCACCACGCCCGGACCGGAGCCCACGACACCCGCTCCGACGACTCCGGCCGTCACCCCGCCAGCGCCCGAGCCCGAGCCGTCAACTTCGCAGCAGCCCGCGCCGTCGCCACAGGTCGATCCGACCACCGAGACCACCCCGACGCCCGAACCGACGCCCCCGTCGGTTCCGACCCCACCGGCCGAGCCTGAGGCGACGCCTGAGCCCGTCCAAGGTGCCAGCTTGGTCGTCGCACCGGAGCGCGGCATGGTGAAGTTCCGTGTGCCCGGATCCACGAGCTGGGGCGAGGTGACCGACGCCGCATCGATCCCGACCGGCTCAACCATCGACGCGACGCAGGGCGCGATCGTCCTGACCTCGCAGATCGGCGACAAGCTGCAGGAGGGCATCTTCTCCGGTGGCGAGTTCCGCGTCGGCCAGAACAGGGCGACCGGCATGACGCAGATCAAACTCAGCGCACCCCTGGCATGCCCGACCGACAAGGCCTCCGGCAGCAAGCGTGCCACCAAAGCCGGCAAGAAGAAGAAAGCCAAGCGCCGCCACGTGTGGGGCCAAGACAATGGTGGTGCCTACGAGACGCATGGCCGTGACAGCGTCGCGACCGTCCGCGGCACCAAGTGGCTCACCACTGACACCTGCGCCGGCACCGTGGTAAAGGTGTTCGAGGGCGCCGTCTCGGTCCAGCCGAAAGTGGGCGGAAAGCCCACACTCGTGAAGGTCGGCGGCCGCCACTTCACCCCGCGCGCCCGATGAGCACTCGACTGACGGGCCGGCGACTGGCCACCTTCGCCGCCGGCACCGCTGCGCTACTGATCGCCCTGATCCTCGGCCTGACGGGCACACTGCGCGGCCCCGAGCAGGGCACGATCGACGCACGCCTGGAGCTGCGCGGGAGCCAGCCCTCGACCGACGTCGCGGTGGTCGCGATCGACGAGAAGACCCTCTCCACGATGAACGTCACGTGGCCGATGCGCAGAAGCCTCCACGCGCAGATGATCGACCGCCTGCAGGCCGCTGGGGCCCGCCGGATCGTCTACGACGTGCAGTTCACCGAGCCCTCAGAGCGGGAGAGCGACGACCTCGCCCTCGTCGACGCCGTCGCGGCCGCGCCAGGCACGATCCTCGCCACCGGCGAGAGCGACACCCAAGGACGCACGCGGGTCCTTGGTGGCGACGAGGCCCTCGCCGAGATCGGCGCGCGCGCCGCCGGCGGCACGTTTCCATCCGACGCCGGTGGCGTGATTCGCCGCTACTCCCGCGAGAACGCAACGCTGGAGTCGCTAGCGACCGCCACCGCCGAGAGCGTCGGCCGCTCCGTCCCCGCGACGGACTTCCAGGCCGACGGCACCGCGCTCATCGACTTCCGTGGCCCCGCCCGCACCATCCCGACCTACTCGTTCGCCGACGTGCGCGCCGGGCGCGTCGACATGGCCAAGCTCAAGGACCGCATCGTGGTCGTCGGCGCAACCGCACCGGTCCTCCAAGATGTGCACCCGACCTCCGCTCCAGGCGCACGCATGATGCCCGGACCGGAGATCCAGGCCAACGCGATCTGGACGGCCCTGCAGGGCAACCCGCTGCGAGAACTCCCGACCTGGGCACCGGCCGTGATCGCCATTGCCTTGGGGCTGCTCGGCCTCGCCTTCGTGCTCCTCTTCGGGCCGCTGCGCGGCCTCGCCGCCGCGCTCGCCGCGGGAGCCGTCTATGCCGGCGCGGCCGCTTTGGCCTTCCGCAGCGGAGTCGTACTCCCGCTCGCCGAACCGCTCGTGGCGCTTGGGCTCACGGTCGCCGCGGCCTCGCTCGTCGCGACCGCCGGAGAACTCGCGATGCGCGCCCACCTCTCGCGCTACAACGAGCAGCTCGAGCGCGACGTGCAAGAGCGCACCGCCGCCCTGACGGACTCCCAGCTGGAGGTCGTCCTTCGGCTCGCCCGTGCCGCCGAGCTGCGCGACGACGACACCGGCGAGCACATCGATCGCATGAGCGCCCTTTGCGGCGAGGTCGCCCTGCAGCTCGGGCAATCCGAGACCGACGCCACGATGCTCCAGCACGCCAGCGCGCTGCATGACATCGGCAAGATCGGGGTGCCCGACGCGATCCTGCTCAAGCCAGGCCGCCTCACCACCGAGGAGTTCTCGGTCATGAAGGAGCACGTCATCGCGGGCGCCGAGCTCCTCACGGGCTCCGGCTCACCGGTGCTGCAGCTGGCTGAGGTCGTCTGCCGCACGCACCACGAGAAGTGGGACGGCAGCGGCTACCCCGCTGGCATCGCTGGCGAAGCGATCCCGCTCCCCGGCCGCATCGCCGCCGTCTGCGACGTCTTCGACGCGCTCACCCACGAGCGCCCGTACAAGCACGCCTGGTCGATCGACGAGGCCGCCGCGGAGATCGCGCGCTGCCGCGGGGCGCACTTCGATCCCGCCGTCGCCGACGCGCTCCTCGCGATCCTCGCGCGCGAGCACGGCCCGCTCAATCTGAGCGAGCCGCTCGCGGCGTAGCCCGCCCGTTAGCTGGCGAGCGTTGCGTCGAGGTTGATCTCCTCGACGCCGGCCAGCGCCTTGCTGACGGGGCAGCCCGCCTTCGCGCCGAGCGCGATCTCCTGGAACTTGGCGTCGTCGATGCCGGGGACCACGCCGACGGTCGTCAGCGCGATCTTCGTGATCGTCGGGCCGTCGTCCTTGAGGCGCAGCGTGACGACGGCGTCGGTGGTGACCGACGTCGGCACGTGACCGGCCTCGGCGAGGGCCGCCGAGAACGCCATCGAGAAGCACGACGAGTGCGCCGCAGCGATCAGCTGCTCGGGGTTGGCCCCGGGGCCGTCCTCAAAGCGCGACTTGAAGGAGAAATCGCCACTGATGCCCTCGCCGGCGGTGAACGTGCCGCTCCCCGACTTCAGATCCCCGTTCCACTGTGCGTGTCCCTTGGCCGGCATGCGCCACTCCTTCTGCGCGGCCACCCGCCGCGCCTTCGATGCTGTCGGCGCCGAGCGGCGCCCATCAGAGGTCGAGGCTAGCGGCCGGGCGGCCGCGCGCCCGGCCGCCAGCCAAGTTGTTCACCCGCGCGTCACCGCTGCCTCTACGCGGCTGGTGCGGCCGTCTGCACGCAGCGCGAGCCCCAGCACGATCTCCCCCGCGCCACCCTGGGGCAAGCGCACCGAGACGAACTTCGCCTTGGTGCCGACGGCGAATCGCTGGCCTGCGACCCGCAGCTCGGCCGCCCGCGAGGCCGCGACGCGGACTCGCACCGTGCGGGCGCCGGCCGGCGCGGTCGGTGGCACGACGAGCGCGGTAAACGTCGGCGCCGCCGCCTTCACGCGGACGCTGAACTTGGCGCTGGCCGTGCGGCCGAAGCGGTCGCGCGCGACCACCTCAAACGCGTGTCGGCCCGGCTTCAGCCCTGTGGCCGCCGCCGACTCCCCAGTCGCCACGCGCCGCCCGCCGTCGAGCCACGTGATCGCACCCTTGGTCAGCGTGCGCCCGCCGTCGTCAACGGCCGAGGCCTGCAACGCGACCGCTTCCCCCTGCTGGATCGTCAGCGGCCCGGTCGGCTGGGCGAGCGTCAAACGCGGCGGCGCGCCGACCGACGCGAACGCGGGCGAGTCGTCGCTGCGCACGTTCCACCCGTCGCTGACCTTCACGCGCACTTTGGCCCGCGGCGACCGCGGCACCTGCGCGCCGGGCAGCAGCACTCGGCCGCTCCCCGCCGGCCCACTCCAGGCCAGCTGCCACGTCTTGCCGTTGTCGACGGAGACGAGCACCTCGGCGCTCTTCGCCTGCCGCGCCCGCCAGCGCACCGCGACCGCTCCGCTGCGACGGGCGACCTTGGGCGCCAGCACCGTCACGGGCGGCAGCGCCGCCGGCCGCGACTGCGTCCCGGCGACTGCCCCGCCGTCACGGGCGACCACCTCGACCCGCACGGCGCCGGCGCCGGCCGGCGGCAGCTGAGCTTGGAGGAACGCCACCGGCCCCGGCGCGGACTCGGCACTTGGCAGCGCAACGGCGTCGGCCTGCGCCAACACCGTCCCTCCAGCATCGAGCGCGCGGACGGCGTACCCCGTGGGCTCACCGGTCATCGCCCGCGCCGGTCCGATTGACACCCGGTCGACCTCCGCCGCTCCGCCAGCCGCCAGCGCGGTCACCAAGAGGTGGTCGCCCGTCGGGCGGGCGTCTGCCTGCGCGCGGCGACCAAGCCGCAGACCGCTGACCTGCGCACGGTCGCGGAGCTTGACGAACGCGTCGACCATCCGGTCCCAGTTCTTCGGCGACACCCACACGTCGTCGTCCTTGCCGGTGCCGCAGTACGACATCAGGTCGTAGAGGGTGTCCGACGGATCGCCCCCGGGGGCGTCGTAGCGCACCTGGCCTGCGTCCCAGCCAACGCCCTGCAGGCGGCCTCGACCATCCGGATCCCAGACCTCGCCGTCGCTGCCCTCGCAGTCCTGCCCAGCATGATGGAGACCGGTGTTGTGCCCCAGCTCATGGGCGATCGTGCGCAGCGGGCGCTTGAGTTCGGAGAGCACCACCGGTCCCGTCGCGGCACCGAACGGCACCGTCGTCAGGTTGGGGCGCTCGGTGCCCGTGCCGCGCGAGTAGGTGTTCTTGGACTGGGCGATCCCCAGGAGCGTGTCGTAGCGCCGAATCCCGCCGATCCAGCCCGGCGCCCGGGCGGCCACGTTGCCGACCGCAGCCCAGCCGAGCCCGGCGCGACACACCGCGAGGAAGCCTCGATCGGCGCGCGCGAGAGTTCCGAGCACGCCGCCGGATGCCAGGATCGCGTCGCAGACGCGCGTGTCGACGGTGACGGCGGCAGCCTGCTCGCGCACCTCGATCGCCCGAACGGGCAGCACCGCACGCGCCCCGCCAAGCCAGTCCTTGTCGAATGCGGCGGTGGTCGCCTCGTTGGACTCGACCCTGAAGCCCTCGGGCGGCGCGGGATCAAAGCGCACCTGGAGCGTCCCGACCCGCAGCGTTCCGGTGTCGATCGCGGGCACCCCGACCAGCACGAACCGGTTGTTGGCCGTGCAGTTCCCCGTCGGGCAGCCCTCCTCGGTCGGGACGACCTCTGCCTCGTACGTCGCCGACCCCTCGCGGATGTAGTTGCCGGGGATCGTGAAGTTGACGCTCGCCTTGGCCTCTCGGCGCTGGGCGTCGGTGACGAGCCGCGCGGTGCCCGCGGGCACCGAAGTCTTCAGCGGGACGCTCTGCACCAGGCCGCCGATGAGAGTCCCGGCCGACGTGCGGATCGTGATCCGCACGCTGACCGAACTCTGGCGCCGCGCGCCGGCCCGGTCGATGAATACTCGCGCGACGACGGGCCGCCCGGCCACGAGCTTCACGCCGGCATAGCGGACGGGCTGCCCCGCCGGGCAGATCGACGCGACCCACGGGATCGGGTCGCCGTCGCAGCGGTTGGGGAGGCCGGCGCCGGTGAAGGCCTGCAGCCGGTACTGCGTGGCCTGGGTCATCTCAATGCCGTTCACGCGAACGTCGCCGGGCGGCGCGACCACTGCCGCCGACCGCCAGTCCAGCACGCCGGGGACGATCTTGGCCGTCGCGCCCGTGGCGAGGTAGCGCTCCAGCGGCGCGCGCTCAAAGACCGGGAAGTCGCCGATCCCCGTCGGCTTGCCGGGCTGATCGATGACCCGCGGTGGTGGCGGCGGCTTGGGGATGAACGCCACCGACGTGCTGGCCGTGGCGGTCTGCCCGCCCACGACAGCCGTCGCCGTCACCCGGCACGACACGCCGGCGTCACCGACGTCGTCGGTCGTCAGCACATACGTGTCGGTCGTTGCGCCCGGGATCGGGGTACCGCCGCGTAGCCACTCGTAGGTAAAGGTCGCGGTGCGGCTCCACGTGCCCGGGTGGCAGGTCATGGTCTCGCCTACGTTGCCGCCGCCGCGGTAGAACGGCGAGGTCGCGTTCGACAGCGCCTGGGGACCGAGCACGACCTGGGCCTGGGTGTTCTGGGCTGAGGTGTCGTCGGCGTCGGTCACCGTCTCCTCGCACTGCAGCGGCCACCCTTCGTCGGCCGCGACCGGCTCGTACGTCAGCCCGTTGCCCACGTACGGGTCAGGGCCGCGGCCGTCGAGCACCCACCGGTACGACGTCGTCAGCGGGCCGTTGCCCGTCCACTGGCCTGGGACGCACGTCACCGTCGCGCCGACGGCCACGACGCCGGAGAGCGTGGGATGGGTCTGCAGCACCGGCGCGGCGTGGGCCGCCGGCGCCAGCCCCGCGCCTGCGGCGGCCAGCAGCATGGACACAACGGCAACCCGCGCCAGGCGAGCGGAACTGGAGCGCAGCATGGTGCCGATCCTGACGACCAGTGATCGCGCGTTCCATGACCTCAGGGCTGGTCCTCGCCCACCCTGTCCCCCCGTCGAACGGCCCGCCAGAGGCGTCCTTTGGCCCATTGTCCAAAGGCCCGGAAGAGAGTCCGTCTTATGTTGGGTTCATGACGGGTCGCTGGGATGGATTGCTGCTGGACATCGATGGTGTTCTGCACGTCGGCGATGACGCGACCCCCGGCGGCGTGGAGGCGATGCGCACGCTGACCAACTCAGACATCCCCTACCGGCTGGTGACGAACACCACGTCGCGCCCCCGGGCCGCCGTCGCCGATCGCCTCAACCGCCTTGGATTCGACGTCGAGGAGACGGAGATCCTCACGCCCGCGCGGATGGCGGTGCGCCTCTGCCACGACCGGGGCTACGGCCGCGTGGCCGTCATCACGGCCCATGCCCTCAAGCAAGACCTCGCCGACCTTGAAGCCGTCGTCTCACCCGGCTCGACGGTCGACGCCGTGATCGTCGGCGACCTGGGACCAGGCTTCTCCTACGGCATCCTCAACGGCGCGTTTCGCTCCGTGCTTCGCGGCGCCGACCTGATCGCGCTGCAGAAGAACCGCTATTGGCGTCGCCCCGAGGGGCTCGTCATGGATGCTGGTCCGTTCATCGCCGCCTTGGAGTACGCCACCGGGGTAGAGGCGACCGTCGTCGGCAAGCCATCCTCAGAATTCTTCGACGCAGCGATCGACGACCTGGGCATCGACCGCAGCCGCGTGGCGATGGTCGGCGACGACCTCGAAGCCGACGTCGGCGGCGCAATCGACGCGGGCCTCTCCGGGATCCTCGTGAAGACCGGCAAGTACCGCGCGCACGAGGTCGAGGAGAGCCCGATCGAGCCGACGATGATCATCGACTCCCTGGCCGACGTGCCGGCCCTCGTCGGGCTGGCCGGCAACGCCTACACGTAGAGCACCCAGGGGGAGCTGAGCGCGCGTAGGCGCCGCCGGCCAGGTTCCATCCCGGCGCTAGGCGGCCGATCCCGACGAGCGGAATCGACCCCCAGGGACAGCCAGCGGCGTCTGCTCACGCCGCGGCCATCCCCAAGCGTCAGAAGCCCTTGCCCGGAGGCGGTGACGCCCCGAAGGCGCCGGTTTCTGAGGTTGGGCAGTTCGGCTTGAACGGCTTGCCCTTAAAGCGATCATCGATCCACTTCTGAGCGTCCCACGGCCGCAGGATCGCCTGCATGGCGTGCTCCTCGATGTAGCTCGTCTGGAAGCTCAGCGGGGTGCCTGCCTTGCAGTAGTCGCGCGCGACGCGCTGGTTGACCCACCAGCTGCCCATCTCGTCGAAGTACGGCGCGTACCAGAGGGTCGGGGCTTTCGGCGACCAGCGGCCGAGCTTGTTCTCAGCCTTGATCTCCTGGAACTTCGGCAGCTGCAGGATGTCTGGCACGGTCGTGTAGGAGCGGAACTTCTCGAACGGATGCGAGAGGAAGAAGTCGCTGATGCACGCCATCTTCGGCGACTTGAGATCGCGGAAGAGCTTCTTGCCCTTGTTGTTGAGCAGCGGAGCCATGTCGAGATCCGGGTAGGCCGACGTGACGCCGACCATGCCCGCAAACGCGATACCCGCGTAGAGCTCGCCGTCGAGCGATCGCACGATCGTCTCCAGGTCGCCACCGACGCCACCGTAGGCTGCGCCGACGATGTTGAGCTCCGGGGCGTAGCCCGGGGCGTACTCGTTGGCCCACGCGCTGGCGTTACCGCCACCGGAGTAGCCCATCATGCCGACCTTCGTGTCGACGCCCTTGTCGAATCCAGCCGGTGCGTAGCTCTCCGCGGCACGGATGCCGTCGAGGACGCCGCGAGCGGTCGTCGCCGCGACGCCCCAGGAGTCGTTCGGCCCCTCGTAGTCGGAGGTCACGATCGTCCAGCCGCGGCGCAGCATGTTCAGCATCAGGATCACCTCAGCGCCCTGAAGCGCGACGCGGCCCGTCTGCAACGAGTACGAGGGCCGGCAGCCGGGGCCAAGCCCGTCGTAGGCCGTCTGGTAGGCGACCATCTTGCGATCGGTGGCCGGGCGGTTGTTCGTCGGCACGATGATCGTCGAGACCGTGGCGATCGGCGTGTTCGTGCGATCGGTGGTGCGGTAGAGCACCTGGTAGGTCTTGAACGGCAGCTGGATGCCGGGGCCGAGCTTGATGCGCGTGCTGCGCGCACGGATGACCTCGCCGGGCGCACGGCTCGCGAGATCAGCCGGAGCCGCATAGAAGGGGTCGTGCGGTGGCCACATCCCTCCCGCCGAGGCCGGTGCTGCGGCGGTCAGACCGCCGAGCAACACCGTGAGCGCGGTAATGAGCGCAACCATCAGGCGGGTAGGTGAAGAGCCCGCCTTCGGGGGGCTCGATGCGGGAGTCAGACCTGGGACAGAAGGAGACATCGCTGAAATCTCGACCGGCAGACGGTCGTAGGGAACAAGTGGTGGGGAACGATACCTACCCAGGTCCGAAATACTAGTTCTCGGTTTGGGTGGTCTTATTGACGGTACGTCCGGTTTCGTTAGCGCGGACGCCGGTGAGCACTACTCTGGTAATCCCGAGACGCGCCTCTCGATCTTTTTCAAATTGCGCTCATAATTGGGTACCCAAGAGTACCCACAGTCACTCCAACTTTCTGCATTCTGTCCCCTTGATGCGCACCGTCCCAACGCACACATCCCTCCCCCGCTCCGCCCGCCTCCGTCGCCTTGCGTCCGTCCTTGCCGGAGCTGCGGTATTGGCCGTTCCGGCCTCGGCGAGCGCCGCGGTCGATCGCGTGGAGACGCCGATTCCCTCGGCGTCCATGCAGGCCGACGTCGCCGTCAGCCTCGTGAAGCTGCGTGTGCCGCTCATCAAAAGCACGGCCGCCCACCCGGAGGCCTGCGACTGGATCCAGTACGTGCGCTTCCGGTCGATGACCGGCCCGACCGAGTCGATGCAGGCCAGCTCCGTCGCGGTGCTCATGCCGGGCATCCTCGAGGGCGCCATGGCGCTGGAGCCCCTCGCCCGCAATGCCGTCCGTGAAGCGAAGCGCCGCGGGCGCGACATCGAAGTCTGGGCCCTGGATCGCCGCGGCAACTGCCTTGAGGATCTGACCGGTCTCAACAAGTTCGAGGCCACCGGCAACTTCAAAGACGCAACGGACTACTACTTCCAGGGCGGCGCGATCGACGGCCAGAAGTTCAAGGGCTTCAAGTACGGCACCGAGGTCCTGCGAGACATCGGCCTCGCGCAGACCGTCAACGACTACTACTCGGTCCTCACGAACGAGCTCCCGAGCCAGCCGTGGCGCGAGAAGCACGTCGTCTGCGGCGGCCACTCACTCGGCGGTCCGCTCACGCAGGTGTTCGCCGGCTGGGACTTCGACGGCAAGCTCGCGACCAACGACGACGCCGGCTACCGCCAGTGCGCGGCGTTCGTGGGCTTCGAGTCGATGCTCGACCTCGACCCCACGCAGGACTACCCGGCGCTGAAGACCGCCATCAACCTGCTGACGCTCGGCAACGTCGACATCGTCCGCAAGGGCGGCCTCGAGGGGATCACCAAGCGCCAGCTCCCCGCGACCGTCCCGCTGGACGGCGTCGACCCGATCTCCGCGATGGCGATCGAGGCGATCGGCACCGCAGCCTTCAAGGATCCGGACGGGCTGGCGACGCCGCTGGTGAAGTCGCTGCCCTACAACAAGTCGCTCGACACGTTCTTCCACCTGGCCGGCTCGACCGATCTCTCTCGCTTGCTGTTCTCCAAGGACTCCGTCCGCCAGTACAGCTACACCAACGCGGCGCTGCTCGGCCAGCTCTTCGACGACAACGGCACGCCGATCAGCGCGATCCGCGCGAGCTTCGGCTTCTTCGACAACGCTGGCGCGATGCGCCGCAACCGTCTGGCGCAGCAGTTCGCGCAGATCCCGCTCGCCAACTGGGCACTGCAGTCGAACAACCTCTTTGTGCCGCGCAAAGCTGGCCCGGGCGTCCCCGTCACCGGCTGGGTGAACTACAACGAGCTCGGCCCCGCCCAGCTCGGCCCCGGCCTGACGGAGAAGGCCACCGAGGTCACCGACGCCACGCAGTTCGCCCGGATCCAGTTTGAGGGCCCGACGAACTTCACGGAGCCGTACTTCCCGCTGCGGGTCATCACCGATCTGACGTCCTTCTACGGGCATGACAAGGGCGGCGATCTCAAGAACTTCACCTACCGCCACCCGACGGCACGCAAGCCGCGGATCCAGTCGCTTGGGCTCTCTGGCGTGCAGAAGAAGGCCAAGCTCGGCGGACCGGACCCGGCCGTGTGGCAGTACGGGTATGAGCACGTCGATGCCATCACGGCAGCGGAGACGCAGAACAACGGCCAGCCCGAGGGCTCGACCAAGGTCCTCGTCGACATGATCGACAAGGTGGTGCCGCGATGAGGCGCAGGCGCTCAACCGGACTGGCGCTCGTCACCGGCGCGTCGAGTGGGATCGGTGCCGCCACGGCGCTGGCACTCGCCGAGCGCGGCCACCGCGTCCTCGCCGGCGTGCGCAACCTCGCGGACGCCGAGCCACTCACCGCCGCCAGCGATCGCATCGAGCCGATCCTCCTCGACATCACGAGCGCCGAGCACCGCGACGCACTCCGCGCGCGCCTCGCCCTAGAGCCGCTTGGACTCTCGGTCCTGGTGAATAACGCTGGGGTGCTGTCGGTAGGCCCGGTGGAGCTCATCAGCGACGAGCGCTGGCAGGAGGTCGTCGACGTGAACATCGTCGGCACGATCGCCGTGACGCGCGCCGCCATTCCGGCCGTCCTGCGTGCACGCGGGCGCATCATCAACGTCAGCTCGCCGACCGGCCGCCTGGCGCTGCCGATGTTCGGCCCATACTCGGTGTCGAAGTTTGCGTTGGAGGCTTTGAACGACACCCTGCGCCGCGAGCTTCGCGAGACGGGCGTGAAGGTGATCTGCGTGACGCCGGGGATGATCGTCACCCCGATCTTCGACAAGGGCATCGCCGAGGGCCAGTCCGTCTGGGACTCCTACGAGCACATCCCCGAGATGCACGACCGCTATGGCCGACTGGCAGCTTCGGCGCTGCAGGCCGGCGACGCCGCGCTGACCGACGGCAAGCCGCCGGAGGCCGCGGCGGCCATGGTGGTGCGCGCCGTGAAGGCTCGGCGCCCGCGTGCGCGCTACCGCATGGGCCTGGAGAATCACCTCGCCAATACGCTGCCGCGCATCGTGCCCGATCGCCTCCTCGACGTGGTCCTCGCAAGCGTCGCCAGCGCCGACTACGAGCAGAAGGCGCCCGAGCTCGACCTCGGCGATCTCTCGAAGTGGGCGCCCGCTCCGCAGGAGTAGCGGCGGACCGCCGGCCGTTGCGGCGACTTGGCCGTTGGCGGCGGTGGGACTTCGCGGCTCATGCGGCGTCTGGGCCGTTGGCGGCGGTGGATTTGAGTTCGCTTCGGGGCCGGTGGGCGTCGGATCGGCGAGGGCGGAGCGGGTTTCTTGGAGGCGGGCCTGTCGGTGGTTGAGCGGGCGGGCGGGCCGCAACCGCCTGGGGTTGCGGGGTTTGCTCCTCGCGCCGTAGTTACCGGGCGTGCGGTAGTTCCGGCGCGAGGAGCGCTTGGCGGCGCCGTTATGTCAGGCAAACACAACCTCCAGGGGTTGTGCTGGCGGAGCTCGCGTCCTGAACGCCCGAAACGGGCGCTCGGGGCGCGACCTGCGCGACGCCGCAACCGCTTGGGGTTGCACTTCGCCGAATCGGAGCGGACTCCCGTCACCGAGGGGTGTTCAGCACCCTCAAACGACGGGAGTTCGCCGCCGCAACCGCCAGCGGTTGCGGCCCGCCGGCGCCCGCCAGCCGTGAAGCGATCTCAGTCCCGCCGCCGCCAACCAGCGCCGATGCCGCCAATCCGCACCGCCCTCGGTGCAAAACGCCCGCCGACCGCGAAACGATCTCCATTCCGCCGCCGCCAACCAGTTCAGTCGCTGCGACGACCGTCGCAGCGCACTCTTCCAGCGTTAGCCAGCGAAGGGGTTCTTCGGCCCGTCATCGCCCTCGAGCGGCTTCGGCGTGCCGTAGTCCGGCGGCTGCGAAGCCGGGGTGCTGGGCGACGTCGGCTCGTCCGGCGCGGGCGTTGAAGGGGTCGGATCGTTGGGCGCCGGCGCACTTGTGGAGCGTGCCGACGCCGGGGCGCTCGGCGCTTCCGAGTCAGCTGCGGCTGCCGCCGCGCGCGCCTCGCGCTCGCGGATCTCAAGCTCGCGTTCACGCAGCTCCAGCTCACGCTCGCGATCCGTCTGCTTGCGTCCGGAACGGCGGGCAAGCCACCAGCCGAGGCCAAGCAGCACCAGCGCGATCAGCGCGCCCAACGCAACCAGTGCCCAGGTGGGAAGACCTTCCTCGCCGGAACCCTCCTGCACGACTCCAGTCCGGGCGGGCGGCGTCGTGCCAGAGAGGTCGCGCTCAAGCTTCACCTCGGCCTGCGTCTCTCGGGACTTGCCACAGTTCTGCGTACGCACGGCGGCCATGTAGGTGCCGGCCTTCAGGCCACGTGGCCAGTACAGCGGGTAGTCGATGGCGCTGCGAGCCAGGATCGTGTCGATGTCTCGCTTCTCTGAGGAGAGCGGCTGATCGTTTTGGTAGAGCGTCGCCGTCAGCGTCGGGCGGCAAAGCAGGTCGCCGTTGTTCGCCAGACGGATCGTGAGCGCCGGAATCTCGGAACCCGGGATCGCCTTGAGGTTCATCACCTTCGGCACGAGTTCGCGCTTCACGTCGCCGCGGACTCGGACCTGCATCGCGATCGCGACGCGGAGCACCTGCGTGACGGAGAACTGCCCACCGGTCGTTGCGCGGCGCAGCGGCTCGATCGCGAGCCCGCCCACGTGGTCGCCCGCAAAGGCATCCTCGGGCACCTTCACGGTGAACGGGACGATCTTCTCGTCGCCTGGATCCAGCCGGATGAGCTTCTTCTCCGGCGCGATCCATGCACCGACGTCTTTGTCTGCGGCGTCGCGCGGGGCAAAGACAATGCCGCCGCGGTTGCTGGTGACGCCGTCGACGGCGTCGACGTAGAGCCGGGCAAACTGCTTGCCCGAGTTCGAGATCGCAATGTGGCCCGTGAACGTGTCGCCGCCATCGAGGCGCTCCACGAAGTAGGCCTTGCCATAGGACTGCCCGTCGGCGTTGACCGCGCGAGCGCTAATCCCATCGACCGACGGGGCAGCGGTAGCGGCCGGAGCCCCGGCGGCCATCAACGATGCGGCAAACAGCAGTGCAAGCCGCGCTTTGAGGGCCATCATCGGCCCGCGGCTCGGGACTACGGAGCGGTGTTGAGGGTGTAGGTCCACGTGGAGTTGTAGGTCCCGGCGGCCGTCGAGGCCGGGATGCCCAGCTGCCACCCGAGATTGAACTCGAGCTGGCCGCGGCCGGTGTCAGCGGCGGCCTGGTAGATCGTAGTCGCCGGGGCGGGCGCCGCGTCCACGGGAAGGGCGTACGAGACCGTGTTCGTGGCCGGCGTGCAAGTCGACGACGGCAGGCAGGTCGAGGCGGCGGGCGCGGTCGGGATCGACAGCGCGGTGGCCGGCAGCTGCTCGGTCGGCGTCACGCTGTGCGTGAAGCGTGTCGGCTGCATGTCGATCTTCCACGCGTCGGTCGCGCCACGGGCATCCTGCACCCGCACGTTCTGCGGCACGGCAGGCGTCGACGTCTGGTTGGCACCGTTGAGGGTCACCGCCTGGAACGAAACGTCACCGGGGGTGCTGTTGAGGAAGATCAGCGTGCCAGCGTTGATCACCTGGTCGGCGTCGGCCGTCTCGGCGTTGGCCGGTGCGGCTGCCAGCGATGCGGCGCAAGCGGCCACGACCGAAGCCGCTGCAAGACGGGCAAAGATTGGGCGCGGTGTGGGGAACATCGTTGGGGCCATTCGAGGATTAGGGGCACAGGCCGGGGACGGCCGCGGAGTCATCGGTGTCGAGGGAGACGCGATCTCAGAGAACGAGGTGGCTCTCCATCGATCGGCAGTCCTTGGACCGACATCCAGACTTCTCGGCAGACGTTGGAGTCGTCAGGAATGAAGGGGGTTTGGGTCGAACCCCAAGGCGGCGTCTCGCTCGCGGGGAGCGCCGGCGAGCTTCGGGTCACGGCGGTCCAGCGCGTTCTGGAAGAAGAAGAGAAGACCGATCAGCGCCGCCGCTCCCAGTGGAATCGAGGCCTTCTCGAGCACCTTCGGGGCCTGCTCCGCGATGGTGTCTCCAGCGCGCCGGAGCCAGCTGCGGCCCTTCGGCCCCTTGGGCGGAACCACCGGAGTAGCGGCCTCCTGATCCTCGCCCGTGCTGCTGCCGGAGCCGCCTGGGTCGTCAGCCTGGCCTTGGGCTCGCGTCCGGTCCTTGCCACCGTCGTCGCCACCACCGCTGCCGGTGCCCGTGCGCTTGAGCGGAACCGGCGTGATCGTGTTGGAGCCACCGCTGCTGCCGTCTGCGCCAGCGCCGCCGGCGCCGGAGGCATCTGGCGCGCTCTGCTGGTCGCTGCTCTCGAGCGTGGCCGAGGTCGACGTACCCACGGAGAGGCCGCAGCCCGTCACGTCGGCGCGGACCAGGTAGTTGCCCGGCGACATCCCGGTCGACATCCGCAACGGATACGAGATCTTGTCGCCAGGAAGGATCTCGGCAAGCTGACGCTCGATCGTGACGGGCGCGCCGTTGTCTCCAGCTACGCGGGCGACCACGACGGGCCGACAGACGCGAGAGCCGGTGTTGCGCATGGGCAGGATCGCGGCCGGCACGTCGGTGCCAGGGATATGGGTGAGCCGCGCCGAACCAAGCTCGATCTGCGGCCCGGCGCCGCCGGCAATGTCGATGAGCAGCGGGATCGCGTAGCGCACGACCTGCTTGACGGTGGCCGTCGACGCGTTCTCCTGCTGCTCCATGATCACCGCGGCGACGTGGTCGCCGACGCTCGTACCGGCCGGCACCCGGACGCTCACCGTGATGGGTAGCTCGCTATTGGACGGCAAGGTGGCGCTGGTGCGCGACGGCGTCAGCCAGCTACCTGCAGCGGTGGGACTCGACGAGCCAAACACGGCGCCGGTCGCTCGGGTCGTCTGGCCGTCGGCGCCATAGAACACCACGTTCACCGCCTGCCGCGTCGTGTTGGACGCGATGAAGCGAGCGGTGACGGTCGCCCCCGGGCTAGCGGGAAGCTGGATGAAACCGCCGCTGAGTGTCGATCCAGGCTCGTTCGTCAGCCGGTAGCCGACGCCCTCACCCGCGCCCGCGAAGGCCGCAGACGGGGTGGCCGCCAAGCCGAGCGCCGCGGCACCCAGCAGCAAAAGGCGGCGGGTCTTCACGACGCCTTGAGCTCGTGCAGGACCGACGGGATCGGAGCGCTTGCAACGACCCGGTTGCGGCCCATCTCCTTGGCGCG
Organism: Solirubrobacteraceae bacterium; assembly: GCA_032119795.1. Lineage (GTDB taxonomy): Bacteria > Actinomycetota > Thermoleophilia > Solirubrobacterales > Solirubrobacteraceae > JAGIBJ01. The sequence continues at coordinate 95,947 of JAUMFO010000019.1, forward strand.
GTAGAGCGCGGCGTCGGCTGCAGCGACGAGGGTGTCTCGATCGGTGCCGTCCGCAGGTACCGACGCGACGCCGATACTGACGGTGACGGCGATGTCTCCGCCGAGGCCAGCAATCGCGCGGCGCAGCTCCTCACCCGAGCGGACGAGCGCTTCACCGTCGAGGCCCGGAAGCACGACGCTGAACTCCTCGCCGCCGTAACGAGCGGCAAGCTCGCCGACCTGCCGGGTGCCAGCGATCTTGTCGGCGACGAGCTTGAGGACCTCGTCGCCCTTCTGGTGGCCGTGGGCGTCGTTGAGCTTCTTGAAGTAGTCGATGTCGATCATCATCAGACCGAGTGAGCCGTGGCCGCGGGAGGCCTGCGAGCACGCCTCTTCGAGCACGCGGTCCAGCTGGCGACGGTTGGCAAGGCCGGTGAGTGGATCGGTGATGGCGGCGGCACGCACCTCGGCGAGCAGCCACGCGTTGGTGAGTTCCAGGTCGGCGTGGTTGGCGAAGCGCTCGAGCATCGAGACCATGCGCCGCTCAATCCTTGAACCGCGGCGCGCCGGGTACTCGGCGACGACCGCCGCAGGCGAGCGCTTCCCGTTGCCGGTGAGCGGGATCACGATGACGTTGGCAGCGGGAGCGAAGCCCTGGAGCACCGGGTCCGGCTGAGTGCCGGCGCGGGCGACGAGCAGCGTGCGCGACTCCTGCACGGCACGCTCGATCACCGGCGACACGGCCGGATGCTGCAGCACCTCGGCCTGTTCGGCGCCGAAGCCGCGATTGGCCAGCACGTTCCAGCGGCCGTCTTGGGCACTCACGAACAGCGAGGGCTGGCAGTCGTAGACGTCGTCGATACCGGCGAGCACGGCCGCGCCGACGGCCGACGGGCTGTCGGCGTCGTCGAGTTCCAGCGCCAGCTCGGCCAGGCGCTCAAGGTCGTACCGGCTGCGGCGCAGCTCCCGCTCGTTCACGGAGGCGAAGGTCGCCGTCACAATCGCGGCGGCAAGGAGCATGCCGATGTCGGCCGCCAAGTGCCAGAAGGTCGGATCGCCGAACTCGAACGCTTGGATCTCGAGCCCCGCAACGACGTTGGCCTCGCCGGAGTAGACGGCGAAGATCAGCAGCCACGTGGTGAACAGCGCGAGCTTGAGGCCCGTCTTGAACGAGGCCAGCAGGCTGAAGGTGATGAGCTGCAGGACCAGGAGGTAGCGCAGCGGCGAGTCGAGCCCGTAGGCGCCGTACGCACACCACACGATCAGGGCGGCGTCGGCCATCGCGAGGACGCCAAACGTCGACGGCCACGGGCGCTTGGCGCGCCGCCAGAGGAACTCCACGGCGCCGGCGATGGCGAGGTAGCTCAGGACGACGGCCGTCACGGTCTCCGGCGACGCGCCGACGGGCGTAGAGGCCCACACGGCAATGACGATCACCGCGGCCGCCGCTAGGCGGAACCACGTAATCATCCGCATGCGCTCGCCCACAGGGACGAGATCGATCGGTGTTGCGCGTGACTCGCTCACGTCTTCCTGATCGACCACCCACCTCAGTCCTGGAGGTATGAAAGGCCCGCTGGCCATTCGGCGGAGCTCTGACCGTGGACGCGCTGGGCCGCGGCGCCTAGCCGATCTCGGCGGCTGGAAGGCCCACCGGTGCTCGGTAACAGCCGTTCCCTGGACGAACGTCTCAACTTTGGCCGATCACTCCCGCGTTCATGCCGGCCAGCGCTTCAAAAGTCGCCACTGGCCGCCGATCTGAGAGGGACCTGCGTTTCCCCGCGCGAGGGCCGCCCTCCCCAGGCGGCCCGAATCAGTCCCCGATGACCCTCCGTCTGCTCAAGCCATTCGTCCGCCTGCTGCTCCTCGCAGCGGTGGCGGTGTTTGCGCATACGGCAAGCGCGGGCGCGGCGATCTCCTACGTCGCCTCGTCGACGGCAACGAGGAGCTGGGCGTTCGTTGCGCCTGGCACCGCGACGATCGCCAGGCCGACCGGCGTCGTTGCCGGTGACGTGCTGATCCTCACCGTCCAGGCTTCGGGTTCGAACTTCTACTCCACGAGCGACCCGACCTCGCAGTCGCCAGCGTGGACGCTGGTGCGCGCCGACGGGAACATGGCGACCTACCGCATCGTGGTGCCGGCGGGCAACCCGGCCAGCTATACGATCACCAGTTGGTTCTTCGGCGAGATCGGCAGTATCACGGCGGTCGCGTCGGCGTTCCGAGGCGTCAGTACGACCACGCCCGTCACCGCGCATGCCAGCGGAACCGGATCAGGAACCGCCGTGACGTTGCCATCCGCGGCCGTCAGCTCGGCCGGCAGCATGCGGTACTCCGCGGTGTCCACGGCCAGCACCCCGACCACGACGTACGGCAGCCTCACGCTCATCACGAACTACCGGCCCGGCGACTCCGTCGCGCCGGCGTACGACAGCACGCCCGAGTCACCGCCCACTGCTCCGACCTCCGCCGCAACGTTGTCGGCCTCGACGGCTTGGGGCGCGCACACCCTGATCCTGAAGCCGATCCCGACGACGCCGACGGTCACATCGATCAGCCCGAGCGTCGGCCCGACCACCGGTGGTACGTCGGTCGTCATCACGGGAACGGACTTCACGGGGGCGACCGCCGTGAGGTTCGGCGCAACCAACGCGTCAAGCTTCACCGTCGACAACGACGGGCAGATCACCGCCACCGCGCCCGCGGGTACCGGAACGCAGGACGTCACCGTCACCACCCCACTGGGGACGTCGGCCAATACGGCGGCCGACGACTACACGTATTACGCGCCGCCCACGGTCACGTCCCTGTCTCCCACTGCCGGGCCTACGGCCGGCGGCACCTCGGTCACGATCACCGGCACGAACTTCACCGGTGTCAGCCAAGTGCAGTTCGGCGCCGCGAACGCCACCGGCTACACCGTCGACTCGCCGACCCAGATCACGGCCACGGCCCCAGCTGGCGCCGCGGGGAACGCCGACGTCCGCGTCACGACCCCGGGCGGACTGTCGGCGAATACCGCCGCAGACAACTACACCTACCAGGCGGCGCCGACCGTCTCCGCGATCTCGCCAGGAAGCGGCCCGGAGGCCGGCGGCACCTCGGTCACGATCACGGGCACGAACTTCACCAATCTCTCCGGCGCGTCGGCCGTGCAGTTCGGCGGCACCAACGCCACCAGCTACGTCGTCAACAACGCCACCTCGATCACGGCCACCGCCCCCGCAGGCACCGGCACCCAAGACGTCCGCGTCACCACGCCCGGCGGCACGAGCGCCAACACAGCGGCAGACAACTACACCTACTACGCCGTCCCGACCGTCACGTCGATCTCGCCGACGAGCGGCCCGGCGGCGGGTGGCACGTCGGTCACGATCACCGGCACGAACTTCGCTGGACTCTCGGGCGCGTCGGCCGTGCAGTTCGGCGGCACCAACGCCACGAGCTACGTCGTCAACAACGCCACGACCATTACGGCCACCGCCCCGGCCGGAGCCGGCACCCAGGACGTGCGCGTGACCACGCCCGGCGGGACGACCGCCAACACCGCCGCCGACGACTACACCTACATCCCGTTGCCGACGGTCACGAACCTGTCGCCGAGCGAGGGCCCGACGGCCGGCGGCACCACGGTCACGATCACCGGCACAAACTTCACCGGCGCGACCATCGTCACGTTCGGCGGCACCAACGCCACGGGCTACGCCGTCAACACCTCCACCACCATCACGGCCACCGCCCCAGCGGGCGCCGCTGGCAACGCCGACGTGCGCGTCACCACGCCGGGCGGCATCAGCGCCAACACCGCGGCAGACAACTACACCTACTACGCGATCCCCACGATCACGTCGATCGCGCCGACAAGTGGCCCGGAGGCCGGCGGCACCTCGGTCACGATCACCGGCACGAACTTCGGCGGGCTGAGCGGCGCCGCCGCCGTGACGTTCGGTGGGACGAACGCCACGAGCTACGTCGTCAACAACGCCACGAGCATCACCGCCACCGCCCCGGCCGGGACCGGCACCGCCGACGTGCGCGTCACCACCCCCGGTGGCATGACGGCCAACACCGCCGCCGACAACTACACGTACCTGCCAGTTCCGACCGTCACGAACCTGTCGCCGAGCGCGGGGCCGACCGGCGGCACGACGACCGTCACGATCACCGGCACGAACCTCACGGGCGCCACCCAGGTGACGTTCGACGGCACGAACGCCAGCGGCTTCTCGATCGTCAACGCGACGACGATGACCGCGACGGCGCCAGCGCACGCCGCCGGCAACGCCGACGTGCGCGTGACCACTGCCGGCGGCACGAGCGCGAATACGAGCGCTGACGACTACACCTACTTCGCCGCACCGACGATCACCACGATCAGTCCGATGAGCGGCCCCGCTCCAGGCGGCACGTCCGTGACGATCACCGGCACGAACCTGACCGGGGCCACGCAGGTGCAGTTCGGTGGCGTCAACGCGACCGGCTACACGGTCGTCAATGCGACCACGATCACGGCGAGCGCGCCGCCTGGCACCGGCACCGTCGACGTGCGCGTGACGACCCCGGGCGGGACGACGGCCAACACCGCCGCCGACGACTTCACCTACATTCCCGCGCCGACGGTCGTCTCCGTGTCGCCGACGAGCGGCCCGGCAGCCGGCGGCACGAGCGTGACCGTCACCGGCACCACCTTCACCGGCGCGACGTCGGTGACGTTCGACGGCACGAGCGCCACGAGCTTCACGGTCGTCAACGCGACGACCATCACCGCCACGGCGCCAGCCCACGCCGCCGGGGGCGCCGACATCCGCGTGACGACACCCAGCGGAACCAGCCCCAACACCGCTGCCGACGACTACACGTACATCGCGGCGCCGACCGTCACCAACGTCAGCCCGGCCAGCGGGGGCAGCGGCGGAGGCACGACCGTCACCGTCACCGGCACCGGGTTCACCGGGGCAACGCAGGTCACGTTCGGCGCGACGGACGCCACCGGGTACACGGTCGTCAACGCGACGACGATCACCGCCACCGCGCCGGCCCACGCCTCCGGCTCCGTCGACGTGCGCGTCACGGCGCCGGGCGGGACGAGCGCCAACACCGCCGCCGACGACTACCTCTACGTCGACCCGCCGGTCGTGTCGTCAATCTCGCCGAGCACCGGCCCGGCCGCCGGTGGCACGGTCGTCACCATCACCGGCAGTTTCTTTACCGGCGCCACCCAGGTGCAGTTCGGTGGCGTGAACGCCACGAGCTTCACGGTCGTCAATCCGACCACCATTACGGCGACCGTGCCGGCCGGGACCGGCGTGGTGAGCATCCGCGTCACCTCACCGGACGGCACGAGCGCGAACACCGCAGCCGACGACTACACCTATGTCGCGCTTCCCACGGTGACGGGACTGCTGCCAGCCGCAGGGCCAGACAGTGGTGGCACGCTCGTCACGATCTTCGGCACGGGCTTCACCGGTGCAAGCGCCGTGCAGTTCAGCGGGATCAGCGCCCTGGGCTACACGGTGGTGAACTCGACCACGATCACGGCAAATGCCCCGGCTCACGCTGCTGGCATCGTGGACGTGACGGTCACGACGGTAGGCGGCACGAGCACGAACACCGCCGCCGACGACTTCGAGTTCCTCGCCGCCTGCGGGCTCGGCAGCCTCGCGGCCACCGCGAGCGACTTCAGCTTCACCCCGCTCACCCTCGACGGCCTCGACCACACCCAGTCGACCACCGCCGACGTCCAGGTCTCAGACATGACGGGCCCGGGCGCCGGGTGGAAGCTTGAGATCGGCACCACGCAGTTCACGGCCGGCCCGGGCAAGGTCCTGCCGGCGAGCGCCGCCAGGATCACGAGCGCATCCTCCACCCCGCTGGGTGGCAACTGCAGCACCCCGACGACGAGCGTCAGCGCGTTCCCGATCCCCCTGCCGCTCAGTCCATCGAAGGTGAAGGTCTACAACGCCGCCGTCGGCACCGGCCTGGGCCCGGTCGACGTCGCCCTTGGGGTGGCGCTCGACGTTCCCGCCGACGTGCAGACCGGCACCTACACCTCGACCTTCACGATCGACCTCACCGCCGCTCCGTAGGCGTTGCGGCGGCGGGGCGCTTGCGGTGACTGCTGATTGGCGGCGGGTGCGGCAGCAGCGGACCTATGCCTCGGGTCGTTGCGGCGACTTGGTCTTTGGCGGCGGCGGGACTTAGCGGCTTCTACGGCGATTGAGCTGGTTGGCGGCGGCGGGACTTGGCGGCTTCTGACGGCGTCGGGGTCCTTGGCGGCGGTGGGACTTGGCGGCTTCTGACGGCGTCGGGGTCCTTGGCGGCGGTGGAATGGCGATCGCTACGGGGAATGGGGGCGTCGGGGCGGCGAAGGCGGAGCGCGGTCGGCGTCTGGGCTGGTTGGCGGCGGTGGATTTGAGTGCGTTGTGGCGTCGGCGGGCGTCGGGCGGGCTGGTTGGACCAAATGGATGCGCGCCTGTGGTGCACAGGATGGGTCCAATCAGGCGGCTGGAACCGCCTGGGGTTGCGGGGGTTGATGCTCGCGCTGGAGTTACCGGGCGTGCGGTAATTTCGGCGCGCCGAGCGCTTGGCGGCGCCGTTCAGTCAGGCAGGTGCAACCTCTGCGGGTTGCACTCAGCGAGGCTCGCGGCGCCGCAACCTCTGAAGGTTGCAGGCGGTTGGGGTCGCGTTGAGTCCGCCGCACGTCCGGCGGATTCAACGCGAACGCAGGTGGCGGGCGGGTCATGTCAGGCAACTGCAACTCCAGGGGGTTGCAGTCGGCCCGGTCGAAGCGAACTCCGGTCACTCGCGGGTGTTCAGCACCCCTAAGTCACGGGAGTTCGAACCGCAACCGCCAGCGGTTGCGGCCCGCCCGGCGCCCGCCGACCCCCAAGCGATCCCAAATCCACCGCCGCCAACCAGCTCAAACGCCGCCAATCCGCCCGCCTTCGCCGCCCCGACGCCCCCGGGCCCCGAAGCGATCTCAAATCCGCCGCCGCCAGCCAACTCAGACGCCGCCAGCCCGCACCGCCTTCGCCGCCCCGGCGCCCGCCGACCCCGAAGCGATCCCAGTCCCACCGCCGCCAGCCCGCCCAGGCGGCGCCAGCCGCCAGCCAGCACGGCGGCGTTCCGGCGGACCCGGCCCGCAAGCACTTCAGGCGGCGCCCCGAGACCGCTCCGTAGGCGTCCGGTTTGAACTGGGCGGTTTCTCCAACGACGCGGCCAGGTTTTTGAGGGGTCGCTCAGGATCGCGGTACTCGAAACCGATCATCTTGGTACTCCGCGTTCGCGCGTGAACTCCCCGATGCTCTCTCGGCGCCCCGCCAAGTCCCCTCGATCGCTTCAGCGCCTGCTTGGGCGAGGGTTCGGGCTGCTCGCCATCGCCGCCGCCGCCAGCGGCGCGACGCCCGTCGACGCTGGCGCCAACGTTGCCCACCGCGCAACCAGCTGCACCCACTCTGAAAGCGGGAGCACACTGGTGGTTACCAAGCCGGCTGGCACCGTCGCCGACGACGTGCTCATCGCAACGGCCGTCGCCAACGACGGCAGCGGCAACATCGGCGCACCGGCCGGGTGGACAGTGCTGCAAGCCAACCAGACCGACGCGGCGAGCTGGTATCGCGTCGCCGGCGCGAGCGAACCGGCGAGCTACAGCTTCACGAAGACGACTCCCGACACGTTCGCGGTGATCATCAGCGCCTTCTCCGGCGGAGATACTGCTGCGCCCATCGCCGGCTCCGCGCAGTCCTCGGGGACGGCGTCGTCGATTGCCCTGCCCAACACCACCGCCACGCGCAACGGCAGCATGCGGTGGTCGTCGGTCGGCACGAGCCCGTCCAACAACGTGCCGACCAGCTGGGACGGCGGGCTGACCGAAGCTTGCGAGCGCGCCGGCAACGACGCCGGCCTCGCGAGCGCCTACGAGGCCCAGAACGCAGGAGCTACCGCGTCCCGCACCGCAACCCTCGGGAGCTCCGAGCCGTACTGGGCCTACACCGCGGTCGTCAACGCCGCGCTCCCGGAGATCTCGTCGATCTCGCCAACGGCCGGCCCGACCGCCGGTGGGCAGACCGTCACGATCACCGGCCAGTACTTCACCGGCACCACGGGCGTCACGTTCGGCGGAACCGCCGGGACCAGCGTGACCGTCGTGAACGACACCACGATCACCGTCGTCACACCCGCCCGCGCCATTGGCACCGTCGAGGTCCGCGTGACGGCGCCGCCGGGGACCAGCGTCGACGCGGGCACGGCAGACAACTACACCTACCAGGCCCCACCGACCGTGACGGCAATCAGCCCGAGTGCAGGGCCGACGGCGGGCGGCACCTCCGTCACGATCACCGGCACCAATTTCGTCTCCCTCTCTGGGGCTGCGGCCGTCCGCTTCGGGGCCACCAACGCCACCAGCTACGTCGTTGACTCCGCCACGCAGATCACGGCAGTCGCGCCAGCCGGAACCGGCACGCAGAACGTCACGGTCACGACGCCGGGCGGCACGAGCACGAACACGGCCGCCGACGACTACACCTACTACGCCCCACCGACCGTGACCGCCCTCTCGCCGTCGGCCGGCCCGGTCGCGGGCGGCAACAGCGTGGTGATTACCGGCACCAACTTCGGGGGGCTCTCGGGTGCGTCGGCCGTGCAGTTCGGCGGCACGAACGCCACCAGCTACGTCGTCGACTCCGCCACGCAGATCACGGCGGTCGCGCCAGCCGGCACGGGCACGCAGGACGTGCGGGTCACTACGCCAGGCGGCACCAGCGCCAACACCGCGGCAGACAACTACACCTACTACGCGATCCCCACGATCACGTCGATCGCACCGACCACCGGCCCCGAGACCGGCGGCACGCTGATCACGATCACGGGGACCAACTTCGCCGGGCTCAGCGGCGCCGCGGCGGTGCGCTTTGGCGCCACCAACGCCAGCTCGTACACGGTCGTCAACGCCACCACGATCACGGCCACAGCGCCCGCCGAAACCGGCACGCAGGACGTCCGCGTGACGACCCCCGGCGGAACCACCGCCAACACGGCCGCCGACGACTACGTCTACGTTCCGGCCCCGACGATCACCAGCCTGTCGCCCACCGCCGGCCCGACGGCGGGCGCCACCACCGTCACGATCACCGGCACGAACTTCACCGGCGCCAGCCAGGTGCAGTTCGGCGGCACCAACGCCACCGGGTACACGGTCGTCAACGCCACCACGATCACCGCCACCGCGCCGGCGGGCACCGGCACGGTCGACGTCCGCGTGACGACGATCGGCGGCACCAGCGCCAACACCGCAGCAGACAACTACACGTACTACGCGCCGCCGACCGTTACGACGCTGCTCCCCAGCAGCGGCCCCGAGACCGGTGCGAACACGGTGACGATCACCGGCACGAACTTCGCTGGGCTCTCGGGAGCCTCGGCGGTGCAGTTCGGTGGTGTCGACGCGACGAGCTACACCGTCGACTCATCGACGCAGATCACGGCCACGGCGCCGGCGGGCACGGGCAACGTGAGCGTGCGGGTCACCACGCCCGGCGGCATCAGCGCCAATACGGCGTCCGACGACTACACCTACGTTCCGGCCCCAACGGTTACCAACCTCACGCCGTCCGCCGGGCCCAACGGTGGCGGCAACACCATCACCATCACGGGCACGAACTTCACCGGGGCCAGCCAGGTGATGTTCGGCGGGTCAGCCGCCCCGGGCTACACGATCGTGAATGCCACGACGATCACCGCGACGGCGCCAGCGGGCACCGGCACCGTGAACGTCCGCGTCACGACCGTCGGCGGCACGAGCGCCAACACCGCCGCCGACGACTACACCTACTACGCCGCGCCGACCATCACGTCGATCAGCCCGATGAGCGGGCCGGCTCCAGGCGGCACGTCCGTCACGATCACCGGCACCAACTTCGCGGGGCTCTCCGGCACCTCCGCCGTGCAGTTCGGTGGCGTCGACGCCACCGGCTACACCGTCGTGAACGCCACCACGATCACCGCCACCGCGCCGCCCGGCACCGGCACCGTCGACGTGCGCGTCACGACCCCCGGCGGCACCACCCCAAACACCGCCGCCGACGACTTCACCTACATTCCCCCGCCGACGATCTCGTCGATCACTCCCACGAGCGGTCCGGCGACCGGCGGAACGGTCGTGACGATTACCGGTACGAGCTTCACGACCGCCACCGAGGTCAAGTTCGGCACCACCGACGCCACCAGCTTCACGGTCGTCAACGGCACGACGATCACGGCGACGGCACCTCCCCACGCCGCCGGGACCGACGACGTGCGCGTGACGACGCCCAGCGGCACGAGCCCCAACACCGCCGCCGACGACTACACCTTTGTCGCGGCGCCCACGATCACCGGGATCGCCCCGAGCGCCGGCCCGAACGCGGGCGGAACCGTCGTCACGATCACCGGCACGGGCTTTACCGGAGCCACTCAGGTGCAGTTCGGCGGCGTTGACGCCACCAGCTACACCGTCGTCAACCCGACGACGATCACCGCGACGGCGCCAGCGGGCACCGGCACCGTGAACGTCCGCGTCACGACCGTCGGCGGCACGAGCGCCAACACCGCCGCCGACGACTACACCTACTACGCCGCGCCGACCATCACGTCGATCAGCCCGATGAGCGGGCCGGCTCCAGGCGGCACGTCCGTCACGATCACCGGCACCAACTTCGCGGGGCTCTCCGGCACCTCCGCCGTGCAGTTCGGTGGCGTCGACGCCACCGGCTACACCGTCGTGAACGCCACCACGATCACCGCCACCGCGCCGCCCGGCACCGGCACCGTCGACGTACGAGTCACGACCCCCGGCGGCACCACGCCCAACACCGCAGCCGACGACTTCACCTACATCCCCGCGCCGACGATCGCCTCGATCGCTCCGAGCAGCGGCCCTGAGACGGGCGGGACCGTCGTGACGATCACCGGCACCAACCTCACCACCACCACGCAGGTCCAGTTCGGCGGCGTCGACGCGACCAGCTTCACGGTGGTCAACGGTACGACCATCACGGCGACCGCTCCTGCCGGCACAGGCAACGTGAGCGTCCGCGTGACGTCGCCGAGCGGCACGAGCGCCAACACGGCGGCCGACGACTACGCCTACGTCCCGGCGCCCAGCGTCACCAACGTCGCCCCAGCGGCCGGGCCGACCGCCGGCGGCACGAGCGTCACGATCACCGGCACGAACTTCACCGGCGCCACCCAGGTGCAGTTCGGCGGCACCAACGCCACCGGCTACACGGTCGTCAACGCGACGACCATCACCGCGACCGCGCCGGCTCACGCCGCCGGACTCGTTGACGTGCGGGTGACCACGGTCGGCGGCACCAGCGCCGACACCGCGGCCGACGACTACACCTACTTCCCGGCGCCGACGGTCTCGTCGATCGGGCCCTCGAGCGGCCCGGCCGCCGGAGGCACGACGGTCACGATCACCGGTACGGGCTTCACCGGCACGACCCAGGTCCAGTTCGGCGGGGTCGACGCCACCGGCTACACCGTCGTCAACTCCACGACGATCACCGCCACGGCGCCGCCCGGCACCGGCACCGTCGACGTGCGCGTCACCACGCCCGGCGGCACCAGCTCCAACACCGCCGCCGACAACTTCACCTATATCGCCGCGCCGACCGTCAGCTCGATCACGCCAACGAGCGGCCCGGCGGGCGGCGGCACGGTCGTCACGATCACCGGCACCGACTTCACCACTGCCACCGAGGTGAAGTTCGGCACGACCGACGCCACCAGCTTCACCGTCGTCAACGACACCACGATCACCGCCACCTCGCCCGCGCACGCCGCCGGGACCGACGACATCCGCGTCACGACACCCAGCGGCACCAGCCCGAACACCGCCGCCGACGACTTCACCTTCATCGCCGCGCCGACCGTCACCGCCGTCAGCCCCTCCAGCGGCGCGACCGCCGGTGGCACCGCCGTCACGATCACCGGCACCGGCTTTACCGGCACCACGCAGGTCCAGTTCGGCGGCACCAACGCCACCGGCTACAGCGTCGTCAACGCGACGACCATCACCGCCACCGCCCCGGCACACGCGGCGGGCACGGTCGCCGTTCGCGTGACGGCGCCTGGCGGCACCAGCGCCGACACCGCCGCCGACGACTACGTCTACGTCGACCCGCCGGTCGTCGCGTCGATCTCGCCGAGCAGTGGGCCGGCCGCTGGCGGCACGGTCGTCACGATTACCGGCAGCTTCCTTACCGGGACGACCCAGGTGCAGTTCGGCGGCGTCGACGCCACCAGCTTCACGGTCGTCAACGCAACGACGATTACGGCGACCGCCCCGGCGGGGTCCGGCGTCGTCAACGTGCGGGTCACCACGCCTGACGGCACCAGCGCCAATGTCGCCGCCGACGACTTCACCTACATTCCGGCGCCGACGATCACGTCGCTGGCGCCGACGCAAGGGCCCGACAGCGGCGGCACCACCGTCACGATCACCGGCACGGACTTCACCGGAGCCACGCAGGTCACGTTCGGCGGCGTCAACGCCACCGGCTACACGGTCGTCAACGCGACCACGATCACCGCCGACACGCCGACCAGCGCGGCCGGCGTCGTCGACGTGCGCGTCACCACGCCCGGCGGCGTGAGCGCCAACACCGCCGCCGACGACTACGAGTTCCTGGCGGCCTGCGGGCTCGGCAGCCTCGGCGTCACCGCGACCGACTTCAGCTTCACGCCCTTCACGCTCGACGGACTCGACCAGATTCGGTCGACCACTACCAACGTGCAGGTCGACGACATGACGGGCACCGGCGCCGGCTGGAAGCTCGAGGTCGGCACCACACAGTTCTCCGCCGGCGGCGGCAAGGTCCTGCCGACGACCGCCGCGCGGATCTCCGGGGCGACCGCCACGCCGCTCGGTGGCAACTGCACCACGCCGACGAACACGGTGACTCCATACCCCGTCCCGCTGCCGATCAGCCCGTCGAAGGCGAAGGTCTTCAACGCCGACACCGGCACGGGGCGCGGCCCGGTCGACGTGGAATTCGGCGTCAACCTGCACGTCCCCGCGAACGTCGAGTCCGGCACGTACACCTCAACCTGGACGATCGACCTCACCGCCGGGCCGTGATTCGGCAAGTGGCTCGGCGCTAGCGGCCCTTCAAATAGCGCTCGGCCAGTTCGCAGGCGCTGGTCGTGAAGTTCGAGCCGAGGGCCGCCGCCTCGGTGGCCGTCGCGTGGTTACGAGCGACCCACCCCACGAGCACCAGGCGGCGCAGCATCACGAACGTCGGCAGCTGCGCCTGCGACGCGGCGCTGAGGTCACGGACGGTTCGGTACCCCGTCGCCCACGCGTCGGCGAGGTCCGGGACCCGAGGGTCGTCTTCCATGAACGACACGGCGGAGCCGAAGTCGTACATGAACCAGCTCGGCCCACAATCGTCGAAGTCGATCACGCGCACGACGCGGCGGCCGTCGCGCTCGTCGAGCAGCAGGTTCGCCAGGCGCAGGTCGGCGTGCACGAGCCCGTAGTGGCCGCGGCCGTCATCGAAGCTCGCCAGGTCCTGGCGAATCGCCGTCTCGGTCGCCTCCAAGATCGCCAGTTCCTCGGCGCCGAGGCCGAGACCGTCGCGCCAGGGGCCGAACGTCGGGCGTGCGCCCAAGAGCTGCTCGACGCCCCACGGTCGTCGGCAGAACCCCGGGGGCAGCGTCCAGCTCTGGGCGTGGTCGTGGAGCTTGGCGGTGGCGGCGCCAAGCATCGAGAACGCGGCGGTGAGGTCGCCGCCGGCGTCGGGCATGTCGCCGTCAAGCCAGCCGGAGACGGAGACCAGGCGTTCGCCGCCAGGCGTGTCGATGCGGGCGACGCGCTCGCCGGCGAGTGTCGGGATCGGCGGCGGCACCTCGACGCAGCGGCTGCGAGCGATCGCGTCGAGCCAAAGCAGTTCACTCTTGATCTGCGCTACGTCGTGGTAGCCGGTGCGGTGCAGCCGCATCGCCGCGACCTCACCGGTCGCCGGGTCCTCGATACGGAAGGTGACGTTCTCGGAGAGGTTCACCACGTCGAGCGTGGCGCGCGGCGAGAAGTCGTAGAGCGCCATGGCGCAGCGCGCAATCTCGAGGCTTTCCTCCACGAAGCTGCCGATGATCGTGCTCATGCGGGTACCTGCTCGGCGGCCCCGTGGGGATGGATCGACGGGATCGACTGCTCGCCACTGCGGGCGGCTGCGCGGGCGGCGAGGAGGGCTCGGTCGAGGCGCTGCAGGATCTCGTCGACCTGATCGGGCTCGAGCAGCACGCCGGGTTTGAACTGCAGGACGCTCGGATCCAGGCTGGAGAAGATCGCCCAGACGCCCTCGTCGTAGAGGGCGCGCGTGAGATGCATCGCGCCCTGGGGGTCGGAGAGTTCGAGTCCGATCACGAGGCCGTCTTGGCGGACCCCCGTGAACCAGCCTTCGTGGCGGGTGCGCAGGGCGGAGAGCCCGACGTCGAACTGGGCCGTCAGCGCCTGGACTTGCGCGCGGACCTCCGGCCTCGTCGTGATCTCGAGGACGCCGAGCGCCGCGATGCACGCCAGCTCGGCGCCGCCGGCCGTCGACATGTGGGAGAAGCCGTCTTCGTCGAGCCAGCGTGACGTGGCCTCGTCCATCACCACCGCGCTGATCGGGAAGAGCCCCCCGCCGAGGCCTTTGGCGGTGACGAGCAGGTCGGGCGTGACGCTCGTCTTCTGAATGCCCCACAGCGCGCCGGTGCGGCCGAGCCCGGTCTGGACCTCGTCGGCGATGTAAAGCGCGCCGTGGGCGTGTGCGAGCTCCGCAACCGCGTCCAGGTAGCCCGGCTCAGGCAACGGGAATCCGTAGGTCGCCGGGATCGTCTCCATGAGGACGGCGGCGATGTCGTCGCCGGCGAGGGCGGCCTGCATCGCCGGGAGGTCGTTGAACGGGACCTGGGTGAACTCGTCGGGGCGATCGGAGAGGAAGGGAACGGAGTAGCGCGCGTCGCCGGTGGCGACGGCCAGGCCGCTATGGCCGTGGTAGGCCTTGACGATCGAGACGATGCGGCGCCGGCCCGTGGTGCGGCGGGCGATCTTGATCGCCAGGTCGATGGCTTCGGAGCCGCTGGTGCCGAACGCGGCGCGGCGCATCTGGGGGCCGGAGAGTTCGACGAGGCGTTCGGCGAGCGCCGTGCGCGCTGGGCTGGCGAAGTGATGGTTGCCCATGTCGAAGTGGTCCAGGGCGTCTTTGACGACGTCGACCAGTTCGGGGTTGCGGTGGCCGAGGTTGTAGGTGCCGCCGTTGAGGTGCACGTCGATCAGGCGGTGACCGTCGACGTCGACGAGTTCGTAGCCGGAGCGTTCGCCGATCACGATCGGCACGCCCAGGCGTTCCCAGAAGTGGACCTTGTCGGCGTTCCAGGCGGTCGCGGAGCGCTCGAGCAACTCCTGCTTGCTGGCAAACGACGCGAAACCAAAATCGAGCGTCATCGGGTCAACCCTGGATCCGTTGCCATGTCTCCCCCGAGCACGGTCATGCCGCCGACGCCAGCTCTTCGAGCGCCTGTGGCGACTCGGGGAGGATCTGCCCGCCGTCGACGGCGATCGATTGGCCCGTCACGTAGGACGCTTCGTCGGTGGCGAAGAAGAGCGCGGTGGCGCCGATGTCGGCTGGCGTGCCGAGTTTGGCGTGCGGGATCGACGCGGCCATCCCGGCGAGGTACTCCTCGCCCATGTCGGCGAGGCCCTCGGTGAGAATGTTGCCTGGGAGGACGGCGTTGACGGTGATCCCTCGCGGCGCCAGCTCGATCGCGGCGGTGCGCATGTAGCCGAGCTGGGCGGCTTTGGTTGCGCCGTAGTGCGCCCAGCCGGGGTAGCCGGTGAACGGGCCGGTGATCGACGACGTGATGATCACTCGCCCGCGGCCGGATTCCGTCAGCGCCGGAATGGCGGCGGTGATAACGAGCATCATGCTGCGAACGTTCACGTTGAAGATGTGGTCGATGTCGTCAGCCGTCAGGTCGGCGAGCGGCGCTTGGGGAAAGATGCCGGCGTTGGCGCAGAGCACGTCGAGGCCGCCGAGCCGCTCGGTGGCTGCGGTGACGACGGTCTGACAGTCGCCGGGGTCGATGAGGTCGCCCCCGACGTAGGAGACCGACCCTCCCGGGCCCACGAGTGCCGTCAGTTCAGCGGCCGCTGCCGCGCCGACGCCCGGGTCGCGCCCGGTGATCACCACGGCACAGCCGGACTGCGCGAACGAGGTGGCGATGCCCTTGCCGATGCCGCGTGTTCCGCCGGTAACGAGCACCCGGCGACCGGTCAGTGGGCTGAACATGGATGGGCGCTCCGTTGGTGGTCGGACTTGGGTAGTTCCGAGCCGGCGAGAGAGAGCGCGCCGCCGCACCCCAGTAGCGAGTGGGCGGCATCCGCCCAACCGAGGTACTTGTGACTCCAGTCGAGCCTAGACCGGCACGTTCCGGGCCCCGTCGAAAGATCCGGGCCCGGTTTTGTCCGCGCGGCTAAAGATGTACGTACGTCCAAGGTTGGGCGGCGGGACGGCGGGAGCGTTGCCGGGATTGAGTCCTTGGCGGCGGCGAGACTTGGGAGCCGTTGGCGGCGTCTGAGTTGGTGGCGGCGGCGAGACTTGGCGGCGTTGACGGCGCCTGGGTCGTTGGCGGCGGTGGGACTTGGCGGCTTCTAAGGCGCCTGAGCTGGTTGGCGGCGGTGGGACTTGGCGGCTTCTACGGCGACTTGGTCTTTGGCGGCGGTGGAATGGGGATCGCATCGGGGAACGCGGGCGTCGGGGCGGCGAAGGCGGAGTCCGTTCGGCGTCTGAGCTGGTTGGCGGCGGCGGAATGGGGATCGCTTTGGCGCCGGCGGGCGCCGGGCGGGCTGGTTGGACCAAATGGATGCACGCCTTTGGTGCCCAGGATGGGTCCACCCGGGCGGGCTGCAACCGCCTGGGGTTGCGGGGTTTGCTCCGCGCGTTGGAGTTACCGGGCGTGCAGTAGTTTCGGCGCGAGGAGCGCTTGGCGGCGCCGTTGCGTCAGGCAGGTGCAACCTCTGCGGGTTGCACTCAGCCAGGCTCGCGCCCCGAACGCCCAAAAACGGCGTTCCAGACGCGAGGCCCGCGGCGCCGCAACCTCTGAAGGTTGCAGGGGTCCGGGGTCGCGTTGAACCCGCCGCACGTCCGGCGGGTTCAACGCGAACGCAGGCGCCAGGCGGGTCATGTCAGGCAACTGCAACCCCAGGAGGTTGCAGCCCGCCCGGTCGAAGCGAACTACGGTCACTTGCGGGTGTTCAGCACCCGCAAGTGACCGTAGTTCGGGCCGCAACCCCAGGCGGTTGCGGCCCGCCCGACGCCCGCCGACCGCGAAGCGATCCCAAATCCGCCGCCGCCAACGACCCAGACGCCGACCGGGCTCCGCCTTCGCCGCCCCGGCGCCCGCCGACCCCGATGCGATCCCAGTCCCGCCGCCGCCAACGGCCCAGACGCCGCAGCGGCCGCCAAGTCCCGCCGCCGCCAACGACCAAGACGCCCCCGAATGCCAACGGCGCCTCGAAGACGACCGTGGCAGCCTCTGCCACCTTCGTGAAGCTCACGGGCCTGAGCTGGCTCACCAACTCCACCGTGCGGGTCGTGTCCACGAAGGCAAACGGCGAGGCGCTGCCAGCGCCCTACGAAAGGGACGCGGTGAGGTTCAAGACGCGCTGGCTCCTGGACGCCGGGGCGCCACGTCGCGGGCGGGGCGAAGATTCGCCCCGCCCTTTTGGCCCTGTGGACAACGAGTCGCCCCCGGGGCGCCCATACGCTGGCTCGGCCTGTTCCACCGACCAGCGCAAGGAAGCCCCCATGGCCCGATTCAGCCCCACAGCCACGCCGTCCGCCACCGTCCCGAGCCGCAAGTACGCGGACTCCGCAATCGGCTACCTGCCGGCAAAACCGCGCGCGCCTCGCACGTTCGCGCCGGCCGCCGACGACCCGCTACTCGCGCTACAGGTCGAGATCGGCGGCAAACTCGGTGGCGTGCCGAGTTCCAGCCTGACGCCGCACGGCAAGCCCGTCGGCGGAGTGTCGGTCTTTGGCGCGCGCCGTGCCCCCGCCCGCCGCGCTGCGTACCGCACGCCGCCGCGCTAGAACTCACGCATGAGCGAGATCTCACGGGAGCGCTACGCGGCGCTCTACGGCCCAACGGCCGGCGACCGCGTGCGCCTGGCCGACACCGACCTCTTCATCGAGATCGAAGAGGACCGCTCCTTCGGCGGCGAGGAGGCCGTCTTCGGTGGCGGCAAAGTGATCCGCGAATCGATGGGGCAGTCGACCGCGACCCGTGCCCAAGGCACGCCCGACCTGGTGATCACCGGGGCGATCGTCCTCGATCACTGGGGCATCATCAAGGCCGACGTCGGCGTCCGTGACGGCCGGATCGTCGCCCTCGGCAAAGCCGGAAACCCAGACACGATGGACGGCGTCCACCCGGATCTCGTGATCGGGCCATCGACAGAGATCCTCGCTGGCAACGGCAAGATCCTCACGGCCGGCACGATCGACTGCCACGTGCACCTCATCTGCCCGCAGGTCATCGAAGAGGGCTTGGCCAACGGCACCACCACGATCATCGGCGGCGGCACCGGCCCCGCCCACGGCACCCTCGCCACCACGGTCACGCCCGGCGCCTGGAATCTGCAGATGATGTTCGCGGCGCTCGAGCAGTACCCGATCAACGTCGTGCTGCTCGGCAAGGGCAACACCGCCTCCGAGGAGTCCATGTGGGAGCAGCTGCGCGCCGGCGCCTGCGGCTTCAAGCTCCACGAAGACTGGGGCACCACGCCCGCCGTGATCGACCGCTGCCTCACCGTCTGCGACGCCTCGGGCGCCCAGGCCTCGATCCACACCGACACGCTCAACGAAGCCGGATTCGTCGAAGACACCCTCGCGGCCATCGGCGGCCGAGCGATCCACACCTACCACACCGAAGGTGCCGGCGGAGGGCATGCGCCAGACATCATCACGGTCGCCAGCCACGCCAACGTGATGCCGTCGTCGACCAATCCAACGCGCCCGCACACGATCAACACGATCGACGAGCACCTCGACATGCTCATCGTCTGCCACCACCTGAACCCGTCGGTCCCCGAGGACCTGGCGTTTGCCGAGAGCCGCATCCGCCCCTCGACGATCGCCGCCGAAGACCACCTCCACGACCTCGGCGCGATCTCCATGATCGGCTCCGACTCGCAAGCGATGGGCCGCGTCGGCGAGGTCGTGCTGCGCACGTGGCAGACGGCCCACGTGATGAAGAAGGCGCGCGGCGCACTCCCTGGCGATGGCCCGGCAGACAACCACCGCGCCCGCCGCTACGTCGCCAAGTACACGATCTGCCCGGCCGTCGCACACGGACTGGAGTCGGAGATCGGCTCGATCGAGACCGGCAAACTCGCCGACCTCGTCCTCTGGGACCCCGCATTCTTCGGCGTCAAGCCCGAGCTGGTGATCAAGCGCGGCATGATCGTGAGCGCGCAGATGGGCGACGCCAACGCGTCGATCCCGACGCCCCAGCCGATCATGCCCCGGCCGATGTTTGGTGCGGCGCCCAGCGTCGCCGGCAAGCTCGGCCTGAACTTCGTCTGCGACGCCGCGATCGAGGATGGGCTGCCCGAGCGGCTCGGCCTCAGCCGCGAGTTCGTCGCCGTGCAGAACGTGCGCCAGCGCGGCAAAGCCGACATGCCGCAGAACACCGCGACGCCGACGATCTCCGTCGACCCGGACACCTTCACGGTGGCCATCGACGGCGACGTCGTCGAGCAGGCGCCCGTCGCCGAACTGCCGATGGCCCAGAAGTACTTCCTCTTCTAGCGCGGCCGCCGGGATGACGTCGACGCTTGGTTCCTCGCTGCTGCTCCTGGCCGACGGCCGACTCCCGGCCGGTGGCCATGCCCACTCCGGCGGGCTCGAGCAAGCCGTCGAGCAAGGCGACGTGCATGACATCCCGACCCTCGAGGCGTTCCTCCACGGGCTGCTTCGCACCAGCGCCGAGACGGCGATCACCGTCGCCGCCGCCGCCTGCGCGGCGCGCCACACGATGCACGACGCGCGTCTCGTCGAACTCGACCGCGAGGAGTCGGCCCGCACACCCTCAGCAGCGCTGCGGCAGGCCTCGCGTGCGCAAGGCCGCCAGCTGCTGCGCGCCGCCGTGGCGATCTGGCCGGCGCCCGGGCCGATCGAGCTCCCGCCCCTGCCGCACGGCCCGCACCTCGCGCTCGCGCAGGGCGTCGCCGCCGCGCGGCTCGGCCTGCCGCCCAAGGACGCCGCCCGCCTGGCGATGCACACGGCCATGACCGGCCCGGCGACCGCCGCCGTCCGCATGATCGGCCTCGACCCGTTCGCCGTCCATGCGACGGTGGCGCGCGTGGCGGCGGAGGCCGAACCGATCGTCTCAGCGGCCGCGCTCACCGCGACCGTCGCCGCCTCCGACCTCCCCGGCGGCTCCGGGCCTCTGCTGGAAGTCGGCGGCGAACTCCACCGCGCCCGCGAGATCAGAATGTTTGCCTCATGAGCGGGCGGTCATCAACAGAGGCCACGCATGGCGGGCCGCTTGGCGTAACGGTCGCCTGCGGCGGGCGGTTCGCGTCTTGATGAGCCCGGTCCGCAAGACGAAGGCGCCCGCATGAAAGGCGGCGTTCGCATCCGGACGGAGCTTGGCCCAGACGGCCGAACGCGGATCACGGAGCTCTCGGCCACGGCGCCGTTCGCCGCGAAGATCACCGGCGACGCCGTGCACCTGATCGGCGCCGCCGCAGCTCCCCTCGACGGTGACCACATCACCATCGACCTCGACGTCGGAGACGGCACGAGCCTGACCGTGCGTACGGTCGCCGCGACGATGGCATTCCCGAGCCGCGGCGGTGGGTTGCCCTCGCTGATGGAGCTCCGCGCGCAGGTCGGCGAGGGCGCCCTGCTGCGCTGGCTCCCGGAGCCGCTGGTGCCGGTGCGCCGCTGCCGCCATGAGCTGCGCACCTGCGTCGAACTCGCGCGCACGGCGCGCCTGGTGTGGCGGGAGGAGATCATTCTCGGCCGCGCCCACGAGGGCCCAGGCACGCTGCGCGCCCACACGCGCATCGAGCGCGGCGGCGAGCCACTCCTGCACCAAGAGCTCTTCATCGACGGCACCCGAGAGCAGCTCCACGACTCCCCCTCGGTCCTGGGGAACTCCCGCGCGACCGGCAGCGTGCTCGTCGTCGGGCCAGGCACGCCAGACCACCATGCGACGGTCGCCGAGGCCGACCTGCGTGGCGCCGTCCTCGAGCTGGAAGGCGGCGGTCGCCTCGCGTCGGCGAGCGGCTCGTCGGTTGCCAAGCTGCGCCGGTGGCTCGACGCACGCGAGGCGGGGCTCACCGCTGGGGCAGACTGGAACGAGAC
This sequence comes from Solirubrobacteraceae bacterium, assembly GCA_032119795.1. Classification (GTDB taxonomy): domain Bacteria; phylum Actinomycetota; class Thermoleophilia; order Solirubrobacterales; family Solirubrobacteraceae; genus JAGIBJ01. The sequence goes on from JAUMFO010000019.1 coordinate 117,327, forward strand.
GCCGTCCTTCCCAGCTCCGACGCAAGAGGTGATCGTCCCGTGACCAAGCACCGCCCTCGCGCGCGGCACCCACTCGCCCTCGCGCTCGCCGGTGTCGCGCTGCTGCACGTGATCGGCTTCGGCCTGCTGCTGCTCGTCATCGCGCCGGGCGACCTGCGGCTCAGCTCAGGCGAGGCGTTCGGAGTCGGCGTCGGCCTGACGGCCTACACGCTGGGCATGCGCCACGCCTTCGACGCCGACCACATCGCCGCGATCGACAACTCGACCCGCAAGTTCCTGCAGGAGGGTCAGCGGCCACACGCCACCGGGTTCTTCTTCTCCGCCGGCCACTCGACCGTGGTGTTCGTGCTGGCACTGCTCGTCGCGTTTGGCTTCCGTGGGCTCGGCGACGAGGTGGGCGACGAGCATTCGACGCTCCACCAAGTCGCAAGCGTCTGGGGGCCGACCGTGGCGGGAACCTTCCTGCTCGTCGTCGGACTCGTGAATCTCGCCGTGCTGCGCTCCTCCTGGCGCCTGGCTCGGACGGCGCGGCGCGACGGCCTGGACCCCCAGCAGCTCGACCAGCAACTCATGGGGAGCGGCCTCCTGAGCCGCACCACGCAGCGGCTCAGCAAGCGCGTCAACCGCCCGTGGCAGCTCTACCCGCTCGGGATCCTCTTCGGCCTGGGCTTCGACACCGCGACGGAGATCGCGCTGCTCGTGCTCGCCGGCGGTGGCGCCGCCAGCGGCCTGCCCGTGCTCGCGATCCTCTGCCTGCCGATTCTCTTTGCCGCGGGCATGACGCTGCTCGACACACTCAACGGCGCCGCCACCACCCGGGCCTACGACTGGGCGCTCCACGAACCCGCCAAGCGCCTGGCCTACAACACGGGTGTCACGGGCGTGTCGGTGCTCTTTGCACTCGTGATCGGCTCGCTGAGCCTGCTCGGCGTGATCGTGCAGGAGTTCGACATCACCAGCGGCCCGTTGGCCGACCTCGCCAGCGTCGACCTCGCCCAGCTCGGCTACGCCCTGCTTGCCATCATCCTGGTGAGCTGGGCGGCCGCCGTGATCTGGTGGCGCACCGGCGCCGCCGCGCGACCCACGCCGTAGAGCACCGGTACGCCCTACTCGACGACGGTCCCGTCCGGGAACTGCCCGGTAATCATCGTGCCGATGAGGTCGTTGGACACCTCGACGAGGCCGTCGATGCTCGCCGCAAGGTCGTCGCGCTCGATCGCGCCGATCAGCAGCTCCGTCATGCCGCCGAGCATGGCAACGGCCATCGTGTGGCTGAGCGGGCGCGACGGCACCTCGGGATGCTCCCCTCGGACGCGTTCGACGAGATCGACGAGGACCTGCGCGAAGTGATCAAACGCCTCGCGGCGCATCTTCGTCGCGCGCTCACTGAGGGTGGCGATCTCAATGAAGTAGGCGTGGGTCAGGCGGGGTGCCGCAGCAAGCGCCTCGTAGTAGGCTCGCGCGCCCGCACGGATCTGCTCACGCCAGTCGGTCGAGAGCAGCGATTGATCGATGATGAGCTGCTCGAGGACGGCGCGCGTCTGCTCGTAGAGCTCCAGGAAGCAAGACTCCTTGTCTCCAAACTCCTCGTAGAACGTGCGCTTGGAGACCTTGGCGTGGCGCACGACCTCCGTGATCGTGGCACCCCTGTAGCCATGCTGGGAGATCGTCAGCGCCATGCCCTCGAGCATCCGCGCCCGCTGAGGCGCAATCGCCGGAGAAGCCACCGCTTCGACGTGATCCTCAGGCGCCCGAACCACTGCAGCCCGCGAGCCGGAGACAGACGAATCAGGGGACATAACCCGCAAGAGTAGACCGTCGCGCAGGTACCTGTGAGTACCTGCGCGCGCGTTAGACGACCGGCTGCGTAGCCTTCTCGATGGCCATCACCATCGCCTCAACCGGCTGCGCTCCGCTGATCGCAAACCGGCGCCCGAGCACGAAGAACGGGACGCCGCGAACACCCAGCCGCATCGCCTCTTCGCGGTCAGCCACCACGTCCTGCGCGAAGGCGCCCGTCTTGAGCACCATCTCGGCCTCGTGCTCGTCGAGGCCAACATCTCCGGCGGCGTGCATCAGCACGGTGTGATCGGAGATGTCGGCGCCCTCGGTGAAGTGCGCGCGGTGTAGTCGCTGCGTGAGTTCAAGGTCGTGCCCGGTGCGCCGCGCCAGGTGGATCACCTGGTGGGCGTCCGCCGAGTTGGCGCTGATCGCGATGTCGAAGTCCATCGGGAGATCGAGCTCGGCACCCAGCTCGGCGACCTGCTCCGTCATCTCGCGCGCCTGCGCGAGCGTCTTGCCGTACTTCTCGGCGAGCATTGGGATCGTCGGCCCGCGCTTGGCCGACGGGTCAAGCTGGTAGGAGCGCACCGTCACCCGGGTCACCTCTGCCAGACCGGTCTCCCGCAGCGCCAGGCGCAAGCGCGCCTCGCCGATCCAGCACCACGGACACACCACATCCGACCAGAGCTGAACGTCGAGTAGGGGCTCAACGCCTTTGTCATGCTGCGCGCCCAGGCTCATTGCACCACCACCGTAGCGCCGAAAGCCGCGCCAAGTCTCGGTGCGTTGGAGACCGGTCGGACGGGTACGGTGCACGAAATGCCCGCCGACCCACGACCACGCCTGTCGGCACGCCTGCGCGCTCCGCTGCAGCTGCACCCGGCGCAGGTGATCGTCCTGGCCTTCGGCGCCGCGGTGACGATCGGGACGTTCCTCCTGATGCTGCCGGCCTCAACCCGCGGCCCGGGCGGCTCGACCTTCGTCGACGCACTCTTCCACGCCACCTCGGCGGTCTGCGTGACCGGCCTCTCGTCGGTCGACACGGCGAACCACTGGACGGTGTTCGGCCAAGTCGTGCTGCTCGTACTCATCCAGATCGGCGGCCTCGGGATCATGACGTTCGCCTCGATCCTTGGACTCGTCGTCGCGCGCCGCCTGGGCCTGCGGACGCGTCTGCAGACGGCGCGCGAGAGTTCCGTCGTCGACCAGGGTGATCTGCGCCGGCTGCTCTTTGGCGTCGCCAAGATCTCCATCAGCGTGGAGCTGGTGGTCGCGCTCGCGCTGACGCTGCGCTGGTGGCTGGGCTACGACTATGAGTTCGCTCGAGCGCTCTGGCTCGGCGTCTTCCACTCGATCACCGCGTTCAACAACGCCGGGTTTGCCCTCTGGACCGACAACCTCATGGGCTTTGCCAGCGACGCCTGGATCTGCATCCCGATCTGCGTCGGCGTGATCCTCGGTGGACTCGGATTCCCGGTCATGCTGGAACTCCGGCGCGAGCTGCGCTGGACGCTGCACTGGACGCTGAACACCAAGATCGTGGTCTCGATGACGGCGGCGCTCCTGCTCGGCGGCACCGTGGTCATCACCGCGCTGGAGTGGTCGAACCCGGGGACCCTCGGCGCCCTCGCCCCCCCGGCGCGCATCCTCGCCGGATTCACCCAGGCGGTGATGCCCCGCACCGCCGGCTTCAACACCGTCGACATCGCCGAGCTCAACCCCGCCACCTGGTTCGCCATGGATGCCCTGATGTTCATCGGCACGGGCCCGGCGGGGACCGGAGGCGGGATCAAGGTCACGACGTTTGCCGTGATCCTCTTCATCGTCTACGCCGAGATTCGCGGAGAGGGCGCCGTCAACCTCTTCGGCAAGCGCCTGCCGCGATCCGCCCAGCGCGAGGCGATCACGGTCGCCGCCCTCTCGTTCACCGTCATTACCTTCGGCACGATGCTGCTGATGCTGCTCGACGGACTCGACCTGGATCGCAGCCTCTTTGAGGTGACCTCTGCGTTCACCACGACGGGCCTGACTGCCGGCGTGACGGGTGATCTCTCGCCCGCCGCCAAAGTCGTCTTGGTGTTCTTGATGTTCGCCGGGCGCCTGGGGCCGATCACGCTCGCCTCGGCGATTGCGCTGCGGCGCAGCAGCCGCCTCTACGAGTACCCGAAGGAGCGGCCGATCATCGGCTGACCGACCATGACGCACCGAACGACCCCCGCCACGACGAGGACCGCATGATTCCGAGCACGAATGCCCGCACGGCCCGCCGGCTCGCCGAAGCCGACTCCGTGGTCGTGCTCGGCCTCGGGCGCTTCGGGAGCGCGATCGCCACCGAGCTCGTGAAGACCGGGACCGAGGTGCTCGGCGTGGACTGCGACGAGGAACTCGTTCAGGCCCACAATGGGATCCTCACCCACGTCCTGCAGGCCGACTCCACGAACGTCGCCGCGCTGCGCCAGATCGCTGTCCCGGAGTTCGACCGGGCCGTCGTCGGCATCGGGACGAACATCGAGGCCAGCCTGCTGACGGCCTCGCTGCTGGTCGAGTTCGGCGTGCCGTCGATCTGGGCCAAGGCGATCAGCGAGCCGCACGCAAAGATCCTCACCCAACTCGGCGTGCACCACGTGGTCGCGCCGGAGAAGGACATGGGCACCCGGGTAGCGCACCTGGTGCGCGGCACGATGCTCGACTACGTGGAGTTCGAAGACAACTTCGCGATGGTGAAGATGCGCACGCCGACCTTTGCCTACGGCAAGCTCCTCGGCGAGTGCGGAATCCGCGCAACGTATGGCGTGACCGTGATTGCGATCCGCAAGGACACCGGCGACTGGACCTACACCACCGCCGACACCCTCCTGGAAAAGGACGACCGCATCATCGTCGCCGGACCAACCCGCAAGACCGAAAAGTTCGCCCTGGTCGACTAACGACGAAGGGCGCCGACCCAACGGATCGACGCCCTCCGGATGAGACCTCTCGGCCTCGGAGCATTACGGGGTGGTCTTGAGCTGCGCCTTCGCGTCTTCGAGCGCCTTCTTGTCGGCGTCGGAGAGGTACTTGTTGTCCTTAACGGCGTCGATCGCGTCGGAGCTGGCGGCCTTGGCCTTGTCGGTGACGGCGTCGGCCTTCTCCTGCAGCTCGGCCGAGGCCTCCTCGGCGGTCTTCTTGCCCGACTTCACGTCTTCGGCGGTCTGCTGCGCTTCGGCCTGCAGGTCCTTGGCGTCCTGCTGGATCTGCTCGCCCTGCTTTTGCACGTCGTCGAGCTTGCTCTGGTCGACGCCGCCGTCGCCGCAGCCGGCAAAGGAGAGCGTGGCAGCGATCGCGAGCGGAGCGACGAGAAGGCGGAGGGTGCTGGTGGTGGAGCGCATGATGTGAGAGTTGGTCCGTGGGTGTGGGTCGGCGGCTTGCCGGCAAAGTGCAGCGGCGTGTGCGCCGTCTGCCCAGCATTACGCCACACCGGTGGCGATACCCGTCGGAAGTCCGCCACATCTCAGAAACCGCAGGTATGCGAACGCGGGATGCCGCTCACACCACCGATCCGTGCAACGGCGGTCGGGCGGCAGCGAACCTGCTGCCCGCAGGGCGCCTCAGGCGTCAGCCCGAAGCGGCCGACCGGCCCACGCCAGGTAGGTCTTGATGGCCTCAGTCAACGTGAGCGGGCCGCAATCGGCGCGCCAGTCGGTCTCGTCGCGCCACACGTGAAGCCAGTCGTCGGTCGTGCGCTGGATCGTGATCTCAGGGCACGCGCGGCCGCAAAGCTCTTCGTCGCCGAGGTTCACGCGGACGGCCCATCCGGTATTCAGGGGATCGATCCGCACGCCGGGCGCGCCGGCCAGCTCACCGTCGCGGGCTTGCAGGTACCAGTCTTGGAGGCCGAGGTGGGGGGCGGGGGAAGCCATGCGTCGTCCTTCTAGGTATCGGCTACTTGACCTTCACCGCTTGAACACATCTCAACGGTCGTAGTACCGGTCACCGGCTTCCGCTTACGCGAGCCGGGCGTAGGCTGAGGGTGTGCCCAGACCCTGGCCTTCGACCCCGCCCACGCCCCAGGAGCAGGCCGCCTACGCGGGGGCGAAGGTGGCGTCGTTCTGGGTCGACGACCTCCCGGCCCGCGAGCCCGCCAGCCCGATCGACGGCACGGTCGACGCCGCCCTGTGCGTGGTGGGTGGCGGGTTCACCGGACTGTGGGCCGCCCTGAAGGCCAAGACGGATGACCCGTCCCGCGACGTGATCCTGCTGGAGGCCGGGCGCATCGGCGAGGCCGCAACCGGCCGCAACGGCGGCTTCTGCGTCAGTTCGCTGACGCACGGCATCGGCAACGGCCACTCGCGATTCCCCGGCGAGCTCAAGGCGCTGGAGCGCTTGGCGCGCGAGAACTACGACGGCCTCGTCGCCGACGTGGCGCGACTCCAGATCGACTGCGACTTCGAGGCGACGGGCGAGCTGACGGTCGCCCTGGAGGCACACCAGGTGGCGTGGCTGGAGGAGGAGGCGTCGCTGCTGAGCGAGCACGGCCACGACGTGGAGCTGCTCGATCGAGCAGCGATGCAGACGTCGATCGCCTCACCGACCTACCTCGGCGGCCTATGGGACCGCAGTCGCGCGGCCGTGCTGCACCCGGGCAAGCTCGCCGAGGGGCTCCGCGCCGCCTGCGTGGAGGCTGGCGTCCGGATCGCCGAGCACTCGCCCGTCTCGGAACTCACGCAGGCCCCCTCCGGTCATCTCGAGCTGACGATCACTGCGGCTCACCTCGAGGGCAGCGCCGGCGGAATCGTTCGGGCGCAGCGGGTCGTCCTGGCCACCGGAGCGCACCCGTCGCTGATGGCGTCGGTCCGGCGCCGCATTGCGCCCGTCTACGACTACGTCCTCGTGACCGAGCCGCTCTCGACCGAGCAGCTTGCCTCGATTGGCTGGTCTGATCGGCAGGGCGTCGGCGATGCCGCCAACCAGTTCCACTACTACCGGCTCACCGCCGATCACCGGATCCTGTGGGGCGGCTACGACGCGATCTACCGCTACGGCGGCCCGGTCGACGCGCGCTACGACGCCCACGAGGCGTCGTTCGCGCGGCTCTCCCAGCACTTCTTCACCACGTTCCCGCAGCTGCGTGGCCTGCAGTTCACGCACCGCTGGGGCGGCGCGATCGACACCTGCAGCCGCTTCTCGGTGTTCTTTGCCACGAGCCACGGCGGGCGCGTCGCGGCGGCGGCGGGCTACACCGGGCTTGGCGTCTGCGCCTCGCGGTTCGGCGGACACGTCGCGCTGGACCTCGTCGACGGCGTGCAGACCGACGCCACCCGTTCGGCGTACGTCCGCGGGCGACCCCTCCCGTTCCCCCCTGAGCCGCTGCGCTCGGCGGCGATCGGGCTCACCCAACGCCGGCTGGAGCAGGCCGACGCGGCCAGCGGCGAGCGGGGCGCCTGGCTTCGTCTGCTGGATCGTCTCGGCCTCGGCTTCGACTCCTAAGCCTGGATCCAGAACGGCAACGGCCGCCACCGCGGATGCGATGACGGCCGGCGCCGTACTGCTTGGAGGAGAGAAGGGTCTCCGCGACCCGGGCAAGGCGCCCGAGCCGCGAGACCAGTTGACTAGATCTGGGGCGTCAGCGTCGCCTTGATCACGTTGCCGCCGCCGGCGGTGAGCGGGCTCACGATGCCGGTGAGGATGCCGCAGTTGTTGAGGTCGGAGATGGCGAACGTGCCGGAGATGTCGCCACCCTTGATCGGATCAAAGTTCGCGGCCGACTTCAGCGTGATGTTCGAGAGCGACTTGGTCTGGCAGCTGTTGCCGCCAGCGATCGACAGCGCGCCGAACAGCTTGACGTCGATGAGCTTGATCCGCAGGGCGGTCTGCGTGGTGAGCACGCCGGCCGTCGAGAGGTTGCCGGTGGTCTTGCCGCTGCTGACGAAGCCAACGACGGCCGTCACAGGCAGGAAGCCGAGGGCGTTCAGGCGGCCGGTCGAGTTGTTGAGCTTCAGGTCGGCGGTGATCGTGCCGTCGGCCGTCTTCATGTCGGCGGTGATGCCGCCCTTGAGGGGCAGGTTGCCGGTGATGAGGGTCTTCATCTGGGCGGTGCCGTTGAGCGCGGCGGTGTACTTCGTGAGGGCGGTCGAGATGGACTCGGCCGGCGTCGAGAAGGTGACGCTGCGCGGAGTCGACTTGTTGCCAGCGGCATCGACGGCACTGATCTCAAACGTGTGCGACGTCGCGGCTGCGAGGCCGGGCAGCGAAACCTTGTTGCCCTTGACGGCCGCGAAGAACGAGCCGTTCTTGCGGATCTCGTACGACACGACGCCGGTGTTGTCGGTCGACGCAGCCCACGAGAGTGAGCCGGACGTGGCGGTGGTGACCGTCGCGACGGTGCCGGGGGTCGACGGGGCCTGCGTGTCGCTCGACGGCGCGTTGCCGTCGTTCACGGTGATCTCGACGAGCTTCGTCGGGGCACCCGCCACGAGCTTGCAGGGCACGTCGAAGGTGCCCGGGTTGCTGTCGGACGGCGTGATGGCCTTGCCGTCGAGGTCGGTGGTGACCGGGTTCAGCGGGATGGCCTGGCCGGTGGCGTTGCGGGCCGTCAGGTTGAGCGAGAGCGAGTTGACCGTGACGTTGGCCTTGCCCTTGACGTCAAACAGGATCGGCGGCGTGGCACCGCTCGCGGTGAGCACGAGGGGATCCGGCACCGGAGCTGCGGCCGAGGCGCGCGTCCAGTTCGTGATCGAGATCGGCACGGAGAGTTCCTGCGCGAAGCCGTCGGGCATGTTCAGCGTGGCGCCGGCCTTGGAGGTGCCCTCGATGCTGGTGGCACCGAGCAGCTTCATCGCCTTGGCGGTCGAGCCGCCGGCTGCCGCAACGGCGTCGATCGTAAAGTCGTTGGTGAGGGTGTTGACGCCCCAGGCGGTCGGGATTGCCGCGTCGATGTCGATCTTGAGCGGCTGAGCGCCGATGATCGGGTACTTGCAGCTGTAGTTCTGCGTGAGCGTGGCGGCCTGCGCGGACGACGCAGCGGTGCCGAGAGCGGCGAGGGCTGCGATGCCGGCGATAGCCAGCTTGCGAGCCTCGGTGGACTTGAGGGACACGGAATCCTCCTGGGCGTTGCTCGTCTGAGCGAAGCCGATGGGTGAGAGCGCCTGGAACTGGGCGGCCCCCGCCTTGGACTAGGCGGGAGCCAAGTTGTACTCCTCGTGTGCCGAGTGGCACAGAGCAATGCCCCTCCCTTTGGTTGAACGACTGTTCAAAATCAGTATTTGCAGGGCTTTTCGTGAGTATTGAGCACTCGTCAAGAGGCAACGTCCGTTGCCGTCGGAATGGCACGACTGGATATTCCGGGGACAGCGCCTAGTCGAGCATCCCGCCAAGCCACTCGACGACCGCCGCGGAGACGAGCCCGAGGTCCCGCTTGAGTCCGTGATCGCCCCGGACCCGCACCACCTGCCGGCCCACCCCCGGCTCGGGCATGCCGAATCGGTCGCTCTCGCCCTGCACGACGAGCACCGGCACGCCGGCGCCGTCGAGCTCGTCCTGCCGGCTCACCCCCTTGGGCGTGATCAGCGGGAATGCCAAGCAGACGACCCCGGCGGCCCCAGTGACCCGAGCCGTCCGGCAAGCGACCCGCGCGCCGGAGGAGCGACCGCCAACGAACAGCGGCCGACCGTCGAGCTCAAGCTGCGTGACGACGGAGATCCATGCCTCATCGAGGCGCGGCGCGGGCGACGCAGAACGCCGCCCAGCAACGCGGTAGGGCTGCTCGACCAGCACCACGCTCAGCCCCGCGGCCACAACCGCGGCCGCCACCGCCTGCAGGTCTGGCGCCTCGACCGAACCACCTGCCCCGTGCCCAAGGACGAGCGTCGCCCGACCCGCGCTAGCGCCGTTGCCTGCGAACTGGCGGTGGACCCGCGCCGGGCCCTGCGGGGTGTCGAGCAACTCGCCGTCGGTCATCCGGACTGACGCTACCGGCGGGACGAGCCGAACCCAGCCGTCGCGGCCGACTGAGGCGGCGCCGCCGCGGCCCGCCTGAACTTGTGTGCGGCCATCGCACACAAGTTCAGGGGTGCGGTTCAGGGGTACAGGCCTTGTGACGAGACCGGTGCGGGCACAGGATGGCGAGGTCCTTCCGTCCCACCTCGGAGCTCCCCTTGCCGCCTACCCGCCTCGCCGCGCCACGACCTCGTCGGCGTGCCACCTTCGGCGTGCTCGCCGCCGTGCAGTCGCCCGTCACTCGCCGACCCCGCCGCCGCCTCATCGGCGCTGCGGCTGCGACCCTCGCCCTCGCGGCGCTCGCGCCAACCACGGCCGCGGCCGCCGTCGGCACCTGCCCCGAGACGACGTGGGTTGGCAGCTGGTCTGCGGCGCCGTCAGACACCGGCGGTTCAATGGAGAACCGCACGCTGCGCGTGATCGTGAAGGCCCACCGGGCCGGAGAGCGGGCGAAGGTCCGCCTGACGAACCGGTTTGGGTCCAAGCCGATGAAGGTGCTGGCCGTGACGGTGTCGGAGGTCGATTTGGGCTCCAGGATCAAAGACAACTCCACGCGCCCGGTGTGGTTCGGCACCAGCCGCGAGGTGACTGTGACGAGCGATGTCGACGCGGTGAGTAGTCCCCTCGACTTCAGGATCGCGTCGGCGTTTAGCTCGGTCGCGATCGACGTCTACTTCAAAGACGAGATTCCGAAGCCGACCCGCCATAAGACGGGGCTGCAGACCTCGTACTCCACCAAGAACGGCTTGGGCAACCACACGGGCAAGTGGACGACGACGTCAACCGGCACGAACCCGTTCGCCGAGACGCATGAGTCGTGGTATCTGGTGCGTGGCCTCGACGTCGAGGTGCCCGGCCACCATGGCAGCGTGGTGGCGTTCGGTGATTCGCTGAGCGACGGAACCGGCAGCCAGAAGGATGTCGACGAGCGCTACCCCGATTGGCTGCAGCGCCACCTCAATGCCCAGAACCGACCGTTTACGGCCGTCAACGCGGGCATCGGCGGCAACATGATCTTGCAGGACGGGCTCTTGGACTACGCCGGCGAGAGCATGAAGAAGCGCGTCCTGCGTGACGTGATTGCGCAGCCTGGCGTGACCGACGTGGTGCTGCTCGGCGGCGCCAACGACATGGGCCAGCCGAACCTGGAGTTCGGTCGGTTCGCGACCGATTCGGATGTCATCAACGGTCTGATCGAGATCACGACGACCCTGCATGCCGCTGGGCTCAATGTGATCCTGGCGACCATCCCGCCCACCGGTGAGGCGTGGGTCGCGTCCTACGGCGACTTCTGGATGGGCAACGAGCGGCGGTCCGTCAACCAGTGGATTCGGACGTGGGCCGGGGCGCACGACCCGGCGGTGGCCTGGACGGCTGGGCTACCGGACGGCGTGTGGGATCTCAGCGAGGCCGTGCGTGACAGCAGGGACTTCGCGCAGCTCTCCCACCAGCGCGCTGGCGACCATGTGCACCCCAACGGCCTCGGCTACAAGGTGTGGATGAACCGCGAGGCCGGGCTCGGAACGCTGGGCCTGCTGCGCGGCCCGGCCTGCGCCCGCGGCTAGGCGCGCCACTCGCGGCCGCGCGGCGCTAGGCGGCTGTGGAGACGTCGGCCACGAGGTCGGCGATCGAATCGACGATGCGGGTCGGGCGGAAGGGATGCCGCTCGACCTCCTCGCGCGTGGCGACGCCCGTCAGGACGAGGATCGTCTCCAGGCCCGCTTCGAGGCCGGCGACGACGTCGGTGTCCATCCGGTCGCCGATCATCGCCGTGGACTCCGAGTGGGCGTCGAGTGCGTTGAGCGCGCTGCGCATCATCAGCGGATTTGGCTTGCCGATGAAGTACGGCTTGACGCCCGTCGCCTCGGTGATGAGTGCGGCGACCGAGCCGGTGGCTGGGAGCGGGCCCTCGGGCGAGGGTCCGGTCGCGTCGGGGTTCGTGGCGATGAAGCGGGCGCCGCCCGCGATCAGGCGAATCGCCGTGGTGATGCGCTCGAAGGAGTAGGTGCGCGTCTCGCCGAGGACGACGTACTCGGGGTCGGTCTCCGTCTGCGTGTAGCCGATCTCGTGCAACGCGGTGGTGAGGCCGGCTTCGCCGATCACGAAGGCGGAGCCGCGGGGGCGCTGGTCGTCCAAGAACTGGGCGGTGGCGTTGGCCGACGTCCAGATGTGGTCTTCGGGAACGTCGAGCCCACCGATCCGCAGGCGGGCGGAGAGGTCGCGGCGCGTGTAGATCGAGTTGTTCGTGAGAACGAGGAACGGGGTCTTCGCGGCTTTGAGGCGCGCGATGAACTCGGCGGCGCCGGGGATTGCGTGTGACTCCCGGACGAGCACGCCGTCCATGTCGCTGAGCCAGGCGGTGATGGGTCCACGGGTCACACGGTTCAACCTAGCCGCGGCGGGTGAGGAGGTCGGCGAAGAATCGACGGGCGGGTGGACCGCGAAGTCCAGTAAATGGGCCGTTTTGACCACTTGGGACCTTCCAGAATCAGGTTTTGCCCTGGGTGGTCGGGATCACTATTTTGGCGCGTATGCGTCCTTTGAAAGTAGTTGTCCCAGCCGTCGCTGCGGTGGTTGCCACGAGCGCCATTGCCGTGGCGGCGATCCCAGGAGCCGGTGGCCAGATCAACGGGTGTTACACCACGGGTGGCCTGCAGAAGGGCAACGTGCGGATCGTCGATGAGGGCGTCGCATGCCGCAACGGCGAGACGGCGATCAGCTGGAACCAGAAGGGCAAGCAGGGTGATGCGGGCCCGGCTGGCGCGACCGGTTTGGCTGGCGTCGCCGGAGCCAAGGGCGACGCTGGCGAGAAGGGCGAGGCGGGCGTTGCTGGTGCGCCGGGGGCCACCGGTGCTCCGGGGACGCCTGGCGCGAAGGGCGACGCGGGCCCGGCGGGCCGCGATGGCGTCAATGGTGAGGACGGTCGGGACGGCGCGAAGGGCGACAACGGCGTGGCTGGCCCGGCTGGGCCGAAGGGCGACACCGGTGCGGTTGGCCCGGCTGGCCCGCAGGGTGTGGCTGGCCCGGCGGGTGCTCCCGGGATCGACGCGTTGACGCTGGGTGGCGAGGCGCTGTCGGACGGGACCGCTGACGCGTTCTTGATCATCCCGGGGGTCAAGGGCGAGTCGGTCGACAAGGACTTCAAGGATGCGATCGAACTCAAGTCGTTCCAGTTCAAGATCGAGAACTCGGTGTCGTTCGGGTCGGCGTCCGGTGGCGCCGGAGCGGGCAAGGCGTCGTTTACGTCGATCCACGTGACGAAGCTGTTCGACAAGTCGACGCCGGAGTTGCTCAAGGCCGTCACGAGGGGCAGCCATTGGAATGAGGCGTCGATCGTGTTCCGCAAGCGTGGCGGTAGCCAGCCGCTCTTGACGGTGAACTTGAAGCTCGTGTTCGTGAGCAGCTGGGAGCAGGGTGGCAAGGCTGAGCCGCCGCTGCTGGAGAACGTCGACTTCGAGGCTGGAACGTTCTCGGTGTCGTACGCGGCGCAGAACCCGAACGGCTCGGTCGGTTCGCCGGTGACGTACGGCTGGGATCGCGTGCGGAACACCGAGGCGCCGGCCAACTAGTTCGTACGCGGGTCGCGTCGAACCCGCCGGGCGTCCGGCGGGTTCGGCGCGAGGAGCGTTCTGGGCGGCAAGGCCCGCCGACTTGGACTGGCAGAACGGCTTGCTAAGGCGTTTTCAGAGACCAAGTGGGCGGCCGTTCTAGGCTCGCGGGCATGCCTGCCGAGTCGCCGCTTCCTGTCCCCGCCGATTGGTCGGCGGCGTTTGACGTGATGAGCGTCGAGCTGACGCCCTTGCCGCTCGATCCGGCGCAGGTCGTGAGCGGTGCGCCGACGACGGCCTACGCCGTCCTCGACGTCTCACCAGATGGCTGCGTCGAGCGGGGCATCTGGGAGCACACGCCGGGCATCACGACGGACGTGGAGGCCGACGAGCTGTTCGTCGTCGTGAGCGGCCGGGCGCGCGTGGAGGTGGAGGGCGGCGAACCGCTCCACCTGAGTCCGGGCACCGTGGGCGTCTTGCGCGCCGGAGCGAAGACCACGTGGACCGTCCACGAGACGATCCGCAAGGTGTTCCAGACGACGGGCTGAAACGCCGAAGGGCGCCGGTCACCCGGCGCCCTTCGTGGCGTTCAGCTCAGTGAGGGCTGGGGATCAACCACAACCCGTGTTGTTTCCGCACGACGGGCAGGTGTAGCACGCGCCGGTGCGCTGCATCATGCCGCCGCATTGGTTGCAGGCCGGGCCGAGGTCGAGGCCGAGCATCTTCGCCGGGACGACCGGCGGGGTGTCGGTCATGGAGGCGGCGGCTGCCGTGACTGCGGGGGCCTTGGCGGCGACCTTCGCCTTGATGGCGGGGGCTCCGACGACCGGGTTGGCTTTGGCGGCGGGCTTGGAGCCGCCGTTGCCGTTGCTTGGGCCGGCGGTGTCGCCGCGGTTGGCGACGGACGCAGTGTTGCCGGTCTCCTTGGCGACGACGCCGGGGGTGCGGAGGCCGAGGGCTTCCTGGTGGTCGACGTCGAGGAACCGCGAGGCGAGCCAACGCATGAAGTAGTCCGGCATGGACTTCGCGAAGGGGATCTCGGGGTTCTGCGTGATGCCTTCGGGCTCGAAGCGCATGTAGGCGAACTTCTCGACGAGGGTCTCGAGCGGGACGCCGTACTGCAGCGAGATCGAGACGGACGTCGCGAAGGCGTTCATCATGCCGCGCATGGTGGAGCCCTCCTTGCCGACGTCCGTCAGGAAGATCTCGCCGACGGAGCCGTCTTCGTACTTGCCCGCCGTGATGTAGCCCTCGTGGCCACCGACGGAGAACTTGTGCGTGACGGACTGGCGCTCGCGCGGCATGCGGCGGCGCGCCGGGCCGACCTCGGCGCGGGCGGCGATGACGGCGGCCTCAACGGCGGCGTCGACGTCGGCCTGGGTGAACGCGGTGCCGCCCAGCTCGACTTCCTTCTGCGCGTCGGTGCGCAGGGCCTGCGCCGTCTTGGAGCCGTCGCGGTAGATCGCGAGGGCCTTGACGCCCAGGCGCCAAGCCTCGACGTAGGCCTCGTTGATGTCGGCGATGGTCGACTCGTGCGGCATGTTGACCGTCTTGGAGATCGCGCCGGAGAGGAACGGCTGCGCCGCGCCCATCATCTTCACGTGGCCCATCGCGCTGATCGCGCGCTCGCCGACGGCAACGTCGAACACCGAGAGGTGCTCGGCCTTGAGCTTCGGGGCGCCGATGATAGTGCCGTGCTCGTTGATGTAGGCCTCGATCTGCTCGATCTCGGCCGGTGAGTAGCCGAGCGTCTCGAGGGCGAGCGGGACGGTGCGGTTGACGATCGTCATGGAGCCGCCGCCGACGAGCTCCTTGTACTTGACGAGCGAGAAGTCCGGCTCGATGCCGGTCGTGTCGCAGTCCATCAGGAACGAGATGGTGCCGGTCGGCGCGAGCACGGTGGCCTGCGCGTTGCGGTAGCCGTGCTTCTCACCGAGCTCAACGGCCTCATCCCAGCTCTTGCGGGCGGCGTCGAGGAGTTCGTGATCGATGATGTAGGTGTCGTCGATCGCGTGAGCGGCGTCGCGATGCATGCGCATCACGTTCAGGTGCGGCTCGGCGTTCTCGGCGTACTTGTCGAACGGGCCGACGGCCTCGGCGATGACGGCGGACTGGCGGTAGGCGCGGCCCGTCATCAGCGCGGTGACGGCGCCGGCGATGCCACGACCCTCATCGGAGTCGTAGGCCAGGCCGTTGGCCATCAGGTAGGCGCCGAGGTTGGCGTAGCCGAGGCCGAGCTGGCGGAAGGCGCGCGCGTTGGCGGCGATCTCCGGCGTCGGGTAGCTCGAGGGCGTGACGATGATCTCCTGCGCGAGCAGGACGATGTCGATCGCGTGCTCGTAGGCCTTCACGTCGAAGGAGCCGTCCTGGCGACGGAACTTCATGAGGTTGAGCGAGGCGAGGTTGCAGGCCGAGTCGTCGACGTGCATGTACTCCGAGCAAGGGTTCGACGCGTTGATGCGACCCGAGTTCGGGCTCGTGTGCCACTTGTTGATGGTGGTGTCGTACTGGACGCCCGGGTCGGCGCAACGCCAGGCGGCCTCGGCGATCTCCATCATCAGGTCGCGGGCGCGGATCGGCTCGCCGACCGTCTCACCGGTGACGCGGGCCTTGAGCTCCCACATCTCGTCGTTCTCGACGGCCTCCATGAACTCATCGGAGACGCGGACGGAGTTGTTGGCGTTTTGGTACTGAATCGACTTGAAGCCGTCGCCGTCGATCGACATGTCGAAGCCGGCGTCGCGCAGGGCCTCGGCCTTGTCTTCTTCCTTGGCCTTGCACCAGATGAACTCGCGGATATCCGGGTGGTCGATATCGAGGACGACCATCTTGGCCGCGCGGCGCGTCTTGCCGCCGGACTTGATCGTGCCGGCCCAGGAGTCGGCGCCGCGCATGAACGAGACGGGGCCCGAGGCGGTGCCGCCCTTGGCGAGCGGCTCGGTGCTGCCACGGATGTTGGAGAGGTTGATGCCGGAGCCGGAGCCGCCGCGGAAGATGCGGCCTTCACGGGTGTTCCAGTCGAGGATCGACTCCATCGTGTCCTCGACGGAGAGGATGAAGCAGGCCGAGCACTGCGGCTCTTCTTCGAAGCCGACGTTGAACCAGACGGGCGAGTTAAACGCAGCGACCTGGTGCAGCAGGATGTGCGTGAGCTCGGCCTCGAAGGCGTCGCCGTCTTCTTCAGTGGAGAAGTAGCCGCGGTCACGGCCCCAACCAGCGATCGTGCCGGCCACACGGCCGATCATCTGCTTGACGGAGCGCTCGCGCTGTGGCGAGTTCAGCTGGCCGCGGAAGTACTTCTGCGCGACGATGTTGGTCGAGTTCTGCGACCACGACTTCGGGAACTCAACGCCAGTCTGCTCAAACGAGATCTTGTCGCCAAACCCGATGCGCGCGTCGCGAATCTCCCATTCGACAGATTCGAAGGGATGCACGCCGGCTTCGGTGAACATGCGGGCAACGCTCATGGCGCTGCCGGGCTGGTTCTCCTTGTCGAGCGTGGTCTGCGACGGCGTGGTCATGGCGCTTCTCTCCTTCTTCCGACGACGGTCACCGACGTCGTTTCATCCCGGGGTTGGCAGTGGTGGCGCCCGGGGGTGGCCCTCTAGGGGGTAACACCTGATCCTTGCGAACGGTCCGGACGGAAAAAGCTTGCGCCTCACCCTCCAGCAGTGCCGTCGCGCCACACCCAGAGTGCATGCGCGCCAGCCCGTCCAGAGGGATCCGTCATGGCCGTTCTCTCGACCTTGACGCTAGCGGCCCGGCCGCCGAGCCGCGAGGCAGTTTTTCGCTGAGAGCGGGTTCTTTTCTTGAGCACGCAGCGCACGAAAAAGCCGGTGATTGCGGAGACTGCGCCCACGCACAGCCGACGGCGGAAGCGGACGATCCGGCGAGAACGGCGGCGCGCCACATGGCGTGGGGCCCCGGCGCACGCCGCTCGCTGTGCGTGGTCGATCGTCGGCGCCAGACGGCGCCCACGCCGCGTCAGCGGGAGTGGCGGAGAAAGTCGCGTACGTCGTCGAAGAGCGTGCCGACGCGCTCGCGGATACGCAGGCGGCCGCTCTCGCCGGAGGGTTCTGGGATCACCGGGGCACCGACGCTGCGCAGCCCCAGCGCCCGCAACAGCGTCGCGGCTCCAATCGCCAGCGCAGCGAGCAGTGCCGCCACGAGGGCGGCAATGCGCAACGGCTCGGCCGGGACCTCCGGGGTCGTCAGCGTCGCCACGGCGGAAACCGGCTGGACCTGGGCGTCGGGCCCGGGCGCCAGGTAGGGCGGTGGCGTCGGCGTTGCGCCCGCCGCGGGAGCAGCGGCCGCTGGCGCCTCGGTCGTCGAGGCCGGCGGGAGGCCTTGGGCGTCGTCAGGGGCGACGCCTGGCGTCGTCGCGACGGGCGGAACCGTGACGCCGCCGTCGAGTTCGTCACCTTGCGGGTTGATCGCGGGCGCGACCGTCGTAGCGGGCGGGCTGGACTGCGCGAGCGACGACGCAGGAACGAGCATCGCCCCGACAAGCAGGCAGAGGAGCGCAATCGAGCGGCCGGGGCGCATCGCCGGGACGGTACCACCGCTCCCCGGAGGACCCGGCAGGTACGATCGCGACTTCATGGCCTTGGCCGATCAGCTCTCCATCGACCGCCTACGCCAGGGCGCCCGCTCGGCCGCCACACGCGCGTCGAACCTGACCGGCCGTGGCGGCAACGGTCCCGGGCGCACCCGCGGGCGCATCCAGCGCACCTGGTCGCGCCGCTTGGGCGTGTCGGCGGCCGGCTGGCTCGGCTTCGCCACGATCGTGGTGCCGTGGCTCGTGGTCGTCATCACGCGGACGCTCGACCCTGAGGTCGGGCGTGGGCGGATCGTCCTTGACCCTTGGTCGGTCCTAGCTCCGGCGTGGGGAGCCTGGACGCTTGCCGGTCTGCTCGTGGTCGCCGTCCTGGCGGTCGTCGCGTGGGCGCGATGGCGGCTGGCCGCCCCCGACGTCTCCCGAACGATGGCCGTGGCGCTGGCCTCGTTGCTCGCCTTCGTCTTCTGGTGTGGGGCGTCGGTCTGGCTCTGGTCGCCCAGTCCCACCGGGGCGTGGCAGTGGACGGTCGGAGCCATCGTGGCGCTGCTCGCCGCCGTGCTTGGACTCTTCGCGGGCGCGCAGGACCAGGGTCGGCGCGGCGTGGTGCTCGGCGTGTTGGCCGTGGGCGCGGCGACGGCCGTGATCGGCGTCGTCGACCTGCTGCTGTTCCCCGGCACGGCTCGACGGATCGTCTCGCCGCTGGACCCGTCGGCCACCGGCATGCTGATCGGGTTGGCCGTCCTGGTGGCGCTCACGCTCGACCAACGCTCCCACCCCCAGACGCGCCGCTGGCTCCGGGGTATCGCGACGCTCGGGCTTTTCGCGCTCGTCCTTGGCGCGTCGCGAAGCGCGCTGCTGCTCACTGGCCTCGGACTGGCCATCCTGGTCGTCCGTGGGGTCCCGCTCGGCTGGCCGCTGCTGCAGGCCGCGGCCGGGGCCCTTCCCGCCGCCGCCATCGCCATCCTGGCCGGGGGCGTTGGCCGCGCCGGCGCCCCCGATCCGACAGGTCGTCTCGTGGTCGGCGCACTGCTCGTCGGCGGTGTGGCGCTCGTGGCGTGGAGCGCGGCCCGCGACCTGGGGGCGCCGCAGGGCGTCCAGCGCGCCGCTGCCGACCGACGCGTTCAAGGCGGCGTGGTCGCCGGCATCGTGGTCCTGCTGCTCGGCGGCCTGGCGCTCGCGCCGGGCGGGCCCGGAGGCGTCTGGGAGCGGACCAGCGCGTCGTTCCAAGAGCGCAGCGAGCCTGGGCAGCCGAGCGACGCCACGCGGCTGTGGAGCGGCACCTCCGACGGCCGGCTGTGGCGCTGGCAGGCCGCCCTCGATGCCTACCAACAGGACGGTGATCCGGTCGTCGGCCTCGGCCCCGGCTCCGGCCCGCAGACGCTTCGCCGCTACCGCACGACCCCCACGCCGAATCTCACGACGCCGAGCGCACCGATCGCCGTGCTGACGGAGGCTGGCGCCGTTGGACTTGCGCTCGTGCTGATCGGCGTCCTGGGTCTGTCGCTCGCCGCTCGCTCCGAGCGCCGACGCGACCCGGAGCGCTCGGACGCCGCAATCCTGCTGACGATCGGCTCGGTCGTCCTGCTCCACAGCATGGTCAACGACACCATGCAGCAGCCGTTGCTGATGGTGTGCGCGTTTGCTGCGGTCGCCGCGCTCGGAAGCCGGCAGTCGCTCGAGCAGCGCCTGGGCCCGCCCTTGGCCGCCGACGCGCCTCCGCCGCTGCGCCACACGGTCGCCGCCGCCGTTGCCGCCGCGTTGGCCATCGTGATCGGTCTCGGCGCAGTGGTGCCGGCACGCGCGCAGCTCAAGGCGCGCGAGGCCGAGGCGAATCTGCTGCCCGGCAACGCCGGCGCACTCCGCGACGCTGCGCTGTATTCCAGCCAGGCTTCGCGCCTGGATCCGCTGGCCTTCCACGGCGATGCCGTCGGCTCGCAGGCCGCGCTGGCTCTGCAGCGCTGGACCGAGGCCCGCCGTCTCGCGATCTCGGCCGTCCGGCTGGCTCCGGAGGATGCCTCTGCGTGGCGCGCGTTGGCGTTCGTTGCGCTGGCCGAGCACGACCGGCCCGGAGCGCGCATCGCCGCGCGCAAGCTCCAGGTCCTGGATCCGGCGGCCCCGACGACTCGCGAGATCGCGATTCAGGCCACGTTGGACTCGGCTCCGCCGGAGTCCTCACCGACGGCGGTTGCGACGCCGTTGACCGCCCAAGGCGGCTGAGCCCGGATCCACCGATCCTCGGGTCGCGTCGGCGGCGATGGCTCTCGTGTGGACGGACGCCGCACCGAATCGAGCGGCCGCTGGGGGCTCATCCGGCCTCCCGCACCCGCTTGGGCCTAGGGCCGGAAGCGGCGTCGGCCGCGGTAGCGCTTGGGACCACCCTGCTCGCCCGGGCCCGGTTCGTCGAACCCTGGCGGGGGTGGCGGGACGTCGGGGAACGGCGGCTCGTTTGGCGTCTCTGGGCCACCGTCTGGGCCTGACTGGGGCTGCCCGAGCGGCTGCACCGAGATCACGCCGGAGTCGTCGGCAAGCAGCAGGTCGTCGTCGAGATCGTCGAGGACCGCCCAGGTGTCGCGATCCGGCGGCTCGGGTGCCGACTCGGGCGCTGGAGACGCATCCGGCGCGGCCGGCTGGCGCGGCTCAAAGGCGGGGCCTGGCTGCGCCGGCGATGCGGGCGCCGGCGTCGGCGCGGGCGCGGGTGCCTCACCGAGAGCCCGCTGCAGCGCACCCAGCTCGCCGCGGAGCTCGTCGAGTTCGCGGCCCAGATCGTCGCGGTCGCGCGTGCGATCGGCCAGTTGGCGCTGGAGTTCCGCGACGGTCTCGGTGCTGGCGTCGACCTCGCGGCGCGCGTCTTCGAGTTCGGCGCCGACGTCGGCCGCGCGCTCAAGCTCGCCGCCGAGTTCTTGCTGGAGCGACGTCTGGCGGTCGCGGTCGTCGCGCTGGCGGCGCTCGAGTTCCTCGTAGCGGGCACGCAGGTGCTCGAGCGCCTCGTTGGAGGCGTCGAGCTCGGCGCGCAGACTGCGGCGCTGTTGCTCGGTCTCCTCCGCACCGGTTAGTGCCGACTCCGCCCGGGCGTGGAGCAGCTCCAGCTCGTCGATCCGATCCGCCTGGCGGGCCGATTCGCGGCGCAGCTCGGCGAGCTGGTCCTCGGCCGCTCGCCGTTGATCGTCGACGTCTGCGAGCTTCTTGGCCCGCTCCTCCAGTTGGCTAGTTGCGCCGTCACGCTCCCCCCGGATCGCGGCGAGCTGATCGACGATCTCGTCGTACTGGGCGTGCGCGGCCTCGAGATCCTTCTTCGTCTTGACCGACTCCGCGCGTTCGAGATCTTGGGCGCGCCGCAGCCGCTCGAGTTCGACCTCGCGCTCCGTGAGGCTCGCCTCCAGCTCGCCGCGGCCGGCATCGATGCGGCTGATGCGTTCCTCGAGCTCACGGATTCGACCCGTCAGCTGATCGACGCTGCGCTCATGTGAGATCTCCTCCTCGCGGGCGGCCGACGCGCGTTCTTCCAGCGCCGTAGTGATCTGCTCGGCGCGGGATCGAGCGACGTCACGCTCGGTTTGGAGGGCGTCGGCGCGCGCGTCGGCCTCCTCGGCGATGCGGGTGGCCGCAGCCAGCTCCTCACGCAGGACGCGTTCCTCGGCGGCTTGCGCCTCAGCGCGCTCGGTCGTGTCGGCGAGGCGGCGCTGAAGCTCACCGAGGCCGGCATCGAGTTCGGCGGTGTTGGTGATCGCCAGGTCGCGCTCCGTCCGCGCAGCCGACACCTCACGCTCGAGTTCGGCGATGCGAGCGCGGAGCTGCTCCAGCGCGGAGTCGGCGCTCTCCATCGCCGAGCGGGCGCGGGCGTCGGCGGCCTCGGTGGCGTCGGCGAGGGCGGCCTGCTGGGTCTGGAGCTGCTCTTCGTGCTGATCGATCAGCGTCTCCACGCGCAGCTCGTGCGCGGCGTCGAGTTCCTTCCGCAGGGCAGCGAGTTCCTGCACGCGACGCTCCTGCGCGCTCTGCTCGAGCTCAGACATCGCCTCAGCCGCGGCCTGCTCCTGCGTGTCGAGGCGCTCTTCGAGCTCGGCGCGCTGCTCCGCCAGACGAGCCTGCTGCTCGCGCATTGCCGACTCACGGAGATCCTCGAGCTCAGCCATCACCTCGCCGATGCGAGAGAGGTGCTGCTGCTCGAGCTCGGCGACACGCTCGCGGTGCTCGATCTGCTGGCGCTCGATCATGGCGCCCAGCTCGGCGCGCACGTTGCCCGTCTCGGTGCGCAGGCGCTCGGCGCTCGACGCCACGTCGGCATGCTGCGCGCGCACAGCGACGAGTTCCTGCTCGAGCTCGGTGACTCTCGCGGAGGCTCCTGAGGCGGCATCGGAGCGCTCGGCAACGGCAGCGGCCGTGCGCTCGAGTTCGGCCTCCAGCTCCGTCGCGCGTGCCAAATGCTGGGCCGCGAGGTCCTGGCTCTCCTCGAGCTGCGCGGTGAGGCGCTGGCGAGCTTCGTCGAACTCGACGGTGACGCGGTCGCGGTCGAGTTCGATCTCTCGCAGACGCTCTTCGAGTTCGGTGCGGGCAGCCAGGAGGGCGGAGGCGGCTTCCTGCTCGATCTGGTCGCGTTGGGCCTGCGCGGTGTCCACGTCGGCGGCCAGTTCGGCGGCGGACTGCTGCGCGGCGGCACGCGACTCCTCGAGCTGCAGCGCCCGCTGCTCGAGTTCGGCGACGTGCGCCGCGGCAGCCTCGAGCTGCTCAGCGACCCGGGCGTGCTGCGCCTGGGCAGCGGCCAGCGCCTGCTCGCGCTCGGCGACGACCGACGCGAGCGTCGCCGCGGCCTCGTCGAGCTGCGCCTGGTGGCGCTCGGCCGCCTCCGCGGCGTCGGCGGCATGCTGGGAGCGCAGGTCGGCCAGCACGCGGTCGTGCTGCTCGGCCGCTTCGGCCAGCTGCACCGCGTAGAGCTCGCGCAGCTCGGCATGCTCGTCGCCGGCGGCCGCCAGACCCAGCTCAAGCTGGTCGCGGAGCGCGGCCAGTTCAGCCTGGTGCTGCGCTTTGAGTGTCGAGAGCGTCTCGTCGCGGTCGGTCTGGGCCGCCGCCACGGCCGCGTCGCGGTCTTGGATCGCCTGCGCAACGGCAGCGTCGCGCTGCCGCACCGCCTCGGCAAGCTGGGACTCGAACTGCTCGCCCGCCTGCGCCAGCGCCGCCTCGCGCTCCTCAGCAGCCTGCGCCAGCGCCGCCTCGCGCTCCTCAGCAGCCTGCGCCAGCGCCGCGTCGCGCTCCTCAGCAGCCTGCGCCAGCGCCGCGTCGCGCTCCTCGGCAGCCTGGGCCAGCTCCTCAGCAGCTTGCTCAAGCGCGGAGGCGCGCGCCTCCTCGGCCTGCTGCAGCGCTGCCTGCGCCTGCGCCTGCGCGGCTTCGCGCTCGTCGGCGGCCTGCGCGATGGCCGCGTCGCGTTCCTGCTCGGCCTGCGCGACGGCGGCGTCGCGGTCCTGCGCGACCTTGGCGAGCGCGACGTCGCGTTCCTCGGTCGCGATGTCCAGCGCCTGGGTCAGCTCCTGCTCACGCGCGTGGAGTGTCGCGCCAGCTTGGGCCGACTGCTCCGCCAATTGCTGGCGGGACTCCTCGAGTTCGGCCTGCAGGCCGGCGACGAGTTCGCGGTGCTCGTCGGCCACCGATTCCATCGCCGAGGCGTGCTCGCCGCGGAGTGCTGCGACGACCGAGTCATGCTCATCCTGTAGGGCGGCGAGCTGCGCCGCATGCTCCTGCGCGGCGGCAGCCAGCGAGCGCTCCTCGCGCCCAGCGACGGTCGCGCGGTCTTCCTCGAGCCGTTCGAGCTGGGCGGCGAGCGCGGCGTGTTCGGCGGCCAGCTCGGCATGGGTGTGTTCGGCGGCTTCGGTGAGCTCGCGGACGCGCGCCGACAGCTGATCGCGCTCGTCCGCGAGCAGCTGCAGCTGCTCGTCGCGGGATTCCACCTCGGCCTGGGCCTGCGTCGCGCGGGCGAGATGCTCGGCGACGAGTTCTTGGCTGGCGTCGAGCTGCTCGGCGTGGGCGACGAGCGCCCGCTGAAGGTCTTCGGAGAGCCCCTCGCGATCCTGCAGCGTCGAGGCGGCCTGAAGCTCCGCCTCGGCGAGCTGCTCTCGGAGCTGCGAGACGATCGCCGTCTGCTCGTCGAGGGCCTGCTGCGACTCGGCCCGCTCCTGCTCCAGGCGCGCGCGCTCAGCCTTGAGCTGCTCGTCGGCGTCGCTGGCCCGCGCGGTCGCTTCGGCGAGCGCGGACGCGTGTGCCGCGTCGGCTTCGGCGCGCGCCTGCTCGTGCTCGGCGTGGAGCTGAAGCAGGCGCTCGTCGTGTTCGCTGCGCAGCGCCAGCAGCGACGAGGCCGCCGAGCCCTCCAGCTGCTCGCGGAGTCCTGCCACCTCGTCGGCGTGCGCATGACGCTCCGCCTCGGCCTCGCGCTTGAGTTCCGCCACGCGCCGCTCGGCTGCCGACTGCAGCTCTGCCAGGCGCTGTTCACTCTCGGCTTGGAGCTCGGCGAGACGCGCTGCGCCCTCGGCCTCGAGCTGCTCGACGCGCGCGTCGGCGGCCGCCTCAACCTGGGCGACGCGCTCCTCGGCCTCCGTCTGGAGGTGGACGACCCGCTGCTCGAGTTCGGCACGGGCAGCCTGCGTCGTCTGCGCGGCATCCGCGACGTTCGCCGCAGCCGCAGCGACCTGGAGGTCGACTTCGGCGCGAAGCTGCTGCTCGACGTCGGCGGCCTGCGCCAGGACGGCGTCGACTTCGGCGCGAAGCTGCTGCTCGACGTCGGCGGCCTGCGCCTGGGCGGCGTCGACTTCGGCGCGAAGTTGCTGCTCGAGTTCGGCGGCCTGCGCGCGTTCGGCGTCGAGCTGCTCCGCTGCCTGGGCCTGGATGGCCTCGAGCTGCTCGGCCGTCTGCGCCTGAACGAGCTGGAGCTGCTCGGCGGCCTCCAGCTGAGCGGCCTCAACTTCGGCGCGGAGCGTCTGCTCGACCTCGGCGGCCTGCGCCCGAGCCACGTCGAGCTGCTCGGCGGCCTGGGCGCGCTCAGCCGCAAGCTGCTCATCCGCGCGCGCCTGCGCCGCCTCAAGGTCTTGAGCCGCCTCAGCGCGCGCGGCCTGCAGCTGCTCGGAAGCCTCGGCTTGCAGGGCCCCCAGGCGTTCGGTGGCCTCGGCCTGCACCGCGGCGAGGCGCTCGGAATCGTCGGCGTGTTCGGCGAGCGCCGCAGCGAGTTCTCCATCATGCTCGGCCTGCAGGGCCGCCAAGCGCGCCTCGAACTCCGCGTGGGCGGCGGCGAGCTGTTCGTCGTGGAGTGTGCGCGCTGCGGCAGCGGTCGCCTCGGCCTCGATGGCCGCAGCTGCCAGCTCGGCGGCGTGGCGCTCGCGCTGCTCGGCGAGCTGGGTCGCTGCTGCGGCCGCCTCCCCGCGCAGACGCTCGAGTTCGTCGGCGCGGTCGTCGAGCTGCGCCTGCAGGGCCGCCAGCTGCTCGGCGCTCTGCTCGCCCGACTCCACGAGCACCGCCATGCGGGCGTGAGCGTCATCGAGCTCGGTGGAGCGTTCCCGCAGCTCAGACTGGACCCCAGCCAGCTCGGCCTGCAGGCGCTCGCGCTCGTCGTCGAGCTCGGCGCTGGCGGCATCCCTGGTCACGGTCGCCAACGTGATGGCGGCGTCGCGGTCGTCCGTCAGGCGAGCCAGTTGCTCGGCAAACTCCGCTGCCTGGGCCTGCATGGCCACCGCGTGCTCGGCGGTGAGCCGTTCGACGAGTTCGGCGTGCTCGTCGCCGAGCCGTTCGCGGACGACTTCGAGTTCCTGGGCATGCTCGGCGACGAGCGTGCTGCGCAGGCGTTCAAGGGACTGCTCGGCTCCGGCCAGGGCCTCGTCGAGTGCTTGGGCGTGCGTGGCCAGGAGTCGGTCGCGGTCGGCCTCCAGCGCGGTGATCTCGCGTTCGCGCTCCGTCAGGATCTCGTCGCGTTCGTCGGCATAGCGCTCCTGGAGGGTGGCTTGCTCGGCGAGCAGCTCCTCACGGGTGGTCTCCAGCTGCGCGCGAGCGGCCGCAAGCTGCTCCTGGAGCTGGTCGGTCTGCTCATGGTGCTCGGCAGCCAGCGTCTCCAGGCGGTCGGCTTGTTCGGCGTGGAGCGTCTGGATCGCTTCGGCGTGGTCGGCCTCCAGCGCCTCCAGGAGCTGCGCGTGTTCGGCGGTGAGGCGTTCGACGATCTCGGCGTGTTGCGCCCGCTCGGACTCCAGCCGCGCGAGCAGCTCCGAGCGCTCGGCGTCAAAGCGCTCTGCCGCCTCAGTCTGCTCGGCTTCAAAGCGCGACGTCAGCTGACTGGTCTGCGCCTCAAGGCGCGCCGTCAGCTCGATCCCTTGAGCCTCAAGACGCTGCGAGAGCTCGGCGCGCTGCGCCTCAAGGTGGTCCGTCAGCTGCGTGAACTCCGCCCGCTCGGCCTCGAAGCGCTCCGACGCCTCCAGACGGTCGGCCTTCAGCCGCTCAGACGCCTCCAGACGCTCGGCCTCGAGGCGCTCCAACGCCTCCACTCGCTCGGCATCGAGGCGCTCCAACGCCTCCACTCGCTCGGCCTCGAAGCGCTCAGACGCTTCGACGCGCTCGGCTTCGAAGCGCTGCGTCAGCTCCGCCAGCTGTTCCGCTTGCTCGGACTCCAGCCGCTCAACCGTGGCGACGTGATCGGCGCGCTCCGCCTGGAGTACGCCCAGCTGCTCGGCCAGCTGTGACTCGACGGCCGCGAGTGCTTCGGCGTGATCTCGACTGAGTGCCGCGAGGGCGTCGTCGGAGGCGACGTCGAGCTCGGCGCGGAGCGCAGCGAGCGCCTCCTCATGCGACGCCTGCTCCTGCGCAAGCGCCCGAGCGTGCTCGGCGCGCAGCTCGCGCGTGGACTGCTCGTGGCGTTCGACGGCGGCAACGAGTTCGACGGCGGCCGCGGCTTCGATCCCGCCAAGCTGGGCGCTCATCGCGGCGAGCTGCTCCTCGTGCTCGCGGCGGTCCTGCTCCCGCCCAACCTGCGCGGCGTCGGCGCGATCACGTGACTCGGCGACGGCCTGCGTGATCGCCGCCTCGGTCGCCTCGCGAGCCTCGGCGAGCTGGCGCGTGAGCGAGTCGACCTCGTCCGCACGCTCGGCCCGGACGCGCTCGATCTCCTCGCTTTGGACGGCGCGCAGTCGCTCCAGCTCCGACACGGCGTCTTCCGCGGCGTCGCGCAGCGTGGCGGCGTCCGCGGCGTGAGCCTCGCGGAGTTCGACGACCTCTTCAGCCCAGACGCCCTGCAGCGTCTCCGTCTGCTCTTCCCGGAGCTGGCGCTCCTGCGCGAGTGCCTCCTCGTGCTCGCGGCGTAGCCCGTCGACGGTGGCGGCGTACTCGGAGCGCAGCGAGGCCAGCGCCCGGTCGTGCTCGGTCTTGATCGCAACGATCTCGTCCTCGTGGCGCTGGTCGCGATCCTCCAGCGAGCGCCGCAGCTCACCGGCCTGCGCCTCAAGCTCGAGGGCGCGGGCCCGCAGGTCGGCGACGAGTTCGGCGGCTGCGAGCTGCTCGGCCTCGAGCTGCTGCGCGTGGACGGCATCGGCGGCCGCAAGCTGGCTGCCGTGCTCGTCACGCAGGCCCGCGAGTTCTTGGTCGCGCGCGGCCTCGGCGGCGGCGATCGCTTCCTCGGCGTCCTGCCGGACCTGTGCCAGCTGGGCCTCGAGCGCCTCGCGTGCTTCGGCGGCGCGCAGCTCGGCCGCAGCGACCTCGGCCGCGAGCTGCTCCTCATGTTCCTCGTGCGCACGAGCCAACGCGAAGACCGCGGCGTCGCGGGCCTCGGTCGCTTCGGCGACGGCCGCGTCACGGGCGTCGTTGGCACGCTCGGCGGCAACGTTGGCCTCGGCCTGCGCGGCGGCGATCTCCGCCGACGCTTGCGCGCGCGCCTCGGCGATCTCCGTCTCTGCTTGCGCGCGGACCTCGGCGAGCTGCGCGTCGGTTTCCTCTTGGACCTCGGCGAGCTGCGCCCGCGCCCGCGCCCGCGTCTGGGTGAGCGACTCGTCGGAGGCCTCGCGCGCGGCCGCCAGCTGCTGCTCAGCCTCGTCCCGCAGGTCGGCCGCTTGCCGCTGCGCCTCGGCCTGCGCCTGCTCCAGCGCGGCGCGCGCCTGCTGCAGCTCTTGGGCCGTTTCGCTGAGCTCAGCGCGCGTGGCCTGCAGGCCAGCGACCGTCTCCGCCAGCGCCGCGGACGTCTCCTGAAGCTCGGCGTTCGTGGCCTCGACGCGCGCGTCGGCCTCGGCCAAGCGCGACTGGAGTGCTTGGACGCTTTGGTCAGCCTCGCCTCTGAGCGCCGTCGTCTGGGACTCGGCCAGGGCGCGAGCCTCAGCGACGGCGTGGTCGGCCTCCGCGCGCGCCGCAGCGGCCTGGGCCTCAGCCTCCTCTCGGGCCTCGGCGACGGCCGCCTCAGCCTGCTCGCGGGCCTCAGCCACCTCGAGCTGCGCGAACTCGCGTGCGTCGGCGAGTTCTGCCTGCGCACGCGCGTCGGCCTCGGCCAGCTCGGCGGCTGCGGCCTCGCGCAGCGCCGCAAGCTCAGCGCGGAGTTCGCCGACCGCCCCGTCGCCCTCCGCACGGACGCGCTCAGCTTGCGCGTTCGCTTGGTCCAGCTCACCGATCGCAGCTTCTGCCTGCAGCCGCGCGGCCGCGATCTCTGCCTCAGCCTCGGCGCGCACCTCAGCGATCTGCGTGTCGGCTGCAGCCCGAGCCGCCTCCAGGTCCTGGGCCGCCTGCTCACGGACGGCAACCACCGTCGCTTCCGCCTGCTCGCGGACGGTCGAAACCTCGGCGGAGGCCGTCAGCTGGGCCTCGGCGACCTGCTCCTGCGCCGTCTCGCGGGCTTCGGCCACGAGCTGCTCAGCCGACTCCAGCGCAGCCGCAACCTCAAGCTCAGCCTGCTCGCGAGCCTCAGCGACCTGGCGCTCGGCCGACGCATGAGCGGCGGCAACCTCGCGCTCGGCCTGCTCATGAGCGGCCGCGATCTCGGCGGCACGCAGCTCGCGCTCCTCGGCGAGCTGGGCATCCGCCGACGCACGCAGCTCGTCGGCCTCGGCTAGCGCAGCAGCTAGCCGGGACTCGGCCTCGGCCGACTCTGCGCTGAGCGCGGCATGGGCGTCCCGCTCAGCAGCGTCGATCGCTGCGCGGGCGGCTGCCTCGGCGGCGTCAGCATGCGCGCGTGCTTCCTCCTCGCGGGCGACGGCCTCGGCCACTGCCGCGGCCGCCTGCGCTTGGGCTGCCTGGAGCTCGGCGGCCGCCGACTCGCGGGCGTCGGCGAGCTCTGCGGCGGCAGCCTCCTGCACCGCGGCGACCTGCGCAGCAGCCGCTTCCTGCACCTCGGCCAGCTCAGCAGCGGCCGATTCCTTGGCCTCGGCGATCTCAGCCGCGGCGGCTTCTTGGGCGGCCGCGAGTTCGGCCTGCGCACGCTCCTGCGCCTCCGCCAGCTGCGCCGCGGCCCGCTCCTGCGCCTCGACGACCTGCGCCTGCGCAGCCTGGCGAGCCTGCGTTACCGCCGCGTCGGCGCCATCGCCGGCCTCCGCCAGCCGCGCTGCCGCGCGCTCCTCGGCTTCGGCGATCGCCGCAGCCTCGCGGGCGTGAGCCTCGGCCCGCGCAGCTTCAAGCGCCACCGCGGCTTGCGCCTCGACGGTCTCCAGCGCGGCCGCGGCCTCCTCGCGCTCAGCTTCGAGCGCGGACGCCAGTTCTGAGCGTTCAGCGTCAAACGCAGCCGCCGCTCGTTCGACCTGCTCTTCGAGCTGGGCGGCCGAGCGCGCGCGCTCGTCGGCGAGCTGGGCGGCGGCCGTTGCTCGGGCCTCTTCGAGTTCCTGTGCCGCGCGGGCCTGTTCGCGCTCCAGCGCCTCGGCGGCCTCCGCGCGGGTCGCCTCGACGAGTTCGGTGGCGGAGGCAAGCTCCTGCCCGAGCTGCTCGCGAACCTCGCGCAGCTCGCCTTCGAGCTCGGCGACGCGGCTGCGCTGCTGATCGAGATCAGCCGCGGCGCGGGCGCGGGTCGCGGCCAGCTCAGACGTCGCCTGCCCTTCGAGGTCGGCGAGTTCCGCGGCGACGAGCTCCTGCGTGCGGGCCAGCTCGTCGGCGCGATCACTCGCGACCGCGCGCGCGGCTTGCAGCTCGATCTCCAGCTGTTCGCTGCGCTGCTCGCCCGCGGCACGCAGCTCGCTGAGTTCGCGCTCCAGCGCCTCAACCTGCGCGGCCTCGCCCCGCAACACGTCGGCCTCGCGCTGGACCTGCGCCGTCGTGGCGCGAGCGGCCTGCAGCTCGTCGACGAGTTCGGCGATCCGTGCAGCGCGCTCGTCGAGGTCTTCTTGCTGCTGCGTGCTCCGCGACAGCTCAGCCTCAAGGTGCTCGAGCGACTCGGCGAGCTGCTCATGGAGGCTGGCGAGCTGCTGCTCGGCAACGGCCCGGCGCTCCTCCTCGACGTGCAGCTTCTCCAGCGCCTGCGACACGTCGCCAGCCTGCGCCCGCAGCTCTCGCAGCTCGCCGTCGAGCGCGGACGCATGCTCGGTGGCGTCCTGGTGAGCCGCCTCGAGCCCTTCTAGGCGACTCTGGCGATCGGCCAGTTCTCGGCGCAGCCGCTCGGTCTCCAGCTCGCCGGCGTCGCGACCCTCGCGGGCGGAGATCAGCTCGGTCTCCAGCTCCGCGACGCGCGCCTCCGTCTCCGCGCGGAGGCGCTGGATGACGACCTCCAGCGCGCGGGTGGCGTCGGTGGCCTCCTCCTCGACGCTCTCGCGCTCCGCCTGGGCGGTCTCCAGCTGGGAACGCAGGCCGTGGCGCTCGTCCTCGAGCTGCTCCAGGCGGGCGGACGTCTCTTCCAGGCGGCCGGCGAGCGCTTCGTTGGCGGTGCGTGCGGCGTCGAGTTCGCCGCCCGCGGTCGCGACGCGCTGGTCGGCCTCCGCACGCTCGGCGTTGAGCTTCTGCTCGAGCTGCTCGAGGGCGTGGGCCTCAGCAGCGCGCTGCTCCGTGATGTCGCGTTCGGCGGCCTCGGCGCGGGCGCGGGCCTCCGCCAGCTCGCCGTCGAGGGCGGCCAAGCGAATCGCGAGTTCCTCGCTGCCGGCGGCCTGCTTCTCCGAGCGCTCCAGGAGGCCCTCGGTGCGGGCCTGCTCGTCGACGAGCTGGCGGCGCAGCTCTTCCAGGTCGTCGGCGAGCTGGTCGGCGAGGCGGTCGCGCTGCTCCAGACGCTCGCGCGTGGTGTCGAGTTCGCTGCGCAGCTCGGCGAGGGTCCGGCGCGTCTCGTCGCGTTCTTCTTGGGCGTCTCCCGCGAGCCCGCGGGCGTCGAGCAGCTCGGCTTCGAGCTGGGTGCGCAGCTCCTCACGCTCGCCGCTGGCGTGGTCGACCTCGCTCTGTAGCCGCTCGGCGAGGGCCTCGAGGGTGCCGATGCGGTCGAGCAGGCCGTCGCGCTCCTCGCTCAGCGCGGCGCGGCGCTGCTGGGTGACCTCAAGCTCCGTGCGGACGGTGCTGAGCTCGTCGCGTTGGCGCGAGAGCTGCGCCTGGAGCTGTTCGCGGGCCGCGAGCTGATCGGCCAGGCGCGACGTCTGCTCCTCTTGCTCGCCGCGCTCGGCCTCCAGGTCGGCGCGCAGCTCAGCCAGCTCGCGGGTGCGGCGTTCCAGGTCGGCCCGGATGGCCCGCAGCTGGTCGTCCTGGGCCGTCCGCTGAGCCTCCAGTTCGGCGACTTCCACGGCCCGTTCGCGGACGAGCTGCTCGCGCTCGGCTTCGGCGACCTGGCGGGCAGCGATGGCCTGCTGCAGGCCCTCGATCGCGTCGTCGAGCGCGCGCTGCAGGCGGGCTCGCTCGGCGCCGGCCTTCGCCTGGGCGTCATCGCCGAGCTCATTCTGCTCCCGTAGGGCGTCGACCTCGCCGCGCAGCTCGGCCTCGCGGGCCGTCGAGGCGCTCAGTTCGCGCTCGAGCTCGGCGCCGCGCTGGGCCAGCTCGCCACGCTCGCGGTCGGCGTCCTCCTGCTCGCGCTGGCGATCGAGGGCGACCTCTTCGATCGTCGCCTGCGCGAGCTCGGACTCCTGCCGGCGTGCGGCCTGCTCAGCCTCCAAGGCGGCGCGGAGCTCCTCGGCTTCTGCGGCGGCCGACTCGGCGTGCGTGCGGACGGCGTCGAGGTCGGCACGCAGATCGCTGAGTTCCTGCTCCAGCGTGCGGCGGGCGTCGGCCCAGTCGGCAGCGCTGCTCTCGGCAAGTTCCACGTCGCGGCGCAGCTCGCTGAGTTCCTCCGCCTGCTCGGCCGCCGTCTGCTCCGCGCCGAGGGCGCGGGTCTCCAGCTCACCGAGGGCTTGGTCACGCTGGGTGACGCGCTGCTCGAGCTCCGTGAGCTGGCCGCGAAGCGTCCGCTCGCGCTGCAGGGCCGACTCCTCGGCCTGTTGGGCTCCACCGGCGCGCTCAACGGCGGCGTCTCGCTCACGCTGCGCGCGCTCGGCGATCGACTCGGCCGCTTGGACCTCGCGGGCGTTGCGTCGTGTGGCGTCCTCCGCGGCGGCGAGGCCGTCGCGGGCAATCTCGAGGGCACGCTCGGCGGCGACCGTGCGGGCTTCCAGCTCGGGAAGCCGGGCGACCTGACGCTGCATCGCCTCGACCTCGACGAGGCCGCTGCGCGCCTCACGGAGCTCACGCTGCAGATCCGTGATCCGCCGCTCGTAGCCCGAGATCCGCTCCCGCGCGTCGCCGGCCTCAGCCTCGGCGGCCTCGCGGACGTCGGCCAGGGCACGCTCGACGTCTCGTCGCGCGTCGCGCTCGCGGGCGAGCCGTGAGGCCAGCTCGGCTTGGGCACCGGCCGGCGCAGTGTTAGTTCCACCGGTGCCGCTGCTGGCGAAGCGCGACGGGGCCGGGTCGCGCGGCGGGGACGCTGGCACCGCGCGGCTGGCGGGCCGCGGCGAGGATGCCGGTGAGGAGGGAGACGCCTTGCGCGACGGACCGACCGGGTCGGCCGGCCGCGGGAGATCGATGATCGTCGAGCCCAGGCGAGCCGCGAAGGCGAGCTTGCCGCCCGTCAGGACGTCGTCGGGCACCGAGAACGCCACGCGCCAGACGCGCTGGCCTGGCGTCGGAATGCCGGTCCCTGGCCCGGAGACGGGTGGCAGGTTGAAGTCGCGTCGGCCGTCGTCGATGACGAGTTCGGGCGAGCCGAGCCCAGAGACGTCGCCATCCCAGCGGCCCTCGAGGCGGAGCGTCACCCAGCCAGGCGCCCCCGGGAGGCGCTCAAAACTCTCGACGTGGAAGGTGGCCGGGGCCATGACTCAGCGAGCCACCGCGGCGTTGAGCAGGTCCTGGGTTTGCGCCCAGACGAGATCGGCGACCTGTTCGGGTGTGCCGCTGGCGTCGACCGCGCGCACGCGGCCAGGCTGCTCGGCGAGCAGGGCGTCGTAGCGCGCCTCGATCCGCGCGAGGACGGCCGGATCGGCCAGCTCCCAGCGATCCGGGGCGTCGCCGCGACCCAGGAGTCGCTCGCGCCGAACGGCCTCGGAGGCCTGCAGCAGGAAGGTGCGATCGGGGTGGAGCCCGCCGGTCGTGAGCTCGCTCAGGCCTGAGGTGAGGGCGTCGCCGAGCTCGCGGCCGGCACCTTGGTAGGCGAGCGTCGAGTCGGTGAAGCGGTCGACCACGGCCCACGTGCCTTCGGCGAGCGCCGGCTCCAGGACGCTGTCGACGAGCTGCGCGCGGGCTGCAGAGAACAGCAGCAGCTCAGCGCGCGGGGCCAGAACCGTCTCGGGATCGGCGAGCAGTTCGCGGATCTGCTCGCCCGCAGGCGTGCCTCCAGGCTCGCGCAAACCGATCACCTGGAAACCGGAGGCACGGAGGCGTGAAGCGAGGGCTGCGCAGACGGTGGTCTTCCCCGTCCCGTCGAGGCCCTCGACGCTGATGAATCGGCCGCGCACGCGGTGACCCTATCGATTGGGCTGGGCGCCACCGGCAACGTCTCACCCGCGCGAGAAGGTGCTTTCTCCTACGCCCCGAGCTGGAGTCGAACCAGCGGCCCCGCCCGCCGCAGGCGAGAACATCAAACGCCGCCGCGCCTCAATGGGAAACCACGGCGTGTGAAGCGCCCCGAGCTGGAGTCGAACCAGCGGCCTACTCCTTAGGAGGGAGTCGCTCTATCCATCTGAGCTATCGGGGCGGAGCGCCAAGGGTACAAGCGCCCCCGGGCTCGAGGGCTTCAGCGCAGCCGCAGCGCCGCGAGGTCGAGGCCGAGCACGGGGTGCATGACGACCGATCGCGGCTCGACGGAGCGCCCAACCGCCGCCGAATTCACCTCGTTGGCGAGGGGGATCGCGACGGCGCGGGCGACGACGCGGCGCTCAAGCGCCGACCAGGCACCGGCGGAACCGGTGAGGGGCCGGGCACTCAGCGCCGGCAGGGTGCGTTCCACGAGGGCGTCGAGCGGAGCGACCGGCTCCAGGAAGCCGCCGGGGTAGGGCAGGGTCGGCTCGATCCTGACGAGCGCGGCATCCGCGAGTCCCTGCGCAAGGCGGCGCTCGGGAGCGGCGCCGCCGGTGCGTGAGCTGACGACGCCACCAAGCGACGCCAGCGCGCGGGTCGCCACCGAGCTGGGCGTCGCCGGCTTGGTCGCCGGCGTCGTGGGGGTCGTCGCGTTCGTGGCGCCTTCCGACGTCGCGGGAACCTCGGCGATCAGCCCCTGCGGCGGCTCAGCGAGCCGGATCCGCTGGCCGAGGAGCGGCGCCCGCGAGCTGGTGACGGGGACCGGCGGGCAGTCGTCTCGCTGGACGGCGCCGACCACCCACGCCGGAAGCAGGCCACACGCCGCTCGGTAGCCGGGGGCCGTGTCGAGTTCGCGACGGTCGACGGCTTCGGCAAGGGCTTCTCGGACGGGCCGCTCAGCGAAGGCTCCGGTCGACGAAACGAGGAGCGCCCAGACGGCCCCCGCCGTGGCATTGACCGTGGTCGACTCCGGCACCACGCGGGTCGTCGGCCAGGCCACGGCGTCGACGGCGAGCCCCACACCGACGGTGCCGTTGGCGAGCTCGCGGGGCCGTGCAAACCGGCCGAGCACCGAGATCTGCGCGGTGCGGGCGGCCGGGACCGTGTCGATCTTGGCCCGCAACGGGTTGGCGACCAGCTCAACGGAGTCGCCGGTGACGCGCGCCACGCGCAGCGGCCCCGTGGAGGCGGGCAGGGCTTTGGGATCGGTGCTGGGCACCTCCGGCTGCGGCGCCGTCGCTGGGCTGGCGAGGGCGAGGGGGAGGCGCCCGTCTGGCCGGCGGAGGCGCACGACGACCACGCCGTTTCGGTCGTCGGTGCGAACGCCTCGCAGCGTCTCGCCGTCGGCGCTCGGCGCCCCGACGACGCCCCGCAAGACGCCACGCAGCTCCGGGTCGGTCGCCACCTTCGACGCATGCGCGATCGCCCGCTCCACGTCTGAGGCCTTCACCAGACGCCCGTCGGCGTAGACGAGGCCAGGCCGCAGCGTGAAGCGGTACTCCAGGCGCTTCTCGGCGAGCCGCGGCAGGCTCATCGCGAGGGCGGGCTCGAGGGTCGCCGCGTTGTCGCCGGTCCCTCGGCGGAACGTAAGCAGCGGCGTCTGGATCGCGCTGGCGATCAGCCGCTCCGACGCCGTCTCGGCGAGCACGGGGTCGAGCGTCTTGGGCGGGAGTCCGGCGGCGACGACGATGCGATCCGGCTGGCCACTGGGCACGGGCTGGGAGCCCTGGCCGGGGTCGTCGTCTCCCCCGCATCCGCCGAGCGCCGCGGCGGATGCCAGCACTGCGGCGAGGAAGGCGGCTCGGAGCGCCCGCGGCTGGGCTCCGCGGCTTCCGAGATCCCCGGGCCGCATGCCGGCTAGGCCAGCTCGGTGTAGATCTGGTTGAGCGCGGAGCGCTCGGGCGTGGTGCGCTCGCCGGAGGCGTGACCGAGGTGGATCACCGCGACGAGCTGCTCGTCGGCGGGGATCCCGAGCTTGAAGCGCGCGGGCGCGAGGCCGGCGATCGTCGGGCTCTGCCAGAACGAGTCGATGCCGCGGGCCGTCGCGGCGAGCAGGAGCGTCTGCACGGCGGCGGCCGTCGCCTGGAGGTCTTCCTCCCGGCGGACCTGATCGCCGGAGACGACGCAGCTCACGAGGACGCGCGTCTGCGCGCGGACGACCTTGCCTTTTTTGTCTGCCGGGGCGATGTCGAGGAGTGCCTTGGTGGCCTCGGGGCCGACGAGCCGAAACCGCCACGGGGCGGTGAGGTTGTGGTTCGGCGCCCACTGAGCGAGGTCGACGAGCTCGCGGACGACCGCGGGATCGATCGGCTCGTCGGTGAAGTTCTTGGTGCTGCGGCGCTCGCGGATTGCGCGTTCGAGATCCATCGAGAGGCGATTCTAGGTGTCGCGGGCTACGCTCGGCCTCATGTGTGGCCGGTACCGGACCAAGAACTCCGACCCGGAGGAGTGGCGCTCGCGCTTTGGGGCCTACGGCCAGGCCATCGCCGCGACACTCGGCCAGATCGAGGTGCGTCCGACCGACCCGATCGCCGTCGTGCGCGAGACGGCGTCTGAGGAGCGCGTCGCCGAGGTCGTGCGCTGGGGCTTCCAGCCGCCCGGGGCCAAGCGCCCGCTGATCAACGCGCGCGACGACAAGCTCCTCACCTCGCCGCTGTGGCGGCGCTCTGCCGACGTGGCCGGCCGGCGCGTTCTGATCCCCGCCGACGGCTGGTACGAGTGGCTCGCCGCGGAGGATCCGAAGGTGAAGAAGCAGCCGTTCCTGCACACCGTCGACGGCGGCGCCCAGTTCGCCTTTGCTGGCCTCCTCGGCTACGCGATCGTGAAGGGCGAGAAGGTCAGCGCGGCGACGATCGTCACGACGAGCTCCGCCGGCGCCGCCGCCCGCATCCACGACCGCATGCCGGTCGTGTTGGATGGCCCGGAGGCCGAGCAGGCCTGGCTCACCGACGACGACACCGAGGCTGTCGTCGACGCCCTCTGCGTGCCGTTGCCGGACGGCCGGGTGGAGGTGCAGCCTGTCGAACTGCCCAAGAGCGACACCTCGGCGGCGATGAACGCGCCGACGCTGTTCGACGAGCCCGGGCGCTAAGCGCTCAGGCGTCGCCGAGCGCGCGGGCGTCGGCCAGCGCAGCCTCGGCGGCTGGCAGGGCGGCGGCGCGATCGGCCGCGACGAACCCCACGCGAAAGCGGCGATCCAGCA
The DNA here is from genome assembly GCA_032119795.1 of Solirubrobacteraceae bacterium. Taxonomy (GTDB): domain Bacteria; phylum Actinomycetota; class Thermoleophilia; order Solirubrobacterales; family Solirubrobacteraceae; genus JAGIBJ01. Next base: position 154,324 of record JAUMFO010000019.1, read on the forward strand.
GGTCTTCGGCGGTGAAGGCCGCTTCGTGGAGGGCCGCGAATCGCAGGTCGGCGTGGGTCACGGGGACGCCCGGCGCAATCGGCTCGCCGAGGGCCGCGTCCTCGCGGATCCAGCGACTGACGAGCCCGGACTCGGTGCCGAACCTGGCAATCATCAGCGGGTCATCGGGCATGGCGGAGAGCTGGGTGCGCGGCGCGGCGCCCACGAGCGGCAGGCGCCGCGTCTGACTCGGGCCGGCGTCGAGGCCGACGTGATCGATCGCGGCGTCGACGGCGTCCTCCGCCATCCGCCGGTAGGTCGTCAGCTTCCCGCCGACGACGTGCACGGCGCCGTGTTGGCCGCGCACGACGGTGTGTTCGCGCGAGAGGTCGGACGTCTCCTCCGGCTCGCCGTCGGCCTTGCCGGAGGTGCCGGCGAGCAGTGGCCGCAGGCCCGCGTAGGCCCCGAGCACGTGGGCCGGGTCGACGGGCGTGCCGAGCACGTCGCCGAGGGCGCCGACCATCTCGTCGATCTCCCACTGCTCAGGCTGGGGCACGTCGTCGATCACCTCGACGGCCTCGTCGGTGAGGCCGAGGTAGACGTGGCCGTCGAGCTGCGGGAGCACGAGCAGGTAGCGGTTGCGCGAGCCGGGGTAGGGCAGCGTGAGACTCGCGCGCAGGCCAGGCATCGCGTCGCCACTGAGCACGACGTGGGTGCCGCGACTCGGGCGCAGCTCCAGCTCCGGCGCCAGGCCAGCGGCCCAGACGCCCGTCGCGTTCACGATGGCGCGGGTCTTGATCGTCCCCGCCTCGCCGGTGAGCTCATCGACCACCACAACGCCACCGTCTTCGAGGGCCGTCGCCTTCACGCGCGTGAGCACGGACGCGCCGTGTGCGGCCGCGGTGCGGGCGACGCCGACGACCAGGCGCGCGTCGTCGGTGAGCTGGCCGTCGTGGATCACGAGGCCGCCGCGCAGGCCGTGCGTGGGCAGCGACGGGGCCAGGGCGAGGGCCCCGGCGGCGCTCACGCGGCGAGGACCGGGCAGCTCGCGGCTCGGGGTGCGGGCGGCGCGGCGCAGCAGATCCCCAGCGACGAATCCGGCGCCCATCAGCGTGGCGCGCTGGCTGCCAACCGCCTCGATCAGCGGCAGCATCATCGGCGTACCGCGGACGAGGTGCGGGGCGATGAACCGCAGGAGGTTCCCCCGCTCGACGGCGGATTCGTAGGCGACGCCGACGTCACCACTGGCGAGGTAGCGAAGGCCGCCGTGGGCGAGCTTCGAACTCCAGCGGCTCGTGCCAAAGGCCAGGTCGCGTGACTCGATCAGGGCCGTCTTGAGCCCGCGGGAGGCGGCATCGAGGGCCGTCCCGGCGCCGGTGATCCCGCCGCCGATCACCACGACGTCGAACCGCTCGCCGTTCGTCGCCGCGTCGAGCTCGCTGGCGCGCCGGACGGCCGTGAGACTGCCGGAGGCGCGGACCCGCGGCACGTGGATGCGGCGCGGACGCACCGAGCGAGCCGCCTCCAAGGCGCGAACGGCGGCAGGGACGTGTCGAGGTGCCATCGTCAGGCCGCGACGGCGTCGGTCGCTGCCGCAGGCTGGGGACGCAGGTAGGCGTGGAGCATCGAGCGCAGCTCGGCGTCGAGCTGAGCGGGGTCCTGCCCGTCGCCGGCCGCGTCCATCGAGACCACCCAGCTCTGCGCCGCCATCACCACGGCCGTAGCCATCCGGACCGGATCGCCGGGCGCAACGGAGCCGTCGTGCTGGCCACCGCGAATCGCCTCGGCGATCCCGCCGATCGCACGGCGGTGCATCGTCCCCTGGCGCTGCAGTAGGTAGGGCATGAGGAGTTGCGGCTCGCTCGCGATGATGCTCATGAGCAGTTCACTCTCGCGCAGCGTGCGGGCGTTGCGGACGACCTCCCGCACGAGCACCCCGCGCACGTCGCCACGGCCGATCGCCTCGTCGGCCAGCGCGGCCGGGTCGATCTCCAGGATCTGGTCCCATTCGCGCTGCATCATCCGGCCGATCAGCTCGGGCAGCCCACTCCAGCGCCGGTAGACCGTCATCCGACTGAGGCCGGCCTCGCGGGCGACGTCCGTCAGCGTGGTGCGCGAGATCCCATGCGTGAGAACGAGTCGACGCGTCGCGTCGAGGATGGCCTCGTCGTCGATGCGGCGCGTGGCCGAGGTCGAGGTGGGCTCGACGGTGGCCCGTTCGGCCTCTTGGATGTGACGAAGTGGCATCTCGTGTAACACTGTAGCAATGACGACCGAATCCGCCAGCGAGAACCGGCCCGCCGCGACGCCTGTGGCCGACATGGTCTGGTGGGGTTGGGGCACCGCCGACGCGCACACGCCGCTCCCCCAGAGCCTCCTCACGCTGCTCGCCCAGGGCTTCGGGATCGAGGGGCCGGCCGTGCCCGCCTCCGAGCAGCCGCTGCCGACGCCGCCACCCAGCCGCCTGCACCGCGACACGCTGCTGCCGATCGCCATTGCCATCGGCGCCGCCAACGTGACGCAGGACGACGAGATCCGCGTCGCGCATACCCGCGGCAAGAGCACGCCTGATCTGCTCAAGATCCGCGGCGGCGACCTGGCAGACGCGCCTGACGCCGTCGCCTCGCCGGGGTCCCACGAGGATGTGCTTGAGGTCCTGCGGCTGTGCTCCAGGCACCGCGTCGCGGTCGTGCCGTTCGGCGGCGGAACCTCAGTGGTCGGCGGACTGGCTCCCGAGGCCAGCGACTTCGCGGGCGTGATCGCCCTCGATCTGCGCCGCATGGATGCCCTGGTCTCCGTCGACCGCGTCTCGATGACGGCGACCTTCCAGCCGGGCGTCCGTGGCCCGCAGGCCGAGGCGATGCTCGCCGAGCACGGCTTGTCGGTCGGGCACTTCCCGCAGTCGTTTGAGCACGCGTCACTTGGTGGATTTGCGGCGACGCGCTCCAGCGGCCAGGCGTCGGCCGGCTACGGGCGGTTCGACGCGATGGTCGTCGGCCTCACGCTCGCCACGCCCGTCGGCGAGTGGACCCTGGGCCGCGGCCCAGCCAATGCCGCCGGCCCCGACCTGCGCCAGGTCGCACTGGGCTCCGAGGGCGCGTTCGGCGTGATCACCGAGGTGGTGGTGCGCGTGCACGAGGCCCCGGCGGTGCGCCGCTACGAGGGCTGGCAGGTGCCGAGCTTCGACGCTGGGACCGCCGTGCTGCGCCGCCTCGCCCAGCACGGCGCCCTGCCGACGATCGCCCGCCTCTCCGACGAGGTCGAGACCGCAGCGGGCCTCGCGAACGCCAAGCGCACGGGCGAGCAGACCGCCGAGGGGTGCTACGTGATGCTCGGGTTCGAGGGGACGGCCGAGGAGGTGGCCGAGCGCCACGCCACCGCGATGCGTCATGTGCAGGCCGCCGGCGCGACGCAGCTTGGGGGCGAACTCGGTGACGAGTGGCTACAGGGCCGCTTCCACGGGCCGTACCTGCGCGACGGCCTGCTCGATATTGGCGGCCTCGTAGAGACCGTCGAGACGACCGCCTCTTGGGCCGATCTCCCGGGCCTCTACGCCGCCGTGCGCGAGGCTGCGGTCGAGTCGCTCGTCGGCGCGGGCACGCCGCCGATCGTGCTCTGCCACGTCTCCCACGTGTACGCGACCGGAGCCTCGCTCTACTTCACGATCGTCTGCAAGCAGGCCGCCGATCCACTGGCCCAGTGGGACGCCGCCAAACAGGCCATCTCGGCGGCAATCGTCGGCGCGCACGGATCGATCACGCACCACCACGCCGTTGGCACCGATCACCGCCCTTGGCTCGTCGACGAGGTGGGCGAGCTCGGCGTGCGCGTGCTGGCGGCCATCAAGCGCGAGCTCGACCCCGCGGGCATCCTCAACCCGGGCGTGCTGGTCGCGCGCGAGGCATGAGCCGCCTGCCGCGACACGCCGCCCACGGACTTGGTCTGGCAAACGGGCTTAGCAAGGCGCTTTGGGAGACCAAGTGAGCGAGCGTCGGTTCGTCGTCATCGCCAATCCGAACGCTGGCCGTGGCCGCGCCGGGCGCGTGCTCGAGCAGACGACCACCGCGCTGCGCGCGGCCGGGGCGCAGGCCAGCGGTGAGCTGACGACGTCGATCGGCCATGCGACCGAGCTGGCGGCTTCGGCCGCTGCGCAGGGCGCGGTTGCCGTGGGCGTCGGCGGCGACGGATTGCTGCGGGCCGTGGCCGCTGGGGCGTCGCGCAGTGGCGGCACGGTGGGGATCGTGCCCGCCGGCCGTGGCAACGACTTCGCGCGGACGGTCGGCATCGACAAGCAGGCCGTCGAGGCGAACATCGCCCGCCTCCTGACGGCCGAGCCCGTCCCGACGGACTGCATCGCCGTGACGGGCGGCAGCTCCGGCCACTTGGCGCCTGACACCGACCAGGGTGGTCATGCTGAGACGCCAAGTGAGGCCGACCGCGGCAGCGACGTGGCCCTCGGCAACGTCTACGCCGGCTTCGACTCCCTCAGCAACGTCGCCGCCAACGATCTACGCGTCAATCTCGGGGGACTGTCGTACAGCTGGGCTGCCCTGCGCGTGGCGTTGACGATGCCGGTGCTCGAACTCCGAGTCACCGTCGACGGGACGACGCACGCCTACCGCGGCAGCGGCGTGGCGATCGGCAACAGCCGCTTCTACGGCGGCAACGTGCCTTTCGCGCCGGAGGCCGACGTGCACGACGGTCTCCTCGACGTCGTCATGTTCGAGCAGACCGACGCCCGTTCGCGCGTCGCGACGCTCTGGTCGATGCGCAGCGGCCAGCACCTGAGCCGCGACGGCGTCCGCCACGTCCGCGGCCGCGAGATCAGGGTCGAGGTCGACCCCGCCCTCGAGGCCTACTCCGACGGCGACCCGATCGCCCACACGCCGCTGACGGCGACCGTGATGCCGGGAGCAATCCAGCTCTTGCGCCCCTAGGTCCGGTCGGGTTTGCAGACCGTCGCTGCAAACCAGACCGAGGCTGACGCGCCAAACCGCCCGGAGCCGTTGGGTTTGCAGACCGTTGCTGCAAACCAGACCGAGGGTGACGCGCCAAACCGCCCGGGTGTCCCCTAGCCCTTTGGCGCGACTTCCAGCTCGATCGTTACCGGCCCGTCGCACACCATCTCGATGCGCATGTCGCCGCCGAACTCGCCGGTCTGGGCGCCGAGCTCTGCCGCGACGAGCTCATAGAGCGCCCGTGCCTCATCCGGCGGAGCCGCGCCGGTGAAGGAGGGCCGCGTGCCTTTGCGGGTGTCAGCGCAGAGGGTGAAGTTTGAGACGACCAAGATGCCGCGGTCTGGGCCGACGGCGTCGCTCATGCGGCCGTCCTCGCCGGTGAAGATCCGCAGGCCCCGCAGGCGCTCGGCCATGCGGCGCGCCTCGGGCTCGCCGTCGCCCTTGGCCACACCGAGCAGCACGAGCATCCCCGCGCCGATCTCGCCGACGGGCGCCGGATCGCCAACGACGCGCACCGCCGCGCGCTCAACCCGCTGGACGACCGCCTTCACAGGACGTAGCTCCCGACGAGCGCCACCGTCAAGACGATCCCGGTCGACCAGGCAATTGCGGTCGCAATGAGTCCGCGGTCGAGGTCGAACGCGTGCCCGACGACCAGCGCGTTGATTCCACACGGCATGGCGGACTGGAGCATGAAGGCGCGCGGCTCGCTCGGCAACGCCAGCACCGTCAACGCAAACAGGGCCGGCGCGACGATGTTGCGCAGCACGATGATCAGCGCGATCGACGAGCGCGGCGGGTGGGAATCATCGCCGCGCAGGCGCTGGATCGTCGCGCCGACGGCGAAGAACCCGAGCGGCAGCGTGGCGTAGACGGCGTAGGTTGCGAGATCGAGGAACCACTGCGGCACCCACGCGTCCGGCACCAACAGGCCAGCGATCAGCGCCGGGATCGCGGGCGCCCGGCGCAGCACCGCGAGGAGCTGGTGGCCGAGGTGCATGTCTTCGTGGCGACCGGCAAACGCCCCCGCGATGAACGGCGCCACGAGCAGCGCCATCGGCGCGCTGATCAGCTGATCCCAGGCGACGGCCTGCGGGAACTCGTCGTTGCCCAGCAGCGTGAGCGACACCGGCAGCCCGAAGTAGCCCGTGTTCGCCAAGACCGTGCAGAGGACGACCGCGCCTTGCTGGCGGGGCGTCAGATGCAGCACTCGGCTGGAGACCTGCCAGGCAATCAGGCCAACGATTGCGATCACCGCGTAGCCCGAGAGGATCCCGACGAACGTCGAGAGTTCGAGCTCCAGCCGCGACGCAAACGCAAAGCCGATGAACGGCAGTAGGACCCACAGCACGAGATCCAGCGACCACGTGACGACGGCGTCGGCCTTCTCCGTGTGCCGCCGAGCCGTAGCGCCGACGAGCATCGCGGCCACGACGGCCAGCGCGATGATGATCACAGGCTGCGCAGCTCCGCGGCCGCCGTCTCGGGTGCGACGGTGCAGACGTCGAGCCCGGTCGAGAGCTCGAGCCCACCGAGCTGCGTGAGCGCCGGCAGCAGCTCGATCCGCCAGGAGGTGCGCTCGGCGCCGCTGACGGCGGTGCGGACCCAGAGGTTGATCGGTGGCGACGCGTCGAACCGCACCGCGAGGCGCCGCAGCGCGTCGGCGAGCATGGCGGCGCCGATCCCCTCGGGCTGGTCTTCGAAGGCCAGGGCGGTCTTGCGCGGCAGGATCGTGAGGTGGTAGGCGCCGCGTGAGGCCCACGGCGCGATGAGGACGGTCTCGTCGTCGACGGCGACCACGCGGTGGCGGCGGCGCACCTCCTCCTGCAGGTAGTCACCGGCGAGGCTGGCGCCCTGGCGCTGGATCGCGTAGGCCTCGGCCCGCTCGCGCTCGCGGGCCAGCAGCGCCGGGACGCTCGGAAGCGTCATGAGCTGCGCGTGCGTATGCGCCTGCGAGGCACCGGCCCGCGGGCGCTCGTTGACGAACAGCTGCCGCACCGGCGCGCCCGCGTGGGCCCTCAGCCGCTGCTGCCACATCGCGACCACGCGGCGGACCTGGGCCCCGTCGACCTGCGAGAGCGACTGGACGGCCGCCGGCGACTGGATCACGACCTCGTGCACGCCGCGCGCGGCGCTCGCGCCGAACAGCTCAGGCAGCGCCTCGGGCTCGGCGTCGGGCGTGTCGGCACCGACGAGCGGGAACCGGTTGGGCACGACGCGCGTGAGCCACCCTGGGCCGTCAGCCGCGCCGCCGCCGGGGCGGTCAGCGTCGACCTCCGGCGGGGTCTGGTCCTCGTGGCCCTCCAGGAACGGGTCGCTGGCCTCGTCGAGCGGGCCGAGCGGCTCCACGCTCAGTCCACCGCCGGGCCGGCCGAGGCGGTCGGCGGCGACCAGCGTGCGGGTGCCGTCGAACGGGCTCGTGCGCAGCTCGTGGTCGCTCACGAGGCGTACCGCTTGACGTCGGCCAGGAGCTCTGCCTCACTGGCGTACGGCCCGTTGTGCACGTACCGCTTGCCGGCGCGGTCGTAGAAGAACGTCTTCGGGAGGCCGTCGACGCCGGTGAGGTCAATCACCTTGCCGTCCTCGTCGATCACCGACGGGTACGGCATCGCGATCTGCTCCAGGTACTGCACCGTCTTGGCCTTCGGCGCCCGCGAGGCGACGCCGAAGAACGCCACCTCGCCGCGTAGATCGAGGGCGACGCGCTGGAAGATCGGCATCTCCTTCTTGCACGGCTGGCACCAGTCGGCCCAGACGTTCACGACGGCCGGAGTGCCGCCCAGCGCCTTGACCTTCGCCTCGACGGTCTTCACCGGGTCGTCGCCGCCGTCGATCGTCTGCCCCGCTTGCTCCTCGAGCTTACGAGCGGCAGGCGAGAGACCAGGCGGCGTGGTCGCCAGCCGCTCCTGGACCTGCGCGGGCGTCAGCTTCGCGACGGGCTGGGCGTCGTCGCCGCAGCTGGCGAGCAACCCAACCGGGGCGAGCGCCGCCATGGCCAACACGGCAGCGACCCCAGAACGGAACGGGTTCGCGGCGGTCAGAGGCACCCGAAGAGCCTGACAGAGCGCCGCGACCGACCGCGAACGCCTCCCCGCCAAGAGGCGCAACTCCATTGCGCGCACGAGCAGCCTGACCGCCCCCAACCGCCCCACGTGTCCAGGCTGTGAACGCCTCGCTTGGCGGCCCGCGCCCGCTGCGATAGAGTGCGTGGCAGTTGCTTCGGCCTCTCGCCGAGCTTCGTGCTTTCGCTCCGGCAGAGCACGCGACTGATTCGGATCGCGGCGATCCGCCCCTTCCCCGCCGCCAACCCCTCGATCGCCGCCTGGCGTCGCATGGGCGCAGACGCCCGCTCGACCCGTTCGCGGTCGACACGACCGCCACCCGCTCCCTCGCTCGTGACCTACCCGTCCAGCATTCCTTTTCTGAGGCCCTCCCGGCCGGAGGCTTTGCGTGCCTAACGCTTCCCAGCTCGCCGACGTTCCGTCGGAAGCCGACCTGGCGCTCGCCACGGAGTTCATCCGTGAGCCCGTGCTCCTCGGCGACGAAGACGCCTCGGTCGCGCTCGCCCACGGCACTGCGCGTCGCCGCGCCATCGATCAGGCCCTCGCCGAGCAGAGCGAAGGCCTGCCCGCACCCTCGACCGCCTGGCGCCGCCGCTGGTCGCTCCTGCTCGGCCTGGAGCGGATGCTCTCCGTCGACGAGCCGACCCTCGCCGACGGCTCCACCACGCTCGGCCCCCACCAGGTCGACGCCCTCTCCGGCACGCTCACCGCGCTGCTCACGGAGAACCAGTCCAGCAGCGCATTCGTGCCGGCCGAGCTGGATCTCGACGCGCCGCTCCCGAGGAACGGCCGCGGCAAGAACGCCGAGAAGCCCGTCCCCGGCGGCGACCGCGCCACCGATCCGCCGGCCAAGTCGCCGAAGCAAGCCAGCGCCGCCGCACCAGCCGACACCGTCGTCGAGCGCCATCCGCGCCTAGCCCCGGACGCCGACGACGACGAACGCGACGAGGACTACGACGACGAGGGCGTCTCCGGCGAAGGCAGCGACGTCCACGGCCCGACGGTCGAAGACCTCGCACCGACCGCCGACGAGCTCGCCGAACTCGTCAGCGAAGGCGAGGACGACCTCCCCGACGCCGCCGACTCCGAGCAGATGGAGGAGCAAGCGGAGGATCCCAACGCCGCCAAGCGCTTCTGGTTCGAGCACGCCACCGGCGCCGGCAAGACGGTCGCCGCCATGGGCTTCGTCGACGCCTGCCGCCTGGGTGGCGTCCTGATCCTCACCCACCGCCGCAACCTCGTCGAGCAGTTCATCGACGAGATCAAGACGCGTGGTTATAAGGACCGGCTCTCGCCGCCGCTCCTCAAGGGCGAGGACCCCGTCAGCGAGCGCAACACGCTTGGCCCGGTCACCGTCGAGACCTACCAGTGGTTCGTCCGGCACGCCGGCGAGATCTCCTCGGCCTACACGATCGTCATCTGCGACGAGGCCCATACGGCGCTCGGCGAGAAGACCTCCGCCGCGATCCGCGCCTGGACGGGCCCGATCTTCATCGGCATGACCGCCACGGGCGCGCTGATCGCCCGCCACGTCGCCGATCTCTTCCCGACGCAGACCTCGCGCTTCGATCTCGCGCAGGCCGCCCGCCGCGGCGTCATCGCCCCGCTGCGCTGCGTCCGCATTCCGCCGGGCGTCGGCGTGCGCACGATCGCCAAGGTGCCGCTGCGCCGTGGCGAGGTCGACATGGAGTTCGACCAGGAGATGCTGGCCGAGGTCCTCGACCAGCTGCCGTTCAACCTGGCCGCCGCCGATCTCTACAAGACGCGGTTCGGCGGGATGCCGGGCGTCGTCTATGCCGCGGGCGTCAAGCACGCCTACAACCTCGCCGATGCCTTCAACGAGTTCGGCATCAAAGCCAAGGCCGTCTCCGGTGAGACGCCCAAGCGCGAGCTCTCTCGCACGCTCGCCGACTACGAGACCGGCAAGATCGACGTCCTGATCAACGCCCAGCTGCTCGCCGAGGGCTGGAACTCGCCACGCGCGACCGTCTGCCTGCACCTCGCGCCGACCGCCTCCAAGCGGATCTATCAGCAGCGGGTGGGCCGCGTGACCCGCCGCGAGCCGGGCAAAGAGGCCGGCCTCGTCGTCGACTTCGTCCACCCCGGCACCAAGCACGACGACCCGGTCGTCACGCTGCACTCACTCCTGGATCGCGACGTCTACCGCGGCGGCGCGATCGTCGTCGGCCCGGTGCGCCGCGGCCGTGGGCGCAAGGTCCGCGTCGAGCGGCGCGTCCTGCCGGTCGCCTCCGATCTGACCGTCCGCCACGACGTGTTCAAGCGCGAGCTGTGGCGCATTGCCGTGGAATTCCTCGACTACGGCGAGCAGGTGCAGTGGGCCGCGCTCGCCGGCGCCACCGTGAGCTCCGCCAACTGGCGCAAGGCCCGCGCCATGCTCCACTTCGACAAGGGCGGCGAGCTCAAACGCGCGTTCCTGATCACGGCAATCAAGCGCAACCCGAGCTACGCCGTCAAGCTCAAGGCCGTCCAGGACATCGCCGCGCTGCGCGACCCTGAGGCGTTCGCGGACGCCGTCGACGAGGTCGTCGGCTGGCCCAAGAACGACCGCCGCGACGCCGTGCGCGTGCTGCTGCAGTCGATCGCCGACAAGCCCGTCGGCCGCCGCGACCAGGCCACCGCGTGGATCTGGCAGCTCGCCGAGGCCACCGCCGACGAGCACGAGGAGTACGCGACGCAGCGCTGGAAGGAAGGCAAGCGCCTCCTCGGGCTGCTCGTGAACTCCGCCGGCCCCGCCCACGGCCGCAACGCCCGCCGGCTGGTGCAGGCGACCCGCGAGCAGGACCGCCGCCTGCAGGCCGCGATGCTCGCGTCGGCGCGCCCGCACACGCCCGAGGCCCAGCAGGTCGTCACCGGTGCGCGCACACGCCTGGCCCGCAAGCCCGGCGCGCTCGCCCGCGAGCTCCTGCGCAACATCCCCAAGGCCGGCAGCAACGGTGGCGGCAACGGCCAGAGCCCGAAGGCCAAAGCCAAGGATGCGGCCGCCAAGGCGAACGCCACCAAGGGCGAATCGACGGTCGACGACGACGCCACGCTGATCGGCGACGACGCCGAGAACGAAGACGCCGAGACAACGAAGCCCAGCGAGCCGGTCGAGTTCGAGGCCTACACCTTTGAGGGCGAGGCGGCCGAGCACGCTGCCGAGCGTGCCGCGAAGAAGTCGCGCCGCAGCCGCAGCCGCCGTCGCAAGAAGAAGCCCGGCGCCGCGGGCGAGAGCGGCCAGCAGCCAGCCGCCGCGAAGGCCAGCGACGGCGACGTCGAGAGCGCCTCGGGTAGCGCCCCAACGGCGACGGCCGCCGGCGACCCCGGCACCGAAGGCACCTCACGGAGCCGCCGACGCAACCGCGGGCGCAGCCGCCGCAAGAACGGCGGCGCAGGCGAGGGTGCCGAGGCCAGCGCCAACGGCGCCACCGCGGAGTCGACGCCGACGTCTGCTGCGTCCAAGCCGGCGGCGGGAGCGGCCGACGCGAACGCGAGCAGCTCCGCCGCCAACGGCGCGCAGACGGGGACGGGCGACGCGCCCACCACCACGAAGCCGAGCCGCTCCGCGCGTGCTCGGGCCGCAAAGGCGGCCGCGAAGGCGGCTGAGGCCTCGGTGACGGATACGGCCGCCGTCAAGAGCGCCATCGCCGCTGCTGCGGCCGCACTCGCGCCCGATCCGAAGCCTGCACCGGCCAAGCCGGCGACGCCAACCGCCGACGACGGCGTGAAGCCGGCCGCGACCAAACGGGCACCTGCCAAGCCGCGGGCGCCCCGCACGACGGCCGCCAAGACGGCCGCCGTCACCACGGCCAAATCAACGACGGCGGCCAAGGCCACCGCCACGACCGCCACGGCAACGAAGTCGGCCACCGCGGCCAGGACCGCAGCCGCCAAGACCGCGGCGGCAACCACGGCGAAGACGACGACCGCCGCGAGCCGGACGGGCGCCGCTGCGGCGAAGAAGCCCACGGCGACGGCTACCCCGGCGACTGACGCCACTGCGGCGGCGGCCAAGCCCACCGCTGCGCGCAAACCCGCGGCCTCGCGGACGACGGCGGCGAAGACGACGGCCGCCAAGAGCGTTGCGGCCAAGACGACGGCCGCCAAGACCGCCGCGACGAAGACGACCGCGGCAAGGACCACGGCCGCGAAGACCACCGCAGCGACGAAGGCCACCACCGCGGCGAAGACCACCGCCGCCAAGACCGCCGCGACCAAGACCACCGCCACCAAAGCACCCGCCAGCCGCGCTCGCACCACGAAGGCCGCGGCAGCCGCCGAGGCTGCGACGGGGGCCGCAGCGCCCAAGAAGCCCGCCGCACGCACGCGCAAGCCGGCTGCCAGCAAGACGCCGCCGGCCGCCGACGCTTAGAGCAGGTGGACTTCCCCGCCGTCGAGCCGTTGCTCGGCGCCGTCTGAGGACCGCACCCGCAGCGAGCCGTCCTCGGCGATCCCGGCTGCGGTGCCCTCTCCTCCAGACCACCTGACGGCCTTCCCGACGAGCGCGTCGCGAGCGGCGAGCGCCGACACCACCTCAGCGGCGGTGAGTTCGAGGGTGTCGCCGAGGTGCCCGAGCAGGTCGAGCAAAGCTGGGTCGACGGCGCCCGGGTCGAGTCCGAGGGAGCCCGCGCGTGCAGCCACGTCTTCCGGCAGCGCGTCGACGTCGACCGCCGCGTTGACGCCGATGCCCACGATCGCCGCCGCGCCCTCCAACTCGACGAGGACGCCGGCAACCTTTCGGCCGTCGACCAACACGTCGTTGGGCCACTTCACCCGCGCAGACGGGCCCGCCAGTCGCGCAACGGCGAGCCCAGCGCGCAGCGGAAGCAGCCGGTCGACCGGCTCGCGGACGACGACGCTGACGGCGATCGCGCCGTCAGCCCCAGCCCAGTCGCGTCCCTGGCGGCCTTTGCCAGCGGTTTGGCGGGCCGTCGAGACGGTGGTGCCGTGCGTGGCGCCCTCCTGCGCAAGCCCACGGGCGACGTCGTTCGTTGACGGCGTCTCCTCCAGGCGGTGGTGCGGTGCTCCGATCGGCATGCGGGTTCCTCGCTGCAGCAGGTTGGTGTGGCGTGAGATCAGGCCACCTCTGGACCGTAGTCGTCGCCTCCGGCGGCGCCGAACGTGAGCGTAAGCGCGTGGCCCGCGGCGGCATGCAGCAGCGCAGCCGACGAGCCGTCGCGGCGAGCCAAGGCGAGCGCCTCGTCGCTGTCGCGATAGAGCACCAACGCCCCGTGAGGCACGTCGGCAAACGTCTCCCCGACCAAAAAGGGCTGGCTCGCGCCGAGCGCCGAGCGGACCACGCCTTCGGAGCCGACGGGCGGCAACGCCCCGAAGGCCTCCAGCTGGTGGTCGAGCGCCAGCACGAGCGTGCCGAAGTGATCGGACTCGAGGACCGTCGCCTCGAAACCGTCGCGCGTACGTCTTGGCGCTGGCAGTGCCAGCACCATCAGCGAGCCAGGGTCGGCCTCGGTCCCAACCTCGTGAAGTGCGGCCCCTGCAGCGAGAGCGCCAGCGACCGGGCCGAAGAGGTCGCGGCCGTCAAACGTGCGCGACGGGCTCGAACGGCGGACCGGCGACGCGCCAAGATCGACGAGTGCCACGGCCCCGCCCAATCGCCGGGCCGTCGGCTCGAGCAACCCGTTGTCGGGCCCGACGAGCCGGTGGCCGGACGCGGTCGCCAGCGCAACGGCGCGGCGCGCCGTCCCGACGCCTGGGTCAACGACGGCCACGCAGACGCACGGCGGAAGATACGGCACCGTCCGCCGCAGCGTGAGTGCTCCGCCTCGGATATCACCGAGTGCAACGCCGTGGTCAAGGTCGAGCCACGCGGCTTGCGGCGCCGCCGGGTAGCGCGCGGAGGCTTGCAGGAGCGCCGCATATGCTCCCGCGCCGTAGTCGGTGAGAGCGGCAATCAGTGGCAGATGAGCCCCAGAGGGCCCGAATGGGCCGCTCGATCGACCCACGACATCGGTCATCCGTCGAGTGTGACGGGTCGGCACTTCAGTTGCAGACTGAAGTGGACGACTTGCGCGCGGGCATGACCGCGGTTATGTTGGCCTCGAGGCCGGTTGGTTACCAGCCTCATCCCCCCAATAGTCCGAGCGCCACGGCAGTGGCGCTCCTCCTCCGAGGACCTCCCCCATGCCACGCAGTCTGAAGTAGCGAACGCTCGAACGAGCGTTCAAAAAGGCCCAGCACGCCCAGGCGCGCTGGGCCTTTTCCATTCAAGACACTCTGCCTCGACCGGACGCGTCGTGGTGCTCGACCGGCGTTGTGTTCAAGATGTCGAGGCACGCACCGACTTCTCGGGTAACGCGCGAGATTCCCTTTGATGCCTCAACCTCCCGCAACCCATCCGTCCACGCAGGCGCGCCAGTGACGGACGACGACCTCGAGCCGACGTACCTCGACCTCCAGGCCGCTGAGCGCGCGCAGCGTCAGCAGGCGCCCGATCACTCCACCGCCCGTGACCTCGCCGGCGAGCTGGCGATCTCTGCGGTCTTTGCCGTCGCGGCCGCGATCCTCGTCGTCATCGGGCCGACGCACGTCGAACACCCCTATCTGCTGGCGATCCTGACGGTCGTCTTTGGCATCACGACCCGCATCGGGTTCCCGATCGATCGCACGATCGCGATCCCCTCGCAGCTCGTGCTCTTCCCGCTGCTGATGCTTGGGCCTCCCGCGCTCGCGCCGGTCCTCGTGTTCGTCGCGATCGCATCGGCGGCATTTGTGGCGGCGACGATGCGTCACGGCAGCCGAAAGCGCACGATCACGAGCGGCGGTGATGCGCTCCACGCAATCGGGCCCGCTGCGGTGTTCGTCGCCGCCGGCTCGCCGGGCATCGACGCCTCCGTGTGGGTGATCCTGGCCGCGTTTGCCGCCCAACTCACACTGGATTTCGTGTCGTCGTGGATCGGCGAGCGCTGGATCAGCGGCGGCGAGACGCGCTTCCCGATCCGGCCGTACCTCTTCGTATGGGTGGTCGACGCGCTGCTCACGCCGATTGGCGTGGTCGCGGCGTTGGCTACGACCGTCACGTTGTGGGCCCCGCTCGCCCTGATCCCGCTCGTCGGGCTGTTCGCGCTAGCCGCATCCGAGCGATCGGCTCGCCAGGAGGAGGCTCGCCAGCAGCTGCGCAACGTGACCCGCGAGCGCACCCGCCTGCGCGCTGCCGTCCACCGGATCGGCGACGCGTTTGCCAGCACGCTGGATCTCGATGCCCTCCTGACGATCACTACGCGTGCAGCCGTCGAGGCCGTCGACGCCGAGGCTGGCCGGGCCAGCTCCACGACCGGGCTCGGGCGCAAGATGACGCACCGCGTCACGATCCACGAGGACGAGCGCAGTACCCCACTCCTCACGGCGGTGGAGGACCGCGCCGTCAACGGCCAGGAACTGGCGCACGCGATCATCGGGGGGATCTACGCGATGGCGGCCCCGGTCGGCGACGTGGAGGCCGGCGGCGTGGTGGCCGTGGCGCGCAGCTCGCACGAGTTCACGGCGGAGGAGCGCCAGCTCTTCACCTATCTCTGCGAGCAGGCCTCCGTGGCGGCCCGCAACGTCGCCCGGCACGCCAGCCTGCACCGCCAGGCCCTTACCGACGACCTGACCGGCCTGGCCAACCACCGTCGCTTCCAGGAGCTGTTGACGGAAGGCCACGAGCGTTTCTTGGAGACGGGGACGCCCGTCGGCCTGATTCTGCTCGACATCGACGACTTCAAGATGGTCAACGACCGCTACGGCCACCAGGTCGGCGACCAGGTGCTGCGCAGCGTGGCGACGGCCCTGCGTGACACCTGTCGCGCCACCGACGAGCCGGCCCGCTACGGCGGCGAGGAGCTGGCGGTCGTGGTCAGCGACGCCGACATGCACGAGTGCGCGCGGCTGGCTGAGCGGATGCGTCGCGCCGTCGAGGAGGTCGAGGTGGTCGGCCCCACCGGCGAGCACATCACCGTCACGGCGTCGTTTGGTGTCGCGCTCATGAGCGAGAGCGCGCCCGATCCGGCCATGGTCATCGCCGGGGCCGATGCGGCGCTGTACCGAGCGAAGTACCAGGGCAAGAACTGCGTACGTCTCGCTGATGACGGCCCGGCCACCATCCCGCAGGCGCCACAGTCGGCTCCGGCTAGCTAAGCCTCGGCCCAGGCGGCCTCCCGGGATCGCGGGCAA
Source organism: Solirubrobacteraceae bacterium (assembly GCA_032119795.1). GTDB lineage: Bacteria > Actinomycetota > Thermoleophilia > Solirubrobacterales > Solirubrobacteraceae > JAGIBJ01. Next base: position 170,492 of record JAUMFO010000019.1, read on the forward strand.
GGCCAGTCCCCGCTTGGCGGCCGTGGCTTACGCGCGGCGCAGCGGATCGATGTAGAGGTCGTCGACCTGCCAGTCGCCACCAAAGTCCTCGGGGTCGAGGACGATCTGCACGTTCAAGGTCTGGCCGGCCGCCCACAGCGGAAGCGTTTGGGCGAGTTTGAAGGCGGGCGTCGGCTTCCACGTGGCGTAGTCACTGCCGTTGAGCGATCCGACGGTCGTCTCGTTGACGGCGCCGTTCTTGGCCGACCAGCGGAGCTTCACCTGGAGCGTCTGCCACGTGCCGCTGCGCTTCTTGGCGAACAGGCGGAAGGTCGGGTGCTCGACGCCGACGCAGAACACCGGCGACACGACGCGTGCCCTCGCGGGGACGGCGAGGGACTTGGCGTCCCTGGCGGTGCCGACGTAGGCCGTCTCGTTACCGGCGACGACCGTCGCGCCCCCGAGTGCCCAGCCGTTGGTGCCGCTTTCGAAGCTGCCGCCCGGCAGGAGGCTGTAGGCCGCGGTGTCGCCAAACTTGGCAAACGCCTGCTTGGTCGCGGTGCTCGCGCAGCCGGTCGTCGACGTGGCCGCGCTGGCAGAGCTGGCTGCCGCAAGGGGCGCCAGCGTGCATGCGAGAAGCAAGGCGGCGCGCCGACTCGAGCGCAACGTCGACCGTGTAAGACCGTTGGGGGACATTTCTCCATTGGACCAGGTTTCTGTGTTAGCCGTTCAGGAGTTGGACGAGTGATGGAGAAGCGGACGGATGTCCAGGGCACCGGCGGCGGCTCAGTCGTTCCCGGCGGGTGCGTCCTTGGCGGCAGCGGGACTTGGCGGCTTCTTCGGCGCCTGAGCGGGTTGGCGGCCGTGGGACTTGGCGGCCCCTACGGCGCCTGGGTCCTTGGCGGCGGTGGGACCTGGCGGCCCCTACGGCGACCGGGTCCTTGGCGGCGGCGGAATGGGGATCGGTTCGGGAAGTGAGGGCGCCCGTTCGGCGAAGGCCGAGCCCGTTCGGTGTCTGAGCGGGTTGGCGGCGGCGGAATAGGGCTCGCTGTGGCGTCGGCCGGCGCCGGGGGACTGGTTGGACCCAAAGTAGGCACACCTGTGGTGCCCAGGATGGGTCCAACCAGGCGGCTGCAACCGCCTGGGGTTGCACTCAGCGAGGCTCGCGCCCCGAACGCCCTAAAACGGCGTTCGGGGC
>JAUMFO010000020.1:0-4593 GCA_032119795.1 Solirubrobacteraceae bacterium
CAGCGACCCGTTCACCGAGGGCTTCCTGCGGGCGGAGAAGATCACCGTCCCGCCGCTCGCGAGCTACCTCGGGCGGCTCCTTGAGTTCGCCGAACAGCACCGGTGGGGCAAACGCCCGCCAGCCGCGCCGGCCGTCCTCACCGACCACGCCGCTGACACCGTCGGCGACCACGACCACGACCACGACCTCGCCATCGCCGGCGCAGAAGGAGCCGCATGACCGCCTCCCCGACCCAGACCACGCCCCGAGCGGTGCACTTCGACGACCTCACGAAGGAGCTCGTCGGCCAGTCGCTGGGCACGAGCGCCTGGCGCACGCTCACGCAGGACAAGATCGACGCCTTCGCCTCCCTCACCGAGGACGAGCAGTGGATCCACGTCGACCCCGTCCGCGCGGGGGTGGAGGGCCCGTTTGGCTCGACGATCGCCCACGGCTACATGACGCTGTGCCTGTCGACGGCGCTGCTGGCCGACGTCGTCGAGCTGCAGGGCGCGGCGAGCGTCCTCAACTACGGCGTCGACGGCGTGCGGTTCACGGCGGCCGTGCCCGTCGATTCGCGGGTCCGCGCGCGCATCTCGGTCGGCTCGGTCCGTCGGCGCGGCGCGCAGTTCACCGAGGTGATCTTCCACCTCGACTACGAGCTGGAGGGCAGCGACACGTCGCCCTGCAAGGCCGACGTGATCACGCTCATCTCGCCTGCGGGCGCCTTCGACGAAGACAGCGAAGGCTGATCCCGGTGCTCGCCGTCCTGTTCCCGGGCCTTGGCAGCCAGACCCCAGAGGACCGAGACGCCGTCGCCGATCTCGCACCGGCGCTGCTGGAGCAGTGCAGCGAGCTGCTCGGTGACGACCCCTTTGAGCGGCTCTTTGAGAGTGCGCGCTACGCCGTGCCGGCGCTGTTCGTCGCCAGCCATGCGCGGTTCAGTGCCGCCGAGTTCGACGAGCCGCCAGCCTTCTTCGCGGGTCACTCGATCGGCGAGCTTGGGGCGCTCGTCGCCGCTGGCGGGATCGAGGCCGAGGTGGCGTTGCCGCTGCTCTGCGACGCGGCCGCCCTCATGGCCGACGCCGAGGAGGGCGCGATGGTCGCCGTCCGAACGAGTGTCGACGGCGCCGCCAGCGTCGTGGAGCCGTTCGACGGCTGGGTCGTCGCCAACGACAACGCGCCCGACCAGGTCGTCCTTGCCGGACCGGCCAGCACCGCGCATGAGGTCGCCCGTGCCGCCGAGGCGCGAGGGCTTGGCAACCTGCTGCTGCCCGTCAATGGCGCGTTCCACTCACCGCTGATGCGCGCCGCGACCGACGAGTTCGGGCGCCGTCTCGCCGGCACGCCCTTCAAGCCCACGGCCGTCCCGGTCTACTGCGGCGCCACCGCTGAGCCGTTCGTCGACCCTGCCGTCCAATTCGCCGCAGCGCTCTCCCGGCCCGTCCGCTGGCGCGAGATCCTTCTGAGGCTCGACGCCGCCGGCGTGTCGACCTACGTCGACGTCGGTCCCGGCCAGCTCGTCAGCGGACTCGTCCGCCGCACGCTCCCGCACGCCGAGCGCATCGCGCTGACGCGCGACGGCGCCGCCGTCTGAGCGGGCTAACGATGGTCAGGGGCGCTTGAGCCAAGCGTTGAGCGCGGTGTGGAGGAACGGGGTAATCCTGAGGTCTGCCGTTTCTTCCGGTGCGAAGAGCTTGATCGCTTGGCCTTCGCTCAGTGTCGCGTCCTCGGGGCGGAACGTCAGAGGCGCATGAAAGATCGTCACGATCTGGCGCGAGCCGTCTCGATCAAAGACCCGGCAGAACGGCTCAGGATCGACGAGTTCCACCCCTAGTTCTTCCCATATCTCGCGACGGACGGCCTGGCCAGAAGTCTCGCCGTCTTCGACTGCGCCACCAAAGAGAGCCCAGTGGGCTGGGTACCAGATATGCGGTAGGTCGTCACGTAGATGGAGCAGGATCTGTCCCGATGAGTCAGTCAGGATCGCCATTGCTCCAGCGCCGTTGACTGGCCCCTGCTCGGCCGCCGTTTGGTCCTCCAAAGAGAGAAACGGAACGTGGTCCTCTGGAGGGTTGTGAGTCGGCACGTCCTTCCGAAGCTATCTCACAGTGTGCCTTGCGCCGCCGGTACGGTCTCCGCATGTCGGGATCTCCCAAGGCGAGCCAGCGCCCGTGATCGACGTCCTCCTCGGCATCGCCGGCGGTCTGCTCGTCAGTTGGCTGGCGCTGATCGTGGTGTTGGCGGTCATGCGTCCCAAAGGCAACCTCTTCAACGAGGCCCTCCGCCTGCTGCCAGACATGCTCCGGCTGCTGCGTGACCTCGCTCGCGACCCGACGCTGCCGCGCGGCGTACGCGTGCGGCTCGGGCTACTCGTTGCCTACCTGGCGATGCCGCTCGATCTGGTGCCCGACTTCATCCCGGTGATCGGCTACGCCGACGACGTGATCATCGCCTCGCTCGTGTTGCGCTCGGTCGTCCGGCGCGCGGGCCTCGACGAGGTGCGCCGGCGCTGGACGGGCACCGACGACGGCTTCGCGACGCTCTGCCGCGTCTGCCGACTCGCGGGCTTAGCTCGAGTCGGCCTCGCGCACGGGCTGGAGCACGCCGAGGATCTCGCCGATGTGGTGGTCGCGTTCGAGCGGATGGCGCAACGGAAGGGTGGTGTGGAGCTCGTAGCGGTTGCGGCGGCCCTCGCGGTGTCGCTCCAGGTAGCCATCGTCGACGAGCTCGGCCACGATGCGCTGCGCTGCGCGTTCGGTGATGCCGACGGCGCTGGCCACGTCTCGCAGGCGCATCTGCGGGTCGCGAGCCAGGCACAGCAGGACGTGGGCGTGGTTCGTGAGGAACGTCCAATCCGCCATCCGCCAGAGGATACGAGATGCGCCACGCGCTTCCGGTCTTTGATCGGGCGTCTCGCAACGGGCGTCTTCTGAGATACGTCTCACAAAACACGTCTTTTGACATACGACTTGCAATGCGCCTATTGTGCGTCGCATGTTGTCCCGGCCCCTCCGCCTTGCCCTGCTCGCCACGCCTGAGGCGCGCGGATGACGGCTCTGCTGCTCGTCGTGGTCGCGTTGCCGGCGGCGGCAGCGCTCCTCGCCGCAGCCCTGCCTCGCCGGTCGGCCCAACTGGCGGCCCGCCTCGGCTCGCTGGCGACGGGCGCCGCCTTCGGCCTGGCGATCGTGCTCGCCGCGCACGTCGCGACTGCAGGGCCCGTCGACGCCGTGCTCGAAGACCGCAGCGGTCAGGCCATAGTTGGCCTCTACGCCGACGAGGTCGCCGCCCTGCTCCTACTGCTCGTGACGGGCGTCAGCGCGGTGGTGCAGGTCTTTGCGTCGCGCTACCTGCAGGGCGACGAGCAGGCCGGGCGGTTCTCGCTCGCCACGGGCGTCCTGACGACGTCGACGGCCGCGCTCGTGAGCGCCGCGACCCTCATCGGTTTGGCGCTCGCGTGGACGGCGGCCGGCGTCGCACTCTGCGTCCTGCTGGCGCTCTACGCCTCGCTGCCAGCCGCCCGAGAGGGGGTGCGCCGCACAGCGCGGACGTTCGTGATTGCCGACGGAGCGCTGTGGCTCGCCGTCGCGGTCGCCACGATCAGCTGGGGCGGCATCGACCTGCGCACCCTCGGCGCCGACGCCTCAGGCTTCGCCGCAGACAGCCTGGCCACCGGCCTCTTCGCCTGCCTGGTCGTCGTCGCGGCGATCGGCCGCTCGGCACAGCTCCCGCTCCAGCGTTGGCTTCCCGCCACCCTCGCTGCGCCGACGCCGGTCTCGGCCCTGCTGCATGCGGGCGTCGTCAACGGCGGCGGGGTGCTCCTCGTAAAGCTGAGCCCGCTCTTCGCCGCTTCGGCACTGGCCACGCACCTGGCCTTCGCAGTCGGCGCTGCCACGGTCGTCTACGGCACCACGCTGATGCTCGTCAAGACCGACGTCAAAGGCGCCTTGGCGCTCTCGACCGTCGGCCAGATGGGCTTCATGGTGATGACGTGCGGGCTGGGGGCCTTCGCGGCGGCGGTGTTTCACCTCGTCGCGCACGGGATGTACAAGGCGAGCCTCTTCCTCGGGTCCGGCTCAGCAGTGCGCCGGCACGTTCGGCACCTGCAGGCACCGCCACGGCCGCAGCCTCGTGGCGTCGTCCTCGGGTGGATCGTCGCGTGCTCCGCCGTGATTCCCGCGGCGGCGCTTTGGCTCGCCCATGCGCTGCTGCATCCGTCGGGGGCGGCGGCTTCGCAGGACGTCGTCGCGTTGCTCGTGTTCGCGTGGGTGACGGCCGGGTGGGCGACGGGCAGGCGTTGGATCGCGACCGCGAACTCTGCGAGGCATCCGCGGCGCTCCTCCCGACCGCGCCTGAGGTGCTGGCGCTGGACGCCACGCAGCCCGAGGACTTTGACCGCCTGATCGTGGCGATTCGGGAGCGGTGGGACACCCTCGACGGCGCGCTGCACGCAGTGGCGTTCGCGCCGCGCGACGCACTCGCCGGCGACTTCCTCGCCGCGCGTCCGGAGGGGGTGAACCTCGCGTTCCAGACGAGCGCCTTCTCGTTTGCCTCGCTCGGGCGGGTCCTCGCTGAGCTCGCTCCGGAGCATGGCGGCGCGCTCGTCGGCCTCG
>JAUMFO010000021.1:0-106121 GCA_032119795.1 Solirubrobacteraceae bacterium
CGCTCACCGTCGGCGGCCCCGCCGGCATCCTGCACGGCTCCCTCTCGGCGATCATGCAGAACGAGGAGGGCCAGATCCTCGAGGCCCACTCGATCTCCGCTGGCCTGGACTACCCAGGAACCGGTCCCGAGCATGCCTGGCTCCGCGACCGGGGCCGCGCGCAATACGTCGCCGTCACCGATCAGCAAGCCGTCGATGCCTTCAAGAAGGTTGCCCGGCTGGAGGGCATCGTGCCCGCACTGGAGACGGCTCACGCTTTCGCCTACGTCTTCGATGGCCCCAAGGACTCGACGCTCGACGTCGTCTGCCTCTCGGGTCGCGGAGACAAGGACCTCGCCGAGGTACTCGCCCGTGACTGATCAAGCAACACCCACGCGGCCTCAGAACGCAGGAGCCGAGCGCATCGAGCAGGCGATCCGCGGGACCTCTCGCCGTGCCGCGCTCATGCCCTACATGATGGGCGGGTACCCGGATCTCGCGACGTCGATCGAGATCGGCAAAGCCTGCGCCGAGGGCGGGGCGGACCTGATCGAACTCGGCATTCCCTATAGCGATCCGCTCGCCGACGGGCCGGTCATCCAGGCCGCCGGCACCGTTGCGCTCGACAATGGCGCCACGTTCGACGGCATTCTCGGTGTCTGCAGGCAGCTCTCGCCGCTGCTACCGGTCGTGATCATGACCTACGCCAACATCGTCCAGGCGCGCGGAGCGGAGGCGTTTTGCGCCCGCCTCGTTGAGGCCGGGGCCAGCGGCGCGATCGTTCCGGATCTTCCGCCGGAGGAATCCGGAGAGCTGCTCGAACACGCCGACCGTGCCGGGCTGGCGCTGATCCCGTTGATCGCGCCGACCACGCCGGACGATCGCCTGTCGCTCGTCGGCAACCGGGCGCGGGGCTTCCTCTACACCGTGTCCGTCACCGGCATCACCGGAGAGCGCTCGGGTTCGTCGGCCTACGAGGGCGTCATCGAGCGTGCTCGCCGAGCGACCGACGTTCCCGTCGCCCTTGGCTTCGGAATCTCCAGCGGTGAACAAGCCCGTGCCGCGGCCGATGCGGGGGCCGATGGCGTGATCGTCGGCTCCATGCTCGTGCGCCTTGCAGGCGGCCCCGATCCGGTCTCCGCGGTGCGCGAAGCCGTCCGCGAGCTTGCCGACGGCCTCGCGTCAGCGTAGATCGGTAGGATCTGCGCCATGGGACTGATCGTCGCTTCCACCCTTGCCCTCGTCCTCTGGCTCGTCATGTGGTCGTTCGGGCTCGCGGCTCGTGACGCCGGCATGGTCGCCTTCACGATCTTCCTCGTCGCGGCTGCCGTTCGCACCGTCGGCGAGCAGCTGCGCCAGAGCTCGTCCGACCTCGGGTGAGGGCAGGCGCGCGGGCCTCGGCTCGCCACGCCAGCGCTCGTCGCCCGGCGCTCCTGAGTTCCGTTGCGGCGGTTGCCGTGCTCAGCACGCTCGCCGCATGCGGGGAGGAGGTCGTCGAGCGCCCGGCTCACCGTCCGATCTCGGTGATCTACGTCGCTGGCGAGCCGGACGGGCCGTGGAAGGCTCGCACCGAAGGCCTCGCCGACGGCGTCAAGCTTGCCATTGCTGAGCGCGACGGCCTGATCGGTGAACGCGCCGTCTCGACGGTGGTCGTTCCGATCGAGCAACGCGACGGCACGACCGTCTCGGCCGCGATCGGTGGCGGCAGGATCCTCCGAGACTCCCGCGCGATCGCGGTGCTCGGCACCTATTCGGCGACGCAGCTTCCCCTTGCTGCGCCCCAACTCAACGGCGGCGAACTCTCGCTGTTGCAGTACGGCACCGGCATGCGAGGGCTCACTGAAGTTGAAGAGCCCGGCGAGCCCGGCCGCTTTGAGCCGTCAGGGCGCCGCTACGCCCTACGAGCGGTTCCGTCCGACGTCGCCGTCGGCGCGAAGATCAAAGGCATCGCGAGTCTCGACGGCGCTCAAGTCGTGCCGTTGACGAGCGCCTACGAGGCTGGACTCGTGGCAGCGGCCAAACTCCGCGCCAAAGAGGCTCAGGCGCGTCGCGATGACGCCATCGAGGACGGCGACGAACCGCCGCTTCCAAGCACCGATCCGGCGCTGACGAACCCGTCGCCAGAGGTCCCAGACGCGGAGCGTCTGGCGACGACCATCGCCGCTGCGGGTACCGGCGAGGTCGTCTCCGTCGGCGACGCCAAGCCGGGTGAACCGACGGTGATCGTCGTCGACCCGACCGAGCCCGATGTCTCTGCTGCGGTGCGTGCCGCCGTCCGCGAGATCGGGATTCGAACCTCGACGCCGCTGCTCGTCGTTGACGGCGCCGACCGGGACGTCGCGCTTGGCTCGCTTGGTTCTGGTCGCTCCGGCCCCTCGTTCCTCATCCGCCGCACCATTGCGAACGCCTCGACCGGCCAGGCCCGCTCGATCCGTGCTCGCGAGCGTGAGGCGTTCGGACGGGACCGCGGAGACGCCGTCGTCGCCGGCTACCTCGCAGCTCGGCGGGTTCTAGATCTCGCCGAGCGCCAACCCGAGAAGACGATCGACCGCGTGACGTATGCGCGGGCGCTCACGGGCCCGGCACCGCAAGACGCGAACCTGCCGGCCAACGCTGCAGGAGATGCGACCCTCGGCCGCGTCGAGCTCTACCGCCCAAGTGGCGGAGCCTGGGCGCAGCGCTAGCCAGCGAGGGCGTCTTCGAGTGCGCTCGGCAGCTCGGGAAACGCAAACGTGTAGCCGAGCGCTCGCGCGGCCGTTGGCACCGCGAGGGCGCCGTCGAGGATCAGCTCTGCCATCTCACCGCGCAGCGCCTTCACGGCAAACGCAGGCGCAGGTGCAAAGGCCGGCCGGTGCAGCGCCCTGCCGAGTGCCCGCGCAAACTGTGCCTGCGTCACGATGCCAGGGGCGACGGCGTTGATCGGGCCGCTCGCGCGGTGGCTGTCGAGGGCGTGGAGCGTGAGCCCGACGTGGTCGGTCACGTGGATCCACGGGAAGGCCTGTTTGCCGCCGCCGAGCGGACCCATGACGCCGAACTTCGTCAGGCGGGAGAGGACCGGGAGCACGCCGTCGCCGTGCATGAGCACGTCGCCCGTCCGAATCAGCACGACGCGCATCCCGAGGGGCTCGGCCTTCGATGCTTCGGCCTCCCACGCCTCGCAAACGTCGGCCAGGAAGCCAGTGCCCTTGGGGGCAGCCTCGTCGGTCTCCTCGCGGCGGTTGCCGTAGAAGCCGAGTGCAGAACCGGAGATCAGGACGACTGGGCGCACCTCGGCAGCGACGGCAGAGAGGCCGGCGACAAGGTTGCGGGTGCCCACCACGCGCGAGGACCGAATGCGGGCTTTGGCGTCGTCGGTCCAGCGTTGCGCGACCGACTCGCCGGCGAGGTTGACGACCGCATCGCGGCCTTCCAGGGCCTCCACCGGCGCAGGGCCCGATTCGGGGTCCCAGCTGATCGCCTGCACGTCGTCGCCGAGGCGCTGGCGCGCCCGCTCGGCGCTGCGGCTGAGCACCGTGACCTCGTCGCCGCGCTCCAGGAGCGCCGCGACGAGGCGAGAACCAATGCCGCCGGTGGCGCCGGTGACGGTGACGCGCATCGCGTTAGGCGTTGGGCGTGAGGACCGGCGTCTGGCCGGAGCCGCCGCTCGCTCCACCGGTGCCGAAGTCGTCGAGCCCATTGAGGGAATCGCTCTGGAGATCGGCCTCGTGCGCGACGGCTGCCGCCACGGCGGGGGCGACCTCGCGGTCGAACGGAGACGGGATGATGAAGTCCTCCCGGAGCTGATCGGCCGGGACCGCCGCCGCGATGGCCTTGGCGGCGGCGATCTTCATCTCTTCGGTGATCGAGCGGGCGCGCACGTCCAGGGCACCTCGGAAGATGCCGGGGAACGCTAGGACGTTGTTGATCTGGTTCGGGTAGTCCGAGCGGCCGGTGGCCATGATCCGCACGTACGGGGCGGCCTCTTCAGGGTTGACCTCGGGATCCGGGTTGCTCATCGCGAAGACCATCGCGTCGCGGGCCATCCGCGAGAGGTCCTTGGCGTCGATGACGCCAGGGCCGGAGAGGCCGATGAACAGGTCGATGTCGTCGATGACGTCGCGAGGGGCGCCGAGCAATTTGCCCGGGTTGCTGTTCTCCGCGTACCAACGCTTCATCGAGTTCATCGAGCCGTCGAGATAGTCCGGGCGGGTCGTCGAGAGCGCACCTTTGGTGTCGCAGCCGATCACGTCGCGCACACCGGCACGCATCAGGATCTTGGTCACGGCGACGCCGGCGGCGCCGATGCCGACGCAGAGGACCCGCAGATCCTCGATGCGCTTGTCGATGATCTTCAGCGAGTTGTAGACGGCGGCCAGCGTCACGATCGCGGTGCCGTGCTGGTCGTCGTGGAAGACGGGGATGTCGAGTTCGGCCTTGAGGCGATCCTCGATCTCAAAGCAGCGCGGGGCGGAGATGTCTTCCAGGTTGATCCCGCCGAACGTGGGCGCCATCAGCTTGACGGCCTTGATGATCTCCTCGGGATCCTTCGTGTCGAGGCAGATCGGGAAGGCGTCGACGTCGGCAAACTCCTTGAAGAGGACGGCTTTGCCCTCCATCACCGGCATCGCGGCCTCAGGGCCGATATCTCCGAGACCGAGCACGGCCGTGCCGTCGGAGACGACGGCCACCGTGTTGCGCTTGATCGTGTAGTCGAACGCCTTGGACTTGTCGGCCTTGATCGCCTCGCACACGCGCGCCACACCCGGGGTGTAGGCCATGGCGAGCTGGTCGCGAGTCCGCAGCGGGTCGGAGGCCGTGGAGATCTTGCCGCCGTGGTGCAGGGCGAACGTGCGGTCGGTCATGCCGAGCACGCGTACGCCCTCGTAGGCGCCAAGCAGATCCTTGAGCGCACGCTGGTGCTCGGAGCTGTCGCAGTAGACGATGAGATCGCGGACGGCGCGGCCATGCTCCGTCGATACGACGTCGTTCTGTACGACCTCGGCCTCGCACGCAACGAGGGCGTCTACGAGACGCGCGACCGCTCCGGGCGAGTCGTCGATCTCCACACGGAGAACGACCGAGTACTGGGCACTAGGTCTACTCACAACCGCTCCAGCATACGCAAGAACCGGGTGAATCCCCGTCCCGGTGGGCGGCTTCGTCGCTCCGTGCTGTTCGTTGCCACGCGGTGGAGGCGCGAACTGCCCGATTAGCTGACGGCCACGACGTCGGCGCAGCGTGCGCTCGTACGCGCTGCCTCGATCACGGCAAAGACGGCTCGGCTGTCCTCGGGATCGACCGGGGGCGCCGCGCCGCCGGTGAGCCACTCGCGGACGCCGTCGTAGAAGGCGAGGTAATCGCCGGCGATTAGCGTGTGCTCGTGGTGGCCGGTCTCGTCGTGGAAGGCGCCCGGCGGGTTGGCGCCGAACGACGGGTCCAGCGGAGAGAGGCCCGCGCGCAGCTGCGACTCCTGCACGTCGAGGTCGGCGACGCTGAAGCCCGCCGCAGTCCCAGACAGCGCAAGCCGGTCGGCTGGAACGGGATGGACCGCGCCCATCGACAGGTGCGACCTCGCGCCTGACGCGTGCGAGATGGCGACGAAGACGTCGTCCTCGGTCTGCGCGGCTGGGCGGCGCCCATCGATCTCGGCGTAGACCGACGCGGCCGGCCCGAGCAACACGAGCGCTTGATCGATGAGGTGGGCGCCGAGATCGAGGAGCTGGCCGCCGCCGTCGCGGGGGTCGCCGCCCTCGCGCCAGCCGTCCTTGATCTGCGGGCGGAACCGCTCAAAGCGGGAGGTCAGGCGCGTCACCTCGCCGAGGGTGCCAGCCTCCACAAGCGCGCGGGCCGTGAGGAAGTCGCCGTCCCACCGGCGGTTCTGAAAGACCGTGACCTTCGCTCCAGCCGCCGCCGCGTCAGCCAGCAGCACGTCGACCTCGTGCCCAGACGTCGCCAGGGGCTTATCGATCACGACCGGCACGCCGCGAGCGATCGCCTCGTGCGCGTAGGACGCGTGGAAGCGATTCGGAGTTGCAACCACGACGACGTCGGCCGCCCAGGCCTGGTCGCTGTCCGGCGTCACGAGGGTGCCCGGGTAGGTGCTGGTCGCGCGCGCAGCCCGCTCAGCGTTGCCCGTCACGATCGTGGCCAGTTCCAGACCTGGAGTGGCGGCGATCAGCGGCGCGTGAAACACCTCGCCAGCGAGGCCGTATCCGAGTAGCGCGACTCTCATCGCTCGAACCTATCCGCCGAGGATGGGTGTGACGGCGCGCCCGCGGAATGAGGAGCTGGCCCGCTAGCTTGTCGGCTCGATGGAGATCCAGGACGCCCCCGAGTTCACGATCACCAGCGATCTGCGCTGGTCCGACTTCGACCGCCTCGGTCACCTCAACCAGGCCGTCTACCACGTACTCCTAGAGCAGGCGAGAACGCGCTGGATGGATCACGTGCGGCCGGCCTCGCTTGAGCGCTGGGAGGCGTTCGTGCTCGCCCGCGTTGAGCTCGACTACCGCCGCGAGGTCGACGCGACCCACACGCAGGTGATCGCCACCTGCCAAATCGTTGCGATCGGCACCTCCAGCATCACCAGCCACCAGGAACTCCGCTACCTCGACGGCACCGTGGCTGCCAGCGGCCGGTTCGTGATGGTCGGCTGGAACGCACGCGAGCGAGGCAAGCGCGTCTTCGGCGACGCGGAACGCCAGGCGTTCCTCAAGTAGCTCAGACGCCGGCGCCTGGGCGCTGGAGCCCGGCCAGCACGCGCGCCGCACGTTTCCCTAGGCTCCGCTTCCGTGGCCGACGCTCCTGAGATTGACGTCCCCGACGCTGCCGAAGCGCTCGCTGCGGCAGCGCCGCCGACGTCGCTGCGGCTCCTCGACGGCAGCTCGCTCGTCTACCGCGCGTTCTTTGCGCTCCCCGAGTCGATCGCGACCTCGACCGGCGAGCCGACGAACGCGATCTTCGGGTTCGTCTCGATGCTCGTGAAGCTCATCGACGAGCACGGCGACGAGCCAACGATCGTCGTGTGGGACCGCGGCCACTCGGGCCGCAAAGAGATCCACAGTGAGTACAAGGCGAACCGCACCAGCCGCCCGGATCTCCTCAAAGAACAGTGGGTCCACATCCCGGAGATGGTCGAGGCGATGGGGTACCACAACCTCGCGATCGACGGTTTCGAAGCCGACGACGTGATCGCCTCGATCGCCGAGCACACGCGCGCCGCCGGCATCAAGACGACGATCGTGACCGGCGACCGCGACGCCTTCCAGCTCGTCGACGACGGCCTCGTCACCGTCCTGGCGACGGGCCGCGGCATCACCGACACCAAGCGCTACGACGCTGCGGCCGTCCTCGAGCGCTACGGCGTGGGCCCCGAGCTGATTCCCGACCTGTGGGGCCTCAAGGGCGACACGTCAGACAACATTCCCGGCGTCCCGGGGATCGGCGACAAGACCGCCACGGCGCTGCTGCAGCAGTTCGGTTCGCTCGAGAACGTCCTCGCGAACATCGACCAGGTCTCGGGCGCCAAGCGCAAGGAGAACCTGACGAACCACGCCGAGGACGCGCGGATCTCCAAACAGCTCGCGACGATGCGGCGCGACCTGGATCCCGGCCCGGTCCTGGAGACCATGACGGCGATCGGCGACCGCTCAAAAGCGCGCGAGCAGATGCGCCGCTGGGAGCTGCGCGATCCACTGCGCCGCATGGAGGCCCACCTCCACGACACCGCCGAAGAGGAGGCGCAAGCTACGGCGACCGTCCGGATCGAGGCGACGGTCACCGAGAGCGGCGTCGCCGGGATCGCCGAGCTGCCGACCGACGGGCCCGTCGCGATCGTGATCCATACGCCTGAGGTCGCCGAAGGAGAGCTGCTTGCCATCGAGACCGAGACGCGCTTCGCCGCCGCGGTCGGTGACCACGTGGTGACGGGCACCGCGACGGACGCGGCCGAGGTCATCGCCGCCGTCGATGGCCGCCCGGTGATCGCACACGACGCCAAGTCGCTCGGGATCGTCCCGTCGACGCTCTTCCACGACACGCTGCTCGGCGCCTACCTGCTCGACGTTGCCCGCCGCGCGTACCCGCTGGCCGAGCTCCTCGAGGAGTCCGGCATCGCGATCTCGACGGGCGATCCGCTTGCCGACGACGCCGCCCGCCTCGTCGTACTCGCCGAGCGCCAGCGGGAGCTGCTCAACGAACGCGGCCAGCTCAGCCTGCTCGACGACATCGAGCTTCCCCTGGTCGAGGTGCTCCGCGCGCTCGAACTCCGCGGCATCCGCCTCGACGTACCGGCGCTCGGCGTGATCACTGCGAAGGTCAAACTCGAGACCAAGCAGCTCGAGGAAGACATCTACACCCTTGCCGGCCACCAGTTCACGATCGGCTCACCGCAGCAGCTCGGCAACGTGCTGTTCGAAGAGCTTGGGCTGTCGAGGAAGCGCCGCGGCAAGACGGGCTTCTCGACCGACGCCCGCGTGCTCCAGCAGATCCGCGACGAGCACGAGATCATCCCGCTGATCGAGCGGTGGCGCGAGCTCAACCAGCTCACGAAGACCTACCTCGACACGCTCCCGCACCTCGTCGACGCAGACTCCCGGCTGCACACCACGTTCGAGCAGGCGATCGCCGCCACCGGTCGGCTCTCCTCGACCAACCCGAACCTGCAGAACGTCCCGGTTCGCACGCCACTGGGCCGCGAGATCCGCGGCTGCTTCGTTGCACCCGAGGGCCGACTCCTGCTGTCGGCCGACTACTCGCAGATCGAGCTGCGCCTGCTGGCCTACCTCGCCGGCGAGGACGCGCTCAAGGAGATCTTCCGGACCGGTCAGGACGTCCACACCGCCACCGCGTCGAAGGTGTTCGGCCTGCCGCCGGAGGAGCTCGATGGTGGCCACCGCTCGAAGGCAAAGATGGTCAATTACGGCATCGTCTACGGCCTCTCGGCCTATGGGCTGGCCGAGCGGCTGAACATCGGCCGCGAGGAGGCGCAGGAGATCATCGACGCCTACCTCGAGCAGTTCCCCGGGATTCGCGGGTTCATCGAGCAGTCGGTCGCGCAGGCGCAGGAGCACGGCTACGTGGAGACGGTGTGGCACCGCCGCCGCCAGATCCCAGAGATTCGCGCGAGGAACTGGCAGGTCCGCCAACTCGGGGAGCGCCTGGCGACGAACACCCCGATCCAAGGCACGGCCTCCGACGTGCTGAAGCTGGCGATGCTGCGCGTCGAGCGCGCGCTGGAGCCCTACCGCGAAGGCGGGCGGGCGCTGCTCGTGCTGACCGTGCACGACGAACTCGTCGTGGAATGCGAGGAGGCGCTCGCCGACGAGGTGGCGCCGCTCATCCAGGAAGCGATGACCGGCCTCTGGGAGCACGAGCCGCCGCTCGAGGTCGAGGTCGGCCGCGGACGCACCTGGCTCGAGGCCAAGTAGCGCAGCTCAGGCCGGTGGCCGCGGCTCGTCGACGCCGACGGCCGTCAGCTGACGGATCGCCGTGACGACCGCGTCGAGCGAACACGGCTTGGGCAGGATCGCTCCGACGCCGAGACGCTCGGCACGGTCGCGGTTTGCGCTCGTGAGGTGTCCGGAGCTGAGGACGATCGCCAGGTCGGGCCGCAGCGCCCGCGCCGCCTCGATGAGGTCCAGGCCGGTGAGCCCCGGCATCGAGAGATCGACGACGAGGGCATCGAACGCCCGCGGATTCTCGCGCAGGACGGCGAGCGCCTCCGCTGAATCGGTGAAGGCCGCCACCGCGCACCCGTGCAGCGGAAGTCCTCGTTCGGCCAGGCGAGCGAGGGCAGGGTCGTCGTCGACGAACATCACGCGTGGGACGAACTCGGTTGGCGGCTCGGCGTGCTGCTGCGCCGCGTCCTCGTCCGGCTCCTGCGCCGCGTTGTCGCTAGCGGGGAGCAGCACCGTGAACTCAGCGCCGGGGCCGGCCGCGACGTTGTCGGCGGTGATGTCTCCGCCGTGGCCGCGAACGATCGACTGCGCGGCGGCCAGGCCGAGGCCGGTGCCGTCGCCGGCGGCCTTGGTGGTGAAGAACGGATCGAAGATGCGAGGCATGACGGTTGCCGGTATGCCCGGGCCGTCGTCGCGGACCCGCATCCGCACGTAGCGGCCCGCTGGGAGCGTGGTCGCTGGAACGCTGCCGACTGGTAGGCCGGCGGTCGCGGCGACCTCGATCGTGTCGAACGCGAGGGAGACATGCCCTCCGCCGTCGGCCGCCGCGTCTCCGGCGTTGCCCACGAGGTTGATGACCACCTGGTGGAGCTGGCTCGAGGAGCCCAGTACCGACGGAAGATCCGTCGGCTGCGGGCACTCGAGTTCGACGCCGTTCGCCAGCGTGGGGCGGACCAGCTCGCACGCCTCATGGGCCACGGCCGACAGATCAAACGGGACCCGGACCGGCTCCTCCTCGCGGCTGAAGCTGAGCAACCGCCGGACGACGTCGGCGGCGCGTTCGGCGCCTCTTCGGATCTCGGTGATGCTCGTCTCTGGCGAGATCCCGGCACGCAGCTCGGTCTGGGCCACCGAGGCGTTGCTCCAGATCGCGCTGATGACGTTGTTGAAGTCGTGGGCGATACCACCGGCCAGCGTGCCGATCGCCTCTCGCTTCTGCGAGCGCAGGCGGGCGGCGTCCTCAGAACGTCGTTCGGTGACGTCGCCGATGACGCCGAAGATTCGCAGCGACTCGCCGTCCTGCTCGACGCGCCCCAGGACGGAGACCCACCGCACCTCCGGGCCGTTCTCGGTGGCGCGGATGATCCGGTTCTCGACGTGCAGCGCCGACCGGTTGGCCAGTGCGGCGTTCGTGGCCTCGCGGACGAGCGGCAAGTCCTCCGGGTGGACCATTGCGAAGACGTCGGCAGCGCTCATCGTCGCGCCCTCGCCGCCCGGCTCGATCCCGAGGATCTCGCAGGTACGGTCGTCGCCGGTGGCCGTCCCGGCCGTGAGGTTCAGCTCGTAGCGCCCCATTCCGGAGACCTCCAGCGACGCGCGCAGCTGCTCCGTCAGTCGGGTGCGCTCCAGCTCGGCCGCGACGCGATCGGTCACGTCGACGACGGTGCCCACGGCGCGCAGCAGCTCGCCGCGTTCGTTGCGAACCGTCCGGATGTTGGCCTCGACCCACCGGTACACGCCGTCGTGGCGGCGCATCCGGTAGGGCGCCATCCGGTACTCGCCGTCGGCCCCCGCGGTGGCCCCGAGCGTTGGCAGATCATCGGGGTGGATGATCAGGTGGTAGCCGTTGCTCATCAGGTCGCTGTTCGACAACCCGGTGAACTCCTCCCACTGCGGCGAGTAGTACTCGATCGTGCCCTCCGGCCTGGCCATCCAGAGCATCTGGGGGAGGGTCTCTGCGAGGAACCGGAAGCGGTCCTCGCCCGGATCGGGCAGCCCGCTGACCTCGTGGGCGGCGTCGGCGCGCAGGAGGATGCTGCCCAGCGTGCCGTCGGCGTTGGCGATTGGGTTGGCGACGATCGCCCGTTCCAGGGCGTGCGCAGCGACCTCGGGTGTCTCGACGGCGATCTCAAATGCGACGCACATCGTCGGGTCGCGTTGCAGGCTGGCCAGATGGTCGTCCCACGGGCCGGGGTCGGGCGCGTTGCCGACGAGCAGCAGACTCACGTCGCGAAGCGACATCCCCGGCCGGAGCGGCAGAGGGCCGTCATGGGCGGTCGCCCGGATGACGCTGCGCAGGCGACCGTCGGCCTCGAGGATCAGAGACACGGAACGGTTCGCCGGGATCGCAGGCGGCGGGTCTTCTTCGTCCTGATCGTCCGGCGTGCTCGGTTGCACCGTTGCTGCTCCAATGTTCGCCCGCGAGGCGGTCGGGGAAAACCGAGTTCCACCGTATCCGCTGCCGCCGTGAACGTGGGCTACTTGCTGGAAGTTTGTCCAGCCGAACTCTGGGTGAACGTCGCTTGGGCGCCAACCAGCGACTTGGCCCGCGCGCACGCCGATTTCCGGCACGTGGCCGCAGCCCGCCAGGCAGGCTCGATGGGGTACCCTTAGCTGTTCATGACCCAGACCATTGAACCTACGACCCCGGACGCCACGATCGTTCCCGGCAGCGACGGCTTGCTGCTTGAGATCGACGGCCGGATTGTTCCCAACTACGACGCGACCATCACTCCCTTCAAGGAGGGTGACGTTGTCACCGGCAAGGTCGTCCGTATCGACCACGACGAGGTCCTCGTCGACATCGGCTACAAGTCCGAGGGCGTCATCCCCTCGCACGAGCTGTCGATCCGCAAGTCGGTCGCTCCGAGCGACGAAGTGGAGATCGGCGAAGAAGTCGACGCACTCGTCCTCATCAAGGAGGACCAGGACGGCCGACTGATCATGTCGAAGAAGCGTGCGCGCTTCGAGAAGGCATGGCGTCGCATCGAGGCTGCCGCCGAATCCGGCGAGGCCGTTGAGGGCAACGTGATCGAGGTCGTCAAGGGCGGCCTGATCCTCGACCTGGGCATCCGCGGCTTCCTGCCGGCGTCCCTGGTCGATATCCGCCGCGTCGCGAACCTCGACGAGTTCATGGGCACCACCATCGAGTGCCGCGTCATCGAGCTCAACCGCCAGCGCAACAACGTGGTGCTCTCGCGCCGCGCCGTGCTGGAAGAGGAGCGCAAGGAGCAGCGCCAGGAGATCCTGGATCGCCTGCACCCGGGCGATGTCGTCGAAGGCCAGATCTCGAACATCGTCGACTTCGGCGCGTTCGTCGATCTCGCTGGCATCGACGGTCTCATCCACATCTCCGAGTTGTCGTGGTCGCACGTCAACCACCCGTCTGAGCTGCTCTCCATCGGTGAGACGGTCCAGGTCAAGGTGCTCGACATCGACCGCGAGCGTCAGCGGATCTCCCTCGGTCTCAAGCAGACCCAGGAAGACCCGTGGCAGCGTGTCGTCGACACCTACAACGTGGGCGACGAGCTCGAGGGCGCCGTCACGAAGGTCGTCACCTTCGGTGCGTTCGTCGAGATCCTCGACGGCGTCGAGGGTCTGGTCCACATCTCCGAGCTCGCGGCGCACCACGTCGAGAACCCGCGTGAGGTCGTCGCCCCCGGCGATCCGGTCAAGGTCAAGGTCCTGGAGATCGACGACGAGCGTCGCCGCCTCTCCCTGTCGGTCAAGCGCGTTGAGGGTCAGGTTCTCCCGACCCGCACGCTCGAAGACGGTTACGACGAGGTCACCGACGAGGGCTACGACGCCGCTGACTACGCGTCGTACGCCTCAACCGACGAGCCGGTCGCCGTTGACGCCACCGCCATCGTGGAGGGCGACGTCGTCGCACTCGACGAGGAGACGGGCGAGCCCACGGCTGAGGCCGAGGTCGAGATCGTCGGCGAGGCACCCGCCGCTGAGGCACCCGAGGCTGAGGCCGAGGTCGTTGCCGACGTCGAGGGCGAGATCGCCGAAGGCGACGTGGCTGAGGAGCCCGCCGCCAGTGCCGACGTCGACGCTGACGCGCCGGCTGAGGCTGAGCCCGCTGCCGAGGCTGACGCCCCGGCCGACGAGGCCTAACCACTGATGGGAGGTGCCGCTGCCCCTGCGGGTGGCGGCACCATTCCCTTCATTGGGCTCACGGGTGGGCTCGGCGCCGGGAAATCGACGGCGCTGGCACTGCTCGGTGAGCTTGGCGCGGCCGTCATCTCGGCCGATGCCGTCGTCCACGAGCTCTACCGCGGCGAACCGCTGCGCTCGCTCGTGGTGGAGCGCTGGGGAGACGACGTCCTCCACACTGAGGGCCACGTCGACCGCACCGTGATTGCCGAGCGTGTGTTCTCCGCTCCCGAGGAACGTGCCTGGCTCGAAGGCGTGATCTGGCCGCTCGTCGGCCAGCGGATGGCCGCGTTCAAGGAAGAGGCCGAGACCGAGTTCCGGCTCGGTGCTGAGGACGCGCCCCGTGCGGCCGTCGTCGAGACGCCGTTGCTCTTCGAGGCGGGCATGGCTCCGCTGTACGACGCCACGATCGCGGTGATCGCCCCCGAGGGCGTTCGCTCCGAGCGTGCGGCAGCTCGCGGGCATGCCGCCGTGTCTGAGCGCGACGCTCGCCAGCTCTCCCAGCAAGAGAAGGCTGATCTCGCCGACCACGTCGTCGTCAACGACGGCTCGGTCGATCACCTGCGCGAGCGCCTCGCGACGGTGCTCGACGCCGTCGCCCCACGTCGAACGTGACGATTTCGTGGTGCTGACCCCGGAATTGACACGTTCGCGATGAGGCCTGCGCCGAACGTGATTCTTGCGGGGCTCTGACCCCGGAATCGACACGTTCGCGCGTTGACGCCGTGCGGGTGCAACCGGCGGTGACGACCGATTCGCGGTGACCGGTCGTTAACATCTCCGGCCGCACCAGTGCGCTTGGCGGCCCGACTCTCGATCTGCCAGGTGCCCGATCGGAGGATCCATGGCGAAAAAGGTCAAGCGGACGAAGCAGCAGAAGCTCAAGGCGCTGAAGAAGAAGGACAAGAGCACCGCCAAGGCCAAGGCCTTGAAGAAGGAACTCGCCAAGGCGAAGTCCAAGGCCAAAGCGAAGGCCAAGGACAAGAAGCGCACGAAGGCCCGTAAGGCCCGCCGCAAGCTCAAGGCCAAGGCCAAGAAGAAGTAGCCCGCCAGCGGCGGCGGGGGAGTGCCCCGCCGCCACCGCTGGTGTGGGAGCGCGCTTACGCGGCAGTCAGTCGCACAGCCGGGAAATCGACCGGGACGCCGAGCGCGACGTTCACGTAGTTCGTGAACAGGTTGAGCGCCACGTGTGCGACGATCTCGACGACCTCCTCGTCGGAGACGCCGTGGCTGCGAAGCTCGTCGACGCCCGACGCGTCGACCGCGCCGCGCTCCTCCACGAGTTCTAGGGCGAACTGCAGGATGGCGGCCGTCCGCGGGTCGTCCGATCGGCCGCGCTGGGCCTCCTGCATCTCCGCGGCCGAGGCGCCTGCCTTGCGGCCGAGGGCCGTGTGGGCCGCCAGGCAGTACTCGCAGCGGTTACGGTCGGCGACCGCGACGGCGATCTGCTCGCCGAGCTGCGGCGGCAGCGTGCCGCCACCGAGCGCCCCGAACGACCCCCACATGCTGCGCAGCGCGGCGGGCGAGTTGGCGACCGCTCGGAACATGGCCGGCGTGGCGCCGAACGCGCCGTGGATCTCAGCGAGGAGGTCGGCGCGGTCAGCCGTGGTGTTGGCGGGATCGATGAGGGGGACGCGGCTCATGGCTGCTCCAATCGTTGGTCGTGCGTCGCCGTGCTCTGGCTGGCTCGGCGGTCGAGCGACTTGCTCGGCAGCAGCTATCCTGGACGGCGCTGGCGTATGATCTGCGCGGTTTCGTCTGAAATGCATACCGATTCGTCCAATTCTCAGTCACCGGTTGCCGTCGATCGACTGACGGGCCTCCTCGACCACTTCCGAGTGGCGGCCCACTTGGTGGCGGCGGAGACGCTCCGGTTCCCGCGGACCTACGGCGATTCGGGGGGCCAAGGCCACCTGCACGTGCTCCGAGGTGGAGAGCTTGTGGTCAGCCACCCGCCGGGCAGCGGGCTGGTCCGCACGCTCACGCTCGACGAGCCGACGCTGCTGCTCTACCCAGGCGCCACACCGCACCGGTTGGACCCCGTCCGCCGGCCTGAGCTGGCATGCGCGGCCCTCGATTTTGCACGAGGGACCGAGCATCCCCTGGTCCGCGCCCTCCCCAGCATGATCGTGGTGCCGGTCGATCGGATCGAGGGTCTTTCGCCCGCGCTCGACCTGCTCTTCGCCGAGACCGATCAGGTGCGGTGCGGGCGACGCCTCCTCGCTGACCGGCTCTTGGAGGTCGTCCTGATCCAGGTACTGCGGTGGCTCCTCGACCACCCGGAGGAGGCGGGGATCCATCCGGGGCTGGCGGCGGGCTTTTCCGACCCACGGATCGCGGCGGCGCTCGTCGCCGTTCATGAGGCGCCCGGTGACGCCTGGACCCTGGAGCGGCTGGCTCGGCTCTCCGCGATGTCGCGCTCGGCGTTCGCTGATCGCTTTCGCGAGCTCGTCGGCCAGACGCCGGCGGCGTATGTGTCTGGCTGGCGGATCCTGCTCGCCCAGTCGCGTTTGCGCGACGGCGAGACCCTTGCCGCGATCGCGCCTGACCTGGGTTACGCCAACGCGTCGGGGTTGTCGCGGGCGTTCAGCGCTCGCACCGGCCAGTCGCCTCGTGCGTGGCTCACCGCGACGGCGGTCGGCGAGCCCTAGAGCCCGGCGGGGTGGCGGGCCACGAAGCCCGCGCTGGAGCGCATCTCGCTCGTCCAGCGGGTGCCGCCGCTGCGCAGGGCGGTCGTATCGAACCGGCGACCGTCAACCACCATGTACATATGGCCGGCGTTGGCGTAGATCGTGATGCGCTGGCCCACACCCGCAAGCCCCCAGCTCATGAAGCCACCGGAGGCCAGCGGAGAACTCAGGAGCCCGCCGGCCGCGAGGGCGTAGCTCACTGAGCCGGAGCAGTCGTAGCCGCCAGAGGCTGAGCCGCCATGGCCGCCGCCCCAGACGTACGGCGTCGTGGCAATCTGGTTGGCTGCGTTCACGACGCGGGCGACGACGGCATCGGCCTGGCTGGAGCCGGTGATGCGCGGAGCCTGCGACGTTGCCCCGCTGGCGTCCGTCGCCGCGCGGGTGGCCGCGATCTGCGCCTGCTCGGAGCGGCGGATGCGGGTTTGGAGCGTCCGCAGCTTCGCTTTGTTGCCGTTTACCTTCGCCAGCTGGCGAGCCTGGCGCTCCAGGAGGGCGCTGCGGACGGCGTTGGCCTGATCACGATCCTTCGCCGCGGCCGCCGCGAGCGCCTGGAAGCGCTCCTCCTTCTTTTGGAGTGCGGCCTCCTGCTCCTTCGCGTCGCCGCGGGCATTGCGTGTTGCCTCTAGCGCGTGCGCGTTCTGCTGCTGAACCCGCTGCTCGAACTCGACCTTCTCGATCGCGTCGCTGATCCCCTCGGCGTCGATCACGGTGGTCGCAAGATCTGGGTTACCGCGACGGTAGGCGGCGGCCAGCGTCTCTCCAAGCGCGCCCTTGGCCTGCTCGGAGCGCTTCTCAAGGCGAGTGAGTCGCACGCGAGCGTTGACGAGTTCGTCCTGCGCGGCCAAGAACTGCTCGCGGCGCTGGGCCTCGCGGTCGCTGAGCTTCGCGAGGCGGCGCTCCGCCACGGCAATGCCGTCAGCGGTCGCGTCGATCTTGCGGGCCTCTGCGGCGACGGCAGCGCGGACGCGAGTCGCGGCGGCGCGGTCGGCGGCGACGTCAGCCGAGACGGTCGGCACGTCGGTACTCAACAGGTAGGCGCCGCCAAACGAGGAGGCAAGGACGCCAACGAGGGCGGCGCGGCGCAAAGCTGGGTGAGGCAGGAGCTGAACCATTGGGCAGGAGGAGGGCGCCCGCGCGCGGACGCAGACGTACGTCCGAAGAACGGTAGCGGGCCGACGCCAGTAGTACGGCCGATTCCATGCAATGTGCAGGGCAGATGATGCGAAGAGGCGCGGGCCGCCAGTCACCGTGCTTAGCTAGGAGGGTGGCTCAGACAAAGGCACACCGGTCGCCTGCGCGACCGGCTCAGCGCAAACGCGCGACGACGCACCGGCAGGCGAAGGCCAAGCCGCGCCGTGCCCAGCGCGCGCGTCGGCGCTGGCCCGTCTGGCTGGCTGCCCTGGCGATGCTCGCCGGTGGAGCGTACGTGCTCAGCCACCCGTATTTCGACCGTGCCGTCGAGGAGATCGCACTCCCACTGCGCCATGAGGATGTGATCCGCCAACAAGCGAAGGAGAAGGGGCTGGATCCTTCGTTGATCGCAGCGGTGATCTACACCGAGACGCACTTCGTTCCGCGCGAATCGTCGGCCGGCGCACTGGGGCTCATGCAGATCACCCCGGCGACCGCGGAGTTCATCGCCAACCGCAGCGGCGGCACCGCGTTTGAGCAGTCCGATCTTGCGAGCCCGCAGATCAACATCTCGTACGGCACCTACTACCTGAGATACCTGCTCCGGCGGTTCGACGCGAACGTCGTTCTCGGGCTAGCGGCCTACAACGGGGGCGAGGGCAACGTCGAGAAGTGGCTGGCTGCTGCGGCCGCTCGCGGCGAGAGCTTCACCGCCGACGACATTCCCTTTCCCGAGACTCGCCACTACGTGAAGAACGTGCTGAAGGCCCAGCGGGACTACCAAGCTCGCTACGCCGCCGAGCTCGGGCTCTAGACGCTCGTTCGAGTGAGCACCGGCCGGATGGCCTGCAGCGACGCCGGCCGCTCTCAGCTGCAACGTGAAGCGCGACCGTCGGCGCTTCCCCCGCGTAGGCTGAAGACCGAATGGGTCCGACGGATCCAGCACCTTCGACGCCTCCAGTGGAGACCGTGCATGCGCACACCCCCAATCGCTCTCGTCTCGGCCACGCTCGCCCTCGCCGTCTTTACGGCTGGATGTGGTGACGACGAGGCCAGCGTGAACGACTCGGCGGCCCCTCAGGCGACGTCGGCTCCGGCGACGGGCGCACCCGACATGTCGACGCCGGGGCTGAGCCCAGACGACCCTTCGTCGGTGCCCCCGCAGGGCAGCACCAAACCCAGCGACGAGACCATCACCGAGTCCGTCGCAAGCAACAGCGATCTCACGAGCCTCAACACCGCCGTCGGCGCAGCCGGGCTCGAGTCCACCCTTGAGCAGCCGGGGCCCTACACGGTGTTCGCGCCCAACAACGACGCCTTCGCCAAACTCGGCTCGCGTCTGGACTCGCTCCTGCAGCCCGGCGCCAAAGGCGATCTGGCGAACATCCTGAAGTTCCACGTGGTGAGCGGCGAGCTGAACGTCAAAGATCTCAAGGACGACGAACTCCTGACCACCTTGCAAGGCACACGGCTGCGGGTGTCCAAGAAGGGCAACACCGTCACCATCGGCAACAGCCTCGGCAAGACCACGATCGTCGCCGCCGACGCCGACGCGTCCAACGGCGTCATTCACACCGTCGACACCGTGCTCATCCCGAAAGACTGACGAGCCCCGGTGCGTGGCGCTGGCTAAGCCTGCGCCTACCCCTTGCGGCCTGGGGCGAGGCCCCATTTGGCCCAGAGTCGGGCAACGCCCGGGCCACCGGCGTCGTTGAAGGCCCGCCGCAGGGCCGCGCCACTGAGGAAGCCTTCGGTGTGGTCGGCGACGACCTTGTTCAGCGTCTTCTTGAACTTGCTGGCGCCCATCTCGTCGCGGATCTCACGCATCGCGCAGACGGGGTTGTCGTAGGCCAGCCCGTATTGGCCGACATGCTCGTTCCAGTAGGCCATGGAACTCGTGATGAAGGTCGTCGGCGCAGGCACGGCGAGCCGTCGGGCGGGAAAGCAGCTCGGGCGCGGGAGGTCGGTTCCGGTCGTCCACGAGTACTCCAGGAAGCTCGTCATCCCCTCGTCGACCCACGGCTCGCGGAACTGGTCGTTGCCCACCAGGCCGTAGAACCACTGGTGGGCGGCCTCGTGTCGGGTGACCTCCGGGCTGGCGTCGGTGATGATCGCTGCGGGGTACTCCATGCCGCCGCCCGCGACGATCCGCGCCACGACCACGTCGAATTCCGCGTACGGGTAATCCGGCAGGCGCTTCTCGAGCTGCTCAAGGGCGCCGATGGCCTGCCCGAGGGCGTCCTCGCGGTCGGCGCCGGCCTCCTTGGGCGACCAAGCGCGGACGAGCGTGCCGCGGGCGGTCTTGCCGGTCTCCTCGACGAGGTCCGTGCCGGCAGCCCAGAAGGTGTCGCGGGCATCGATGACGCTGGTGGTGGTGGAAGTTGCGCCGCTGGCGTCCGGCGCGGTTTTGGTGGTCCCGGAGGCGGCGATTCGCACGTCCGTGGGGTGGTGGAGCGTCAACGAGAACCGTGCCCACGACGAGACGAAGCTCTCGCCATAGGCGGAGTACGGCGGGAGACGCCAACCGGTGGCATCGCGCTGCGCGACGACGGGCAGCGCGTTGCCGAAAAGCCGGAAGCCGGAGGTGATGCCAAACCGGTCCTCGATCGGTGGTGCGGTGATCGTCAGCGCGAGGACCACGGTGGCCTGCCCACCCGGCTCGATGGCGGCCGGGAGCAGGACCTCGAGCGCAGTGCAGTCACGCTCGGTGCGGCCTGCCGTTCCGCCCTCGATCGCGTTGATCTTCACCGCACGCTGGCCGCATCCGACGGCGCCGTTGCCCCAGAGGCGCAGCCAGACGCGAGCAATCGGTCCCGGCCCCGCATTGCGGACCACGATGGTCTCCGTGCCGGCGAAGGTGGTGCCCTCACCGGTGGTCGTCAGGTTTGCGTCGTACGAGACGGCGTCGCGGTAGGGCGTACGCACGGTGCCTGCAGCCTGGCTGGCCGGTGCGGCCGTGGCGAGGAGGCTGCACGCCAGCACGCAGACGACGGCATAGGCCGACGCGGTCCGCAGCAGGTACGGCCGCGCCGGGCGAGTTCGGCGGGGGGTCATTGACGGGTAGAACGCCTGAAGGTGCGTCAGGTTGCGCTGGGCAGCGCGGCCAAGAGAGCGTCGGGCAGGTCGGGCACGTCACCGCGATCATACGGCGGAGCACCCCAGGTCAGCGCAGCTTCAGCTTGGCGTCCGCGGCGCCCGGCGAGCGAAGCGTGATCCGTACGGTCTTCACGCTTCGCAGTGCCTTGCGGCCGGAGGGCGTCAGCCGGACGGTCACCGTCGCCTTGCCGCTGCGGCACGTCGCCTTGCCGCTTCCGACGGTGCGCTTGCCCTGTTTGGCCGTCACCGTCACCTTGCCGGCTCCCGAACAGGCCACGCGGGCCGTCAGGCCGCGGCTCCGGAATCGCTTGAGCGACACCGCTACGACCTCAATCACCGACTCGGAGGCGACGTCGGTCGGTCGAGTCGGGTCGGCCTGCGGACTCGGCTGGCCGGTTGGGCTGGGGCTCGTGGGCGTCGTCGGCGTGACGGGCACGGCGGGCCTGGGGCCGGGGAGTTCGGAGGGGCCCCAGTCCGGCGAGGTCGCGCCGGGTGCGAATGCGGTGACGGCAACCTTCGACGCATCGGGGCACGCTGCACCGATGCCGGTGAGGTCGGCGGTGTAGATGCCTTGTGGCCCGGCCCAGGCGAGACGCTGGCCGTCGGGCGACCACGTCGGCGACGACCACGGCCCGCCAGTCGCAGGTGCGTCGAGGCAGCCGGTGGGGTCGGTACCGGCCTGCGGCGTCCCGCCGGTGCGGTAGACGAGGAGGCGATCGGCTTGGGTGTTGCCGACGAAGGCGACCGCGGTCTCTTGGCGGTTCATGTCGCCATCACCGAGATTGCCGACCCGGTTGTCGGAGAACCACTGGAGCGCGTCTTGGCCATCTCCGGCGGTATCGACGGCCGCCTCCGTCACCAGTCCAGAGGTCGGAGAGGAAAGCAGCGTGCGGGTGTTGTCGATCCAGGAGGGGTCGGTCCAGCTGTACTGCGGCTGGTAGCCCGGCGTCGACCACTCGACCGGGCCGTCGGACTTGGAATACCCGGTGCCGGTGTATAGCTGGCCGACCTGGCATCCGCCGGGCTTGCCGCAGTTCGGATCGCCGCTCTTGTACTGCACGTAGAAGCCGTAGGCCACTCTGCTGCCATCGGGCGAGATCGCCGGGTCGAACGGGCCGCTGAGCGTGATCGTGCCGGCCGTGCCGTCGGAGACGGGGGAGAAGTCCGCGAGCACGTCGCCCCAGCGGCTGAGCAGGTGGAAGCGCTTGCCATGCAGCGCGATCATCCTGCCGTCATCGGACTGGGAGACCGACGAGTAGCCGCCGGTCGTGGTGACCGCCACGGTCTTAGCTCCGTCAGGGGTGGCGAGTTGGACGTTGCCGTCCTTGATGTAGGCGATGGAGTCGGCGGCGGCCGGCGCGGCCGTGGAACCGGCGATGAGCGCGGCGAGGGTGAGGGTGCGAAGGGTGTGCATGGCAGCCACTCTTGATTCCTGCCGCGCGCACAACATCGAGGCGATCCCTACTCCGCACCCCAAACCTGGGGGTAGGGGTGGCGGAGAACCGACCCCTACGTCGAAGCTTTAGGACGCCTCCTGTCCTAAGAGATCGTCCAAGACCGAACTTCCGTTCGCCTGCTCGCTAGCCTGCGTAGCGATGCCTGCGTTCCGCCTCGACAGTCCGTTCTCTCCGGCCGCCGACCAGCCGAAGGCCATCAACGCGATCTCGCAGGCGATCGAGGCCGGCGACCGCTTCACGACGCTCCTCGGAGCGACCGGCACCGGCAAGACGATGACGATGGCCGGGGTGATCCAAGAGGTGCAGCGCCCGACGCTCGTGATGGCCCACAACAAGACGCTGGCCGCGCAGCTTTGCAACGAGTTCCGCACGTTCTTCCCAGACAACGCCGTCGAGTACTTCGTCTCGTACTACGACTACTACCAGCCCGAGGCCTACGTCCCGAGCCGTGACCTCTTCATCGAGAAGGACTCGGCGATCAACGACGAGGTCGACCGTCTGCGCCACGCTGCGACCGCCGCACTGTTCGCCCGTCGCGACGTCGTGATCGTCGCGTCGGTGAGCTGCATCTACTCGATGGGCTCGCCGGACTACTACAACAAGAAGGTCATCATGCTCAAGAAGGGCGGGATGTTTGAGCGCGACGAGCTGCTCACCCGCCTGGTCGAGAGCCAGTACCAACGCAACGACACGGTCCTGTCCCGCGGTGGGTTCCGCGCCAAGGGCGAGGTGGTCGAGGTGTTCCCGGCGTACTCGGAGACGGCCTACCGCATCACCCTGTTCGGCGACGAGATCGAGCGTCTTCAGCACTTCGACACGCTCACCGGCGAGATGATCGACGACGACCTCGGCCACCTCGGCATCTGGCCGGCGACGCACTACAACGTCGACAAGGACGGCATCGCCGTCGCCGTCGAGCGGATCGGGGAGGAACTCAACACCCGCTGCAAGGAGCTGGAGGACTCGGGCAAGGTGCTCGAGAGCCACCGGCTGCGCCAGCGCACCCAGTACGACATGGAGATGCTCCGCGAGACCGGCTTTTGCAACGGCATCGAGAACTACTCGGGCATCCTCGACGGCCGCGAGCCCGGCCAGCGCCCCTGGTGCCTGCTCGACTACTTCCCCGATGACTTCGTCTGCTTCATGGACGAGTCCCACCAGACGCTGCCGCAGGTCGGCGCGATGTACGAGGGCGACCGCTCCCGCAAGCAGGTGCTCGTCGATCATGGGTTCCGCCTGCCAAGCGCGATGGACAACCGTCCGCAGACGTTCACCGAGTTCCTGGAGCGCGTGCCGCGGGTGGTGTTCGTCTCGGCGACGCCCAGCGACTTCGAGCGCAGTCATTCCACGACGATGACCGAGCAGATCGTCCGCCCGACGTTCATCACCGATCCCGACGTCGACGTCCGACCGACGAAGAACCAGGTCGACGACCTGATGGGCGAGATCCGCGAGACGGTGAAGAAGGGCGAGCGTACGCTCGTCACGACGCTCACCAAGAAGATGTCTGAGGACCTCTCCGGCTACCTCACCGAGCTTGGGTTCAAGGTCTCGTACCTGCACAGCGAGGTCGACACGCTCGAGCGGATCCAGATCATCCGCGACCTGCGGCTCGGCGTGTACGACGTGCTCGTCGGCGTGAACCTCCTGCGAGAGGGCCTCGACATCCCCGAGGTGTCGCTGATCGGGATCTTGGACGCCGACAAGGAGGGCTTCCTGCGCGGCGCCACCTCACTGATCCAGACGATCGGCCGCGCCGCACGAAACGTCGATGGGCGAGTGATCATGTACGCCGACCGCATCACCGCGTCGATGCAGAAGGCGCTCGAGGAGACGGACCGCCGCCGCGCAATCCAGGTCGCCTACAACGAGGAACACGGCATCGAGCCGTCCGCGATCGTCAAGGGCGTGTCCGACATCGCCGAGTTCCTGCAGTCCGACCAGTCCAAGCTGCCGAACAAGCGGAGTAAGGGCCGCCGCAGCGCCGCCGACCGCGACACGAAGGACGTCGCCGAGCTGCAGACGATGATCGTCGAGCTCGAGGAGGAGATGCTCCAGGCCGCCGAGGAGCTGCGCTTCGAGCACGCCGCTCACCTGCGCGACGACCTGCGCGAGGCCCGCCGCGAGTTTGAGATGGCCAAGGCGGCCGGCGCCGCCGTCTAAGGCCTGGCGCTATCGATCGATCGCCTAGCCAGCGGTTGCTGAGGAAGATGGAAGAAGATAATCTTCCTTCTTCCATGGCGCTCAACATCAAGGACCCAGAGACCGACCGCCTAGCGCGCGAGCTCGCGGCCGCGACGGGGGAAAGCCTGACGCAGGCAATCCAGACGGCGGTACGAGAACGGCACGCGAAAGTACGCGCTGGGCGTGAGGCTGAGCAGCTCGTCGACTTCATGAATGCACTCAGCGCTCGATCGGCGGCTCGCCCGGTGCTCGACGACCGAAGCGCCGAAGAGATCCTCGGGTACGACGAGCACGGATTGCCCAGCTGATGGTGATCGACAGCTCGGCGCTCGTCGCCGTGTTGCTGGAGGAACCCGAGCACGAGCGCATGAAGAAGGCGATCGCTGCGGACGGGCGTCGCCTCGTGTCAGCCGCGTCGGTCCTCGAGACCGCGATCGTGCTCGAGGCCCGCAGCGGCGAACACGCATCCCGTCAGCTCGACCTCCTGCTGCGCGGGTTGGCGGCGACCATCGTCGCCGTCGACGCGGATCAGGCCAACGAATCGCGGGCGGCGTGGGAGCGTTTTGGAAAGGGCCGTCATCCGGCCAGCCTGGACTTTGGCGATTGTTTCGTGTACGCCTTGGCGAAGACGTCTCGCGAGCCGTTGCTGTTCAAGGGTGACGACTTTTCCAAGACCGACCTCATCGAAGTTGCCTACTGAAACGAGGAGGCCGAG
The DNA here is from genome assembly GCA_032119795.1 of Solirubrobacteraceae bacterium. Taxonomy (GTDB): domain Bacteria; phylum Actinomycetota; class Thermoleophilia; order Solirubrobacterales; family Solirubrobacteraceae; genus JAGIBJ01. Next base: position 24,788 of record JAUMFO010000021.1, read on the forward strand.
CACGGTTGACGCAACGCAACTGCGCCAGCTTGCGGGGTTCAGATGGCCATGCGCCCAAGCTTCCGACCGGCCTTCCCGTTCCTGCTGGTGGTCGTCCTCGCGCTGGTGGGCGTCCAGCCAGCGGCGGCCAAACCGGCCACGAAGCTGGCCAAATGTGACGACGTCCCCGGCTCGACGATCAACAGCAGCGAGCGCTGGCGGGTGTTTTGGATCCAACGACCAAGGCGCGGCTACGTCGTGCCGCTGTATGCGTGTAAACGCACCCGTGAGCCGGTCCGGAGGCTCGTCAAACTCTCCCTGCTATACGACGCGTTCGACGGCTCGGGCACCGTGACGACATTCAACGGCGACATCGCAACGTTCTTGTCCGCCGTCCGGTACGGCGGGAGCACCACGTACCTCGACCTTGAACGGCTGAGGGTTAGCCGCGGCAGCTCATCGAGTTCGGAACCGCCGGTCAGCGACCACCGTCTGTTGACGCCGTCGGGCGCGCTGGTCTCCTTCCGCACCCGATATGGCCCAGAGATGCCGGTCCCGGACAACCCGTTCGCTCGCGGCCACACTCGCGTTGGCGACCTCACCGTCGAAGACGACGCAGGCTCGCGGGTGGCTTCCCCCGGGTCGATCTTTGACGATGTTGGTTGGACGCTGCTCACCGCAGTCGACGGACCGTATGCCGTCGCGGTCCCGGCCTTCGGCACCGACGCCGTCTACTTCTCAGATGGCCAGTGGAGAGCACATCGCGTTGACCTGCGCGGTGCAGCCAAGTCGTTGGTGTGGGCACCGGATCGCGCCCTCACGCGCGTCCGGCGCAGCTTCTCGACGCCCGGCAAGCGGCAGTCCCGGACGTATCCGGTCGTGGAGACCGGTCTTCAGTTGCGTGAAACCACGCGCGATCGTCTATCGATCGAATGGCCCGCGGGCAGAGTGGGAACTCCCGCGAAGCCGATGGCAGGTCTCGTGGCCGGCACGCGCCGCGACGTGAGCGCGCGATCTCACGGCGAAGCAGCGGTCGTCGTCGCGAGATTCTCTGACGACCCGCAGCACAAACGGCTGCGTGTCTTTGCCAGGCACACCGACGAGACCCTGGTGGATCGACGGGCGGATTCGCCGGAGATCGTGGCGTCTCTCACGGCGAACGTAGGAGCCATCTCGTACCGCGACGGCGACAATCTGGTGTTGCTCATCCGTGAGCAGGCGGCGACCTCGGACGCCTACACCGAACACATCGTCTACGCACCCGGCGGGTCGAACCCGGTCCTCCACGGAACCGGGATCTACTACACCGACCGTGACGGGGAGCCGCGTTCGTTCCAGCTCACGCGCCCCTAGCGCGGCGTCCGAACCAGTCGCCACCGCAACCTCAGGCGCTGCGCAGATCCCGTGCCCGGGCGAAGCAGTACACGCCGTAGGCGGCGATACCGAGACCTACGGCGGCCACGAGCACCGGCCCATAGGGCTGGCTGAGCATCGTCTTGAGGGCGTCGTCGAGTCCGCCGCCCTTCTGCGCGTCATGCTCGACGGCCGCAACGACGAACAGCGCGCCGAGCACGCTGAAGGCGAAGCCCTTGGCGATGTAGCCGACCTTCCCCAGCGTGACGATGGTGCGACCGCTGCCGCTCAGGTGCTTGGTGAACTTCTCGTTCCAGCCGTACCAGGCGAGGGCCACGCCGAGGCCAAGGATCGCGAGGCCGACGAGCCCCACGAGGCCCTGGCCGACCGGAGCTTCCATGAGCTTGGCCGTCCACGTCTCCTCGGTTGAGCCGCCGCCGCTCGAGCTGCCGCCAGCGGCGATCTTCGCGGCCGACACGGCCAACACGCCGTAGATCACGGCCTTGCCGATCGACAACGCGCGCTTGGCCGCTCGCTTGGCGCCGTCATCGCTCTCGTGGCCGATCGCGGCCTCCGCCAGCTGCCAGATCACAAGGGCCGCGAACCCGACGACCAGGACCCACAGCAGGGGGCTCCCGAGCGGGGTTTCGGCGAGCTGCGATAGGGCGCCGCCTTTGTCTGCAGAGCCCGCGGAGTCGCCGAGCGCGAGCTGGATCGCGAGCCACCCGATCAGCACGTGGACGACCCCATACGCGACCAGTCCGAGTCGCACGAGCCACTTGAAGCTCTCGCTGTCCTTCGCGTCGTGGGCGCCCTGCGTGGCACCGCGCTGGACGCCGGCCGCGGTGGTGGGGAGGTGTTCGGTAATCAAGGCAGGCGTCCTGGGTGGCACCCGGCATGTGCCCGGCGGTCGCTCAAGGTTGACGTGCCAGCGCTGGGTGACGCGGTGCAGGCCCGGGCAAGGGCGGCAAGGAGCTCCGCTTCGAGTACTGGGGCGCGGAGCCGGATACCAACGGATGTTCGATTCCGCTGGTATCCGTTCACTAGGGTTGGCCGGGTCCTGCCGTGGGGTCTCGCGGCTAGCTGCGGAGTCCTATGTCCTGCTTTTCCCTCAGCGCCGTCCGGCGTCCGGCGTTCGCTGTTCTCTCGTCGGTCGCGTTTGCGCTGCTTGCGACCGCCCCCTCCGCGAGCACGGCGGCCGGTGTCGCGGTGACCACGCCGCTGACGCTCGAGCACAGCATCGCGACCCCCGTGGCGGCAAACTCTCCCTGCACGGCCGAGCCCAAGAGCCCGCTCTTTGCCAACACCCAATTTGATCCGCTGGCGTTCACCGAACCGAGCGCGGCGATCAACCTCCCCAGCACCGACGACGTCACGCGCGTGACCGACGCCGGCCGCTTCGCAGATCTCTGCGTCGGATATGTGCTCGACCCCTACGTTCAGGCACTCCGTCCGGGCAACGTCACCGCCCCCGCCGGCGTCCCCAACAACACCTCCACCAAACCCACCAGTGGCGACGACATGCGCGATGTCGACGTGACGCTGCCGGCTGGCTACGGCGCGCGGCTTGCGTCGGTCGGGCAGTGCACCGACGAGCAGTTCGGGACCACGCCGGACTACTACGTCGCCTGGGGCGCAACTGGGCGCGGGCAAAACTATGTCGTGTCGACCGACACGTCCACCCCCTATGAGCGGGCGCCGATGTGGAACCAGTTGGCTAGCTGTGGCGACGATGCGCTGGTCGGCGAGGCCGTAGCGCGTACTGCGACGGAATTCGGGGTGCTCCCAGGAGTGATCGTCGGTGGCTCAGGGGTGGAATACAGCTATGACGAGAACCTCGATCTTGTCCCCATTGCGCCCAAAGGCGGCATCTGGCAGCTCACGCCGGGGCCCAACGACCTCGGACGCCTCGGCGTTCAGCTTCAGCTCGCCGGGTTGGTTGACCCCATCAAGTTCACGGTCCGGCTGCACCTCGCGAGCGACGGGTCCGGGCGAGTGGTGTCGAGCGTGCGAGATGCGCCGCGAATCGCAAAGCTTCTGATCTCTGGAGGTGGCGTTCGGCCGACCTACGTTGAAGGGGTGTCGCTGCGCCTGTGGGGTGCCGCGGCTGAGCATCCGGCTGTGCCCGATGTGATCGACGTTGACGGGTCGCCCAGGCCGATCCTGCCGCTCTCGGCCGACTTCATGGAGACGCCAACGTCGTGCGCTTCGCCGACATCGGCGACGATCGCGGTGCGAACGTACGGCGGCCCTGGGAACGCAGAACGCGCGACCTTCGTCCCGACCACGACCACGGCGTCGACGCCGGAAGTCAGATTTACGGGCTGCGACCAGTTGCCGTTCTCGCCTTCGGTCGTGGTGTCCCCGCAGCAGCGCACGCCCGGGACGCCGACTGCGGTCAACGTCAGTGTCCGGCTCGACCAGCGCCCGCGCGCTGGCCGCCTTTCGGCTCAACTCCGCGATGCGCAGGTCACCTTGCCCGCCGGGCTTGAACTCGGCGCGCAGGTCGCTTCGGGCACGACCGGACTGACCCTCTGCTCACCCGAGCAGTTTCAGTCCGGCGACCCGACCGTCGCCTCGGGCTGCGCGCCTGCGACCGAGGCGGCCACCGTCGACATCACCAGTCCGCTGCTCAGCCGCGCGTTCGTGGGCCACGCGTGGCTCGGCAAGCCGACCACGAGGTTTGGCCTGCCGCAGCTCTATCTCGAGGCTGCCCTGGCGGGCGCGTCTGGTGCCGACGCTCCACGGATCAAGCTCGTTGGCGACGTGACGACCGACCCGGAAGGGCGCTTGACGACGACGTTCCGCAACGCTCCACAGCTACGGTTCTCGGAGCTCAACCTTTCCTTCCCCGGCGGAGAGCACGCGTTCTTCGTCACGGCTCCGGTATGCGGCACGACGAGCGCCGAATCGACGGTCTCGCCGTGGTCGGGTGCTCCGGATAGCCGGGTGAGTTCGTCCGTCACCATCGACGAAGGATGCGGCGCGGCCTTTGCTCCGACGGTGTCGGTGGAGCCGATGAACCCCCAGGCTGGCAGCAAAGGTGCGACCCGGATCGTGATCGCGCGCGGAACGAACCAGCCGTGGCTGACCTCGACCGCCATCCATCTGCCGGCCGGGTTCCTGGCTGACCTCACCGCCGCCGACGAGTGCGCGGCGACCGCTGCTGCCGTCGGGGCTTGCCCGGAGTCCTCCCGGATCGGCACGCTGAAGGTGCTCGCCGGAGGTGGCCCGGCTCCGTTGCCGCTCACCGGAGCGATGTACCTGACCGAGCGAACGCCAGGGTCGGTGGCAGGAGTCACGCTCGTGACCCGCGCCCAGGTCGGCGAGCTTGACCTGGGCACGGTGATCGTCTCGGGCCGGATCGAGCTGCGACCAACCGACGCTGGACTGGACTTCTTCACCGACGTGCCGGTCCGTCATCGTGGCGTCGCTCTGCAGCTCCAACGGATCGAAGTCGACCTCGACCGCGAGAACTTCGCGCTCAATCCATCGGCCTGCGGTCCGTTGCCCTACACTGCCGACTTCACGGGCTCCAGCGACCAGCGCTCCTCAACCGCTGGCCAAGTGAAGTACACGGGCTGCGAGGCGCTGCCGTTTCAGCCGTCGCTGAGCGCCACGCTCACCGGTGAGAACCGGCCGGGCGGGCACCCGGGGATGTACGTGCGGCTCAGCTCGCCTGCGGGCGACGCGGGCATGCGCTCGGCGGTCGTGACGCTCCCCAAGGGTGTCTCCGCCGCGCTGCCCAACATCCAGCATCCGTGCAGTCAGGCTGACTTCGATGCGGCCGGTTGCCCCGATAGCACGCGTGTGGGTACGGCCACGGCGCAGGTCTCGATTACGCCGGAGTCGATCGTCGGTGGGGTGTTCCTCGTGCGGGTCGAGGGGAAGACGCTGCCCGGACTCGGGCTGAGCTTCAGCGGGCGCTATGCGCAGCGCGTCCTCTCGACGATTGAGATCAACAAGGACGGGCGACTCGTCACCAACTTCCCCCAGATTCCGGATCTGCCACTCAGGTCGCTCACGATCAAGGTCGACTCCTCGCCGCGCTCGCCGCTGCAGTTGCCGACGACCGGCAGCTGCGTGATCGGTTCGGCGTGGGAGGGCACGTTCGTCGCCCAGGGTGGTCAGCAAGCCACCGCGCGAACCGGGCTGCATTGCGCAGCTTCCGTGCGTGGTCGGCTGTCAGACCGCGGGGGTCTGTCGTTGCGCTTGTTCGATTTCGGAGGGCGCAAGCTCAAGTACCTTAAGGCGACCCTTCCTCCCGGCTGGGAGTTTGATCCGACGGCGGCTCGGGCCAAGGGCGCGCTCTGGGTCCGGATGGCCGGCTCGACGTCGTCGCAGCGCCTGACTCGGCGTTCGCTCACGGCCTACGCGCTCGATCCGGCGGCCACCACGGTGCGGGTGCGTGCCAGCGGCGCTACGGTTGCCGCGGTGCGGCGCTCGGTCAGGCGCAGCAAGTCGGCCAGCGTCGGGGTGCGGCTCGCGTTCACCGATGGCACCGTGCAGTTGCAGACACTCCGCATGCGGACCCGCTGATGACGACCCGTTGGCGAGACGGGCGCCCGTTCTGCTGACGCGATAGGCATGGCGCGCCGGTCAGCGGCCAGCCGTTGCGGATTGGCTATGGCGGGGCCGGGCCGGCGTCGCTAGCGTCCGCGCCATGCTGCTCTACAACTCGCAGGTCTCTGGCAACTGCTGGAAGGTGCGCCAGATCCTGGCCCACCTGGGGATCGCCTACGAGCGCCACGAGCTGGACGTCGTCGACCGCTCCAACCGCCCGGCGGTGCTCGGTGGGTTGAACCCGGCACTGCGCGTGCCGACGATCGTGCTGGACGACGGCCGGCCGCTTGGCGAGTCCAACGCGATCCTCAGCTACTTCGCTGAGGGCACGCCCTACGTGCCGACCGACCCGTACGAGCGCGCGCTCGTGAACCAGTGGCTGTTCTTCGAGCAGTACCAGCACGAGCCGTATGTGGCCGTCGCGCGGTTCCTGTTGGCCTACGCGCCGGAGAAGCCGACGCCTGAGCGCCTCGCCGAGCTCCACGCGGGCGGCTACAAGGCGTTCGACGCGATGGAGACGCGCCTCGCCGGGCACGACTACCTGGTCGGCGACGGCTACACGATCGCCGACATCGCGCTCTACGCCTATACGCAGGTGGCTGAGGTTGGGCAATTCGACCTCTCGCCCTACCCGGGGATTCTGGCCTGGCGCCCGCGGATCGCCGCGCAGCCTGGCCACGTCACGCTCGAGGACTGAGCGGCGCCGCATCAAGCGGGCCGCCCGGGGAAGCGCTCGCTCAGCGGCCCTTCGACACGACGACGCCGATCGCCGTGTTCGGAGCCAAGACCGTGCCGGCCTTCTTGCCGGTTCGGATGATCCTGCTCTTCTTGACGCTCTTGCTCTTGGCCTTCTTGGCCTTCCCGAGGCGGCAGTGGGCCTTCGTCAGCGCCTTCTTGGCCTGCGCGAGCGTCTTGCCCGCCAGCGACGGGACGACGCACGGGGGAGCGGCAACGAACGCGACCTTGGCCGTCGCCTGTGGGGCCGCGCTCACGGCGCCGTGGTGGAAGTAGCCGCAGGCCAGGTACTTGCCGGCCTTCGGAAGCGAGATCAGCTCTTTCGTGGTGAGCGGGCCTCCAGAGACGACGAAGCCGGTCTGGGAGAGGACGGGCACGGAGCCCGTGGTCTTCTGCAGCGCGCCGTAGCTTGCCGGGCAACCCTTGCCGAGGTCCGGGACGATGCCCGCGTAGGCGAGGCGCTCAACCTCAGCCTGCGCGACGGCCGTGATGGTGAAGAGATCGTCGACGGCCACGGCCGATGGGACGGTCAGCGAGAGCGAGAGCTTCGGGATGCGCACGTCGACCGAGGCGACCGCTGACGCGACGACCGGGGAGCTGGCCTGGGTGGTGTCGCGGGCCCAGCCGCAGATCACATAGAGGCCGGCGGCATCAAACGAGCGGTTGGCGGTGGCGGCAAACGACGACTCGATCGCGCTGCGGTCCAGCAGCGGCGAGCCGGGATCCTCGGCGGCCGTCGCTGCGCACGGCGCGCCGGCGGTCCGGATCTTCACCTCGACGTACGAGGCGACGTCGAGCGTGGCTGAGACGGTGATCGGTACCGACGTGGACTCCACCGTCTGTGCCGGCGCGGAGATCGTCATCGTCGACGCGGCGGCCGTCGTCGGCGCGCCCGCGATCAGCAAGCCGGCTGCGGCCGCGGCCACCAGGCCGCCGCAGCGAGTCGGTCGGCTGGCGCGGGAGAGAGGGCTCATGGCGCGAAGCATCGCGAACGGGTGCGACGGAAGCTGCATCTCTTCCAACGGTCGGCCACCGTCCGCCAGTCCTGAACGTCCAGGCGCTCGTCCGCTCTGCCCAGACCGCCCCGGCGGAAACGTCGGTGCACGGGCGCAGCTAGCATCGGGCGCGTGCTGGACCGCCGTGACGCGCTGCTGCAGTGGTACACCGATACCGGCCGCGACCTACCCTGGCGCCGGACGCGCGACCCGTACGCCGTGTTGGTGTCTGAGGTGATGCTCCAGCAGACGCAGGTCAGCCGCGTGGCGCCGCGGTTTGAAGCTTGGCTTGAGCGGTGGCCAACCGCCGACGCACTGGCGCAGGCCTCACCGGCCGAGGTGCTCGGCGAATGGAGCGGGCTCGGCTACAACAGCCGGGCGCTGCGCCTGCAGGCGACCGCCAAGGCCGTGGCCGCGCACGGCTGGCCCCAGACCGAGCAGGAGCTCCGCGAACTCCCTGGCGTTGGGCCATATACGGCCGCCGCCGTCGCAGCGTTTGCGTTTGGGCAGGTCGCCGCCGCCGTCGACACCAACCAAGTCCGCGTACTCGACCGCTGGGACGGCGCGATCGGCCGGGGCCCCACCGACCTGCGACGGCGCGCGATCGATGAGGTCCCCCCAGACGCCCCGGGCCCCTGGAATCACGCGCTGATGGATCTCGGCGCGACGATCTGCACGGCGCGCGTAGCCCGCTGCGAGCTCTGCCCCGTGTCGGACTGGTGCGCCTCTGCAGGACTCGTCGACCCGGCCGCCGAGCGCGAGCTGCGTCGTGGATCGACCAGGCCCGGACCGGCCCAGCCGTTTGAGTCGACCCAGCGCTTCGTCCGCGGGCGAATCGTCGCGGCACTGATCGAGCAGGGACCGATCGACCGCGCCGTCCTGGTCGAGGCGGTCCCGGATGGCATTGCCGTCGAGCGGCTCGCAGCTGCGCTCGTCGGGTTGGTCGGCGACGGCCTCGTCGTCGAGGGGCCGGCGGGGCTGCTGAGCCTCCCGAGCTAGCCGGTCAGCAGCCGCCAGGCCTCGACGGCAAACACCGCGGCGACGACGAGCATCACCGTGCCCGCGACGAAGTCGACCACCCGCGCGACGGGAGCCCCGTAGCGCCGAAGCACCACTGCGCCGAGTGCTGCGAGCCCGACGAACCAGACCGTTGACGCGACCATGGCGCCGGCGGTAAAGCTCGCCCGGTCGGCTGGGTCGTTGGTGGCGATGGCGCTGCCGAGGATCGCCACGGTGTCGAGGTAGACGTGCGGGTTGAGGAGCGACAGCGCGAGCACGGGGCCGACAACGGCGCGCGGCGACATCTCAGCATCGCCCTCAAGGGCCTGCCCGTAGGCGTCTGCGCCGCTGAACGCGTCGCGCAGGGTGCGGACTGCGAGTGGAGCCAGCAGCGCGATGCCGCCGGCGTAGAGCAGCACGCGCAGCCAATCGCGGCCGTCGAGGACCGCGCCAGCGCCGGCCGCGCCGAGGGCGATCAGGCCAACGTCGATCGTGACGACCATCGCCACGACCGTGATGAGCGCGGGCCGCGGCGCACGCACCGCGGTGCGCAGCACGTAGGCGTTCTGCGCGCCGATCGGCGTGATGAGCGCCAGCCCGAGCCCAAAGCCCGATGCTGCTGCGGCCAAGTTCACGGCCATCGGATGCTCGCGGCCAAACTCATCGGCCAAGAGTCTCGCAGGATGCCTTGCGCGAACTGGGATGCCCCGGAGTACCCTCGGAAGGGCCTATGTCTTCAGGAGGATTTTCCGCGTGACGCTCGACCGTCAGTCCATCGAGAAGCGTGACTTCCCCATTGCGCGCCGCGGTTACGACCCGGCAGGGGTTGACGCGCACCTTGCGCGGATCGCCGACGACCTCGACCAGCTGCGTCGCGAGAACGACCGTGCGGCAACCGGCGGCGTTGCCGGGAGCGCCAGCACGCATGTGCAGGCGATCGTCGAAGCCGCCGAGTCGACGGCCGAGCGTCTGCTGCGTGAGGCCCAGGCTGAGGCCGGCGAGCTGCGCGAGCGCGCCGCTGGAGATGCCCAGCGCGCCCGCCAGGAGGCCCTTGAGGAGTCGCGCGAGCACGTCGCCAAAGTCGGCGAGCAGACGACCCGCATGCTGCAGCGCGTCGAGGCGATGGACAACGAACTCGGCGGCATGATCGAGAACCTGCGCACGGGCGTAAACCGCCTCGTCGCCGATCTCGCCCTGCTGGAAGGCAACATCGCCGATTTGCACGAGCAGCACGGCGGCGTGGCGCCCGTCAGCAGCTCCGCGACGCTCGTCAAGGACACCACGACCAGCTTCTCGCCGGGTCCGGAGACCGACGCCGACGTCGTTGCAACGGAGACCGATCCGGAGGTCGATCAGGCCTTCACCGACGTTGAGCTGGGCGCCTCAGCCGACGACGACCTCGCCGACCTCGACCTGGAGACGGTCGACCCGCCGTCTGCTCAAGACGCCGACCGCGACCAAGAGGCTTCTGCGCGGCTGATCGCGCTGGATCTCGCCCTCGGTGGTTCCGACCGCGACGACATCAAGGAAGAGCTCGAGCAGCTCTTCACCCTGCCGGACGTCGACCGGCTCCTCGACGACGTGTTCACGTCGATCGACGCCTGACGCCAGCGCCGTCCGCCGGCGTGCGCTGAGGCGCGCCACCACACCTGAAACGCACCGAGGGGCGCGGCCGCCGCTGGCCGCGCCCCTCAGGCGTTGGCGGCGCCGATCCCCATCCGGATCAGCGCCGACCGGGGCACCCGGTTCCCGCCACGTGCACCATGGGCAGGGAATGGTCGGGTGCCGTGGCTCGGTTGCTCAAATGGCAGCCACCTCCGGCTCGCCCTCGACCACCGGGCCGGGCTCCGGCGGCATGTGGGCGATGATCGCCGCGTAGGCGTGATTCTCGTGCAGCACGACGCGGACCATGAAGGCCACGAAGAGCGCGCAGGCGAGCACGAAGAACAGGACGGTGCCGAACGAGCCGGCGCCGAAGGTGTAGACGACGTCGGCACCTTCGTACTTATCGATTGGGGATGCACCCATGACGTATACCTCTGGATCTGAGCGGTGGAAGAGCGCGGCAGCGCCGGTCTAGATGTCTGACGGCTTGTGGGGGATGGCTTCGGGTTTGAACGCCGGAACGGCGCCGTTGCCGTTGCCGTTGCCGCCGTTGAGGGTGCCGCCCTCCGACGGGCCGAAGCCCTCCGGGTAGGGCAGCGCCGGAACCTCGCTGAGGTCGAGCCCAGCGAGCTCCACCTCGGCCGGGATGCGGAGCATCTTGGCCTTCTTGAGGCCCCACGAGATCGCGAAGCCGGGGATGAACCCGAGGGCGACGAAGACGACGAGCCCGATGAGCTGGCCGCCGAGGGTGACGTCCGGCAGGCCCGGCATGTTCGGGTAGCCGTTGAGGAAGATGCCGCTGAGGATCAGCGACAGCGCGCCGCAGCCGCCGTGCACCGTGACGGCGCCGACGACGTCGTCGATGCCGAAGCGCTCGATGAACTTGCCGAGGAACGGGATCATCGCGCCGCCGCCGAGGGCGAGCACGAAGGCCAGGCCCGGGTGATAGAGGTCCATGCCGGCCGCGATGGTGATGATGCCGGCGAGGCCGCCGGAGATCGTCCAGAACGGCTCACCGCGGGAGGCGATGTAGGCGCCGATGATGCCGCCGGCCAGGCCCATGAGCGTGTTGAACGCGAAGGTCGACAGCGTGGTCGGCGTGCCGTAGATCGTCGTGTAGCCGGTGCCGCTGTAGATGACGCAGCCCATCAGGAAGCCGAAGAAGCCGATGAAGATCAGCATCAGGCCAAGCATGGTGAGCGGCAGGTTGTGCGGTCGGATCGTGTTGGCCGAGCCGTCGGCGTTGAAGCGGCCGATCCGCGGCCCGAGGTTGATCAGGACGCCGAGGGTGAACGCGCCGGCGATCAGGTGCACGCAGCCGGCGGCGCCGACGTCGTGGAAGCCGAGCTCGGTGAGCATCCAGCCGGCCGGGTGCCAGCCCCAGGCCGCGCCGATGATCCACACGGCGCTGCCGAGGACGACGGCGAGGATCAGGAATGCGCTGGTGCGGATCCGCTCCAGTACGGCGCCGGAGAGGATCGAGCCGGTCGTCGCGGCAAAGAGCGCGAACGCACCCCAGAAGATGCCGCTGGCGGAGTCCGTGATGTTCGGACCCATGTTCGCGCTCCACGGCACGGCGGCCTTGGCCGCGTCGCCGAGGCGCGGAACGCCGGTCATCATCGAGTTGTAGAGGAACCAGCCAAAGAAGAAGAACGTCGAGATCACGACCGCGAACGTGAGGAGGTTCTTCATCGACGACGCGAGCACGTTCTTCGAACGCGACGCTCCGGCCTCATACGCGAGGAAGCCCGCGTGGATGGCGATCATCAATGCGATCGACATCCAATAGAAGAACTCGTTGTTGGTCGCCGATTGGAGATCGAGCGCCGTTTGTACTTCTGGTGTCATGCCGTCCTCGAGAGGGTGGGGGTCTAAGCCGACTGGGGGTTAGGGCGGGACCTTCCCGCGACGGCCGTTCCCCTTCCATGGGCAGGGCGTGAACACTCCGGTGCCCTGGCATGTGCACTGTTGCCACCGGCGTCGCAGGGGTGGACGCAGGGGGTGGAGGACGTGGCCGTGTCCGCTTACGCAGTGGCGCTGGTGGCCGGTCCGCCCACGCGCTGGAACCCACCGGCGTAAAAGAGCAGCGGCTCGCCTGCTGCGACCGACATATAGTCCACGCGGCCGACCCAGAGCCGGTGATCGCCGGCTTCATGGATCGCGTGGACGCGGCAGCCGACGTGTGCAATCGCACCGTCGATGAACGGCAGACCGTCCCACCACTCGAGGGTGGGGGAACGCGCCGGGTTCGGTCGGCCGGCGTAGTGCATGGCCAGCCACTCCTGCTGCTCAGACAGGACGCTGATCGCGTAGCGACGCGTCGAAGGCAGCATCGCGTCCATCCGGCTCTCGCGCCGGAGCGACACGACGACGAGTGGTGGGTCCAGCGACACGCTCATCACGCCGTTGGCCGTCATCCCGTGAACGTGGTCTTCGTCTTTGGAGGTCGTCACGACCGTCACGCCGGTCGCGAAACGGCTCATCGCCTGCCGAAGCCGCGGCGCGGCGGCGGCCCGGCTGCGTTGCGTCAGTGCGGCGACGCCGTGGAGGTCGCCCCTCATGCGCGCGGCCGCGTCTTCTGCGGGTCGTAGAAGGGGATCGTGGTGACCTCGCAGCCGATCCGCTTGCGGTGGCCGTCGAGCAACCCGATCTCCAAGCGCGTGCCGGGCTCGGCGTGCTGGACGGCGACTCGGCAGAGCGCCACGGGGCGCCGCAGGTACGGGCTCTGGCAGCCGCTCGTCACCACGCCGACGCGCTGGCGCCCGAGGTAGACGTGCGCGCCGTGACCGACCGACTCTGCGCCGTCGAGGAGCAGGCCGACGAGCCTGCGCTGGGGGTGCGCGGCGCGCTCGATCAGCGCCGCCTTGCCGATGAAGTCCTCGGGTTGCCCGAGCGCGGCGGCGAAGCCGATGCCGGCTTCGAGCGGATCGGTGTCGTCGTCGAACTCGTGGCCAGCGAGGATCAGCCCGGCCTCGATCCGCAGGAGGTCGAGGGCCTGGAAGCCGATCGGCGCGAGGCCGTACTCGGCGCCGGCTTCGAGCACCGCGTCCCACACGGCGGGACCGTCGGAGGGGTGGCAGAAGACCTCGTACCCCAGCTCGCCGGTGTAGCCGGTGCGGGTGATGACGACCGGCACACCCTTCGGCCCTCCGATGCGGCCGATCATCAGACGGAACCAGCGCAGCTCCGCCAGATCGGGTTGCCCGCCCGGGCTCAGCACGATCTTGGCGAGCAGCTCCCGGCTGCGCGGCCCTTGGACGGCGAGGTTGTGGAGTTCGTCGGACGCGTCCTTGACGAGCACCTTCGCGTCGATCGTGGCCGCATGCTCGCGGAGCCACGCGCCGCCGGCCGGGTCGCCGCCAACCACGCGGAAGCGGTCCTCGCCGAGGCGCATGACCGTGGCGTCGTCGATCATGCCGCCGGTCTCCTGGCAGATCGCCGTGTAGGTGACCTGACCGACCGCCAGAGCTCGGACGTCACGCGTGCAGACACGCTGCAGCAGGGGCAGCGCTCCCGGGCCGAGGACCTCCCACTTGCGCAGCGACGAGAGGTCCATCACGGCGACGCGTTCGCGGCAGGCCGTGTACTCCGCGATCGTGCCGGACGCGTGGAAACCGTCTGGGATCCACGTTCCGTGGACGTCGCTGAAGCGGTCGGTCAGGGCACGGGTCCTCGAGCCGAAGCCGGAATGGGTGGTCATGACGGGCTCGTCGTCGATGGTGGGACGGTGGGCGATCGCCATCTGGAAGCGCTCCTTGGCGGGGTAGACGCGGACGTGAATGTCGGTGCACTCCCAGGCGTTGGCCGGGTCGATGTCGTCGGGGCAAGCCGATGACGCGCAGAGCAGATCGGTCGAGGCGCGCAGGAGCACGTGGTCGCCGGCCCGCGACCACGGTTCGTCGAGCAGGTAGAGGTCGTTGGCGTCAAACGCCGTGTTGTAGAAGAGGTTCAGCGCCTCCCAACCCGCCCGCGGGGCGACGCGCCAGGGGCCGAGCTGGGCGTTGAAGTTGTCTGAGCAGTTCACGTGGCCCGGGTAGCCGGCGTCCTCGTAGTACCGGGCAGTGCACGCCAGGCCGAAGGCGTCGTGTCGGCCGACGGTGTCCTGGACGACCTCCATGAGCGGGTCCATGTCGGTGTCGTAGAGGCGCCGCAGGAGGCCGGGAGCTGGGTGCGCGCGGCCGAGCAGTGAGCGCGTCGTGGTCGGGTCGATGCCGCGCTCCACGCCGCGTTCGAGCTTGGCCAGTCCGAACGCCAGCAGATCGGAGCACTGCTGCCCGGCGACGTCGATCACCTGCACCCACTCGCCCGCGCGCACCTCGAAGGCCTCTGCGCTGGCGCGGTCGATGCGCAGCTCTAGGCGCGGCTCGGCCAGCGGATCGGGCAGGTCGGGCTCCGGCTGCTCGCGGGGGGCCGCCCGGCGAATCTCCAAACGCAGCTCAGACGGCGGTGGCGCGCCGTCGACGATCCGCCCGCCCGGAGCGTCGACGATCACCATGCCCGGCGCGTCGATCTCGACGTCGAAGCGCTCGCCGGCTCGCGAACCGCCGCCGAACAGCTCGACGGTGTCGGCGCCGGTGCTCTGCTCCCGCGTGATCGTCAGGCGCGCGGGCTGGTCGCCGTGCGAGTCCACGACGGTGACGCGGTCGCCGGGCAGTACTGCCACGCTCGTGCTCCCGCGCACCCGCACCGGATAGGACTCCAGCGCGCGGTCGACCGGGCGTAGCCCACCGGCGGTGAGCGGTGGGCGCAGCAAGACGGTCACTGGTGTGCCGCGCCCGGAGGCCCGTCAGCCCGCCAAGGCAGCGTCGGCCTTGTCTGCCTCGGCCACGAGCCGCTCGGCAAGTTCGCGCTTGGCGGTCGCGTCGAGCTTCTTGATCTCGTTCTCCACGGCGCGGCGGTTGTAGGCCTGGTTCCAGTAGTCGAGGGCGTCGAATCCGAGCAACGCCGCCTTGCCGACGAACTGCCGCAGCACCTCGTTGGTCGGGCCCATCACCCAGCCGGCCTTGGCGTCGCGCAGGTAGCGCTCAAGCTCCATCCCGCCGCGTTTGTAGCCGCTGCCGCCGCAGGCGTGGAGCATCTTGTCGACGACCGTCGTGACGTTCTTGGCCGCCTCGAACTTGATCTGCCACGCCCAGTGCAGGAACGACGTGCGCGCAAACTCGCCCGGTCCCGCCTCCTTCGTGTTGTTGGCCGTGGCGCCGTCCATCGCCTGGGCGACGGAGATCGTCATCAGGCGGCAGGCGTTGGTGTCCATCAGCGCCTCACCGATGTAGTCCTGGATCGTCGGGTAGTCGGCGACCCGCAGGCCCACGTCGGCGTGGCGCTTCTGGGTGGTCTGGCGCTTGGCGATGTCGATCGCGCCGAGGGCGATCCCCGACCACACCGACGACGAGCCGACCAGGAACCACGGGTCGACGGCCTCGTCGTTGGAGGCTGCGCCGTCGCCGACGGGGCCAACGATGTTCTCCGCTGGCACCGTCACGCCCGGCACCTCGAGCGGTCCGGACTGGTTGCCGCGCAGTCCCATCGCGTCCCATGTCGAAGGCTGCGCGACGATGTCCTTGGCGTCGACCACGAACACCGAGAGGTCGTCGTAGCCGGTGAAGTCCGGGCTGGTGGTCTGCACGACGTAGAAGTCGGCGAAGCCGCCGGAGGTCGTCCACGACGCCTTCTTGTGGACCTCGAACGACCCGTCCGGCAGCCGCTTGGCCGACGAACTCATCGGGTACCAAAAGTGGGAGCCGGTGGCCGGGTCGGAGTACGAGAGCGTGCCGATGCGGCCCTCGCGCAGCGGCCGGATGTACTGGTCGACGAGCTCCGGGGTCTCGCGCAGCATGATCGTCTGTACCGCGCCGGTATGCATCACGAAACACATCGCCGTCGAGGCGCAGCCGTAGCGAGCGAGCGTCTCGCAGACCATCGCAAAGCCGACGTGGTCCTGGCCGAGCCCGCCGTATTCCTCCGGCACGCAGAGCCCGAGGAAGCCGTGCTTGCCGAGCAGCTCGAGGTTCTTGCGCGGGTACTCGAGCTTCTCGTCGGAGATCGCGGCGTTGGCGCGGATATCCGACTCGCACAGCTCGATCAGCAGGTCGCGCAGCTCGAGCTGTTTGGGCGTGAGGACCCAGTCGGGATCCCAGTCGCTGCTCAGGCCAAAGTAGGGGACGTTGCCCCATTGCTTGTCGGACATCGCTGGCGCTCCAGTCGGGGGTCAGGCCGCCGCGGCTGCGGCGGGGTCGGCGTCGTCGAGCTGTTCGTCGAGCCACTGCACGACGAGGTGGCGGTAGCGGGCGATGCCCTTGTAGTCGGCCATGTCTTCAGGCAACTCGGCGATCACCGCGCGGGCTCGCTGCGCCCACTCGGGAACCAGCAGCACCTCATTCATGGGAAGCATCGAACTGCGGATGTAGAACATCACCGCGCCGGAGACGGGCAGTCGCACGAGGTGCTGGACCTCGCACCGCAGGTGGACGCGCTCGCCGACCTCCTCGAGCGTGAGGAGCCGTCGGTCCTTGCCCCACACGTCGTACTGCTCCGTCGACACGTCCATGCGTCGGTCGATGGTGAGCGTCCAGTTGGTCCGGCGGTAGGCCTGTTCGGGCGTGAGCCGCATGAGGAACTGTTCGGCCGCCGGCATGATCCCCGCCTCGTGGACCCGCGGGACGGGGCCGTGGAACTCCAAGAAGCTCATGCCGATGTCGAACACCAGCGACCAGTCGGCGGCAAACGTGACGAGACCGGCGTCGAGCCAGAGGTGGCCGTCGCGCTGATCGAGCAGGCAGACGTCCTCCTGGATCTGGGTGCCGAGCCACGTCAGCGGGTCGAGGGGCAGCGTGGACTCGTCGCCGACGACGAACTCGATGGCCAGCTCGAGGAGGTCGTTCTCCCAGCGCACGCGGTCGCCGTCGATCGTGAGCCGCGCGACGTCGGGCCGAGCGTCGGCGAACGCCTGCAGCGAATAGAGGACGGCGTCCCACGCGGCGGCCTTCATGTGCGGCAACGTGATCGACCGGTCGGGGTCGGCCTCGAGGATGCGCTCGCGTTCCTCGAGTTCGGCGAGGTAGTGCTCGTCGACCTCAACCACGACGTCGCCCCAGCCGCCCGCCGCCGTCGCCTCGAAGTTCGGGGCGGGCTGCACGTTGGCGGTGTAGCGGTACGCGTCTCGGGGGAACGGGAAGGGGTAGCGCGTGATGCGCGCGGGGAGCGTGCCGCTGAGCCGTTCGGTGGTGGGGGTCATAGGTCAAGCTCCAGCCCGTCGCCGTCGCAGCGCGAGACGCAGGCCATCACGGCGTCGCCGGCCGCTCGCTGGCTAGCCGAGAGGTGCAAGTCGTGGTGGAGTGGCGTGCCGCCGAGTACGCCGACTTTGCATTCGCCACAGACGCCTTGGCGGCAGAGGTGCGGCAGGTCGATCCCGGCGCTCAGGACGGCGTCGAGGAGCGACACGCCGGTCGGCACGTCGATCGTCTGGCCGGAGCGGGCGAGCCTGGCGGTGAACGGCTCGCCGGGCGGCGCGTCGACGCCGACGAACCGCTCGCTGTGGAGTCGGTGCGCAGGCCAGCCTCGGTCGCGAGCGAGGGTGAGGGTCTCGTCGATCATCGCTGGCGGGCCGCAGACGGAGAGGTGCGTGCCCATGCGGGCGCCGTCGAGCACCTCGGGCAACGAGGCGGCCAGCGATTCCCGTCCGACGTAGCGGCGCACGGCTTGCATCGGCAGGCCGAGCAGGCCAGCGTGCGGGTCCTGGCGAGCGCGGTGGACGTAGTGCAGCTCATAGGACGCACCCGTCCGTGCGAACGCTCGGGCGTAGGACAAAAACGGCGTCACGCCGATCCCGGCGGCGATCAGCAGGTGGTGCCGCGCTGCCGCCGGCGGCGCAAACGCCGACTTGGGCGGTGAGATGGTGAGCAGATCGCCTCGGCGGACGTCGTCGTGCAGAAAGCGGGAGCCTCCGGCGCCACCCGCGACGCGCAGCACGGAGATCGCGTAGTGGCTGGTGTCACGCGGGTCACCGATCAGCGAGTAGGCGTTGCGCCGCTCGCCGCAGTGGACCTCGATGTTGCTGCCCGGCGCGAACGGCGAGAGCGGCTCGCCGGTCGCCGAGACGAGCCGCAGCGTGCGGACCTCATCGGTCGGCTCCTCGATCCCGGCGACGGCGACCATGCGTGTGGCGGGAGCGCTCATGCGGGCAGCTCCTCCGCGTCGACGCGGAACCCGAGGTAGGCGCCGAGGTAGCGCGAGTAGTGGGGGAAGATCAGCAGCGGCCGCTGGCACTGGGAGCAGTCGCAGACCCCGTCGACGGGCTCCGTCGTGTCGGTGATCGACTTGCAGTGCACGCACCGCACGGGCCGCGGGCCCTCTGGATCGGTGAGGTGCGCGCGCACCTCGGTGGCCACGAGCCCGCCTGCGAGGGAGGCCGCGAAGGCGCGAGCGATCGTGACTTCGTCGCCGGCGACCGCTACGCGCGTCCCGGTCGTTGCGAGGTGCAGCGCCGCGGTGAGTGCGCCGGGGTCGGCCGGCACGACGGCACAGGTGGTCCCTGCGGCCTGCGCGGCGGTGATCCACGCGGAGGCCGACGCCTGCGCCGCCGTGCTCGGGCCGGCCACCACCAGCTGGTGGCGGGCGGTCTCGTCGAGCGCCGGTTGCTCAGTTGGCCAGCGCGGCTCGCTCGTATGGAGACGGCTCGTGCCGACGGGCTCCCGCGCCGTGGCCGTTGCTGCGGCCGTCACGGGGCGAACGAGCGGTGCCCGGTGTAGAACGCGAGCGTGTGCTCGGTCGTCTCAAACAGCACGCGAATGCCTTTGGGGAAGAAGAGCACGTCGCGTGGACCGACCTCGACGACCTGCCCGGTGTCCTCGTCGGTGAGCTTGAAGCTCCCCTGGAGAATCACCTTCATCTCGTCGTAGGTGTAGTGGTAGTGCAGCGCCTCGCCCGGCTTCATCTCGAAGAAGCCACTCGCCATCTCGCAGCCTTCGGGGTTGGTGAAGGCGTCGCCGATCCACGCGTTGGGGATCTCCATCACGGGGAGATCTGCGTAGGCGCCGGTGGCCTTGTGGATTGCGCGCTCGGTGACGGTCATCGGGTTCGTCCTCGGTGGGGGTCGGCGGTGGGAAGGAGCCGGAGCCTGCCGCCTCAGGATGGACAGCACCGTCCACTCGGACCATGGGCAGGGGCCGCACATTGGACAAGGGGCGAATGTGCAGACCGTCCATGGCTCCTACGCTCGATAGCGATGGCGCCCCCTACATCGACGACGCTCGGCGCGACCGCGCTCGTGAGCGTTCCCTCCTCACGGCCAGCGGCCGACGAAGCACTCAGCCGCGACACGCTCTACGGCGTGATCGGGGCCGTCGCTCAGGGCCCGGAGCTTGGCCGGGTGCTGCCCGCGATCGTGGACCTGTTGACGGAGGCCACGGCGTGTCACGCCTGCTTCGTCTACCTCATCGACGGCGATCGCCTGGTGATGCGCGCGGCGTCATCGGTGTACGCCGAGTCGGTCGACCGCGTCAGCTTTGGCGTCGACGAGGGCATCAGCGGCTGGGTCGTGCGCCACGACGAGCCCGTCTTCCTGCGTGACAACGCGCTGACGGATCCGCGCAACATCCACGTCGGTGAGCTCGAGGAAGACCGGTTTCAGTCGATGGTGGCGGTGCCGCTGCGCGGGCGTGAGCGCAGCGTGATCGGCGTGATCGTGCTGCACACGCAGGCGCCGCGCGAGTTCGGGCAGGAGGTGCGCGACCTGCTGATGCACGTGGCCTCGCTGGTGGCCGGCGCGATCGAGAATGCGCGCCTCTACGAGCGGGAGCGAGCGCGGGCGAAACTGACGGGCGATCTGGCGTCGCTCGTGCAAAAGATCGCGGCCGTGACGGAGCGGGCTGAGCTGTGGCGCGTGGCCTGCGATGGTGCCCTGGCGCTGCTGGGGGCGGATCGTTGCCGGCTGCTCCTCGTGACCGGCGCAGGTGGCGCGCAGCGCGTCGTCGCGAGAAGCGGAGTGGAGCCGGAGAGCGGGGCCGACGCCCCTCCGATCGAGGCTCCGGCACGTGGCCGACTAGCGACGCAGCTCTCGGCCGGCGAGACGCAGCTTGGCGTACTGTCGGTCGAGCGAGAAGCGCCGTTCGGCAAGGCCGAATCGGATGTGATGGAGACCGTCAGCGGGCAGCTGGCAGTGGCGCTGCGCACGCTCGATCTGATCGAACGGTTGACGGAGGAGAACCTCGTCCGAGATCTGTTTGAGGCGATCGCGGAGGGCCGCGCCGACCGCCTTGCCGGCCGCGCCCGCTCGGCGCGCGTGAACCCTGATCGGCCGTACGTCGTCGCCGCGCTCGAGCCGCTGATCCCCGGCCAGAGTTGGGACCGAGCCGAGCAGATCGAGGCGCGCGTGCGCCGCGCCGCGCCCGGGGCGCTCTGCGACCTCGGCACGGAGCGCCTGCGGGTGCTCTTGCCGGTGTCGTCGGAGGGCGGCTCGCTCCCCGACGAGCTGCTGCGGATCGACGCGGAACTCGAGCGCATCGCCCGCGAGGAGCGCGCGGCGGCGGGGCGCAGCAGCCTTCAGCCGCGCCTGGCTGCCGATCCGACGAGCCTCGCGGAGGCGATTGGTGCCGTCCGCATCGCGCGGGCGCTCAGCCCAGAGGGAGGAGCGCGGGCCTGGGATGCGCTCGGCGCCTACCGCTACCTCGCCGGCGTCGGCCCGGAACTCGAGCCCGACGCTCGACACGGCAGCGCCGTCGCTCTGCTCTGGGACTACGACGCGCGCCGCGGCTCCGAGCTGATCCAGACGCTGGAGCGGTACCTCGCTGACCGCCGCATCGTGCCGACCGCGCGGGCCCTCTTCATCCACCCGAACACGCTGCGTCAACGCCTGGAACGCGTCGAGTCGCTGACGGGCATGGTCATCGCCGACGAGGACCCGCTGTCGCTCGAACTTGCGATCAAGCTCCACCGGCTTCGGGCGCCAGAGCGGGCACTGGCCTAGAGGGCGCGGCTACTGCACGCATCAGGGCGTACTGCGTTGGTGCCCGCTTGGGCGACGAACTCATCCCGCGAGGCTACGGGCCTGGGGCGCGCGTCTCACAACACGTTCTCCGCAGCCGGCGTCGCGCGCGGTACGGGTGGCGCGCTAGTCGTTCTCAGATTCAGACGCAGCCAAGTCGGGGTAGTGCTAGACGATATGGGTGGGGTTGACCGGTCGGTGTTGGTGCTGGCAGGGTCGACGCTCCCGTGCATCGTGTAGCGCGGGCTGGTTACCGCATCGATGGGATTTGGGAGCGTCGACGTGTCTGAAGGTATCTGCTCCCGCGACCCCCAGTACCGGTCAGCCGGCCCTGATGTGCAGCGGCTCGGTCCTAGGCCAGACCGCTGTCGCCGCGCTGATGCTGGCAATCGCCGCATCCGACCCAAACGGCATTGGGGCGCTTATCAACGGAGTTACCGCCGCTATCGCGAACAGTGACGTACCGATCCCGCTTCCGGGCGGGGGGACAACTAGCGGTCGGGGCGAGTACCAACGCGAGATTGACGAAATCGCCGACGAGCTGCTGCGGATCAACCGCAACCTGCGCCAGCTCGAGGGAGCCAGGGCGATTGCCACGAGCATCGCTGCGGCCTGCTTCGCCCAGGTTGTGGCCATCGTCTCCGAGCACATCTCAAGCGCTAGCCCGATCGACCCCGATTTCTGCCGTGCCCCTGACCTGCCGATCTTCATCGTCGGCGACGACGCGCGAGAGGCAGCACAGCACGACTTCGACGCGATCTTCGGTAACCCCGCCAACGACATGCCTGCCCGCCCGCAGTGGGCACTGCTCAACTACGCGAGCTCTCGGGTGAAGAGGGACGCCGGCCAGCGTCGCGGGTGGTACGGGAACGATCCGGAGTGCAAGGGCAAGACCTTTGTTGGGTCGGGCTTGGAATGCGATGAGTACCCCTATTTCTCTACGGAGCAGGGGGGCGCGCCGCAGCCAAACGGGCCAGCGCCGATCAAACCGTCACTGCGGGCCATCAACGCGGACCACAACGGCATCGAGGGCCGCGCGCTTGGAAGGTTCGTGACTTCGCAGTGCGACCTGCAGTCCGCGACCGGAATCACGTCAACGAGCAACGGCAGCGGCGGAGACCGCTACCTGGTGCTGCCGACCCCTCAGGTGTCGTTCTCAAGCCTCTTCTCCTACTTCAAGCCTCCGATCCCGGCCGTGTCGCCAGTTACGATTGGTCTGTGCAACCGCCGGGATGAAGGAGGGCCGTCGGACTCGTGAGCAGCAGCCCGCTCCAACTCAGCCCAGAGATGCTGGACCGCTACCTGGCCGCGCTCCGCGCAGCGGGCGCGCCGCTGGCCGACAACCTCGGTCCCGGCCTCAGCGACCAGGAGATTGACGAGCTGCTGGCGCCGCTTGGCCTGGCGGCGTCGCCTGAACTCAGAACGCTGTGGGGATGGCGGATCACGTCGATGGCGTCCGCGCCGCAACCCGATGCCTTCGATCTGAACCCCGACT
The DNA here is from genome assembly GCA_032119795.1 of Solirubrobacteraceae bacterium. Lineage (GTDB taxonomy): Bacteria > Actinomycetota > Thermoleophilia > Solirubrobacterales > Solirubrobacteraceae > JAGIBJ01. The sequence continues at coordinate 47,493 of JAUMFO010000021.1, forward strand.
TCGAGCTCTGGCCGCCCGAAATCGCGGTGAAGCAGACCGAGAACTACCGCGACCACACCGACGGCGGGCACCGACCGTCGGTCGCGGTGGCCGGAGCCAAATGGGAATGGCTGCTCGTCCTGTGCGATCCGAACTCGGCTGCGGCGACCGCGCCGATTGAGCACTTCCTCCTTGACGAACCCACGTTCGCCACCCGAGCTCCGAGTCTCGGCGCCCTCTTTGCCAAGTGGACCGAACAGCTCGAGCGAGGCGACTACACCCACACGTCAGGCGAGTGGGAACCGGAAAACCCGCCCCAGACGCTGATCGTCGATTAGCGGCGGGCTCGGTGCCGCGCCGCGGGGGCTGGCGGTCAGCTGCGCCTGTATCTAGCTGACCTCCGGGCGCTCTTCGGCCACCCGCGAGCGCACGCTAGCCAAGGTGGCGCCGCCGTCGGGGTGGCGGTCCAGCCGCCCGGCATCCAGGTCGGCGGCGATCGCGGCGGCGGCGCAGTGGCCGAAGAATTCTACGAGGAGGTCATCGGCCCCATTGCCAAACAGCTCGATCAAGGACACCCCGGAACGCCTGGGCTGAACCGCGCCAACGCGCGGGCTGTGGCCGAGGCCTGCATGAAAGCGGCAGCGTTCGCATTCGCCTGTCCCGCGTCAAGATCGGTCGCACACCTGTTAGTTGAGGCTCTGGGTCGGTGGTCGTCGGCGTTTGGGCTGCTTGGGAGGTCGCCCGTAGGGCGACCGAGCGAGCGGCCCAAACGCTGCGCCGTGGCTTGCCGGGGGCGTCGTGATCCGGGAGGATCTGGCCGTGGGACGACCCCCGAAGCACCCTGTTGATGTGAAGCTCAAGATCGTGTTGTCGGTCTTGTCTGGTGAGGCGTCCAAGGCTGAAGCTGCGCGTCGCCACGGCATCTCGGAGACGTCGATCGCCAAGTGGAAAGAGCAGTTTCTTTCGGGCGGTCGGCAGGGCCTTGAGATCGGCGAGAAGGCGGTGCGGCCCTCAGGACGTGATTCGCAGCTGGAGGCCGAGGTCGACGACCTGACTCGCGCTTTGGGTGAGGCGCATGTTGAGCTGCGCGCGCTGAAGCGAGGCGGGCCGCGGGCGATGGGGTTTCGCTGAACTCGAGGCGCTGCGGGAGCAGAGCCAGCTGTCGGTGCGGCGATTCTGCGCGGTCGTCGGGCTGCCTCGCCGCACCTACTACGACCGCCGAGCCCGGCATCTACGCGGCGCCACGCAGGCGGGGCCTTGGCCCACGCCGGCGAGGGATCTGGTTCGCACGGCGGTGATCGATCAGGCGCTGGCGTATCCGATGTGGGGCCATCGAAAGATCGCGTGGCTGTGCCGCCATGACGGCGTGGAGCTGACCGATTCCACGTGCCTGCGGATCTTGCGCGAGGCCGGCCTGGTGCTGCCGATCGACTTCGTCCGCGAGCGCCGCGATCTGGCGGGCGCGCGGCGTGAGGCTTTCGTGCAGCCGGTCGAGCGGCGAAACCGCGTGTGGCAAATGGACTTCTTCGAACTCGAAACCACGGGCGGTGGGACGTGGCGCTCAGGCGACGTGATCGACTACTGGGCCAAATACGTCCTCGCCGGCCCCGTGACCGCAACCCAGACCGGCCGCGACGCCGTCACCTCGCTGCAGATCGCGATCAGCGAAGCCGAGAACATGCTCGGCCGGCCGCTGATCGAGGACCTCACCGACCCCAAGACGGGCGAGATCACGTCGGTGATCGTGGTGACCGACAACGGCCCCTGCTTCAAAGGCGACACCTTCGCCAAGTTCATCGCCAGCCGCCCCGAGCTCACGCACGTGCGCACCCGCCGCGCCAGCCCGCAGACCAACGGCGTGATCGAGCGCTACCACGGCGCGATCAAGATCGAACACCTCTGGCGCGAGCTCCCAGCCGACGGCCTGCACATGGAGAAGCTCGTCGAGACGTTCCGCCGCACCTACAACGAGATCCGCCCTCACGAGACCCTCGAAGGCGTGCGCTCCCGCGACCGCTACCTCACACCCCCAACGCGCCAAAGTGTGCGGATTTCTTGACGCGGGACACCCGCAAGACGGCTGGAGCGGCGATTCAGCTTGGCTCGGGGGGAGGTGTTCAAGCAGCAGATCCTGGGGCCTCCGGAGTAGGCCGTGGGGTGGCTGAAGTCGTTGCCGGGATCGGTGCGCGCGGTGTATGAGGCCGGGCCGACGGGGTATGGCCTTGCCAGGGCGGGCAGGGCGGCTGGTTTGAACGTGATGGTGTGCTCGCCCGGGGACGCGTCCGCGGCTCGCCACCGGCGCGACGCGGTCCGCAGTCGACAGCGTCGAAGTGAGCTACCGCAACGGCTCCACTCCGGTGACCACGAACGCGACGCTCATCCGCGTCGGCGCGGACCAAGCCCACCAGCTCGGAACACCGCCGTTCACGTTCTTCGCCTCGCCCATTCCGGATGGCGCGGTGAGCATCGCATTCAGGGGCCGGGATGCAGACGACGCCGTCCTCTGGACGTCGGCGTTCTCCCACTGATCGCCCGCCTCCACACGAGCCCGCCGCACTGTGGCCACTAGCTCCATGGCCGCGTAGGACCTACGGGCGTAGCTTGCGTCCCACCTGACGGTCGTCCGGGAGGTCGCTCTTGCCCTACATCGCCACGATCGGCGCGACGCGCCACCGGTTCGACGACCTCAAGACGCTGCTCGCGCGGGCCTCGCCGCAGCGCTCCGGCGACGCGCTCGCTGGTGTGGCTGCCTCGAGTGAGGAGGAGCGTGTCGCCGCCCAGATGGCCCTGGCCGACGTGCCGCTCAAGGCGTTCCTGGAAGACGAGTTCGTCCCCTACGACGACGACGAGATCACCCGGCTGATCCTCGACTCCCACGACGCCGCGGCGTTCGCACCGGTCGCGTCGCTGACGGTCGGCGAGCTGCGCGACTGGCTGCTCTCCTACGAGACGACGCCGGCCGACCTGTCTGCCGTTGGCGCCGGCCTGACGCCGGAGATGGTGGCGGCCGTCTCCAAACTGATGCGCAACCGCGACCTGATCCAGGTCGCCAAGCGCATCACCGTGAAAACTGCGTTCAGAACGACGCTTGGCGAGCCGGGTGTGATGGGCACCCGGCTCCAGCCAAACCACCCGACCGATGACCCGGCCGGCGTGATTGCCAGCATCATCGACGGGCTGATGTATGGCTGCGGCGACGCGACGATCGGCATCAACCCCGCGACCGACAGCCCGGCGGCGACCATCGCGCTCCTGGAGATGATCGACGAGGTACGCCAGCGCTACGAGATCCCGACGCAGTCCTGCGTCCTCTCGCACGTCACCACGACGATCGAGTGCATCGAGCGCGGCGCGCCCGTCGACCTCGTGTTCCAATCGATCGCGGGCACGCAGGCGGCCAACCAGGGGTTCGGGATCTCGCTCGAGCTACTGGCCCAGGCCCAGGAAGCGGCGCTGTCGCTGGGCCGCGGGACCGTCGGCGACGACGTCATGTACTTCGAGACCGGCCAAGGCGCTGCGCTCTCCGCTGGCGCGCACCACGGCATGGACCTCCAGACGGTCGAGGTGCGCGCCTACGCCGTCGCGAGGGCGTTCAAACCGCTGCTCGTGAACACCGTGGTCGGCTTCCTCGGGCCGGAGTACCTCTACGACGGCAAACAGATCCACCGCGCCGGCTTGGAAGATCACTTCTGCGGCAAGCTCCTGGGCCTGCCGATGGGCTGCGACGTGTGTTACACCAACCACGCCGAGGCCGACCAGGACGACATGGACACGCTGCTCACGTCGCTCGGTGCGGCCGGCTGCAGCTTCTTCATCACGGTGCCCGGAAGCGACGACGTGATGCTCGGCTACCAATCGGCCTCCTTCCACGACGCGCTCTACGTGCGCGAGGTGCTGGGCACCCGTCCTGCGCCAGAGTTCGAGGCCTGGATGCAGCGGATGGGACTGGTCGGCGCCGACGACCGCGTGCGGGAGCTGCCCGCGGCTTCGCATCCCGCGACGCGGCTGCTGCAGGCCGCCGCGTGACGGAGATCGACGTCTGGGCTGGCCTGCGGGGCCTGACCCCGGCGCGGATCGGCATCGGCCGGTCGGGCGACGCGATCCCCACCGGTGAGCAGCTCCAGCTGCGTCTCGCGCACGCGCGCGCCAGAGACGCCGTCCATGCACCGCTCGATCTCTCGGCCGTGCTGTCGGCGCTTTCCGACCATCCGGTCGTCCACGTCAAGAGCGCTGCCCCCGACCGTCCGACCTACCTGCAGCGGCCCGACCTGGGACGCACCCTCGCCGCAGGGGAGACCGACAAGCTCGCCTGCGCCGAGCCAGACCTGGCGTTGGTGATCGCTGACGGCCTGTCGCCTTTGGCTGCGCAGTCGCATGCCCCCGCCATGATCGAGGCCACGATCGCCCGCCTCCCTGAGTGGTCGGTCGGGCCGGTCGTCGTTGCGACCCAGGCACGTGTTGCGCTCGGTGACGAGATCGGCGAGGCACTCGGCGCACGGTTCGCCGTCGTCCTGATCGGCGAGCGACCTGGCCTCAGCGCGGCCGACTCGCTCGGCATCTACCTCACCTACGGTCCCCGCAGCGGCCGGCGCGACTCCGAGCGCAACTGCATCTCCAACGTGCGCCCGCCGGTCGGGTTGTCGTACGCCGTTGCCGCCGACAAGCTCGTCGCGCTCCTGCTGGAGGCACGCCGGCTGGGGCTCACTGGTGTGGCGCTCAAAGACGAGGCGCCGACGCTCGAAGCGGGCCGACGCGGTCCGTAGTTGCCCGGGGAGGCCGTCGGCCTTTTGCTCCGGTCGACGCGCCCGTGGTGGCATACGTTGCTGGCATGACCCGCGACGAGATCCACCGGCGCCCGCAAGTCGCGATCCTCGGTCCGCACCCGGTGCTGGCGGTCAACATAGAGCCCTACCCTGGCGGGGCCGACGAGATCCACTTCCATCCCGGCGGCCAAGGCGTCTGGGTCTCCCGCATGGCCGCGGCGCTCGGCGCCGACCCGATCCTCTGCGGATTCCTGGGCGGCGAAACCGGTCAGCTCCTGGAGCCGTTGCTCGACGAGATGCCTGGCGAGCGGCGGCTGGTGCGGACGGCGGCCGACAGCGGCAGCTTCATCATGGACCGCCGCGGCGGCACGTACGAACGCGTCGCCCAGGGGTTCAGTACGCCTCCGGGGCGTCATGACGTCGACGCGCTTGTGTCGGCGACGATCGCGGCCGCGCTGCACTGCGGCCTGCTGGTGTTGTGCAACCCGCTGCCAGGGGACTCACTCAGTGAGGAGTTCTACGAGCGGATCGTCGCCGACGTGCGTGGCCACGGCGTGCGCGTGCTCGCTGACCTCTCGACTCCACGCCTGAATGCGGCCCTGCGCGGTGGGCTCGACCTGGTCAAGATCAACGACTGGGAGCTGGCGGAGTATGTGGCTGGCCCCGTCGAGGATCCCCACGACCTCGCCCGCGCAGCTCGACGGATCATGGCCGACGGCAGTGAGGCCGTGATCATCACGCGCGGCGAGCGGTCGGCCATGGTGTTCCGTGGTGAGGATCGCTGGGAGTTGACCGCTCCGAGCTTCAGCCATGGGTTTCGCGAAGGCTGTGGCGACTCGATGATGGGGGCGATGGCGGCCATCCTGGCCTGCGGAGGCGCCTGGGACGACGCGCTGCGGCTTGGAGCCGCGGCCGGCGCGGTGAACTTCTTGCGTTGCGGGCTCGGCAGCGCTGACCCGGAGGTCGTGCGGGAACTCGCGCCGTCGGTCCGCCTGGAGCTGCTCCCGCGGCTGCATCGCTCGCCCGGTCACCCGACCGACGCCGCAACCGCCTGAGGTAGCGCCCGGCGAGGTGCTGCTCCGGGGCGGCGCACCGGCAAAACCACGAGCGAGTGCTGGTCACCCCAGCCCTCGTGTTTCACCAGAAGATCACCGGTCGTGCACGCCGTGTTCACCGCAGGCACGCCGCTGCCCGACAGGCTTCCAGCAACAGATCTAGACATCTGTCACACCGACTTCGGCGTGGTGCGTGTCCGGGTCTGAGACCCCCGAATCTCATGCTCTGGAGTTTCTCGTGAAGCCCATCCTGCGCCAGTTGGCGCCCCTTATCTCCGCCGGCCTGCTGGCGACCGCCGTCGCGGGCTGTGGCGGCGACGACACCCAGTCGACCGCTGCGGCGTCGGACGGCGTGCCCTCGACGCTGCGGATGGCGGTGACCGACCTCCAGGGTCTGGAAGAGCTACAGCGGGAGTTCGGCGCGTTCACGAACGAACTCGAGAAGGCCACGGGCAGCAAGATCGAGCTCTACCCGGTGTCCGACCGTTCTGCTGCCGCCGCGGCGCTCGCCGGCGACAAAGTCGACCTGGTGTTCACCGGCCCGGCCGAGTACGTCGTACTGCGCAGCCGAGCAAAGGTCGACCCGGTCATCGCGATCCGTCGACCGGGCTACCGCTCGTGTATCTACGTCGACAAGGACAGCCCGGCGCAGTCGCTGGCGGACCTCAAAGGCAAGACCGTCGGCATGAGCGACATCGGCTCCACCAGCGGGCACCTCGGCCCGTCTCAGCTCTTCGTCGATGCTGGCATGAACCCCCAGGAGGATCTCAAGGTCGCCACCGTCGGTGACGCCGTGCACGCCGCGCTGGAGCGCGGCGACCTTGACGCCGTCGGCGTCGGCTGCCACGACCGCGACGAGTACATCGAGGGCAAGGAAGCTGAGTACCGCACGCTCAAGGAAGGCCCGCCGCTGCCTCCGGACGTGATCGTCTCGGCACCCACCGTGTCTGCGGCCGCTCGCAAGGAGATCCACGACGCGTTCCAGGCCAATTGGCAGGTGCTGCTGCCAGCGATGCTCGAAGGCAAGGACAACGCCAAGTACGAGGACGCTGAGCTGGTGAGCCTCAACGACCAGGACTACGACGTGGTCCGCTCGATGTACACCGCGATCGGCATCGAGAACACCGAGGAGTTCGTAGGCGAATGAGTGCGGCGGCGATCAACCTCACCGGCCTGCGCGCCGGATTCGGCGACGGGCGACCGGTACTGAAGGGCGTCGACCTGCGGGTCGAGGCCGGTGAGGTGGTCGCCCTCGTCGGCGCCAACGGCGCCGGCAAGACGACCCTCCTGCGCAGCCTCGTAGGGCTCGTTCCCATCCAAGATGGGACGCTGGCCGTCGACGGCGTGTCGGTCCCTGACGCGTCCCGTGGCGAGCTCCGTGCGCTGCGGTGCCGCGTCGGATTTGCATTCCAGCGCAGTGCGCTGGCCCCGCGTCTGACCGTGCTCCACAACGTCCTCCACGGCGGACTCGGCCGCAATGGCGTGCGCGGATGGTCGCCGGCGACCGTGCCGGAGAGCGAGCGGCAGCTCGCCGTCCGCTGCCTGGACCGCGTCGGACTCAGGGTCACCGCCCGCCAGCGGCTAGGTGCCCTCTCCGGCGGTCAGCAGCAGCGGGTGATGCTTGCCCGTGCCCTGATGCAGCGCCCACGGATCCTGCTGGCCGACGAGCCAGTGGCCAGCCTCGACCCGACGGCAGCCCAGCAGATCATGCGCCTCATGGTCGAGATCGCCGCCGACGAGGGCATCACCGTCGTCACCGCACTCCACCAGATCGACTACGCGCAGCGGTTCACCGACCGCATCGTGGGACTGTCCGCAGGCAGGGTGACGCTGGACCGTCCCGCCAAGCAGTGCGAGGTTCCCGACCTCAACGAGCTCTACGCGGCCGTCGCATGAGCACGGTGAAGGCGCCCCGGCCGCCCGAGGTCGACCTCGGTCCCCGTTGGGGCCGCCCGAGCTTGCCGGTCTTCATCCTGCTCGTCACTGGGCTGGGGCTCGTCGTACACGGCATGGTCCAGGGCGTCGCAGTCTCCCCGTGGACGATGATCAGCGGCGTCGGGAACACCGCGGAGTTCGTCGGCGAGGCGTTTCCACCCAATCTCGACCGCGCAGGCCCCGTCGCTGCAGCCATGCTCGTCACGCTCGAGATGGCCGTCGTCGGCACGTTGCTCGGCGTGATCCTGAGTCTCCCGCTGAGCATCCTCGCGGCTCGGAACACGACCCCGCACCCCCTGATCTATGGGGCTACTCGAGGCCTTATCGCGTTTCTGCGGTCGGTCCCAGATCTGATCTGGGGCATCATCTTCGTGGTCACCGTCGGGCTGGGGCCTGAGGCGGGCGTGCTCGCGATCGCCGTCGACACGGCCGGCTTCTGCGGACGCTTCTTTGCCGACCGGATCGAAGACGTCGATCCCGATGTCGTCGAGGGGCTGACCTCGACCGGAGCCGGTCCTGCGGGGGTGATCGTTGGCGGGGTCCTGCCGACGGTGATGCCTGCGTTCGTTGGTACGTCGATGTTTGCGCTGGAGTCGGCGACCCGTTCGTCGGTTGTCCTCGGTGTCGTCGGCGCCGGAGGGATCGGCGTCGAGCTGACCACGTCGATGCAGCTGCTGCGCTACGACGAGGCACTCACCATCATCCTGGCGATCTTCATCGTCGTCCTCGCGGTCGAGCGACTCGCCGCGGCTATCCGCAAACAGATCGGCGCGTCGACCGCGCAGGAGTTCTGACCGCCCGTGAAGTCCATCAACCGCCACGCCTCGGTGCCGCTCTACCAGCAGGTCGCCGACCTCATCGGGCGCGAGCTCGAACTCGGCACCTACGCTCCAGGCGACCGCCTCCCCGGCGAGTCCGAACTGGCCGCGCTCCACGGCGTCCACCGCCTCACCGTCCGCCAGGCGCTCGCGACGCTCAGCGCCCTTGGGCTGATCCACACGGTTCATGGCCGCGGTTCGTACGTCTCACACCCGCCGATCCGCCACACGATCAGCGGCTCCGGCGAAGCCAGCCTCACGCGGCAGATGCGCGCCAGCGGTCGCGACGTGCGGCAGCAGCTCCTGAGTTCCTCGATCGACGACGTAGAGGAGCACCGCGTGATGCTCCAGACCGACGGGCCGCTGCGGCGCTTCGACCTGCTCCGGTTTGTGGACGACGTGCCGTGGACCCTGTCGAAGCTGTGGGTTGCCGAAGAGCGCTTTCCAGACCTCGAGCAGCGCTGGGATGGCCACTCCTCGCTCTACGAATCGTTGGAGCGCGAGCACGGAGTCGGCATGCGCCGCGCCGACCGGCTTATCTGGAGTGCTCCGGCGACCCCACACGACGCCGAGTACCTGCTCGTTCCCGTCGGCGCGCCGCTGCTGCTGATGGCGGGCCTCAATGCCACCGAGCATGGTGAGCCGGTCGCCGTCGTCGAGCACCGTGGCCGGGGTGACCGGGTGCAGTTCGAGGTGCGTTTCGATGGCCGCTAGACCCGCGCCCGTCTCGGGTGAAGCCGAGGTGCGGCTGTCTCTGTTGGGCGCCGCCCCGCCGGTGGAGCTGGAGTCGCTCGCCGACCAAATTCTCCTTACCGCGCCAGTCGAGATGCGGCGCGGCCCCGAGGTCGTCACCACGCCGCTGCGTCTCCCGGTTCCCGGTCAGGCATCGACGTTCGTCGTCGGGCACGCGGTCCTGACGGTATGCGAAGTCAGCCTCGCCGGCACGCGTGGCGACGCGATCGTGGCTGGGCGCGCGCCTCGTGCTGCGGTGGCCGCTGCCGTGTGCGACGCAGAAGTTGAGCGGGCTGGCGCCCATGCGGGCGACGTACGGCGCCTCGTCTCGTCGGTGCAGGCCGCTGGCGAACACCGCGCCGCCGCCGAAGCCGCTGCCGTCCGGGCGACACGGATCGACGGCGCTGACGCGGAGGACGACCAGTGAGTGCCGATCTCCGTTGGGATCCCGTGCACGACGGTCGACAGGCGTTCCGCGCCTGCCTCGATGCGATCTGTGCACCCGGGCAGGCGGTTGCGGCACCGGCCGCAGCCGGGCTCGATGCCGACGAGGCACGGGACCGCGCCGCAGCCGTCTTGCTGTCGCTCATGGACGTCGGCACCAGCTTTGCGGTGAGCGGCGACGCCGGCGCCCGCGCGCTCGGGCAGCGAATCGCGCACGAAAGCGGCGCCTCGCCCGCCCCGGTATGCGATGCCGACTTCGTCCTGGTCACGACGGGCTCGGCAGGCTGCGCCGGCGAGGCTCGGCGCGGCAGCGCGCTGCTCCCGCATGAAGGGGCGACCCTCATCTACGCGGGCACCTGGCCCGTGAATAGCGTCGAACTCGAAGGCCCTGGTCTGCCACGGCGGGCGAGGTTCGACGTTGGCCTGCCGCCCGGAGAGATCGGTCGTCTGCGCGATGCGGCCGCGGACGCTCCGGCTGGAGTCGACGCGTTCGTCGTCACTCCCGACAGCCTGGTGGCGATCCCGCGTTCGGTGATCCGTCCGCGAATGGAGCGGGGCTGAGATGTACGCCACGCTGATTGCCTCTGCCCGCGCCGTCGACGCGTCCCGCCGCCTGGCGGGCGGTGCTCCGGACGGCTCGCTCGGAGCACTCGTCGACCAGGTCTGCGCCGAGGCTGGCGTCTGGGCACCGGGCGTCGCCCGATCGGCGATCGATCAGGCCAACGGCGATGTGCACCGCGCCGTCACCCTGCTTCGGGTTTGGGCGGCGACGTTGCCGGTGCTCGAGTCGGTGCCCGTGGCCGACGAGGATCGACGGCTGCACCGGCGCATCTCGTCGGCCTTCGCCGACGTGCCAGGTGGGCAGTGGCTGGGAGCCGCCCCACAGCTCCTCTCACGGCTGTTGAAGTGGCCCGACGACCCATCTTCTGTAGCTGCGGCGGGCATGGAGCCAGGCGGTGAGCCGACGGCCGACGGTGCCTTCGTCGCCAGCGCCACCGCCGCCGCTGGCCCGCCGACTGGCGCTGGCGCGCCGCGGGTGGCCGATTTGGTCGACCATCTCCCGGTGCTCCGTCCGACCCCGGAACCGGACGGCCCAGACCCGGTCCTGGAGCCCCTCACCACGCAGCCGATCTCACGCGGCGCACGCCTGGCGGCCCTCGCTCGCGGGGAAACCGGGGCGCTGGTGACGCTCGCCAACCTCGGGCACGCCGGTCAGCGCGAAGAGGTCCTCGCTGAGGCGACCACCGCGACGGCCACGATCCGCGTCGGCCATCCGCGGACGGGCCGACCGGTGGCCGTGGCCGAGGTGGACATCTCGCAGGCGGAGACCATCGCCGACACCGAGGTCGACGGACGCCCTGGGTTCGTCATCGGCTTTGGCGCGACGATCGGCCGGGGCGAGCGGCGCGCGATCGCAGCGTCGATCCTCGATGGGGCCATGCAGGCGGGCGTTGGCGGTGTCCTGTCGGAGTCCACGGTGATGGCCGCGATCGACGGCCTGGCTACCGGCGGATTCGTGGAACACCTCTGCCTGCCGCACTACGCAAGCTTTGCGTCCTACGTCGGTCAGGTGGCCGACGGGTCGGACCGATCCGCCAACGAGGAGCCCGCTGATGACGGTCGCTGATCTGGCCCGCGCGCACGCGCAGACCATGCCCTACGCCTACCTCGATGAGCGATCCAAGCGCGAAGTCCGCCGAGCGATGCTCAAGGCACTCGCACTCCCCGGCCGCCAGGTTCCGTTCGCCTCGCGCGAGATGCCGGTGGCGCGCGGCTGGGGCAGTGGGGGGCTGCAGGTCACGCTCTCGATGGTGGGGCCGGGCGACGTGGTGAAGGTCATCGACCAGGGCGATGACGGCTCGCTCAACGCCTCGTCGATGCGTGACCTCATCGCGCAGACGGCCGCCGTGGAGACGACCACCCGCACGCGTGAGGCGTCGATCATTCAGAGCCGCCACCGCATCCCGGAGATCCCGCTTCGCGCAGACCAGCTCCTCGTGCTGCAGATGCCTCACCCCGAGCCGCTGCGGCGCGTCGTCCCTGACCCCGCCCGAGCGGCCGCAATGCACGCGGAGGGCGACGCGACACCCGCCTGGGTCGAGCTGTACGACGACACGGTGCGCCACGGCGGGTCGACGGGCGGGGCCGACCACCCGATCCTGGTCGATGGCGTCAGCCTGGCGAGTCCCAGCCCGGTGCCGCGATTCGACGTGCTCACGCTCGACCGGCGCCCGCACCCCGTGATCCTCGGGGCCGGCCGACTGGCCCGCATCACGGCGTTGCCGCCGTGGACCTCCGTGCAGCCGCTCGCGTTCGCCGACCGACCACTGCGGACCGAGTCGGCCGGCGGGCCCTGCGAGCGGTGCGACTCCGCCGAGTCCTACCGCGTGGAAGGCAACCCCGGTAGCGGCCGCTGGCGTTGCTCCGACGTCGATGCCTGCACGGATCGGCGCACCACATGAGTCTGCCGACGCCAGTCGTGCAGGCGCCTCGCCTCGCTCCCCCGCCTGCGCTGTTGCGCGTCGAGGGGCTGCGCCGGCTCTTCGGCCCGGGGTGCGCGAGCTGCCTGACCTCCACCGGGGACGCCGCGGGGACGAACCGTTGCCCAGCATGCGGCACGATCGTCGCGCTGCCGGGGATCGACCTTGAGGTCGGCCCCGGCGAGGTGCTCGGGATCGTCGGTGAGTCGGGGTCCGGCAAGTCGACGCTGCTGCGCTCCCTTGCCCTCGAACAACCGGTGGACGGGGGACGCGCCGAACTCGAGGGCGTCGGCGAGTTGTTCGCCCTCGAAGGCCGTGCCCGGCGCGACGTTCGCACCCGCGCCCTCACGATCGTGCACCAAGACCCCTTCTCCGCCGGGCTGCGCTCGCAGCTTGCGGCAGAGACGAACGTCGCCGAGCGGCTCCTGGCTCGCGGCGATCGGAGGTTCGAGCCGCTCAGCATGGAGGCTGGCGGCATGCTCGGACGGATGGGCGTGCATGCCGGCCGCCACGCCGACCCGCTCGGCACGTTCTCCGGCGGGATGCGCCAGCGCGTGCAGCTTGCCCGTGCGCTGATTCGCCGCCCGCAACTGCTGCTGCTCGACGAGCCGACGACGGGTCTGGACCCGTCGGTCCAGGCGACGGTCCTCAGCTTGATCGCCCGCTCGATCGATCGGACGCTCGCAGGAACCGTGGTCGTCACCCACGACTTGGGTGTGGTCCGGCTCCTCGCTGACCGAACGATCGTGATGCACCACGGCGAGATCGTCGAGGAAGGCACCACCGACCAGATCCTGGAGGACCCCGTGCATCCGCATACGCAATCCCTCGTGGCGAGCCGCCTCCCATGAGCGTCCTGTTCCGCGCAGCCGGACTCCGCAAACAGTTCGCCGAGGGCCCGGTCGTGCTGCGCGACGTCAGCCTCAACGCCCAGCCATGGGCGCCATTGGTGATCTTCGGCGACTCCGGCTGCGGGAAGACCACGTTGCTCCGCTGCCTCGCGGGGACCTTCCGCCTGGACGCCGGGAGCGTTCACCTCGACGACGGTCACGGCCACCACCGGATCGACGACGTCGACCCGCGCACCCGTGCCTGGCTTCGGCGCGAGCACGTTGGCGTGGTCGACGGCGAACTGATCGCACCACCCTGCGACGCGACACGGGACGTGCTTGTCCAAGCGATGGCAGGGCAGGCAGCAGGCGGCGTTCAGCCCAGCGCGGACGCCTGGGAACGTGCCGACGAGTTGCTCGCTCGCGTCGGTCTGGACGACGCGGCAGACCGTCCCGTCGGGCTGCTCGGGCAGCAGGCCCGCCGAACGCTCGCGATCGCGCGGATGCTGGTCCGGCCGGCGGCGGTCCTGCTGCTTGATGACCCCCTGCGCGGTGTGCTGCCGAACGCCGTGGCCCCGCTGGGAGCCCTGATCGCCGACGCCGCAACGTCCTCTGCGCTGGTGCTCACCACGACGACACCTCCACCTGCCCTGTTCGACCACGCCTACGACACCATGTCGCTCACTGACGGAGTCCTCCGATGACTGACCTTCACACCCTGCTCCAGGGCATCACGCTCGTTCCTGGCGACGGCCCGGCCCGCGGTCCGGTCACGGTGCGCCTTGACCATGCAGGCACGGTCACCGCCATCGAGCCGACGGGCGACGTGCCCGCCGAGGGCGCGTTCGTCCTCACTCCGCCGATGGTCGACCTGCACCTCGACGTGATCCCGGAGCGTCGGCGTCCGCGGGCGGGTGTGGTGCTCGACCTCGAGCAGTCCATCACGACGCTCGACGCTGAGCTGGTCGCCTCGGGCATTGGGACCGTCTGCATCTCCGCTCGGTTCGAAGATGAAGCGGCCAAAGGTGTGGTGATGGCCGATGCGCTCGCGCTGTGCGAGGTGGTCGAGCGACTTGCCTCGACGCTGGTCTGCGACTGGCGCATCCACGCACGGGTCGAGATCACCGAACCTGAGGCCCCCGCCGCGCTGACGGCGGCGCTGGCCACGAGCTCCCGGATCGTGCTGATCTCGGTGATGGACCACTCGCTGGCGGGGAGCCGATTCGCGACGGAGGAGGCGCACCGCGCCTTCTACGCCGAGGACTGGGGCGTATCCCCGGAGGAGGTCGACCAGATCCTGGAACGCAAGCGGATCGGTACCGAGGGGGCGGGTGAGCGGCGTGAGGAGATCGCCGCGATCGCCCACGCGCATGGGATCGCGCTCGCGAGCCACGACGATCGTGACGCCAAGGAGGTGCATGCCGCCGCCGGCATTGGCGTGACGATCGCCGAGTTCCCGCTCAGCGTCGACGCAGCGGAGGCGGCACGCTCACTCGGTATCGCCACGGTGCTCGGTGCCCCCAACGTGGTCCGTGGCCGCTCCACGGCGCCGGGGAACGTGCTGGCCGCTGACGCCGTCACCGCAGGGCTGTGCGACGCGCTGTGCTCGGACTACTTGCCGAGCGCGCTGCTGGGCGCCCCGTTCGTGCTCGCAGATCGTCACGACGTCGCGCTCGACGTTGCGCTCGCGCTCACCACCTCGATGCCGGCCGGTCTCCTCGGGCTCTCCGCGCCGGTGATCGCCGAAGGCCGCCCGCTAGATGCAGTCCTGGTGGCTCGGGAAGGCGACGCCGTGCAGGCCGTGGCGATGTGGCGCGACGGCCAGCTCGTGCATCTGCGCCGCTCCGCTCGGACCGTCGCCGAGCCGGTCGGATGAGCTGGGATCGCGAGCGCGGCGCGGAGTTCCTGGCCGTTGCCAATCGCGCGGCGGATGCCGTGGCCGTGGTGCTGGAATCACGCCCGGCAAGACCCGAGGGAACGGGCGGCGCTCCGACCGAGATCAAAGACCTCGACGAGGCAGCCGAGGCCGCGGCGCTCACCGAGCTCGAGGTCCTCGACATGCCCGTGCTCAGTGAGGAGGCGGGGTTGATCGGCGCCTTGCCAGGCCCTGGCGAGCCGTGGATCGCCCTCGATCCGATCGACGGAACCCGCAACTGCCTGCATGGCTACCCGCCGTGGTCGGTGGCGATCGGGGTAGTCGTGGATGAGGAGCCCGTCGCAGGCCTGGTCGTCGACCTCTCATGTAGTCGGAGGTGGTGGTCGGCGAACGCTGGCGAGGCGTTCAGCGACGCGCGCCCCATCGCGACCCGGGCTGGCGGGCTCGTGATCTTGCCGTCCTCCGCGCCGGATGACCTGCGACCGCTCGGACTTGGTCCTGACTACCCGCGGGCGCGCCTGGCCGGGTCGACGGCGGTCGACCTCTGTCGTGTGGCGGACGGGTCAGCTGGCGCGTTCGTGGACTGGGACCGCGCGATCAGCCAGGCCCACGACATCGCCGCTTCGCTGGCGATCCTACGGGCGGCAGGAGGCAACGCGCTCACGCGCGAAGGCGCGCCGGTGCGGTTGCCACCCGACCGCGACATCTTCCACCACGTGATCGCGGCCGCCTCGAGCGCGGAAGCGAACCAGCTTGCGGCACGCGTCCGTGAGCGGCGCCAGCGCGGCGGCTAGAAGGGCACGTCGACCGGCTCGCCGGCGAGCACCGCTCGTGGTGCCTCGGCTGCGATCCAGGCGATGTGGTCGGCGATCTGCGGCACGGCCGCCAAGGCGCGCAGGCCCGCCGACACCGTCACCGGTCGCCCGACTCGCGCGGAGTGGGCGTCGGTGCCGACCAGGTGCACCAGCCCCTGGGAGGCCCAGTCGAGGATGACGGGCGCGGCGCCGTGGCCGACGAGGAACGCGGCGGTGACCTGCACGAGCGCCCCGCGCTCGACGAGGCGCGTGAGCCAGGTAGCGATGTCGGCGGCAGCGTGACGCTCCGGGTGGGCGACGACGCAGCGCACGCCGCGATCATGGAGCCGGTCGACCGACTCCATGAATCTGCCGTCGATCGCACCGGGTTCGGGCTCCAGCAGGATCCACCGGCCGGTGGCGCCAAGCGACACGGCCCTAAGTTCAGCATCGGTCAGGTGGTCGGCGTGCCCTGCCGAGAGTTCGGCGCCCTCGACGATCTGCACGGGAATGCCAACCTCATGAAGGGACGCGTTGAGCGCGGCGACGCGGCCCGGGAGTTCCGCGATCGTGACGTCGTGGTCATAGCGGATATGGGGGGTCGCGCAGATCGTCCCGATCCCGTCCGACCAGGCCTGCGTGGCCATCGCGATGCTGTCGGTCACGTCGAACGCGCCGTCGTCGAGCGTCGGCAACACGTGGCAGTGCACGTCGAACAGCGCGTCCTTGCGCTGGAGGTCGTCGATGGTGTCGGAGGGCGAGGCGGGCATCTTGGGACTCGGCGTTAGGAGCCTCCCACGGAACGCCTCCTCAGTGTGGCGAGCGGACGGCCGCGCCAGCCGTCTCGAACTGGCGGCTGGTGCTGATCGACGAGAGATCAAGCGTGGTGGAGCCCGTGCGGATCCATTCGGCCAACGCTTCTCCAACGGGCGGGCCGGTCTTGAAGCCGGTGCCCGACCACCCGCAGCAGAGCCAGAGGCCAGCGACGGCATCGCCGTCGCGCATGGCTGGGCCCACCAGCGGCAGGCCGTCGGGGGTCATGTCGAGCATGCCGGCGCGCGACCCGACGATTCGGGCGCCGGCCGCACTCGGGATCCGGCGCGCGAGGCGGTTGGCCGCGTCGGCGAGGAAGTCGCCGTCGACGAAGGGCAGCTCGGCGTCGGGGCCTCCCATCGGCTCGTCGGTCCACGTCCGACGGCCAACGAGCGTCGAACCCGCGTGATCGGGCCGAAGGTAGATGCCGGCGGGTGCATCGATCACAGTGAGGTGCATGGGGCCTCGGCGCTCGACGAACGCCAACTTGACGGCGGTCGGTCGGATATGGAGTTCGACGCCGGCTGTCGAGGCGAGCACCGGCGACCAGGCGCCACAGCAGAGGACGACGTGCCCGGCGGTGACGGGTGTTGGGATCCCGTCCGGCCCCGCCAGCACGGCCCCCTCAACTGAGCCGTCCGGCCCGACGATGAGTTCGAGCGCGCGCGTCTGCGACCGGAGCCCGGCGCCGGCATCGGCCGCGGCACGGGCCAGCGTCGACGCGGTGAGCGCGGGGCTCGCAAATCCCGACCGCGGCTCAAAGGCGCAGACGCCCACGTCCGAGAGGTCGATCGCCGGGTCGATCCGTGCGAGTTCCCGCTCCTCCACCAGGCGGGTCTCGACGCCGGCACCCTGCAGCATCGCGACGCGGTTGGCGAGCGCGCCACTGTCACGTTCTTCGAACGTCGGCACATAGGCAAAGCCGGTCGCGTGAAACCCGGACGGTCCGCCGTAGCGTTCCTCGAAGCGCTCAAACAGCTCCAGCCCGCGCAGCGCCAGTGCAGCGGAGGAGGAGTCCTCGTAGTGCGTGCGGACGAGCGCCCCGGAGCGCTGGGTCGATACGCCCCCCAGGTCGCTGGCATCCACGAGCACGGTCGACAGGCCGTCGCGCGCGGCATGGACCGCCAGGCTGAGCCCGGTGATGCCTCCGCCGACGACTAGGACGTCGAGGTCGGCGGCCATCAGACGCGCCGCAGGTAGGTCGCCTGCTCCCAGTCGGTCACGGCCTCCATGTACGAACTCCACTCCATCCGCTTGACGGCGACGAGTTCGGCGAGCGCCTCCTCACCCAGCGCGTCGCGCAGGACGACGTTCAGCTCGAGCGCGTCGAGCGCGTCGGCGAGGGTGCGTGGCATCGTCTCGACGCCGAGCGACGGCGCCATACCGCTGACGGGTGCGCCCGGGTCCATGCCCTTCTCGACGCCGTCGAGGCCGGCGGCAATCATCCCGGCCAGCGCCAGGTAGGGGTTGCAGGACGCGTCGATCGCGCGATTCTCAAACCGTCCTGGTCCGGGGACGCGGAGCATGGTCGTGCGGTTGTTGCCGCCATAGACGATGGCGTCTGGGGCCCAGCGCGCGCCGGACGACCCACCGGTCGAGTGCAGCCGCCGGTAGGAGTTGACCGTCGGCATCGTCAGCGCGGAGAGCGCCTTGGCGTGCGTGAGGATGCCGGCGATGAACGAGTACGCGACGGGCGAGAGCCCGAGTCCGCGTGGGTCGCTCAGGTCGAGGAAGGCATTCTCGCCGTTGGCATCGAGGGCCGAGATGTGCACGTGCGCGCCGGAGCCGGTGCGGCCGGAGAGCGGCTTGGGCATGAAGCTCGCAATCGCTCCGTGGGAGCCTGCGATGTCGGCGATCATCGTGCGCAGCAGCGTGAAGCGATCCGCCGTGGTGAGCGCGGCGGCGTGATGGAAGTTGATCTCGAACTGCCCGTTGCCGTCCTCGTGATCGATCGCCGAGACGCCCCACCCGAGCTGCTCCATGCCACTCACGATCTCGCCGAGCACGCCGCTGGTGCGCAGCAGCGCGCCGAGGTCGTAACACGGCTTGTCGAGGGTGTCGAGTGGATCCAGCGGCGCGAGCTTGCCGTCCTCGTCGTGGCGCAGCAGGAAGAACTCGGGCTCCATGCCGGCAATGGGCGCCAGGCCCATCGAAGCGGCCTGCTCGCTCACGCGCGCGAGGATCGAACGGGCGTCGCAGGTGGCGACGTGATCGCCATCCATCACGGTCGAGAACGCAACGGCCATGTTCGGCCGGTGCGGCAGGACCGTCAGCGTCGACTCGTCCGGCATCGCGACGAACTCGGGGTGCTCGGGGCCGCGGGCAAAACCGTGGTTGGCGAACGCGGCGAAGCCCGCGCCGCCACCATCAGGGCCAGCGGTCGATGCCCAAGCCGAGCGCGGCACCAGCTTGGCCTTGGCCGCTCCGTGCACGTCGACCCACTGGCAGGCGACGAACTCGACGCCCTCCGGCAGCTCGGCGACGGCGGGCTTGCCCGTCGGCGCGGACTGGGTGACGGGGTCGGCCTGGGTGGTCTCGATGGTGCTCACGCGTGGGCTCCGATCATGGTCAGGGGCGCCGCTGGGGCCGCGGCGGCTGGGGGAGTGACCGCAGGGGCGGCCGGGGCGCCGGGAATCCACGTGGTCCCGGCGAGGGGAACGCGGGCCATCGCCGCGGCTTCGATGGTCAGCGCGACGAGGTCCTCCGGTTCGAGGTTGTGGACGTGCGACTTGCCGCACGCCCGAGCGATCGTCTGCGCCTCCATGGCGAGTACGCGCAGGTAGTTCGCGACGCGGCGTGCGCCGAGCTCGGGATCGAGGCGGGCGGCGAGCTCGGGATCCTGCGTCGAGATGCCGGCGGGGTCGCGGCCCTCATGCCAGGCGTCGTAGGAGCCGGGCTCGGTGCCGAGCTTGGCGTACTCCTCGGCGAGCGCCGGGGAGTTGTCTCCCAGGGCGATCATCGCGCCGACGCCGATCGACACGGCGTCGGCGCCGAGCGCCAACGCTTTGGCGACGTCGGCACCGGTGCGGATGCCGCCGGAGACGATCAGCTTCACGTCGCGGTGCACCCCGAGATCGACGAGCGCCTCGACCGCCGGGGGAATCGCCGCGAGCGTCGGGATACCGACGTGCTCGATGAACACGTCCTGGGTCGCCGCCGTCCCGCCCTGCATCCCGTCGAGGACGATCACGTCGGCCCCGGACTTCACGGCGAGCGCCGCGTCGTAGTACGGCCGCGAGGCGCCGACTTTGATGTAGATCGGGATCTGGTGGTCGGTGATCTCGCGCAGCTCGGCGATCTTGATCGCGAGGTCATCCGGGCCCGTCCAATCGGGGTGGCGGCAGGCACTGCGCTGGTCGACGCCCGGCGGGAGATCGCGCATGGCGGCGACGCGGTCGTTCATCTTCTGGCCGAGCAGCATCCCGCCGCCGCCGGGCTTTGCCCCCTGGCCGACGACGATCTCGATGGCGTCGGCCCGGCGCAGATCGACCGGGTTCATGCCGTACCGCGAGGGCAGCAGCTGGTAGACGAGCTTGGTGCTCGCGCCGCGCTCCTCGTCGGTCATCCCGCCGTCGCCGGTCGTCGTGCTCGTGCCGACCAGGCTCGCGCCGCGGCCCAGCGCCTCCTTGGCGTTCGCAGACAGCGCGCCGAAGCTCATGCCCGCGATCGTGATCGGGATGTCGAGGTGGATCGGCTTCGCGCAGCGACCCTCACCGAGCACGACGTCCATGTCGCAGCGCTCGCGGTAGCCCTCCAGCGGGTAGCGAGACATGCTCGCTCCGAGGAACAGCAAGTCGTCGAAGTGGGGGACGGCACGCTTCGCGCCGCCGCCGCGGATCGCGTAGATCCCTTCCTGCGCCGCGCGCTGGATCCCGGCGATCGTGGCCTCGTCGAAGGTGGCCGACGGGCGAGCGCCGGGGAACTTGGATGGACTCATGCGGAGGCCTCGACTCGGTCGGCGTGGAAGTTGTAGAGCTTGCGGGCGGAGCCGTAGCGGCGGAATTCGGAGGGAGCGAGATCGCTCCGACCGGCGAGCGCGAGCAGCTCGCCCACTTCGGCGAGGTGTTCGGCGCGCAGCTCCTTCTCGACGCAATCGGCGCCGAGGCTCGCGACGGATCCGCGCACATAGATCCGGGCCTCGTAGATCGAGTCACCGAGGGCCTCGCCGGCGTCGCCGCAGATGAGGATCCGGCCCTTCTGCGCCATGAACCCGGTCATGTGCCCGACCGAGCCCTCGACCACGATGTCGGCACCTTTGAGCGAGATGCCGCAGCGTGCCGCGGCGTCGCCTCGCACCAGCAGCACTCCGCCGTGCGCCGTCGCAGCTGCCGACTGGCCCGCGGCGCCGAGCACCTCGACGAGGCCAGACATCATGTTCTCGGCGCAGCCGACCGCGACGCTGCCCTCGATGCGGACGGTCGCCTGCTGGTTCATGCCGGCGCAGTAGTAGCCGGCGTGGCCCTGGATCGTGACCTCCAGCGGAGCGTCGAGTCCGACGGCCAGGTTGTGTTTGCCGCCTGGCGCCAGCACGGTGAAGCGACCGGCGTCGGCCGCGTGCAGGGCGGCGTTCAGTTCACGAACGGTGCTGGCGCCAAGGTCGAAGACCGTCGGCGCGACGGCCGGGGCAGTCATGCCGCCACCGCGGTGCGCGACCAGCGGTAGATCTGACCGGGCTCGGGTTCCCAGACGTTGGCGTCCTCGACGCCGGGCAGGGTGGCAATCGCGCGAAATTCTGAGGCCATCGCGACCCAGTCGTCGGTCTCGGCAAGGACGGCCGGTTTGCAACCGACGGGGTCGCGCATCACCGCGAACCCGTCCCGCGTCCCGATCGCGAAGGTGAAGAAGCCGTCGAGGTCGCGCTCGGCCGCCTCCAGCGCGGTCTGGAGGTCGTCGCCCTCGCGGAAGCGCCACGTCAGGTAGCCGGCGGCGACCTCAGAGTCGTTGTCGGTCGCGAACGAGACTCCGCGGCGCTGCAGCGTGCGCCGCAGGCGGTTGTGGTTACAAAGTGACCCGTTGTGGACGAGGCAGAGGTCGGTGCCGGTCGAGAAGGGGTGCGAGTGCTCGGTGGTGACGCGCGACTCGGTCGCCATGCGGGTATGGCCGAGCGCGTGGCCACCCGTCAGGCTGCGCAGGCCGGCGGTCTCGATCAGGCCGCCGGGGTCGCCGACGCCGCCCGCGCGCTTGTACGTCTCGATCGAATGGCCGACGCTCAGGATGATCACGTCCGGGTGGTGCTCGGCCATCCAGGCCCGGACGACGTCCGCGTCGGCTTCGACGGTCAGCAGGGCTTGATCGCCGAGGACGCGGGTCAGCTCGGTGTGGCCGACCTTGCCGACGGAGGCGGCAATCGGCCACCAATCGCGAGGTGCAACCGGATCCAGCACCGAGAGCTTCACGGCGCGGTCGCCCAGGTCATGGCCGTAGATCGCCGCGCCGGAGCTGTCGGGGCCGCGCTCACTGAGCTGGACGAGCATGTCGGCCAGATGGCTGCCGAGCGAGCCGGAGATCGAGTCCGATTTGGCGAAGAGACCTGCGATGCCGCACATGGCCATCACTGTCCCGGCGCGTGGGCGATGGCGCCATGGACAACGGGCGCACATTGCTTCGGAGCCCGGTGGTCACTGTGGATACCTTCGGGTCGTCAGCTACCTCCGGGAAGTGGTGGCACCGTCTGCGTTTCAGGTGTCCTCCGTCGTCCGTGGAATCCGTCCCACCGTGCCGGTGGTCGCGGCTACGCTCAGAGCAATGGCGAAGTGGCTCTCAAAGGACCCTGACGCTTACCTGCCCGACCGGCCGCCGTACGCGCCGCCCTACCTCGAGCGCGCCCGAGAGCACGCGCTGCGCCGTGATGGGCCGCCGCACGCCCGAGACTGGAAGCAGGTGGCGCCGCCGTGGCGGGCCGGCCTGTTCTTCGGCCCACTGTGGCTGATCGCCGGCTACGCCGCCGCGTTTCTGGCCGGCCAGGACGCCACGCTCGACACGCTCGTGCTCTCGCTCCCGATCGTGTTCCTCGGCCGCTCCGACGCGCTGCGGTGGGGAGGAGCCGCGATCCACGAACGCCGCTCCACCCCCACGTGGACGGGGCACCCGTTCGGCGCCGCACCCTGGCTGGCTGTCTTCCTGCTCCACGTAGCCTGCGTCTTCGGGATCGTCGGCATCACGGCCCTGTCGACCTCAGATGAGGCCACGCAGCGCCTCGCCGTCCTCTCCGCCGGGTTCGTCGCCGGTGGCGCCGGCTGGCTGCTCGACGTGCTGTGGGGCCGCAGCGAGCGCAAGGATGGCGGGCTCCCGCCCGCCAAGCCAAGCGGCGTCCCCTGGCCCTCTGACGACTGATCTCCGCCCGCTCGTCGAGGGGCGCAGCCAGGAGCGTAGGTCGTCGCCTTCGGCGCCTTCAGCCCCTCCGGTGTCGGCGGTCCGCGTGCTGTGGGTCGGCGAGGACGTAGCCGTCACGCCCTGAGCGCTTGGTCTCGTACATCGCCAGGTCGGCGGCACGCATGAGCTTCTCCACGCCGTCGTGGTCGGCGCACATCGCGATGCCGATCGAGCAGGTCACGACCTGGCGGCCCAACGCTGAGTTCGGTTGGCCGTGCCTGGCGCTCGCGAGGATCTCGCCAGCCACCTGCTCGGCCTGTGATCGCGTGACCCCAGGCAGCAGGACCGCGAACTCGTCTCCGCCGAGGCGGGCGACCAGGTCGTCGTCGCGCAGGCGAGCCCGCAAGGCGCCACTGAGCGCGACCAGCAGGTCGTCGCCGGCCGCATGGCCCAGCGTGTCGTTGACGCGCTTGAAGTGATCGACGTCGAGCAGAATGAGTGCCCCGGCTCGCCCTTGCTTGGGCTGTTCGGCGCGGTCGAGATGCTCGGCGAGGTCGAGCTCGAACCGGCGACGATTGAGCAGGCCGGTGAGGGAATCGTGGTCCGCCATGTACCGAAGACGCCGCTCGAGGTGGATCCGCTCGGTGATGTCGACCACGTGCGCGAGGTAGTGCTGCGGCGTGCCACCGGCGTCGCGCAGGAGCGTGGCGTAGACCGCACACTGCACGCGGGCCCCGGTCGACGACAGCATTCCGAGCTGCCCGCGCCACGTCTCGAGCTGGCCGTCCAACAGCCTGCGGCCGGCTTCGACGACCTCGGCGCGGTCACCGGGCTGAACGAGCGCATCGACCGTGCCGCCGGTGATCGCCTCAGCGGAGCGGCCGGTCAGGTCCAGGAACGCACTGTTGACCTTGGTCGGCTTGCCATCGAGTCCGACCACCGCCATCGCGACCGGCCCGTGCTCGAACGCCTTGGTGAAGCGCTGCTCCGCGGACCGTCGTTCGGCCTCGGCGCGGCGCTGCGCGGTCACGTCCTGCGTGATCACCATCGCGTGACGGATCTCGCCGTCGTCTTCGCGGACGGGCACGGTCGAGAATTCCAGGTCGTACTGCGCATCCTGGGTGCGGTACTCGAGCGTTCGCGGTTCGCCGTGGAGCGCCGCATCGACGGCAGCTGCGAACTGCGGCCCGGCGTCCGAGGGCAGCGAGTCGGCAACGTGCTCGCCGAGGTACTCCGCGGGGTGGCGGCCGAATCGCTGGAGCAGCTGGCCTTCCAGCAGCTCGCAGGTGCCGTCGACGCCGTAGAGCGCGACCATGGTGTCGGGCAGGTTGGCGAGGACCAGCCGGTGATGGGCTTCCCGCTCGCGCAGCAGCGCCTCGGTGGCCAGACGCTCGCTGAGGTCCTGCGCGATCCCGATGAAGCCGGTCACCTCCCCGTCCGGCCCCTTCATCGCGGTGACCGAAAGCGAGACCTGAAGTTTGCTGCCGTCCTTGCGCACGTAGGTCCATTGGCGCGTCTCCGCCTGGCCCTGGCGTGCGCGAGGCACGAAGACGTCGAAGCCGGGGTCGACACCCAGCTCAGCGGCGCGCGCGACGACTTCCCTCGCGTCGTGGATCACCTCGGGGGTGTGCTTGCCGATCAGCTCCTCCGCCCGCCAGCCGAGCATGTGCTCGGCGCCTTCGTTGAAGACGGTGATGGTGCCGTTCAGGTCGGTGGCGATGACGGAGATCTCGGTCGCGGCACGGAGGACCCCGGCGAACCGCTCACGCTCCGCGGAGAGCTGGTCGCGCTCCTGATCGACGCGACACTCGGCGAACCGACGGCGGCGCGTCGTAGCGGCAACCATCAGCGTGCACCCGACCATCGAGGCGATGAATGCCTGTGCCACGAGGATCGACTCGAGCAGGTCGAGACCGCTGTGCACGAAAGGCCCATGACCGTGCTGGGTACCGATGCCAGCGGCGATGCCGAGGAGCCCGAGGATGACCATGACGTCGCGCTTGCTGGTGCGCATCGCGACCCACATCAGGGCGGGAAAGAGGAAGAACGGCCAGTGGAGGAAAACCGGGAGACTCGACTGCGGAGCTCCGAATAGCACGACGATCAGCCCG
Organism: Solirubrobacteraceae bacterium; assembly: GCA_032119795.1. Classification (GTDB taxonomy): domain Bacteria; phylum Actinomycetota; class Thermoleophilia; order Solirubrobacterales; family Solirubrobacteraceae; genus JAGIBJ01. Next base: position 72,435 of record JAUMFO010000021.1, read on the forward strand.
GTCGCCGTGACCATGGCGAGGGTCGTCTCCAGCCTGGTGCCCGGTCGTTCCTGCGGCCGTCGGAGCTCGACGATCAGCGGGGCGAACACGACCATCCCGAGCGCGTCTGCCGCCATCCACTGCGATGCGGTGACCCAGAAGGTGGCGTCGGTGACCAACGTGAGCATGGCGGCGCCGAACAGCGCAGCGGCGCCGGCGCCAGCCAACGCGCCCAGCAGGAGCCCGAGGACATCGCTGATCTCGCCCAGTTCCTTGTGGGTCCGAATCGCCATGACCCGCATGACGTACGCGGCGATGAGCGGTTCGGCCGCGTTGGCGAACGCGAGTCCGACGCCCAGCAAGCCGACGCCGCGGACATCGAACTGTGCCACGAGGTTGCCCGCGAAGACGCCGACGGCCAGTGCCGCCCAATACGGTCGCCCGAGCAGGATGAAGGCGGCCAGTGCCAGCCCGCTGGCGGGCCAGATCGCGGCCACGCCAGCATGGTCCTGGACGAGCTCGAGGTTGACGCGCGAGACGGCGTAGTACAGCCCGGCCATGCCGGCCGCCGCGACGAACTGCCGCTCGGTGGTCTTCGACCTCACCGCCCCCACCTACATGTGGTCGACTGGCTGGACCGATTCTTGAGTCGGGCTCCCTAAGGTGCATGGCCCACGCCCGTTGCGGGGTGGCAGTCGGCCGGGTCGCGCCACGACCACTGTTTGATCGAACGTCCGTTCGCCCCGCTAGACTGCCCGCCGTGGCAGCTTCGAAGATCGTCGTGCGCGGTGCGCGAGAGCACAACCTGAAGGACGTCTCGATCGAACTCCCGCGCGAGTCGCTCGTCGTGATGACGGGTCTCTCCGGCTCGGGCAAGAGTTCGCTCGCGTTCGACACGATCTATGCGGAGGGCCAGCGCCGCTACGTCGAGTCGCTCTCGGCGTATGCGCGCCAGTTCCTCGGCCAGATGGACAAGCCCGACGTCGACACGATCGAGGGGCTCTCACCGGCGATCTCGATCGATCAGAAGACGACGAGCAAGAACCCGCGGTCGACGGTCGGCACCGTCACGGAGATCTACGACTACCTGCGTCTGCTCTGGGCACGCATCGGCACGCCGCATTGCCCGACGTGTGGAGCAGAGATCGCCGGTCAGAGTGTCGAGCAGATCACCGACAGCGTCCTCGGCCTGCCTGAGGGCGAGCGCATCATGGTGATGGCGCCGGTCGTGCGCAACCGCAAGGGCACCTTCGCGGATCTCCTCAAGCAGCTGCGCGTCGACGGCTATGCGCGCGTCGAGCTCAACGGCGAGATCAAGATGCTCGAGGAGGAGATCGTCCTCGAGAAGACCTACAAGCACGACATCTCGCTCGTGGTCGACCGGATCATCGTGCGCGGCGAGTCGCGCAGCCGCATCCACGAGGCGGTCGAGGCGGCGACGAAGCTGGCCGACGGCCTGGTCGTGATCGCGACCATTCCGCGCGAGGGCGAGGCAGAGGGTGAGCGTCGCACCTACTCCGAGAAGTTTGCCTGCATCGAGTGCGGCACGTCGATCGCCGAGCTCGAGCCTCGCTCGTTCTCCTTCAACAACCCGCACGGCGCCTGCCCGCGCTGCACCGGGCTCGGCAGCCAGCTCGAGGTCGACCCGCTGATGGCCATCCCGGACCCGACGCTGACGCTTGCCGACGGTGCGATCGTTCCGTGGCGCCAGGCCGGCGCGTGGTCGGGGTACTTCGACCTCGTCCTGCAGGCTGCTGCCGAGACGTACGACGTCGACCTGTTCGAGCCCTGGGAGACGCTCCCGGAGGCCAAACAGCAGCTGGTGCTGGAGGGCACCGGTGAGAAGATCGAGGTCCGCTACAAGAACCGCCGCGGCCGCATCCGCACCTTCTCCACGACCTTCGAAGGCGTCCGCGGCAACTTGGAACGCCGCCACCGTGAGTCCGACTCGGATGCTGTGCGCGAGAAGATCGAGCAGTACATGGCGATCCGGCCCTGCCCGGAGTGCAAGGGCTCGCGCCTCAAGCCGGAGGTCCGTGCGGTCACGGTCGGCGGGCTCGGGATCCACGAGTTCAGCGCGCTCTCGGTGCGCAAGGCACGCACGTGGCTCGACGAGGTCGAGCTGACCGAGACGCAGCAGCACATCGCCCGTCTCGTGTTCCGCGAGATCGAGGAGCGCCTGCGATTCCTGGAAGACGTCGGCATCGGCTACCTCTCGATGAGCCGCTCGGCGGCCACGCTCTCCGGCGGTGAGGCCCAGCGCATCCGCCTCGCGACGCAGATCGGTTCCGCCCTGGTGGGCGTGCTCTACGTGCTCGATGAGCCGTCGATCGGGCTGCACCAGCGAGACAACGAGAAGCTCATCAAGACGCTCGAGCGCCTCCGCGATCTCGGCAACTCCGTCTTGGTCGTCGAGCACGACGAGCAGACGATGCGCCGTGCCGACTACCTCGTCGACCTCGGTCCGGGCGCTGGCGAGTACGGCGGCCGCGTCGTCGCGGCCGGGACGCCCGAAGAGGTCATGGCGACCGAGGCCTCGCTGACGGGGCAGTTCCTCAGCGGCAAGCGCGGGATCGAGGCGCCGACCAAGCGGCGCAAGCCGACCGGCCAGCTCGTCGTCAAGGGCGCCACCGAGCACAACCTCAAGGGTGTCGACGTGTCGTTCCCGCTCGGCGTCTTCGCCTGCGTGACGGGCGTGTCCGGCTCCGGTAAGTCGACGCTCGTCAACGGGATCCTCAGCAAGGCCGTCTCCCAGCGGCTGCACCGCAGCACGCAGCGTCCGGGCGCCCACCGCGGCATCGTTGGGCTCGATCAGCTCGACAAGATCGTCCAGGTGGATCAGTCGCCGATCGGCCGTACGCCGCGGTCCAACCCGGCGACCTACACCGGGATCATGGACGTGATCCGCGACCTCTACTCCAAGACGCCTGAGGCGAAGGCCCGCGGCTACAAGCCTGGCCGGTTCTCCTTCAACGTGAAGGGCGGGCGCTGCGAGGTCTGCAAAGGCGACGGGCAGATCAAGATCGAGATGCACTTCCTCCCGGACGTGTATGTGCCCTGCGAGCAGTGCGAAGGCAAGCGCTACAACCGCGAGACGCTCGAGGTGAAGTTCAAGAGCAAGTCGATCGCCGACGTGCTCGCGATGCCGATCGACGAGGCCGTCGAGTTCTTCTCGGCGATTCCGCCGCTTCGGCGCCGCCTCGAGACGCTCCGCGACGTGGGCCTCGGCTACGTGCGGCTCGGGCAGCCGGCGACGACGCTCTCCGGTGGCGAGGCGCAACGCGTCAAGCTCGCCAACGAGCTCGCGCGCGTGAGCACCGGGACCACGCTCTACATCCTCGACGAGCCCACCACCGGCCTGCACTTCGCCGACGTCGAGCGGCTCCTTACGGTCCTGCAGCGGCTCGTCAATGCCGGCAACAGCGTGGTCGTGATCGAGCACGACCTCGACGTGATCAAGACCGCTGACCACCTCATCGACATGGGCCCCGAGGGCGGCGACGAAGGTGGCGAGGTCGTCGCGATCGGCACGCCCGAGCAGGTCGCCGGCGTCGAGGCCAGCTACACCGGGCAGTTCCTCAAAGAACTCGTCACGCCGGCGAAGCCAAAGGCCACGCGCTCGCGCGCCAAGAAGGCTGCGGTTCCGGCCTAGACGCCGCGCTGGCTGCTGGCAACGGGCGTTGGTGGTTGCGCCACTCCGCGTCGCCGCGTAGCGTACGCGCCGTGTCTCACCGTTCTTCAGTCCGTTCCCTTGCTGCCGGGCTTTTCGTCGCTGCCGCGTGCGGGCTTGCGCCGTCGCCCGCTGCTGCCCTTGAGCCGGTAAGCAAGCCACTCGCGAACTGCGCCACCAAGGTCCCTTCGCGCCCGGCCGTCAGCGGCGTCAAGGTCCGTCCAGGCGTGGTGTCGGTCGCCGGCTCCTACGCCTCGGGCAACATCTCGTGGAACATCACCTCCCCAACCTCCGGCGGAGAGGACGCGACCGTCGTGTTTGGCGTCTACGAGTGGGGCTTCAACCGGTTTGGCATCCTCTACGCGTCAACCAAAGGCTGCACCTCGAACACGTTCGCCACGGCGGCCGTCCACGGCTTGGAGAAGTCGGGTGGGCCGGTCGAGTGGAAGCCCAACACGCTCTACACCGTCTATGTGCTCGCGCGGTTCACCGAGTCCAACCCGTGGCCGGGTCAGCCGGGCGTGATCACCAACTGGTTTGGCGACAACCCGCTCCTGCGTGCGCCGGCGACGGCGTTCTGGACCAAGGCGCTCAAGGGCGACGTGCCCACCGCGTCGTAGCCCTGCCCGTCCAGCGTCCAAGCTCCGATTGCCCTGTTCTCCGTGACGTAGGCGCGTTCGCTCGGCAGCGGTGATCGGCTGAAGCGCCGCTCTCGTAGTCTGATCCGAGTGAGCGGCCCCATCGTCGACGTAGCGCAGCTACGCAAGCGCTACCCGCAGGCCGCCGATGAGGCGGTCAAGGGGATCTCGTTCTCGATCGACGAGGGCGAGATCTTCGGCCTTTTGGGCCCCAATGGTGCGGGGAAGACCACCACCATCGGTGTCCTCACGACGCGGGTACGCCAGACGGGCGGAACGGCGTTCGTTGACGGGTTCGACGTCAGCAAGGACCCGACGTCGGTCAAGCAGCGCATTGCGGTCGTCCCGCAGCGTGCCAACCTCGACCGCTCGCTCTCGGCCTACGAGAACCTCACCTTCCACGCGGCCTACTTTGGGTTCTCACGGAAGGAACGCCGCCAACGTGCGAACGAACTCCTCGAGGCGTTCGGCCTCGCCGGCCGTGGCAACGAACGCGTCGATTTCTACTCGGGCGGGATGGCGCAACGGCTGATGATCGCCCGGGCGCTCATGCACCGACCACGGATCCTCTTCCTCGACGAGCCGACCACCGGGCTGGACCCGCAAGCCCGGCTGTTCCTCTGGGACCAGATCGAAGCGCTGCGTGAGGCCGGCACCACGATTCTTCTCACGACGCACGACATGCTTGAGGCCGAGCGCCTCTGCGATCGCATCGCGATCGTCGACCACGGTGAGCGGATCGCCCTCGACACACCCCGCGGCCTGCGCCACCTCCTGCCAAGCGAGGCCGGGCTCGACCTGCTCGTGGAGCCGGGCGACCACGACGGCGCGGTGGTCAGGGCACTCCAGGCCTTTGGCACCGTGGAAGCCGACGACGCCGACGACGCCGACGGGCGCGTCCACGCGCGGCTCTTCTGCGACGCCGCTCCCGCCCAGGTCGCGACCGCAGTCGAGCAGGCCGGCGGCACACTGATCGAGCTGCGGCGCCTGGAAGGCTCCCTCGAAGACGTGTTCGTGCACCTCACTGGACGGGACCTGCGATGAGCGCCGCCACGCCCCCGACGCTGGCCCCGAGCCGACCGCCGCTTGAAGGCCGCCGGGCCTCGGCCCGCGCCTTCGGCGCGCTCTGTGGCCGCGACGCCTGGGTCGTCGTCCGACACGAACTCGCCGGCTTCCTCGCGCAATCGCTGCTGCAGCCGATCTTCTTCCTCTTCGTCTTCGGCCGAGTCCTGCCCGAGATCGGCGCCGCCGGCGGCGGCTACGGCGACCAGCTCCTGCCGGGCATCATCGCCCTCACGCTCGTCCTCACCGCCCTGCAGAACACTGCGCTGCCGCTGGTGATCGAGTTCTCGTTCACGAAAGAGATCGAGGATCGTCTACTAGCACCGCTTCCCGCGTGGCTCGTCGGGGTGCAAAAAATGGTGTTCGCCGCCGGACGCGGCATCGTCGCCGCGGTGCTGGTGATTCCGCTTGCGGCGGTGATCCTGCCCGACGGCGTGAACTTCGAGAGCATCAGCGTGATCGGCTTCGCGCTCCTGCTGATCTTCGGCGGGATTGCCGGCGCCGCCGTCGGCCTGGTGCTCGGCACCGCCGTCCCACCGAACCGCATCAACGTCGTGTTCGCCGTCGTCCTGACGCCGCTGACCTTCACGGGCGCGACGTTCTACCCGTGGGCTGGACTCGGCGACCTTCCGTGGTTCCAAACGGTGACGCTCCTCAACCCGCTGACGTTCGTCAGCGAAGGCATGCGCGCCGCCCTGACGGACCTCCCGCACATGGATCTACCGTGGATCATCCTCGGCATCGCGATCTCCACCGTCCTCTTCTCGGCGTTCGGCCTTCGCGGCTTCGTGCGCCGCGCCGTCGACTAGCGGCCTGCAGTCAGCGCTGACTGCAGCGCGAAGTCGACGAGGGTCTGGCTCGAGCGCTCCGGCTTGCCGTCGTTCTGGCGCTCGGACGCCGTCAGCACGTCGAGGTGCTCGTACCCCGGCAGCACGACGTGCGGGTCAAGGGGACCGATCCCGCTCTTGCGCAGCACGCCGTCGCCGGCCAGCACCACGAAGCGCGGCTTCCTCGTCGTTGGGTGCGGGTGCACGATCGCGCGGAAGTCGCCGCTTCGATCCCCGGTCGCCACGGCCGCGAGGTCGGTCACGATGCGTGTCGGGAACCACGACTCCACGAGGTTCGTCGGCCCCTCGAACATGATCCGCGCGAACTCGCGGGCGTCCGTCACCTCCGACGTCGGCGACGTGACGCCGCCTCCAACCTGTGCGGTGCCCGTCCCCAGCGCGTCGTAGTTGCGCCAGCCGCTGATGGCCTGCGGCGTGGTGCGACGCGGCAACATGACGCGGCCGCGCTGAAACAACAGGTCGAGGCCCGGGAGCCCGAAGACCTGTTCAGGGAGCCGGTTACGGATCAGCGGTGCCCCGTCCGGGTAGCCGAAGCTGGCTCGGATCACGCTCAACGCTGAGGCGTTGTCGTCAAACATCTGGCCGAGCAGGCCTGCAAACGTGAACCGCAGCTCCGTCAATCGGCGGTTGCCAGCCAGGTAGTCGCCGAGGCTCGGCGAGCCCGTCACGCGGTAATAGCCACGCACCGCCGAGGACACCGGGATGGCTCGCAGCCACTCGGTCGCGTCCTCGTCCGGGTGGGTCGCGGCGATCGTCGCGACGGCCTCCATAAGCGCCATCGTCTCCGGCCCGATGCCGAGGAGCGCCTCATGCCGCGAGACCGTCCCAGCCCGAAGCGCCCGCACGGTCGGGGCACCAGACAGCGCCTTGACCGCCGGGAGGAACGGCGCGAGTGCTTTGACCTTCGGCGGATCGTGGCTGGTGAGTCCCAGGTCGAGCTGTGTCTCGAAGCCGAGGAAGCCCGCGCACTGCCGGTAGCCGGCGTCGGCGGTGGTGGCCGGGTCGCCGTCGAAGTCCCAGCCGGCGAAGATCTCCAAGATGCCGCCAGCCAGCGAGTGGCCGCCGCACGTCACGTGTTGCTCGCGCCAGGGCTGGCTCGGCAGCTCGCGCGTGAGCACCGTGTGGAAGTCGCGGACGGTCTGCGCGGCGCCCAGCTCCGCGAGCACCTTGGGATCCCGTCGCCAGCCGGCGAACCGCTGGCCTTCAATCACGCCGTCGCCCCAGTAATACGAGGTCGCCTTGGCACGGTCTCCGGTCGACTCCAGCTGGTCGAGGCCCGAGAGGTCCTCAAGACAGTTTGCGCGACGGTCGGTCGCCCAGACCTCGAGCGCTTGGCCACGGCGCGCGGCCTCGCGAATCGCGTTGCGGGCCAGCGGATCAAACGCCGTGGCGCCCTCGAGGTTGCCCGGCATCAGGACCGCCACGGCGTCGGCATCCGTCGCAGATGCCGGGCCAGCTTTGAGCTTGAAGCGCTCGAACTGGATCCAGTCGCAGGCCTCCGGGTGCGCGGGGGCACTCGCGGGCAGCGGCGAGCGCAATCGCACCAGGCTCGCGGCGACGTCGGTCTGCGCCGAGGCCGACGCGATCGGCGTCTCGATGCGGTCGGCCGTCGCGGCCCAGGCGCCAGACGGCACCACTGCGACGGCCGCCAACGCCAGCATCGCCGCGCGGCTGCGGGCCGCTCGCCGCCGCATCAGTCGGCGAGCGCCTCGTCGACGAGATCAGCGAAGCCTTGGCTGGACGGCTCCGGCAGCCCGTTGTTCTGCCGCTCTGCGGCGGTAAGCACGTCGAGGTGCTCATAGCCCGGGGCAAGCACCTGCGGGTCGACGGCCTTCTGGCGGACGAACAAGCCGTTGCCGGCGATCACCGCGAGGCGCGGCTTCTTCGTCGTCGCGCGGGCATGCCGAGACCCGCGGAGTGAGCCGGAGCGGTCGCCGGCGCCAAGGAGCCCGATGTCGACGACGATGCGGATCGGGAACCAGTTCTCCGTCAGGTTGAGCGGGCCCTCATGCAGGACGCGAGCGAACTCGTGGGCGTCGGTGACCTCGGAGCCAGGCGTCGTGACGCCCTTGCCGATCTGCGTGGCACCGGAGCCGAGTTCGTCGTAGTTCTTCCACTGCGCGATGGGCTGGTTCTTGAGCTGCTGGGGCAACACCAAGTGGCCGCCACCGAAGAGCAGCCCGGCGCCGGGCACCAGAGCGGTGTCCTGCGGGATGCGGTTGCGCCGCAGCGGCGCGCCGTCGAAGAAGCCGAAGCTGGTGCGCACGAGGCTGTAGATCCCGCCGTTGTCGTCCATGTTCTGGCCGAGCAGCGCCATGTTGGAGTAGCGGTAGTTGCGCAGTGTGCCCTTGCCGCTGAGCCAGCTGACGACGTCGGGCGAGCCGGCGAGCTTGTACTGGGCTTCCATTGCCGCCGTCTTCGGCGACGACAGGAGCAGGTCCGTGCCGTCACCGTCCGGGTCCTGATCGGCGCGGGTACCGACGAGCTCGAGTGCGTTCATCGTCTCGGGGGAGATCCCGAGCAGGTTGATGTGCCGGGGGACGGTCCCGGCCTTGATCGACTTGACCGTCGCGCCGCTGGCTGCGCCGAGCACCCCGGCCGTCAGCTGGCCCACGAGCCCCGTCGTGAGCTGGGGGCTGCGCTCGGTGATGCCAGCATTGAGGGTGGTGTCGAAGGCCATGAAGCCCGCGCACTGGCGGTAGCCGGCGTCGGTGGTCGTGGCCGGGTTGCCGTCGAAATCCCAGGACGCGTAGATCTCGGTGAGGATCCCGCCGAGCGAATGCCCGCCGCAGATCACGTGCTGCTCGCGCCAGGCCTGATCGGGCAACTCCTGCGTGATCACCGCATTCCAGTCCGTGATCGTCTGCGCGAGGCCGATGTCTGCCAGGACGCGGTCGCTGTCCTTGTAGCCGACGAACGTGCGCCCGTCGATCTCCTTGCCGCGGTAGTAGTAGTCGATCGCCAGTGACGGGTCGCCGGTACGCTCGACGGCTTCGAGCCCGACCTTGTCTTCCAGGCAGTTTGCGCGGCGGTCGATCGCCCAGACCTCGATGGTCTTGCCACGGCGCTTGGCTTCGCGAATCGTGTTGCGAGCGACCGGGTCAAACGCGGTGGCGCCCTCGAGGATGCCCGGCTGCAGCACGGCGACGGCGTCGGCCTGCGTCGGATCCGTCGGGCCGTCCTTCAAGCGGAAGCGCTGGTACTGCAGCCAGTCGCACGCTGCGGGGTGCGGCGCGGCCGACGCCGGCATCGGCACCTTCAGCCGGACGACGCTTGAGGCGACGTCGGTCTGCGGCGACGCGGAGACGATCGCCGTCTCGGAGCGCTCAACGCCAGCGGCAGCGGACAATGGCGGGACAGCAACGGCGAACGAGCTGGCGGCAAACGCTGCCGCCACGGCCAGCCCGAGCGGGCGGGGCCGTGGGCGCGGATTGCGGATCGGCTTGATCATCGGGCTGTGCTCTCGGTTGGCCATGGTCAGGAGCCCACGGCGGAGTCGATCAGATTGGCAAACGCCTGGCTGGAGCCCTCAGGCTTGCCGTCGTTCTGGCGCTCGGCGGCGGTGAGCACGTCGAGGTGCTGGTAGCCGGGGAGTTTCACGTAGGGGTCGGCGTAGCGAATGCCGGCGCTGCCGCGGAGGCCGTCGCCAGCGATCACCACGAACCGCGGCTTCTCCCGAATGCCCGTGGGGTGCTGGAGCCCGCGCAGGCTGCCGGAGCGGTCGCCGCTGCCGAGCAGAATCTGGTCGATCATGATCCGCGTCGGGAACCACGCCTCGATCAGGTTGGTCGGGCCCTCATGGAGGATCCGGGCCATGTCGCGGGCGTCCGTCACCTCGGCGGACGGCGTCGTCGCGCCGCGGCCGATCTGCTCGGCTCCGGAGCCGAGTTCGTCGTAGTTCTTCCACGTGACGAGTGGCTTGCTCGCCAGCTTCTGCGGCACGAACAGCTGCCCGGGCGCGACGAACTGGCCGACGAGCGGCACCTTGGAGAGGTCACGCGGCAGCGTGTTGCGCTGCAGCGGCGCGCCGTCGAAGAACCCGAAGCTCGAGCGGACCAGCCCGAAGACGGCGCCGTTGTCGTCCATGATCTGGCCGAGCGCCGCCATGTAGGAGTAGCGCACGTCGCGCATCGAGTCCTTCGAGAACAGCCAGCGGCTCATGGTCGGCGAGCCGGAGATGTGGAAGAACTGATCGGTGGTGGGGGAGTGCGGGATCTTCGCGAGCGCCGGCGACCAGTCGGCATCCGGCGTGCGCGACGCGAGGGCCGAGACGGCGTCGAGGAGCATCATCGACTCCGGTCCGATCCCAGACAGATCGATGTTGCGCGGCGCAGTGCCGGCGCGCAACGACCGGACGGTGGAACCGGCAAACGACTGGAGCAGGCCCGCGGTGATCGGATCGGCGGCCTTCGCTTCCTTGCCGGTGAGCCCTCCGCTGAGCTTGCCGGAGAGGGTCGTGTCGAAGCCCATGAAGCCCGCGCACTGGCGGTAACCGGCGTCGGCGGTCGTCGAGCGGTCGCCGTCGAAGTCCCAGGCGGCGTAGAGCTCGGTGATCGGGCCGCCGAGCGAGTGGCCGCCGCAGATCACGTGCTGCTCGCGCCACGCCTGGCTCGGGAGCTCGGTCGTGAGGACGGCGTGGTAGTCGCTGATGGTCTGCCCGATGCCGAACTCCGCCAGCAGCTTGGAGGGACGGTTGAACGGCGCACTGAAGGTCTTGCCGCCCAGCGGCTGCTTGCCGTAGTAGTAGTCGAGGGCACTCGCGACCTCGCCCGTCTGCTCTACGTGGTCGACGCCGGTGAGGTCCTCCAGGCAGTTGGAGCGCCGGTCGATCGCCCACACCTCGATCGACTTGCCGCGGCGGGCCGACTCGCGGATCGTGTTGCGCGCCAGAGGGTCGAACGCGGTGGCGCCCTCGAGGAAGCCCGGCATCAGCACGGCGACGGCGTCGGCATCGGTCGGCAACGTCGGGCCACTCGCCAGCCGGAACCGCATGTACTGGACCCAATCGCATGCGTCGCTGTGCGGCGGCGCCGACGCGGGCAGTGGGACGCGCAGCTTGACCAGGCTCGACACGACGTCGGTCTGCGGCGAGGCCGACGTGATCGCGATCTCGACGCGCTCGGCGGCCGACGCGCTGCCTGCAGCAGCGAGCACGGCCGCCCCTGCAAGGACGGTGGCGGCGATGCGGCGAAGGAGCCGGGACGAGCGAGCTGTGGTGGACACGGAAAGCTTCCGAGACGGGTGACGTGGGGACGGCCGGAGCCTGAGCGGGCGGAGTGGACACCTCCGTGTGATCCCGGTCTCAGAGTCTCTCAAAGCACTGGTGGGGTTTCCAGTGCTTTAAGGACTTGGTGAACGCGCTTCAGTCGTCGGCGCTTGGGCGCCGGCGGCCCGCCTTGCGGGCGCCCGTCTGCTTCTTGGCACTGAGGCGGCGCTCCTTGGCGCCTCGGCTGGGCTTCGTGGCTCGGCGCGGCTTCTCCACGATGAGCGCCGAGCCGATCCGCGCGGCGAGGCGCTCGAGCGCGAGGTCGCGGTTGCGTCGTTGGCTGCGAGAGTCCTGCGAGATCGACGTGACGACGGGCCCGAGGCGCTCCAGGATCCGCGAGCGTTGCCAGTCGCTGAGCACCTCACTGGCGTGCACGTCCCAGACGACCTCGATCCGCGACGCCGTCACGTTGGCGTGCTGGCCCCCGGGGCCGCTCGAGCGTGACGCTCGAATCACCAGCTCCGTGAGCGGGATCGTCAGGCGGCCGTTGATCGGGAGCTCGTCGGCCACACGGGGATCATCGCGCAGCGGGCGGCCGGTGCAGCGCGCCCCTCACGTTGGCGCGATCGAAGTCGTAGCCTTGGATCCATGGGAAGCGCGCGCTCTGAGGCGATCGAGTTCTGGCGCAAGTGGCGCTGGTACGAGCGCAACGGCCTGCCGTGGAACCGCGCCCAGATCTACCGCGAGCTCGCCCGCCGGCGCAGCTTCGCGCGCTGGCCCGTCCACGGGCCCATCCTCGACATGCTCCGCGAGGGCCGGCTCGAGCTCGGCGAGCAGGTCTACTTCGAGCCCAACGTCTGGATCACCGGCGGGCCCGAGGCGCGCATCAAGATCGGCGGCGGCACGTTTCTCAACCAGGGGGTGATGGTCTCCGCGATGAACCTGATCGAGATCGGCGAGCACTGCATGTTTGCCAACGGCTCGCTCATCACCGACGCCAACCACCGTTTCGATGACCTCACCCAGCCGATCCCGTGGCAGGGCTTCACGACGAAAGGGCCGACGAAGATCGGAGACAACGTCTGGGCTGGGGCGAACGTCGTGATCACCAGCGGCGTGACGATCGGCGAGCGGACCATCATCGGCGCCAACAGCGTCGTGACGTCGGATCTCCCGTCGTTCTGCATTGCCGCGGGCTCACCCGCGAAGGTCCTTCGCCGCTACGGGCCGGGCCTGGATCTGTCGGATTCAGACACGCCGACCCCCGACTCTGGACAATTGTCCAGCCTATGAATAGGGTCGTTCCATGGATGCCGTCGAGACCAAGCGTGCCTACGTCGCTGACGAGGCCGAGATTGCCCTCCTCCGCGAGCTGATCGAGCAGCACGCGGCGATCGACCGGCCAGCCGGCAGCACCGGCGAGTACCTCTCGGCCCAGCTGCTTCGCGACCGTCTCGCGGAGGCCGGCACCAACGCGCGCATTGAGGCGGCGACCTTCTACCAGGGCTGGCCGAGCGCCCTGGCGATCGCGCTCTCGGTGCCGATCGTGGCCGGGTTCGTCGGGCCCCGGCGAGGCCGCAAGGTCCTCGCGGCCTGGAGCATTGCGGCAGGAGTGATGGTCGCCGATGACATCGACAACCGCACCCGAGTCCTGCGCCGTCTGCTGCGGCGCGAGCGTCCGACGACCAACGTGGTTGCTGAGATCGGCGACGCGAGCGCACCCGTCACGTTGGTGGTGCTCGCCCACCACGACGCCGGGCGCACCGGAGCGATGTTCGATCAGTCGTTGCAGAAGGCGATCTGGCAGCGCTGGCCGTCGCGAGTGGAGGGCCTCAATACCTCGATTCCCTATTGGTGGCCGGCGTTTTTGGCGCCGGCAGCGGTGGGCCTGGGGTTGTTGGCTGGTCGGCGCGGGCTGCGACGTGGCGGTGCGATCTTCAGCTCGGCGGCCTTTGGGTTGCTCGTCGATATTGCGCGCAGTCCGGTCGTGCCTGGGGCCAACGACAACCTCTCAGGCGTCGGCGTGATGGTCGCGCTCGCCGAGCGGCTGCGGGAGCGCCCGATCGACGGCGTCCGCGTGATCTTGGTCTCGGCTGGGGCCGAGGAGGAGCTGCAAGGCGGCGTCTACGACTACCTGCGCGACCACGGCGCCGAGCTTGATCCGACGTCGACCTACTGCTTGGCGGTCGACACCGTCGGCTCACCACAGCTCGTGATGCTCGAGGGCGAGGGGCCCGTGGTAATGGAGGACTACTGCGACCCGTCGTTCCGTGATCTCGTCGCCGACGTCGCCGCCCTGCACGGCGTCTCGCTTGATCGTGGGCTGCGTTCTCGCTTCTCGACCGACGGCGTCGTCACGAGCCGGGCCAACATTCCCACGGTCTGTCTGGTGTCGCTGGAGCCGTGGAAGGCACCCGCGAACTACCACCTCATGACCGACACACCCGAGAACCTCACGTACGAGACGGTCGCGGCGACGACCGAACTCTGCGAGCGCGTGGCGCAGCGGCTCGCCGACAACCGCCCCTAAGCGCGGGGCTGCGGGGCGAGCGGAGTGCTGCGCTACTGCGCGGTGGTGTCGAGGCCGGCCTCGACGTTGCGGCCGGCGTAGGACTCAAACAGCCGGTAGAACGCGTCGGCCAGCGGCGCGGGGTCGAGGTCGTGGCCGAGGGCAATGCGGCGCAGGCCATAGCCGTCGGCGAGGCTCACGAAGATTGGGGCGATCGCCTCAGGGTTGGGCGCGCCGACGACCTTCAGTGCGCTGACGGCCACGCCTTCGAAGGCCTCGAGGATGGCTGCGACGGCGCGGCGATCTTCGACCTCGCGGCGGCTGGTGTCGAGGTAGGCCTCAAATTGCGCGATCTCATGCTGGATCGGCGCGGCGCACAGGATCTCGGCGAAGAGCTGTGCGATCTCGGCGGGGCTGCTCTCGCGGTCGGCGAGGACCTGGCTGAGTCCGTTGAGCTGCGCGACGCGCTCCAGGGTGAAGTGCCGCAGCGCCTCGAGGATGAGCTCGTCGATCGACGAGAAGAAGTAGGTCGTCGTCGACGGCGGCACGCCCGCGCGTTGGGCGATCGAACGGTGTGTTGCGCCTCCGACGCCGCGCTCGGCGACGATCTCAACGGCAGCTCGCAGCAGGGCCTCTCGGCGTGCGAGTCCGCGTGCGCGGTGTGTTGTCGGGCGGGTGGCCACAGCCTGATCCTACGTGGCGCTCTCCCGGATGGTTGCGCCGGCATGGACCATCGGCTGGCGGGCCCGACCAACGAACTGGTCGGCCGGGCCCAGTTGGCCTGCTTCTTGGGCGTTTAGAGCCCGTACGTCATTCCGATGATGTCGCGCTGGATCTCGTTGGTGCCGCCGTAGATCGTGGAGACGACCGCCTGTCGCAGGTACGCCTCCATGTCGTATTCGGTGGCGTAGCCGTAGCCGCCCATCATCTGCATGCCCTCGAGCGCGACGCGCTTGACGACCTCCGTGACCTTGAGCTTCGCCATCGACGCCTCGCGCGGCAGGAGGCGGCTCGGGTCCTCGTCGATCGTGCGGGCAACCTCGTAGACGAGCAGCTCGCAGCAGCGCAGCTCGGTGGCCAGATCGGCGACCTTGTGCTTCATCGCCTGGAACGACCCGATCTTCTTGCCGAACTGCTCACGCTCGCGCACGTAGGCGAGGGCATCGTCGAAGGCGCGGCGGGCGAGGCCGAGCATCACGGCGCCGATGATCAGGCGCTCGACGTTGAGGCCCGCCACGAGCTGGCCCCAGCCTGCGCCGACCTCGCCGAGGATCTGCGCCTTGGGGAGGCGCACGTCGGTGAAGAACACGTCGCACTGCTCGTCGCCGCCCATCGTGGAGATGTTGCGGATCTCCAGGCCGGGGGAGTCGGTCGGGACGAGGGCCATGGTGAGGCCGTCGTGCTTGCGGTCGCCGGTGAACGAGCGGCCGATCACGAGGATGTCGGTCGCGTGGCCGGCGCAGGTGATCCACGTCTTGTGGCCGTTCAAGACGATCTCATCGCCGTCGACCTCGATCTTCATCCGCATCGAGGCCACGTCGGAGCCCGAGCCCGGCTCAGACATCGCGATCGCGAACACGTCGCCCGCAGCGATGCGGCCCAGGACGTCCTGCTTCTGCTCCTCGGTGCCGAAGCGCTCGTAGGCACCGGCGACGATCATGGTGACGGCGACGCCCTCGATCGGCGCGCGGCCGTAGGTCGTCTCCTCCAGCAGTGTGCAGAGGTCGACGACGCCGCCGCCTGCGCCGCCGTACTCCTCTGGCAGCGACGCGCCGACGTAGCCGAGCTCGGCCATCTGGCGGTAGAGGCCGTCGTTGTGCAGCGTCGTGCGGCCCTTGGTGAGGGCCTCGCGCTGTTCGCGGGTGCCGGACTCGCCTTCGCAGAAGTCGGCGACGGCGTCGGCCAGGGCCTGCTGATCCTCGTTGAGGTGGCGGGCGGTGGTCACTCCGGCGAGGTCGCGGGCGATCGGGGTGGTGCTCATAGGAAGATAAGATACCGAACAACTGCTCGGTATCAAACCTAATGGCTGTTCGGTTGATTTCTCGGGGCGTTCAGCGAGCAGGCCAGAGGGAGTCGAGATCGGCCAGGGCGGCCTGGTCGGCGCCGGTGCGTGGGGCGGTGCCGCCGGGTGCGAGGGGAGAACGCGAGAAGCGCAGGCCCGGTGCGGGGACGGGGATCGCTTCGCCCGATGGGCCGATCGCGTCGATGGTTGGCGGGATCTCGGCACCGTCGCTGGCCGACTCGGCGGCGGCGCGGGCGTAGGACTCGGCGGGGCTCAGGATTGGCTCCAGGCAGCAGTCGTGCTCGTCGGCAAATGCCTTCCACTCGGCCCGGGTGCGCGCCGCGAACAGTCCCTCGATCTCGGTCGAGGCCTCGGTGCCGGGGGCGACGTACTGGTGCTCGATCAGGTCGGGGCGCTCCATGCCGTTGCACCATGCGGCCCAGAACTTGTATTCCAGGGCGCCCAGGGCGACATCACCATCGGCGCAGCGGTAGGTCCGGTAGCAGGCGATCGCTGCGCCCCCCAAGGGGGCCGCGCCACGGGGCGCCTCGGGCTGGCCGGAGAGCGCTGCAGGCCCGTCGAGGGCGAGGAGCGCCCGCGCCCCGTCGGTCATCGACACGTCGACGTGCTGGCCGAGCCCGGAACCCGGCTGGCCGGGTGCGCCGTCGCGTTCGCGCAATGCCGCGAGGATCCCGATCACCCCGGGGAGCGCGCCGCCGGCGAGGTCGGCGACCTGCACGCCCATCGGGAGCGGCGGGCGGCCGGTCTCGCCGGAGATGCCGAGCACGCCGGAGCGCGCGAGGTAGCCGATGTCATGCCCGGCGCGGCCCGCGTCGGGGCCCGTCTGGCCGTAGCCCGTGATCGAGCAGAGGATGGCCGCGGGGTTGCGCTCGTGGATGGCTGCCCAGCCGATCCCGTGGCGATCCAGGACGCCGGGCCGGAAGCTCTCCAGCACCACGTCGGCGCGCTCGACGAGTCCGAGGAACTGCTGCTGGCCGGCTGGGTCGGTGAGGTCGAGGGAGACCGAGCGCTTGCCGTGGTTGAGCCCGATGAACGTGAGCGAGCGGCTGTCGTCGCCATCCTCGCCGTCGGCGAGTGGTGGCAGCAGGCGCACCATGTCTCCCCGGCTGGCCTCGGGGTGGTCGACGCGCAGCACGTCGGCACCCAGGTCGGCGAGGAGCCGCGAGCAGTACGGCGCGGGGAGGAGGCGGGAGCAATCCAGGACGCGGAGTCCGGCGAGTGGGGGCGCAGGCATTGGCGCAGCATGGCACGTTTCGCGGTGGAAACCGAACGCCGGTTCGGTTTATGCTTGGCGGCATGTCCAGCCTCGCGGCAGTCGATTGGTCTGAGCGGTTACCGTTGCCGGGAATGACTGCTCCTGCTCGCCGCACCCAGGATCAGCGCCGCGCTGAGACTCGTCGGCGGCTGCTCGACGCCACGATCGAATGCGTGGCCGAGCTGGGCTACGCCGGGGCGACGACGCGGCGCATCGCCGAGCGCGCCGAGGTATCGGTTGGCGCCGTCACGCACCACTTCCAGTACCGCGTCGACCTGGTTGCGGCGGCGGTTGAGGAACTCGTTCGCCGCCGGCTCGTGGCCCTGCGCACCGCCCTCGATGCGCTGCCGGATGACCGCCCCGAGCGGGTTCGTGCGGCCCTCGATCTGCTTTGGCTCGACTTCTCTGGTCCGCTGTTCACCGTGATGGTGAAGCTCTGGATCGCTGCCGGCGATGAGGAGGAGCTCTACGCCCGCATGGTGCCGCTCGAGCGCCTCCTGGCTCGCGCCGCCTCCAATCTGCAGCCCGAGCTGGGGCTGCAGCCGATCGAGACCGAGCAGCGCATGAGTCTCAACCCGCGGTTTGCCGTCGTGATGAGCACGATTCGAGGCCTCGCGCTCTCCCGCGCGTTTGAGCCGCGGTCGGGCGCCGTGCGCGATCCGTGGCCGGCGCACCGCGCCGAGCTCGAGCGCTACCTGCTCAGCTAGGCCGCCGGTGGCGGCAGCGGGCCCTCGGTGAGTTCGTCGTTGAACGTTACGACGCCGCGGGGGCCCCACTTCGCCAGCAGCATCAGCGTCTCGGGGTCCTGCATCAGGATGAAGCCCAGGTAGGTCGCGTACTCGGAGGCGGCGCCCGCGTGCGTCTCCTCGGGGGTGGCGCGCGGCTCACTGAGCGCGACGACGGCGGCGATGCGCTTGCGGTCGGTCTCGTTGATGACCTCTTGGACGGCTGGGTCGTACACGCCCCATGAGCGGATGGCTCGCTCAAGTCCGATGTCGATGTGCATGATCAGGGCGTTGAGTGCGTCTCGTCGGGCGAGGGCGTCTGGCTCGTCGCCAGGCATCACCAGGCGATCGATCACATGGTCGGTGGTGGCGGCGTGCCAGTGGGCGAGGAGGGCGTCGCGGTAGCCGTCGGTGCCACCTTTGAAGCGGTGGTAGAACGCACCTTTGGTGCGGCCCGCGGCCCGGCAGAGCTCCTCGATCGTGAGGGCCTGAGGGCCACGGGTCCTGAGGAGCTCGAGGCCGAGCTCGAGCCAGTCGGTCTCAGTGCGCGGGGCGATGACTGGCCTGCGGTCGATCGGGCATGGGGTGAAGTGTGGCGGCCGGGCGGCTCCACCGTGGGGAGATTTGCTCCACGCGCAGGTAGAGGGAGCGGTTGAGTCCGACGAATCCAGCCGCGGAGATGGCGAAGAACGCGATCGACTGCGGCACCTCGGCGAAACCGAGTCCAGAACCGACGGCCACCATGACGAACACGATGCCAAACGCCCCGGCGAGCAGGTTCCAGGTGAGCATCAGGGCGGGCGTCCGGCGGCGGATGCCGTAGGCGTACGAGCCTGCCATGGCGATCAGGGTGAGCGTGACGAGGTGCCAGCATGCGCGGGTCACCTCCCGTGCGACGGGTGGCGTGTTGGACGCCAGGACGGGTTCGAGGACCTCGCCCGTGCCCATGCTGATGTGGACGACGAGCGTCGCAAACGAGAGGCCGGCGGCCGTGGCGATCCCACGGTTGACCTTCGGCTTGCGAATTCCTGACTTGCGGATGGGGCTGTGCGACCGGGACATGAGCAGACCGTACCGTATGGTATGGCGTACGGTGGGATTGCTCCAACCGAGCCGTTTTTGGCGCGTCACCCTCGGTCTGGTTTGCAGCGCGTGTCTGCAAACCAGGGGGTGGTGGCCGCGAAACGGCGTTTTGGCGCGTCACCCTCGGTCTGGTTTGCAGCGCGTGTCTGCAAACCAGGGGGTGGTGGCTGCGGCGTGCTACCCGATCGCCCAGCCGGCTTCGAGCTCGGCCACGGCGTCGTCGGCGCTTTGCCCGAGTCGTGGCGCGAGCGCCTCGACGAGCCGGCGCTGTGGCTCGAGATTGGCCCCGTAGCCCATCACGCCGATCCGCCACGCCTGCCCGGCGAACGGGCCCAGGCCGCCGGAGATCTCGATGCCGTCCTCGGTGAGCAGCGGCATCCGGACGGCCGCGTCGTCGACGCCGTCCGGCACGCGCACCGCCAGCAGCGGATTGAGCTGCTCGCCCTCGGGCGCGATTCGCTCCAGGCCCAGTGCACGGAGTGCTCGCAGCAGCGCGTTGTGGGCGAGCTCGTGCCGCGCCCAGCGCGCCTCGACGCCCTCCTCGAGGACGTCGCCGAGTCCCTCGTGCAGTCCATAGATCAGGTTGATCGGCGCGGTGTGGTGGTAGGCCCGGCCGCCGGTCCCCGCCCAGTACCCGAGCACGAGCGAGAGGTCGAAGTACCAGGATGGGCAGTCGACGGTCTCGGCTTTGGCGATCGCGCGCTCGCCGAGCGTGAACGGCGAGAGCCCGGGCGGCACGTTGAGGCACTTCTGCGTGCCGGAGAAGGCTGCGTCGACGCCCCAGGCGTCGAGCTCGAGCCGGTGCCCGCCGAGCGACGTCACGCAGTCGATGAGCAGGAGGGCGTCGCGGTCACGGCAGGCGTCGGCAAGGCCGTCGAGGGGCTGTGCGACGCCGGTCGACGTCTCGGCGTGCACGACGACCATCGCCGCGAACGGACCCTCGTCGGCGGCGTGCAGCAGCACCTCGGTCGGGATCGCGCGGCCCCACTCGCCCTCGACGCGCACCACGTCGGCGCCGTGGCGCGCGAGTTCGTCGGCCATGCGCTCCCCGAACAGCCCATGGATTCCGCAGAGGACGCGGTCGCCGGGCTTCACGAGGTTGGCAACCATCGTCTCCATCCCTGCGCTGCCCGTGCCGGAGACGGGGAACGCCACCTGGTTCTGCGTGCGAAAGGCGCTGCGCAGCCGCTCGCTCAAATCGTCGAGCAGCTCGCCGAACGCCGGATCCAGGTGGCCGAGCGTCGGGGCGCCGAGCGCGCGCAGCACCCGCTCCGTCGTCTGCGACGGGCCGGACCCGAGCAACAGGCGCTCAGGGAGATCGAACGTGCTGGGCATCAAGTCCTCGGAGGTAGACGTCGGCGAAGCGATCCCGAGGATGTTCACGGTCGGCGCCTGCTCCCGCAAGCGCCGACCGGAGAAGCCCAGGTGCTACAGCCGCGCGGGCAGCTCGTCGATCGCGCTCTGGAGCGTCGCGACCTCGGCGGCGTCCATGGCGTACTCGTGCTCGGGGCCCGGGTAGACCTTCGTGCGCACGTCATTGGCGTAGGCGGCGACGCCCTGGTCCATGGCGTCCTGGAGATCGGCGTAGCGCTGGACGAACTTGCCGCCGCGGCCCTCGCGAATCCCGAGGAGGTCGTGGAACACGAGCACCTGCCCGGCGGTGGTGGGGCCGGCGCCGATGCCGATCGTCGGCACGTTCAGGCGCGAGACGACCGCCTCCGCGACGACCGACGGGATCGCCTCCAGGACGACCGAGAAGCACCCGGCGTCTTCCAGCGCCTCGGCGCCGTGGATCAGCGACATCGCAGCCGACGCGTCCTTGGCCTGGGCGCGGTAACCGCCGAGCATCACGGCCGTCTGGGGCGTGAGGCCAACGTGGCCCATGACCGGGATGCCGGCCTGGGTGATCGCGCGGGCGCGGGCGACGGCCATCGGGCCGCAGCCCTCGAGCTTGACGGCGTCGACGCCGGCCTCCTTCACGAACCGCATCGCCGTGCTGACGGCCTGCTCGTCGGAGACCTCGTAGGACCCAAAGGGCAGGTCGCCGACGAGGAACGGGCTCTGGAGTCCGCGGCGCACGGCCTTGGCGAGCATCAGCAGTTCGTCGATCGACACCGGCACCGTCGAGTCGTAGCCGAGCACGGTCATCGCGCCGGAGTCGCCCACGAGGACGAGATCGACGCCAGCAGCCTCAGCCGCACGCGCGCTCGGGTAGTCGTAGGCCGTGACCATCACGAGCTTGTCGCCGCGGCGGTAGTGCTCGACGATCCGCGGGAGCGTCATCGGGAGCGTCGAAGCGTCGCTCGGGATGGTGATCGTCTTGGGCTGGGTCGGGTAGGTCGACATGTCTCAATGTCTCCTGGGGAGAGGTGGCGCTACCTAGCGGACCGCAGAAGCGGACAGCAAGGTTGCGACGGCGTCGTCGACGTCGAGGATCCGGTTGGAACCGGCCTCCACGTGGACGACCTTCGGCTCGTAAGTCTCGAGCTCGGCCTTGTCGTACTGGGCGTAAGAGATGACGATGATCGTGTCGCCGTGGTGCACGAGGCGTGCGGCGGCCCCGTTGACCTGCATCACGCCCGAGCCGCGCTCGCCGGCGATCGTGTAGGTCTCAAAGCGCTGGCCGTTGTCGACGTCGACGATGGCCACCTGCTCGTGCTCGAGGATGTCGGCGGCGTCGAGGAGATCGGGGTCGATCGTGATCGACCCGACGTAGTGCAGATCGCTGCCCGTGACCGTGGCCCGGTGGATCTTCGACTTCAGCATCGTGCGGTGCATGGCGGGGTTCTCCTGGGGTGCGCGGAGAGCGGAGGGAACTTAAGACGCGACCGGCGCGAGCCGGACGTTGTCGATGAGGCGGACCTGGCCGACGTGCGCGGCCACGGCCAGAACGCACTCGCGATCGAGGACGTCGACAGGCAGGAAGGTGGCGGCGTCGACGAGCGTGGCGTAGTCCGTCGGGAGGGCGGCGGCGATCAGCTCGACGTGGACGGCGGACTCGAGGGCGCGGGCGGAGTGCTCGCCGCCCTCGGCGAGGCGCTGCGCGGCAAAGAGGCCGCGGCTGATCGCCAGTGCGCGTTCGCGATCGGTGGCCGACGCCAACCGCACGTTGCGGCTCGACATCGCCAGGCCGTCGTCTTCGCGGACGGTGTCGACACCCTGGATGCGCGTCGGGATCACGAGGTCGCGGACGAACTGCTCGATGACCGCGAGCTGTTGGGCATCCTTGCGGCCGAAGTAGGCGACGTCGGCGCGAACGAGGCCGAGCAGACGGGCCACGACCGTCGCCATGCCGTCGAAGTGGCCGGGGCGGTGCGCGCCCTCGAGCTGCTCGGCGATGGCGCCCGCGCTGATCGTCGTGGCGAAGCCGGCGGGGTAGATCTCCTCGCACGACGGCGCGAACGCGATCGTGGCGCCGGCGGCCGCGGCACGCTCGAAGTCGGCGGCCTCCGTGCGCGGGTAATTCTCCAGATCCGACGCGTCGTTGAACTGCGAAGGGTTCACGAAGATCGAGATGACGACCGCGCCATGCTCTCGGGCCGCGGCCCGCACGAGCGTGGCATGGCCCTCGTGGAGTGCGCCCATCGTCGGGACGAACCCGACGGAGAGGCCGGCCCCGTGCGCGGCGTCGACCGCGGCTCGGAGCTCATCCACCGTACGGGCGACGGTGAGGGTGGTCGTGGCAAGCATCAGGCGGACTCCGCAGTGATGGGGCTGGGGGTGGGGTGCGCGGCCGCGAGCGGGATTGGCTCACGGTCGCGGGAGGTGCCGGCGATCGCGCTACAAGCGTCGGTCGCGGCGTCGAAGAGGGGAAGGAGGTGGGGCGTGCGCTCGGCCACGGCGGCGCGCTGCGCATCGACCGTCGCCCAGTCGCCGCGCGCGGCGGGGCCGGTGAGCGCGGCCGGGCCGTCGGCGCCAACCTGCGCGAGGCTGGCCCGGGCCAGCGGCATGAGTGCACTGGCGGGGACGCCGGCGGTGGCGGCCAGCTCTGCTGCCGCGACCTGCAGCGCCACCAGCGCGTTGGAGGCCAACGAGGCGGCTGCGTGGTAGGCAGTGCGGTCTTCCTCGGCCACGTCGATCGGGACCATCCCGAGCACCTGCGCGATCTGGCGCAGCCGCGCGGCGTCGGCGCGCGACGTCGCGCGGATGGCGGCGCACGCGCCCTCGAGTGAGGCTTCGCCGTGCGGGACGCTCATGAGCGGATGCAGGACGCCGCGACGCGCATGGCCCGCGCCGGCGACGAGATCGACCGACGACGCGCCGCTGCAGTGCACGACGAGCGGACCGTGCTCGATCAGCCCGGCAGCAGCTGCGATCTCTCGATCGGGAACGCAGAGGAAGACCACCTCGACACCAGCGGCCCGAGCGCCACGCCCGAGTGGGGCGACGGCAGCGTCAAAACCAGCGGCCACAAGGGCGCGGTGAAGGGCGGTTCCAAGTCGGCCAGCGCCGACTACCGCGATGCGCGGAGAAGGGGTGTTTTGCATTGCCGGTCCAGCTCCTTACGGATGCCGGTCGCGATCGAGCGAGTGAGGTGAAGGGGTGTGGGAGGGGTCCGTCCTCAAACCTGAGTGACGGCCCAAGCGGGAATGTACTCCTCCGCTGCGGCTGGATCTACCATCCGTCGAGTGAGCGAGGACACTCCCAGCGAGACTGGCGCTTTGGCAGTAGCGGTGGGCGCGTCGGCGCTGCCGGACGCCGATGACCGCCGAGAGCGCCTTAAGCAGGTGTTTCTCGACGCGCGGGCATGCACACGCTGCGCCCAGTTGGCGGCGGCCCGCACCCAGGTCGTGTTCGGCGCTGGGCACGCCGACGCCACCCTGATGCTCGTCGGCGAGGCTCCGACGGCCCGCGAGGACGAGCAGGGCGTGCCATTCACGGGTGCCGCGGGCAAGCTGCTCGACGACCTCCTGGGCTCGATCGGCCTCTCGCGCGAGGAGGTGTTCATCACGCACGTGCTCAAGTGCCGGCCTCCGGGCAACCGCGACGCCGATCCGTCTGAGCTCAGCAAGTGCCGCCCCTACCTCCTTGAGCAGATCAAGCTGGTGCAGCCGCGCGTCGTCTGCACGCTCGGGAGCTTCGCCACCCGTGCACTCACCGGCGACGCGACACCGGTGACCCAGCGCCACGGGCAGGTTGAGATCGCCGAGCTGGGGGAGACGGCCGTGTACCTCGTGCCGCTCTATCACCCGGCCGCGGCGCTCTACACGCGTGCGTTGCTCGACACGCTGCGCGAAGACGTCGCGCGGCTGCCGGAGCTGCTGGCGCGGCCTGCACTGCCGCAGCCGGTGATTGAGGCGGCGGAAGTTGAGGAGCCCGCGGCTGCTGACGGGTCCGACGAGGCCGAGGCTCCACTGCCGGTCGGCGCTGAGGATCCGGCGAGTGGCGCGCCGACCATTCCTGACGAGCCGCCTGAGCCGCAGCTCGGGCTGTTTTAGCCTCGGGGCGCTACGTCCCGAGGGTGTGCGCGCTGGCCTCTTCGGCCCGCGCGATCTGCAGTGCGCGGATCCCGGCGCTGACGAAGAGGAGGGCGCGGTCGAGGAGCTCGACCGCGTCCTCGCGAGAGTGCGTGCCCTGGCAGTTGCCGGAGCCGTCGGCTGCGGCGGCGTCGTCCTTGTGGGCGTTGAGCACGCTGAACAGTGCGAGCGTCGCGGCGGAGGCCATGCGGGCCTCAAGGTCGTCGGGGTGGCCGCCGAGATCGGACGCGATCGAGTGCGCAACGAGTTCTTCGCCGCGGGCAATGAAGCGCTTGGAGTAGGCCTGCAGGTGTTCGGACTCGTGGACGACGCGCTTGCGCACGTTCATCTGCTGATCGTCGTCCCAGCCGGGTGCCTCGCTCGCGATCCAGTCGCGCAGCGCTTCGGCGGTCGTCTCGCCATCTCGGCGCTCGTGGAGCCGGGCCTCCAAGCGGTCAAACGTGGCCGCGGTGAGGTCGAAGACGAGGTCTTCCTTGGCCGGGAAGTACGAGGAGACCGTGCGCGGGGAGACGTCGGCGGCGTCGGCGATCTCGGGGATCGTCGTCGCCGCAAAACCCTGCTTGACGAACAGGTCGAGCGCGACGCGCACGATCAGCTCGCGCGTCTGCTGCTTCTTGCGCTCGCGCAGACCTGCTTCGGGGACTTCGGTGTCCGGCGTCATCGGTCCAATGGTACCCCAGATTGCAGCAGATGCGAAACTGCGGTTAAGGCATTTCTGCAAGAGATGCATTTTTGCAATGAGTGCGCTAACGTGCCGCTCGTCGCCGCGTCGGCGCCGTCTCGGACACTCCACTTCTTCAAGGCCACCACCTATGTCAGCTCGTCTTGCGCGCCTCGCGCGCCTCTTCACACGCCGCTGGGGGCGGGGCCTGATCGGCGCCTTCCTGGTGCTCGTCGCGCTCTTCGCCGCCGGTGCCGCCGGTGGTCCAGCCGCCGACGACTTCTCGATTCCAGGCACCGACTCGCAGGAGGTCATCAACCTCCTGGAGGCGCACTCGCCGATGCAGGCGGGCGTCGACTCCCAGGTCGTGTTCCGCGCGACCGAGGGCAAGCTCTCCGACCCGCAGAACAAGGCGGCCGTCGAGGCGGCCGTCGCCAAGCTGGCGGCACTCGACAAGGTCGTCGCGGCCCCGTCTCCGTTTGAGACTGGTCCGCAGGGGCTCTCTCAGGACGGCACGATCGGTCTGACGACGGTCGTCTACGACCTCAAGAACGAGGACGTCAAGAAGCCCGTCGGCGTTGAGTTGCTCGACGCCGCCGAGGCAGGCTCGACGCCTGGGGTTGAGATCTACGTGCGCGGCGTCATGGCCGACATCGCCGCGGAGTCGGAGATTCCCGTCGGCGAGCTCGCCGGCATCGTCATGGCCGGCTTCCTCTTGTTCTTCCTGTTCCGCTCGTTCGCGGCGATGGCCGTGACGTTGCTCGCGGCGATCATCGGCGTGATGCTGGCGCAGGGGCTGCTGTCCGCCGTCACGAGTCCGCTTGGGCTGCCGTCATTCGCGGCGTTCCTGGCTGGCCTGCTCGGCCTGGGTGCCGGCATCGACTACGCCCTGCTGGTGATCGGGCGGTTCCGCGAACAGCGTGCCGCCGGCTACTCCGTGGGCGACTCGGCCGCCAAGGCTGCGGCCACCGCCGGCTCCGCCGTGGTCACGGCCGGCCTCATCGTGATGGTGGCAATCGCCGGTCTCCTCGCGATCGGCATCCCGTTCCTCGGCAAGATGGGCCTCGGCGCAGCCGTCGGTGTGTTCGCTGTGGTGATCTCCGCGATCACCGTGCTGCCGATGCTGATCGGCGCGTTCGCCAAGCGGCTCAAGCCCAAGAAGATCGAGCACGTGCAGGCGTCGCCCGGGTTCAGTCGGTGGGGCGAGATCGTCACGGCGCGCCCGTGGCTCTCGATCGCCGGTGGCGTGCTGATTCTGCTCGTCTTCGCGTTCCCGGCTCTGGACATGCGTCTCGGCCAGCCCGACGACGGCAACAAGGCCGAAGACAACACCGCTCGCCTGGCCTATGACTCGCTCAGCGAGGGCTTCGGCGCCGGCTCCAACGGCCCGTTCCTGATCGCCGTCGACATCCCCAAGGGCGATGCCGGCAACGCGGCGGCGCTCGAGTCGCTGCGGACGAAGATCGCGGCGACGCCCGGCATGGTGGCCGTGGTTCCGCCGCAGATCAGCGAAGACGGAGAGATCGCGACCATGGTCGCGATCCCGAAGACGTCGCCGCAGGACGCGGCCACGAGTGAGCTGCTCACCACCCTCCGCGATGACGTGGTTCCGGCGGCCACCAAGGGCACCGACCTGCGCGCCTACATCGGCGGCCAGACCGCAGCCCTGGAAGACCTCTCCGCCAAGACGGCGGCGGGCCTCCCGGTGTTCATCGCGGTCGTGATCGGCCTGTCGATCCTGCTGCTGATGGCGGCATTCCGTTCGCTGTGGATCCCGCTCGTCTCGGCTGGGTTCAACCTGCTGTCGGTCGCCGCTGGCTACGGCATCGTCACGGCCGTCTTCCAAGACGGCATCGGCTCGAGCCTGATCGGCGCCGGCGACGGCAACGTTCCGATCCTGTTCTTCGTGCCGGTGATGCTGTTCGCGATCCTCTTCGGCCTGAGCATGGACTACAACGTGTTCCTGCTCTCGCGGATCCACGAGGCTGCGCAGGAAGGCGACGACCCGCGCGCGAGCGTGATCCACGGCATGGGCCGGATCGGCAAGGTCATCCTGGTGGCCGGACTGATCATGACGGCGGTGTTCGTCTCGTTCACGATGGCGCCCGACATCGGCCAGAAGATGATCGGCGTCGGCCTCGGCCTCGCGATCCTCATCGACGTGCTGATCGTGCGGCTGATCATTGCGCCCGCCGTGGTGCTGCTCCTGGGCGACAAGGCCTGGTGGCTGCCGGCTTGGCTCGACAAGATCATTCCGAACGTGTCGCTTGAGGGCCACCTCGTCGACGCCGAAGAGCCGCGCGAAGAGCCGCTCCCGGGCTACACCGGTGACGACTGGCCCGTCGTGACCACCCTTGGCACCGAAGTGGAGCGCGAGCCGGTCACGACCGCCTAGCCTCAAAGCGGCAGATCTTCGGGGCTGGGGGGCTCCGACGAAGCGAAGGCGCGGATGACGGACTGGGGGGTTTGTCGTCCGCGCCGCTTCGTATTTCGGCAAGTTGGCGCGAACGAACGTCTACCCGAAGCCTCTGTGTGGGATTCCCCCCTTCAGTGAGAGCCCTCACGGTCCGAAGATCAGAGAGACATGACCGGCCGCCGCACACCAGCTACCAACAGCGATCGCGGCCTCTTCAAGAGGTTCGCGCACTGGTGCCACGGCCCGACGCCGCACAAGGCCCGTGAGCGCGCTTCCCGGCTGATGCGCCAAGAGCGCACCACCGAGAACGAGCCGTTCCTGCGGTGGGCCGTCCGCCGCTACCCGCGCGACGTCGAACTGCGCCTGCTGCTCGGCATGACGATCTGCACGACCGACTCCTCTGGGGCTCGCAACGAGATCCAGACCGTCATCGCGATGGGCGGCGATCAAGACGTCCGTCGCCTCGCCATGGCGGCACTCGCCATGTGGCATGCCGGCGAGAACGACCTCGCCGCCGACTACTGCGCCCGCGCCGAAGCGCTCTCGTGGACGCTCGACGAGCTCGCCTACGCCTCCGACTTCATGAACATCTCCGGGCTCCTCGCGTTTGCCGCCGAGGACTACGACCGCGCCGAGGACCTCCTCTCGCTCGCCGTGGCCGCCGACCCAGACTCCGCCGCGTTCGCGTCTGATCTCGCCGCCTTCCTGGCGTGCGTCGACCGCACCGATGAGGCCCGCGACGTCGTGAAGGCCGCCATCGACCGCGGCCTCGACGGCCGCCACCTCTCGATGGTCCGCGCGGATCTGGGCGTCTAGGCGAGAATCGCCCGTCCACACAAGGGTTTTCGCCACTCGAGGCGAACACCTTCGTGTGACGCTGCTCCGAACGGCCGCCCGGAAACCAGCCGCCCGGCAGGCCACGTAGACTCCTCCGCGTGGATCGCCGTCCCCTCCTGTTGCTGCTCGCCCTCGGGCTTGCTGCTGCGCCAGCGCCCGCTGCGTCCGCGTCGCTCGATGAGCTGCTGGCCGGTGCCCCGTCGTCCGGCACGCTGAGCGACGACCCGGCTGACGTGATCACCGCGCAGACGCCGAAGGGCACGCTGAAGGACTCGCCAACGAAAGCCGCCGGCAGTAGCTCCTCCTCTTCGAGCACGCCCAGCTCGGTCGCCAGCGCCACGGCCGAGTCGCTCCCCTTCACGGGTAGCGACCCGCGGATCACGCTGCTGCTCGGTGCGGCTGCGCTCCTCGCCGGAGCCGGTTTGCGGCTGCGCACGGGCGATGCGCGCGACTACTAGCGAGGGGCCCGAGCAGACGGCCTCGCTGGCCGGAGAACTCGCCACCCGCGTGGGCGTTGGCGACGTGATCCTGCTGGAGGGCGATCTCGGTGCGGGCAAAACCACCTTTGCGCGCGCGCTTTGCGCGGCGCTTGGCGTGCAGGGGCCGGTGACCAGTCCCACGTTCGGCGTGGCTCACCGCTACGACGCGGGCCTTGGGCTCATCGCGCATCTCGACCTTCACCGACTCGGCGAGGTGGGCCTGCTCGACCGCGAGTTGATCGACGACGAACTCGACGCGGCCGATCTGGCGATCGTCGAGTGGCCATCCGGCGCGCCCGGGCTCGAAGACGAGGCGACCTGGCGCGTCTCGCTGGCCCATGCTGGCGGTGACCGCCGCGAGATTGCCATCGAGCAACTCGGTGGTGGGGGAGCCTGATGCGCCTGCTGGCGATCGACACCTCCACCGCCTCGACGATCGTCGTTGCCGGCGACGGCGAACGTCTCGCGGAGCGCCGCCACGACCCCGAGCCGGGTGGACGCCCCGAGCACACGTCGCTCGGGCTCGTCCTCGCCGCTGAGGCGCTCGCGGAGCTCTCGCTGAGCTGGAGCGACCTTGAGCGCGTCGGCGTTGGCGTGGGCCCGGGGTCGTTCACCGGGCTGCGCAGCGGACTTTCCGCGGCGGCCGGGCTCGCACGCCGCCTCGAGGTGCCGCTCGTCGGCGTCACCTCCCCAGCGCTGCTCGATCATGCGGCGCGCGCCGAGCGAGGCGCCGGGCAGTCGGTTATCGCCGTCGTCGATGGGCGCCGCAAAGAACTCTTCGTTGCTCGGTTGCAGGCCGCGCCGGCCGATCCGGCTGACGCGTCAGCGATCGAGGTGGTGGCGCGCGGCGGCGTCGGCGGACTCGCCCCGCTTGGCGGCTGGTTGGCCGTCGGGGACGGCGCCCTGCTGGAGCGCGAGGCCTTCGAGGCCGCCGGGGCCCAGGTGCCACCGGCCGGGGATGCGCTCCACCGCCTTCAGGCCTCGTCGCTGGCGGCGCTCACGCGGGGCGGGGTGCCGAAGCTCGCCGATACCGTTCGGCCTGCCTACGGTCGCCGCCCGGATGCCATCCCAACGGCCGAGCGAGAAGCGGCCACCCGTGCCGGCGCGACCTCAGCTGCCTCAGCGGGTTCTGGCACGTGATGACCGAGCGAGGAGATCTGCGCATCGAGCGTTTGCGGGTGGCGGAGCTGGCCGAGGTGATGCCCGTTGAGCGGGCGAGCTACTCGACGCCGTGGTCGGTCGCGATGTTCGTCCTGGAGCTCACCCGCCCGGAGACGATTGCGCTGGGGATCAGAGTCGGCGGCGCGCTGGCTGGCTACGTGATCTGCTCGCCGCAATCCGACGAGTGGCATGTGATGAACGTGACCGTCTCTCCGAGCTACCGCCGGCAGGGGCTTGCTCGCGCGCTCCTGGTGGAGCTGCACGAGGTGCTCGAAGGCGCCACGGCCGGGCGAGCCCGCACCACCCTGGAGGTGCGCCCGAGCAACAAAGCGGCGTTCTCGCTGTATGCCTCCGAGGGCTACCTCGTGGCCGGTCGGCGGCGCGCGTACTACCCCGATGACGGTGAGGACGCGCTCGTGATGTGGCGCACCCCGGCGACCCGCAATGGGTCGTTCGCCGACGTGCCCGCGCCCGACCTCGCTGAGGCGAAGCGCTGGAACAAGCCGTCGCCTGCGCCGCTTGGCCCCGACCCCTCGCTCGGCGCCAGCGCCGCGACCGGCCCAACGCCCGCCGAAGGCGACGAGCCGCAGGCGGCCGCCGGATGACGCTGACGCTGGCCATCGAGACGAGCTGCGACGACACGTGCGCCGCGGTGTTGGACGGCGAGCGCGTCCTGAGTAACGCGATCGCTTCGCAGGGCATTCATGACGCTTACGGCGGAGTGGTGCCGGAACTCGCCGCGCGACAGCACGTGGAGGCGATCGGGCCGGTGCTCGCTGACGCGCTGCGCACCGCGCAGGTGCAGGCCGACGACATCGAGCAGGTCGCCGTGACCCGCGGCCCTGGATTGGTCGGCTCGCTGCTGTGCGGCTTGCAGACGGCCAAGGCCTTTGCTGCGCCGCGCGGTCTGCCACTCATCGCCGTCGACCACATGCACGGGCATCTGCTCTCCGGACGCCTCGCGGCGGAGCCGCCCCCGGAGGACAGATCGCACCTCGTCCTGGTTGCGTCCGGCGGGCACACGCTGTTGGCCCGGGCCGACGGCACCCGCCTGGGGGAGATCGAGATCGTCGGCCGCACGCTCGACGACGCCGCCGGCGAGGCGATCGACAAGGGCGCCCGCCTCTTGGGGCTCAGCTACCCGGGCGGTCCCGCACTGGAGCGCCTCGCGGCGACGGGTGATCCGGCCGCCTACCGCTTCCCGCGCAGTGAGAAGGTCCCGGGCCTGGACTTCTCGTTCTCAGGTCTCAAGACCGCGCTGCTCTACGTCGTCCGCGACCTGTCGGCCGACGAACTCGAGGCGCGTCGCGCCGACCTGGCCGCGTCGTACCAAGCGGCGGTCGTTGCAACGCTCGTGCTGCGAGTTCGCCGGGCGCTGGCGTCGACTGGCCTCGACCACGTGGCGATCGGTGGTGGCGTCGCTGCGAGCGGCGCGCTGCGTGCGGCGTTGGCCGAACTTGGTTGCGGACTGTCGATCCCGGACCGCGAGTACTGCACCGACAACGCCGCGATGATCGGCGCCGCGGCGCACGCCACCGACGCCGTCGCCTACCCGACCTACCTGTCGCTCGACGCCTACGGGACGGGGCAGGGGCCGGTCCGGTGAGCGGCACCGCGTCCGCGCAACCTGCGGCGAGGTCTGGCGCTGACGCTCGCATCACCGTCTACTCGCGCCCCGGGTGCCACCTCTGCGAGGACGCCCTCGAGGAGCTTGCCCCGCTCGCTGCGGAGGCCGACACAACGATCGTGGAGGTCAACATCGACCTCGACGACGCGCTGCTGCTCGCCCACCTGGAGCGGATCCCGGTGGTGCTCGTCGACGGCGCCGAGGTGTGCACGTTGTTCGCCGAACCCGAGGTGGTGCGCTCCGCACTGGCTCGGGCCCCCGTCGACCGATGACGGAGCCTGTCCTCGATGCCGGGGCCCGGTCGCCTAGACTCGCCGCTGTGCGCGAAACGCCGACGCAGCCCCCTCGTCAAGACGGAGGCCCCTCCGATCGCCGGCTCTCCATCGGCGTGGCGGCACGCCTGTCGCGATACCTGCAGGTGCTGACGCAGGCCCGCAAGCTCGATCGCGAGACGATCTCCTCGCAGGAACTCTCCGACTACACGCACGTCAACGCGACCCAGATTCGACGCGATCTCTCCGGGTTCGGACGGTTTGGCAAGCGCGGCGTGGGCTACTCCGTCGACGGCCTGATCGACCAGATCCAGGCCATCCTGCGCACGAGTGAGCAGATCAACATTGCGCTGATCGGTGCCGGCCGACTCGGTCGGGCGATCGGCTCATCGGATCTCTTTGCCGACCATGGCTTCAAGATCAAGGCCGTCATCGACGCCGACCCGGAGAAGGCTGGCGGCGATCTCGCCGGTGTGCCGATTCTTCCGATGGATCAGATGGCTGCCGCGATCGTCAGCGAGCAGATTGTCGTCGCCGTCCTGGCGGTGCCCAGCGAGGCCGCGCAGGACATCACCGATCAGCTCGTCGAGGCTGGCCTGAAGATCATCTTCAACTACTCGGGTGGGCTCGTCGACGTGCCTGCTGGCGTGATCGTGCACACGTCGTCACCTGCGGTGGAGCTGCTCCACGCGCTCTACTTCTACCTCGCGTGAGCGCCGAACCTGCGACGGATCCGGAGCCCAAGGTGGGCTCGACCCTCGACATGGAGGTCGCCGAGGCGGTCTTCGCCGAGAGCGTCGACCTCACCGTCGGCTTGGAAGAGGAGTTTGCGCTCCTGGATCCGGAGACGCTCGAGCTCGTCCCGCGCTTTGAGCCGCTGGTCGAGGCCTCCGAGACCGAGGACCCGGCGCTGCGGGCCCAGATCACGGGCGAGCTGATCTGCTCGGAGCTGGAGATCATCTCCGGTCGTGGGCCGACGCTCGCCGGCGCGATCGAGCTGCAGGCGGCCCACCGAGCCCGGCTCGTGTCGCACGTGGAGCGCCACGCCACCACGCTGGCATCGATTGGCACTCACCCGTGGGCTGACTACCGCGAGCAGCTCAACATCGATACCGAGCACTACCGCCGGGTCGTCGACGGTCTCGGCTACGTGGCCCGGCGCAACAACACCTTCTCGTTGCATTTGCACGTCGGCGTGAACGGGACCGATCGTGCGGTCGCCGCATGCGACCGCTTGCGGCCCGTGCTGCCGCTGCTGCTGGCGCTGTCGACCAGTTCGCCGCTGCTCGAGGGGCAAGACACGAATCTGCACTCCGCCCGCACGCTGACGTTCACCCGGACCTTCCCGCGCTGCGGCGTGCCCGACGTCTACGGCGACTGGGCGACGTACAAGGATTACCTCCAGACGCTCCAGCGTCTGGGCTCGATTGTTGAGGCCACGCAGGTGTGGTGGTCGATCCGCCCGCATCTGCGCAACGGCACCGTCGAGGTGCGCATCTGCGACGCCCAGCCCGATGCGGCTCGCGGGAACGCCCTCGCGGCGCTGACCGTGGCGTGTGTGGCGCAGGCCGTTGCCGACCACGACGAGGGCGTCCCGTTCGAGCACCCCACGCCGCGGATGGTCGAGGAGAACCTGTGGCGGGCGATCCGTCATGGCCTCGATGGCGAGATGATCGATCTCGACCGGCTCGAGACCTACCCGTCGTCGTCGATCGAGGACCGTCTGCTGGAGTGGACGGCCCCAGCCCGCGCCGCGCAC
>JAUMFO010000022.1:0-3235 GCA_032119795.1 Solirubrobacteraceae bacterium
TCACCGCAGCGTACGGGCCGTTGAACGGCCCCCAGATCGCGTCGTAGGAGCCTGCCCGCATCTCAGGCGGCAAGACCAGGAATGCCTCTGGGCTCTGCGAGTCGACGAGGCCAGACAGCGAGACCGCCGCCCCGAAGTAGCCGGGGAGCTGCCCCGCGAGCAGCAGTGCCCCGTAGCCGCCCATCGAGATGCCACCGATGGTGTGCCACTGGCGGCCGGGCCGCACGCGATAGCGGGACTCGATCGTCGGCACGACCTCGTCGAGGGTGTAGCGCCCCCAGTTCGGGCCGCGGCGCGAGCCACCCCGCCACCAGTCGACGAGGAAGCCTTTGCCACTCTCGGGGAGCACGATGATCGCCGGCAAGCCAGCGGCAAGCTCGGTGATTCGACCCGAGGTGATCCAGCCCGTGTGGTTGTCGCCGATGCCGGCGAGGAGGTAGAGCACCGGCCAGTCCGCCTCGGGGCGCTCGTCGTAGCCGTCGGGGAGCACGACGGTGGCGTTCAGCGACTTGACCTTGTTGAGCGGGACGCGCGCCGCGTCGATGTTGCCTTGCGTGCTCGGGAGCGCGATCGTCTCGACCCGCTGGGCGGCGCCGGCCGTGGCCGGAGCCACGACGGCGAGTGCGCCGATCGCCGCCCCGGCCACAAGACCACGAAGCGTGTGGCGGAAAGCGGTAAGCATGCTTCCAAGGTTACCGATACGGCGCGTGTCTGACCAAGCATCTCGGGCGGATACGGCGGTACTCGCCCGCAAAGCGCGGCCGACGCGCCGGTCTACAGGCAGCCGGCGGGCAGCGTCCGGACGACCGGCATGCGAGCCGTAAAGCTGCATTCCGGCTTGGCGCCGGCGCCGCTGGAGTCCCAGTCGGCCGCGCCCGGATTGATCGTGATCGTGCCGGCGCCCGTCGCCTTGATGGCGTTGCCGTCTCGCTCAATCGTCACGGCCGTGGTCGTCGGATCCGCGAACGTGTAGCCGAAGCCCCAAGCGTTGCCGTGGGGAGCCATCGTCTTGTAGAGCCAACGGGTGGCGCTGGCGCTGGTGGTGACGGGCGGCCGGTTGAACAGCCCCCAGGAGATCGCCCGCGGGAGTTCGCGCTTCCAGTACGGCCAGTCGTGCACGCCGACGCGCATCTTGAAGGTGTGCTGCACTCCGGCCCGGAGCAGGAGGAGCTCGTATCGGACGTTCTGCGCGAACGCGAAGCTCTCGATCGCCGCGCCCTTGGTCCAAGCATCTGCGTTGAACGGGAACGACAGGTCGGGGATGCCGTTGCCGGTGTGGAGGTAGACCCTCGACTGGGCGACGTTCTCGACGGTCTTCATCGGATTGTTGACGGTGGCGTAGGCGCCGCCGACCGGACCCCAGATCGACTCGTAGGACGGCGCACCGACGGAGCCCGGCAGCGCGGCGTAGGACTCGGGGTTCTGGGAGTCCACGAGCGCCGAGAGGGAGATGATCGTGCCGAAGTAGCTCGGCAGCTGGCCACCGAGGAGCAGCGCGCCGTAGGCGCCCATCGAGATGCCGCCGATCGCGTGGAACTGCCGGCCGGGACGCACGCGGTAGCGGGCCTCGATCGCGGGGACGACCTCGTCGAGGGTGTAGCGCGTCCAGTTCTGCCCTTGGCGCGCACCGCCGTTCCACCAGTCCATCAGGAAGCCCTTGCCGCTCTCCGGCATGACGACGATGGCGGGGAGACCTTTGGCGACCGTCTGAATCTGGCCGGAGGTGATCCACCCCGTCGTGTTGTCTCCGATGCCGGCCAGGAGATACACGACGGGCCAATCGGCGCCGGGGCTCTGGTCGTAGCCGTCGGGCAGCATGACGTTGGCACGCAGCGAGGTGACCTTGTTGAGCTTGACCTGCCCGAGATCCAGGTTGCCCTGCGCGCTGGGCAGGTCGAACGACTCCAGCCGCTGCGCGGCCGAAGCCGACGACGGAACCAGCGCGATGCCGAGCAAGGCAGCGCACGCGGCGAGGAGCCGCAACAACGGACGGACAGAGCGGGACATAAAACCAGCGTATCGCTACGAGTAGTAGCTATTCAGAACCACGTTTGGAAATTCGACCGGACGAAAGCACGGTGCCGAACCGCGCCGACGAGCCGGCTCAGCAGCCGGCGGGGAGCGTGTGCTCGAACGGCAGCGTCACCGTGAAGGCGCACTGCGTCTTGGTGCCGTTGCCGGTGGCGTCGGCGTCGGCGGCGCCCGGCGTGATGATCACGGAGCCGCCTCCGGTGCCGCTGATCACCTGCCCGCTGCGCTTGAACGTGGCGATCTCGGTCGGGGCCGTCGCAAACTTGTAACCAAAGCTCCAGGCGTTGCCCTGCGGCGCCATCGTGCGGTACGTCCACGAGGTGTTCGCGGCGGCGTCGAGCACGGGCGGCGGGTTAAACACGCCCCACTTGAGCAGACGGGGGAACTCCGCCTGCCAGTACGGCCAGTCGTGGGCGCCGGTGTGCCCGCTGTAGGTCACGTCGACGCCGGCTTCGCGAGCCCGCGCCGCCCAACGAAGCGACTGGTAGCGAACGGACAGCTCGGCAACATAGCCGGAGGTCCAGGCGGAGAAGTTGAAGGCGTAGCGCGTGCTTGGCTTGCCGTCGCCGGCGCTGATGTAGACGCGTGAGCCGACGTCGTTGCCAACCATCTTCACGGGATTGTGAGCGGTGGCGTAGGGGCCGTTGATCGGGCCCCAGATGCGGGTGAACGGCGAGCCGATATCGGTCGGGAGCACCGCCGCGACCTCGGGCGTCTGGAGATCCAGCAGACCGGACAGCGAGAAGGCGTTGCCGAAGTAGCTCGGGAACTGGCCGACGAAGAGCGTGCCGCCGTAGCCGCCCATTGAGAGGCCGCCGATGGCGTGGTTCTGGCGACCAGGCTTAATGCGGTACTTCGCCTCGATTTGCGGGATGAGCTCCTCGAAGTAGTACCGCTCCCACCGGGTTCCGACGCGGGTCCCGCCGCGCCACCAGTCGGTGAAGTACCCGCGGCCCGACTCCGGCATCACGACGATCCCGGGGAAGTCCTTGAGGAGCTTGCGGGCGTTGCCCTTCTTGGGATCCAGCCACCCGCCCATGTTGTCGCCAACGCCGGCGAGCAGATACATGACGGGGTAGCGCGTCGTGGAGTCGGCGTCGTAGCCGTCGGGCAGCAGGACGTTGGCCTGGAGCTTCGTCGTCTTGTTCAGACGCGTCTGCTGGAGATCGATGTAGCCCTTGGACGAGGGCACGTCGATGGTCTC
>JAUMFO010000023.1:0-6272 GCA_032119795.1 Solirubrobacteraceae bacterium
AGATCTGTAGCGAGTACTGCTGCAGCGCCGCCTCGTTCAGGTAGACCGTGCTGGCGGGGTTGCCGCCGCAGTCGAGCTTGCGCACGCCGGCCGTGCCCGAGAGGTAGAAGGTGTTCACGCCCTTGCCAGCCGAGATGTAGGCGATGCCCGAGCCGTAGTAGACGGTGTTGTTGCCGTCGCCGACGGAGTACCTCCCGCCGCCGGAGCCCGTCAACAGGATGTTGTTGCCGTCGCCGAGGTCGGCCGTGTCCGGTGCGCCGCCGACGTCGACGTAGTTGTTGCCGTCGCCGGCCGTGATCTCGTCGTGGCCGGAGGAGCCGAAGATCGTGTTGTTGCCCGGGCCGCCGCTGATGACGTCGGATCCGGCGCCGCCCTCGATGTAGTCGTCGCCACCGTTGCCGTAGATCTTGTTGTTGGAGCGCACCCCGTAGATCTTGTCCGGGCCGCTGCCGCCGATCAGCGTGTCGGCTCCGCCGCCGCCCCACAGCGTGTCACCCGCACTCGACTTCGCCTTCAGCCGGTCGCCGCCGGGCGTACCGACGTAGACCTTGGCACTGGCGGACGAGGCGCCGAACAGAAGCAGCGCTGCAGTCAGGCCCGCGGTGAGGTGGGGGTTGCGGAGAGAGAGCACACCCAGTTGGTCGGCGCCTCAGGGCATGAAAATGCCGGTGTCCAAGCGAATGACCGACCTTTGGTACGCCAAAACCGGTGAGTTGGACATGCGTTCGAGTGCGCCACCCACCGATGCGCCGGGAAGTTCAAGTCTGGGCTCGGCGATGTCGACGGAGCGCGCGCCGGGGGAGCGCGGCAACGCCTGGGCCGACCGGCTGAGGCCGGTCGGCGGGCCGCTACTCGTCCTTGAGCATGAAGTCGCGGCGGGCGGTTCCATCGGCCGCGAATTCGACGTACCGCTGCCCGACGATCTTGTCGTCGCCTTGCGCCGGCTCGGTGAGCACGCAGCGCTGGCCGGTGGCCGTGGAGCCCGCCGACGTGCCGTCGGGGTTGATCGCCGTCGAGGTCGCGCAGATGTAGGTGACTTCGGAGGCGCCGCTCGCGACGTCGTCATCGGTCAGGAGCGCCTGCGTCTGCGTCCCCGTCTTCTGCCCGACGGCGGCGGGAACGGTGCCGAGGATCTTGGTGACGCTGCCGTCGTCCTGCAGCCGGACGCGGATGGCGCCGGAGTCGGGATCGCCTTCGCCGCCGAAGGCGCAGCGGAAGTCCATCCCGTCGGTGGGCTCGCAAGTGGCGTCGGCAAAGGCGGACGGCTTGGCACGACCGGCGAGCAGATCGCCGCTTGCGCGCACCGCGGCGACGACTTGGTCGGTCGAGGCGTCGCCCGAGCCAGTCGCGGGGCTCGTTGCGGCACTACCGCTCGAGCTGCTCGTGTTGTCGTCTCCGCCGCCACCGAAGACGATGGCGAGGATCGCCGCCGTGGTGATCAGCAGGATCGGAATGCCGATCAGGACCGGCCGCGCGCCGTGGTTTGGCACT
Organism: Solirubrobacteraceae bacterium; assembly: GCA_032119795.1. GTDB lineage: Bacteria > Actinomycetota > Thermoleophilia > Solirubrobacterales > Solirubrobacteraceae > JAGIBJ01. Next base: position 1,492 of record JAUMFO010000023.1, read on the forward strand.
TCAGGTCGCGGACCGAGGTCGCGGCGCTGAAGGTCATCGTCGTCGTCGAAGCCACCCATGTGGTGGACCGTAACCCGCCAGCGCCGCCGGCGTTGCCAGCGCCCACTCGGGGCCGGGGAGCCAACGCACGAAAAACGGCATCCAGCTCCCCCGCCCTGGTTCAGGCGGCTTCCGCGACTCGGCGGCGCGCCGCGATCGGCACGGTTGCCTCGGAGAGCCCTGGGATGCTGATGCGGGCGACGTAGCGCACGTCGGCCTGGAGCTCAGGCCCCAGGATCGCCGCAACCTGCACCAGTGACTGCTCGCCGGGGCCGAGTTCGAGCACGGTTGGCGAGATGGTCAGCACGGGCGCGGCGGTGACGCCGTCTGGGCCGGTGAAGGCCGACACCTCGATCGGCGCCGAGACCGCCTCTTCCCCTTCGTTCTCCACGAGGAAGGCGGTCGCCACCCGGGCGCCGGTCTCGCCGTCGAGAAAGAGGATCGGGTCGGCGAGGCGGTGCGCCGAGACTCCTGCGGCGGGCTCCGCGGCGTCGCGGGCACGCTCGGCGGCGTCGTCGCCAGCGACGGTCAGCAGTCCGACCACACCCGGCACCCGCGCTCGGAGGGCGACCGGGGAGAACAGCTCATAGCCGCGCGCGGCCACGCTCCAGCTGGCCCGCACCGAGCGGCCCGTCAGTCCGACAGCAGCGAGCGTCAGGCCGAGTGGTCGCATCCACACTCCGTAGAGAAGTGGTCGTACCAATGGTGCTGGAAGTCGGGCTTGTCGTGGATGTCGACGTAGTGCGAGCAGCCGCAGCTCAGCAGCAGGGTGGTCGCCTGGTGGTGCGCGAGCGGGTGGTGGTGCAGCGGCGCGTGGGCCGGGAGCGAGTGGTGCGCGTGGGCGTGGTGGTGGGGATGGCCGTGCGGGTGCAGGTGCTTGTGGAACCGCTTGGCCTTGAGCAGCCACCGAAACCGGTAGCTCTTGCAGCCGTTGACCGTCACCACGACGGGCGGCAGGGCGCTGTGCGGCGTGCCGCTGGGGACGGCGAGTTCGAGGACGACGCTCGCGTGCTCCAGCGGCCCGAGCACGAGCACCGGCTTGTCGATCACGACCGACGCGTTGTTGGTCTCGACGTCATAGGTCTCCGGCTCGGCGCCGAGATTGGTGATCCCGATCGTCAGGTGCGCCTTGCTGCCCGACTTCACGATCGCGTGGCGATCTGGAAGCTGGACCGGCATCCAGCACGGCGGCGGCATCGCGGGGTCGAAGAAGTCCGGTCCCTGGAGCGCCTTGGCGACGAGTTTGGTGGCGATGACGGCCGGCACGGCGGCCAACCCGACCACGAATCCGACCTTGCTGCTGACGTCGGTCATGACGACTTCTTCCTTGGCGAGGCGTTGGGCTTGGGCGGCGCCGTGGGCGTGATGCTCGGCGCGAGCACGGGTGGTTCGCCTTCGGGCGCGGGCGCGGCCGGTTCACCGCCGGGAACGGTCACGCGGACGGGGACATGGGTGGCGTCGATGTTCCACCCCCCGGCGTACTGGGCCCCAGGCCTCAGGCGCTCGGAGAAGGTGAGCGTCAGCTGAATCGTGCCGGTCTTCCCTGGCGCAATCGGGCCGTCGACGTCTTTGACGGCCGTGGCCGTCACCACGCCGCCACTCGACTCCGCGAGGTCGTCGAGCAGCACGTCGATGCGCTGCTTTCCCTCTGGCGGCGGCTCGCCGATGGCGTGGTAGAAGGCGTCGCCGATGCCGCTGCGATCCAGCAGCGGGAAGGTCGTCGTGGCGGGGACGTCGGTCGGGACGTTGCCGAGGTTCTGCAGCGTGACGGTCACCGTCACGGACTCACCCGGAGCCGGGCTGACCTCGATCATCGTCGGCGTGGTGCGCACGTTGGTCGACGCCAGCACGTCGGCGACGAGCGGGATCGTCGTCTTCCCGATCGTGGCGGTGCCCTCGTAGCGGCCGGGCGGCGTGAGCGGATCCACGCGCACCTTGATCCGTGGCGCGCGTCCGCGGTCGATCCCCCGCGCAGACAGCGTGATCTTGCTGATCGTCGCACCGTTCAGCGTCGCCGCGATCGGGTGGCTCGCCGCCTCCGCGACGGCGACGGGCGGGAGATCAAACGAGAGTCGCCGTGGCGGCCCGGTCGCCACGAGCGACGCAGCCGCAGGCTTGGGGGCGGAGCTGGCGCGTCGGGCGGCGGGACTCACGGCTTCTTCTTCCCGTGGCCCTCGCACCGTTCGCAGGCATTGGGCTCGTAGGGCTCGGTGATCACCTGCGCCTCGCCGGCAACCCGGGCGCTGAGCACCTCGTGGCCGAGCAGTGAGAGGCCGAGCCCGAGGTGGAGCGGCAGGTGCACGCGCACCGACGGAATCTCTTTGATCGCGAGGTTGAGCTGGATCGGCCCGAGGTTCACCGTGAGCGGCTTGATCTCGATCGGGTCAAGGCCGATCGAGAGCTTCGGGATCTTCGTGATCCCGATCGAGAGGGGGTTCAGCGTGACGGGATCGATCGCGGCCGTGAGCTTCTTGATCTCGAGGGCGTCGAGGCCCGCCGTGATCTTGGAGAGCGTGATCGTTGGCAGCTCTTTGATCCGGATGTCGTCAAGACCGACGTCGACCTCGAAGTCGTCGATCTGTTTGACCGAGATGTCGGCACTGGCGCTCACGGCAACGACTCAACCAGACGAGTGGCGACGTGCCAAAAGACCTCCCGAGGGTGCGTCCGTACACCGGTATCTGTGGCCCCCGCTGGGGGGACGTTTAGGCAGCGATCACGCGCTGGCGTAGGACGGATGCGCCCGGGAGGCTGTCCTCGGTGCCGAGTCGCACGGACTCCTCGACCGCATCCGGCGGGGTAGCGCCAGCGTCGTAGACCACGACGATCGCGTCGTCGCCGACCTCGAGGAACGTCGTCTCGCCGAACTCCGTGTAGCGCGTGGCGCCGATGCCAATCAGCACGTAATCCGGGTTCCCGGCCGCGCGCAGGTAGGCGCCGACGGGCTCCAGCGGCGTGCCCTCGGCCCCCTGCTGGTTGGCGAGGCGGTCGACGATCCACTCCAGCAGCGTGTCGCCGTAGTACGAGTAGTCCGGGACGCGGCTGTCGACGCCGTAGGCGTGGGTCTCTCCGTCGCGTCGCAGGAAGCAGGCCAGGCGCAGCGACGCGGTGGGGCCGGCGGGGTCGAGCGAGTCGACCGGCAGCAGCACGGGCGCGAGGCCCTTCGTCTCGGCGCCCCAGTTCTTCTTGTGGCTGATCTTCTCGGCGCCGGGGCGGCGGATCGAGCAGTCGTTGAACGCGCCGATTGCCTCGGGCATCAGGCCGATCGCGGCGCCCGTCTGCGAGTCGTAGCTCACGCGCGCAAGGACGCCGACCTCGGGCTCGATCTGCAGGTTGATGGCGTCGCCGGCGGGCCGGACGACCTGATCGCGCGAGATCGGGAAGGTGTGCAGGAACGTCGGGATGCCTGCGGGGCCGGGCGCCCAAGCGGGGTTGGCGCTCACGGCGGCGTCGGCGCCGTCGACCCCGGTGGGCGCGGCTTCGCCGGGCACGAACCACGGGAAGATTCCCTTGGGGGCCTCGACGTGGTCGTCGCCGACACCGACGAAGTCTGCGGCCTCGCCGGCTTGCTCGAGGTGGCCGGCAAAGTTGCCGGCGACGCCGAAGCCGAAGACTGCGTGGAGATCCGGAAGGTTGGTCGCCGCGGGCATGGCCGCGAGGCTACCGGGGCCTTACCGCGGCAGCGTCGTGGAGACGGACTGCGCTTCGCGGTCGGCGTAGAGCGTGGTGCGCTCGGCGTCGTTCCAGGTGCCCGTCCAGATGAACGTGCCGGCGTTGCTCGGGTGCTCGGTGAGGCGCAGCGACGCGAGTTTGGCGTTCGGCAGCGCGAAGGTGGTCTTGGCGGCGTCGAGCATGCGGGTGATCGCGGTGCCGTGGACCTTGGCGAGGTCGAGTTTGGCCTCGCCGGTCGGCTCGCCGTGGAGGGGTTCGACGACGGTGTCTGCCCCGCGGACCATCACGTTCTCCCATGATCCTTCGCGGACGATCGTCGTGCCGAGCGTCCCATCACCGAGGATCAGGAGGCTGCGGGCCTGGTCGCCTGGGCCGACGGTCTTGCGCAGCGCACGCAGGCCGCCGTTGATGCGGCTTTGGTCAAACGGGTTGGCGGCTGGCGCGGCGGGTTTAGGCGCGGGCTTCATGGCCGCCGTTTGCGCGGCGGCGATCTGCTCGAGCTGGTGCGAGGCGGGGCTCGCGAAGAAGAGCCCGTAGAACGACGCGACCGCCAAGACGCTCAGCACGGCAAGCACGCGGCGATCGACGCGGGCAACCGGCCCGAGGCGGTGCAGCGGGATCCGCGACAGGCCTGCGCTGGCTGCGGTGCTGGCGCGATCGAGCGGCAAGCGAGCCAGGCCTGCGCTGGCAGCAGCGCTCATTCGGTCGAGTGAGACGCGCCATTTTGGGGTGGCGTCGACGGTGACGCCGCGGTCGAGGCGAATCGGACCGAGGCCGGATTCGGCGCCGAGCGCGGTGCGGCGCAGCGTGAGGCGGTCGAGGCGGATGCGCTTAATGCCGGTACCGACGCGATCGAACGGCAGCCGGCCGATCTGCTCGGCGATCCGCTCAAAGCGGAGGCGAGCGAGGCCAGCGCCGACGCGCTCAAACGGGACGCGCAGCCCCATCGACGGCGGAATGAAGAGACGCGGAGGAAGTCCCACGTTCATACCGTCGGCAGGTAGGCCGAAAGTATGAGCCCGGGTCGTGCAGGCAGGCGCGCGGCCGGTGGGTGAGGACCGCCCTGCGCA
>JAUMFO010000024.1:0-194332 GCA_032119795.1 Solirubrobacteraceae bacterium
GGGGAAGAGGTGGTGCTCGATCTGGAACGAGAGGTGCCCGGTGAGCAGGTGGAAGAGCTTGCCGCCCTCCAGGTTGCAGGAGCCCGCGAGCTGGCGCCGGTACCAGCCGCCGCGCGTCTCGCCCTCGTACTGCTCCTCGGTGAACGTCTCAGCGCCCTCGGGGATATGCCCGCAGAACACGATCGTGGAGACCCACAGGTTGCGTGCGACGTTGGCCGTGGCGTTCGCGGCGAGCGCGCGCTTGGCTCCGCGGCGACCGGCGAGGGCCGGGAAGACGGCGTAGTCCTTGAGGGCTTGGCGGCTGGCTTTGCGCAGGAGCCCAGTGATCTCGGTGCGGGCTTGTTCGCTGGACTTCTCGCCGCGGCGGACGGCGTCGAGTTCCATGTCGTAGACGGCGATGGCCCATTCGAACACGCCGCCCATCAGGAAGAAGTAGGCGGGCTGGAGCAGGTAGACGGGGTGCCACGGCTGCTCGGGCTCGACGCGGAACGCCGAGTAGCCCAGGTCGCGGTCGCGGCCGAGGACGTTCGTGAACGTGTGGTGCTGGAAGTTGTGGGCCTGCTTCCACGACGACGCGGTCGACACGGCATCCCACTCCCACGTCGTGGAGTGGATCTCGGGGTCGCGCATCCAGTCCCACTGCCCGTGCATCACGTTGTGCCCGAGCTCCATGTTCTCGATCACCTTGGCGAGCGTCAGTAGCCCGGTGCCCAGGACGGCGGCCGGCCGGTAGCGCGAGCCCAGCAGCACGGCACGGGCGGCCATCTCCAGCTTGCGCTGGGTGGCGATCACGCGAAGGATGTAGTCGCGGTCGCTGGCGCCGAGGTCGGCTCGAACGGATGCCGCGATGGCGTCGAGTTCGGAGGCGAGGGCGGCGTCGGCGGGATCCTCAGCCTGGGCCGCTCGTGTCCCGTCCAGCGGCGGGGTGGCGAGCGTCATAGGGCCACCTTACGGATCGAGCGGCGTCTTGGCACCCGTTTTGTCTGAACAATCCAAAAATCAGACCGTGGCCCGGACACTCGGCGCCGCCGGCCTGTGCGTCGGGTGACGCCCCGCTAGCGGCCTTCGCGCCGAGCAGCCTCGCGGTGCGCCTTCTCCGCCGCCTCCGTGCCGAGCCGGACGAACTTGACCCGCTGCTTCTTGCCCGCGATGGGGTCGTACGTGCCGCCGTCGTTCCACCACACCTCGCCGCTCTGCACCATCTCGAACAGGTCGTCGAGTGCTTCCGCCGTGTCCGGGATCAACACCGAGAACCGGTCCCGGTCGCGATCAGCCATCTTGCGACGGACCTCGTCGTACGTCGTCTGCTCCATGGGTCGATCGTACGGGCGAGGGCGCAAACGCGCGGATCGGGTTGGAGCGGCCCATTGGCGGGAACCCCAAGACGCCACCTGCGGCGCTCAGTGCCGGAGCGTGGGCACCGTCATCGCCCAAGCACCATTGAGGAGCCGACGGATCGGAACTCCTGCCAGGTCGATGCCGTCACGCTTGAGGTTGTGGACGATCGCCGGCGTTCGAGCGCGAAGATCACCAAGCTCGGCGAAGGACAGCTCAGCAAGTTCGACGCGGTTGCCCGTCCAAGCCAGGACGCGATCCTCGAGCTGGTCGATCTGCGCGCGCCACACCGGGTCGTCCTCGGCGATCTGCGCTGGCCGGACGACCAGGATGTCGATATCGCTCTTGGTGTCTCCATCGCGACGAGCCGCCGATCCAAACAGGCTGGCGTGGTGCGGTGGGACTTCCCACGCCTCAAACAAACCCCTGATCTGGGCCAACAGCCGCGTGCGCATCTCCGCAAGCGACCGAATCGCAGGTGCGGCCAGGTGCTCGCCGTTCAACGCGTAGACCGTGACGCGTTCCTATTCGCGCGCGGAGACGAGCCCTTGCGCGATGAGCCGACCCAGCGCCAGGCGTACGCCGCGATCCGACCTGCTCGACGCTACTTTTATAGTCCGAAAGATACTTTTCTAGTCTTGTCGCTACTTTCGTTGCGGCACCACACTCGCCCGGCAATACCTGCCTTCAGCTCGCACCTGACGAGCCGATGTCAGGTGTGATGCAGGTTCGCCGCCACCCGGTCGTCGCCGCCCTGCGGGTCCTGGCGATCAGCGCTGCGAGCCTGGTGGTCGTCAGCCTCGTGTACTCACGCGCCTTGGACCTCCTCGTCCACGGGAGCTGGGCCGACCGCAACAGCGACATCTCCAGCGCGCTGGTAACGCTGATGAGCTTGTTGTTCTTCTTCTCGCCGGCCATCGCGGGCATGGGCCTGTGGCGACGGGCCGAGCGGCGTCACCGAAGGTTCGATCGCGTCTTCGCCGAAGTCGCGGGGGCGACCTCGGATGGCCGCGCGCCGATCTGCCCCCGCTGCGACCGCGCACCGCAAAACACGACCGGATGGTGCCGCGCCTGCCACGACCGCCTGATGGACTGCGCCGTAGCTCCGGTCGATTCGGTGAACGAATTCGTCCACGGCATCGCCACGGGCGACGTGAAGCGCGCCCGCTCAGCGCTCGCACCCAGACTCGTGGCATCGGGCCTAGCCGGTCCATCCCGCAGCACCGGGCGCCGCCGGTTCGCCAGGCGCCTCGCGCGGCTGGGTCGGTCGATCAACGGAGGCCGGCTCGTCGTCGAGGCGCAGCTGACCGATCCAGACGAACCCGCGGTGGCCTGGACCCGCACCCGCATGCTCTTTAACTGGCGGTGGGCCGGTGGCAAGGTCGAAGTCGCGACGGTCTCCCGCTTCGTGACCGGGCCGGACGGCATCAGAGAGCTGCGTACCGAGGCGGTCCCGCCCACGGCGAGCGCGGCCGGACGCGCCCATCGTCCGCTGCAGACGTCGGCGGGGATGCTGGCGGTCCTCGGTGTCTCCGCAGCGGTAGGCGCAGCGCTCGCGGCAGCCGACCTGTCACCCAGTCTCTCGCGGGCAATGATCCCGCTGTTGACGCTCGCCGCCTTCGTCGCGTTCCTCGCGGTGCAGGTCAGGCTTGCAGTGCGGCCGCCCGGCGCGGACCGACCGCCCGAATCGTGCCCACGGTGCCGCCGACGCGACCGCGGCGCGAGCGGCTGGTGCGCCGTCTGCCACGCCGAACTCGCCGACGCATCGCTGCCACCCCACATGACCCTGACCGGCTTCCTCGACGACATCGAGACGCAGGACTGGCGCGCCGCGGCCACTCGCTTCGCGGCAAAGGTCACGGTCGTCAACGCGCGCGGTCGATCAAACACGGCCCGAGCGCAGTCGGTTGTATGGGGGCTGCGAGCGGTCGGGCTCTTCGTCAAGCGCGGGCACTCCGAAGTCGAGTTTGCCGCTGCCGACCCCGTCGAACCCGCCGTGCACTGGGCACGAGTCCGATCGACGGGCTACTGGCGGCTACTCGGCAGCCCACTCGTCGCCACGTACGTGGTGCGGTGCGAGGTCGATCCGAGCGGCCTCATCGACCACTACTCCACGGCTTCTGCGCTTCCGCTGTCGGCCTGACGGCCCGCTCAGTGGGACTGCGTGCCCCACGACGTTGACGGAACTCTTGGTCGCCTCGCCTTCGTCCCCGGCGACACACTTGAACGCGAACTGGGCGCGGCAGAGGCCCTGCGCCGCAGGGCCTCTGGTGTGATGGGCGCGGCGGGTTTCGAACCTGCGACCTCTCGCGTGTGAAGCGAGCGCTCTCCCACTGAGCTACGCGCCCTCGGGCCGGTGCGCGAGCCCGCTGAGCGGGCGGCACCGGTGAGGTGGAGCGCCATGGTATCGCGGGCCCGCCGCGCGCGTCACGATGGTGCCGTGACGCCGCCCGCGCCCCGCCGCCCCAAGCCGCCGCACGCCACCACACCTCGGCGGGCCGACACGCTCCCCGCGGCCGACTGGTACTCGGTGCGGCGGGCCGTCAACAGCAAGCCGTCGACGTACACCTGCCCGTTCTGCCGGCAGCGGCTCCTGGCACTAACGGAACACGTGCTCGTCGCACCCGAGGGAGACACCACGCGCCGCCGACACGCCCACACGCAGTGCACGCTGAAGGCCCGGGCCGCCGGGTCGCTGCCGTCGCAAGAGGAGTGGAAGGCGACCCAGCCCAAGCCGCCCGGGCTCCTCGCGCGGCTCCGAGCCCGCCGGGCTACGGGCGACTGATCTAGATTCCGGCGTGTGCTCCACGACGTCGAGGAGGCGGTCTACCGCTACGCCGCAGGCGCGTTCCCGATGGACGACGAGGATGCCGCCGAGATCCCGTGGTACACGGCGCCGGAGCGGGCCCTGTTTGAACTCGGTGACGCGTCCCGGGCGGGCGTGCGCCGCAAAGTCCGCCGCGACGCCCGCGCCTGCGAGGACTTTGAGCTGGCCGTCGACCGCGACTACGAGGCCGTCCTCACGCTCTGCGCCACCCCGCCACCAGGAGAAGGCGTCTGGATCACGCCCCGGCTCGCCGCGCTCTACCGGCGCCTGCACGCCGCCGGCTACGCCCACAGCTTTGAACTCTGGACGCCAGACGGCGAGCTGGCCGCCGGGATCCTCGGCGTGGTGCTGGGCCGGGCAGCAATGCTGGAGTCGATGCGCAAGACGATGCCGTCGGCCGGCAACGCCCTGCTGATCCGCACCCTCGACCACCTGCACGACCTGGGCTTTGACCTCTGCGACATCCAGCTCCCAACGGAGCACACGGAGCGCCTGGGCTGCGTCCTCACCTCGCAGGACGACTACGAGGCCCGCCTGGCCTCGGCGCTGCGCCCACGCTGACCGACCACCTGCCGACCCCCGGCGCGTCGTGTGATGGGATAGCCGCAGTGCGCGCACCGATCGAGCCAGGGAACCCCGGCTGGGACCCAGATGCGGCAGCGGATCGCGGCGCCAAAGTCGGCGCGGCGCTCCGCGGAGCCGGCTTCGTGATCATCGTGATCGCGTTCCTGGTGGTCTCCCAGACGTTCGTCAGCTCGGACGACACCGATCCCACCACGCCGACCAGCCCGCCCGGGCCCGCCACGGTCTACGTCGCCACCGAACTGAAGCCGGTCGTCGACGCCGCTGAGTCGACGGCGATCGCGAAGTACGGAGACTCTTCGGCGCTGCGACAGCAGGTCGACTCCGGCGCCCAGGCCGATGCGTTCGTCGGCGCCCGCGCCGACGCGCAGGCGCTCGCCTCAGCTGGGCGGTGTGGCGAGCCGAAGCCGATCACCACCGGGCCGACCGAGCTGGCCGGCTGCGTCGTAATCCGCGACGGCGACCGATCCGACGCCGCGGGGCAGTTCCTCAAGGACATCAGCGGGATCAAAAGCCGCGCCGCGCTCCTCGACGCCGGCTACGAACTCCCGCCGCGGTAGTCGCGGAGCAACGAGCCAGCGGTGGCGAGCCAGCAACCGCTGGCCCGCCACCGCGCTCGACTCTCCCCCGAGCCTTCGATCGTTAGATCGCGCAGAGCGAGACGACCTTCTGCACGCCGCCGCGCTGGCGCGTCGTGCGGACCTTGCAAGGGTCGAAGCCGTTGGTGGCCAGCACGCCGCGGACGACGCCCAGCTGTGCCGAAGAAAGCGCCGGCGTGCGCGACAGAACGAAGGCGGACGTGCGCTGGGGATCGCCGACGACCGCCCAGTCGTAGGCCTCGCCGAGGCCGATCACGACGTAGTTAGGCTCGGTGCCGGCGTAGGACCAACCCCCACCGAGCGCCTGTACGAACGTGACCTGCAGCTGCGCGTTGGTCACCGGATCGAGAACGCGCGCGCGGCCGCGCGTCGTGATGTTCGCGCCGAACGGCCCGACGCAGCGGTTGCTCACGCGGACGGTGCCGTCGTCGTTGAGGGAGTAGTTGGCCACGGTGTCGCTGACGCAGAACGCCTCAAACCACTGCGGCAGAGACGCGATCTGGCGCCACTCACCGGTGTAACGCTGCGCGTCGAGCGAGGGAACCGGCGTGACGGGACCAGCAGAGGCGGGCGCAGCGGCGGCGCCGAACCCTGCAGCGATCGCGAAGGCAGACAATAGAGCGGGGAAACGACGTGCGGACATGCACGCCCTACGCGGCGACGCGCGCGATCGGATGAGCGCCGGCGAGAAGCACGCTCACTTCCGGTGAACGCGCGCTCAGTCGCCGACGCGCGAGACTGCCCAGGCCATGAGCAGTCCGAAGATCCCGCGCTCCTCCGACGACCACACCGCCGAGGCGGCCGCCGCCCGCCGCGAGTTCGTCCGCGCGCAGACGGGTGCAAGCCTCGAGCACGTCGGCAACTTCAGCGTCGACCCCGCCTCGCTGCCCGGCAACGTGGAGCACTTCACCGGCGTCGCGCAGGTGCCGATCGGCATCGCCGGGCCGCTGCTCGTCGACGGCGAGCACGCCAAAGGCGAGTTCTACGTGCCGATGGCGACGACCGAAGGAACCCTGGTCGCGTCCTACAACCGCGGGATGAAGCTCCTCAAGCTCGCGGGCGGCGTGAAGACGACGGTCGTGAAGGAGTCGATGCAGCGCGCACCCGTCTTCATGTTCGAGTCGGCCCGTGAGGCACGCGACTTCAGCCACTGGCTCAAAGCGACGGAGCCAGCGATCAAGGCCGCCGCCGAGACAACGACCTCCACGGGCAAGCTCGTCGAGATCGAGGCCTACCTGGCTGGGCGCTTCTGCTTCACGCGCTTTGACTACACGACGGGCGACGCCGCCGGCCAGAACATGACCGGCAAGGCGACGTGGGCTGCCGCGGAGTGGATCAAGGCCAACTACACAGCGGCGACGCTCGACTACACGCTCGAGGCCAACCTCGCGACCGACAAGAAGCACTCCCAGATCAACAACCTCCACACGCGCGGGCGTCGCGTGATCGCTGAGGCGCTCATCCCCGACGCAGCCCTGCGCGAGGTGATGAAGACCACGAGCGCCGCGCTCTACCGTCGCCGCCAGATCTCCGGCCAGATCGGCAGCTGGCTCTCCGGGTCGGTCAACAACGGCGCGCACTCGGCCAACGGCATCGCGGCGATGTTCATCGCAACCGGCCAGGACGCCGCGAACGTGGCCGAGTCGCACGCCGCCCACGCCTACGTGGAGCTGCGCGAGAACGGCGACTACTACTACTCGATCACCATGCCGTCGATCATCTGCGCCACCTACGGCGGCGGGACCGGCCTCGCCACCCAGCGCGAGTGCCTGGAGATGATGGACTGCTACGGCGCCGGCAAGGTGCTCAAGCTCTGCGAGATCATCGGCGCGACGGTCGTCGCCGGCGAGCTCTCCCTCGGCTCGGCGATCGTCGCCGACGAGTGGGTCAGCGCCCACGACGCCTTCGGGCGCAACCGGTAGGACGACCGGCGGGCACTTGGTCTCTCAAAGCGCCTTAGCAAGGCCGTTTCAGAGACCAAGTGCCCGCTGGCCGCTAACCAGCGAGGTCTCGCGCGACGAGATCCAGCTGGTCGTCGCCGAAGTAGGCGACGCCGTCGACGAGGGTGGTCGGAACGCCGCGGACTCCGGCATCCCAGGCGGCTTTGGTCGCGTCGACGAGCCGCTGCTTGACCTTTGGATTCGACAGCTCCTCGACGACGCGAACGGCGTCGAGCCCCACGTCGACGGCAATGCGGTCGATCTCCTTGAGCTGAGAGAGATCACGCCCCTCCTGGAACGCGGCACGGAACGCCGCCTGCGCAAACTGCTTGCCGCGACGCATCTGCCCGGCAACGATCGCCGCCCGCATCACGAAGAGCCCGTTCCCAGGCCAGGGATCCGGCCACACGACCGGCGGGAGCCCGTACTCCGCGGCGCGGCGCTCGACCTCGGCGATGCCGTCGGCGCGAGCCGGCGTCTGCGACCACGACCCGCGGTCGCGCATGCCGAAGATGGCGCCAAGCAAGACCGGCCGGAACTCGACCTCGCACCCGAGGAGCCCCTCGATGCGCTCGGCCGCCAGGTACCCGTACGGCGACCCGAGGTCGAAGTAGAGCGCGACCTGCGGCTCAGCCACGAGCGGGAACTAGACCTTCCGCGTGCGAGAACGCGCAGCGGGCTTCGCTTTGGGCTTGGCCTTTGACTTCGGCACCTCAGCCTCAACCTCTACCTTAGGCTCAGCTTCGACCTTGGCGTCCGGCGCCTGGCCCGCAGCGGGCGGCAAGTCATCACCGGCCGAGACACCTGGCATGCCAGGCGACACCGCGGCGCCAGGCACGCCTGCAAGCTCATCTGAGCGCAGCGCAGAGACCAGCACGCGCGCCTGCCCGACCAACAGGTCCGGCGGGAAGTTCTCCGGCTGGGAGATCACCAGGCGACCAGCCTCTTCAGCCAGAACCAAGATGATCCGCGCCAGGAGGCGGTGCTCCAGGCCGGCCGGCCCGCCGCGCTTCGTGACGCCCCACGCGATCAACGGCGTGATCTGCTCCACGACCGCCTCGCGCCGCTCGACGACCTTGTCGTGCAGCGAACGCGGCATGCCCTGCGGCGGCGTGAGCACGATCTGCCACGTTCGCGGGCGCTCGGAGACGGCACCCAAGAACGCCGCGATCGCGTTGACGATCACGTCATCGGGCTCAACCTCGCCGACGGTGACCGGAATGGCCTTGGCCAGCTGCTGGAGCACCTTGGCCTCTTCGCGCTCCACGAGGGCGTGCAGCAGGCCCGGCAGATCACCGAACTGCGTGTAGACGACCGGACGCGTGATGCCAGCACCCTTGGCGATCGCGTCGATCGAGAGGGCCTCCGCACCCTGGTCGCAGAGGATCTCAAGCGCAACGTCGAGCAGTTGCTCTCGACGCTCCGCCGCGGACATGCGTGGGCGGCTGCGGCTCCGAGACGAACGAGACATTGATGGAAGTTTCCCATGCAGGGTGGTCATGGCGTCCAAGGGGTATTGCCGGTGGCCTTACAGGTGTGTATGTTACGCGACTGTAACCAGCCGAGCTAGTCCCAGCTCGCCGTCTTTGGCCCGCACCAGGGGTCACGACGAGAGGGAGCGCACCCCCGATGTCTCTGATCTCCACCCTGCCGCTGGCCTCCCTGGCCACCGAGAACACCGAGCCCGCCGGAGGCGCGCCGATCGAGCAGCTCGTCATAGCGACGCTGTTTGCCGGCGCGATGACGGTCGGCGTCTTGCTGATCGCCTGGCTGCACCGCACCGGCCGCACCCAGCTCCTCACCAAAGTCGGCGACACGATCGGCCGCATCGAAGGACTCCCGGGCTGGTCCGCTATCCCGGCGGCGATCGGCTGGGGCTCGCTCGGACTCGCGTTCTTCGGCGTGTATTGGGACATCTCGCTGCACCTGGATAACGGCCGCGATGAGGGACCACTTGCCAACCTGGCCCACTACCCGATCCTCATTGGCCTTCAAGGCCTCTTCCTGGCCGGCGTCCTGGCGCTCGTGATGCCCAAGAAGGGCGCCTACGTGGGCCCGTCGGCCGTGCGGATCGCTCCGGGCTGGCGTGTGCCGGTCGCGTCACTCTCGCTCATGGCCTGCGCCGTCCTGGGCTACTCAGGCTTCCCGACCGACGACGTCTGGCACCGCCTCTTTGGGCAGGACGTGACCCTCTGGGGCCCGACCCACCTGATGATGATCAGCGGCGCCGTCCTCTCGATCATCGCCCTGGCCATCCTGCAGACCGAGGGCGAGCGCGCCTTCGGACCGCCCAAGAACCTCATCCAGCGCACCCGCCGCCGCTGGCCGCGCATCCTCGTGCCGATGGCAATGCTGATCGCCCTCTCGCTCTACCTGGCCGAGTGGGACTGGGGCGTCCAGCAGTACCTGATGGTGTGGCAGCCGCTCCTGCTCGCGGCCGGCGCCGGCTTCGCACTCGTCTTCGCCCGCCGCTGGGGCGGCAAGGGCGCCGCGCTCGTCGCCGCTGGTGGCTACGCGATCGCCCGCCTAGGCATGAATCTCCTCGTGGGCATCGGCCTCGACCAGTCCATGCCGACGCTGCCGCTCTTCTTCGTCGAGGCGCTGATCGTCGAGGCCGTCTTCCTCTCGGCCGCCATGCGCCACCGCACCGTCCTGCCGGTCGTCCTCACCGGCCTGGGCATCGGCACGATCGGCTTCGCGGCGCAGTACGCCTGGTCACAGGCGTTCATGCCCACCCCGTGGACGACCGAGCTCCTCGGCCAGGGCGTCCCCGCCGCGATCATCGGCGGCATCGCTGGCTCGATGCTCGGCCTGCTCTTTGCGCTCTCCCTCAACGGCGACCTCGCGGTCGTCCAGCGCCGCCGCGCCTTCGGCCTGGGCTCGGCGGCCACGCTCCTCGTGCTCGCCGGCGTCGCCGCCAACCAGGACTACTCCAGCGGTCCCGTCATCACCACGACCGTCGTACAGGACCAGCAGACGCGGGCCACCGTCGGCGACGGTCCCCAGGACGGCCCGATCCACAACTCGACGATCACCGTCCGCTTTGAGAACCCGGCCGACGCCGAGGGCGCCCACTACGTGTCCACGATCGCGTGGCAGGGTGGCGGCATGGTGTCGGACGCGATGAAGGAGATCGCCCCGGGGGTCTACCGCACCACCGAGCCGATCCCCGTCGGCGGGCCATGGAAGACCGCCGTGCGCAGCCAACAAGGCCGCCGGATGCTCGCCGCCCCGGTCTACCTCCCCGCCGATCCGGGCATTCCCGTAGAAGCGATGATCAACCCCGGAACCCAGACGCTGCGCATGCAGAACGAGCTGACGTACCTCCAACGCGAGCGCAAAACCGACGTGAACCCGGCGATCTGGACGCCCGCGATCGTGAGCGTCCTGGGCCTGATGGTGCTGTTCTCCATCGGCCTCGGCTTCTCGGCTGGGCGCGTTGGCCTGCGCACCAAGCGTGAGGTCGCCGCAGGCGACGCCAGCCACGCGGGCGACCGCAAGGCAAGCGGCGGCCCGGTACCGCAGCCGCAGGCGCGCGTCGCCTACAGCCCTAGCGACCGCTGACGCTCCAGCCGCCGCGCGCCCCGGGCGGGTGCGCGGCAAGGCGCCGACGAGAGCCTTCCCCGTAGGGTCCGCCCTGCCATGCCCTCCGGTCGCCCACCACGCACCCCGGCGCGCCTGCTCGCCGCCGCCCTCGCCGCCGCTGCTCTGAGCGCCGGGCTCGCCGCCTGCGGCGACGACCGAGCGATCCCCGATCCCGGGCCCGCAACCACCCCCGATGCCGCCGAGCGCAGCGCCTACCGGCTGACCGTCCGCTCCAGCCGCGGCGGCACCGACGCCATTCGTGCGTCGCTCTGTGGTGAGGCGTCGAGCCGCCTCGTGGAACTGCCGTGTGGCCTCTCGCTCGCGTTCGCGCGCGTCTCCGCGCCGCGGCTCTACGTCGGTCGCACGCGCGACCGGATCTTCTTGGAGCTCGAGCGACCGGCGTCGGCGATCTTCACGTCACTCGGGCAGGGCGTCGGCGACCGCGGAATCACGCGCAACTCGGCGCTCGTCAAGCTCGACGGCACCGGACGGCGATTCTCGATCGGCTACGGGCCCAGCACCGCCGACCTCCCGACGGTCGCCACGCCGACGTACCTCTCGGTGCTGGTGATCTTCGACGGCGACATGCCCGTGCCGACGCCCGCCGCCTCAGGCGTGCCGAAGGACGCCGTCGTGCGCGACGCTGCGGCCGAGTACCTCGTGCAGCTCGCCACGCGCGCCGCAGCCGACGACGAGAACTAGCGGCGAGCGGTGCGAGCCTACGGTTCGTAGCGCTCGACCGAGATCGCTCGCCCGCGCGGGCCAGTGAACTCGATGCCGATACCTGGCGTGTTGCCGCCGTTCGACCAGACGAGGTAGGTCCCCTTGGCCGCCTCGGCCGTCTGCGGGTACTCCTTCACGGAGGTCCACACGCCGAGCTGCTCCATCACCTGGGCGCGCGTCATCCCTTCAAACTCCACGCAGCGCAGCTGGCGGCGAATCTCAGCGTCGCGATCGCTCGAGGACACGGCGCTGGCGGGCTTTGCCCAGAAGGCCGTCATCTCCGCCGAGCTGGGGCATCCACCGATGTAGCCCGCGCCGCTGAGGAGCAGGTACGGGATCAGCACGATCACGATGAAGACCGGCAAGAAGAGCACGCGAATGACCCAGCGACGGGTCGAGCGGCGCTCATCTCCGAGAAGCTCAGCCCACTCGTCGCGCTGAGCTTTTGACGGACGACTGAGGCTCATGCGGCGCAGCGGCAAGGGCACATAGATGCCGAACCGTGCCAGATCGAGCGCGTCGGTGCTGGGAAGGACGCTGCGTGCCGGATTCCGGCGGGACGCGAACGCTCGTCGAGTCGCACACCCTCGTGCGGGGGACACCGCCGTGCCCGGGGCCGCCACACTCGAGCCGCAACGCCGACGGGTCGCGGCCGGCGCCAGCTGGCGCTACCCTTGCTCAATGGCCGACTCCTCGACGATTGGCGCCGTCCTCAAGGCGTTCCAGATCGCACTGAACTCGCACGACCGCGAGAACCCTACGCATAGCGCGCACGGGATCGGCATGGCCCATTTCGACATGCAGCGCCTGGGTTTTGACGAGGGCGAGGAGATCCTTCCTGGGATCACCATGACCGCCGACGGCGGGACCTCCGGCAACTTCCGCGTGCTCTGCGACGGCCAGCACGACAAGGAAGAGGAAGCCGAGACCGCTGAGCCGGTGGAGGCCGTCAGCCGCGACCTCGTGCCCGTCCGCGTCGGCCGCCAGGACGACCAAGTCCGCGAGTTCGAGCAGTACTAGGGCAAACAATGCGCCCGGCGGCTCAAGGGTCGGTAGTCCCTTGCCGAGAACCGGAACGTGGAAGTCAAGCGTGAACGCGTCGAGCTGCTGACGCAGCACCATCGGATCACCGGCGTCGTCACGCTCGCGCGTGACGGCTACCGCAGCCGCGTGTCGGATCTGCTGAACGCCTCCGACAAGGACTTCGTCGCACTGGGGCAGGTGCGGGTCGAGCCGCTCGATCCCAACCAGAAGCCCGAGGAGCATCCGTTCCTCGCCGTCCACCGGCGCCACATCGTCTATGCGGTCTCGCATGGCGAGGTGCCGGAGGGCCAGCGCCGCTAGCGGCGCGAATCGCCGGTCCCAGTCGGTAAGTTTCCTGGTCATGCGCCGGGCACCGCTCTCATTGGTGCCAGGCACCTCCACTCGCGCTCGGGTCGCCCCGGGCATCGTCGCGATCGCTGCTGCGGTCGCGCTCTCCCCTGCCGCCGCCGGCGCCTCACCACTGGTGTCGCCCGGTGCAGAGACGCGCGCGCGGATCGCTGATCCCCACGGCATCGCGTCGACGCTGCCGACTCCATCCGCGACCGCGGCTCGTACTGCGACCTCATCCGGGCGCTGGCTGATCGCCGCCTCCGGCGACCGCGCCAAACTCGCGCGCCTCGCCACGAAGAGTGGCGGCACATTCAACGCGACGCTCGGCATCCTCAGCGTTCCGACCGCCAAGGCCAGCGCGATCGCCGCGAGCCTTGGAAGCGCCGTCCAGTGGACCGGCCCGGACGCACCCGCCGTTCGGACGTCGAGCTACGACCAGGCTGGCAACGTGCAGTCACCGTGGTCGCGCAGCTTCGCGCTCGCCCCGTCGCTCACTCCCGCCGCCGGCACGCTCGCGCGGATCGGCATCGTGGATGACGCCGTCGACCGCAGCGTCGCCGAGCTCTCCGGCGCCGACGTGATCAACGGGGTCGGCGCAGTGGAGCCGCACGGCACCATGGTCGCGTCGACGGCTGCAGCGCCCTACGACGGCTCAGGCGTCGTCGGCGTGGCCCCCGGCGCCCCGATCCTCTCGTGGGGCACCACGCTCCTGTGCAGCGACGTGGCCTCCGGGATCATCAATCTCGTCAAGCGCGGCGCGCAGGTCATCAACCTCTCGCTCGGGTTCACGCAGAACTGCGGCGCCTTGCTGACGGCCGTCGAATACACCTACGCCAAGAACGTCACGATGGTCGCCGCCAGCGGCAACGACGGCGACAACGGCAACCCGCTGTCGTTCCCGGCGTCCTACCCGCACGTCGTCACCGCTGCGGCCGTCGATCAGAACCTGGCCGTCGCCTCGTTCTCCAACTTCAACGACTACGTCGACCTGGCCGCCCCGGGCGTCGACGTGCCCGTCGACGTGCCTCTGCGGTGGGACGTCGAGGACGGCCGCGCCGACGGGCAGACGACCGTCAGCGGCACCAGCTTCGCCTCGCCGTTCGTGGCTGGCAGCGTCTCGTGGATCCTCGGCGCCCGCCCGGGTCTCGATCCGAGCCAGGTCGCCGCCGTCCTGCGCGCCGGCGCCCGCGACCTCGACTCCCCAGGCTGGGACGAACGCTCCGGCTACGGCCTCGTGCAGGTCGCCCCCACGCTCGCCGCCCAGGCCCCGGCCCCCGACGCGCTGGAGCCCAACGACTTCCCGGCGTTCACCGCCGCCAAGGGCACCTTCCGCAAGAAGACGATCTGGTCGGGCGGCAAGAAGGCGACGATCTCCGCCACCGCAGACAGCGCCGACGACTACGTCGACGCCTACCGCATCAAGGTGCCGCCGAGAACCACCGTGAAGGCCACGCTCTCGCCGACGTCCGGCGTCCTGAATCTCTTCGGTTTCGATCAGTCGGTGAAGTCGTTCAACGGCAAACCGATCGACTCGTCGACCCGCGGCGACCTCAAGACCGACACGATCCGGTTGCGCAACTCCGGCTCGTCGAGCCGCATCGCGTTCGTCGTCGTCAACGCCGTTCCGGCGTCCGGCGTGCGCACCCTGGGGAGCTACACGCTCTCCCTCAAACGCGGATAGGGCCTGCACTGGCGCGTATGCGCCACCACGCCTCGCGAGGCTCTCATGTTCGGCGCCTTGTGTGCCGATCATCATTGACGTGCGGACTTTCCGCGCCTCGCTGCTGGGCAAATTACGGTGTTTTGTCTAGTCCGCTTTACAAATACCGTCGCCGTGTCTTACACTCCTGAAACTTAGCGGGCCTCGGCCTGCTTCTCCCTTCCCCTCTCAGCCCTCGGGAGCCTGCGAATGTCAGCCAGTCCAGCGGCCGCTCATCACGACGACGAGCACCACCATCACCACCACGACGACGACCCCAGCGTCGAGGCCATTGCCCCGGACTGGAAGGACGGCAAGCGCTACGCGTGGCTGCTCGGCCTCGTCGTCCCAACGATCCCGTTCATCGCGTGGGGCCTCGTTGAGGCCACCGGCCTGGGCGTCTTCTGGTGGTTCGGCCCGGCGTTCATCTTCGCGGTGATGCCGCTGATGGATCAGATCGGCGGCAACGACACCACCAACCCGCCCGAGAGCGTCATCAAGTGGCTCGAGAACGACCACTACTACCGCTGGTGCACCTACCTCTTCATCCCGATCCAGCTCGCCGCGACCGTATTTGCCGCCTGGATGTGGTCGACCGGCAACCTCTCGGTGCTGGAGTCGATCGGCTTGGCCGTCAGCCTCGGTTGCGTGAACGGCATCGCCATCGCCGACGCCCATGAGCTCGGCCACAAGCGCGAGGCGCTGGAGAAGTGGCTTGCCCGCGTCGCCCTCGCCCCCACCTTCTACGGCCACTTCATGGTCGAGCACAACCGCGGCCACCACGTGCGCGTGTCGACGCCCGAGGATCCGGCCAGCTCGCGCTTTGGTGAGAGCTTCTACGAGTTCCTGCCGCGCACGGTCGCTGGCAGCCTGAAGTCGGCGTGGCACCTGGAGGCCTCGCGCATCAAGCGCCAGGGCAAGTCCCCGATCACGCTGAAGAACGACATCATCAACGCTTGGGTGCTCAGCGTCGTGCTGTGGGCAGCTCTGCTGATCGCCTTCGGCCCGTCGATTCTGCCCTACATGATCATCCAGGCCGTCTTCGGGTTCTCGCTGCTGGAGGTCGTCAACTACATCGAGCACTACGGCCTGATGCGCCAGAAGAAGGACGATGGCCGCTACGAGCGCTGCCAGCCGTCGCACAGCTGGAACGCCAACCTCGTGGCCAGCAACGTCTTCCTCTACCACCTGCAGCGCCACAGCGACCACCATGCGCACCCGCTGCGCCGCTACCAGGTGCTCCGCCACTTCGATGAGGCGCCGGAGCTGCCGACGGGCTACGCCGGCATGATCGTGCTGTCGTTCGTGCCGCCGCTGTACTTCCACGCGATGAACAAGCGCGTCCTGGATCACTACGAGGGCGACATCACCAAGGCGAACATCAACCCGCGGGTGCGCAAGCGCGTGCTCAAGAAGTGGGGACCGCCCACCGCAGGCAGCGGTGGCTCCGGCGCGCTGACTCCGGCCGGGAGTGCGGGATAATGCAGACCCAGCCCCTTTCTGCGACCCCAGGAACCATGGCGAAGTACATCTGCCCCGAGTGCGAATTCACCTACGACGAGGCGCTGGGCAACCCCCGCGAGGGGTTCCCGCCCGGCACGCCCTTCAGCGAGATCCCCGACGACTGGACGTGCCCGGATTGCGGCGTGCGTGACAAGGTCGACTTCGAGCTCGTGAGCGGCTAGCTAGCCTCAGGGCCCCTGATGGCCACGACTCCTCGCAGCCCGTACCAGGCGGCGGCTCGCCAGCTGCTGCGCACCACGCTCCTTGAGACGGCGCGTGAGCTACTGCGCGAGCGCCGCTGGAACGACATCACGATGGCCGATCTCGCGTCGGGTGCGGGAGTCAGCCGCCAGACGCTCTACAACGAGTTCGGCTCGCGCGATGGCTTCGTGCAGGCCTACCTGCTCTACGACGCCGACCGCATCCTGTCGGCCGTCGAGGACGCGATTGAGAGTGCAGGCGGCGACCCAGCCACCGCCCTCGAGCGCGCGTTCCTCGTCTTCCTGGAGATGATCGTGCAGGACCCCCTTGCGGTCACGGTCATCTCCGGCGACGACCCGGACGGTCTCCTGGCGCTCGTCACCACTCGAGGCGGCCCGGTCCTACGGATCGCCGCCGATCGACTGGCCGGCGCAATCTCGCGGACCTGGACCCAGGCCGCCGACGCAGACGTGCAGCTGCTCTCGGTGACGCTCGTGCGGCTGGCACTCAGCCACGCCACCCTGCCCGACGGCGACCCCGCCGAGACGGCCGCGTCGATCGCCAAACTGCTGACGCCCTTCGCGGAACTCGCGCTGCTGCGCGCCGCCGTCGACGCCGGCTAGAGCGGGCGCCGACGAGGCTGCGGCTCAGGCGGCCGTGGCCGACGACGGCCCCAGCGAGAACGCCACTCGCCGCCAGGCTCTGGCGAGGGAACGAAAAAGGGCCGCTTTCGCGGCCCTTTTCACTACTTAACACGAAGGGCCATGGAGGACTCCAGATGGGTGAGCGGATAAAGCCCGTGCGGTGACACATGCACGGGCACCTGGCGCCAAGTCGGTCGAAGCCGAGCTTGGAGGGGGATGCCGGGTCGGGGGAGCGACCCGCAGTGCGGAGGAGGCGCAGTACGCGCCCGACGCTTAGTGGCGACGGAAGGTCATGCCGAACCTCCAGGGATCGAGGCAGAGAGCACCAAGCGCTCTGTCGTGAGGGAAGATGGGCGCTGCCGGAGGCGCAGGGCAAGGGCCAAGGTCGCGAGCACCACGAACGCGAGCAGTCCGGTGACGACCAGCGCCAGCCGCGGCGACCCGACTTCGGCGAGCAAACCGCCAAGCGCGATCCCGACGCCAGGGCCGACCATTCCGGCCGCCTCAAGGCGGGTTGTCGTTCGGGCTTCTTGTCCTCGAGGAGTGGCCTCCTGGACAGCGGTCACGAGCGCGACCCAGTCCATGCCAATACCGATGCCGCTGATTGCAGCGAAGGCACACGTCATCGTGAGCGAACTCGAGACGCCCATCCCGAGCATGCCAACGCCGAGCAGGATCGTCGCTACGGAATAGATCCGCAGCATCGACCACCCGAGGAGGCGGGTAAACACGACGCTTCCAAGCGCAAGACCAACGGCCTGCGCCCCAAAGATCGCGCCATAGCCTCCGATTCCGGCCCCGAGTGAGTCGCGAGCGTAAGCCAACAGCGACGGCTCGTCGATGACTGCGATGGCGGTCGAGGCCCCGGCGAGCAGCAGCAGCCACGCGATAGGAACGGTGCTGACAGCATCCTGGCCATCTGCCTCAACGCCGCTTGCCTCGGCGCTCGACGGCAACAGATCATCCTGGCAGTCGGCGCGAGGCGCCGCGAAGGAGGTAAGCGTCAGGACTGCGAACACGGCAGCCGCGACAGCAAGCGCAGCTGACGGACCAGCGGCCGCGATCGACCCAGCTGCAATGAGCGGAGCCAATGGGAACACCACGCAGGCGACCAAATTCAGGGCGGCGTTGCCCTGACGAAGCACCTCACCCTCAAGGACTCGCGCAACCCCTGCCCGGATCAAGCCACGATTCAATGCACTGCCGGCCCCTGCCACGATGGCCAGCGGGAAGAGGGCCAGGCCGTAACCAGTGGCAGCCAAGACCGCAAAGACCGCCGACTGACACGCCACCGTCGCAGCGAGCGCGGCACGGTACGGGATCGAGTCGAGCCTCTCGGACACCGAAGCGACGAGAAAGGCCGGGGCAACCTGCTTGCAGAAGAGCATCGCGGCGGCCACAGCTGGGCTGTCGGTGGCGTCGTAGACCACAACCATGAGCGCGACGCTGCCAAACCACTCAAACAACGCTCCAGCGGTGTAGAGCGCAGCGAGCCGCCGGAAGGCGCCATGACGGAGGGCAGTGGCCATGGCCGAGGACCCTACTTACCGGTTCATCGGAGCTTCAAGGGCCATCACGGCCTATTGACGGAAGCTCAATAGGCCGTTACGGCTTGTCGCGGGCCACCTGCGAGACGTCGGTGCACTGCATCACACGACGTGAATTTGACCTGGGCTAAGTAGACCACCGCGATCGGCCATTTATCCCACCAGGACACCACGTCCCATATTTGCGTAGACGCGAATGCCTACGCCTCGCGCGCGTCTAGCACGTCCGCCAATCATGGGACATGCGCCAACGCGACAGATCACTCGTGCTGGCGTTCTGTCAACTACTAGGAGATCGGTCGAAGACCGAGTGCCTTCGCAGCTGCGGGGACGTAGGCCGGCTCCGGCGAACGCGCCTTGCTGAGCGCCGGGTCACGCTCGAGAACGCGATACAGCGCATCCACAACGCTCGGATCGAACTGACTCCCGGAGCAGCGTTGCAGCTCGACAAGCCCTTCGTCGTGAGTCCGGGCAGCGCTATAGGAGCGGTTCGTCGTCATGGCACTGAACGAGTCGCAGACGGTGATGATCCGGGCAGGCAGCGGAATCGCGTCTGCCCGAAGCCCGTCCGGGTAGCCAGCCCCATCCCAGCGCTCGTGGTGCGCACGAACGATCCGTCCGGCGTTTGTCATCGCACCCCCAACCCGGTCGAGCATCTCTTGACCGTAGACCGGGTGTAGGCGCACCAGGTCCCATTCGGCCGCATTCAATGTCCCGGGTTTGTTGATGATCTCGTTCGGCACGCGAAGCTTTCCGATGTCATGCAGCAGCGCCCCGAACTCAAGGTCGCGCATATCGCGGGGCTCCAACCGCAGCTCGAGACCGACGGCGATCGCCATCTCGACCACGCCCTGGGTGTGCTCCCCGCCGGTGTAGGCGTCGTCGGCCTCTAGGACATCGCCCATGAGTTGCGCTGTGCCGCGATAGGTGGTCGAGAGCTGCAAGGCCTGGTCCAGCCGTTCTCGCCGTTCGCGCGCGAACTCACCGATGAGCGCGACCAACGGGAGTAGAGCGACGACGGCCAAGGGGTTCGTCGTCGCCACGACCGCCGCCAAGAAGCCGATCGGCGCCAGCGCCACGTCGATCGCCGACGACCACAACACGAGGGGAATCTGCATACGAAACGGAACATTGTGGATGTACCACGGAGCCAGGAATCCCACGAACCAATCGACCGCCAGCTGGGCTGCGAATGCCAGGACGATCAACGGGAGAGCGTCGACCGACGCCTCGGTCGGCCCAGCGATGGCAAAGACGGTGGCCGGTCCGATCGCGGTCCAAGCGTCGCCGGCGTTCAAAACGCCTCGCCAGATCGGAACCGAATCATCGTCTCGAATGTGCTCAATGACGCCGCCGATGGCGAGGCCGATCCCAACCATGATCGGGAGAAACGCCGGAGGAACCGCGAACCAGAGCGGTACGAAGACGAGTTCGAGCGGTGACGCCGAACCCGACCCCAGCTCAAAACGAACGAGTGACGCAACGGCGTACGCGCCGACGAGTCCTACGACCTCCCATGGTTCGGCCCAGCCGGTCCGTGGGGCGAACAAGAACAGCAAAACGACCGGAACAAGGATTGCCACGTCGAACACGGTCTCGGTGGTCACCTGCCGACGGCGAGTACTCGCTCGCCACAGTCGGCCGTGCCGGTGCAGGTGCTCTAGGCCTGGATCAAGCATCTCGTCTACAGGATCGGCAGGGCGCCGTAGAACTGCAGTACCCGCTCACACGCAGCGTGTTCGGCGGCGGCAGTCGAACACCTGTCCGCGCGCGCTGCGAAGTAACCGTGCAGCAACGGGCTGGGGGCGCCGGTCAGCGGGGTCGAGCATGGGGGGAGGCCCATGCGGCCCACTATGCCGCCTGCTCGCTGATTGCGCCAGCGTTTTCGTTGCAGCGCGTTTGCGGGGACTTTGCGCAGAGTTGGAACGGCCCTACGCAATGCTGCCGCACTTGCCCGCCTACGATCGTGGTGTGTCCAGCCCAGCTTCCAGCAACGCCACCCCGGAGGCGCCGATCGACGCCTCGTTCCAGGAACGCGCCGAGCGCCACCTCCATGCGCTCGCCGGGCCCGAGGCGACCTTCCGCGAGCACCAACTGGAGGCAGTCCGCGACCTCGCCCAAGACCACGCGCGCGTGCTCTGCGTGCAACGCACCGGCTGGGGCAAGTCGGCCGTGTACTTCGTCGCGACTGCGCTGCTGCGCGAGCAGGGCGCTGGCCCGACGCTGATCGTCTCGCCGCTGCTCGCGCTGATGCGCAACCAGGTCGCGGCGGCCGAACGACTCGGCCTGCGCGCCCACACCGTGAACTCGACGAACAAGGACGCCTGGGGCGAGATCCAAGCCCACCTCGACGCCGACGACGTCGACCTGCTTCTCATCAGCCCCGAGCGGCTGAACAACCCCCAGTTCCGCTCGCAGATGCTGCCCGTCTTCGCCGAGAAGGTCGGCCTGCTCGTGATCGACGAGGCCCACTGCATCTCCGACTGGGGCCACGACTTCCGCCCGGACTACCGCCGCATCCAAGACATGCTCGAGCGCCTGCCCGAATCCGTCGCCGTCCTCTGCACCACGGCCACCGCGAATGACCGCGTCGTCGCCGACGTAACGGAGCAACTCGGCCGCGGCCAGAGCGAGGAGCGCGCCGCCGAGCATCTCCGCAGCTACCGCGGTGCGCTCACGCGCGAGAGCTTGCGGCTGGAGGTCGTCGACCTTCCCGGCAAAGCCGACCGCCTCGCCTGGCTCGCCGAGCACCTGCCAGAGCTCCCCGGCTCGGGCATCATCTACACGCTCACCAAGAACGACGCCGAAGCCGTCGCCTCGTGGCTGAGCGGCCAGGGGATCACCGCAGCCGCGTACTCCGGCGAGACCGAGCCGGCCGAGCGCGAAGCGATCGAGGCCAAGCTCCTCGCCAACGAGCTCAAGGCCGTCGTCGCCACCTCCGCGCTCGGCATGGGCTACGACAAACCAGACCTCGGCTTCGTTGTGCACTACCAAGCGCCAGGGAGCGTCGTCTCCTACTACCAGCAGGTCGGTCGTGCCGGGCGCGCCATCAGCGACGCCCAAGTCGTCCTGCTGCGCGGCGCCGAAGACCGCCGCATTCAGGACTTCTTCATCACCCAGGCGTTCCCGCCACGCGAGATCGTCGACGAGGTGATGGCCCTCATCTCGGGCGCCGGCGACTCCGGCATCGGGATCAACGAGATGCTCGCCCAGATCCGCCTGGGCAAGGGGCGGCTCACGGCGATGCTGAAAGTGCTCGACGTGGAGGGTGCGCTCGTGCGCAACGGCAGCCGCTACGCGCTCGACCAGACCTCCGGCTGGGAGTACGACGCCGAGCGGTACGAGCAGGTCACCGCGCTGCGGCGTCACGAGCAAGACGCCATGGCCGAGTTCGGTAGCGACGGGCGGTGCCTGATGCGCGCCCTCGAAGAGGAACTCGACGACCCGGCGCCGGCCGACTGCGGGCGCTGCGCCGTCTGCACCGAGCCACGTTTCGCCGGGCCCGTCGACGCTGCACTCGCCCGCCAAGCGGGTGAGCACCTGCGCGGCCAGCCGCTCGAGGTCGACGTGAAAAAGATGGTGCCCGACGCCAAAGGCTCGATGAAGAAGATTCCCGACGACGTCCGCACCTCGCCGGGCCGTGCACTCGGGCGCCTCGGCGACGGCGGTTGGGACGAACTCGTAGAAGCCGGCAAACGCGCCGGCCGATTCGACGACGAACTCCTCGCCGGCGCCGTGGCCCTCGTCCGGCGCTGGAACCCCGGCGTGCAGTGGGTCGCGGCGGTACCGTCCAATCGAAGCGGACCGCTCGTGCCGGAGTTCGCCGCCCGGCTGGCCGCGGCACTGGCGCTCCCCTACGCCCCGGTCGTCACGCGGGCCGACGAGCGGCCGCCGCAGCGCAGCATGCAAAACACACCGGCCGCCGTCGCCAACGTGCGCGGCGCGTTCGCCGTGGAATCCGACGTGCCGCCCGGGCCGTGCCTGCTCGTCGACGACCTTCGCTTCAGCGGCTGGACGCTCGCCATGGTCGGCGGACAAATCCGCCAACGCGGATGCCCCGCCGTCTACCCCTTCGCACTCAGCACGGCGTACTGAGCGGGGCTCGCGCGTTCAGGCGGCCTGAGCGGCCGGGTCGACGTCGTCGGCACCGTCGGCGCGGCCGCTGTCGGCTTCAGCAGAGGGCAAGCCACCCGACGGCCCGTCCGCGAGCGCGGCAGGGTCCGGAACCTGCGCGAGCGGCGACCCTGCCTCAGGGGTCATGGTGGCCGCGACGACGGCGCGCAGGGCCGCGACAACAGCGGGATCGAACTGCGTGCCCGAGCACCGCTCCAGCTCCTCGACGGCCTCAAAATGCGTCATGGCCGTGCGGTACGAGCGGTTCGTCGTCATCGCGCTAAACGAATCGCATGCGGTGATGATCCGCGCCTCAACCGGAATCGCGTCGCCGACGAGACGATCCGGATAACCCTCGCCATCCCACCGCTCATGGTGGGCCCGCACGATCGGCGCCGCCTCCGAAAGCGCGCCGCCCACGCGATCGAGCATCTCCTGGCCGTACGCCGGATGGCGCTTGATGATCGCCCACTCCTCATCATTGAGCTTGCCCGGCTTGTTGATGATCTCGTTCGGCACCCGCAGCTTGCCGATGTCGTGCAAGAGCGCCCCGAACTCCAGATTGCGCATCGCGTCGTCGTCGAGCCCCAGCTGGCGACCCACACCCAGCGACAACTCCACGACGCCCTCCGTGTGCTCGCCACCGGTGTACGCGTCGTCGGCCTCAAGCACGTCGCCCATCAACTGCGCCGTCCCGCGATACGCATGCGAGAGCTCCGTCGCCTTCACCATCCGCTCATCGCGCTCCTTCGCAAACTGCCCCAGCAACACCGCCAGCGGGGCGACCGTCAACATCATCGCCGGGCTCTCCACTACCACGATGGCCACGAGAACCCCGACCGGGGCGAGCGCCGCATCCAGCAGCACAACCGGCCGCAACTGCCGTAGACGGCTGCGCCACGGCAACGCCAACGCCGGCACGCCCGCGCCTCCGAGCGCGAGCGGCGCCACCAGGGCCGCCACCGACGCGACCGCGAACTGCGCCGCCAGCGCCAACAGGTAGACGGGCGAGTCGGCCAACGACGGCGCGCCCGGCTGCAACAGCGCAAACACCACCGCAGGACCGACCAGCGGCCACACCGTAGCCGCGCTACCGAGCAGAATCAGCACGCGATGACGATCCGTGGCGTCATCGCGACGCCCACGGACGATCTCAACGCCGCGTGCGACGAACTCGGCCACCAGCACCACCAACGGCAACGCGGCCGGCTCAACCGTGAACCAAAGCGGCACCAGAAGCGCCTGCGTCGCCGTCGTCGACGCACCACCAAGATCAAACGGGAACTGACGAAACCCGACGTAGAGCGCCACGAGCAGCACCGTCGCCACCACTGACGCCGCCGGCGCAGCAGTACCGAGGAACGCGAGCGCCCCCGAGGCCAAGACGAGCGCAGACAACGCGACGAGCGATGGCGCCGCGGCACGCACCGACAGATGCAGCTCGGAAATAACAGGATGAGGAGGAAGCGAGTGAGCGACAGGATCCACGGGGGGATGGACCTTCGGGAAACGAGGTTGGTCAGATCAGCACCCGAGATGGGCACGTACTCGGTACTTCGACCATTTTCCGGCGCGCCTTAGCCCAACAGCGCACACGAGCCTGCAGCCGGACGCACCGCACGCCCAACCCGGCGAGATCAGCCGTCACCCGGAGCTGGGACTACGCGGCTTCGCTCTTCTTGTGGTCGCTGGCAGGCGCCGAGACGGTAGACCGCTCAGGGGCTTCTACGACCACCGGCCGCTGCGGGGCAGCAGCAAGCACGCGACGCAGGGCGGGCACGATCGCCGGATCGAACTGCGTGCCAGAGCACCGCTCGAGCTCCGCGATCGCGTCGTCGTAGGCCATGCCGCGCCGGTAGGCGCGGTTCGTCGTCATCGCGCTAAACGAATCGCACACCGTGATGATGCGCGCCTCAATCGGAATCGCCCCCGCCACCAGGCCGTCCGGGTAGCCAGCGCCGTCCCAGCGCTCATGGTGGGAGCGCACGATCAAACCGGCTTCGCCGAGCGCGCCACCGACGCGATCAAGCATCTCTTGACCAAACCCAGGGTGCAGCTTGATGATCGCCCACTCCTCCTCGGTGAGCTTGCCGGGCTTGTTAATGATCTCGTTCGGGACGCGCAGCTTGCCGATGTCATGCAGCAGCGCGCCGAACTCCAGGTCGCGCATCTGCTGAGGACTCAAACCAAGATCGACGCCGACCGCAAGCGACAGCTCCACCACGCCCTGCGTGTGCTCGCCGCCCGTGTAGGCGTCGTCGGCCTCGAGCACGTCGCCCATCAACTGGGCCGTACCCCGGTAGGCGTGCGAGAGCTCAAGCGCCTTGCGGATCCGGTCATCTCGCTCCTTCGCGAACTGCCCAAAGAGCCAGACCAACGGCGCAGCGGCCAACACCGCCCACGCCGACGACGCCACCGCCAGCGCCAAGATCAGCCCCATCGGCGCTAGCGCCGCATCGACCGTCCACATCCAACCCGCCATCGCCAGCTGCGACCGCGGACGAACCCCGACCACCGCCCACGTGCGAATCGCACCGGAGGCCCCGTCGGCAAAGAACTGCGCACCGAGGACCACCACGTAGATCGGCACATCGGAGAGCGACGGCGGACCAGGCGCAAACGCCATCAAAACCAGCGCCGGGCCGACGGCATACCAGGCGTCCGCCACCGCGATAAACGTCCGACCAAGGTGGTGCTCCTCACGGGATCGCAGCGTCGCGATCGCATAGCCGAACGCCTGTCCGAGCGCCACCACGAGCGGCAACAACGCCGGCTCGATCGCAAACCACATCGGCACAAACGCGATCTGGAGTGGCGTCGTCATGCCGAACCCGATCGAGAAGGTGACCTGCCAGCACGCGGCGTAGGCCACGACCAAGGCCACGATCGTGCCGACGTCATGCGGCACCTCCGAGCGCGGCCCCAGGAACCACATTGCCGCGCAGACCGCAACCAGCAGCACGACGGCGCCGTACTCCACCAGCTGCTCGCGGCGCGCGGGCGCCTCAACCTCACGCTCACGCTGCTCCGTGTGGAGCTGCTCGAGGAAGGGATCCATCAGAAAGAAAACACGTCGGGTGGGGGAAGACGCAAGGGGCTCGCCGCAGACGAACTCCCGCACCCTCCTTCTTCGACGACCAGACGCGCGACCTTTACCCAAGCGGACGCAGCGCAACCCTTTCCGAACGACCGTCAAGAGGTATGGCTTCATGCCACCCGCTCAGTTCGACCAAATACCGGTCGATAGCCCAGTCAACGGCCAGCCCACTCGGCCTGCCCACTGCTCCTCTGCCCCTTAGGACACCGCGTGGCACTCCCCCGCCCCCTCATCTCCGCCGTACTCGCCGGCGCCAGCTCCCTGGCGCTCGCCGCCCCCGCCCAGGCTGGGACCGGCACGTCGCTGCGCGTCTGGGGCGACGCGCTGAAGGCCACCGTGACGAAGCAGCTCGATCCCAAGACGTCGGTGATCAAGACGGACCTGATGACCACCCTCAAGAACGTCGGCGCGCTCGTCGCACCACAGGCCGACGCCGCTTGCGCCACCCAAGAGACCAGCAAACCCTTTGCGCCCTGGCGCGACAACGCTGATTACGTCCCGGCGCCCAACGGCGGGTTCGAGCAGGGCCTCGACACCTGGCTGGCGTTCGGTCGCGTGGCCATCAACGAGGAGAACAACCCGTTCTTCATCTCCGGCCGCCCAGCCGACGCCAAATCGGTCACGCTCGGCGACGGCAGCTCGATTGCCTCCGCCTCATTCTGCGGCGGACTCGCGTACCCGACCGTGCGGATGATGGCGCGCTCGGCGAGCGGCAAGCCTGCCAAAGCCGCCGTGACGATCCGCTACACGGGCCGCGACGGCCTCATCGGCGCCCTGCCGCTGGGGACGATCACCGCCGGCTCGGCCTGGAGCCCGAGCGAGATCACGCTCACCGCATCGGGCTTGCCCCTGCTGACGGGCACCAAGCTCGGACTGACGATCACCGCCACCAGCGGCTCGATCGTCCTCGACGACGTCTACATCGACCCGCTTCGTCGCGCCTGAAACAGGCCGACCCCCTTCGGGCTTCCCCTGGCCCGTCGATCCACTCAGGCCTCCCCTGGCCTGAGCTCTCCCCGAGTCTCCCCTGACTCGGAGCCGACGGGCCGCTCATCCCCTGAGCGGCCCGTGGTCGTTGCCATGCGGCCGTGAAGCTGGTCGCCTCAACGCAAATCAGGCCCCTGGCTTGCGCTCAACACGAGCGAAAACCAGGGGCCTGACGGCTACTGCAACAAAGGAGAGAGGGGGATTCGAACCCCCGAGCGAGTTGCCCCGCTACATGATTTCCAATCATGCCCGTTCAGCCACTCCGGCACCTCTCCAGGCAGGCGCACAGGTTAGCGACCTGGGCGTGCCGACGACCCGCGCCTCGCTGCGCGCCGGGGGCGGTGACCAACCAGGCAGCTCAGGCCGTCTGCCAGCCATCTGCTGGCAAGCGCCTTCACTCGGCCCCCGCGGCGCTGGTACGGTCGCCGTGAGATGGCAACGCCAGCCACACAACCATCGGGTCGCCGCTACGGCGGGCGCACCGCAGAGGAGCGCCAGCAGGAGCGCCGCGAGCAGCTGATCGACGCGGGCGTCGAGCTCTTCGGCACCGTCGGATTCGGCGGCACGTCGATCCGCGCCGTCCTGCGCGAAAGCGGCCTAGCCGAGCGGTACTTCTACGAGAACTTCGACTCGCTCGAGGCGCTGCTCGTCGGCGTCCACGAGCACATCCACTCGATCGTGGTCGCGCAGGTGATGGATGCCACCGACGCCGCGGGGACCGACGTGGAGGCCCGCGCACGCGCCGGCCTGCGCGCCTTCGTGGAGACCATCACCACCGATCCGCGGTGGGTCCGGATCAAACTCCAGGAACTCGGCGGCAGCGCCGGTGAGGAGGTCCGACAGTTCCGTCGCCGCGCGATGAACCGCTACGCCACCCTCCTCGTGGCCTACGGTCCGATGGACGCAGCCGTCGCGCGCGGGCTCCGGCCTCAGGCCCTCGCATTGTCGGTCCTGGCGGCGGTCGAGTCGCTGCTCGACGCCTGGGCCGCCGGCGAACTCGACCTCACCATCGACGGCCTCATCGATCACGCGGTGGTCGTGATCAAGGGCACCGTCACCGAACTGGAGCGGACATGACCCAGACGCCCACCCAGCAGGCGCGCGGCGAGTACCCGGCGGCGCCGCGCCGCAGCGACGAGCTGCCGCCGAACCTCGGCCTCAGCGGCGTGCGGATGACCAAGCGCTGGATCACCAGCCAGGCCGAGACGATCCTCGAGCTGCACGAGCGCTTCGGAGACATCGCGAGCCTCGAGTTCGCCGGCGGCCGCGGCGGCGTTCTCACCCGGGCCCCGGCCGACATTGAGAAGCTTTTCAAAGCGCCACCGAAGCAAGTGCCGGTCGCGACGGCCGGCAGCCCGATCGGTCCGTTCGTCGGCGAGCACTCCCTGCTCACCCTCAACGGCAGCCGGCACCTGCGCCACCGCAAACTGCTGCTGCCGCCGTTCCACGGTGATCGCATGCGGGCCTACACGGAAGACATTCGCAAGATCGCCGCCGACGAGATCGCCACGTGGCATCCGGGTACGACGATGAAGCTGCAGCCGCGGATGCAGGCCATCACGCTCGAGGTGATCCTGCAGATCGTCTTCGGCGTCGACGACACCACCCGCCACGACGCGCTGCGCACCTCGATCGTGCGACTGCTGACGCTGAGCGGCAACCGCTGGGTGATCGCGCCAACCTTCATCGTCGCGGTGCGCTCCGGGCGACTCTTTGGCCCGATCGGGCAGGTCGCCAGAGAGGTCGACCGCCTGATCTACCGCGAGATCGAGCTGCGGCGCCGAGCGCCCGATCTGGCCACCCGAGGCGACGTGCTCTCGATGCTGCTCACCGCACGCGACGAGGATGGCGAGGCGCTCACCGAGCAGGAGCTTCGAGACGAGCTCGTGACCCTCCTCTTCGCTGGGCACGAGACCACCGCCACCGCACTCTCGTGGACGTTCGAGCGGCTGCTCAGAAACCCGGACGTCTTGGCCCGCGCCGTGGAGGCCGCCGAAGGCGACGACCCAGACGGCTTCCTCGACGCCACGTGGCAGGAGACGCTGCGCCTGCGGCCGGTCGTCCCAGCGACGGCGCGCATGCTCCAGTCACCGATGGAGCTCAGCGGCTATGAACTCCAAGCCGACCAGCTAGTGATCATCAGCATCCTGGGCGCGTGCCGACACCCCGATCGCTACGAGCAGCCGGACGTGTTCAACCCCGAGCGGTTCATCGGCGGCAAGACCGACGCCTACGCGTGGATCCCGTTTGGCGGCGGCGTGCGCCGCTGCGTCGGGGCGGCCTTTGCGAATCTTGAGGGCCGCGAGGTGATGCGCGAGGTGCTGCGCCGCACCCGCCTCGAAGCCGCCGACCCGGCCGACGAGCGCATGCGTCGCCGCAACGTGACGCTCGTGCCCGAGCAGGGCGCGCTCGTCCGCGTGATCCGGGTCGACCGCTAGACGAGCTGGGCGGGCGCCCGCCGGCAGGCGGGCGGTTCCGCGTCGCCCTAGATCTGCCACTCCCCGGCGATGAGCACCGGGATCTCGTCGCCGCTCGCGGTGCGGCCGGTGACGCTGATCTCGGGCGAGCCGAGCATCACGTCGATGTGGATCTGCGAGGAGTTGATCTTGCCGCGGTCAGCTTCACCGGCCGTCATCGCGTAGGCCGAGCCAAACGCAATGTGGCTGGCGGCGTTCTCGTCGAGCAGCGTGTCGTAGAACACCGTGCCGAGCGGACCGATCCTCCCGGCGCCGTCGACCAACGCGACCTCGCCAAGACGGGCGGCACCGTCGTCGCGCTTGAGGTACTCCTTGAGCACGTCGCCGTGCTCCTCGGAGGTGACCTCGACGGCCACGCCGTTCTCAAAGCGGACGACCAAACCGGTGATCGAGGAGCCGCCGAGCACCAGCGGACGCGTCATGCGGGCCGTGCCGCTCGTCCGCGCCGGATCGGGCGCGGTGAAGATCTCCTCCGACGGCAGGTTCGGTGCATGGTCGATCCCGCCGACCGTCTGCATCTGCGCAGCAATCCACTTGCTCGACGGCAGGAGGCCGACGGTCAGCTCGGTCCCCGGGCCACTGAAGTGCAGGCTGTCGAGCCGCAAGGCAGTCAGACGCTCGGCAACGGCCGAGAGGTGGCCAAAGCGCAGCTTCCACGCCGCAACCGGATCGGTCTCGTCGAGTCGGAGCACATGCAGCAGCTGCTCCCAGAGCTTGTCGAGGGCGTCGGCCGGGGAGAGATCAGGAAAGACGAGTTCAGCCCAGGGCGCCGTCGGGCAGGGGATCGCCGACCAGTTCGTGGTCTGGTCGTTGACGACCTTGACGGCCTCAGGCACGAACGGGAGCGGGTCCTTGCCGATGCGAACCGGATCCAGATCTCCGAGGAGTCCCGGCGCCGCCGGGCCAGTCAGGCCGATCCGCGCGGCGCGCAGCTCGCCCAGCTCCAGGATGCGCTGACCGATCCACGGCGGGACGTAGTCGAGGGTGTCCTCTTCGGCGTAGAGCACCCGCGCACGCTTGATGTGGGGATCAAACCAGCTGACGTCGACAAACTTCGCGCCCGCACGGTAGGCCTCGGCGGCGATCGCTCGGACGACCTCCTCCTTGCCGGGCTCACAGGAGATCGCCACGACCTGCCCGGGCTGCACGTTGGCTCCGAAGCGGACAGCAAGGGCGGCGAAACGGTCGAGGTCTGGCGTCATCACGCCGGAACATAACTGGCGACGCGGCCCGACCGGTGCCGTCCTGCACCGCCGAGACCACGTTCAGCCGCACGAGCAGGCAAACTTGAGCGGGTGAGCACCGAGTCTCAGTCCGTTGCCGCGCCGGCAATGCGCCCCATCATCTGGCGCGGTTACCCGCTGCATTTCGTGATCCCTGCGGCCGTCGGGCTGGTCGGGCTGCTGCTCCTGCTCGCCGGCGGCGCGGCGGCGTTCTTCGGCGGCTGGTGGCTAGCGACCGCCTTCCCGATCGCCATCGGCGGCCTGTTCCGCGACGAGCGCCTCGTGGGCGTGCCGCTCGTGTTTTGGGCGCTCTGGCTGATCGTCGGCGCACTCGCCGGCCCGAATGCCGCGCTGGCGAACACTCCCGTGCTCGTCGCGGCGGCGCTCGCTGCCCTCGGGGCCGGAGCCGTCTACGTCGCGCAGCGTGCGGTCTTCCCCGCCACCGACCCCGAAACGCTGGAGGCCATCGTCCGCCAGCCACGCGCCCTGCCCACCCTCGAAGACGCCGCCGAGCGCGCGCCGGGTGTGGAGCCGCTGCCGGTCGACGACCACGAGGACCTCGATCCGGCGCTGGCCCAAACGATCGAGGTTGCGGAGGAGGCCGAGCCCGAAGCCGACGCCGAAGCTGGGCCGGAGCCCGAAGCCGACGCCGAAGCTGCTCCGGAGCCCGAAGCCGATGAGCCCGAAGCAGAGGAACCCGAAGCCGACGAGCCCGAAGCAGAGGAACCCGAAGCCGACGAGCCCGAAGCCGACGAGCCCGAAGCCGACGAGCCCAAACCGGAGGCCGCCGCCAAGCCGGAGCCGGACGAGCCGTTCGACACGCTCGACCAAGGCCAGCACGTCGAGGAGTTCCCAGCGATCACCGAGGAAGACCTCGCCAAGGCGCAGGCGCAGGCGCCACTTCCCGCGGCGACGCGCGCCGGGCGACGGCGCGAGGCCAGCTAACGCACGTGGGACGGCGTCAGGGCGCTGGCGTCGACGGCGTAGTGCCGGCCAGTTTGCCGTCGATCTCGGCCCGCAACTGTGCCTCGCGAGTGGAGTAGGCCTGCACCTCTCCGCTGAGCTCTTGGGCGAGCGTCGCCAGCGCGCGCTGGCCCGTCGCCGCGTCAAAGCGCGTGGCAAGCCCATCCAGCCGATCGGCGGTGTCGCGGTAGAGCGCAATCAGCGCCCGGTGCTGGCTCGCCACCGCCGACGGCGGCGCTGCACCAGCGAGTTCGTCGGCGGCACCGCGGATCGCCGCCGCGTAGGCGCGGGTCGTCTCGGCAGCCGCACCCGCGTCGCGGTAGTCGGCGCCTTTGCTCGTGGCTGCGATCTCCGCCCGCGTGGACTCCGTGACCGCCGAGACCTCGGCGGCGTAGGCGCGGGCCGCCTGCGCACCGTCTGCCGCGCCGTCGCTGCGACCGCAACCGGCGAGGACCAGCGAACCGACGATCAACGACACGGGCAGCGCGCTGGTGCGCCACCGACCAGCGATCACCGCACCTCGGAGCGCGGGAATGCATCCGGCGGCGCCGTCCGGAGCATCCGGCGACGCGGCGCGCGGACCGCCCCACCCTCGGACGGCGTCAGCACCATCGTCTTGCGCCGCTGCACCTCTGCCGGCTCGCGCACCGGCTCCAGGCGTCGATCGGCGAGCAGCGCCGAGAGCACGATCCTCATCTCCAGCAGTGCGAAGCTTGCGCCCAGGCAGCGCCGCACGCCGCCGCCGAAGGGCGTCCATTCGTAGGTGCCGGGGGCGCCGTCGCCAAGAAACCGCTCGGGCCGAAACTCCTCGGGATCGGGATAGATATCTGGCCGACGGTGCAGCGCCATCGTCGCGCCGCCGACGAACATTCCTGGCTCGAAGTCATAACCCCCGAC
Source organism: Solirubrobacteraceae bacterium (assembly GCA_032119795.1). Classification (GTDB taxonomy): domain Bacteria; phylum Actinomycetota; class Thermoleophilia; order Solirubrobacterales; family Solirubrobacteraceae; genus JAGIBJ01. The sequence continues at coordinate 32,317 of JAUMFO010000024.1, forward strand.
CTGCACCGGCTGCTGCACCTCGCGCATGAAGATCGGGAGCGCCGGGCGGGCGCGGAGCGTCTCGCGGATCGTCGCGTCGATCAGAGCAAAACGCCCGTCGAGCGCCTCGACCGCAAGCCGCTCCTGCAACTCTGGGTGGCGCGCGATCCGCTCGACGGCCCAAGCCAGCGACGTGGCGGTCGTCTCATGGCCGGCCACCAGCAGGGTGATGAGCTGGTCGCGGATGAGCGGCCCGGGGAGCGGCTCGCCGTCCTCCTGGCGAGCCTGCAGCAGTAGCGACAGCACGTCGCCGTGGTCGGCCTCGTCCGCACTGGCGCGGCGCGCGTCGATCTCGGCCTCCAGCAACTGCCCAAGCGCCTCGCGGGCCCCCAACACCTTCCGTAGCGCGCCCGTGTGCTCCTGCGGGGGCTTGCCGGTGATCGTCGACCGCACGCCGACGCTCACCATCAGCCACCGGCTCCCGCCGGCGTCGAGCAAGGCACGGACAGCCTCGCGCACGTCGGCACGACGCTTTTGGTCCTCGATCCCAAAGACGACGCGCACGATGATGTCGAGCGTGATCGACTGCATGCGCGGCAGCGCGGTGACGGTGCCTTCCAGCGGCCACCGAGCAATCCCCGCCTCGGCGATCTGCCGCATCGAGTGCTCGTAGGTCCGCATCCGCGCGCCATGTAGCGGCGGCAGCTGCAACCGGCGCATCGCCAGGTGGTCCTCACCGTCGAGCACCAGCACCGACGCGTTGCCGACCAGCGGCGCGAGGATTCCGTTGGCCTTGCCGGCCGCCATCACGTCGGCCGGCTGCGCCACCAGCTCTTTGATCAGCGCCGGGCTGGTGAAGAGCGTGAACTGCGCCCCAAACATGCGCAGCGTAAACGCGTCGCCGTAGGCGCCGGTGCAGTGGTCGAGCAGCTCTTGCGGCCGCCGGATCCAGCCAACCGTCTGCCGGAGCGGGTGCCACGGCAGTCCCGGGGGGCGACTCGCGCTTGCCACGCCCCGAAGTGTAGAGCGCGGCAAGCGGTCGGGCCGGCGTCAGCCGATGTGAGCGGGGCCAGCCTCGAGGTCGGCGTCCTCGTCGTGGATCAGGAAGAGGCCGGCGATGAAGCCGAGCACGATGAGGCCGGCACCGATGAGGAACGCCAGCGACCAGCCTTGCACGAGCGACTCAGACACCAACGCCTGGATCTCCGGTGGGGCGCTGGCTAGCGCAGCCTGCGACGTCGGAGGCTGCACGCCCGCTGCGGCGGCCTTGTCTGCGAGGGCGCTGGAGTACCGGTCGTTCGCGAGCGTCGCCAGGATCGCCAGGCCGAGCGCGCCGCCGACCTGCTGCGTGGTGTTGAACAGCCCCGACGCCAGCCCGGCCTCCGACGGCGGCACCTTGGACGTCGCCAGGAACGTGAGCGGCACGAACGTCATGCCCATGCCGATCGCCAGGAAGACCATCGGGACGAACACGCCAGGGAAGTAGCTGAGATCCGTGCTCAGGACGAGCCCGAAGCCGAGCATGCCGATGAATGCGGCCCCAGTGCCGATCATCGCCGACTTGCGGACGCCGATCTTCGGCACCGCCTGCGACGCCAGGATCGCCGTCGCGATGATCGACACCGAGAACGGCAGGAAGGCGAAGCCCGTCTTCAGCGCGTCGTACTGCAGCACCTGCTGGAGGAAGAGCGAGAGGAAGAAGAAGAACGGGAAGATCGCTGCGAACGCGAGCAGGCCGACCGAGTTGGCCGCCGAGACGCTGCGCACGGTGAAGATCCGCAGCGGAACGAGCGGGTCACGGTGGCGCCGCTCGACGGCAAAGAAGGTGCCAAGCAGGACTGCGGCGACCCCGAGGCTGAGGAGCACAGTCGGCGAGCCCCAGCCCTTGGACTCCGTCTGCGTGATGCCGAAGACGAGCGCCACGAGGCCCGCCGTGGCGGTGAACGCCCCGATGCCATCGAGCGCCGGCTGATCCTCCGCCCGGCTCTCCTGGATCTGCGAGACGGCAGCGGCGATCACGAGGACGCCGACGGGCACGTTGACGAAGAAGATCCATTCCCAGCTCGTGAACTTCACCAGGACGCCGCCGAGCAGCAGGCCGAGGGCCGCGCCGAGGCCGGCGATCGCACCCCAGACCGACATCGCCTTCGCGCGCTCAGGCCCCTGGAACTCCGTCGTGATGATCGAGAGCGCGGCGGGTGAGAGCAGCGCACCGCCAAGGCCCTGCAGCGCGCGGGCGCCGATGAGCTGGGCCTCACTCTGCGCCAGGCCGTTCAGGAGGGAGGCGATGGTGAAGATCGCCACGCCCGCGATGAACGTCGTGCGGCGACCGTAGATGTCTCCGAGCCGGCCGCCGAGCAGCAAGAAGCCGCCGAAGGCCAGCGTGTAGCCGTTGACGATCCACTGCAGCCCCTCGGGCGAGAGGTCGAGGTCGGTTTGGATCGCCGGCAGCGCAACGTTGACGATCGTGGCGTCGAGGATGACCATCAACTGCCCGAAGCAGACGATGGCGAGCACGAGCCAGCGGTTGTGATGGCCGCCGGTCGATGGCGCTCCGGTGGGCTTCTCGAGGGTGCTCATGCGGCCGACGGTAGCACCCGGAGGTACCACCTCCACTCCTGACTGGACCCCTTTGTCCGCTGCCCGGGGGTGGCACGTGACGTCTCTCACGCAGCGGACTCGCAGGCGTAGAGTGCGGGCTATGCGCCCAGCCGTCGTGCTTGAACGCCATGCGGCCCTCGCGATCCGTGTCCTGCTCGTCGGCCTCCTGGCAACGGGTGCCGTCTACGCCTTCCGTGCGCTGCAGTCGATCGTGCTGCCGCTGCTCTTCGCGCTGTTCCTCACCGCGCTGCTGGCCCCCGGCGTTGATCGCCTGGAGCGCCACATGCGACGCGGATTTGCCGTGTCGCTCGTGATGGCCGGCTTCCTCCTCTTCATCTTCAGCACGCTCGCCTACATCCTGCCGGCGCTCGGTGGTCAGGCCTCCGACGCCGTCCAGCAGGTCCAGGGCGGGCTCGACAAGCTCCCAGACGTCGCTGGCAGCTTTGGCCTGAACGCCCGCGAGACCCAAGACCTCGTCGAAACGCTCGCGCAGCGCCTGCGAGACAACCTCGGCCAGATCAGCACGGCCGTCTCGTCAAGTGCACTGACGATCGCCGGCGCCACCATCTCGGCCGCGTTCGGCGCTTTCCTCACGTTCGTTCTGCTCGTGTACCTGCTGATCGACGGCCGCGGCTTCTGGAACGGCGGTATTCGGCTGATCGACGCCGATCGCCGTGACGGCGTCATGGCGGCGGGCCTGCGGGCCTGGGAGGCACTGGTGATCTTCACCCGCAGCCAGGTCGTGGTGGCACTGATCGACGCGATCGGTATTGCGATCGGCCTCTTCATCTTTGGCGTGCCGCTGGTGCTTCCGCTCGGCGTGCTGACCTTCATCTTGAGCTTCATCCCCTACATCGGGGCCACGATCTCGGGCCTGATCGTTGCGCTCGTGGCGCTCTCCACCCAGGGCCTCGGGGCCATGATCGGGGTACTTGGCGTCGCCGTGATCGTGCAGCTCGTCGAGGGCAACCTCATCTACCCGCTGCTCGTGGGGCGCCGCCTGCGCCTGCACCCGATCACCGTGCTCCTCGCCGTCGGGATCGGCAGTGCCGTGCTCGGCATCCTCGGGGCGTTCTTTGCCACGCCGGTGCTGGCGACGGTCGCGGCCGCCGCCGGGCTCCTGCCCGACTTCACCTCGACCGAGAGTGAAGCCCCGCTGGTGCAGCAGGCCGATCAGGCCGCCAGCGACGCCTCCTTACGCTCGGCTGAATCCAGTCCCAGCCTGGTTCGACGCTGAGCGGGCGCGCCGACAACGCTTGCCCGTTATGGCCACAATGCGCGGTATGCCGAACGAAGCCCGCGCGTTCCATGACCAGATCATCGGCCACAACCGTGAGTGGGCCGAGTCGTTCGGCTTCGCCGGTCTGCCGACGGTGCCGCAGCGCCACATGGCCGTCGTGTGCTGCATGGATTCCCGTATCGACGTGTTCGCGGCCCTGGGCCTGAACATCGGCGAGGCACACGTGATCCGCAACGCGGGCGGGATCGTCACCGACGACGTGATCCGCTCGCTAACGATCTCGCAGCGCTTCCTGGAGACCCGCGCCATCGTGGTGATCCAGCACACGCGCTGCGGCATGCAGACCTTCACCGACGACGAACTCGCCAGCGACCTGGAGCAGGAAACCGGGCACCGCCCGCAGTGGCCGATCGGCGCCTTCGCCGACCTCACCGACAGCGTTCGCTCGTCGGTCGACCTGATTCGTACCTCGCCGTTCGTCCCCCACCGCGACCTGGTCTGGGGCGGGATCTACGACGTGGAGACGGGCGTCGTCACCGAGGTCGCGACCCCCGAAGGCTGAACCTGGCTGAGCAGCCTGGCACGCCGAGCCCCGCAACCCCGCACCACACCGGGTGTCGGGCAATAGGCTGGAGGCCATGTCGCTCACTGCGCAGCTCCGCGTCACGCCCGGCTCGCCAGCGCGCCTTGGTCGCCGCGACCCCGCCGACCTGCTCGGCGTCGTGGACTCCAAGCGTCGCGGCCGGGCCCGAGCCGAGAAGGCCGCGGCACGCATCGCGGCGCTCCAGCCGTTGCTCTGGGCAGAGGGCAAGCGCTCGCTCCTCGTCGTGCTGCAGGGCATCGACGCCTCCGGCAAGGACGGCGCGACCCGCGGGCTGCTCGTGGGCGTAAACCCGCAGGGAACCGAGGTGACGTCGTTCCGGGCGCCCACCAGCTCCGAACTCGATCACGACTTCCTCTGGCGGATCCACGCAAAGGTGCCGCCGCGCGGCGTCATCGGCGTCTTCAACCGTTCGCACTACGAGGACGTCGTCACCACGCAAGCGCTCGGGCTCATCGGCACCGGCGAGGCCAAACGGCGCGTCCATGCGATCAACGCCTTCGAGCGCCACCTGGTGGAGCAGGGCACCACCATCGTGAAGGCCTTCCTGCACCTCTCCAAGGACGAGCAGCGCGTCCGCCTGCAAGAGCGCATCGACACGCCCGAGAAGCACTGGAAGATGGATCTCGGCGACCTCGAGACCCGGAAGCGGTGGGACGACATTCACCGCTTCTACGAGCACACGATCGGGGCGACGTCGACCGATCATGCGCCATGGCACGTGATCCCTGCCGACCGCAAGTGGGTTCGAGACGTAGCTCTCTGCGAGCTCGTCGCCGAGACCCTCGAGCGCATGGCCCCGGCCGTTCCTCCCCCGAACCCCGAGCTGAAAGGCGTGGTGGTGGCATGACGCCCCAGCAGCCCAGCACCATCAGCCTGCCGATCCCGCGCTTCATCAGCGCGCCGCTGAAGGCGGCCTGGCAGATCCCGATCGACACCATGCGGCTCTTCCCGGTGGCCGCGGGCTTGCTCCACCACCTCTCCTCGCCGGACGGTGCACTGCGCCAGATCGACGACGCCATCCTCGCCATCGCTGGCCTCAAGGACATCGCCCTCGCGCTCGACCGCATCTCCGACATGGCCACGGCGCTCGACCGCCTCGCCGAGCTGCAGGACGAGCTGGAGACCCTCGGCTCGATGCAGGCGTCGCTCGAGAAGATCTCTCAGCTCGAGGCGCCGGTGAAGTCGCTCGCCACCACCACCGAAGCCCTTCCGGACCTCGCCCTCGCGGCCGAGGCACTGCCGCGACTCGTCGACCAGGTCGGAGCGGTCAAGGACGTCGTCCACCACATCGGTGATCGCATCGACGAGCTCACACCGGCGCTCCACACGATCGCGGCGCTGAGCCCGGCGCTGCAGCAGATCGCCGACTTCGGCGTGGGCCTGGAGTCTGAGATCGACGACCTCGGCGCAGCACTGGCGCCGATTGCCAGCATCGCCGGCAAACTGCCCGGCGGCCGCAAGGCCGCCAAAGCGGCGGCACGCGAGCAGGCCGAGCAGGCCGCAGCCGCCGAGGCGGCACGCAACGCCGCCACCAAGCCGCCAGTGCCGGAGCTCAACGGCGGCTGAGCACGCCAAGCCCGCCGCGCGACCACCCCTGAGCGCGCGACGGCTTGGACGTCTCCCTCCCGAGTCCTCGGGACGTCTACGCCCTGATGGGTCGCAGCTCCTCGGACTCGTCGAGCATGTGACGGCGCAGCGTGCCGTTGGGCGCGATCTCATACGAGCCCATCCGCACCAGCACCGGCGAGTACACGTGGAGCGTGACCGCTGGCTCCCCGCCGGCGTGGTGGACGCGGTGGATGTCGTGCGCCGCAAAAGAGAAGTGTTGGCCTCGCGAGCAGCTGCGCTCGACGGGCTCCGGGCTACCGATCCGCAGGCGCGACTCGGTGATCTGGCCCCGCAGGACGAGGCCGACACCGCCGGCGCCGTCATGGTCGTGGAACCCGGTGTCGTGGCCGGGCATCCAGCAGATCAGCCACGCGCTGTAGCGATCGGTGCGTGCAACCTCGTGGTAGGTGCGCTGCAGCGGGTCATGACGGATGTGCGGGTGCCAGAGGTTCTGGTTGACGGCGAGGCCATGCGCGACCCCGAGTAGTTCGGTCGGCGTGAGATCCGGCAGCGGCGGCGCCGCTCGCAAAGGCCCGCAGACCTCAGCCTCTTCGGACGCGAAGGTGAGCGTGGCGTTGGACATATCAAGCCGCCTTTCCGAGGAGAGCGTGGGCGTGTTCTTTGGCGTGAGCCGGGGTAATCACCGAAGGCAGTGGCCCTTCGACGACGGGGCGGTCGCTGCCGTGGACGAGCCGATCGGCGCCGACGGCGACCGAGACGGCGCCTTGCGCGATCCGGCCGTAGGACGAGGTCTCGTACCAGCAGAGGTCGTCGGCGGTGGCACGCGCCGCGAGGCCGCCCGCGCCGCGCGCCGCCAGCCGCTCAGCCTGGAGCGGCGCGAGGCCCGCCAGCATCGCGAAGGCGACCCGCAGCCCGGGATGGTCGCGACGACCGCGCGCCGCCCACACCAGCCACGAGCGCTGCATGGCCGCCACATAGTCGGTGAGCCCTGGCCACCACCACGGCTCGGCGCTCCAGCGGGCGCCGTCGGCGCCGGCGACGTCTCCCGGCGTGGGCCCAGGGTGGATGAAGAGCGGAGCACCCGCGCGGGAGAGGTGCTCGAGGACTGGCCCGAGGCGGTCGACGGCATGGCTGCTGGCGAGCGCGCCGGCCGGCAAGCAGAGGCCGATCGCGCCAGCAGCCAGCTCGGCCTGGAGATCGGCCGGATCCGGGTCGACCAGCGAGACCGTGCCCCACCGGCGGAAGCGGTCGCCCGCAGCATGCACGCCTTCGCGGTGCGCCGCCCAGAGCACCTCGGCCTCGTCGCGCGGGAGCCACTCCGCCCCGAGCGCCGTGGAGGGCGCGACGACCGCCAGGTCGACGCCGTCGCGGTCGAGGAGCTCCGCACGACCGAGCGGGTCCTCCGGGCCGGGCATGACGCATGCCGGCTCGGCGAGGAGATGGAGCGTCCAGCGGTCGCCATGGCGGCGCACGTAGGGCGCGTCGGTGCGGCGAGCCAGAGCGTCCCAGAGGGGGTCGCTCCAGAGGTGCTGGTGAGTGTCGACGGCGACCACGGGATTTAAACTACCTAATTAAGACTGGGTTTGTTCTGTTTATAGACGTTCGGGCCAACCTGGCGCACCTAAAGCCCCGCCCCCTCCCTCTGGCCAAACGGCCGAGGGATCCGCAAAACCCCAGCCCGTCGGTGAACGAAGACTGAACCCTGCCGCCGAACGAGCGGCAACGCGCCAGTTCCCAAGAATAATTCTGCAACTGCTGCAGAATGGCTTTCACGATGTTCATTCCCGTGTCCCCGAGCATCGGTCTCCCTGCCCTGTTCGCGCTCATCCTCGGCGAGTCGGCTGGACTGCCCCTCCCGGGCGAGACCGCGCTCATCGCCTCCGGTGGCCTCGCCGCCGACGGACAGGTCTCGCTGACGGCCGTCATCGTGGTCGCGGCGAGCGCCGCGATCATCGGAGACATGATCGGCTACTGGATCGGTCGCCGTGGGGGTCGCAAGCTGCTGCTTCGCGAGGGTCGGTTCTCGAGCCACCGACGTGCCGCGGTCGCCAAGGCCGATCGGTACTTCGAGAAATACGGGGTCATCACCGTCTTCTTTGCCCGGTTCGTGCCGGGCGTGCGAGTCGTGGGCGCCGTGACGGCGGGAGCGACCGAGATGCGCTGGCGAAGCTTCGCCATCGCCAACGCCTTGGGCTGCATCACGTGGGCCACCGTCGTGTCGTCGATCGCCTACGCCGCCGGTCCGGCGGGCGCGCTCGTGCTGATCATCATCGGCTTCTCGATCGCCGGCATCGGCCTCGTGATGACGTGGCTCAACCTGCGCCGCCACGGTCTCGCGGACGAGGACCCCCTCGACGCCCTTGAGGATTTCGCGCGTTCGATCCCGCGCGTCGACGTCCCGACCGTCGCCGTCGCCGAGCCGATCGCCGACGAACTCCTCGCGCCAGCTCGCACCGTTGCGCCGGCCCGCACGGCGCCCACGTCGGCCGCGCTCGCTGCGTGCGCCAACCGCCTGCCGTAGCGCCCGCTATTCCAGCAGCGCCGACGGGACGGCGTAGAACGGCTTGGGCCGGCCCGGGCGGGCCTGCTCGGCACGCTGGCCCTGCTTGAGCTTCACCTGCCCGGCTTCGACGGCCCCGCCTCCGTGGGCCGTCGCCCAGCGCGCTAGGTGATCGAGATCGATGCCGGCGCGCTGGAGCACGTCGGCTTTGAAGAGGGCCGTGCCCGGCAGCTCGCCGGTCGGGCGCAGGGTGCGCAGGGCGGCGAGCAGTTCGTCGTCGGTCACCTGCGCCAAATTACGCGCTCCCCGCCGGGAAATTGCTCTGGGCTCGGGCGCACCCGGCCGTTACGCTGGCCGGGATGACCTCTCCAGAGTCACCGACTCCGCCGCCGGCTTGGTACCCGGATCCGCAGAACCCGAGCGTGCAGCGCTGGTGGGACGGCGGCCAGTGGACGGAGTACCAGCGTCCCGCCGCGGCCGCCTCGTATGGGCTGCCGCCGGCCGGTGGCCCGATGTCTGCCCAGGACGAGCGCAACTGGCTCCTGGCCGCACACCTCTCGGCGCTCCCAGCCGCGTTTCTCTTCCTCGCGTTCCTCGGGCCGCTGCTCGTCTTCCTCTTCAAGGGCGGCGACAGCCCACTGGTGCGCCAGCACGCCGTCGCCGCACTCAACTTCCACCTGTCCTGGATGATCTGGGGTGCGCTGCTCGTGGGCGCGATGATCGTGCTGTCATTCATCCTCGTCGGGCTGCTCCTCATCCCCGTGATCGTGATCGGCGCCGTCGCATGGTTCGTGATCGTCGTCATGGCGAGCGTGCGTGCCGGCAACGGTGATCTGGTGCCGTTCGCCTACCCGCTGACGATCAACTTCGTGAAGTAGTCCCGGCGGCGCAGGGGCCGCCGCGACCGACCTCGCCCGGGGGACGTCGCCGCTCCAGCTGGCAGGATCGCGGCCACATTCCAATGCCGGGGAGCCCATGGAGGGCTGAGAGGACGCAAGGACGCCGTCGACCCGCTGAACCTGATCTGGCTCGTACCAGCGAAGGGAGCAACCCCATGTCTTCGCAGACGCCCCTGCCCTCGCAGTCCCCCGACTTGCATGGCCCCGCCGAGCATCGCTTCGGCCGCACGCCAGCCGGCGCCGGCACCCAGCGCGAACTCGCCGTTGCGGGCGAACTCACGCCCGAGGTTGCGCGGGTCGCAGAGCGCGAAGGCTTGGCCCCCGAGACGGTCCGCGACGAGGTCGCACGCGGGCGGATGGTGATTCCCGCCAACCCGGGCCATGTCGCGCTTGACCCGATGGGGATCGGGCTGAAGGCGCGCGTAAAGATCAACGCCAACATCGGCTCCTCGCCGACGACGAGCGACGTGGCCGAGGAGGTGGGCAAGCTCCGCGAGTCGCTCCGCTGGGGCGCCGACACCGTGATGGATCTGTCGACCGGCAAGCGGATCACCGAGACGCGTGCGGCGATCCTGGACGCCTCCCCCGTCCCGATCGGGACCGTCCCGATCTACCAGGCCCTCGAGCAAGTCAAGGCCATCGATGACCTCTCCGCCGACGTGCTGCTGGAGGTGATCGAGGCGCAGGCCCGCGAGGGCGTCGACTACATGACGATCCACGCCGGCGTGCGGCTGCGCCACCTGCCGCTGGTGCGCGAGCGCGTGACCGGCATCGTGTCGCGCGGCGGCGGCGTGCTTGCCAAGTGGATGATCGACCACGCCCGCGAGAACCCGCTCTACACGCACTTCGACGACGTGCTGGCGATCTGCCGTGCCCACGACGTGACGATCTCGCTCGGCGACGGGCTGCGGCCCGGCTCGATCGCCGACGCGACCGACCGCGCGCAGCTGGCCGAGCTGCGCACGCTCGGCGAGCTGACGCGCCGGTGCTGGGACGCGGGCGTGCAGGTGATGGTCGAGGGCCCCGGGCACGTTCCGCTCGACCAGCTCCAAGAGAACGTCCGCCTGCAGCAGGAGCTCTGTGGCGAGGCGCCGTTCTACACGCTCGGCCCGCTCGTGACCGACTTCGCGCCTGGCTACGACCACATCACGAGCGCCATCGGCGCGGCGATCGTCGGCTGGCATGGGACGTCGATGCTGTGTTACGTGACGCCCAAAGAGCACCTCGGCCTGCCGAACGCCGCAGACGTGAAAGCGGGCCTGATCGCCTACCGGATCGCCGCCCACGCGGCCGACCTCGCGCGCGGCAACGCGGCAGCACACGCGCAAGACCGGGCCATCTCGGAGGCGAGATTTGCGTTCGATTGGCGCGAGCAGTTCGCCCGTTCGCTTGATCCCGAAACCGCCCAGGCGATGCACGACGAAACCCTGCCGAACGACCACTTCAAGCAGGCCGAGTTCTGCTCGATGTGCGGGCCAAAGTACTGCCCGATGCATAACGTGCGAGGCGTCGATTGGGACGCAGTGCAGGCCGCCGCAGAGCACGAGACCTCGGTCGCCTAACGGAGTCGTTCGCGGCGCTCTTCGCCTGCTCCCGCAAGCGGTGAGCGCCGCGAACGACCGGCCCGACCGGTAAGTTCGCCCGGGCATGTCCACCCCGAAAGCGCCCTTCTTCCAACGCCGCACCGGCTTTGGGACGGTCGTGGTCGCAGCGCTGGCGGCCGCCACGCTCTCGGGGTGCGGCGACCGGTATGGGCCTGGGAGCCAGGCTCCACAGGAGTCTTCGACGGCGCAATCCGCAGAGGCTGCGCCGCTTGCGCCTCCAACGACGCCCGCCACTACGCCGGTGGCGTCGACCCCACCATCAACGCCACCGACCACCCCGAAGCCCACCGAGGCGCAGCTCGGCGACGTGGAGAATCTCGGCGGCGTGATCTGGCAGCCGCGCGCGCTCTACGACGGCCCAGTCCAGATCAGCGTCCGCGACGGCTACCTGGCCGCGGTCGTTCCCAAGGGTGACGCCGCTGAACTCCAGGTCTCCAGCGATGGGCGGGCGCCGGTCGCCGCAGAGGGCTCGGGTGCGGTTCCGTCGTGGGGTCGCCCGCATGTCGGCACCGATCTCAGCGGCCGGACCGTGGTGACCTACCCGCGTTGCCAAGACCAGGAGGCCGTCGGCACCTGCGACATCTACCAGTGGACGGCGGCCACCAAACGCGAGGTCGTCCTGCGGGGCGTCAGCGGCGGCGCCCTCGCCGAGACGGAGGCCGTGATGGACTTCGGCACGGTGCTCGTCGTGCGCGAGAAGCGGCCCCAGCTCAGCGCCGACGACCTGCGCTTCGACACCCCGCCGCTCACCACGCTCCTACTCAAGCCGCGCGGCCGCCCGCTGCAGGTCGTCACGCGCCACGGCGGACGCCAGATCGATCTGCGTGGCAGCCGCATCGCCGACGTCTTCACGGTGCCGAACCCGTCGTCGAAGACCTGCCGCGACACCGCGGCCCGGGCCCTGAACCTCGAGGGACTGACGGTCGCGTCGCGGGTAGTGAAGTGCGCCTCGCGCCAGGCCAACGGCGCGTTTGCCTACGCCACCGGCCCATCCGTCGCCGACAACCACCTACGGTTCTCGATCACGCAGCTGGGCGTGCCCGGCACGGCCGTCGATCACGACCTGGCCACCGGACGCACCCGCCAGGCCAAACTCACCTTGCCCGTCGAGTGGTGGACGCCCGACGGCAAACGCGCGGGCTACGGGCTCGACACCGTCGGGGGCTCGGGCATGTGCTCGCCCATCCAAGACGTGGTCGCACCGACCAACGCGCCGTGCCGCATCGTGCGGTCGGCCAAGCTCGTCTGGAAGCCGGTGGCGACCAAGTGGAAGGTCACCGCGGGCGACCCGCCAGTGCGGGACTGAGCGGCCGGTCGCGCGGCGGGGCGTTAGCCCTTGGTGGTCGGCGTCATCGCCGGCTTGGCCGAGATCCTCGCCATCACGCCGGGCAGGAGGGCGGCGAGCAGTGCCATGGCCTTCCAAGGGGCCGGCGCGTAACGCTCGGGCTTGCGCGTCTTGATGAGCTTGGCGACGGCATCCGAGACGTGCTCGGGCTTGCCAACGATCCACGACGTCTTCCACGAGCCGGTGAGTTCCTTCTGCGGGAAGCCCTCGGTGGAGATGAAGCCCGGCAGGACGACGCCAACGTGCACGCCGTGCGCGGACTCCTCGGCCCGCAGCGCCTCAGCCCAGCCGTTCAGCGCGAACTTCGACGCCGAGTAGGCCCCGGCGCCCGGGCGCGCGATCTTGCCGGAGACGCTCGAGATGATCACGATCGACGACGGCGCTGCCGCGCGCAGGGCCGGCAGCACGGCCTCGGTGACCCGCAGCTGCGCGTCGAAGTTCAGGGCCATCGTTTTGCGGACGCCTTCAAAGCCGGCGTCGGCGAAGGTGCCGCGGCCGCCGGCGCCGGCGTTGTTCACCAGGACGGAGAGTTGGCCGCCAGCGGCGTCGACGGCGGCCGCGACTTTGGCTGGGCCGTCGGCGGCGAGGAGATCAACGGGCAGCACGAGCGCCCCGGGCAAGCCCTTGGCGATCTCCTCGAGGCGCTCGGCCCGGCGGGCCAGCAAGATCACGCGGTAGCCGTCGGCGCAGAGCCGCCGGGCGGTCGCTTCGCCCAGCCCGCTCGAGGCGCCGGTGACGAGCGCCAGCGGGCGTGGATCGGGAGCAGCGGCGGCGTCAGGCATGGGGCGGCAGCCTATTCCCCTGCTGCTTGGGCGCGTCGCCCACCAACGACCGGCGCACGGGCCCCGCCGCAGCGGGCAGGATGGGCAGATGACGCGCCTCGTGGCTCTCCTCCTCAGCGCAAGCGCGGCGGTCGGCTCGCTCGGCCTTGCTGGCTGCGGCGACGACGAGCCGTCGGCCGGTGGCGGCGTGACGGTCGCGCCCGCTGAGACGCCCGCGACCACGGCGACGACCCCCGCGCCGACGACCGCTCAGGCGCCCGGCGACGACGCGAGCGGCGTGCCGCAGCCGGACGCGCCAGATCGCGGCGAGGTGCGGCTCGTCGCCAAGGACCTGGAGGTGCCGTGGGACGTCGACTTCCTGCCGGATGGCGACGCCCTCGTGACGGAGCGCGACACGCGCAAGCTGCTGCGGATCCCTGCCGACGGCGGCCCGGTGGCGACCGTCATGACGGTGCCTGGCGTGGTCCCGGACGGCGAGGGTGGCCTCCTCGGGTTGGCGGTGTCGCCACGCTTTGCGTCCGACGGCGCCGTCTACGTGTATTTCACCGCAGCGCGTGACAACCGCATCGCCCGGATCGACCTGGAGTCCAAGAAGGTCACGTCGATCGTGACGGGGATCCAGAAGGCCTCCAACCACAACGGCGGCGCCCTGGCGTTTGGGCCCGACGGCAAGCTCTACGCCGGCGTCGGTGAGGCCGCCCAGCCGGGGCTCTCGCAGGACCGCTCGTCGATGAACGGCAAGATCTTGCGCATGGACGCGAACGGCACGCCGGCCGAGGGGAATCCCTTTCCAGGGTCGCGAGTCTGGTCGATGGGGCACCGCAATGTGCAGGGCCTGGCCTGGGACGACGCGGGACGACTGTGGGCGACGGAGTTCGGCCAGAACGAGGTCGACGAGGTCAACGTGATCCTCCGGGGCCGCAACTACGGTTGGCCCGAAGTCGAGGGCAAGGGCGACACGCAGGACGGCAAGTTCACCAATCCCGCGGTGACGTGGTCGCCGACCTCGACGAGCTCGCCCAGCGGTGGCGCGATCGTCGGCGACGAGCTCTACGTCGGGGCGCTCGCCGGCCAACGCGTCTGGCGGATTGGCCTGGAAGAGGGCACGGCCGACGAGCCCGAGTCGCTGCTCGAAGGCCAGCTCGGCCGCATCCGCGGCGTGGCCACGTCGCCGCGCGGCACGATCTGGTTCACGACGTCGAACCGCGACGGCCGCGGCGACCCGGAAGACATCGACGACCGCGTGCTGGAGCTCGGCGTCGACGAGTAGCCCAGTCGCTGGTGAGACTTCGTACGTGAGTCCAGCTTGCCCAGTCTCCCGCACTACGCTCGCGACATGGCTGACGCGACCGACAACCGACTCCGCAACATCGAGCGCGAGCTGCACGAGACGAAGCTCTTGCTGATCGCCTTGATCGAGGCGAGTGGGCTCACCGAGCAGGTGGCGCAGATCGAGCAGGCCCGCAAAGACGAGCAGGACCGCATGGCCGTCGCGCAGGCCGAGGCGATGAGCCAGGCCTACGAGCGCTAGGGCGACTGGCCGCCAGGCGCCGTTGGCGCGTCACCCTCTATGGCGAGAGATGACGCGTCGGAGCGATCCGGCATGGCCCAGTACTCCTGAGCCGATAGACACGCCGACCGGTGTTCTCGTCGATCACGTCGTCGCCGTCGATCCGGTACCGAGAGGGATGGTGGTGCCCTCCCGCATGGAGCACCTCGCGGTGACCGATCGGCGTCGCAAGCTCGACGCGGATCTCGTCAGGCCAGGCATGCATCGCCACGGGCCCGTCCGAAGGCGACGACAAGAGCAAGCGCAGTTCAACGGCGGCGGCCGTCTCGCGTAGCTCAACGCAAGACACTCCCGAGGGGCCACCCGCCATGAAGTGCAACGTGAGCCAGCGGCCGCTCTCGTCGACCGACCAGCCGTCGATCAGGCGTTCCTGCCCTCCCGTCACCGGTGGACTCAACTGCCTTGCGGGGTGTCCGGCCTCTTCTCCGTCCTGTGCCTGCGCCGCAATGTTCACCCGGCCAGCACCAAAACGCGCCACGAGATCGACATGCAACCGCGCCCGCTGATCGGTCATGACGCCCAGGTCGACAGCGCCGCCGGCCGCGATCCGCGCGTACTTCACGTCCACCCAGTCGAGCCCGTCGAGAAAGGCTTCGAGTTCACGGAGAAATTCGATCTCGCCAGCCATGGCGTCACCGTAGCTCGGGGGCAGCCGCCAAAGGCCGTTGGCGCGTCAGCCTCAGTCTGGTTTGCAGCACGTGTCTGCAAACCAGGCGGGGTCCTAGCCGCGAGGCGCCGTTGGCGCGTCACCCTCAGTCTGGTTTGCAGCACGTGTCTGCAAACCAGGCGGGGTCCTAGCCGCCAGGCAGAGCCGACCCACCAGGCGGCGCCTACCCACCAGGCAGAGCCGACCCACCAGGCGGCGCTTAGCTGGCAGACGTCGCCGGGGAGAGTCCCAGCACCATGCTCGTGAGTTCGTCGAGGAAGGCCTCGCGCGGGATGGGCGGCGCCGCGACGACGTAGCGGACGGTGAGGTACTCGATGGTGCGGGTCGCAAACCAGGTGGCGCGCTCAAGATCGGCAAGGGCGACGCCGGGGCGGCGGGCGGCGAGGAGCTGGAAGGTGATGTCTGAGACGCGCAGGCGCAGCTGGTCGAGCTGAGGGGCGTAACGCTCGGCGGGGACGCGGTCGACGAATGCCTCGATCAGGGGTGCTCGGGTCTCGATCTCGGTGAGTACGGCGTCGAGCACCATCCGAGTGGCCTCGTCCTCCGGGAGTGCGGCGGCCGCCCGCAGCGACGGGGCGATGCCCTCACCGAAGCCGTCGACGACCCGCTCAATCACGGCGGCGACGATGTCGTCCTTGTCGGCGAAGTAGCCGTAGAGCGTCCCCGGGCTCACCCCCGCGGCCGCAGCGATTCGGTTCGTCGATGCCTGGTCGTAGCCCTGCTCGGTCAACACGCGAACGGCCGCATCGACGATCGCGGCAACGGTGTCGCGTGAGCGCTGCTGGGATGGCTGACGGCGACTCGGAGGCACGCCGCACATTCTGACGCGAACGCGAGTTGAATGCGAGCGGTCGCTCGGCTTAGCGTCTGGCGCCATGCCAGCTGCTCCGTGCTCCCGCCCCAATCACGTCCGCCCGGACCTGCCGTCCGCCCCCCTCGGGCCCGGCTCTCTCACCTGGCGCTCCTTCGGTGACAGCCGCCACCTGCTGCTCACCGGCCGCGCCGGCGTGCTGCAGACGATGCACCCGGCGATCAGCCAGGCGCTGCTCGACCACTCGGACTACTTCGACGACCCGATCGACCGCATCGCGCGGTCATCCGGCCCGATCCTGGGCGTCGTCTACGACGACACGGCCGACGACACCGGGCATTCGGTGCGCGACTGGCACCGCAAGATTCGCAGCGACCAGCCGTCAGAGGCCGGGCCCAAGGGATACCGCGCGCTCGACCCCGAGGTGTTCTACTGGGCGCACGCGACGTTCTTCGAATCGATCATCGTCGGCCGGGCGCTCTTCGGCGACCCCATGACGCAGGCCGAGCAGGAGCAGCTCTTCGCCGAGCACGTCACCTGGTACCGCCGCTACGGGATGTCGATGGCGCCGGTGCCGGAGAGCCTCGACGCGTTCTGGGAGTACTGGGATCACATGCTCTCGGACGTGCTGCAGGCGACGACCGTCGCGGTCGGCGCGATGCAGCGCACGAAGATGCCGAAGGCGCCGCTGCGGATCCCGACCGCAGCGTGGACGCTGACCGAGCCCGGGTTCGCCTACGCCGCCGGGTTCGTCACGCGCGGCGGGCTGCCGCCCAAGGCACGCGAGACGCTGGGCGTCGGCTGGACGGCCGCCGATCAGGTTGCCTACGCGGGGGTCGTGCGGGCGATCCGCACGGCCTGGCCGCTCGTCCCGCCGCGCCTACGGCTCCTACCCAGGGCGCGCGAAGCCGTGGCGCGTGCCGAGGCGCAGGCCACCACCCGCGTCGCGGCCTGAGCTACTCCGGGTCGGCGATCGGCGCGACGGCCCGGCGAATCGCGGCCAGCTCGGCGGCCGGCAGCTCAGGCGGGCCCAGCACCTGCGACCAGGCGTCGACGACGGCCTCGTCGTAGGTGTGGCCGTAGCCGGACGGCGGCGCCGTCGCCCCGATCTGGTCGGTCGCGTTCTGCAGGAAGCCCACGAGCGGCAGGTTGCGCGCGAGCGACGGAACGCCTGGCCCGTGCGGGTCAAGCCACGCCGAGCGATCGCCGCCATAGGCCACGATCGGATCGGTGGCGTGCACCAGGTAGATCACGCGGCTCTTCGTCGTCCACGTGAGCCCAGACTTGGTGAGGTCGCTGGCCGTCGAGCCGACCCGCGCAAGCGCGCCGCCCCGGTAGACGGGCCGCCAGGTCGGCGAGCCGGCGTCGCGGCGATCCTGCAGGCGGCGGAACACGGGATCAAACCCAGGCGGCCCGACGAGCATCGCGCCGTCGGTCGTCGTGGAGAGGTCTTCGACGCTCGTGAAGGCGCTGTCGGTCGCGAACGCGCCGAGGCTCTCGCCAAGGACGTAGAGTTCCGGACGCTCGGACTCCGGCATCGTCGCCAACTCCACGCGGATCGCGGTGATCAGCGCGCGGGACGTCTCCTTCGCGCGTTCCTGGTCGACGACGAACGAGACCGGGCTTGGCAGGTAGGAGTACTGCATCGCGACGGTCGCAACGTCTCCATGGCTCACGAACTCCAGGGCGGCGGCCGTGCGCGGCTCAACCCAGCCACGGCCGGTGGTGCCGGCCACCGCGAGGCGCTTGCGCGTGAACCCGCCGAGTCGCCTCAGCTCCGCGACGGCCAGCTCGGCCCGCTCGGCATCGTCGCCGTCGCCGGCTTCCAGGCCGACGTAGGCGCGGATCGGCTCGATCGCCGCGTCGTCGCCCGTCACTCGCGCGATGTCGGCGGCCGTCTGCCCCTGCCAGACGAACTGGCGGCCGAACTGCCCCAGCGAATCCCAGGAGACCGACGACGCAGGTCCAGCTGAGCGGTACGGCGAGCTGGGATTGGTGACCCCCGGACCGGACTGGTCGTTGAGGCCTGCATAGAGGGCGTCGAGCTGAGGCAGGAGCCGGTCGGTAACCGCTCCGCGCACCAGCGCCCAGGTCGCGAACGCCGTGAGCGTGATCGCGAGCGCCACGCCGAAGCGGGCCGGCAGGACGCGTCCGAACGCCCGCCCCGCGGCCAGCGCGACCCACCGCAGGCCACGCGCGGCCCCCAGCAGGACGACGGCGAAGAGCACGCCGAGCAGTGACGCCACGACCCAGAGCCACGACACCTCACCGGCCATGCCGATCGCCTCGCGCTGGTCGAGCTGCCAGCCCCGACCCAAGACCCCGAGCAGGAGCAGCGCCACTGGGGTGAGCACCGCCAGGGCGAGCCACGCGCGCGTGCGCCAGCGCGGACCGAGCGCCGGCAGCTGCAGCGCACGGTACGCCCAACCGGCGAACGCGCCGATCGCGTAGGCGGCGGCGAGGCACGCCCCACCGAGGATCACCTGCGTCGACCAGGCCCGGGGCACGAGCGACGGCAGCACCGAAGCGCAGAGCGCCACGACGCCAAACACCGCGCCGCACAGGCTCAGCGGGCGAGGGCGAGTCATCCGGTCGCGAGCGCCGCGCCGAGCAGCGCGGCCGCCTCGACGAGCGCGATCGACGCGCCGAGGGTGTCTCCGGTGCGGCCGCCGATCAGGCGCCGTGCGGTGAAGAGCACGAGGACGTAGACGATCAACGCTGCCAGCGCCGCGAGATCGAAGATGCGCACGGGCGGGCTGCTGAGCGCGCCGCCGTCGACCGGGAGCGCGCCAAGCGCCGTCCCGATGAGCACGACGACGACCAGGGCGCCGATCAGCGACGCGGTGCCCATCTTGAAGCCCGCGCCGAGGCCGTCGGGTCGACCCGGGGGCAACGCCCGGGCGTGGGCGACGGCGAGCCCGCGCGAGAGCGCGAGGGCCCACGCGAGCATCACGGCGAGCTGCTCGGATGGCAGCGCCGCGATCGCCCCAGCCATGAGCAGGAACCAGCCGGCGACGGCCGCCGTGCCGTAGGCGCCGGTCGAGGAGTCGCGCATGATCTCGAGGCGACGCTCGCGCGAGCCGCCGCGGGCGCCGAGGGCGTCGGCACTGTCGGCGAGGCCGTCGAGGTGCAGGGCACCCGTGAGCGCGGCCAGCAGGATGACGGCGACCGCCGCGCCGAGTCCCTCGTTGGAGCGCTCGGCGACCTGGTGCGCGACGCTGCCGATCGCGAGACCGAGCAGCGCGCCGACGACCGGGAAGAACGTGGCCGACGCCGCCACCTCGCGGGCGCCGATGCTCCGCTGGGCACGAGCCGGAACCGGCAGGATCGTGAGCAGCGTGACGGCGGCCAGCGGCGCCCGCACCGCGACGGCCAGCTTCGAGGACTCGGGCTTCTGCTGGAAGGGGCGGCGGGGGTCGCCGCTCACGCCGACGGCCCGTCGACGCCGGCCTCGGCGAAGGTGGCCATGCCCGCGTGGAGCTGGCCGGTCGCGGCGAGCAGCGGCAGCGCCAGCAGCGCGCCGGAGGCCTCACCGAGGCGCAGGCGCAGGTCGAGCAGCGGCTCCAGGCCGAGCTCTTCGAGCACGGCCGCGTGGGCCGGCTCGGCCGAGCGGTGCGCGGCGATCAGCACCTCGCCGACGAGCCGCTCCTTGCGGACGGCGCCGATGGCCGCGACCCCGGTCGCAAAGCCGTCGAGCAGCACCGGCAGGCGGCGGCGCGCCGCCTCGGTGCAGGCGCCGGCCATCAGCGAGAACTCCAGGCCACCGATCGCGGCAAGGATCGCGTCCGGTTCGCCGGCCGCGATGACGTCTTGGTGGCGCGCCAGTGTCTCGGCGACGGCGGCGCGCTTGCGATCCAGGCCGGCCGCGTCGACGCCGGTGCCCCGGCCGACGACCTGGCGCGGGACGAGCCCGACCAGCGCGGCCGCGAGGACCGAGGCCGTGGTGGTGTTGCCGATGCCGATCTCGCCGACGACGATCAGGTCGACGCCTTCGCCCGCGAGTTCGCCGACGAGACGCTCGCCGGTCGCCCACGCCTGCGCGTGCTCGGCGGCCGTCATGGCGTCGCCTTCGAGGAAGTCGGCGGTGCCGCGGCGGATCTTGGCGTCGATCAAGCCGGGCGGGGTGTCGCCGGCGAGGCCCACGTCGACGACCCGCAGCGCATGACCGCCCTGGGCGGCGAGCACGCCGACGGCGCTCTCGCCGCGGGCGGCTGCGGCGGCGACCTGCCCGCTGACCTTCGACCCGAAGAGACTGGTCCCGCGGACGGCGTGGCCGTGGTCGGCGGCGGCGACGATCACGCCGGCGCGCAGGGTTGGCGGCAGCGGCGAGCCCGTCACGGCCGCCCAGCGCTCGAGGGCAGCGTCGAGGGCGCCGAGGCTCCCGGCGGGACGGATCAGCTGGTCGGCACGGTCGCGGACGGCGATCTGGGCGTCGCGATCGGGCGCGGGGACGGGAACCGGCGGCGGCGCGGCAGCACCGCCTGCGTCGGCCAGAGCCGGAGCACCCTCGACGGGCGGGACGCCGTGGCCGGCGCGTGCGCCGTACCGCAGCGCCGGCGGGATGGCCTCGGCGCGCTCGACCCAGCGCTCCTCCATCACGACGGCGTCGAGCGGGGTGCGAGCCGACCAGCCGGCAGCCTCCAGGCCCGGACGCACGGGTCGCTCGTCGGGCCAGCCAACGCAGAGGTAGGCGACGGGCTCCACGCGCTGCGGCAAGCCGAGCAGGTCGCGTAGGTCGTCGGGGTCGTAGAAGCTCACCCAGCCGATGCCGAGCCCCTCGGCGCGCGCGGCGAGCCAGAGGTTCTGGACGGCGCAGGCCGTGGAGTAGATGTCGGTCTCGGGGATCGTTCCGCGGCCGAGCACCTCGACGGCGTCGTCGCCGTGGTCGCAGCAGACGACCACGCCGAGGGGCGCCTCGACGACCCCTTCGATCTTCTGGTCGAGGAAGTGGCGGGCGCGCTCGTCGAACCGGTCGGCCTGGCGAATACGCTCGCGCTGGGCGAGCTGGCGAACGGCGCTGCGGGTCTCGACGGAGCGAACGAGCACGAAGCGCCAGGGCTGCATGAGCCCCACGGACGGAGCCCGGTGCGCCGACTCCAGCACGCGGCGCAGGACGTCCTCAGGCACCGGATCGGGACGGAAGCGGCGGATGTCTCGCCGCTCGGCGATCACCCGGTGGACGGCCTCCAAGGCGTCGTCTTCGAAGCGCCAACCGCGTGGATCGGCGGCACGCTCAGCGGCGCGCGAGGCGTCGAAGCCCTCCGGGGTGACGGGGCGGGGCGTTTGCGGCTGGGTTCCCATCGCCCAGGGGACGGTACCGACGCGCGGGACCCCAAGCGGCTGCGCCGCCCGCGCACCTCGCCTTGTGTGCGACCGCTCGCACGAGCCGGGCAGCTGGCGCCGCGAGCTGCGGCGCGCCGTATCTTTCGCCGGATGGCAGTGGTCGGCGCGACAGGAACCTGGATCGATGAAGCGGTCCGCGCCGGGGGCTACCCCGCGCTCGGCGGGCTGATCCTGATCGAGAACCTGTTCCCGCCGATCCCGTCGGAGCTGATCCTCCCGCTCGCTGGCTACTACGTCGACCGCGGTGAACTCGTCTTCCTGACGGCCGTCATCGTCGCGACACTCGGCAGCCTGATCGGCGCGCTCATCCTCTACTTCGGCTCTCGAGCTGGCGGCCGCCCGCTCGTCTACGCCCACGCCCACCGCGTGCGCATCAAGCACGCCGAGCTCGACCGCGCCGACGCCTGGTTTGATCGCTACGGCTCGTGGGTCGTGCTCTTTGGGCGCGTGGTGCCGGGGGTGCGCAGTCTCGTCTCGGTGCCAGCGGGCCTGTCGGAGATGCCAGTCTGGCGCTTCGTCGGTCTCACGACGCTCGGCTCGCTGGTGTGGAACTCCGCGCTCATCGGCGCCGGTTGGGCGCTCGGTTCGGAGTTCGCGGCCGTCGGCGAGCTGATCGGCCCGGCCTCCAAGCCGCTCCTTGGCGTCGCGCTGATCGGCATGGTTGGCGGGTTCTTCGTGCTGCGCCGCCGCGGAGGCGTCGAGCAGCCGCTCGGCGCTTCGGCGTCCGACGGCTGAGCGCTGGCGGGGCGCCCTAGCCCGCCCGACCCGGCCGTCGAAATTCCTCGACTCTTTCTCGACGAACTTCGACGAGCCCCGAACGGCTGGTGCCCCGGTACCGTTCACCCGGCGTGAAGCGGCTCATTCTTATCCGGCACGGCTCGACCAGCGCGGTGCGTGGGGCGGCGTTTCCCGTCGACGAGCCGCTGGATCGCCAAGGGATCGAGGCGGCGCTCGAACTCACCGGCGCCGCCGGCCGCGGGATCGCCCTCTGCGGGCCCTCGCTGCGCGCCCGCGAGTCGGCCGCGCTGCTCGGCCTCGAAGCCTCCGTCGATCACGCCCTCGACGAGTGCGACTTCGGGAGCTGGCGCGGACGCTCGCTCGCGGATCTCCATGCCGAGGACCCCGACGCCGTTGGCCTGTGGCTCGGCCACCCGGACGCCGCGCCGCACGGCGGCGAATCGCTCGTCGAGGTCCACCGTCGCGTTGCCGTCTGGCTCGAGGCGCAGGCACACGGCTCGGGCCGAACGATTGCGATCACGAGCGGCGGCGTGATCAAGTCCGCCGTGGCGATTGCGATGGGCGCCCCAATCGACGCCACGTGGCAAGTCGACGTGACCCCGCT
This sequence comes from Solirubrobacteraceae bacterium, assembly GCA_032119795.1. GTDB lineage: Bacteria > Actinomycetota > Thermoleophilia > Solirubrobacterales > Solirubrobacteraceae > JAGIBJ01. The sequence continues at coordinate 55,173 of JAUMFO010000024.1, forward strand.
GCACTACACCGAGCTGCACGCCCACGACGGCCGCTGGTCGATTGCCTGCGTCAACGCGCCGCTGCAGCCCGTCAGCGAGAAGACCGCCGCCCACGCGCGCGCTCGAGCCGCCGCCGAGGGCGCGCCCGAGCCGTCTGAGGACCTCGCGTGACGGCAGCCGCTGCAGCGCTGCTGCTCGGCGCCAGCGCCGACCTCGCCCTCGGCGACCCCGCCAAGGGCCACCCGGTTGCGGGGTTCGGGACGGTCGTCCTCTGCGCCGAGGACCGCTGGTACGGCCCGACCCGCCTTCGCGGCGCGGTGCTCACCGCGGGGGCCGTCGGCGCCACCACCCTGGCCGTCGCCGCGTCCGACCGCGCCCTGCGCTCGCATCCCGCCGCTCGCGCTGCGCTCGGCGCCGCCGTCGTCTGGTCGACGCTTGGCGGCCGTTCGCTCTGGCGCGTCGGCGGGCAGCTCGCCGGACTCCTGGAGGCCGGTGACGTCGACGGCGCCCGCGCGCTGCTCCCCTCCCTGGCCGGCCGTGACCCCAGCGCCCTGAGCGCCAGCGAACTGGCTCGCGCCGGAACGGAGTCCGTCGCCGAGAACACGTCCGACGCGATCGTCGGCGCGCTCTTCTACGGCGCGCTGCTCGGCCCGGCCGGCGCCGCCGGATTCCGCGCTGCCAACACGCTCGACGCGATGGTCGGGCACCACTCGGCCAAGTACGAGAACTACGGCTGGGCCTCCGCCAAGCTCGACGACGTGCTCGGCTGGATTCCGGCCCGGCTCGGAGCACGCTTTGCGGTCTGGTCGGCTCCGCTCGTCGGAGGCTCACGCGCCGAGGCCGCTGCCGTCCTGGAGCGCGACGGCGACGCCCACCCGAGCCCCAACGCCGGCCAGATGGAGGCCGCGTTCGCCGGCGCCCTCGGGATCCAGCTCGGCGGCCCGCTCCACTACGGGCCGCGGCTCGAGGACCGCCCGACGATGGGCGACGGTCGCTCGCCCGACGCGCCCGCGCTGCGCGGGGCGGTGCGGTTGTCGCAGGCCGTCACGGCGCTGAGCGTCGTCGGGGCCGTCGGCATCCGCGTCGGGATTGCCGCCATCCGCGCCCGGCCATCCAGTGAGCGTCGGATTACCAGCCCCAGAGGGTCGGTAATCCGACGCTCACCGCGCGGGGGCGGTTGATGGCACGGCTCGGCCGCAGCACCGGCGCCTCGACCCCGACCGGTGCTCTGCTCGTCGCCGGCACCCACAGCGACGCCGGCAAGTCGCTCGTCACCGCTGGCCTCTGCCGCTGGCTGATGCGCCAAGGCATCTCGGTCGCGCCGTTCAAGGCGCAGAACATGGCGCTGAACTCGGTCGTCGCCAAGGGCGGCTTTGAGATCGGCCGTGCCCAGGCGATGCAGGCCGCCGCCGCCGGCATCGAGCCGGAGGTCGCGATGAACCCGATCCTCATCAAGCCGTCCGGCTCGGGCCACAGCCAGGTGATCGTGATGGGCCGCCCCTACGCCGACGCGAGCGCCACGAGCTACCAGGCGATGAAGGACGAGCTGCGGCCGATCGTCAGCGAGGCCCTCGCACAGCTGCAGGCCCGCTACGACGTCGTGATCTGCGAGGGCGCCGGCAGCCCCGCCGAGATCAATCTGCGCGCCGCCGACCTCGTAAACATGGGCCTGGCCCGCCAGGCCGGCCTGCCCGTCGTGCTCGTCGGAGACATCGACCGCGGCGGCGTGTTCGCGTCGCTCCTGGGCACGGTCGCGGCGCTCAGTCCAGAGGACCAGTCCCACCTCGCCGGCTACGTGATCAACAAGTTCCGCGGCGACGCCTCCGTCCTCGCTCCAGGCCTGGAGATGATCAAGGACCTCACCGGCCGACCGGTCTTCGGCGTCCTGCCGTTCGCCGAGAACCTGCACCTCGACGCCGAAGACTCCCTCGCGATCGAGCGTCCGCGCCCCGACCGCGAAAGCGACCGCGCCTCCGGGACGCTCGACGTCGCCGTCGTGCGCCTGCGGTGGATGAGCAACTTCACCGATCTCGACGCCCTCGCCCGCGAGCCCGGCGTCCGCGTGCGGTTCACGCGGTCGCCCGTCGACATCGAACGCGCCGACCTCGTCGTCGTGCCGGGAACGAAGGCGACCGTCGAAGACCTCCAGCGCCTGCGCGAGGGCGGACTGGCCGACGCGCTCGTCGAGCGCAACCGCCGCGGCGACCCGATCCTCGGCATCTGCGGCGGCTACCAGCTGATCGGCGAGTCGATCTTCGACGACGTGGAGTCCAGCGCCGGCGACGTGCACGGCCTCGGCCTCCTTCCCGTCTCCACGACGTTCCAGGAATCGAAGGTGCTGCGCAACGTCACCGGCCACAGCGCGCTGCTGGGCAGCGACGTCGGCGGCTACGAGATCCGCCACGGCCGCCCGCGGCTCACCGGCAGCGGCGGCGCCCCGCTCATCACGCTCGACGGCAGCGACGAGCTGGAGGGCTGCGTTGTCGGCGCGACGCTCGGCACCTCCTGGCATGGCCTCCTGGAGCACGACGACGCCCGCCGCGCCCTGCTGCGCTGGACCGCCGCCCAGCGCGGCTCGAGCTTCAGCCCTGCCCCCGGGATCTCCTTCGCCGACGAGCGCGAGACGCAGCTCGACCGCCTCGGCGACCTGATCGAGGAGCACGTCGACACGGACGCCATTCTGCGTCTGCTTGAGGCCGGGGCGCCCCTGGCGCTGCCGACGGTCGCGCTCGAGCTGCGCCCGCCAGCTCCGGTCGCCGAGTAGCCGCCGGGGCACCGCGACGGCCGCCCTGCGCGGTCGGCTCAGCAACGGGGCCGGGTACTCGGCCCCACCACGACGTGGGCAAGCCACGGACGGCGGACCGCCGTGGCCGACCTACGGTGACGTTCAGGGCGGCTTGCGGTCAAATTTGGGCGTTCGACGACGACTTGCGCAACTACCCCCCAGGGGTATGCTACGGTGGTCGTGCAATACCCCCTAGCCGTATGCGAGCACCATCGCCATGACTACCCAGAACCAAACCACCTACACCGTCTCCGGCATGACCTGCGGCCACTGCGAACTCTCGATCCGTGAAGAGGTCGAGGCGCTCCCGGGCGTCACGTCGGCCACGGCGGATCGCACCACGGGCACACTGGTCGTCACGGGCAACGCAGACGACGCGGCCGTCGAGGCGGCCGTGAAGGACGCCGGCTACGAGGTCGTGCGATGAACTCCGCCGCCAAGCCACTCGCCGCGTTCGGCGTCGCGCTCGTCGCGCTGTTCGCTGCCGGCAACGTCGCCGGCAGCATCATCAATCCGGACGCACCCGGCTCCGACGCCCCAGCGGCGCACGCGAGTGACGCGCCGGCAGGCACTGCCGACCACGGCGATGAAGCGTCCGGCCACGAAGCCGTGCCCGCGGCCGACGAGGTGCGTGGCTTGGCGGTCGCTGCCCATGGCCTGCGGCTTGTGATCGACAACCCCGACCGCCGCGCAAACGCCTCGGCGCCGCTGCGGTTCCGACTCCTCGACGACCACGGCGACGCCGTCACCGATCTCGACGTCGCACACACCAAGCGCATGCACCTGATCGTCGCCCGCCGCGACCTCGCCGGCTTCCAGCACCTGCACCCGACAGCCAGCACCGACGGTAGCTGGAGCGTACCGCTGACGCTGACGGCGCCCGGCTCCTACCGCATCTTCGCCGACTTCACGCGCGCCGGCCAGGCGATCACGCTCGCGGGCGACCTGCGCGTCGACGGCCCAGCGAACCTGCGCGCCCTCCCCGCGCCAAGCCTGACCGCCACCACCGACGGTGGACTGCGCGTCAGCAAGAACGCGCCTGCCGCCAAGGCGGGCGCCGAGGCGGAGCTCACCTTCACGCTCTCAGGCGCCGACCAGCAACCGGCCGCACTCCAGGAATACCTCGGGGCCGGCGGCCACCTCGTCGCCTTGCGCGAAGGCGACCTCGCGTTCTTGCACGTCCACCCGGCGAGCTCCAGCGGCAACCGCGTTGCCTTCATGACCACCTTCCCAACGCCCGGGCGCTACCGCCTATTCCTGCAGACGCAGGTCGCCGGGCAAGTCCACACCGCGGCGTTCACCCAGGAGGTGCAGCAGCCATGACCACGAGTGCCACCCCGCACGCCGAGCACGTCGAGCTCCCGATCACCGGGATGACGTGCGCCTCCTGCGCCAACCGCATCGAACGCCGCCTCAACAAGCTCGAGGGCGTCACCGCGACGGTGAACTACGCCACCGAGAAGGCGACCGTCGACTTCGACCCCACCGCGGCCACGACCGACGCCCTCATCAGCGCAGTGCAAGAAGCCGGCTACGACGCCCAGCTTCCGGCCACCCACGACCACGCGGGCGCCGACTCGGATCCAGGCGCCGCCAGCGACCCGCTGCGCACGCGGCTCCTCATCTCGGCCGTACTGACGGCGCCGCTGCTCGCCATCTCCATGATCCCGGCCCTGCAGTTCGACTACTGGCAGTGGCTCGCGCTGCAGCTCGCCACGCCGGTCGTGCTCTGGGGCGCCTGGCCGTTCCACAAAGCGGCGTGGGCGAATCTGCGCCACGGCGCCGCCACGATGGACACCCTCATCTCGCTCGGCGTCCTCTCGGCCTGGCTGTGGTCGCTCTACGCGCTCTTCCTCGGCGACGCCGGCATGACGGGCATGACGATGGGCTTTGAACTGCTGCCCGCCGGGAACGCCGGCGCGAGCCACATCTACCTCGAGACCGGGGCCGCCGTCACGACGTTCATCCTCGCCGGCCGCTACTTCGAGCAGCGCGCCAAGCGCCAGGCCGGTGCCGCGCTGACGGCCCTGCTGGAGCTCGGCGCCAAGGACGTCGCCGTGCTCGGCGCCGACGGCAGTGAGCGACGGGTCCCGATTGAGCAGCTCGCCGTCGGCGACCGGTTCGTCGTGCGTCCGGGAGAGAAGGTCGCCACCGACGGCGTGGTCGTCGAAGGCCGTTCCGCCGTCGACCAGTCGTTGCTGACGGGCGAGTCGATCCCCGTCGAGAAGGCGCCCGGCGACGAGGTCGCTGGCGCGACGGTCAACGCGGGCGGGCGACTCGTCGTGCAGGCCACGAAGATCGGCGCCGACACGGCGCTCGCGCAGATCGCGCGCCTGGTGACGGACGCCCAGACGGGCAAGGCCCCCGTGCAGCGTCTGGCCGACCGAATCTCGGGCGTCTTCGTCCCGGTCGTCATCGGCCTGGCCGTCGCCACGCTCGGCTTCTGGCTCGGCGCCGGCGAGAGCACCACCTTCGCGTTCACGGCCGCCGTAGCCGTGCTGATCATCGCCTGCCCGTGCGCCCTGGGGCTCGCCACGCCAACAGCCCTGCTCGTCGGGACGGGCCGCGGCGCGCAGCTCGGCCTCCTGATCAAGGGCCCGGAGATCCTGGAGTCCACCCGGCGCGTCGACACGATCGTGCTCGACAAGACCGGCACCGTGACCACCGGGCAGATGACGCTCTCGAGCGTCACCGTCGCTGCGGGCGAGGATCGCCACGAGGTCCTTGCCATCGCCGGCGCACTCGAAGACGCGTCCGAACACCCCGTCGCGCGAGCCATTGCGAGCGGAGCGCGGCAACAGGTCGGGGCACTCCCCGCCGTGGAGGACTTCCGCAACCTGGAGGGCCTGGGCGTCGCCGGGGTCGTCGACGGGCACGCTGTACAGATCGGCCGCCCGAAGCTGATGGCCGAGTGGAGCCTCACCGTCCCGAGCGAGCTCACCGCCGCACGCGAAGCCGCGCAGGCCCACGGCGCCACGGCCGTGCTCGTCGCGTGGGATGGCGTCGTGCGCGGCGTGCTCTCCGTCGCCGACACCGTCAAGCCCACCTCCGCCGAGGCGATCGCCTCGCTGAAGGCGCTCGGCCTCACGCCGATCCTGCTGACGGGAGACAACCAGGCCACCGCCGAGACGGTGGCCGCGTCGGTCGGGATCGACGAGGTGATCGCCGAGGTGCTGCCGTCGGAGAAGGCCGACGTGATCCGCCGGCTGCAGGCGCAGGGCAAGGTCGTGGCGATGGTCGGCGACGGCGTCAACGACGCACCCGCGCTCGCACAGGCCGATCTCGGCCTCGCCATCGGCACCGGGACCGACGTCGCGATCGAGGCGTCCGATCTCACGCTGGTCTCCGGCGACCTGCGCTTGGCGGCCGACGCGATCCGCCTCTCCCAGGCGACGCTGACGGTGATCAAGCAGAACCTCGGCTGGGCGTTCGGCTACAACGTCGCCGCACTGCCGCTGGCCGCCGCCGGTCTGCTCAACCCGCTGATCGCGGGCGCGGCGATGGCCCTCTCGAGCGTCTCGGTGGTCGCCAACGCGCTGCGCCTGCGGCGGTTCCAGCTCGACCGAGCGCAACAGGCGCGTTGACCTCAGGCCCCCACGACGATCACCAGAACCGGAGCGACTCCAGCAAGCTGCGCCTACCGATCTCGATCGTCACCGTCGACGAGAGTTCGTGCTTGGCGGCGAGTTGTTTGACGATCGTCGTCGCTGCAGCGCTTCGGAGCTTGATGTGAACCTGCTGGGCCTCGTTGTCGAACCGCATCCCGGCAAAGCTCTCCGAAGCCGAGCTGGACCTGATGTCGCGGGCCAGCTCGATCCCTCGGGCCTGAACGTCGAGCCAGTTCTGGGCGGTGGTCGCGCTCATGCCATAGGCCTCGCTCAGCCAGGCGCGCGCGCTTTCGTCGAACGCGTCCGCTTGCGACCCAGCGGTGGCGACGAAGGTTCCACTCGTGGCGGCCGACTCGTTGCCGGCTTCGTCGACGGTGCGCACCTGCAGTTCGATCCCTTGCCCGTCCGACAGGCCCTCGACGTCGCCATCGCCGCCGTCGAGATCGACCCAAGCCAAAAACGACGGCTCGCCCTCACGTCGCTCGCGAAACTCGCTGTGGCCGAAGCCAGTGGCGTTGGCGCCGGAATCGCGGCCAGGCGTGAAGTTGAAAAAGGCGGACCCGTCCCTCGTGTCGAGCGCCGCCAGCGTGAGGTCCGCAGGCGCCGCGGGCGCGGTGGTATCGGGCCACAACGGCCCAGCCCACGTGACCTCCACCGTCGGCCGCTCCCACAGCTTGGGAGGGGTATCGCGTTCCCAGCCAGGCGACGGGGCGATCAACACTGCGGCCGCGACCAAACCACCAACGCCCAACGTCGCCAAGCATCGAGAGACTCGCATCACCTTCCCATCGGCCCGCCACCACGCCGACTTGACGCGCCCGACGTCCAATACCCCCAAGGGGTACTGCTACGATGGGTGTATGGCTGACGCTCCCGCCTCCTCGACCGACACCGCCACGCCGCGCGGCTACAGCGCCACGAAAGAACAGCTCCAGAAGCGACTCACGCGCGTGGAGGGGCAGGTCCGCGGGATCAGCCGGATGGTCGAGGAGGACCGGTACTGCATCGACGTCCTCACGCAGATCTCGGCTGTTCAGGCTGCGCTCGACAAGGTCGCCCTCGGCCTCCTGGATGAGCACGCCCACCACTGCGTGATGGGCGCCGAGACGCCGGAACTCCGCAACGAACGCACCGACGAACTGATGTCTGCGGTTGGGCGCCTCATGGGCCGCCGCTAAGCGAAACCGTCGTGACCCCGCTTGGCCTCCAAGATCAGCGCGCGCGCCAAGGGCTTGCCCGAGGCTTGCTGGCGTGCCTGATCGCGGTGCTCGCGGTCGCGATCGTGCTGCACCACAGCGGATGGATGGGCGACATGGAGCATGGCGGATCGGCGTCGATTCCAGCGCAGACGGTGACCGTGGAGAGCCACGCGGGCCACACGACGCAGACCCCGGCCCCGGCCGAACCGGCGCCGAGCCACGCGCCCGATCACGCGATGACGATGGCGATGTGCCTGGCGATCCTCGCCTCGGCGCTCCTCATCCCGGCCGTGATCTGGATCCGGCGCGCGGTCGCCCGCCTCCGCGGCAGCACACGGCGCCGCACGCGCGTGGTGCTGCGCCCTCCGTTCTCCCTTTCACCCAGCGTCTGGATCCCGCCGCCCCGCGGCGGGCCGTCGCCACAGAGCCTGCTCTGCGTCGTGCGGCGCTGAGTCGATCGACGCACCCTCCACACGGAGCCGCCCAGCGGCTCGAGGGCGCGTTGACCGACGCACGCACACGACCTCACGGACTCAGACCATGACTACCAAGTACACGCGGCTGCTCGCTGCCGCCACGGCCTCGATCGCGTTGGCCGGCGGCCTCGCCGCCTGCGGTGACGACGACACCACTGCCGGCCCGAACGGCAATCGCAACGGCAACGGGATGATCGGCCCGACCGCGTCGACGACGCCGGCCACGGCGGCCGACGTGGATGCCGCCTTCATCCGCCAGATGATTCCCCACCACGAGAGTGCGGTGGAGATGGCCGCGAGCGCGCCGCAAGACGCCGAACACGCCGAGATCAAGACGCTCGCCGCTGCCATCACCTCCGGGCAGCAGACGGAGATCACCGAGATGCGGGAGATCGCCAAGCGCCTCGGCGCGAGCACGACCGCGTCCACCAGCCATATGGCCGACGATGCACGCACGCTCGGCCTCTCGATGAACGAGATGGGCATGTCGATGGGCGCGCACTCGATCGACGGAAAAGAGCCCTACGACCAGGCCTTCATCGACGCCATGATCCCCCACCACGAAGGTGCGATCGCCATGGCCAAGGCCCAGCAGCAGACCGGCGGCGACAAGCAGCTCACGGCCCTCACTCAGGCCATCATCACCGCCCAGACCAAGGAGATCGCCCAGATGAACGCGTGGCGCAAGGCCTGGTTCGGCGACGCTGAGCCGGCCGACTCTGGCCCGGGCATGGGCGGCGACATGGACCACAGCGGCCACTGAAGCGACGGCCCCTGAGGCGGGTCCGGTGCCGTTGGTATCGGACCCGCTCACCAGCTTCGTGCGGCGCAGCCTGCTGGCGTGAGAGCGTTCGACCCATGTTCTCGCGAGCCCTGGTCACGGTCAGCTGCGTAGCCGCGCTCGCCGCGGGCACGCTGTCTTTGCCCTCGCCTGCGGGCGCGGTGGCGCCAGCGGGCGACGCGGTCCCTTCGGGCGCCGTCGCCGAGGTGACGGGCCTCGTGGCCGGGCCGCAGCTCACGCCATCGGGCGCGACGGCCTGGATCGAGTCGACCGACACGCGGTGGCGCCTGCGCACTGCCTCAGACGGCGGCAAGGCCAAAACGCTGGCACAGGGGTCGTTCGCCGACGAGAGCGACTACGACAGCGGCGAGATCTACCGCGAGGGCATCGGCGCCGTGACCTTTGCGGGCGAGCGGGCGCTCATCGAACACACCATGCTGAGCGGGACCGCGAAGTATTTCCAGTACGTCCACACCTCGAAGGTGGCGGCCTATTCCACGGTCACCGGGCGGCGTGAAGCGCCCGATCTGCTGGCCTGCTCGGTGCATGAGGACCGGTTTGGCGGGGGACCGCCGAACCCGCCAGCCGTCCCCTCGGCGAGCTTCACGATCGAGGGTGATCACACGGTGGCGACCCTCTGCGACAAGACCGAGGTCGTCGCGGGCATCCCGTCTGACCGCCTGGGCGGCGACCTCGTCTACGCCACCCAGGGCTGCAAGCCGACCTGGACGATCCTGCGGGTCACGACCCCCGATCCCGCACCCAGGGCCCTGGCGTGCGCAAACCTTGACTTCCGCAAAGCCCGCCGCACCGGCCGCACGCTGGCGATCCGCGTGAAGCTCGATCCGGCAGCCACCGGCGCACTGACCGTGACCTATCGGGCGGCCGGCCGCACCTCCCGCCGAGCCCTCACGCCGACGGCCGGCACGGCCGAGGCCAGCTTGCGTCTCCCGCGCTGGGCGCTCGGCCAACAGGGACACCTCACCGTCACGTACGCCGGTGATGGGTCCTTCCTGCGGCAGATCGTCAAGCGCTCCGCCTGATCAGGCGCGGTCGGCGCCCGCTGCGGCGCCTGCACCCCGGTACGATCCGCGGGTCAACGCGCGGCGACGTGTGGAACCCGGTGCAACTCCGGGACGGTCGCGCCACTGTGACCCGAAGGCTGAAGGCCTTCCGGGAGTCAGACCCACGCCTCGCCACTGTTCGGATACTCCGTCCGGGACGCCGAATCCCCAGAGGAAGCCATGAGCCTGAGGTTCATCACCACCGCCGACACCGAGATCCTCGCGACGGCGGCCGCCGTCAAACGGCTCCCCGAGGGGTTCCCGGAGGTGCGCTGCGCCAACCCGGGTATGACGCGTGACATCGAGCCGTTCCTCGATCACGTCCTCGGTGACGACGCCCGCGTCGTCGTGATCCGCGTCCTGGGCGGCCGGCGCGGCTGGCAGGGCGGCGTCGATCGCCTGGCCGAGCGCTGCCGCGAGCAGGGCATCGCGCTCGTCGCGCTCGGCGGCGAGACCTCCCCGGACGCCGAGATGACCGCCCTCTCCACCGCCCCGGCCGGCACGGTCGCCGAGATCGGCGAGTACCTGCAGACGGGCGACGTCGACAACATCGAGCAGATGCTGCGGTTTATCGCCGACACGTTCCTGCTGGAGGCCTACGGCTTTGAGCCGCCGAAGACCGCCCCGCAGATGGGGATCTACGTGCCCGGCCGCGGCGACGTGACGATCGAGGAGGCCCTGGAGGGACGCGACCCCGATGCTCCCGTCGTCGGCATCACCTTCTACCGCTCCCACCGCCTCACCGGCAACACCGACTTCATCGACGGCCTCTGCGAGGCGATCGTCCGCAAGGGCGGCCACCCGCTCCCGCTCTGGAGCTACACGCTGCGGCGCAACCCGCTCGACGGCCGCGTCTCCGCGCTCGACGTGCTCGACGGCCACGTCGACGCGCTCATCACCACGATGCTCGCCACCGGCGGGGCGAACGCCGGCGACGCCGCCTCCGATCTGTCACGGGATGAAGGCGGTACTGAGGAGCAGATGTCGTGGGACGCCTCGGCACTCGAGGCGCTGAACGTGCCCGTCATCCAGGGCCTGACGGTGACCATGAGCCGCGCTGCCTGGGAAGAGGGCGACGAGGGCCTGCGCCCGATCGACGCTGCCACGCAGGTCGCCATCCCCGAGTTCGACGGACGCATCATCGGCGGCCCGTTCTGCTTCAAGGAGCGCGACGGCGAGGACTCGCCGGTCGGCACGGCCGTGCCGCGCTACGTGCCCGACGCCGAACGCTGCGATCGCCTCGCCGGGCTCGTGCTGCGCCACGCGCGCCTGCGCCGCCCGATCCCCGGCCGCGGCCCAGGCGGGACGACGACCGACGACGCCAACACCGGCAAGAAGATCGCGATCGTGCTCACGGCGTTCCCGACCAAGCACGCCCGGATCGGCATGGCCGTCGGCCTCGACACGCCGGCGTCGGCAATCAAGCTCCTTCATGCCTTGAAGGCCGATGGCATCACGGTCGAAAACATCCCCGGCGACGGCGACGCCTTGATGCACGAGCTGATCGAGGCCGGCGGCCACGACCCGGAGTTCATCACCGAGCAGCACCTGATCGACGCGAAGCTGCGCATCTCCCAGGCCGATTACCTCTCCTGGTACGAGACGCTGCCGTCGGACTTGACCGACTCGATGGTCGAGCAGTGGGGCGAGGCCCCGGGCGACCGCTACCTCGACCCAGCCACCGGCGATCTCGTCGTCGCTGGCGTGGAGTTCGGCGACGTCGTCGTGCTGATCCAGCCGCCGCGCGGCTACGGCGACGACCAGGTCGGGATCTACCACGACCCCGAGCTCGCCCCCGCCCACCACTACATGGCGGCCTACCGCTGGCTCAACGCCCACTGGGGCGCCGACGCGATCGTCCACCTCGGCAAGCACGGCACGCTGGAGTGGACCCCCGGCAAGATGCTCGCCCTGTCGGCGTCTTGCGCGCCCGACCAGGCGATCGCCGACATCCCACTCATCTACCCGTTCGTGGTCAACGACCCAGGTGAGGGCGCGCAGGCCAAACGCCGCGCCCACGCCGTCGTGGTCGACCACCTCGTGCCGCCGATGATGCGCGCGGAGTCCTACGACGAACTCGCCGATCTCGAAGCCCTGATGGATGAGTACGCCCGCCTGGAAGTGCTCGACCCGAGCAAGCTCCCCGGCCTCGGCGCGGAGATCTGGAAGGCCATCCAGGCCGCCAACCTCCAGGAGGACCTCGGCATCGACGCCGACCACGAGCCCGAGGACGCCGGCACGCTCGTCGAACACCTCGACGGCTACCTCTGCGAGGTCAAGGACGTCCAGATCAAGGACGGCCTGCACATCCTCGGTGGCGTGCCGCAGGGCCCGCAGCTGCGCGGACTCGTGGCGGCGATCGGTCGCCACGGCTCCGGCGACGTGCCCGGCCTGCGCCGAGCGCTCGGCGCGGCCTACGGGCTCGACGAGCCCGCGCTGCTCGACAACCCCGGCGCCAAGGTCGAGGCCGACCGCAGCGCGGCGCTCATCGCGCAGTTCCCCGGCACGGCCTACCGCGGCTCCGATCTCCTCGACCGCCTCGAGGAGGCTCAGCACGCCCTGCTCACGGCGCTCGCCGAGACCGACTGGGACGCGACGCAGATTCCGTCGATCACCACCTCGCTGCTCGGGGAGAACGTTCCGTCCGCCGAGCGGGCCGGCGTCGAGTCGGCACTGCGCTGGGCCGCCACGGGGATCGTGCCCAAGCTCAAGCAGACCACCGACGAGATGACGAACGTGCTCGGCGCCCTGCGCGGCCAGCACGTGCCGGCGGGCCCCTCCGGCGCGCCGACCCGTGGACGCTTCGACGTGCTCCCGACTGGCCGCAACTTCTACTCGGTCGACCCACGGTCGCTCCCGTCGGAGCTGTCGTACGAGACCGGCACGAAGCTCGCCGACGCCGTGCTCGAGCGTCATGTGTCAGACACGGGTGCGCTGCCCAAGATGGTCGGCCTGGTTGCCTGGGGCACCGCGGCGATGCGCACCCAGGGCGACGACGCCGCCGAGGTGCTCGCGCTGCTCGGCGTCCGCCCGACGTGGCACCCGTCCTCGCGGCGGGTCACCGGCCTGGAGGTCATCCCGCTCGAGGAGCTCGGCCGCCCGCGCATCGACGTGACGCTGCGGATCTCGGGCTTCTTCCGCGACGCCTTCCCGCACCTGCTCGCCCTCCTCGACGACGCGGTGACGACCGTCGCGGCCCTCGACGAGCCGGACGACCAGAACTACGTGCGCGCCAACGCTCGCGCGGAGGCCGCCAAGCTCGTCGGCGAGCTCAACGAGTCAGAGGCATGGCGTCGCGCGACGACCCGCATCTTTGGCTCCAAGCCGGGCACCTATGGCGCCGGCCTGATCCAGCTCCTGGAGACGCGCGACTGGCGCGACGACAAGGACCTCGCCAAGGTCTACGAGGCCTGGGGCGGTTTCGCCTACGGCCGCGGCCTCGACGGCGTGGCCGCCGGTGAGGCGATGCGCTCGGCGTTCGAGAAGATCGAGGTCGCCGTGAAGAACGTCGACTCGCGCGAGCACGACCACCTCGACTCCGACGACTACTACCAGTACCACGGCGGCATGGTGGCGACCGTCCGCGCGCTCTCCGGCAAGGAGCCGGCCGCCTACCTGGGCGACTCCGCCGACCCGAAGAAGGTGAAGGTCCGCACCCTCGCCGAGGAGACGCGCCGCATCTTCCGCGCCCGCGTCGCCAACCCGCGCTGGATCGGCTCGATGACGCGTCATGGGTTCAAGGGTGCGGCCGAGCTGCACGCGACCGTCGACTACCTCTTCGGCTACGACGCGACGACCGACGTCGCCTCGGACTGGATGTACGAGACGATCGCCGAGAAGTACCTCCTCGACGAGGACATCGCCGCCTTCATGGACCAGGCCAACCCCTGGGCCGCCCGTGGCATCGCCGAGAAGCTGCTCGAGGCGATCGACCGCGACATGTGGAAGGACCCGTCCGACGAGATGGTCGACGCAATCAAACAGCGCTACCTCGCCCTCGAAGACGACCTCGAGGCCGCAACCGCGTGACGACCCCGGCACCCCCTCCTACGCTCGACCGCCCACGGTGACGACCCCCGGGTACCCGCTGACGGCGATCGTCGGCCAGGACGACCTGATCGAGGCGCTGCTGGTCTGCGCGGTGAATCCGGTCGTTGGCGGCGTGCTCGTGCGCGGCGAGCGGGGAACCGCGAAATCGACGGCCGTGCGGGCGCTCGCGCCGATGCTCGGCGGCGACGCCCACGCCGTGCCGCTCGTCGAGCTGCCACTCGGCGCGACACTGGATCGCCTGGTCGGCACGCTCGACCTGCGCGCGGCCATCGGCGGCGAGCACCGGGTTGAACCCGGGATGCTCGCCCGCGCCAACGGCGGCGTGCTCTACGTCGACGAGGTCAACCTGCTCGGTGATCACCTCGTCGACGCCCTGCTCGACGCTGCCGCCTCTGGCGTCGTGACCGTCGAGCGCGACGGCGTGTCGGTCGCGCAGGAGGCCCGCTTCCTGCTGGTGGGGACGATGAACCCCGAAGAGGGCGACCTGCGACCCCAGCTGCTCGACCGCTTCGGGCTTGGTGTGGAGATCGCCGGCCCGCGCGATCCCAAGGCACGGGCCGGGATCGTGGCTCGCCGCATGGCCTACGACGCCGACCCGCGGGGCTTTGCGGCCGAGTGGGCCGGTGCCGAAGCGGCCCTGGCGACGCGCATCGCCGAAGCCCGCACACGCCTTGAAGGCGTGAGGCTGCCCGAGCGCGAACTCCTGCGGATCTCGACCGTCTGCGCGTCGCTGGATCTCGACGGCGTCCGCGGGGATCTCGTCTGCGCGCACACCGCCCGCGCGATCGCGGCCCTCGACGGCGACGACGAGGTCACCGCTGAGCACGTCTCCCGTGCCGCACACCTCGCGCTGCGCCACCGGATGCGGCGTGACCCGCTCGCCCCGCCGCCCGAGGGCGGCCGTGAGCCGGCGATCGACGACGCGCTCGACGAGGCAAGCCAGGGCAACCCACCGCAAGACGAGCCGGAGTCGCCGGCCGACGAGACCGATCCGTCTGCCGAGGGGCCTGAGACCGACGCCGAGACTCCCACTCCCGAGCCGGCCGACGAGCCCAGTCAGAACGATCAGTCCCCCGGGCAGAACTCTAAGCCTCAAGCTGAGCCTGAGTGGCAGCCGTCGTCTGAGCTTTCGCCGCCTCCCCGCCCCCGAGAGAACGACCAGTCTCCGGTCGAGCGACCCAGGCGGGTCACGCCCGTCGCCACCCCGACCCGGATCGCCGAGTCGGCCCTGCATCTCCACCGCGGACCGCGCTCGAAGTCGGCCGGCCACCGCGATCCCAACCTCGTCGTCCCGGGCGGGCGAGCACCCGGCGGCCGCCTTGCGGTCGTCGACTCGCGTCCAGCGCGCGACGACGAGGCCGTCGCCGTCCTCCCCACCATTCTCGCGGCGCTGCGTGGCGACGCCCGCCCGCAGGCTGCGATCACCGGCGGCGGCCGCGGCGCCCTGCTGTGCCTGATCGTCGACACCAGCGGATCAATGGCCGCGCAGAAGCGCCTGTCACGGGTCAAAGGCGTGCTCGAGGCTGCGCTCCGCCGCGCCTACGCCCGGCGCGATCTCGTAGCGGTCGTCGGCTTCAGCGGGGACGGCGCCCAGACGATCGTCGCGCCCGGCACGCCGATCGAGTTCGCCGCCAAAGCCGTCCACGCCCTTCCAGCCGGTGGGCGGACCCCGCTGGCCGCCGGGATCGCCCACGCCGCCGGACTCCTTGAGGACGCCGCCCGT
This sequence comes from Solirubrobacteraceae bacterium, assembly GCA_032119795.1. Classification (GTDB taxonomy): domain Bacteria; phylum Actinomycetota; class Thermoleophilia; order Solirubrobacterales; family Solirubrobacteraceae; genus JAGIBJ01. The sequence continues at coordinate 70,839 of JAUMFO010000024.1, forward strand.
GGCCAGCATGCCGGTCGTGCGCGTATCTCCGTCCTACTGACCGACGGCCGCGCCGACGACCGCGCCGGCCTCGCACGCGCCGCCCTGGCGCGCGTCATGGCCGCGTCCGATCGCACGGTGATCGTCGACCTGGAAGACGGCCGCGCGCGGCTCGGCCTGGCGGCCGATCTCGCGCGCGCCACCGGCGCCGACCTCACGCGCCTCGTGGACCCGGCAGCCGCCGCGGGCCGACGCCCCGCCGCCTAACACGTTCAAGCCCCTACGAACGCCAAAGGGGCCCGGCGCCGCTTGGCGCCGGGCCCCTTGAGGCTGCGGTCTAGAGGTGTGCTGACGCTAGCCGCGGCGGTACGGATCGACCATCACGGAGTCGATCGTGATGCCGATGTTGAGGGCCGGCGAGATCGAGCCGGTGATCGAGCCCACCAGGCCGGTCATGCTGCCGGCGAAGCTCGTGACTGGCTCGACGATGCCGCCGGTTACGTCGTTGACGAAGTCGGTCGGGGAGAGCGACGTGATCTTCAACTGGACCGAAGCGGTCTTGGTCGTGGAGTTCAGCGGGATGATCGTCGCCAGCGGGCTCTTCGGCGTGGCGGCCCAGAGCGACGGCGCAAGCGCCAGCACCTTCGACGAGATCAGCTCGATGTTGGTGATCTTGCCGGCGGCGTCGCGGTAGATCACGTAGGCGATGAAGCCCGAGAGGGCGGCGTTGTCGACCTTGTAGGCAAAACGGAAGTGCGGATGCGACTCGTCAACGCAGAACGCGGGCGACGTGACCGACCCGTTCAGTGGGATCGTCGCCTGCTTGTTGCCGGCGAGCACGCCGAGCGTCTCGTTGCCGGACGTGACCTTGGCCCCACCGGAGAAGGTCCAGCCCTTGCCGCCGTTCTCGAAGCCACCATCGGGAGCGGGTGTGTAGTCGGCGGTGTCGCCGTCGAGCGCCTGGAAGGACTTGGCCGAGGGAAGCGCCGTGCAGCTCCCCGAGGGCACCGCGGAGCTCGTCGTCGACGACGTGGCCGTCGTCGTCGACGTGTTGGTCGTCGCGATGCCGGTCGAGGTCGTCGTGACGGCGGGGGTCGTCGCCTTGGGCGCGGTCGTCGTGGTCGTGGTCGTCGTCTTGGGCTTGAACAGGCTGCTCAAGATCCCGGCGTTGGCGCTGGCCGGCGCGAAGGCGCAGCCGATCACGCCGGCAACGAGCGCCGTTCGGACGATCGTTCCTTGCTTACGTAGTGGCACTCGGGACTCCAAAGGGACGTGGGGCGATGCGGGGGGGACTGGGCGCAATCCAATGCACCTTCACATTGCCTTTCGTACTCCAGGTCAAAAACCTTGACCCCATTGCGCCTGAAAAGGGTATGACTTCCACCCCACCTCGGCTCGTCCGCCGCCGGTACCCTTGCGGGCATGGCTGATCAGCAGAGTTCCGAGCGTCCAGCCGGCTACGTCGCCAAGTGCTCGATGCGCGGCGCCTCCTCGTCGCAGAGCGAGGAAGACGCCCCGATCGAGCGTGCCTTCACCGCTCCGGCGGCGTCGCGCTCGGCCACGCTGGCCCGCAACACCGCCGACGGCGTCGACGTGCCCCACACGCCGTTTGACATCGGCTCCCTAGAGCCCAAGCGCCGCAAACCGCGAGACAAACCGCTGCTGGTCGTCATCACGGGAGACGGCAAGGGCAAGAGCACCGCCGGCTTCGGCATGCTGCTGCGCTCGTGGAACCGCGACTACCGCTGCGGCGTGATGCAGTTCGTGAAGTCCGGCAAGTGGAAGGTCGGCGAGCAGCGCGCCGCCGAGGCGCTCGGCGGCATCGACTGGATGAAGATGGGCGACGGCTGGTCGTGGATCTCCAAGGACCTGGAGACGTCTGAGCAACTCGCCCAGGCCGGCTGGGAGCAGGTCAAGCAGTTCATCGCCGAGCAGCGCTACGAGTTCCTCATGCTCGACGAGTTCACCTACCCGCTGAAGTGGGGCTGGATCGCCGTGGACGAGGTCGTCGACGTCCTGACGAACCGCCCGGGCTTCCAGCACGTGGTGATCACCGGCCGCGACGCGCCGCAGGCGCTGATCGACGCCGCCGACCTCGTCTCGGAGGTCACGCTCGTCAAGCACCAGATGGAGCAGGGGATCCGCGGCCAGCAAGGCATCGAGTGGTGAGTGACGAACCGGGCGAGCCCACGGTTCACGTCGCCGAGTTCGACGACCTCACCCCCGCCCAGCTCTACGGGATCCTTCAGCTCCGCGTGCAGGTCTTCACCGTTGAGCAGGACTGCGCCTACCAAGACCTCGACGGCAAAGACCGCCTGCCGGGGACGCTCCAGCTGTGGAGCCAGGACGGCGAGGAGGTCGCGTCGACCTTGCGAATCCTCCATGCCGGCGACGACCGCATCGTCGGTCGCGTCGCCACCGGCGAGCCGTTCCGTGGCCAGGGACGCTCCGGCGCATTGCTCCGGCGCGCGATCGTGCTCTGTGCCGGCCACGCCATCGACATCAGCGCCCAGGCCCACCTGCAGCGCTGGTACGAGTCGTTTGGATTCGTCCGCCACGGTGACGGGTACCTCGAGGACGGCATCCCGCACGTCGCGATGCGCCGCAAGGCAGACTGACCTCGGTACCCTCGGGCGATGACCGCGAGGCTCGTAATTGCCGGCACTAGCTCCGGCGCCGGCAAGACGTCGATCACCTGCGGCCTGATCGGGGCGCTCCGCGCCGCCGGCCACGTCGTCCAGGCCTGCAAGGTCGGGCCGGATTACATCGATCCCAGCTACCACGCGATGGCGTCCGGCCGGCCCGGGCGCAACCTCGACGCGTTCATCAGCGGCCCAGACCTGATCGCACCGCTGCTCGCGCACGCGGCCGGGCCGATCACGACGCCTGTTGGCCGGGTGGCCGCCACGCCAGATCCCGCGGCCGCAGCCCAGCCGGCAGACATCGTGGTGATCGAGGGCGTGATGGGCCTCTTCGACGGCGCCTCGGGCCGCGGCGAACTCGCCTCCACCGCGCACGTGGCCAAGCTCACCGGCAGCCCCGTCGTGCTCGTGGTCGACGCCACGGCCATGTCTCGCTCGGCGGCCGCCGTCGTGCACGGGTTCCGCTCCTTCGACCCGGACGTCCAGGTCGCGGGCGTCATCCTTAACCGGGTCGGCTCCGAGCACCACGAGGCGCTGCTGCGCGACGCGATCGAGCCGCTCGGTGTGCCGGTCCTTGGCGCGGTGCGTCGCTCGGACCGCCTCGCCACGCCCGAGCGCCACCTGGGGCTCATCCCCGCCAGCGAGCGCGAGGCCGCAGCTCGACAGGCACTCGACGCCCTCGCCGTGGCCGTCGCCGAGCAGGTCGAGCTCGAGGCGCTGGTGCGACTCGCCAAGTCGGCCCCGGACTTCCACGTCGCGCCGTGGGCCCCGCCGACCCACGAGATGGGTCAGAGGCATGACGGCGTGCGGATCGCGGTGGCCGCAGGCAATGCTTTCTCCTTCCACTACCGCGAGAACCTGGAATCGCTCGTCTCACTCGGCGCCGAACTCATCCCATTCGACCCGACCATCGACGACGCGCTGCCTGCAGACGCCGACGCCCTGATGCTTGCGGGCGGCTTCCCCGAGGTCTACGGCGAGGCGCTGGCGGCCAACCAGCCGCTGCGGACCAAGGTCGCGTCGGCCGTCCGCGGTGGACTCCCCACGATCGCCGAGTGCGGCGGGCTGCTCTACCTCTGCGACCGCCTCGACGACCACGCCATGTGCGGCGTGCTCCCGGGAGCGGCCCGCATGGCCGGGCGACTCTCGCTCGGCTACCGCGAGGCGCGCGCCGAGTCGGACTCCCCGCTGGCCGCCGCCGGCGCCGAGCTGCGCGGGCACGAGTTTCACTATTCGACGGTCGATCCGTCGGGTGGCAACGGCGACGATGGCGTCGGCGCGGCCTGGACGCTGCGCGCGCGAGGACGCGAGCGCCGCGAAGGCTTCGCGACGCCGACGCTCGCTGCGAGCTACCTCCACATGCACTGGGCGGCCTTCCCGGACGTACCCAGGCGCCTCGTCGCCGCGGCAGCGACCCACGCTGACCGTCGCTCGTCGCGGGTAGCTGCCAGCCCGGGAGCTGCTCCCGCATGACGCTCGTGGTCGCCATCGGCGGCGTACGCAGCGGGAAGAGCGCGTGGGCCGAGCACCAGGCCGACGAACTCGCCGGAGGATCGACCGTGACGGTGCTCGCCACCGCCGATCCAGCAGACACCTCAATGCGCGAGCGCATCGATCGCCACCAGGCACGCCGCGACGACAACTGGGCGGTCGTCGACCTGCATGGGCGCGCGGATCTAGCGGGCGCGCTGCCGGAGCGAGGCGTCGCACTGCTCGACGGACTCGGCGGCTGGGTAGCCAGCTTCCTCAGCGCCGCAGGCGCCTTTGCCGACGACCGAGCCGCGGCCAAATCCGCCACGACGCTCGCCATGGGTCGAGCCCATGATGCCCTTCAGGCCCTGATCGATGCCGCGTCGGAGCCTGGCCGCGATCTCGTCGTGGTGACCGAGGAGACCGGACTCGGCGTGGTGCCGCTGGGCGCAGGGACGGCCGCGTGGGTTGACCTCGTCGGCGAGCTCAACCAGCGACTGGTGCGCTGCGCAGATCTGGCCGTCGTGGTCGTGGCGGGGCGCGCCCTGCCACTGGGCGACTCCGTCCGACCACTCTCGCCGACACGCAGCGGCCCGCCACTCTCCGTGGTGCCGCAGGAGCTCCGCACGGCCACGACCAAGGGCGTGGCCGACGACGGAGAGCGCCGAGCCCACCCGCGACTCGTTGGCGCCACCCCCGCCTCTCGGGCGCGGCGCGCCGAGGCAACGGCGGCGAGCGACGCCGCCCCGCTCCCCGGACTGGCCCCGGCAACCACCGCCCCGCGCCCCAGACAGAACGATCGCCCTGCCGCTGCGGGAGCACCGGCCAACCTCGCGGCACTGCGCCTCCATGGCGACCGACTCGTGCGCCCCGGCGACGCCGACCATGCCGTCAACGTCGTTGCGCAAGGTCCACCGTCGTGGCTGACCGACGCCCTCGCAGGCGTGCTGCTTGAGGGACGCCTGAGCCGCTACCCGGACGTCACCGAGGCCGAACGCGCGCTCGCCGGGCTCTACGGCCGCACCCCGGCCGAGGTCGTCGCAACGAACGGCGCCGCCCAGGCACTCTGGCTCCTGCCGGCAGCACTGCGCCCACAGCTCGCCGCCTGCATCCACCCGCTCTTCACCGAGGCCGAGGCGGCGCTCCACGCGCACGGCGTGCCGGTCGTCCGCATCCACCGAGACCCTGCGGCCGACTTCGCGATCGACGCGTCGGTCATCCCCGAGGCCGCCGACCTCGTGCTCCTCGGCAACCCAGCGGCGGCAAGCGGGACCCTCACGAGCGCCGACACCGTCCGCTCGCTCCTGCGACCGGGCCGTACCGTGGTGGTCGACGAAGCGTTCATGGATCTCGTCCCCGGCGAGGCCGAGGCCCTCACGGCTCAAACCCATGAAGGGCTGATCGTGGTCCGGAGCTTCACGAAGTCGCTCAGCATCCCCGGCGTCCGCTGCGGGGCTGCACTCGCCTCGCCGGCCGTGGCCGAGCAGCTTCGAGCCGTCCGGCCACCGTGGTCGGTCAACGCGTTTGCGATCGCCGCGATGGTCGCGCTCGCCGGACACCCGGACGAACTCACTTCGCGAGCCGAACAGGCCGCGGCAGAGCGCGCCGACCTCGTGACCAAGTTGGCCGACGTCGCCGGCCTCCGCGCCTGGCCCTCGTCGACCAATCACGTCCTTGTGCGCGTCGCAGACGGCGCCGGGGTGGCGGCATCTCTTCGGGCGGCCCGCATTGCCGTGCGCCCATGCGGGAGCTTCCCCGGGCTCACCGACGATCACCTGCGCATCACCGCCCGGAGCCCCGCAGCCAACGCAGCCCTGTCTGAGGCCCTCGCAGCCGCAATCACCAGCGGCCACGGCTCGATCGCGTGACCGGCGCCGCGCCTCAGGGCTCGGCCAAGCTCGCCGTGATCGGAATCGGCGAGGACGGCTGGCCCGGCCTCGGCGACCCAGCGCGGACCGCACTCCTCGGCGCGCCGACCATCCTGGGAAGCCCCCGCCAACTCGCGCTGCTTCCGGTCGAGGTGCTCGGCACCCGAGAATCATGGCCTAGTCCCATGGGGCCACGGGTCGACGAACTCGTGGCGGCACTCACCGCTGGCGAGGACCCCAGCCAGTGGGCGGTTCTCGCCTCGGGCGACCCCATGCTCTACGGCGTCGGCGCGACGCTCACCGCACGAGGAGTCCCGGCCAGCACCCTTTGCGTCTACCCCGCCACCTCGGCCTACGCCCTGGCCTGTGCTCGGCTCGGCTGGGCCCAGCAGTCCACGTCGCTCGTGAGCCGAGTCGCCAACCCGCATGAGCCGGTCGCGCGAATCCTGCGGCTCGGGGGACGCATGGTCGTCTACGTCGCAGGCCTGGGCGGCGCGACGGCCCTCGCCGATGAGCTGCGAAGCGCCGGACTCGGTGCAGCGCGGTTCGTCGTGATGGAGCGCCTGGGTGGCCCGGCGGAACGCGTGATCGAATCGACGGCAGAGGCCTGGACCGGCGACGCCGACCCGCTCCACCTGGTCGCCGTCGAGTTCGACGAACAGAACGATCCGTCTCCTGCTGGCGGGCGGCTCCTCAGCACGGCGCCGGGCCTCCCCGACGAGCTCTTCGGCGGCGACGGCCAGCTCACCCGAGCGGAGGTGCGCGCGGTCGCCCTCGCCGCACTCGCCCCGCAGCCCGGCGAGTCGCTTTGGGACGTCGGCGCAGGATCGGGCACGATCGGGATCGAGTGGTGCCGCGCCAGCCCAACTACCCACGCGATCGCCATCGAGCAGCGGCCCGATCGCGTCGCCACGATCGTCGCCAACGCCGAGGCCCTCCATGCGGCGCCGCGCGTGAGCGTGATCGAAGGCCAGACCCCCGAGGCGCTCGACGGACTCCCGACGCCGGACGCCGTCTTCATCGGCGGTGGGCTCACCGCCGGCGTGCTCGACCGCTGCTGGTCGGTCCTGCCGTGGGGCGGACGCCTGGTGGCGACGGCCGTCACCCTCGAAGGCGAGCGACTCCTCATCGACGCCGCGGCGACCCACGGTGGCCGACTCGTGCGACTCGACGTCGCTCATGCTGAGCCGATCGGACGCTTCACCGGTTGGAAGCCCGAGCGCCCAATCGTGCTGTGGAGCGCCACCAAATCCGACACGCCCGGCGACCAGTCCTGAACCCATGACGAACCTGCAATCGCCCCAGAATTCGGCCGCTCTCGGCACCGTGCACTTCATCGGCGCCGGCCCCGGCGCCGCCGACCTCCTCACCCTGCGCGCGGCAGCGCTGATCGCGCGGTGCCCCGTCTGCGTGTATGCCGGGGCACTCGTCCCGCCAGCCGTCCTGGAGCACTGCCCGAGCGACGCCACCCTGATCGACACACAGGACCTCGACCTCGACCAGATCACCGAGGCCCTCGTCTCGGCTGCTCGCGCCGGCCAGGACGTCGCCCGTCTGCAGTCCGGCGACCTGTCGATCTACAGCGCGCTCACGGAGCAGATCCGCCGCCTCGACGCCGCCGGCGTGACCTGGGACATGACGCCGGGCGTTCCCGCGTTCGCCGCTGCGTCGGCTGCCATCGGCCGTGAACTGACCGTCCCAGGCGTGGCGCAGTCGCTGATCCTGACCCGCCACTCACGGCAGGCGACCGCGATGCCAGCTGGTGAGGAGCTGGCCTCGCTCGCCGCCCACGGGACAACGCTCGCCCTCCACCTCGCCACGCAGGCGATCGACGAACTCGCGCCCATGCTGGCCGAGCACTACGGCGAGCACTGCCCGGTCTACGTCGTGGCCCGCGCGAGCTGGCCCGACGAACTCGTCCTGCGCGGGACACTGGCGACGATCGCCACCCAGGTCGCTGCTGCCGGCCTCAAGCGGACGTCAACAATCCTGATCGGACCCGCCCTGGCCGGCACGGGCGCCGACGGCGCTTGCGTCAGCCACCTCTACTCGCCCGAGCGCGACCGCACCATCACGAGCTAGCCCCCGCGCGCCGCCGGGGCCGGTCGAAATCAAGGACGTAAAACGCCCGGCATCTCGACCAGCCCGATGGCGCGTCATGAGTTGATTACGTGATGGCATCCTGGGTGCGGAAGGCCCGCCGGTAGGCGGTGGGCGTCGTCCGGATGCGACGGGCGAAGTGCTCACGAAGCGACGCGGCGCTGCCGAAGCCGCTCTCGGTGGCGACCTCCTCGACGGGCAGGTCGGTCCGCTCGAGCAAGGCCTGAGCGGCGGCGATCCGCTGGTCGGTGAGCCAGCGCGCGGGCGTCGTTCCGGTCTCCTCGCGGAATCGGCGCGCGAAGGTGCGCTCGGAGACGCTCGCATGGGTCGCGAGCGCGGCGACGTCGAGTGGCTCGCTCAGGCGCTCGATCGCCCAAGCGCGCGTCGACTCCAGCCCGGCCGCCCGCGGCGCCTCGGCAGCCGCCGCCGTCCCGATCGGCCGGCGCACGAACTGTGCCTGGCCGCCGTCGCGGTGCGGCGCGACCACCGTCCGCCGCGCCATCGCCGCGGCGACGGCCGCGCCATGGTCGCGGCGTACGACGTGGAGGCAGAGATCGATGCCCGACGCCACACCCGCACTCGTCAGGACGCGCCCCTCGTCGACGTAGAGCACATCCGGATCCACCTGGACCTCTGGAAACCGGTCGGCAAGCTCGGCCGCGGAGTACCAATGGGTCGTCGCGCGGCGGCCGTCGAGCAGGCCCGCAAAGGCGAGGGCGAAGGCCCCGGTGCAGATCGACATGATGCGCGCGCCGCGCGCGTCGGCCTGGCGAAGCGCGTCGAGCACGGCCGGATCAGGTGACTCGGAGTGGCCTGAAATCCCTGGCACGATCAGGGTATCTGCCCCAAGACATGCCTCAAGCCCATGAGTCGCGAACAGCTCAAGTCCCGTCGACGAAGCGACCGGCCCGGCCTCGAACCCGGCCACCGAGAAGTCGTACCGGCCCGTGCCGCAATGCCCAAACAGATGGGTCGGCGCGGCGAGGTCGAGCAGGACGACCCCGGGGAGCGCCAGCGCGACGACTCGGTGTAGCGGAGCAGACAGAGTTGGCAGGATCCTAGCGAGTATTGGCATTTCTGCCACTGGCGGGGTCTGGCGGCCGCCCGCAGGATGCGTCCCATGCCCATCAGTACTCAGATCCTGCTCTTCGACGGCTTCGACGAACTCGACGCCGTCGCCCCGTTTGAGATCCTCGTCGGCGCCGGGTTCCCGGTCCGGCTGGTCACGCTCGAGGGCACCGAGCCACACGTCACCGGCAATCACGGCCTGCGCACCGGGATCGACGGCGCCTTCGCGGTCGACGCGGGCGGGCTGCTGGTCGTCCCGGGCGGCGGGTGGGCTGGCGGGCGCCAGGGTGTTCGGCGCGCCGTCGACGCCGGGAGCCTTCCATCGGCGGTCGCCGAGGCGCACGCGGCCGGCGCGATCATCGCGTCGATCTGTACCGGTGGCGTGATCGTCGCCGCCGCAGGCCTGCTGGCGGGCCGCCCGGCGGTGACGCACCGCGCCGCACTCGACTACCTCGCCCTGGCGGGAGCCGACGTCCGGGCCGATGAGCGCGTGGTCGACGACGGCGACATCGTCACCGCTGGCGGCGTCACATCTGGAATCGACCTGTCGCTGCACCTCGTCGAGCGGTTCGTCTCGGCCGAACGAGCCGAGACGCAGCGGGTCCGCATCGAGCACGAGCACCGCACGCCAGCGCTCGTGACCCAGCAGGACAAAGAGAGGCCAGAGGCCTAGGAGAGCGGTGGATCGTGCGTGCGATGGGCCGCACGCGAACGCAGGTGGGCCTCTGGCCCATTGAGGCTCGCGGGTGGCTCAGCGTGCGTGCGAGGCGCTGCTCTCCTAGACCTCGAGAGCGCCACCGTGCATCGGGGGGTAATCGGTCGTGACGTGCTTGGTGGCGCGGCGGTCGTGGCCGCTGCGGCGCTCGAGTTCGCCGGCGCGGCGCTCGACCTGGCGGACGCGCCGCTCGGAGACGCCGGGGCGGCGGCGCTCGGAGAGGATGCGGCGGATCAGGTAGGTGTCGAAGATCCAGCCTTTGCGCTCTTTGGCCTCGGCGCGGACGCGGACGATCTCGTCGCGGACCTGCTCGAGCGGGCCGGAGATGAGGAGTTCGTCGGCGGTGCCGAGGTAGGCGCCCCAGTAGATCTCGAGGCCGTGCGGATCCAGGCGGGTGAAGGTGGTCGACGGGTCGAGCATCACGACGACGTCGTTGGCGCTGGCTGGGATGCCGCTGCCAAGGAGCCGGGCCGGGGTGATCTGGACGGCGCCGCCCTGGCGGTTGAGGGGAATGCGGTGGCGGGCGGTGAGGGCGTGGATGCTGCTGACGCCGGGCAGGACCTCGTAGTCGAACTTCGCCTTGCCGCGCCCGGCGACCTCTTCGACGATCGAGAGGGTGCTTTCGTAGAGCGACGGGTCGCCCCAGACCAGGAAGCCGCCCGTCTCACCGGGGGCCAGATGCTCGGCCAGCGCGGACTCCCAGAGTTCGACGCGCTGATGCCGCCAGTGGGCGACGGCGTCGGCGTAGTGCGGCGTGTCCTTCCAGGGGCGGTCGGGGTCGCGCAGCTCGACCGTGCGGTAGTCGTCGTCATCGCGGTAGCGGTCGACCACCTCGCGGCGGGCGTTGACGAGGTCGTCCTTTTCCTCCTCCTTCGTGACGATGAAGAGGACGTCGAGCTCGCGGATGGCGAGCGCCGCCTGGTTGGTGACGTAGTCGGGGTCACCGGCGCCGATGCCGATCAACAGGACCCGCGCCCCACTTGGCTTGGTGGCTTGCTGCGGTGCGTCGTCGGCGCTCATTGCCGTCCATCATGACGTGAGCACCGGCCGTCTGTGCCGCCGGTCCAACGAACGACCGACGCCGGCTCCGGGTGAGCGGAGCCTCAATTACCGGTTACCCGACCAACGTGGCAGCAGGACTTCCTGCGACCATCACCCGGTGACCGGTGCCGCGGCTGATTCGACCGTCCTCATTTTGGGTGGGACCGGCGAGGCGCGCGCCCTGGCCGCGGGCCTCGACGCCCTGGGCGGCGTTCGCGTGCTTTCTTCGTTGGCCGGCCGCGTCGCGCGGCCCCGCCTGCCGATCGGCGAGGTGCGGATCGGTGGGTTCGGCGGGCCCGAGCGACTGGCCGAGTGGCTGCGCGAGGAGCAGGTCGCGTGCGTCGTCGATGCGACCCATCCGTTTGCGCAGCGGATCTCCGCGTCTGCGGCGCAGGCGTCGGGCGCCAGTGGAGTGCCGCTGCTGCGTCTCCAGCGTCCGGGCTGGGCGGAGCGCCCGGGTGACGTTTGGCACTGGGTCGACTCCCTCGACGAGGCGGCGGCCCTGCTGCCGACGCTGCCGCGACGTGGCCACCTCCCCGTCAACCAAACGAGTTCAACCACTGACGCGCGTGTTCGCGTGTTCCTCACGACGGGGCGCCAGGGACTCGGCGCATTCCGCGAGTCCTCCGACGCGTGGTTCCTCGTGCGGTGCGTTGACCCACCGGAGGAGGCCGACCTCCCACCCCACCACGAACTGCTGCTCGACCGCGGCCCGTACACGCTGGCCGGTGAGCTGGAGCTGATCGACCGCTACGGCGTCGACGTCGTCGCGACGAAGGACTCTGGCGGTGACCTCACGGTCGCGAAGCTCGACGCCGCCCGCGAGCGCGGGCTCGCGGTCGTCGTCATCCGCCGCCCGGCCGGACCGGACGTGCCGACGGTCGATGCGGTCCAGGCTGCCGTCGACTGGGTCTCGGGGCGGCTCAGCGGCGCCGCGGATTGATCGGGTTGGCGACCATCTCGCCGTTCTCAGCTGGCCGGCCGGTGGCGCGCGATGATCAGCGCGTCGTCGACCAACCCGCGGAGCGCGGGCTCGTCGAGCGCGCCGTGCGTCACGAAGGCGCGCAGCCAGATCGCGGCGGTGACCGTCTCAACGACGCGCTTGGGGTCAGGCTGCGGCGGGATCTCGCCGCGATCAACGGCCCTGCCGACCATGCGCGTCGCCACGGCGTGGCGCTCATGCCAGTGCCGGGTCGTGAGCTCATGGAATTCGTCGTTGGTGAGCGAGAGGACGCTGCGCAGGAGCATGAGCATGGTCGGCTCGGTGAGGACGGCCGCAACCGAGCGCGCGAGCGCCATGAGGTCGTCCTCGATCGACCCGAGATCAGGCTCCAGGACCGACGCCGCGACGACCGTCGACACGACCTCGCCGAGCAGCTGACTCTTGTGCGGCCAGCGGCGGTAGATCGTCGTCACCGCCACGTCGGCAGCCTTGGCGATTCGAGGAATCGAGAGGTCGGCATACCCGACGGTGCGCAGCTCGTCGACCGTGGCCGCCAAGACGGCACTGCGAACGCGTGCCGACCGCCCACCGGTGCGCACGCCCTGGTAGGTGGGCCTCGCGTCGGTGGAGTCGGCGGTCATTGCGCCCATTCTACGCGTGGTAGGCGGAACTACCGCCTGCTCGACCAACGACCAGCAGGGCGGGGAACCCCCGCTGGTCGTTGGTCGAGCAAGTGCGACCCGTGCACCTGGGGGCGCGACGGAAACCATTGCCGCGTCGCGGCAATGGCAAACAAGATAGCAATAAGCCTTGCTAAGGCAACTCGGATTGCGTTAGCCTGCTCCAGCGAGCCCGGCTAGGGACAGATGCCAGCTCGAACTGGGCGCCGCGATCCGGGGACGGACGCGGCGCCTGGGGGCCGGCCGCCGAGCCCGGCCGCAGCACACGCCATCAACCGGACTCGCCGCGACGCCCCTACCGCAGGTGGGCATCCAGGAACGCGGTCTCGGTCGCGACCAACCGCTCAAACGCCGCGCCCGAGTAGACCTCGAAATGCTCGCCCTCGACCTCGACGTACTCCGCACCCAGCTTGGCGGCCAGGGCACGCGCCGGAGCCGCGGGGGCCACGCGATCGCCGGTCGCCGCCCCGATGAAGGTCGGGCTCGTGATGGCGCCGGCCCGCTTGATCGGCGAGTACCCGAGGACGTTGAGCGCCGACCGGGCCGGCGTGCTGTTCACGTAGCGGGTGCCCGGCTCGGCGAGGCTTCGCTGCGCGCTCTCCCAAGCCCCGGGCGCCGTCATCATGGCCGCTGTGCCGGGCTTCCCGGCGAACGGAATGTTCACCGACGGCCGCCCCAGGGCGGCGTTGGCAAGATCGGCCGTCACCTTCGCCGCAATCCCGAGCAGCGTCGGCGCGGTGAGCTGGCGGGCGGCCAGCGACGCATCCAGATGTGGCACCTGCGCCACGACGGCGCGCAGCCACGGGTAGTCGCAGGCGATGTTCAGCACGTGCCCACCGGCCATCGACGTCCCCCACAGCCCAACCCGGGATTCATCCACGCTCGGAAACGTGTTGAGCTTGCCGATCACAGCCCGCCAGTCTGCGACCTGAGCCTTGAGGTCGACGAGGCGCCGGGGGCTCCCGGTGCTGCTGCCGAAGTAGCGGTAGTCGAAGCCGACCACGGTGTACCCGGCAGCCACGAAGCGCGTCGCGTACTTCGTGGGGTTGCCCTCGAAGAGCCCGCCGAGACCAGCAGCCGCTACGACCGTCGGGTGGTCCCCTGGACCAGGACTGATGATCGTCACGTCGAGCGTCTCGCGCCCTGACGGGATGCGGACGTGCTCGGTCGTTGGCGCGGCCACGGCAGCAGCCGGCGCCATGAGGCACAGGACTGCACCGACGACACCGGAGGCGCGACAAATGGAACGGACGACGGACTGGGGCATGGGCCGCAGCGTAGACACCGTTTTCGCCAAACGCAATTAAGGTAGCCTTTAGGCAGGTCGCGCTGGCCCTCGTGCACAGGACCCTGCTCCCATGACCAGCCGCCCCACCCCGCGCCGCCGCCCGGCGAGACGACCTAGCTCCGCGCCACGTTTAACGCAACCATGATTGCGTTAAGCATAGGATTGTGGCGTGGCCCCGATCCAACTCGACTCACGGCTCCCTCACGACACGCAGGTCGCCGAGGCCGTGATCGAACTGCTCTCCAGAGTGGGCGCCAGCGGCCTGGCCGATGCCGCCGACCCTGGCCCGCCCATGATGTTCGGCGCCTCCACGCAGGCGCTCCTGAGCACGGCGCTCGCGCACCTCATCGAGCATGACCGGCGCGAGCGGATGAGCCTCACCACCCTCGCTCCGGGGGACGTCGCCGGAGCCACCGCTCGAGTCGCGGCGCTGCTCGAGCGGTGGACGAGCACCCGCGCCCGAGACCTCCTCGTCGCTCGGCACGAGATCTCGGTGGAGTCCACGCGCCGCCCGGTCCTCGCCGGCTTCGTCGCAGACTGGCGGATGGCGCTCATCCAGAACGCCGTCGTGCTCGCCACTCGCGTCGGCAGCAGAGACCCAGAGGACCACGCCCTGGCACTCACCACCTGGATGGACGGAGTGCTCTGGAATGCCGTCCTGCACCCTGACCTCCCCGGGCCAGGCGGGCCCGAGTCGCGCCGACTCATTCGTAGACAAGTCGAAGCGCGCTAGCGACGTCGCTCGAGATCTGCCGATCGACACGCAGAATGTGCCCGCAGTGTTCCCGTCGCCGCTGACGGCCGAGAACCTCGGGCCCGCCTAGCGTTCGTCTGGGTAGTCGCGCGAGGTGTAGACGATCGTCGGGCGGCCGTCGCGCTCGATCGTGCGCGTCTGCGTGGAGCCGACGATCAGCAGCGTGCGCATGTCGACGACGCTCGGATCGAGCTCGCCGAGGGTCGTCACGGTGATGCGCTCGCCCTCAGGGTCGCCGACAGCGCGGGCGACGATCACGACCGTCTCGGGGCCTTTGCGGTCGCGCAGCAGCGCGACGGCGTCGTCGAGCTGCTCGCGGCGCGTCTTGCTGGCCGGGTTGTAGAGCGCGAGGACGAGATCGGCGTCGGCCGCCGCCCGCAGGCGCCGCTCGATCACCGACCACGGCTTGCGAATGTCAGACAGCGAGATCATCGCGAGGTCGTGACCAGCCGGCGCCCCGACGCGGGCTGCGGCGGCTTGGATCGCAGAGATGCCGGGGAGCACGCGGACGTCGACGTCGCGCAGCGACCCCTCCGCCGCATCGAGCGCCTCGAGGACGGCGCTGGCCATCGCGAAGATGCCCGGGTCGCCGGAGGAAACCACGGCAACGCGAGCGCCGCCGGCAGCGAGCTGCAACGCATGGTTGGCTCGGTCGAGCTCGACGCGGTTGTCTGATCCGTGGCGGCGCTGGCCGCGGCGTTTGGGCACGCGGGCGAGGTAGGTGTCGTAGCCGATCACGTCGGTTGCGCCCGCGAGCGCGGCATGCGCCTCGGGCGTCAGCGTCTGGGCGCCCGCCGGACCGAGACCGACGACGGTGACCCAGCCCTCAGGCTGCTCACCGCCGCTCGCGGCGTCGACCGCAAGGCCACCGACCAGACCGTCTGAGCCCAGGCCGCCGCCAAGGTCGAGGGCCATGCCGTCGAGGGCCGCTTCACGCGGCGCGCCCGGAGCCGTCGCGCCCGCCAGCACGGGTTCGGCCAGCTCGGGCGTGTCGCAGCCCTGATCGGTACCCGGCGCGAGCACGATCGACATGTACGGCACCTCGCTCGGGTCGACCTCGCGGAACGGCAGACGCCGCTCGGCCGGCGAGCTGGCGCGCTCCACGTACTGCGCGCGGCCCGCCATCCCGGTCGCCTCAAGCGCCGCGGCCACGCCCGGGAAGGTGCGGCCGAGCTTCATCAGCACGGCGGCGTCGGCGTGCTGCAGGTGCGCCTCGAGCTGATCCTGCGGCAGCGTCCCCGGCAGGACGACGAGCACGTCGTCGCGCTTGACGAGCGGCAACCCGGAGGCGGCCGCCGCCGCACTGAACGCCGTCACGCCGGCAACGACCTCGGTCGGGAACTCGGGCGCCAGGCGCTCGTGGATGTACATGTAGGAGCCATAGAAGAACGGGTCGCCCTCGCAGAGCACGACGACGTCTCGCCCGGCCCGCAGATGGACGGCCAACTCGGCGGCTGATTCGTCGTAGAAGTCGGCGATCGCGCCCTCGTACCCGCCGGGGTGGCTGGTCGACCCGGTCGTGACCGGATAGACCATCGCGACCTTGATCTGGTCCTCGCGCAGGAACGGCTCGGCGATTGAGCGCGCGACGCCCTTGGCCTTGGGGTAGCCGGCGATCGGGTAGGCGATCACGTCGGCAGACTCGATCAGGCGGCGCGCCTTGACGGTCATCAGATCCGGGTCGCCGGGACCGAGGCCGACGCCGTAGAGGCGGCCGGTCTCGCGGGAGGTGTCGGGCGCGTCGGTCACTCGGCCTCGCTCGCCAGCGCGTTGACGGCGCCGCACGCGATCGCGCTGCCGCCGCGGCGGCCACGAACGACGAGGTGGGGCGGCGCGAGCGGGTGCTCGAGCAGCGCCTCCTTGCTCTCCATCGCGCCGACGAAGCCGACGGGCACGCCGATCACCGCCGCGGGGCGAGGGGCGCCAGCCTCGAGCATCTCCAAGAGATGGAACAGGGCGGTCGGCGCGTTGCCGATCACGACGAGGGAACCCTCGAGGCGATCACGCCAGAGTTCCATCGCGGCGGCGCTGCGGGTGTTACCAAGCTCAGCAGCCAGCCCTGGGACGCGGGGATCCGAGAGGGTGCAGATCACGTCGTTCTCGGCCGGGAGGCGCTTTCGCGTGACGCCGGAGGCGACCATGTTCACGTCGCAGAAGATCGGGGCGCCGGCCTTCAGCGCGGCCTCCGCGGCCGGGCCGAAGCCGTCGCTGGCCTTGACGTCGCCGGCGAGGTCGACCATGCCGCAGCTGTGGATCATCCGCACGACGGTGCGCGACAGCACCGGCTCGAGGCCGGAGAGGTCGGCTTCGGCGCGGATGGTGGCGAACGACTCGCGGTAGATCGCGGCGCCGTTCTTCTCGTACTGCTGGGTGCTGGTCACCGGTCGGTCTCCTGGGCGGCGGCCGCGTCGATGCGGGCCGCGAAGGCTGGGGGATGCTCGCCGGCGGCGAACACGAAGGTCTGGGCGTCGGCGCCGGTGGGCGCGCCACACCGACGATCGCAGCCAACGAGGTGCTCGCGCGGTGCGCCCGGCCGCCGGGCGACGAGTCGCAGCGCCGCGGCGGCGCGCACGTCGCCGCGCGAGGTGGCGCACCCGAGGCCCGCGCAGGCCGTCAGGCCAACGCCGGGATCGGTGGAGTCCGTCAGGAGCCCGGCCGCCGTCAGGCCATCGATCGTCGGCGTCACGAAGCGCTGCGGGATGTCGAGGATCGTGAGGGAGCGATCAGCGCCGATGCGCAGCTCGCTCCCGGCCACGGCCGCGAGCGAGCCGGCAGCCGCGAGCTGGGCGGCAGAGAGGCGCCCAATGGGCGCGAGGGCGCGTACGAACCCGCGACCATCGGCCTGGCGGCCTGCGCCGAGTTCAGGCAGCTCGTTCCGAGCCTCGGCCGCCGAGCGGGAGGCGCTGCGCGCCGGAGGGGCGACGACTCCGCGGGCCTGCAACGCCGCGATGATCCCGGCGCCCCGGTCTGGGAGTTCCCGCACCTGCCAGGCGGCGCCCGCGGCGTGCACGAGGAACTCGCGCGCCGCCGCGATCACGGCCTCCGCGGCCTCGGTGACGGCGACGGTGCCGGCCACCGCGGCGCCGACCAGGAGGAGGGCCTGCTCATCGGTCGCCGCCGCCAGCGACGTCGCGGGGCTGCGGCGCAGTCCCACGTCGGCCCGTGCAAGGTCAACCATGCCGGTCCCATCGTCGACGACCGTCAAGAACCGACCAGAGAGTCCCGCAAGCTCAGGGTCTGCACAGAGCAGCTCGTCGATCCGGCGAACCAGCTCGTCGACGGGCGCGGCGCCCGCCAGTCGGCCAGCGAGCGGGCTGGCTGCAATGGTGCGGGCCTGATCGTGCGGCTCACTGGGCAGCAGGCCGGCGCCGTGGAGCGCGGCGGCCAGCGGCCCGGCCGCATCGGAGCGCAGCCCGCGAATCTGCAGGTTGCCGCGGCCCGTCAGCTCGACCCGCGGCGCGTCGTCGACCGATCCGGCGCCGAGCGGCCCAGCCCACTCGGCGAGCAGCGCGGCCTGCTCAGGCGTCAGCCGACCGCCGGGCAACCGCACACGCGCGATCAGGCCGTCGGCCGCGGAATGCAGCTTGATCGCGGTGGGGCACCGGTCGCCGCCGGTTCGCGGGGCCCGCGGCGGCGCGTCAGAAGGCGCCGTGATGTCGAGCGGCGGCGTGCGCACCCGGGGCATCTCCAAGAAGCTCGGAAGGAGGAGTGCGCCGCCAAGCGGCGCGCAGCGACGGACGATACCGGCCCAGGACGCCGTTCGGCGGGCACCTCGGCGGCCAGGACGCAGCCCGGCGGGGCGGCGCTCAGCCGAGCGAACCGGCGTCGTCGGCTGACCGCCGTCGTCCCGTCCGCGCGTAGAGCCACGCGATCGGCCCAGGCCAGGCCCGGGCCAGTGGCTCGAGCATCGCCCAGCGCCACGGCGCGTGGACGTCTCCGCTCCCCCGACGCACCGTGCGCACGATCACCGCCGCCACCTGCTCCGGCGTCATCGACCCGACGAGCACTTCCGCCTTGGGAATCCGCTCGCGAGCGCCAGGATTGTGCGCGAAGTAGTCGCTCGTGACGCGCGTCGGCGTGACCGAACTCACCGCAATCCCGGTGCCGCGCAGATCCGCGCGCAACGCCTGCGTGAACCCTCGCACGGCCCAGCGAGCGGCCGAGTACCCAACGGCCCCAGGCCACGGGACGATCGACGCCGGGGTGTTGACCATCAGGATCGTGCCGCTGCGGCGCGCCAGCATTGGCTCGATTAGCGCGCGCGTGAGCAAGAACGTGGCGAAGTACGGCACACGCATCATCTGCGTGGCCTCGTCGGGGCTGGTCTCCTCGATCGACAGGAACCTCCCGGACCCAGCGTTGTTGATCAGCACGTCCGGCGCCCCGAACCGCTCGAGCAGATCGGCCGCGGCGACCGCGACCTGTCGCTCGTCGCTCAGGTCGGCCGCGACCACGTCAGCCCGGCCGCCGGAGCTGCGAATGGCGTCGGCCACGGCCATGAGCTCGTCATGGCGCCGCGCGATCAAGATCACGTGCATCCCCTCGGCGGCCAGCGCGGCCGCCGTCGCTGCGCCGATTCCGGAGGACGCTCCGGTCACGACGGCCAGCCGCGCCGCCAGCGCCACCGGTCGACGCCGGCTCATCGGGCCACCAGCGGTTGGCGCGCGCTCGAGTTTGCGGCGCGCCAATGGTCGAGTTCCAGCGCGACGGCCACGTCGATCCACCGCTCCTCAGAACCTGGCGGCAGGAGGTTCTCCGCGCGGCGCACCCGACCAAGGACGGTGTTGCGGTGCAGGGCGAGCCGCTCGGCCACGCCGGCCGTGTCGAAGCCGGAGGCGATCACCGCCCGCAGCGTCGAACGCAGATCAGGTGAGGCGCTGGCCAGGGCGCCCAAGACGACGGCCACGAATTCGTCGGCGGCAACCTCGTCGGCCCCGGCCAGGGCGACGATCCGCAGCTCCTCATGCGTTGCGAGCACCGCCGCGTTGCCGAGCCGGTGCATCACGCGCTGGGTGTGCAGCGCGTCGCGGTGGCCGCTGCGGAACCCTGCGACCCCGTTGCCCGTCGACCCGATCGCGACCTGCACGCCCTCCGTCTCGGCGACCATGGCGCGTAGGGTCGAGAGCTCGGGCCGAAACCGGGTCGGCAGCCACATCCAGACCGAGGCGGCCGAGGCCGAGATCACCAGCGGCGAGCGGGCTTCGTAGGCGTCGGCCAACTGTCGAGCGACCTTCTCCAGACCTTCCATCCCGGGCCCCGTACTCGGGTCGGCCCACAGGATGCACCCCAGGAGTGGTCGGCCGAGTTCGAACCCCAGGCGCGCACTCGCCGTCTCAGTGGGGAGGGCGTCGCCCTCCAGGAGCGCCATCGCGATCTCGAGCCGACGCGTGCGACCGCCAACGGCGCGGGCTTCGCGCTCCTGTTCGATCACGGCACGCAGCGCCGCGACCGAGCGATCGATGTAGTCGGCGGACGAGCTCAGCATCAGGCTGAGCGCCTCGCGCAGCACCTGCGGATCCGAGGACCGTTCGAAGGCGGCCTCCATGATGTGTCGGGACGCGACCGCGAGCCCGACCCGGAAGTAGTTGTAGGTCGAGTCCTCCAGCCCGCGACGGGCGACGTCGCGGACGATGTCGAGCGTCTCGGCGCCGAGGACCGGCGCTACCGGCTCTCCTGGGTGACGCATCGTCGCGTCGACCCACGCCGCGAGGATCGCAACGTTCGAGCGCTCGATCTCGGCCGCGAGCGCGGGATCGGCCACCAGCGTGGCTGGCGCGCTGGCGGCCACCGCCTCGTGGAGCTCACCAAAGAGCGCGGGGCCATCGGCGAGCACACGCTCGAGCGTTGCTCGGATCAGGTCGCGAGCGGCCGGGGTGAGAGGAGGAGTCCGCTCGGTCACGTGCGGATCGTAGACGGCTTGCATCTGTGCATTTGCACATCTTGTCCACCAAATTCGGTGCGTACTCACATTGCGCTCGGCGCGGCCAACCCTGAGACTGCTGGCGTGACGACGCAGCTCCCACCCGGCGACGACTTCGACACCGACTGGCTCATCATCGGATCCGGGTTCGGTGGCAGCGTGGCTGCGCTACGCCTGGCGGAGAAGGGCTACGACGTCGCCGTGATCGAGCGTGGCCGTCGCTTCGAGGATCTCGACTTCGCTGAGAGCGCCCGGCAACTCCGCCGAGTCCTGTGGGACCCGCGCCTCGGCCTGCGCGGGATCATGCGACTCACGCCCTTTCGGCATGTGACCGTCCTGAGTGGAGTCGGCGTCGGCGGGGGCTCGCTCGTCTACGGCAACACGCTCTACGTGCCCGGGAGCGACGCCTTCTACCGGCACCCGCAGTGGGGCCAGCTCGCCGACTGGCGAACGCTGCTGGCCCCCCACTACGCGACCGCCAAACGGATGCTCGGGGTCGTGCCGTTCACTGGCCACGGCGCCAGCGAGACGCTCATGGCCGACCTCGCGACCGACCTCGGCGTTGCGGAGACCGTCCACCCCACCGATGTCGGCGTCTGGTTCGGTGAGCCCGGTCGCACCGTCCCCGACCCCTACTTCGACGGGGCCGGGCCTGAGCGCACGGGCTGCGTGCGCTGCGGGCAGTGCATGCTCGGCTGCCGCTACGGCGCGAAGAACACGCTGGTGAAGAACTACCTTGCGCTGGCCGAGCGGCTTGGCGTGCGGATCGTCCCCGAGCGTGAGGTGACCGACGTCGAGCCGCTGGGCGCCGCCGACGGCCGCGACGGGTACGCCGTCACCACGCAGCGATCGGGCCGTTGGATGCGCCGCGACCGCCGAATCTTTCGGGCACGCGGGGTCGTGGTCGCCGGCGGCGCGCTCGGCACCGCCCAGCTCCTGCGCGACTGCAGGGATCGCGGCAGTCTGCCGGCCCTGTCCGACTGCCTCGGCGACCTCGTCCGGACCAACAGCGAGGCGATCACCGCCGTGTCGGCGCGGCGCGGCGCCGACCTCACCGCCGACCTGGCGATCACTACGAGCATCCACCCCGACGCCCAAACGCACGTCACCAACAACACCTACGGCGCCGCGGGCGACCTCCTTGGCCTGACGTACGGCCCGCTCACCGGCGGCCACCGACGGGTGTGGCAGTTCTTCCTCGCCCACCTCCTGCGCCCGGACCGCTGGCTTCTCCCAACCCGAATCCGCGGGTGGTCGAAGCGAACCGTGGTGTTCACGGTGATGCAGTCATCGGAGTCGTCGCTGCGGCTGCGGCCGTCCGGGCGCCGCGGCCGCCTGCAGACGGAGCTGGCCGACGGCCCGCCGCCGGCCAGCTATCTACCGATCGCCAACGAGGTCGCCCGCCTTGCGGCGCTCCGCCTGGGCGGCGTGGCACAGACCTCCGTCATGGAGTCGCTGCGGGGCGCGCCAACCACCGCCCACCTGCTCGGCGGCGCCGTGATCGGTGCCGACGCCAGCTGCGGCGTCGTCGATCGCTACCGCAGGGCATTCGGCTACCGCAACCTCCTCGTGACCGACGGCTCAACGGTGCCGGCGAACGTCGGCGTCAACCCCAGTCTCACGATCACCGCCCTGGCGGAGGAAGCCATGTCTCACGTGCCCGACCGATCTCCCGATCTCCAGGCGGCGCGCGCCTCCGCTCCTGCCGCAGCCTCGTCGCTGCGCACCCTGCGCCGAGCGTTCCAGGACGCACCGAGCCCGACGCTCGCCCTCCTCGTCGGATTCCGCCCAGCGGAGTTCGCCGGGCCGCTGTGGCTCCGCGCGTTCGGGCCAGCCACGATGGCGGCCACCGGGATGCCAGGCTGGGCTGGCAAGCGCTTTCGCGCGTCGACTGGCGACGAACTCCAGGGCGAGAATCTGCTGCGACGGCGCGGCGTGCTCGTGGCGTCGATCCCCATGCGCGCTCGGTTGGAGCCCGCCACCGCCGACGGCCGCGCAGCGCTCGTCGTCCGCTATCCGAGGCAGGCCCGCTGGCCCTGGCGGCGGGTGCGTGACGAGCTGCGGCCACTCGCCGACGGGCGACTGCTGGGACTGACCTACGGCCTCCCCGGGACCCCGCCGGGTGGGGTGCCATTCCTGCTGCACCCGCCGACCCCCGAGGACCACTGATGCGCCGCCGACTCCAGCTCCAAGGCAAGACCGTCTTGATCACCGGCGGGGGCAGCGGTATCGGCGCCGCTGGCGCCAGGGCGCTCCACGCCCGCGGGGCGAGCCTCGCACTCGTCGACGTCAACGAGGCAGGCATGGACGCCGTCTGCCGGGACCTGGGCGGACCGACTCGGGCGTTTCCCGGGAGCGTCACCGACCGCGCCCGCATGGGCGAGATCGTCGAAGAGGTACTCGCCTGGACCGGACAACTCGACGTCGTGTGGGCCAACGCGGGCATCGCCGCAGAGCCACCGTCGACGATCGCGCAGATCGACGAGGACATCTTCGAGCGTGTCGTCGAGGTCGATCTGCTCGGCGTCTGGCGGACGATCCGCGCAGCACTGCCAGCGGTCACCGACGCGCGAGGACACGTCCTGCTCACCGCCTCGACCTACGCGTTCGCCAACGGCATGGTGAACGCGCCCTACACCGCGTCGAAGTCGGCCGTCGAGTCGCTCGGGCGCTCGCTGCGCTCTGAACTTGCTGGCACCGGAACGACCGCCGGGGTGCTGTACCCCGGGTGGGTCGAGACCCCGATCGTGCAGACGTCTCGCCACCAGGACCCGCTCGCGATGCAGCTGACGGCGATCGGTTTCCCCGGCCCCTTCGGCAAGCTCGTCTCCGCCAGCGCGCTGGCGGAGGCCGCCGTCCGGGGGATCGAGCGCCGCGCGCCGCGCACCATCTATCCGCGAGCGTGGATCGGCTGGTCGCTGCTCCGAGGGCTCGTCAATCCGATCCTCGACGCGGGGGCCGACCGCCATCGCAAGGTGCAGCGGCTGGTGCGCGAGATCGAGGCAGCCCGGATCGCCGAGCGCGACCAGTCCGACGCACCATGAGGCGCCGGACGTATCCCCTGGCGGCCGGCAGCCATGCCGTCGTGACGGGCGGCTCCTCCGGCCTCGGCGAGGCCGTCGCCGCCGAGCTGCTGGCTCGCGGCGTGAGGGTCACGCTCGTGGCCCGCCGCGCCGCACCACTGGAGGAGGCGGCCGCCAGGCTGCAGGCCCGCTACCCCGCCGGCGCCGTCTACGCCAGCCCGGCCGACGTGACCGATCCGCTGCAGCTGACGGAGCTCTTTGATCGACTCGCAGCCGACGGTCGCGACATCGACCTGCTGGTGAACTCGGCCGGCATCCTGCGTGAGGGCTACTTCGAGACGCTCGATCCTTCGGATTTCACCGACGTGATGGCCGTCAACTTCCACGGCACCGTCGACACGATTCGCGCCGCCTTGCCGAGCCTGCTCCACCAGGGCGGGCGCATCGTCAACGTGGCGTCGGTCGCCGGCCTCATGGGGGTCTTCGGCTACACCTCCTACGCCGCAGCCAAGCATGCCCTCGTCGGCTTTACCGACAGCCTCCGCTACGAGCTCGAGCCACAGGGCGTCCTCGTGCACCTCGTCTGCCCTGGGGAGTTCGACTCCCCGATGGTGGAGGCGCTCGAGCACGACCGAACGCCAGAGAACCGCGCCCACACGCTGACGATCCCCCGCACCACGACCGCCGCCGTCGCCCGCGACCTCGTGCGCGGACTGGAGCGGGGCCAGCGCCGGATCATTCCGGGGCGGCAGGCGACCCTCGCCGTGCTGGGGCAGCGGCTCGCGCCGGCGATCGGCAACGCCGTGGCCAAGCGGCGGATCGCGGGGGTCGTCAGCTCGCGGTGAACCGGTGCACGAGTCGCGCTCGCCGCGCCGTGCCGCCGGCGGCCTCGATCTCGTCGGCCGAGCCAAGGAGGCGGACGATCGCCTGAGAGGCAAGCCAACGCAGCGGCTCGGGCTCCCAGCGGCGGCCGCGGTGGCGCGTCCACGGCTGAGGCCCGACCGGATCGGCGACGCCGCGCACCTGCGCGGCAAGCGAGCGAGCGAGGACGAACGTCGCGGCCACCCCATGCCCCGCATAGCCGCCGATCCAGCCGATGCCGGTCGCCTGGTCGAGCCCGCAGCTCGCGCACCAGTCCCGGGGGACCGCGAGCGACCCCGACCAGCGGTGCTCGATCGCCACGCCCTCCGTCTGCGGCCAGACCTCGCGCAGCGTCTCCTCGAGGCGAGCGGTCGTGGCCGCGTCGGCGACGCCGTCGATCGAGAGGCCTGAGCCGAGGCGGTATGGCGCGCCGCGGCCACCGATCGCGATCCGGCCGTCGGCCGTGTGCTGGGCGTAGAAGAACAGGTGCCGCGCGTCGCCAACGGCCTCACCAGCGCGCCAGGCCAGCGGGGCGCTGACGTCGGCAGGGAGCGGCGCCGTTGCGATCATCGTCGAGGCGAGTGGGAGGTAGCGCCGGGCCTGACCGGGCTGCTCGATCGTGAAGGCCTCCGTCGCCACGACGATCCGCTCGGCGCGAACGACGGAGGCACCCCCGCACACCACTCGCCCGGGGGCAATCTCCGTCGCCCGGGTTCCCTCGAACATCTGCCCGCCTCGCTGCGCGACCGCCGCCGCGAGGCCGTGCACGAGCGCCACCGGGTGCAGCGTCCCGCAGGGATCGACCAGCAGCCCGCCTTGGGTGCCGTGGGCGCCGATGCGGCCTTCGATCTCGCCGGCCGTGAGCCACGCCAGCCGCTCCGCCGGCCAGCCCCACCGCACCATCGCCGAGCGCCGCTCGGCGAGCCGGGCGACCTCAGCCGAGGACCGCGCGACGGTGATCGCTCCCCCGAGCCTCACGCCGCTCTCCAGCCGCACGAGCGCGTCGATGCCGGCAATCTCGGAGACGGCGTCGATCAGCACGCCTTGCGCGCGCCGGACGGCGTCGAGGCCGAAGCGACGCTCCCAGACGCGCAGATCCGCCGGGGCCGCCGCCATCAGCCAACCGCCGTTTCGACCCGACGCGCCGAACCCGATCGTCTCTGCCTCGAGCACGGCAACGCGGAGCGCCGGGTCGGCGTCGAGCAGGTGGTAGGCCGTCCACAGCCCCGAGAATCCGCCACCGACGATCGCGACGTCGACCTCGAGATCGCCGTGCAGACGCGCAGGTCGCTCGCTACCTGCCACCGGGTTCGGCGGCGCCGTCGCATGCCAGAGGCCGGGACCCATCCCCTCCGAACCTAGCCGCCGCACTGCGACTCGCGTGAGGGGCAGGGTGTCGCCGTCCGTCCACCGAGAGCTGACGTGCCGTCGGGATTTGGTTTGACCACTCAACCAGAAAGGACCGCTGCCGATGAACTTGCTGAATGTACGTTCGGAAACCTGCTGTGTCAACCTGGGAACGTCGACACCCATGGGTCGTCGCACTCATCGCGGTGCAGGCCGTCGCCTTGACGGTCGCCAGTGCCGCCGCCGGCGTCGACGCCGTCTGGCTGCTGGTCCCGGCCCTCACCGCCGTACCAGCGGCCGTCAGCGGGGCCGTGCCGCACCGCTCACGCACCACCGTCGCCGCGTCGTCCGCCGCTGCGCTCCTCACGCAGGCGCTCTACGCCATCGTCGCGTTTGGCGGGTCGACCGGCTCGAGCGTCTTGTTTCTCTCGGTGCTGTGCGTGATCGCGCTCTACGAGGTCGGCCGGGTGCAGGCGTTTGCGTTCGCGTTCTCGATCGTTGCCGTGATCTCGATCGTCGTCGCCGACCCCACCCTGATCGATCTGCCGACCAACGCGGGCGGGCACCTCTGGGGCGTACTCGCCTCCGGGCTCGTGGCCCTCTGCGTCGGCTCGGCCGCGCTGGCCGAGCTGTGGCGAGAGCAGTCGCGGATCCGTCACGTCGCCGATCAGCAGCGCCGCGGCACCGAGGCCTACCTCGAGGTCGCCGGCACCATGATGTTTGTGATGGACCGCGACGGGATCGTGACGGTCGCCAATCGCCACACCTGTTTGACGCTGGATCGCGAGGTCGAAGACGTCGTCGGTAAGGAGTGGTTTGCCCTCGCGTTGCCGCAGGAGTACCGCGACGAGGCGCGCCGGCTCTACGGCCTCACCTACGAGAACTTCCGCCAGACGGGGCAGATGTTTGATGAGCCGCTCGAGTACGAGAACGAGGTCGAGTGCGCCGACGGCTCGCGCCGACAGGTCGTGTGGTGGGCAACCATGATCACGGACCGCTCCGGCGCGCCCGTCGGCATGGCCTGCTCCGGAAACGACGTCACCGACACGCGTGCCGCCCATGCCGCCCTTGAACGCAGCGGCGTAGAGCTGGAGGCGTTGCGCCGGCTCGCCCAGAAGGTCGCTTCGCTCGACGACTCTCGCCAGGCCGTCGTCGACGCCACACTCGACCTGACCGGCGCGACGGTGGCCGCGATCATGGAGCCAAACCGGACCCGCACGGAACTCATCGTGTCGACGGCGACCCGCCCCGATCTTGTCGCCGGCGTCATCCACCTAGGCCGCGAGTCAGAGATCGCGGGCAGTGCCTTCTTGAGCGGGCAGCCGTACTTCGTTCCCGAGTGCCAGCAGGCACCGGGCGTCAATCGCGAGCTGATCGAGCGCATCGGCGCGCAGTCCCTGTTGCACCAGCCGATCATGGGAGGCAACGGCACACTCGGGGTGCTGAGCGTCGTCTGGGACGAGCCGGTACCGCCACAGGGCGATCGCAAGGTCGAACTCGTCGGGCTGATCGCGCACGAAGCCGCGATCGCGCTGCGTCGCCGCGAGTCGCTCATGCAGCTCGAGCGCGCCGCACTCGTGGATCCTCTCACGGGCGTCGCCAACCGCCGGGCGTTCGACGCCGAATTGCCGCTCGCGCTGCGCCGCGCCGCCAAGGGCAACTACCCGCTCGGGCTCGTCGTCCTCGATCTCAACGAGTTCAAAGAGGTCAACGACCTCTTCGGCCACGCAGCCGGCGACGAGGTCCTCATCCGCGCCGCCAGCGCCTGGGCTGGCGTTCTACGCGCCGGCGATCTGCTCGCACGCATCGGCGGCGACGAGTTCGCGGTGCTCCTGCCCTCGTGCGATGCCGAGGAGATGGCGCACATCGTCACGCGACTCAAGCGCGCCACCCCGCACGACGCGGGCTCGAGCATGGGCGGCGCCATGTGGGACGGCTCGGAGGGTGCGTCGGGCCTGATCCGCCGGGCCGACCGCGCACAGTACGCCGACAAGGCGACGATGAAGCAAGCCGAGCACGCGACCGACGACGCCGTTGCCCCCCAGCCGGCAGCAGCCGGACCGCGTCCGCGCGCCGAAGACCCGCGTGCCGAGGGACTGGGGAGCGCCGACGCGCCGCCCCACGAGCCCGGCGACGACGAACCGCGGACTTGACACCACGGTCCGTCACTCGCTGCATGGGGGCCGCCAACAGATCGCCCATTGGCGCAGCACCCCATCGGGGTTAGCTTGGAACGATGGCCATGGGAACCCAACAGGACGTCACGACGGACCGGAGTCCCGCGGAGCTCGACGCGCTCGCGCAGCGGCACCTCTGGATGCACTTCACGCGCATGGGCGCGTACGACGAGAACCACCAGGTGCCGATCATCGCCCGCGGCGAGGGGTGCTACGTGTGGGATGCCGCCGGCAAGAAGTACCTCGACGGCCTCTCAGCGTTGTTCTGCGTGAACGTCGGCCACGGCCGCGAGGAGCTCGGCGAGGCGATGGCCGCCCAGACGAAGGAACTCGGCTTCTACACCAACTGGGCGTACACGCACCCGCGCTCGATCGAACTCGCCGCCAAGATCGCGTCGCTGGCCCCGGGTGATCTCAACCGCGTGTTCTTCACCAGCGGAGGCAGCGAGGCCGTCGAGTCGGCGATCAAGCTCGCCCGGCAGTACCACAAGCTCACCGGCAATCCGCTCAAAACGAAGTTGATCGCCCGCGACACCGCCTACCACGGCACCTCGCTCGGCGCGCTCTCGGCGACCGGCATCACGACGCTGCGCCAGCCGTTTGAGCCGCTCACTCCGGGCGGCTGCCACGTCCCGAACACGAACACCTACCACCTGCCGGATGATCCGAATCGCGACCCGCTGTGGGCCGCGAACGCGATCGAGGAGCGCATCCTCTTCGAGGGTCCGGATACCGTCGCGCTCGTCATCTTGGAGCCGGTGCAGAACGCCGGCGGCTGCTTCACCCCGCCTGAGGGCTACTGGCAGCGCGTGCGCGAGATCTGTGACAAGTACGACGTGCTGCTCGTCTCCGACGAGGTGATCTGCTCCTGGGGCCGCCTCGGTGAGTGGTTCGGCGCGATCAAGTACGGCTACCAGCCAGACATGATCACGACGGCCAAGGGCATCACGAGCGCCTACGCCCCGATGGGCGCGGTGATCGCCAGCGACAAGATCTTCGCGCCGTTCTCCGAGGGCACCAACTCCTTCACCCATGGCATCACGTTCGGCGGCCACCCGGTCGCGGCGGCGTGCGCCCTGGCCAACATCGAGATCTTCGAGCGCGAGGACCTCAACGGCCACGTGCGCGCCCACGAGGGCGAGTTCGCCGCGATGCTCGAGAGCCTGCGAGACATCCCGATCGTCGGCGACGTGCGCGGCGACGGCTACTTCCGCGCCATCGAACTCGTCAAGGACCAGGACACGAAGGCCGGCTTCACGAGCGCCGAGGCCGAGGACCTGCTGCGTGGCTACATGAGCGGCGCCCTCTACGAAGAGGGCCTGATCTGCCGCGCCGACGACCGTGGCGACCCGGTCATCCAGCTCTCGCCGCCGCTGATCGCCGGCCCGGAGGAGTTCGCGTTCATCGAGCGTGTCCTCCGCAAGGTGCTCACCCAAGCCGCCGCGCGGCTCTAGGAGGGCGGCGACATGCGCGTTGGAGTTCCATCCGAGATCAAGAACCACGAGTACCGCGTAGCGATGACGCCTGCGGGCGTCCGTGAGCTGACGGACCTCGGCCACGAGGTGCTGGTGCAGGCCGGCGCCGGCCTGGGCTCGGCAATCAGCGACGAGGACTACGTCGCCCAGGGCGCGCAGATCCTCCCGGACGCCGACGCCGTCTTCGAGGCCGCGGAGATGATCGTGAAGGTGAAGGAGCCTCAGCCGGTGGAGGTCGCGCGGCTGCGGCCCGACCACCTCCTCTTCACCTACCTCCACCTGGCTCCAGATCCCGCGCTCACCCGTGGCTTGATCGAGTCCGGAGCGACGTGCATTGCCTACGAGACGGTGCTCGATGCCAACGGTCGCCTGCCGCTGCTGGCGCCGATGAGCGAGGTCGCGGGCAAGATCGCCACGCAGGCTGGCGCCTACATCCTCGAGAAGCCGCTCGGTGGCCGGGGCATGTTGCTCGGCGGCGTGCCCGGCGTGGCGGCCGGCAAGGTGATGGTGATCGGCGGCGGCGTCGTCGGCACCAACGCGGCGTCCGTCGCCCTCGGCATGGGCGCGGAGGTCTACATCTACGACCGCAACATCGATCGACTGCGCGACCTCGAACACATCCTCAACGGCCAGGCGTCGACCTGCTTTGCCACGACGCTTGAGATCGAGCAGCGCCTGCCGGAGGTCGACCTCGTGATCGGCGCCGTCCTGGTGCAGGGCGCCAAGGCGCCGCACGTGATCACCCGCCAGCAGCTCTCGCTGATGAAGCCCGCCGCGGTCCTCGTCGACGTGTCGATCGATCAGGGTGGCTGCTTTGAGACGAGCCGCCCGACGACGCACGCCGACCCGACCTACGAGGTCGACGGCATCACCCATTACTGCGTGGCCAACATGCCGGGCGCCGTGCCGATCACCAGCACCTACGCCCTGACGAACGCGACGCTGCCATACGTCGTGACGCTTGCCGAGCACGGCGCCGCCGGCGCGATCGCTCGCATCCCGGGCCTGCGCCCGGGCGTCAACGTCGCCGGTGGCAAGGTCACGCACGAGGCCGTCGCAGCAGCGACGGGCCACGACTACGTCGACCCGGACTCGGTGCTGTCGCCGCCAGCGGTCGTCTGAGGCGATAGCCAGCTCGGCACACTTGGCGCCTGAGATGGGCCAGGGTGGTCGATCTCAGACGCCAAGTGGGTGAAGCCCTGGTCTCAGCCGCCGCGGGAGTCGTCGTAGAACGCCTCGACGACGCGCCCGTCGGAGGACCAGACGACCAGCGCGCCGTCGTGGAGCCGGAGGTCGGTCTTGACGACTCGCAGGCTTGGCTGCGGACCAAGCATGCGGCGCACGTCCGCGGTCGAGCGGTCGCCGACGTCGACGCAGTCCACGAAGCCACGGGCCTGCGGCTCCCAGGTCGCCCGGTCGGTCGACGCGAGTGCGGCAGCGTCGAAGCGGAAGCCGTCGCAATCCGTGGCTGGAACGGCGTTGCCCGCGTCAACGAGCAACGCCGTGCCCATCACGGCGAGGGAGATGGCGACCGGCCCGAGGCCGACCACCAGCAGCACTCGTCGGCCGGGCCTGCGGTTGCGAAAGCAGACGCCCAGCAGCCCGACGGCCGCGACGGCACAGGCGCCCGTCAGCAGCGCGATCACGGTCGCAATCCCGACGAGTTCAAACGTCTCGCTCCAGGTGTCGGGCGTCGACGCGAACTCGCCGACCACGTCGTGCGCGTTCGGCACCCGCGCGGCGACGAACCAGGCGATCACCGTGAAGGTCGCTGCTACGAGGGTCGAGAGAGCGAAACCCGCGCCCGCCAGACCGGCCAGCAGCCGGATGGTGCCGCGACCGGGGTCGACGGGCTCGGGAGCGGCGCCGACGCCGGGCACCGCGGCGGGCGGACTCGCCTCCTCGGCGTCGCCTTCCTCGGCTCGACTCCTCATGGAAGGACCGTAGACCCTCGGTTGGCCGGCGGCTAGCTCGTGACGTTGCAGGGTGGAGCGAGCAGGCCGCTTCTGCGAAGTCCGACCCAAATGGCCCCACCAACCCTGCTATTGACGCCCTCTCAATAGTGAGCTTGGTGACGCTGCGCACACTTCGCGGCGCAGCGCATCAAGCAACCACCGGCCAACCGGTCCAACGACAGGCTGATCCGCCCGGTTTCATTGAGTGCGCGGGCGCCATCACAGTGTTTTGACAGCACCAACCGTTCTGTCAATGCGCCATGATCCGGCATGGCAAGGCATCCGACCCGCACTCCCCCGAGGGTCGGGTGCCGAGCCGTTACGTCGAGCGCCGTAGCCTGGCCTCGCTCGTCCCGCAGTTCGTGCCTGCACCCCTATCCCGAGGGCGCCTGCCCCACTGGGGTCTCAGCCGAAGCAGGCTCGGTAGGTCTTGACCACCCCCACGGACTTGCCAGATTGGTGGAAGCGCCGTCGGTCGGCCACCCCGTGTCCCGCGGGATGACCGACCAGTGCTGACGGTGAACCCCGCGCGCGAAGTCACGCGGGGAAGGTCGCGCGACCAACATCGCGCGACGATTGGGGCCACACGTGGCTGCGGCGTTCCCGCGCCGCAGCCACGCCCAGCAGTCCGTTGACCTACGTGCGGATGGTCGTCCGCCCGCGGGTCGTGACCGCATCGAGAGCGACGGCGCCGAGCAGGACGCCACCGGTGACCATGTATTTGACGGACGACTCGAACGCGAGCAGGTCCATGCCGTTGGAGATCGAGCCGATCACGAGGGCACCCAGGAGGGCGCTCCAGACCGAGCCGCGACCACCGAACAGGCTGGTGCCCGCGATGACCGGGCCGGCGATCGCCAGCAGCAGCAGGTCGCTGCCGCCCGAACTCTGGTTGACGGCCTGCAGGCGCGAGGCCGCGAGGATGCCGCCGAAGGCGGCCATCGTCGACGCGAGCATGAAGACGATCGTCCGCACTCGAGCCACCGGAATACCGGCGCGGCGCGCCGCCTCGGCGTTGCCACCGACGGCAAACACGTGCCGGCCGAACTTCGTCCGCGTGAGCAGGATGTGGAAGTTCGCCACGATCGCGACGAGGATTACGAGCGCGAGCGGCACGCCACGGTCGGCGTTGACGACGAGCACGCCACCAAACAGCGCGACGGCAGCGCCACCGAGGCGCAGCACCGAACTGAGCGTCGGCGCCTGTTCCAGACCAGCTGCGCCGCGTGCGCGGCGATGCCCGATCTCGGCGACCACGAGTGCGCCGACGACGACGGCCGCCACCAGCCACCCGAGCCACGGCGCGAGGAACACCCCGGCCAGGTTCAGGATCGCTTCGTCCTCGATGTTGACGGTGCCGGTATTCCCGAGCACGGCGAGCTGCGCACCCTGCCAGGCGAGCAAGCCGGCGAGCGTCACGACGAACGTCGGGATCACCAGCCGAGTGGAGACCGTCCCCTGGAAGAGGCCGATCGCCGCGCCGACGAGCAACGCGACGGCGATCGCCGGGTAGGCGTTCCACCCGTGCTTGACGGAGAGGACCGCCATGACCGACGCAGCCAGACCGCTGACGGCGCCGACCGACAGGTCGATCTCGCCGAGGAGCAGCACGAGGACCACGCCGACGGAGATCGTGCCGACGGCGGCGATCTGGAGGGTGAGGTTGGTGAGGTTGACGGCCGTCAGGAAGTTCTCGTTTGCGATCGAGAAGATCAACCAGATCAACGCGAGCACAATGAGCACGCGCACTGAGCCGAGCTCGCCGGCGGCCAGCTTCTTCAGCGTGCGCTTGACGGGGTTTCCCTGGTCGCCGGTGAGCGCGTCGCGCTCTTTGACGTTCTGTGGCGCGGAGGCGGGAGCGGAGCTCATGACGGCTCCTTCTTGGTCGAGAGGGCCGACGGCGTCGAGGCCTCAGCCGCGGCCGCTTGGGCAGCCACGGGCGAGTCGGCGCCGACACCGGTGATCGCGCCGACGACCGCCTGCCGCTGGTCGGAGGTCGCCGGGTACTCGCCGCCGTTGCGCCCGAGGCGCAGCACGACGATGCGGTCGGCGACCTCGAACACGTCGGAGAGGTTGTGCGAGATCAGGATCACGCCGAGCCCGCGCTCCTTCAGGCGCGACACCAACGCGAGGACCTGCGCGGTCTGGGCGACGCCGAGTGCCGCGGTCGGCTCGTCGAGGATCACGATCTTCGGCTCGCCGAGCAGAGACCTGGCGATCGCTACCGACTGGCGCTGGCCACCGGAAAGCATCCCGACCTCGGTGCGAACGGACGCCAGCGTCTTGACCTGCAACTCATCCAAGAGCTCGATCGCGTGCTGCTCCATCTGCACCTCGTCGAGGCGACTGAGGGGCTGGTTGTGGCCGCGTTCCTCACGGCCGAGGTAGAGGTTCTCAACGACGTCGAGGTTGTCGCAGAGCGCGAGGTCTTGGTAGACGACTGCGATCCCGAGGCTCGCCGAGTCTTGTGGGCTGCGGACGTGCACCTCGCTGCCGTCGAACGTGATCGTGCCGCCATTGGCCGGGCCTGCACCCGAGATGGTCTTGATCAGCGTCGACTTGCCGGCGCCGTTGTCTCCAACGAGCGCCACGACCTCACCGGCATGAACGTCGAGGTTCACGTCGTCGAGTGCGCGCACCGCGCCGAAGGTCTTCGTGATGCCGCGCAACCGCAGGAGCGGCGGCGCGCCCCCGCCCGGCGCCGAAGCGCCGAGCGGGGAGACTGCAGCCGCTGGGGTCATGACGCGCTGATCCCAGCCTTCTCGCAGCCAGCGGCGTACTTGCCGGTGCACAGATCCGCGGCGCTGAGGAAGCCGTCGGCGATGACGGTGTCCTTGACGTTCGTGCTGACGACGGCGACCGGGTCGAGGATGATCGACGGGATGTCGGCCGTGCCGTTGTTGGTCGTGTCGTTGATCAGGCCCTCCGGCGGCTCCTCGCCGCGGACGAGAGCGACGGCGAGCTGTGCGGCCTTCTCAGCCTCAGGCTTGATGGCCTTGTAGACCGTCATGCCCTGCTCGCCGATGAGCACGCGCTGCACGCCGGCAAGCTCGGCGTCCTGACCGGTCGACGGGATCTTGGTCGGATCGATGCCGGCCGACTTCATGGCGGCGATGGCGCCGCCGGCGGTGCCGTCGTTGGCGGCGTAGACGCCGTCGATGGTGTCCTTGCCCAGGGCGGTGATCGCCTGATCCATCTGGTTCTGGGCCTCATCCGGGCTCCAGTCCGGGGTGTCGTACTCCTTGCCGATCTTCACGCCGGCCGGGTCGAGCACCGAGTGGGCGCCCTTCTTGAAGAGCGCGGCGTTGCCGTCGGTCGGCGAGCCGTTGATCATCACGATCTGCTTGCCCTTGGCGGCGTCGCCACCGAGCTGTTCGATGAGCGACTCGCCCTGCAGCTTGCCGACGGCCTCATTGTCGAACGAGATGTAGAAGTTCGGCTTGGATCCACCGGCCACGAGGCGGTCGTAGGAGATCACCGGGATGTTCGACTGCTCGGCACGCTTCACGATCGACCCAGCGGACTTCGCGTCGACGGGGTCGAGCACGATCACCTTCGCGCCGTTGGTGATGGCGGCCTCAGCCTGCTGCTGCTGCTTGGACGCGTCCTGGTCGGCGTTGGAATACAGGACTTCGCAGTCGCTGCAGCTCGCCTTGACGGCCGCTTCAAAGAGCGGCTTGTCTTGCGACTCGTAGCGGGTGGTCTTGCTCTCGGGGAGCAGCAGGGCGATCTTGCCGCCCGGCTTCTCGCCGGAGGAGGCGGTGCCGCCGCCGGAGGAATCGTCGTCGCCACAGCCGGCAATCCCGAACGCCGCAATGGCGCCCGCGAGGCCGAGCAGGGCCTTGGGTCCGTGGTTGATCATGAGGAGCTCCTGGAGTGGTGCGTGGTGCGCCCTCGGGCGCATGGATTGGTCGATGCTGCGCGAGGGCTCAGGCGTGCTGAGCCCCTGAGGGCGCGGTGTGGATGGGCAGCGCTCGGGTGGCCGGCGGGGGGAGCCGGCCACTGGCGAGCAGGGGAAGTGGAGGCGTGGGCAGCGCAGCGAGTCATCGCGCGGCTCCCATGCGAGAGGACGAGAGGCGCTCGGTGTCGCCGATCACCAGAGACAAACCGCCGAGCAGTTCGGCGCGACTGCCAAGCTGGCCGCCGACGAGCTCGACGCTGCTCACCACAGCCGGCAATGCGAACCGCCCGAGCGACTCGCGGATGCCGTCGAGCAGAGCAGAGCCCTCACCGCCGAGATCGCCCCCGATCACGAGGCGCTCCGGGCCCAGGACGTTGCAGAGGTCGGCGAGGGAGCGACCGATCGCGCGGCCCGCGTCCACGAGCACGCGCTTGGCGCCGGCGTCGCCGCCGGCGGCGAGCTCGACGAGGTCGCGCGTGGTGAGCTCAGGCCCGTGGCGGCGGCGCAGCAGACGCAGCAGCGGCGCGGCGCCGGCCACGGTCTCAAGGCAGCCGCGGTTGCCGCACCGGCAGAGGTCGCCCTCGGGATCGTGCAGCACGTGCCCGAGCTCGCCGGCTGATCCGGCGGCGCCGCGGTGCAGGCGGCCGCCGAGCAGGATACCGGCGCCGATGCCGGAGGCGACCTTCACGTAGACGAGGTCCTGCGCGCCGATGCCCGCGCCGAATCGGGCCTCGCCGAGCGTGGCGAGATTGGCGTCGTTGTCTACGATCACGCCAACCGAGGAGCCGAGCCGCCGGACGATCTCTTGGGCGGGCTGCAGGCCAACCCAGTCCGGGAGGATCACGGAGCTGCCGACGGCGCCGGTGGCGCTGTCGATCGGGCCTGGCAGGCCCATGGCGATGCCGATGAGGTTGTCGACGGTGAGGCCGACGTCGGTCAGCAGCTCGAGCGAGAGGCGGACGGCTGCATCGAGCGCTTCGCTGGCGGAGCCGTCGACGTCGATCTGCATCTCGCGCTCGCCGAGGATGTCTGCGGAGAGATCAGCCAAGGCGACGCGCAGGTGGGTGTGGCCAAAGTCGATCGCGAGCGCGGTGCCGGCCGATCGGTCGAGCGAGAGCAGCGCGCCGGGGCGGCCACCTTGGGCGCCGGCGCCCCGGGTCTCGTCGCGATCGACGACGAGACCGTCGGCGATCAGCTCGGTGATGAGGCCGGAGATCGTCGAGCGCGAGAGGCCCGTCCGGCGCGCCAGATCGGCGCGGCTCGCCGACCCGCTGCTGCGCAGTGCGTCGAGCACCTGCACGCGGTTGCGGCGGCGTGTGGAGAGGGGTGCGGTATCGCCCGGAGCGGCCATTGCGGAGAACACTGTGATGCTCGTCACTAGGTTTGTCAAGTTCTGAACGAACCTACACCTCGCAAACTAGGCGTTTGTTCTTTTTCGTCGCTCAGACCGGTATCTGGTTCGTTCAGGCGACAAGCCGTGTTCGAACCCAGGCGCAACGCACCGTCTTCCTGTCGCCCGGCCCCGACTGGTTCAACCGGTGGGCGCGCGGGAACTCGCCAACGGCGCCTGGGGGACGCAGTTCGTTCGCCGAACAAACGCGATCGGCCAAGGAGGTTCGGTCGGGCGCGGCCCGAGGCTCGCGCGCACGTTTGGCGAGCGTGAGCGCCTGGCTACGCGGCGCGCATCGACGAGCTCGGCACCAGCGCCACCAGGGTGGCGTCGTCGGCGA
This sequence comes from Solirubrobacteraceae bacterium, assembly GCA_032119795.1. Classification (GTDB taxonomy): domain Bacteria; phylum Actinomycetota; class Thermoleophilia; order Solirubrobacterales; family Solirubrobacteraceae; genus JAGIBJ01. The sequence continues at coordinate 107,776 of JAUMFO010000024.1, forward strand.
ACTCGTCTTTGGAGTGCGAGCGGGCGGCGTCTTCGATGGCGCGAACCATGGACGCCGCCGAGTCACGGACGGTGCCGGTGATCGCGCGCTGCACTCCGGCGAGGCCAAACGGCTCCCCCGCCTCGTTGCTGCGATCGATCACGCCGTCGGAGACGAGCAGAATCCGCTGCGTTGGCTCGACCCGCCAGCTCTGGATCCGCAGGCGCCGCGGGAAGTCGACCGCGCCAAGCGCCGGCTGAAGCTCACCGATTGGCCGGATCTCGCCATGCGCGTCGACGAGGAGCGGCGGGAAGTCGCCGCACGTGACCCACTGCAGGATCCCCTGGGCGCCGTTCCAAAGCGCGATCGTCGTGGAGACCGCCACGCGGCGCTCGCCGAGCTCGTGCATCGTCTCCTGCATCAGGTGCACGCAGCTCGCCGGCGTGGCCCGCGCGAGGTGCCGCGCAGCGCGAAAGGCACCGAGCATCACGGTCGCGGCCGCCGCTGCGGGCGCCCCATTGCCCTCGGTGTCGGCGATGCCCAGCCAGGCACCTTCAGGGTTGTCGGTGTAGTCGAACCAGTCGCCGCCGATGTCATACCCCGGCATGACGTTGCCGGCGAGCGTCGCACCACCAACGCGAACGATCCGCGGTGGCAGCATGTTCTGCTGGATCTCGGCGGCAGCACTCGTCGGGCGTGAGCGGCGCACGCGGGCGGCCTGATCGGTGTAGCGCTCAGCGAGAGACAGCGCCGCAGCCGCCTCCTGTGCGAGCGCGCGAAGCTCCGATTCTTCTGGTCCGATCGCGAGCATCACGCCGGTGGCGCGCCCTCGCAGATACAGCGGCGCGACCGTCGCGTTGGGCAGGTGCTGCTCAATCGACGCGCGCAGGGCCGCGACCGCCTCACGCGGAATCTCCGGGCCGACGGCGAGATCGATCGGGAGCACATCCGGGAAGGTGTGGGCGCCAGCCAAGCGGCGCAGCTGCGCGCCGTCGAGATCCACGAGGTAGATCGCCGCCGACGACACGCCTGCCAGGCGCTGCGCTTCGGCCACGATCTGCGTCCCGAGTTCGAACGGCGGCACCTTGTTCAGCACGTCCGAGACCGAGAGCGGCGTCGGGGCCAGCCCGCTGAGCTCACCGGGGCGGCGCAGGCGATCTTCGTCGTTGGCCACCGAGTCGTCGCTCGCCTGGAGCCGCACGGCGTCGATCAAGTCCTGACGCGTGGGGAAGTGGCGGTGGATGGTGTTGCGTCCCAGCCCCGCCTCGGCCGCGATCGTCGCCATGCTCGCCTGTGGCTGCTCGGCCAGCACTCGGCGCGCCGCCTCCACCAAGCGTGTCTTGTTGAGCGCCGCGTCGCTGCGTTTTTTGCGGTTGGACGTTGGGCGCGGAGCGTTGGAGATGTGAGGCATCCTGCCACACCCCGTACGCGTGATGTGGGGCAATCTGCACCAGATGACCAGGTTCGTCCTCTGATCCGGGACACAGCCGCTTAGGGTCGTTGCAGAAGCCGCCCAGCAGTGGGCGCCGATATGCGCCAGCGCTGCCTCCCTCTTGGGGCTCGCCCCCGGATGTCGCCACGCACACCCCGACCCAGGCCGACGGCGGCCTCTTCACGTGAACGCACCCGCACCCGACGAACCGATGACGACCGAAGCGCCCACACAGCGTGACGCCATGTCACGCATCGCCAACGAGGTGGTGGGACTCCACAAGCGCCACCGCGGCCGGGGTCCGACGCAGGTCCGCGTCCACCGCCAAGACGACCTGGTGATCGTCGTCCTGCGCGACGACTTCTCCCCGCTCGAGCGCGCGCTCGTGCGCGACGGGCGCGAGCAAGCGGTACGGGATCAGCGCGATGCCTATGAAGCGATGGTTGCCCCTGAGCTGAAGGCGATCGTCGAGGCCCACACGGGCTGCGACGTCAACGCGTTCGTCCACGCCGGCCACCACGAGCCCGACGTCTACGTCGAGTTGTTCATGCTCGCCCCGCGCTGACCGCCGCCGACCCAAATCTGGGTCTGGCGCGGCTCGGGCACGGCGTAACGTCGGAGACGATCCTCAAGCCGACGACCGTCGCCCAACCAGCGGCCTACCGGAGGCCCGAGATCTAGACCGGCGGCCGGGCGCGAGCACCCGTGGCCCGCACTTGCTCGCCGGTTCAACCTTCAAAGCGGCGAACCTCCCGCGCCCAGGAACCCCTCGGTACCCTGCGCGGATGTCCCGTGAACAGGTCGCGTCACTCTTCGATATCACCGGCAAAGTCGCCGTCGTCACCGGCGGGTCGCGCGGCATCGGCCTCGTGATCGCCCGTGGACTGCTGGAAGCCGGCGCCGAGGTCCTGATCAGCTCCCGCAAAGCGGCCGCCGTCGACGCCGCCGTCGCGCAACTCTCCGCGTACGGCCCGGTCAGCGGGTTCGCCGCCGACGTCTCCAGCGAGGAGGGCGTCGCCGCACTCGCTGCCGCGGTCGCCGAGCGCCACCCGAAGGTGCACCTGTTGTTCAACAATGCAGGCGCCACGTGGGGCGCGCCAATCGAAGACTTCCCCAGCGCCGGGTTCGAGAAGATCCTGTCGACCAACGTGCAGGGCGTCTTCGCGCTCACGAGCAAGCTCCTGCCGCAGCTGCGCGCCGCCGCCACCGCGCAGGATCCGGCCCGCGTGATCAACATCGGCTCCGTCGACGGGTTGCGCGTTCCGATGATGGAGAACTACTCGTACTCGGCCAGCAAGGCGGCCGTCCACATGCTCACGCGCCACCTCGCCAAGCGCCTGGCCAGCGAGCACATCACCGTCAACGCGATCGCCCCCGGCCCGTTCGAGAGCAAGATGACGGCCTTCATGCTCGCCAGCCCCGAGGGCCGCGACGCCGTCGCGTCGACCGTCCCGCTCGGGCGAATCGGCAGCGACGACGACATCATCGGCACCTCGCTGTTCCTGTCGAGCCGCGCCGGCGCCTATCTCACGGGCGCGATCGTGCCGCTCGACGGCGGCATCGTCGGGACGGCCTAACGGCCGCCTGAGGGGCCGAGCAATCGGCTCGTCACAACCTTCCGCCTCGCGGCACTCCACCTCCTGAATGCAGTCGCACGAATTCGTCGCCTGGTACCGGGAGGAGGCCGAGGCCGTCTTGATCTTCCATGCACGCCGCACCATGGATCCCGAGCTGGCGCTCGACCTCACTGCCGAGACCTTTGCCGAGGCCTGGCGCTGCCGCCACACGCTGAAGGCGACGACCTACGAGGAGCGCCGCGGGTGGCTCTTCACCATTGCGCGCCGCCAGCTCGGGCGGTACTGGCGACGGGGCAAGGTCGAGCGGCGTGCGCTCGAGACGCTGAAGATGCAGGTCCCGGCGGCCCACGAGGACGACCTTGCGGAGATCGACCAGCGGGCGGGGTTGCCGGAGCTGCGCACGGCGATGGCCACCGAGCTGGCGCGGCTCTCCGACGACCAGCGCCAAGCCCTCGAGCTGCGGATCGTGGAAGAACGCGGCTACGACGAGATCGCCGAGCTGGTCGGCGTGAGCGAGCAGGTCGTGCGCACGCGCGTCTCCCGTGGGCTCAAGGCGCTGGCGGCCGCGGCGACGCGCAACCCCGTGCTGCGAGGTGAGCGATGAGCGATCAGCTCCGCATCCTGGAGGCGCTCGGCGACGAGCTCGAGCGCGCAACCGCAGCCGACGAGCGCACCCACGGAGCGCGGCGGCGTCGACGCTGGCGCCCGCATGGCCTCTCGCTCGTCCTGCTGATTGGCGGCCTTTCAGCGGCCACCGTCGCGGCGGCCGCCACCCACCTCTTCGGCCTCGCCGCCCCCGTTCCAGCGCCGCGCCCCGGCGACGCCCCCGTGGAGGCCAGGCCGATCGCCTCCACCGCCTCGCTGGCGGGGGTGCGCTCCGGCGACCCAGGCGGGCTGCCGGACTGGGAGGTGCGCCTGAGTCGCTCGCAGACCGGCCAGGTCTGCACCGCCGTCGGCCAGCTGCAGGATGGCCGGTTCGGGATCGTCGGCCTCGACCGCAAGTTTCGTGAGCTTCCGCTCGGCTCCGCCGACGCCTGCGGCAGCGCGCCCGTCGGCTCGGCCGTCCAGGTCGGGGCACGCGCCGCCGTCGGCCGCGGCGACATGACGGCGAGGACGCTCGTCGTGGGGATCGCCGGCCCGGACGTGACGTCGGTTGCGCTGCGCCGCGGCACCCGCGACACGCCCCTGCGGCTCGGCCGCGGCGGCGCGTTCCTCGCCGTGCTCACCGGCCTCCCCGAGATCACGCGCCCAAACCTGCAGATCACGAACTCCAGCGGAGCGGTCCGCACGGTGAAGCTCGCCGACTCCGGTGATGAGGAGACCCCCGATTCGGCCAAGGACGGCCTGCCGTGGTCGATTCGCTCGGGGCCAGCCCGAAACTTCGTGCACCCGATGGCGCCGAACGCCGTCGCGCCGAAGGCCGGTACCCACTGTGTCGAGGCGCGCCAGCAGCTCGGGTCGGCCAACCTCGTGTACCTCGCTGGCGGCACCGGCCTCGCCGAGCCGCGGACGCCGATCGCCTGCCGTCGAGCCGGCCAGACGGATCCGATCGTCGCGACCCTCCTGCGGCTCGTGCCGTCGACCGACTTCACTGAGCCCTATTCCTACCCCGTGGCCCCCGCGCGGACGATCGCCATGGGCCTTGCCAGCGAGGACGTCGTCCGCTTGGAGCTCCGAACCCCAACGGGCGCCGTTCCCGTCCGGGTGTCACCAGACTCCCACGCGTTTGCCGCCGTCCTCGACGGCCGCGTCGATCCGGCGCGGCTGGAGCTCCGCGCACGTCTCCGCAGCGGCGGCCTCGTCACGCTCGACGTCGAGAACGCCGTGATGCTCGGCGCCGATGGCCGGCTGAGGCGCCCAGGCCCGAATCCGGCGTGGCGCGACGTGCGTGAGGTCATCCGAGCGAACACTCAGCGCTTTACCCGCGAGATCAACGCCGGTTCCGAGCGGACCGGCCCGAGCGCGAAGGATCCCGCGGGCGGGCCACCCTGGGCGGCGCGCACCTGGACGGCGACGACCAACCGGCCAGGCGGCAGCGGCACCGCGCTGCAGTGCGCCGTGTTCGGGCCGCTGGTCAACGGCGTCGTCCGCCAGCCCAGTGGCGCCGGTGTGGGTCCCGGCCCAGCCACCGAAGGGTTGTTCGGGCAGAGCTCCGGCTGCACCGTGTCGGATCTGTCGGTCGTGAAGCCGCCCGGCCGCCCGATCTTCTACGGCGCGGCGCCGACGATCTACGTCGACGATCCCACGAGCGCGACCCCCAAGATCGCCCGCGTGACGCTGACGGGCGTATACCCGGGCGTCGTGGCGGCCGAGGCACTCGGGCTGCCGAAGGGCAAACAGGTCCCGGCGACCGTTGGCCCACGCGGCGCCGTACTGGCCATGCTGGGCCCGGAAGCGGCCGAACCTGGGACGAACTTGTCACTACGACTGCACTTCCGTGATGGCAAGACCGTCAAGACCGACTACTCGGTGTTCTCTCCACCGAAGCGCCGGATCGAAGCCCGCGCCGTCGATCCCAAAGGGGGCCCCGCTTGGGGCGTGCGCGCGTGGGCCCTCCGCGAGCCACGCATCCCCACGTCGCCTGGCCAGCTCGTCGACGGGCGCCCCGGCGGCCTCAACGACCGCACCGGCGAGGTCATCTATGCGTCGGGCGTCTCGGGTGGCGCGACCGTGCCGCCGACGACCAACGACCCCGTCTGGTTCGAGCAGGCGCTGCACCCCGACGAGACGCCGTCCAACGAGCCCGCCCCCGCCGACGTCGCGCGGCGCACGCTCCCCGGGCGGACGGTGATCTACGGCGCGGCCGCCCCTGGCGTCACCCGCGTCACGATCCAAACCTCGCGCGACGTGCGCACCGTGCGGCCCTCGAAGCCGGGCGGCTTCTTTGTGGTGGTCTACGACGGGCGCTTCACTCAGGGCCGCATCCGCGTGATCGCCCGAGGCCCCGGGATCTATGGCGTCGCTCAGCAGCGAGCAGACGGCCAGCCTGAGGGCGCGCCTCCACAGGACGGACTCGGCAGGCGGCTCGCTCGCCGCTGATGCCCTGGCTGACCGACGCACTTCGTTGCTGGACGTCGCAGAATCGGCAGCTCCTCCGACATTCCCGCATACCGTCCAGGCGCCATTCCCCCGAAACACCGGATGCGGTTCAATGGCTCAGTGACGTCGCCGCCGATCGATCTCCAGGCGCTCTTCGCGACGCTCGGCCCGAGGATCGAGGGCCTCGTCGACCGGGCCGTCGCGCGATCGAAGGAGACCCTCGGCGCCTACACCGAGATCTCCGAGCAGGACATCCGCGACGGCATCCTCGCCGACCTGGGCCGCGCCACCGAGGCGCTCCTCGAAGGCCGCCCGCTGACCGACGAGGACCGCGCCGGCATGGGCCGCATCGGCGATCTTCGCGCGCGGCAGGGCGTTCCGCTGGAGCAGATGCTGCAGGTCTACCGGTACACGATCGACGAGATGTTCAATGAGCTGTGGCGGGCCGCCGAAGACGGCTCCATCGCCCACGAGCAGACGGTGGCCCTGACCCGCCAGATCTGGCGCTACGCCGATCCGACCATGGACCTCGCGATCTCCGCCTACCGCGCCCGCGAACTTCAGCAGGCCGTCGCCGACTCCCAAGGCCGAACGGCGCTCGTGCACACGCTGCTGCTCTCACCACCCGGTGCAGCCCAAGTCGATCCGGTCCTCGGCGCGCACCTCGATCCCAACGCCACGTACGTCGCGATCCGCGCGCGCTCCGAGGTCGGCGACGTGCGTCAGCTTCTCCTAGATCTTCAGCAGCCCGGAGCGCTTGAGGGCGCAGCCGTGGCCCCCTACGAGGGCGACGTGATCGGCTACGCCCTGCGTCGTCCGACGTTCCGTGCACCGGGCGGGGTGGTCATCGGCATCGGCCCCGCCGCGCCACTCGCGGGCCTCCCCCACTCGTTCGCCATCGCCACGCGCGTCGTCGAGACCGCCCAGGCTTTCGGGATCGACGGCGTCCGTTCGATCGACCAGCTCGCCCTCCAAGCGGTGGCCCGCACCGAAGACGTCCTCGGTGAGCACCTCGTGGCCCGCTACGTCGACCCCTGCGAGCCGGCCACTCCCGCCGGCGAGGAACTCCTCGACACCATTCGCGCCGTCCTGCAGCACGACCTGTCGTTTGATCAGGCGGCCGCGGCGATGTGGGTCCACCCCAACACCGTCCGCAACCGCGTCCGGCGCTATGAGCAGCTCACCGGGGGGTCGCTGCGCAGCGTCGACGATCTCGTCGCGATCCGCCTGGCGTTGCTGCGAGCCGAGTTGCACTGAGCATCTGCTCGCGGCGGGTCCGGCCCTCCAGCCAGCCCGAGCAACTGGCCGCCAGCGTCATCCGCTCGGCGGTCCGGCCGGGCGTCCAGCGCAGCGGCCGGCCGGCGGGCCGAGGCTCGCCAGGCGTCCGGTGCGAGTTCCAGCTCATCAGCGACCCTTCAGCGCCGCCGCCGGCGTCACGTCGAAGCGGTCGACGATGTCGACGAAGGCTGCAGCAACCGGCTGCAGCTGCGCCACGTCGACCTTGTCGATCGTGTCCATGTCGTCGTAGAGGTAGATCGGGCCGGAGACGAACGACGCCGTCGGGATGCCGACCATCGACGCAAACGACGCGTCGGTCGGCATGTTGCCGTCCTTGGAGACCGTCTTGGCGTTGATGATGATCGTGCGGCGCAGATCGCGTTTGCGGATCGCCTCGACGAGCGTCTGGCGCACCACATTGCCGCCGGAGCGGAAGAACGCGCGCGGCTCAGGCTGGCTGCTCATCACGAGCTTGCCGCCGCGGATCACGCCCTGCTTGGCAATGTGCTCGACGGTCGCGTTGGCGACGATGTCGAACGGGCGGTCGGCGGCCAGCACGTACTTCTGAGCGAAGCCCTGGTGCGAGTGGTAGCCGGTGAAGTGGCTGTCGAACGTCACGAACAGCAACCCACGCTCACGCTCGGAGGCGGGCCGTGCGGCGTAGTACTTCGCGAGCGCGATCACCTCGGCGGAGCCGCTGGCATCCTCGACGGCGCCCGGACCGACGGAGTCGTGGTGGGACTGCACCATGATCGTCTCTCGGCTCTTGCCGGGCAGGTAGCCGAGGACCGTCCGCGTCGGGGTCTCGTAGCGGCGGCCTTCGAGTTCGATCGTCGCCGTGCGGCCGGCCTTCGGCAGGAGCGACCGCATACGGCGGCCCTCATCACGCGTGACCCAGAACCCCGGCATCGTGACCTGCAACCGGCGGTAGTACTCGTTGCGGTAGCGGTTGGACTCGAAGTAGTCGGTCAGCACGCCAACAAAGCCGACGGCGCCGCGGCGCCGCGCCTCACGCAGCACCGAGGTGTAGTTGGTGATGTAGGGGTTGCCTTGGAGCAGCCCGCGCGGATCCTTCAGCAGCGAGAGGCCCGGATCGTAGAGGTGCTCAGAGACGGCGCCCATGCCCAGCATCGGGACCAGGAACCGCAGGTTGAAGACGACGATCTTGCCGCGCAGATCCTTCCCGGCGAGATCCAAGATGCCGCCGTCGCCGACGTCGACGACCTTCGCGGTGCGACCGCCGGGACCGGTGGAGAAGGAGCCGGTCCACGTCTCCTTGGCCTCCCCGAAGAAGGAGTGCTCCGACGCGAACGCGTCGATCGTGGCCCCACCGACGGTGACTTTGGAGTGCGTCTCCTCCCACTGGTAGGTCGGCACGTTGTGCTCCCACACCTGCGGGATGCCGACCTCGCTCAGCCGGCGCTTCATGAACTCGGCGGCGCGGTCGCCACCTGGGGTGCCGGAGCGGCGCGGGCCGAGGTCGACGAGGTCGCGGACGTCGGCCATGATCGAGTCCGTCGACGGCAATCCTGCCGGTAGCGGCGCAGCGGCCGTCCGGCTGGCGAGCGGCACCGGCCCTTGGCTCGGGCGTGCGACGGCCGACCCCAGAGGCAGCGAGGCCGGAGCCTTGATGCTGGCCTCTGCTCCCTTGCCGGCCGTCGTCACGCGAGCCGAGTCTGCTCCTGCCGCCGCCGCTGGAGCGGTCGCCGACACGAGCAGAAGCCCGAGGAGTGCGCGAAGCGCAGCGGTTCGAGGCACGGCCGTCCCAGCCACACCTCGGACGTGCCCACCTGATCCGGTCCGCCCTGTCGACGAAGGCACGCAGGACACCGCAGAGCCACCCAATGGGTGACGCTCGACAGGACGTGACGACTTCAAAAGTGGCATACGGGTGGGCCTCCTGGTGCCGCGCCCGCCGTGTCCTGAGAGTGGCCACGGCGCCGCGACACGCCGAAGTTTGGAGGAGTGGCGCTGTGCCAGGGACCAGACCGATCCCGTCCGTTTTGTGCGTTTCGACATTCCGTATGGAGGCACGACAAACGATCAATGTTCGGGTGACACTGTTATGTCATCCGGCCATGCGCGACCACCCGGACTTGGCGTCTGGAATCGACCACGGTGGTCGGTTTCAGACGCCAAGTCGGTACCGAGCCTCGCGGGATCCCGGAAGTCTCGCCCGCGGGCGCGGCGTACGCTGCAGCCATGGAGATCACGAGCGACCCGATGACCGCTGCGGTGCAGCGCGCATGCGAGCTCTTGGAGTCGCCGGAGGGGGCTGCGCTGGGGCTCGCCTCACTCGGGCAAGCGGTCGGCGTGAGCGCCGATCACCTGCAGCGCGCGTTCAAGGCGCGCACCGGCGTGACGCCTCGCGAGTACGCCGAGTCGCTTCGCGTGCAACGACTCAAGGAGGCCCTGCGCGACACGCCCGGTGACGTCGCCGGAGCCGCCTTCGAGGCCGGCTTCGGCTCACTGAGCACGGCGTACGTCGCCGCCGACCAGCACCTCGGGATGACCCCGGCGAGCTACGGCGCCGGCGGCAAAGGGGCCCGCGTCGCCTGGACCGTGATGTCGACGCCGTTTGGCGAGCTGCTCGTCTCCGCCACCGAGCGCGGACTCGCGACCGTCTACCTCGGACCGGCCGAAGAGCCACTCGTAGAGGCGTTGGCCGATGAGCTGCCTCAGGCCGAACTCTTCCGCGACGACGACGGCCTCGCCGACGTCGCCCGGCAGGTCGCCGCACACGCCGCCGGTCAAGGCGACGCCACCCATCTGCCGCTCGACGTCCGCGCGACGGCGTTCCAGTGGCGGGTCTGGCGGGCGCTGCGCGCCATTCCGCGCGGAGAGACGCGCAGCTACACGCAGGTCGCCGAGGCGATCGGCTCGCCGACCTCAGTCCGCGCGGTCGCGCGCGCGTGCGCAACCAATCCGGTGGCGGTCGTCACCCCCTGCCACCGGGTCGTCCGCGCCGACGGCTCGATGGCAGGGTTTCGCTGGGGCATCGACCGCAAGGTCGCGCTGCTCGCCAGCGAGGGGCGACGGACCACCTAGCCCGCCGTCAGCCCGCGTTCCCCAGGGCTGAGGACCTCGCCGGATCCCAGTCCGGGCCCGCGTCGAGGTCAGGGGCCGCCGAGGCGGCCTCGCTGCCCCACGGATCGCCGACCTTCGCGCGCCAGGAGAAGTACAGCAGCGACGTGACGAGGGCCGTCCACGAGTAGATCAGGGCCGTCACGATCGCCACGACGACGACGTTGAGCGGCCCCGAGATCGACGCGTTGCCGATGCCCTCGGTGAGGAGCGCCACCACCAACGAAACCACGATCACGGGCAACAGCGCAATCAAGGTGACGAGCAGGTAATAGCCGAACGTGCGCCACCAGCCTGCCGCCCGCACCAGTTTGACGCTCGACACCAGGCTCTCGCCGATGCCGGTTCGGGTGAGCGCCGCGATCTGCGTGGCAAAGATGCCGGCCACCGAGATCCAGATCCCCGGGATAATCAGCAGGAGCGTCCCGACCATGCAGGCGAGGCCGTAGATCAGCGCGGCACCGAGCACCGGCAGGAAGGCGCCGCCACCAAGTCGCAGCGCGCTGGCCGTGGTGACCCGCTCACCGGCCGCGATCGCCACGACGGCGCGCGCGTGTGCCGCGGTAATGAGCGAGACGCCAAACCAGCCGACGAGGACGGCGTCCAGCAGGGTCATACCGTCGCTGGCGACGCCGTCCGGATCGGAGAAGCCGCCGCCGAGCACCCCGATGACGATGATTTCGATCGGCAGGATCACGAGCAGCGCCGCCGCAATGAACACCGACGGCTTCGACAGCCAGATCTTCAGCGCCGATCCGAGCAGTGGGGTGATCGTCTTATGGTGCGTGAGGGCGTAGCGCCCATCTCCCGGATATCCCGGATTCGTGCCTGATTGCATGGCGCCACGGTACGCAGCGGCCGGTGCCGGCCAACCGAGGGCGCGAGGCACCCCCGGTCACCTCGGCCTCGACGAGACACTCCAGCCGGCGACGCGCCGCAGCGGCGTCTGCTGAGCGGCGCCGCTCAATCGTCCGGCCTAGGGTCTGTGGTATGCCTGACGCAACGCTGCCCGTCAACGGTTCCTGCCTGTGCGGCGCGGTGCGATTCCGCGTCTCAGGGCCATTTCTGTCGGTGGGGTACTGCCACTGCACGCACTGCCAGAAGCGCACGGGCACCGGCTGGTCCACGAACGGGCGCGTCGCCCAAGGCGACTTCGAGCTGCTCAGCGGGCTGGCGGAGCTGCGCGCGTGGGCGCCGGCGACGGGCGTGCCGAAGCTGTTCTGCGGCGAGTGCGGTGCACACCTGTTCTCAGGCGACCCGCTGAACGACGAGGAGGTCGCGATCCGAATCGGGGCATTCGACGGCCCGGTCGAAGTCGAGCCGTCGTTCCACATGTTCGTCCGGTCCGCGCCCGATTGGGCCCCAGTACCCGACGATGGACTGGTGCGTTACGAAATGCTGCGACCGAGCTAGGCGGGCCGCGCCGCCTACGCCCGGGCGGGCAGGCGCGTGCGGCGCTCGCCGGCGTGCTCGCTCGCCAGGGCGGCCAGGTCGCGCCTCAGGTCGTCGTCGACGTCGGTGATGCCTCGAGCGACGCGGACCTCGCGTTGGTAGGCGATGTAGTGGTCGATGAGGTCGAGCAGCGTGCACTGCTGGGGCTTGCCGTCGACGAGGGCGACGAACAGCACGTCGACCTCCTCCTCGACGGGCATCTCGCCGGGCCGGCCCGTCCGCAAGCGGAACGTGCCTCGACCCGTGGCGTAGGCCGAGACGACCTCGTCGAGGTCGACGATCTCGCCGCCACCCGGGTAGTCCGGCCCGGGCATGAGGTGGCGGATGCGCTCCAGCCCGACGCTGGCATCGTCGATCCGGGCGGTGATCGCGCTGGCCAGCTCGCCGAGATGGTGCGGCGGGACGGTCGCGATACCGCCGCTCGTGCCATTGGCCAACAGCGTCGGGAACGTCCCCTGCAGCGGCGTCTCGTGGTGCACGATCGCGTGGCGGGCCTCGCGGTTGAAGCGCCGGTCACCGGGACCGAACATCGCGTCGCCGACGACCGAGTGGCGCGCCTCGGTCTCCAGCGAGGAGGACGGCGACTCGCCGTCGACGCCGCCGAAGTTGCCCTCGCCGTCGATCAGCGGGTAGCGCGAGTGGAAGCTCGCCTCCATGTCGCAGAGCGAGCCGTAGACCTCGGCGCGCGTGAGATCTGACTGGCGCCGGGCGCGATCGATCACCGTCCGGCAGACCTGCCGACGCTCACTCGCCGGGCCGAGCCACAGCAGCACACGTCGCTGCAGGAGCGTGAGCCCGTCGCGTGCGTCGGGGACGTAGTCGAGACCGCTCATGCCTTCGACGCTACTCGCCCCCGGCCGCGTCGACCACCGAGCGGCGGCATACCGCTCCATTTCTCAACTCCAGCCGCTCGGCGCAAAGCGGTCGCTACGCCCGTCGCGGCACCTCGGATCACGCGTTTCGGGGGCCCCAGCGCTGCGTGTTCATAAATTGTTCCGATCAGCGATCAGGTTTGTTCATCTTTATGTCGCAGAGTGATTCTCATGCCGATCAAGCAGACCATTCTCACCCTCACCGCCGCCAGCGTCCTGACCTTCGGGTTCGCGGCCTGCGGTGACGACAACGACACCGCGTCGTCCTCCACGGAGAACGCGCCGGCCGCCGTTGAGCCCGCCGCTGAGGTCGCCGACCTCTCCAAGGGCGTCGACACGCAGGTCACGCTCGACGCTGGCTTCGTCGAGGCGCTTGGCACGCTCAAGCTCACGCCGGCGCCGGTTGGCACCGCCGAGATCACCAAGGCGGGCGTCGCCAAGTTCCCGATCACCGGCGGCAACGTCACGTACTACACGCCGGGCACCGTCTCCCCGTACGTGCAGGGCGAGATCGACCATGCCGGCTCCGGCCTCTCACTGACCGCCGCTGGCGGCCCGAAGGTCGAGCTCACCGACTTCGTGATCGACCCGGGCGCCTCGGTGCTCACCGGCAAGGTCAGGGTCGACGGCGAGGTCGCCGCTGAGTCCGCTCCGCTGTTCTTCCTCGACGGCCGCACGCTCAACCCGCTCGCGACCGGCCCGAACGACACGGCCATCCTTGAGGGCACGACCGTCAAGCTCAAGCAGGAAGCTGCTGACCTCCTGAACACCACGTTCAAGGTCGACGCGCTCAAGGCCGGCCTCGTGATCGGCGTTGCCAAGATCACGGTGAAGACCGCGTAAGCACCAACCATCGGATCACGCGGCGCCTTCGCGAGCGCCGCGCCGATCTCCCGGGCCTGACCTCAAGACGACCCGGGATCCCCGACGGGCCCTGCTTCGGCAGGGCCCGTCGTCGTGGTGGGGCGGCGTGCGCCGTTGGCCGCCCGTGACCGCGGCATGCGACGTGCGCGCGACCCCCAAGGCGTGAGTGTGACGGGTATCACTGCCGGCCTCCGTGGGCTGGTGGCCCCATCCGAGGAGACCCCCGTGAACGGCCCAGCCGATCCCGCCCCAAGTCCCGTCAATGCTCCGCACACTCCCGAAGAGCGTGCTGCCGCCTACGTAAAGGTCTCCGAGTCTCCGGAGTTCCACCACCTGCGCACGAAGTACCGCGGATTCGTCTTCCCGGTCACGATCGGGGCGCTCGCCTTCTACTTCCTCTACGTCGGCCTCGCGGCCTACGCACCCGGCTTCATGTCGGAGAAGGTGGTCGGCAACATCAACGTTGGCCTGATCTTCGGCCTGCTGCAGTTCGTGATGGTCTTCGGCGTGACGGCCATCTACATCCGCTACGCCCAGCGCGTCCTTGACCCGGCGGCCACCGAGATCCGCACCAAGATGGAAGCGGAGGGCCTGCGATGAGCCCGCTTGCTGCCTCAGCGACGGTCGGCAGTCCGATCCTGAATCTGGCGATCTTCGTCGGATTCGTCGCGTTCACCCTGTTCTTCGTGATTCGCGCCAGCCGCACGAACACGGGCGCCGCGCAGATGTACACGGGCGGTGCGGCGTTCAGCGGCCGCCAGAACGGGATCGCGATCTCGGGCGACTACCTCTCGGCCGCATCGTTCCTGGGGATCGCGGGCGCCATCGCGATCTACGGCTACGACGGCTTCCTGTATTCGATCGGTTTCCTCGTCGCCTGGCTCGTGGCACTCCTCCTCGTGGCCGAGCTGCTGCGCAATACCGGCCGGTTCACCATGGCCGACGTCCTCTCGTTCCGGATGCAAGAGCGCCCCGTGCGGATGGCGGCCGCCATGTCGACGCTCGCCGTGTCGTTCTTCTACCTCCTCGCACAGATGGCCGGCGCTGGCGGCCTGGTGGCCCTGCTCCTCGACATCGAGACGCGCCTCGGGCAGTCGATCGTGATCGCCGTCGTCGGCGTCCTGATGGTGATCTACGTGCTGATCGGTGGCATGAAGGGCACCACCTACGTGCAGATCATCAAGGCGATCCTGCTGATCGCGGGCGCCTCGCTGATGACGGTGTGGGTGCTCGCGGAGTCCGGGTTCAACCTGTCCAGCGTGCTCGGCGATGGCGCCGCAGCCGGCGCGGCCCTCGAGCCCGGGAAGCAATACGGGCTCACGGAGACGTCCAAGCTCGACTTCGTGTCGCTCTCGATCGCGCTGGTGCTCGGCACCGCCGGTCTGCCGCACATCCTCATGCGCTTCTACACGGTGCCGACGGCCAACGAGGCACGGCGCTCGGTCGTGTGGGCAATCTGGCTGATCGGCCTGTTCTACCTGCTCACCCTCGTGCTCGGCTACGGCGCCGCGGCGATGGTCGGCTCCGAGAAGATCCTCGCCGCGCCGGGGGCCGCGAACTCCGCGGCACCGCTGCTCGCCTACGAGCTCGGTGGCACGATCCTGCTCGGCGTGATCTCGGCGGTCGCGTTCGCGACGATCCTCGCGGTCGTCGCGGGACTCACGATCACGGCGTCGGCGTCGTTTGCGCATGACGTCTACGCCAACGTGATCCACCGCGGCAACCCACCGGAGGGCCAGGAGGTAAAGGTCGCGCGGCGCGCAGCCCTCGTGATCGGCGCGGTCGCGATCGCTGGCGGCATCGCGGCAAACGGCCAGAACATCGCGTTCCTGGTGGCACTCGCCTTCGCGGTAGCGGCCTCGGCCAACCTGCCGACCATCCTCTACTCGCTGTTCTGGAAGCGCTTCAACACGCGCGGCTGCCTGTGGTCGATCTACGGCGGCCTCATCATCACGATCACGCTCATCTTCTTCTCGCCCGCCGTGTCGGGCACCGAGACGTCGATGTTCGTCAACAGCGACTGGTCGTGGTTCCCCCTCAAGAACCCCGGACTGGTCTCCATCCCCGCCTCGTTCCTCCTCGGGTTCCTCGGCACGATCACCAGCAAGGAGCACCTAGAGGTGAAGGCCGCCGAGATGGAGGTTCGCTCGCTCACCGGCGCCGGCGCGCACAAGGAGGTCGCCGAGCACTAGGCGCGCGGCGCCCGACCCCGACGGGCCTAAGCTGTCGGCCATGTTGCTCTACACGTGCGCCGTCGGCCGGCACGGCGCCTCCATGCCCGTCATCAAGCACCCGTGCGGGGTGGCGGCGAAGGCACTGGAGGGCGCCGGGCACGCGTTCGACCTGGAGACCGTCAAAGGGTTCAAGAACATTCCGTTCTCGACCCCCAAGGGCGCGCGCGACCGCATCGTGGAACTCACCGGCCAGCCCTACGTGCCGGTGCTCGTGCTCGACGACGGAACCACGGTCGCCGGTGAGCGCGAGATCGTGGCGTGGGCGGCGGCCAACCCGGCGAGTTCCGCCTCGTAGGTCGCCGTCTTGCAGCGCCCGCGCCTCGCGCGCAGCGCCCGCCCCTAGGCGTAGGTTCAAGCCGTGACCCAACGCATGCCACGGCTCGCCGGCCGCGAAGCTGGCCCCGTCACCATTGGTGGCTTGGTGGTCGCACTCGCGGTGCTCTGGGTCATGGCTCGGCCTGCCGGTGCGTCGACGGCCTCCTACGTCGGGCAGTGGCTCGGAGCCGAGTCGGTCCTGCTGCTGTCGATCGCGCTGGTCCTCATCAGCACGCTCCCGTGGGTCGAGACGTGGTTCGACGGCATCGACCGTGCGGCGATCTGGCACCGTCGCGTGGCGATCACCGGCCTGGCGCTGCTGCTCCCCCACGTCCTGCTGGCGCAAGGCGAAGGCGGGCCGGGTGGCGCGATCGGCGTGGTCGGACTCACCGGCTTGGTGGCGCTCGTGGCGTGGGCGATCATCCCGCGGTGGCAGTCGGTCCTCCCGCGGCCCCTGCGGCCCTTGGTGCTGGCGGCGAAGGACGCGCCCGGCATCAGCGACCTACGGCGGCTGCTGGGCGGCTACGAGCGCTGGCGGATGCTGCACCGCACCACCGGCATCTTCGTCGGCCTTGGCTTTTTGCACGCTCTGCTCGATGGCACGCCATTCGGCGACGCGCCGCTGCTGCGCTGGTCGCTGGTGGCGATCGGCGGCATCGGGCTCGCGTTCTACGTGTATCGCGAGCTGCTCGCCCGGTTCTTCCTCTCGCTGCACGACTACCAAGTCGCGGCCGTCACGCCCGTGGCCGAGGACCTCACCGAGATCAGTCTCAAGCCGCTTGGTCGCCCGATGACGTTCGTGCCTGGCCAGTTCGCAATGGTGTACCTCGAGGGCAAGGACGGCTGGCACCGCCACCCGTTCACCATCGCCAGCGCACCCCAGGAAGACGTCGTGCGCGTGACCGTCAAAGCGCTTGGTGACTACACCGCGCGCCTGCGCGAGACGATCGAGCCTGGGATGCCGGCGGTGATCGGCGGGCCGCACGGCCGCTTCTTCCACCACCGCGGCACGGGGCGCCAGCTCTGGGTGGCCGGGGGCGTCGGGATCGCACCGTTCCTGAGCTGGGTCCGCGCGCTCGACCAGACGCCCATCCGACACGTCGACCTGTTCTACAGCGCGGAGGGCCGGGCACCGTTTAGCGACGAGCTGGAGGCGGCGGCCGCTGCCCACCCGACGCTGACCCTTCATCTGATCGACACGTCGGTGCAGGGCCGTCTGACGACCGCCCAGATGCTCGAGGCCACCGGCGCAAGCCCGCGCGAACTCTCGGTCTTCATGTGCGGCCCGGCGCCAATGCTGCGGACCTTCCAGACGCAGCTCCACAGCGCCGGCGTGCCGTCTCGCCACATCCATCGCGAGTATTTCGACTGGCGTTAGCTCGACTCACGCGCGCCGCCACTTGGCGCTGGGTCGCCGAGCTGACTTCCACGACGAGACGAGCCCCGCCCCGCTCATGCGGGACAGGGCTCGTGCAGAGGAGGGAGGGGGATTCGAACCCCCGGTACGGGTTCACCGCACAGCAGTTTTCGAGACTGCCCCGTTCAGCCACTCCGGCATCCCTCCGGATGCGCCCCGCGAGGGGTAGGCGAAGCGGCTACCTTAGCGGACCCTCGTCACGCTTTGCCTGCTGGCGGATGGCGATCAGCGACGTGCGCGAAAGAAGGCCCGCAGCAGCTCGGCGCACTCGGGCTCCAGGACGCCGGGCGCCACCTCGGGGCGGTGGTTGAACTCGGGGCGGTCCAGCACACTCAGCACGCTGCCGGCCGCGCCGGCCTTTGGGTCCCAGGCGCCGAACACCACGCGCGGCACGCGCGAGAGGACGATCGCGCCGGCACACATCGTGCACGGCTCCAGCGTCACGTAGAGCGTCCCGCCCGTTACACGCCAGCCGTCGCCGATCGCGTGGGCAGCCTCGCGAAGAGCCAGCACCTCGGCGTGGGCGGTCGGGTCACCGGCCAGCTCGCGCTCGTTGCGGCCTCGGCCGACGATCTCACCGCCAACGACGACGACGGCGCCGATCGGCACGTCGCCGTGGGCCTCGGCAATGCGTGCCTCGGCGATCGCCTCCCGCATCCAGCGCTCGTCGATCTCCTGCGCTTCGGTTACGGCGTCCACGGCGCAAGCTTCGCACGCGCGCGCCCGCAGAGCTGGCCGACCAGACGCGAGTGGGAATCGTCCACTTTTGGGGGCGCCAGCCTGGACGTTTGGCGCGTTTGAGCGAAGTCGGCGCACTTTCTCGCGACGTTTGCGGCAAAGCACTGCAACTCCGCGGGGGTTGGCCGTGTTCAATGGGGAGTGATGAAGCGGCGTTCTCGACAGCTGGCGGTGGGCGCCGCCCTGCTCGCGTTCGCGATCGCCGTGCCAGCAGCCCAAGCGGACGGGAGCACGACCACGCTTCGCGACGGCGTTACCGCTCGCGCCCAAGAGCTGCTCGTGCACCCGCGCGGCGGCACGCTGCAGCGCGTCAAGCTCCGCAAAGGCGTCGACCCGGAAGCCGTTGCCCGCGAGCTGCGCAAGCGGCCCGACCTCTTTGAATCGGCCAGCGCGAACCTCATCGCCAAGGCCGCTACCGGCAGCTCGGCGACCGCCGCGCAGACCGCGACGCCCCCGAGCACCTCGCCGCCCGTGATCTCACCAAGCGACGTGCCGGCGGAGATGGTCACGCCGCCGACCCTGCTCAAGGGCTGGATCCCGAACGACGCCGTCGGGGAGATCCCATGGAGCAGCCTCCAGTGGAACTTCGCCGGGACGTGGGGCGTGAACGCACCCAAGGCGTGGGACCAGCTCCGGACGCTTGGCCCAACGAAGGCCGGCGGGCGGCGCGTGCGCGTCGCCGTCGTCGACTCCGGCATCGCGTACCGAACCAGCGGCCCGTACCGCCAGTCGCCCGATCTTCCTCGCGCGCGAGTCCTGCAGGGCTACGACTTCGTCGACGAGGACCGCTACCCAGACGACCGCTCCGGCCACGGCACGCACGTCACCTCCACGATCGCTGCCGCCACCAACAACGCCGGCGGACTCACGGGCCTGGCGTATGAGGCCGACATCATTCCCGTGCGGGTCCTCGATGCCGACGACGAAGGCGACACCCTCGCGATCGCTCGCGGGATCAACTACGCCGTGCGCCGCGACGCCGACATCATCAACCTCTCTGCCGACTTCCCCGCCAGCGTGCGCGCCGACGAGATTCCCGAGGTGATGGCCGCCGTCGACGCAGCCCACCGCAAGGGCGTGCTCGTAGTGTCGTCTTCCGGCAACGACGGCGTCAGTCAGGTCTCGCTACCGGCGCGGTCCACCTCCGTGCTCGCGGTCGGGGCCACCACGGCCCACGGCTGCCGCGCCGTCTTCTCCAACGCCGGCACCGCGCTCGACCTGGTCGCCCCTGGCGGCGGTACCGATCACGCCGCCGACACCTCACCGCGCTGCAAGCCCAACGACGTCGGCGTCCCGATCGCCCAGGTCACACTGCTCAATCCTGGCGACCCGTCGACGCTCGGCGTGCCACTGGACTACGTCGGCACCTCGATGGCGGCCGCCCACGTGAGCGGGATCGCGGCCCTGGTGCGCGGCAGTGGCCTGCTCGGCAAGGACCCCAGCGCCGACCTGCTCGCCGCCTACCTTGTGCGCTCGACGCGCGACCTTGGCGCCAAAGGAGCCGACAGCCGCTTCGGCGCGGGCCTCATCGACGCCGCACGCGCCACCGACCGTGCCCGGGCCAAGGCCACGGCGCGCGGCGCGCGGCGCGCCGTAGCGAAGGCCGCTCGTGCGCCGCAGAGCGGATTGCCGGTGCGATGAGCGGGTTCATCGATCTCCACTGCCACCTGCTGCCCGCCCTCGACGACGGACCGCCAGATGATGCGCATGCGGTCGCGCTGGCCCGTGCGCTCGTCGCCGACGGCGTGGCGACGGTGGCCGCGACACCACACCGCACCGCCCAGTTCGCGACCCCGCTCCCCGACCTCTTCCAGCGACTTGAGGCACTCCGGGCGCTGCTCGCCGCCAACGACGTGCCGCTCAAGGTCCTCAGCGGCTCTGAGGTGGCGGTCGAGGCACTGATCGACATGGACCCCGCCGAGGTCGAGGCGCTGCGGCTCGGTGGACGTGGCCCGCTGCTGGTGGAACTCCCGCTCGGGCCGGCGTTCGGCGATCCGACCTGGCCAGTCCACCGCCTGCTCGACGACGGCATTCCCGTCCTGATGGCGCACCCCGAGCGAATCCCGCTGATCCAGCAGGACCCCGGTCTCCTTCGCGCCCTCGTCGAGCGCGGCGCGCATGCCCAGGTCACCAGCGGCGCGCTGATTGGCCGCTACGGGCGCACGGCCCAAGCGTGCGCCGTCAGCCTCATCGATGCGGGCCTGATCGACGTGATCGCGTCGGACGCCCACCACCACGATCGGCGGCCGCCGGAGACCAGCGCAGCGCTGCAGTGGCTTGGGCAGGCCCGGCCGAACGTCGATGGCGCCGCACTGGCAGTGCATACTCCTGCGGTGCTGATTCCCCCGCAGGCACCCGTGGCTTGAGCGCCACCCCCTCGCCAGCACCGTCGTCGGTGCCGTCGACGCCGCCCACGCGGCGCGTCGCCGTCAACACCGCGCTCAGGGCCGCGGCCGAGGTGATCGGCAAGGTCGCCACGCTCGTCCTGACGATCGTGATGGCCCGCCAGCTCGGCATGGGCGCCGTCGGCGACTTCGGATTTGCCTTGGCCGTCACCCAGCTGTATTGGCCGATCGCGGGCTTCGGCCTGGACCGACTGATGCTGCGGCACATCGCCATCGAAGGCGACGAGGCGACCGCGCAGTACGTTCCGCAGCTCAACGCGATCAAGCTGACGCTTGGCCTGCTGTGCACCGTCGTCGGAACAAGCGCGGTCTACCTCGCGACAGAGGACACCACCGTCACCGTGGTCGCGCTGCTCCTCGGCCTGACCTTGATCGCCACGCTCATCGGAGCCACGGCGCAATCGGTGTTCATGGCCAAAGAACGCACCCAGGACTACTTCTTGGCCGCGCTGCCGGTCAAGCTCGTCGGCGCGGTGCTCGGGATCGTCGTGCTGCTCGCCGGTGGCGGACTGGTGTCGGTCGCGTGGACGAGCCTGATCGCCGCGCTGATCGGCATCGCCATCGGCTGGTGGATCCTCGGGCGCCGCTACGGCCAGCCGCCCGCTGGGATGAGCGGCACCCCGCGGACGTGGTGGCCGCTCGCGCGCGAAGCCGGGCCGTGGGGCATGCAGGAGGTCTTCGGGCAGGTCACGTTCCGCGTCGGGATCATCGTGCTGTACCTCGTGGCCGGCAAAACGGTGACGGGCGAGTACCGCCTCGCCTACCAGCTGCTGGAGGCGACGCTGTTTCTGCCGTGGTCGATCGGGACGTCGGTCTTGCCGCTCATCGCCCGAGCCAAACGCGGCGAGACCACCGCAGGCGAACCTGCCCTGGAGTCCATCACCCGCGGGTCGTTTGAGCTCGTGATCGTGCTCATGGTGCCGATCGCCGTGATCCTCAGCCTGTGCGCGCTCCCGCTGCTGACGCTCGCCTTCGGCGACAAGGCCGCCCCCGCCGCCGAGTTCCTGCCCTACCTGGCGGTGGCGTCGGTCGTCTACGGCGTCGGGCACCTCGCCGGGCTCGTCGCCCTCAGCCACCTTCCGGGCCGAAGAACCGTGGAGGCGACCGCGCTCGCTGCAGCCTTCAGCGTGACGGTCGTCTTGATCCTCGTGCCGTCCGACGCCGCCCGTGGCGCCGCCATCGCCGCCCTGGCCACCGAGATCGTCTTGGCCGGGCTCTCGATCCGCCTGGCGATCCAAGCGGCGGGGCCGTCGATCCTGCGCGGCATGTTCTCGATCGGGCTCGTAGGCGGCGCCGTGATGGCGCTCGTCGTCTACCCGTTGCGCGACGATCTGCTCCTCTCGCTCCTGGCCGGCTCGCTGGTCTACGCCGTGGTGGTCGTCGGGCTGGAGTACCGTCGTCGGGGACCCGCGTGGGAGCTGATGGCTTCGATCCTGCCGGGCTCGCGATGACGTCGCCCCTGCTGAGCCCAGATCTCCCCACCTCGGCGTCGCCGATGGTTCCGCCAGCTCGGCCGTCACTGCTGAAGGTCGTGCCACTGGCCGCCCTCGCGTTGCTCTTTGCGACGGCCGCCGTGATCGCGTTCAACCGCTTCGCACCGTCGTTGCCGCTCGTCATCGTCGGCGGCGTCGGCCTGATCGCCCTCGTCAGCCTCACCGTCGCCCGCTACGAGGCGGCCGTGTTCTTGGGGATCTTGCTGTCCGGGG
This sequence comes from Solirubrobacteraceae bacterium, assembly GCA_032119795.1. Classification (GTDB taxonomy): domain Bacteria; phylum Actinomycetota; class Thermoleophilia; order Solirubrobacterales; family Solirubrobacteraceae; genus JAGIBJ01. The sequence goes on from JAUMFO010000024.1 coordinate 130,168, forward strand.
TGGTCAAGATCGAGCCCGCCCCGCCGGACGGAGTGTTCGCGGTGATCATCGCGGTCGCGATCGTGACCGGCCGCTTGCGCGTCGATCGCGTCCCTGCGCCGATTGCCGCGGTCCTCGCCGCCCTGGTCGCCCTCAACGTCCTCAGCTTTGCGGCGGCGACGAGTGTCAGCGGCGGCGTTCGCTTCGCCGCCATCACCGTCTACCTCGTGGTGTTCTCCGTCTGGCTGGCGGGCTACGCCGACCGCGACTCGCGGGGCCGTGGCATCGTGATCGGTTGGCTCACCATCGCGGTGATCTCCGCGATCCTTGGCACGCTCGCGCTGCAGCTCCCCAGCTTCCCGATGCGGCTGGAGCTGGTCGCCTATGAAGCGTCGCGCGCGAGCGCGCTCTTCAAGGATCCCAACGTCTACGGCCCGTTCCTGATCCCGATCGCCGTGATCTTGCTGGAGGAGATGATCGCGCCGCGCCTGCTGCGGATCCGGCTGAGTACCGGCTTCGTGCTACTGGCCATCTTGATCATCGGGCTGATCTTCTCGTTCTCGCGTGCCGCCTGGGCCAACATGCTCCTGTCGACGGCCGTGATGCTCGCCATCCTGCTGCTTCGCCGCCGCCATACCGGGCGCTTGATCGTGGTGCTCGGCGGCCTCGGCATCGTCGGCATGGTCGTGATGGCCGTGATCGTGTTCTCCGGGCAGGCCGACTTCATCGGGCAGCGCGCCCAGCTCCAGCAGTACGACAGCGAGCGGTTTGGGGCGCAGCGCGCAGGTGTCGAGATCGCCAGCCACTACCCGCTCGGCGTCGGCCCCGGCCAGTTCCAGTACCACCACCCTGTCGAGTCGCATTCCACCTACGTCCGCATCCTCGCCGAGCAAGGCCCGCTCGGCCTGGTGCTCTGGATCACGCTTTGCCTGCTCACTCTCGGACTGGCGATCGGCAACGCCCTCTCGGGCCGAACGGCCGCCGGGATAGGGTCGGCGGCCTTGCTGGGCGCCTGGTGCGGGTTGCTCTTCAACTCCGTCGTCGTTGACACGCTCCACTGGAGGCATCTCTGGGTCGTCCTGGGCCTCATCTGGGCTGCCGCGATGATCGGCCGCGGGCGATCCGCCGACGAGCACGGCTCGGCGGCGGCCGCCGAGTTCGACGGCCCAGTCCGCTACGACGGCGCACCTCCGCCGGTCTTGCCCGCAAGCCTGAACTAAGGGCAGCGCGCGCTCGCAGGGTCCGCTGGCCTCGGATGCCCAGGCGGCGAGTTGGCTGGATGGCGGCAGCGGGACTTCGCAGCCATTGCGGCGCCTGGGTCCTTGGCGGCGGCGGGACTTGGCGGGCGTTGACGGCGTCCGGGTCCTTGGCGGCGGCGGAATGGGGATCGCGTCGGGGTCTGGGGGCGTCGGGGCGGCGAAGGCGGAGCGCGGTCGGCGTTTGAGCTGGTTGGCGGCGGCGGATTTGGGCGCGTTGCGGCGCCGGCGGGCGCCGGGCGGACTGGTTGGACCCAAAGTAGGCACACCTGTCGTGCCCAGGATGGGTCCAACCAGGCGGCTGCAACCGCCTGGGGTTGCACTCCAGCAAGGCTCGCGCCCCGAACGCCCAAAACGGGCGTTCGGGGCGCGAGGCCCGCGGCGGCGCAACCTCCTGGGGTTGCGGTTGGCCCGGTCAAAGCGAACTCCAGTCATTTACGGGTGTTCAGCACCCCCAAGTGACGGGAGTTCGCGCCGCAACCCCAAGCGGTTGCGGCCCGCCCGACGCCCGCCGACCCCGAAGCGATCCCCATTCCACCGCCGCCAACCAGCGCAAACGCCGCCAGCCCGCACCGCCCTCGCTGCCCCGACGCCCCCAGGCCCCGAAGCGATCTCAAATCCACCGCCGCCAACGACCAAGACGCCGCCAATCCGCACCACCCTCGGTGCAAACGCCCCCAGGCCCCGAAGCGATCGTCAATCCACCGCCGCCAACCAGCCCAACCGCCAATCAGAAGATGAGGAAACCCGCTGATTCGCATCGAGCGATCCGCCCCCGGGGCGGGGTGGTTCCCCACGTAGCCAGCGGCAGTTCGGGGCGGGGTGGTCGCTCCCGGGAGAGTCCGCGTCGCGATGTACGTTTCACGCCGCCAGGCGGGAAACGGACCTCGCGATCCGCGTCCCGGGAGCGACCACCCCGCCCCGAACGGAACCCACCAAGCAGGACCACCCCGCCCGGGCGCGGAAACCTCGTTAGTCGCGAACCTGCGCCCGAGGAGACCCTTGGGGCTGGTTCCCTGCCGCCGGCGGCACGAACTTCACGCCCGAGTAGTACGGGGAGGCTTCGGAGACGCCGCCGATCACGACGAGCCCGAGGATCGGCACGCCAATGCGGGACAGTTCGTCGCGCAGATCCATGGCGGCCGGCACGGCGATGCGCTCGAGTCGGGCGACGACGAGCACGCTGTCGCAGGCGCGAGCGATCAGCTTCGCGTCGGCGAGTCCGAGGAGCGGCGTGGAGTCGACGATCACGTACGTGTAGCCGAGGCGGCGGATCTTCTCCAGCAACGGTTCGACGCTGCCACTGGACAGCAGACGCGCGGCGTCGGACGACATCGTCCCCGACGGCAGCACGTCGGCCCCGCCGGACGTGCGATCTCGGGCTGAACCGTCGATGATCGCGGCCTTGATCCTGTCGGCGGTGACGCCACTGCCAGCATGCTCAGCCGCGAGCAGATCACTGAAGCCCGGCTTCCCATCGACATGCAGCAGCGCGTCGAGCCGCGGCCACCGCAGATCGCCGGACACGAGCAGCGTCTTGTGGCCACTGGCAGCCAGGAGACGCGCGACGCGCGTGGCCACCGTCGTCTTGCCCTCAGCATGCATGGAGCTGGTCAGCATCAGAACGTGCGGCTTGCCCGGGGGCAGCGCCAGGCGCAGCGCGGCGGAGAGCGACTGGTAGGCCTCCTGCTCCACACGCATCGCCGCCGGTGCCGTGCGCACCCCCATGCGGCGCCCGAGCTCGGGGACCGTCGTGACGATCGGAAGCTCCAAGAACTGGGCCAGATCGCGCTGGTTGGTGAAGCGCGGGCGCAGCTGATCGCGCAGGAGCGCCACCAGAATGCCAAGGAACACGCCGACGAACAGCGCGAGCACACCGTTGCGCACGGGCTTGGGAGAGTCCGGGCCTCCGGGGACGACCGCGGCCCGCGCAAGCGTCACCTGATCGACCTGGGTGGCGAGCTGGGCATAGAGGTCGTTCTGCTGCGCGCGGAGTGAATCCTTCTGCTCAGGCGAGTCGGCGCTTTCGATGGCGCGGCCCAGCGAAGCGATCTGCGACTTGATCGCACTGCCCTGATTGCCGGTCGTGTTCTTGATGTAGGCGTCGGCGACCGCGTTGGCGTAGGCCGCAGCCAAACGAGGCTCGTCAGAGGTCGAGGCGATCTCGAGCAGGTTTGCGCCGAAGACGGCCTCAGCCGTGGTCGCAAGCCGCAGCGTGTCCTGGTCGACCGTGATGCCCTGGTCATCGAGCGCCTGGCGGGCAGCATCGAGCACGATGGTCTGGGTGACGAGGGCCTTCTGCGTCTCGATGTTGCGCTCCTGCGAGACCGCATCACCGGCGCTCGCACGAGCGAGGTCATAGCCGACCGTCGCCACCGCCGAATAGGTCTTCGGCAACACCATCGACAGCGCGACGGCAAAGACCATCAGCCCAATCGCGAGGGCTCCGATGAGCGGCAGATCGCGGCGGACGGCAGCCAGGTAGCGGCGCGTATCGACGGCTTCGGCACCGCCGCCCGTGGAGAAGCGATCAGCCATGAGCAGTTCCTAGAACGGGGGAGCGGGTCAAAGCGAGGCAATCCTATGGCACGAGCCCCCGGACCTGGCCGGGTCGTATGGCCCGGGCCGTGCACGGGTGCCCGCGCGCCAACGCGTCACCCAACCAGGGTCCCCAGCGACGGATGCGCGCCAGCGCACCCCGATTTCGTCGGACACACGTCCAATACACCGGTATGACCCCCGTAGGGATCGCGGCCGTGGCCGATGACCTAGGCACAACGAAGTGCCGCCGCCTTCCTCCGGGCAGCAGCGGTTCCTCGAAATGGCAAACCCGTCGTGAGGCGGGGACGCAAAGCAACGGGGCCTTCACGGATGAAGGCAGCCCAGCCGCCGAAAGGATTCACCGTGGTACTACGCACGCTCGCAGTCGCGCTTCTCGCGACCGCCGCCGCATTTGGAGCAGGGGTTGCGCCCGCCTCCGCTGCGACGGACGCGACCGGCCGTACCGGTGAAGTCCGCTTCGTCAAGCGGATGACCCCCGCCGACGACAAGCACGTCACCGGGAACGACCCCGCCAAGCGGGCCTGGCTGAACGACAAGTACTGGCGCACCGAGGTGTTCGCCCCGTTCTTCGACGGCATGACCAGCTGGTACCAGCAGGGCTGGGTCTACAGCGACCTCTACGCCATCTACACCGGCAGCCAGCTCGCCACCCAGCATCCAGAGTGGATTCTCCGCGACGGCGCCGGCAACAAGCTCTTCATCCCCTGGGGCTGCAGCAACGGCACGTGCCCGCAGTACGCCGCGGACATCACCAACCCCGCCTTCCGCGCCGACTGGATCGCCAAGCTCAAGGGCACGCTCGCCAAGGGCTACAAGGGCGCCTGGATCGACGACGTCAACCTCGAGCTGCGCGTCGGCAACGGCAACGGCGCCGACGTGCTCCCCCACAGCGCTTCACTTGGCCGCACGATGAACGCCGCCGACTGGCGCAAGTCGATGGCCGACTTCACCGAGCAGATCCGCCGCGAGATCCCGAATCACGAGCTGCTGCACAACAGCATCTGGTACGCCGGGCAGGGCGCAGGTCGCGAGAAGAACGCCGACGTGCAACGCCAGATCGCCTCCGCCGACTACATCAACCTCGAGCGCGGCGTCACCGACGGCGGCCTCACGGGCGGCAGCGGCGAATGGAGCCTGCGCGCCGTGCAGGCCTATGCCGATCAGGTCCACGCGCAGGGCAAGGGCCTCATCATCGACGCCTGGGAGTCCGGAGACGCCGACCGCGAGTACAGCCTCGCCAACTACCTCCTCATCAACACCGGCAAGGACGGCGTCGGCGACATGTCGCAGGGCCCGGAGGCCTGGTGGAGCGGCTGGGATGCCGACCTCGGCACCGCGACCGGCAACCGCTACGACTGGCAGGGCGTGATGCGCCGCGACTTCACCGGTGGCATCGCCCTGGTGAACGAGCCCGGCGCTCCAACCCGCACGGTCACGCTGCCGAGGCCGATGGTCACGGTCGACGGACGCACCGTCACGCAGATCACGCTCTCGGCCCGCAAGGGCGTCGTCCTGCGCGGCGAAGGCGTCGCCGCCGGTAGCGGTTCCACCACGACCCCGGGGACCACCACCCCGGGCACCGGCACCACGACCCCGAAGCCGACCACGCCGACCATCCCCGTTGCTCCCGGCACGGGCTCCGGCACGACGCCGACCACGGGCACCAAGTGCACCACCATCCGCGTGACCTACCCGACGCTGCGCTGGGATGCCAAGAAGGGCCGCCTGGTCTCCGGGACCGGCTCAGCCAAGGTCTGCATCCCGTCAAACCTCAAAAAGGGCACCAAGGCCCACAAGACCGCCGTCAAGCGGGCCACAAAGGCCGCGCGCAAGGCGTCGATCAAGAAGGCCAAAGCCGCTCGCGTGGAGGCCGTCCGCGCGGCCGCCGCTCGCGCCTAGCCTCGCCGCGCTCATGCGGCGGCCCCGAAAGGCCGCGCGCTGCAGACCCACTCGGGGCCGTTGCTGGAGGGCTCGGCCCCGAGGTAGCGCCCGCGGACGGCGCGTCTCGGGGGAGGCGCGCCGTCTCGCGTTATGGGCCCGATCAGGGCAGCTGTGGCAGTGCCGTACCGACGGCCCCGGGCTCACAGTCCCTCGGTGGCGGCGCCGGTACTGGCTTCCCGGCATCGTCGTAGCCCAGGCTCGGCGACACCGCAACGAGGGGCGACGCGCCCCAGTACTCGTAGACCGTGAAGGCGTTGGCCGGGAGATCGGACGCCGGCGGGTTCGCGGTGTCGCCGAAGCGTGCCCGTACGCAGTACCCGACGTTGACCACCGTCATCAGCGCCGTATTCACGTCGACGCCGCTGCCTTGGAAGCCCCATGCGTCGAACCGACGAGACGCGACGATGACGAATCGCGGCGAGACCTCCATCAGCTGCGCCGCCGCGGCCTGGTCGGCCTGCGCATCCGGCAGCGTCCCCGGGAGGAACGTCGTGTCGTAGAGCGCGGGGCGCGTCCCCAGGAAGAACTGGAACCCGGGCTCCTGCGGCAGCACGAGCATCGGCTCGCCGGGCTTCACCTTCGGCGCGAGGAGGTCGACGACCTTCTGGATGTTCGGGCCGGCGGTGGCGTCGGCCTTATAGGCGCCGTTCGGCGTGCGCACCGTGAACGTCTGGTCGGAGTACCGGCCGACGTAGGCATGGACGGCCAACAGCACCGCCGACGCCGCCAGGACGAACGCCGTCGTTGCCATCTGCCGACCGTCGGTCCGTGCTGCTGCGCGGTAGAGGACGATCGCGGCCAGCAACACGACCGGCGGCGCGAAGTAGGTCGCGTAGACGTCGGTCGAGAACATCGCGTAGGCCCGTAGCGAGCACGCCGAGGCCACGGCAATCAGCGACAGGTCGGCCGCCCACGACGGCCCGCCGAGCGGAGCTTCTTCGTGGCGTAGCCAGGCCACCGCCGCCACGGCAAGCATCACGAACGCAACGGCCGGCAACACCGTCATCGGGATCAGGAGCCGACCGACGTCACGGCCCACGTCCTTTACGGGCCCGGTCGCATCGCCGCCGGCCACGCCCAGCACCGTCGCCACCACCACACCGACGACCACCAGCACCGCGAACAGCCCCCAGGGCGACGCCACGATCCGCGCCGCCCGCCCACGCGGCACGCCGGCCACGCTCGAGCCGTCGGCTGCAGCTCGCGGCCACCCGGTGTAGCCCGACGCCTCAACCGACCGCACCAGCGCCAGCCCGCCGCCGAACACGAGCACGCCGCGCAGGATCAGGGCGCCGAGGCTTGGCAGGTCGTAGGGATGCCACGCCTCCTCAAAGCGCCCACCGACGGTCTTCACGAAGTCCACCGGGAACAGGTTTTCGGTGAAGAGCCGCTCGGCGCCCGCCCGCCAAGCGAAGTAGGCGAGCACGCCTCCACCAACGACGATCGCTCCCGGGGCCGCCCACAGCAGCGCCCGCAGCGCAGGCCGCCATCCCTCCTGCCGCAGCAGTCCCAGCGCCGCCCCGCCGAGTGCCGCCACGGCGAAGGCCAAGAACTCCGGCCGCGTGAGCGCCGCCGCGCCGAAGGCGATCCCGGCCCAGCCGTAGCGCCCGTGGCTGACCGCTAGGAGCACGCCAAGCACGGCCATCAGGCCGGTCGTTGCGCCCGCCGTATGCGGGAGCTGGAAGTTGAACAGCGACCCGCTGAATCCGATCGCAAGGACGGCCGCGAGGCCGGCCGCCACGACCGCGCCCGGGAGCCAGCGCCCCGCCAGCCGACGCCATAGCTCGGCGATCACGGCCGTCTGCACGAAACCGAACGCGAAGGCCGCCCCGAGTGTGGAGCCGAGCACCGCGAAGGCCCCCGAGAGGCCAGCGATGCCGAGTGGCCCGTAGAAGTAGCGCACGTCGCGGTAGGGCTCGATTCCGTCGAGCCATCCGGCAGCGACGACGAGGTCGAGCCCCGGGTCGCTGGCGGGGTTGCCCCAGCGCTGCCAGGAGACCGCCACCAGAATGGCGGCGAAGCACCCGAGCAGGAGCCACGGCGCAGCGGAGCGTGTCGGCTGGAACGTCACGCGCGGAGATTGACACGCCGGTCGGCAGGTCGCGGCCGGTCGCCCGCAGGGGCGCCGCAAAACGCCGCCTGAAAGCTGTTCGTGAGCACCGCCAAGAGTCCAGGACCGGCGGGGCACCGTCGCACAGCCGGGTACCGTGGCGGGTGGAACGTCGCCCGCGAACTGGATCGCGGGCCGCATCCGCGCACTCGTGACCGACTCTTCTCGTACCCGCCGCCGCTTCCTGCGAGACGCAGGTCTCGTCGGCGCAGCGACGACGGCAGCCCCGTTCCTGACGCCCGCCTTCGGCGCCGACGGCGACCCCGAGGCGCCGTTCTGCCCGCACCCCAATCCGATCGTCCACGAGAACCGGTGCACCAACCCGGACACGTTCGGCGCCGGCTTCCAGGTCTCCGGCACGACCTCGGTGATGGGTGGGTTTGCCCGCCAGACCTCCGTCGATGTCGGCTCGCCCGTCGAGCTCGTCATCTCCGGCCCAAACAACTACCTCCCGCCCAGCGGCGACGCCCCGCTGGAGACGGTCGAGGTCGACGTCTACCGCCTGGGCTACTACGACGGACTTGGCGGTCGGCGCGTCTGGTCGACCAGCGGTCCCGTCTCCACCTTCCAAAAAGTCGACGCGCTCGGCGCCCCGAGCAACGACGGCACCTACCCGCCGGACGAACCGGTCGACGCGACCACCGGGCTGAGCGGCCGCGCCAACTGGCGCACGGTCGTCACCGTGCCACCGGAGGCGCTGACGGTCTCCGGCGTCTACGTCGCCAAACTGCGCGGCAAGTGGGTCGAGTATCCGCCCGGCGCGCCGTCGGTCGAACGCTCCGGGGACTCCCAGGCCGTCTTCATCGTGCGCGACGACGCACGCGCCCGAGACCTGCTCGTGCTCCTGCCGACGAACACCTGGCAGGCCTACAACTATTGGGGCGGGCGCTCCACCTACACCTACAACTCGCGGTACGGCTCCGCCGGGTCGATCGTGCCCGCCACCGGCACCGAGCGCGCCGCGAAGGTCAGCTTCGACCGCCCGCACAACAACTGGGTGGGCGACTACAACTGGGTCCTGCGGACCGAGTTCCCGGCGATCTGGTGGCTTGAGCGCCACGGCTACGACGTCGCCTACACCGAGGATGTCGCCCTGGGCCTCGATCCCGCCCAGGCCCTGCCAGACCTCAGCAAAGGCGTGATGGTGCTCGGGCATGGCGAGTACTGGTCACAGGGCCTGCGCGACGGCTTGCAGGACGCCCGCGACGCCGGCACCAGCCTCTACAACCTCGGCGCCAACGTCGCCTACTGGCGCGTGCGCCACGAGACCGTCGACGGCGACGTCGCCACGAGCGTTGAGGACGCTCGCGTGATGGCGATCTACAAGACCGTCGAGGGCGGCGGCAGCAGCGCGACAACGACCGGAGGCGGCGCCGACAGCGGCAGCGGGAGCCCCACCGTCAACGAGGCGACGATCGCCAGCCTCGCCGACCCGGTCTCCCCCACCACCACCTGGCGCGACCCCGGCAAGGGCCCCGGCATCGATCCGCCGGGCACGGCCGCCGCAACGCCGGCCAGCTACGCCGGCCCGAACCGCCCCGAAGCCGAGCTGCTCGGCGTGCAGTACATCGGCGACGACGACGCCCGCAATCGCGGCCTGACGGTCCCCGCCGCCACGGCTGGCCGCGCCGGCGAGTTTGCTGCCCACTCTGCGTGGCGGCACACGCCCGTCGCCGGGAAGACCACGACGACCACGATCGGCGCCCACCTGGTGGGCTGGGAGTGGGACGCCATCCCGCCGCCAGGCTCGCCGTACGCCGGTACGCCGCCCGCCACGAAGGACGGCACCGGAGGTGTGCGGCGCCTCAGCGAGACCGATCCGCGCGTCAATCCGCCCCCGGGCGCCCAGACGGCCTACCTCATGGACGCCGGCCGGCAGTACTCCGCACGCGGCGCCGCCGCGCAGCCCCCCGCCGGCGGAAGCGCCGTGGCCCACGCCGTCAGCTACGTCGCGCCGAGTGGGGCGCTCGTCTTCTCGTCGGGCACGATCCAGTGGTCGTGGGGCCTGGGCCCGCACTACCTGCACCGCAACACCGACTCATACGCGAGCGCACCCGTCGACACCACCGACAGCCGCATCGTGCAGGCGACGACGAACCTGCTGGCGGACGGCGGCATCGTCCCGATCACGCCTGAAGGCCTGCTCTTTGACCCGCCGCCGGAGCCGGAGCCGACGACGCCGACGACTCCCACCACACCGCCGACTACACCTGAGCCGACCACGCCGACCACGCCTGAGCCGACCACGCCGGTCGATGGCGGCGGGACCCCGCCCGTCACTCCGCCGGTCGTCGCTCCGCCCACGCCCAACCCGCCCGCGCCAAATCCACCGACGCCCACACCGCCGATTCCGGCGCTCAAGCTCAGGCTCCTGAGCTCCAAAGCCACCGCCGCAGGGCGCTTGAAGGCCCAGATCACGGCGGGCCAACAGCTGCCTCGTGCGATCCGCGGCACGGTCGAACTCACCCTCGACGGCAAGCGCCTGGCGCGTGCTTCGTTCTCGATGCGCACCACCAAGTCGGGCACCATCACGCTCAAGCTCTCGGCTGCGGCGCGCGCGAGACTGCTGCGCAAAGGCAAGCTCAAACCGCTCGGGCGCGTGATCGTGACGGAGAACGGCAAGACCGTCCGGACGGACCTCGTCCGACTGACGATCACCCGCGCCAAGAAGTAGTTCATCGCAGCGCAGCATGGGTCTGCGCTGAGCCAACGCTCGTCCAGGAACGCTCCGAATGGTGAAAAACCTTCCGACCACGGGAGGGAACGCCATGAGCTCTTCTCCGAACGATCCCCAGTCACGCCGGACCTTCCTGAAGCGAGGTGGCGCGACCGTTGCCGGTACCGCCGTCGCTGGCGGCCTGCCCGCCCTCGCCTTCGGCGCGCAGTCCGCGCTCGCCGCCGATGAGGCCGCGGCCAACCCGGTCGTCCGCGAGAACGTCTTCTCGAACAGCTCCACGCACTCCACCGAGTACCGCGTGCAGAACATCTCGTCGGTGATCGAGGGCTTCGCTCGTCGCACGTCCGTCAACCTCGGCGAGCCGATCGAGCTCGCGATCTCGGGTCCGAACCGCTGGCTCCCGCCAGAGGGCGAGGCGCCGACGGAGGCCGTCGAGGTGGAGCTCTACCGCCTGGGCTACTACGGCGGCAAGGGCTCGCGTCTGGTCTGGAAGACGCCGGCACCGGTGTCGACCTGGCAGCGCTTCAACGAAGCAGGGCAGCCCGCCAATGAGTGGGAGGGCGGCAACGAGCCGCCGATCGCCCCGCTCGACGCCAACACTGGCCTGTTCGGTCGCAAGAACAACAAGACCACGCTCACGATTCCCGGCACCGCCGCGCCCGCCAGCGGCGTGTACCTCGCCAAACTCAAAGGCAAGTGGCTCGACTTCCCGCCGGGCGTGCCCGCCGTTGAGCGCAGTGGTGAGTCGCACATCATCTTCATCGTGCGCGACGACGCACGCCCGCGCGACGTGCTCTGCGTCTTGCCCACAAACACCTGGCAGGCCTACAACTACTGGGGTGGGCGCTCCACCTACACCTACAACTCCCGCTACGGAAACTCTGGTTCGATCGTGCCGGCCACCGGCACTGAGCGCGCAGCAAAGGTCAGTTTCGATCGCCCGTTCAACAACTGGATCGGCGACTACAACTGGGTCCTGCGGACCGAGTTCCCGGCGATCTGGTGGATGGAGCAGCAGGGCTACGACGTGTCGTACACCGACGACATGGCGCTGCACTTCGACCCGGCGCAGGCGCTCAAAGCCAAGAGCAAGTCGGTCGTCATCCTCGGCCACGGCGAGTACTGGACCAAGGGCGAGCGCGATGCCATCGAGGCCGCGCGGGATTCCGGCACCAGCATCTTCAACTTCGGCGCGAACACCGCCTATTGGCGCGTGCGCTACGAGACCGCCGAGGGCCAGCCAGCGAAGAACGCGGCCGAAGCTCGTGTGCTCGTTTGCTACAAGACGATCGAAGGCGGCGGCTCAGCCCAGCCGACCATCGCCAGCCAAGCCGATCCCGTCGAGCCCACCACCACCTGGCGTGATCCGGGCAACGGCACCGGGATCACGCCCGGCACGACGGCGGCCCTGCCGGCGAAGTACACCGGCAATACCCGCCCCGAGCGTACGCTCCTCGGCGTCCAGTACAACGGCGACGACGATTCCACCAGCCGCGGCCTCACCATCCCGGCAGACAACGGCGCCGGCGAGTTCGCCGGCCACCGCGCCTGGCGCAACACGACCGTCCCCAAGGGCGGCACCACCCTCGGCACGGCGCTCGTCGGCTGGGAGTGGGACGGCATCCCCACCGTCGGCCAGCCCTTCAGCGGCGCGGCCCCGACCGTGAAGGCAGGGACGAAGCTGCTGCGACTCGCCGAGACCGACCCTCGCCAGAATGCTCCGGCAGGCGCCGAGACGGCCTACGTGCTCGACGCGGGCCGCATCTACAGCGGGCGCGGCGCGGCAGCAGCGCCTCCCACCGGCGGCAACCCGTTCTCGCACGCCATCACCTACACGGCGCCCAGCGGTGCCCTGGTGTTCTCGGCCGGCACCATCCACTGGTCGTGGGGCCTGGGGCCGCACCACCTCGACAAGAACACCGACACCTATGCCTTGGCGCCGGTCGACTCGTCGCTGCCGCAGATCCGCCAGGCGACCGCCAACCTCCTCCTCGACGGTGGGATCCGGCCGACGACGCCGACGGGCGTCGTGATCGACGGCACCACGCCCGTCCCCACGACGCCCGTTCCGACGACACCCGTGCCGACGACGCCGGGCGGAACGACGCCCGTCCCCACCACCCCGGTGCCAACGACGCCGGTGCCCACCACGCCGACCGCCCCGATCGACAACACGGCGCCGGTCCTGACGGTCGCCATCACCAACTCCTCCAGCCGACTGCTGAACTGGACCTACATCGACGACCGAGACCGCAAGCTCAGCGTAAAAGTCAGTGTGTCGTCGGCAGAGAAGAGCGGGCCCGTCAGTCTGAAACTCACGTTGCGAGACGCGACCGGTGTGCTCGGGACCGCGACCGGATCGGTCAAGCCCGGGCAGTCCACGACAATCGCTTTGATCGTCGATTCGACCGCTTTCAAGCGCATTTCGGGGAGCAAGTATCGGGCGACCACCCTGACGGTCGTCGGAACCGATTCGGCAGGGAACGCTCAGACCGTTAATGTGTCTCAGCGACTGCGCGCTTCGTAACGAAACGTAGCGCGCAGCGGCTACCCACCACTGCGCGCAGATCACTCTGCGCCTGTTACCAACGGTCCAGAGCATGAGTGCCCCGAACGATCCTCAGTCACGTAGAACGTTCTTGAAGCGCGGTTCCGTCGGCGTTGCCGGCTCCGCCGTCGCGGGCGGATTGCCCATGATCGCCTTCGGCGCGAACGCTGCGCTCGCCGCCGACGAAGCTGCCGCCAGCCCGGTCGTCAGAGAGAACCGCTTTGCCGACTCGTCGACGTTCTCCACCGCCTACGCGGTGGAGAATATCTCGTCGGTGGTGCAGGGCTACGCCCGCCGCACCTCGGTGAACCTCGGCGAGCCGATCGAGCTGGCGATCTCGGGCCCCAACCGCTGGGTGCCGCCGGCCGATCAGGAGCCGTCTGAGGCCGTCGACGTCGAGCTGTACCGCCTCGGCTACTACGACGGCAAGGGTGCTCGCCTCGTGTGGAAGACGCCCAAGCCCGTCTCCACGTGGCAGCGCTTCAACGCGGCTGGCGAGCCCGTCAACGAGTGGGAGGGCGGCAACGAGCCGCCGATCGCCCCACTCGACGAGCAGACCGGCCTCCTGGGTCGCAAGAACAACAAGACCACGCTGACGATCCCGGGCAATGCCGCGCCCGCCAGCGGCGTGTACCTCGCCAAGCTCAAGGGCAAGTGGCTCGACTTCCCGCCGGGCGTCCCCGCCGTCGAGCGCACCGGCGAGTCGCACATCGTGTTCATCGTCCGCGACGACGCGCGCACCAAGGATGTCCTGGCCGTCCTGCCGACCAACACCTGGCAGGCCTACAACTACTGGGGTGGGCGCTCCACCTACACCTACAACTCGCGCTACCAAAACACCGGCTCGATCGTGCCCGCCACCGGCACCGAGCGCGCCGCAAAGGTCAGCTTCGACCGCCCATTCAACAACTGGATCGGCGACTACAACTGGGTCCTGCGCACCGAGTTCCCCGCCATCTGGTGGATGGAGCAGCAGGGCTACGACGTGGCCTACACCGACGACGTTGCGCTGCACTTCGACCCGGCGCAGGCCCTCAAGTCCAAGACGAAGTCCCTGGTGATCCTCGGCCACGGCGAGTACTGGACGAAGCAGATGCGCGACGGCGTGGAAGCGGCCCGCGACTCCGGCACCAGCATCTACAACTTCGGCGCGAACACCGGCTACTGGCGCGTGCGCTACGAGACGGCCGAAGGCACACCGGCGACGAATGCCGACGACGCTCGCGTGCTCGTTTGCTACAAGACGATCGAGGGCGGCGGCACCACGCAGCCGACCATCGCCAGCCAGGCCGACCCGGTCGAGCCGACTACCACCTGGCGTGATCCCGGCAAGGGACCAGACGTGCCGACGCCGGGCACGACCGCCGCGACACCGGCCGTCTACGCCGGCAACGCCCGCCCGGAGCGCACGCTCTTCGGCGTCTGGTACATCGGCGATGACGACTCCACCAGCCGCGGCCTGCGCGTTCCCGCCGACAACGGCTTTGGAGAGTTTGGGGGCCACCGCGCCTGGCGCAACACGGCCGTTGGCCCGGGCGGAGCGACGCTCGGAACCGATCTGGTGGGCTGGGAGTGGGACGGCGTCCCGACGAGCGGCCAGCCGTTCCGCGGCGCCGATCCCAAGGTCAAGCCCGGCACCCGCCTCCAGCGTCTGTCGCAGACCGACCCCAGGGCGAACCAGCCCGGCGGCGCCGAGACGGTCTACCTGCAGGACGGCGGCCGCACCTATGGCTCGCGCGGAGCCTCAGCGCAACCGCCCACGTCCTGGACCCCCTTCGCCCACGCGATCACCTACACCGCTCCGAGCGGGGCGCTCGTGTTTTCCGCGGGCACGATCCACTGGTCTTGGGGTCTGGGCCCCCACCACCTCCACCGCAACACCGATACCTACGCCACCCCGACCGTGGACTCGTCGCTGCCGGAGATCCGCCAGGCCACGGCCAACCTCTTCACCGACGGCGGCGTGATTCCGGCGACCCCGAGCGGCGTGATCATCGATCCCGGCACGACCCCAGGAACCACGCCCGGGACGACCCCAGGCACCACCCCAGGCGGGACCACACCCGGAACGACTCCGGGAACCACGCCTGGCACCACCCCGGGGACCACGCCCGGCACCACCCCAGGCGGAACGACTCCTGGCACGACCCCCGGGACCACTCCTGGGACGACTCCTGGCACCACCCCCGGGACCACTCCTGGAACGACGCCCGGCACCACCCCCGGGACCACTCCTGGGACGACGCCCGGCACGACTCCGGGAACGACGCCGGGAACCACCCCGACCGACACCATCCCGCCGAACGTCACCATCGGCGTGCTCAACGGCAGGTCGTGGATCACGGGCGCCTACAACATCCCATCCAGCCGCGTGCTCGCGGTGCGCTTGTCCTGCGCGGCCTCGGAGCAGAGCGGCCCGGTTCGGATCGAGGTCAAACTGCTCTACGGCAGCAGCGAGTACGCCACCGGTACGGCGCAGGTCGTCCCGGGCAAGAGCGTCGATCTGAACCTGGTCCTCACGACCACGGGGTACCGGAAGGTCCAGCAGCAGCTCTTCTACCTCAGCACGGTGCTGCGCGTAACGGCCACGGACGCCGTCGGCAACGCGAAGACCACCAACACGAACGTCCGCCTCTCGTAGGCCACGCGGCCGCTGGTTGGCGTGGCGTTAGGTGCCGGGCCAACCAGCGCGCGCCGACGCGGCGCGCGACCTGATCTCGCCCTCGGATTCCCCGGCGAGCCCGACCTTCGTCGAGTGGGCGACGAGCCACCGCGAGGCCGGGTCGACGAGTTCGTCGAGTGGCAGCGGGAGGTGTTTGTTGGCGATCGCCAGCGGCCCGCCGGCGCCGCCGAGCGACGCCGCACGGAATCCGAGCGCATAGGCGAGCACCGTAAGCAGCAGATCCTCGGAGACGATGGTGCGCAGCCGCGGGCGGTAGCGCAGCGCCCCCTCCCTCGCGATCGCCTCGCAGCACGCCTGAGCCAGCACCAGGCAGCCACCCTGCACGATCGACCCGTCGGGCCAGCCACCCTCGAGCGCGCGAGCGTGCCAGTCCGCGAGCGTGTCGTCGTGCGGCAGCTCGCCGGCAAGCACACGGCGGTGGTAAGGCTCGTCGACCTCGAGCCCGCCGTCTGGGCGGTCGCGAAACGCGCCGGCGATCCCGACGGGGACGGCGGGGGCGCGGTGCTCCTCACGGTGGATCGCGGCACCGATGCCCTCGGCCCAGCCCGGGCCGACGACGAGGGCGTCGGCGTCGAGCTTCACGAGGTAGTCAAATTCAAAGTGCTTGAGCGCCGTCCCGATCGCCAGGGCCGTCACCGGCCATAGCCTCGGCGGGCCACCGCTGGGGACGCGAGTGCGCACGACGACAGCATCTGGGACCGCGGCGGTGATCGCCGCCGCGAAGCAGTCGGGCGTCCAGTCGTCCGTCACCAGCAGTGCTACCTCGCCGGGCGACGAGGCAACGGCGCTTGCATAGGTATCGAGCAGCGCGTCGTGGGCGCCGGGACCCGCCGGCATCCAGCACACGACGCGCACGCGACGACGCGACGCCGGAGCAGGTGCGATCGAGGACCGCAGCCCTCCTGGGGCGGCGAAGAGCTGTCGGACGAGCCGGCGGCGGCGGTAGAGCGCCGCGGCGATCCGGCCGGCCTCGCTGGCCTTGAGCCGGCGCCGCCAGAGCGGCGTCGCGGCCTCGGGGTTGAAGCGCTCCTCGTCGCGGGGTGCGGCGCGACCGGTCGTCACTGCGAACTGGAGGCGCCGGTGGGCTCGCCGTCGGCCGCGGCCGGTTCGTCGGCTGCGTCGGCGGAGTCGCCCCCGCCCCGCCCGGCGCCGAGCAGCACCTGCACGGCGCGCGGCGCGAGCGCCAGCATGCCTGCGCCGTAGAGCAGCCCGCCAACGCCAAGCGAGATGGCGGCAGCGAGCAGCTCCTCTGCACCCAGGACCGACGAGGCGGCCGCGCCTGCGCCGAAGGCGACCGCTGCGAGACCCCCAGCACGAAGGGTGTCGAGGGCGAGTTCGCGCGTGACGCTGAGCGTGGCGCTCCCGGCACCCACGATCACCAGCACCAGGCCGAAGACGAACGGGGCGACCGCCATCGCCAAGATCGCCCCGTTGACGCCGTCGATCGCCGCACCAGCCACCGACGCGACGGCATGGAGCGCGAGCGCGAACGGGGCCAGGACGTTCACCAGCCGAGCTTTGCTCAGCGCGAAGAGCGCGGGAATCGCGAAGTTGAGCACGAGTGCCGCGGCCAGCCACGGCGCCAGCAGCAGGATCGCCCGGGCGAGATCCTCCGCCTGGCCGGCTCCGAGCGCCGACGGGAGGAGCGCGTCGACGACGGGCGTCGCGGCGACCACCCCGGCGGCCAGGATCGGCGCGCTGACGAGCGCCGCGTAGCGGTAGCCGTGGGGGACCGTGTCCGCCACCACGGTCTTCCACTGGTCTTGCGCGCCGCGGACCATGTCTGGGGCGCGGCTGATCCCGACGGCGGTGCTCGTGCCCGCGACGAGATACGACGCGAGCAGGTAGGCATAGGAGAGCACCGTGGTCGCGCCGGCCCCGCCTTCGCGCCCGACGACCGCCAACGTGACCAAGAAGAACGCGTTGATGATCAGGTAGACGAGCGAGCGGCCGAGCAGGTCGCCAGCAGTCTGGAAGCACTCCACGACCAGGCGCTGCTTCTTCTCGATGCCGGCCAGGCCGGGGCCGCCGGTGCCGGTGGCCACCTCCTCGCGGCGGACGCGAAGCAGTGCCAGGAGCGACCACGTCGACGTGACGACGGCCATCGCGAGCATCGACCAGGCCAGCGACAGCTCGCCCTGCGTGCGCACGAGGAGAAACACGAGGAGTCCGGCGAGCGCGCCGAAGGCATAGGCCGCGGCGACCGGCTCGAAGCGGTCGCGCATGCCGAGCAGCGTTGCGGCGCCGGCGGCAAAGAGCTGCAGCACGATCGCCAGGCCCAGGACGCGCAACGCGTTGACGGCAAGCTCGTGTGCGCTGCCGGTGGCGCTCGGCGCCAACAGATCGGCGAGCGGGCCCGCAAGCGGGCCACAAGCAAGGATGACGGGGACCGCGATGACGGCCAGGCCGCCGAAAAAGCGCAGCATGCCGATCGCCTTGTCTCCCACGAGGAGCGGCACAGAGCTCACGCGGGTGGCCTGCGTGAACACGCCCACCACCTGGTAGACGGCGAACGCAGCAAAGAAGGCGTCGGTGCGAGCCGTCGCCCCATACTCGCCGAGGTAGAGCACCGCCTGGATCGCGGAGGCGCCCGCCATCGCAAGCGTCGAGATCGCCATGAGCGCCCCGGCGCGCGCGGCGCGGGTCGGCGCCTGGGGCACCGCGACGGGTGGAGCGGTGCTGCTCACCCCTCACCGCCAGCGCCGGCACCGGCCGGCGAAGGCCGGGGTGCCGAGCCCAGGCGGGCGGAGACGTCGACGGCGACCTCCTCGGCGAGCTGAACGACGGACTCGCCGTTGAGCAGGCGCGGGTAGATCTGCGCGGCCGAGGCGAGCGCAAGGCCCTTGATCGGAACACCCGACGGCGAAGCCGGCCAGCGCGGCGCCTCACGCGGGTGCACGCCCTTGGCGTGGAACGGCTCGACGGTCGGCGCGCGCTGCACCGTCCAGTCGATCACGTTCTCGGGCGTCAGCGCCGGCGAGAGCTTGGCGACCATCTCGGTGAACCGGTCATAGACCTCTTGGTCGCTGAGGCCAAACGTCTCGCTGCCCGGATCGCAGTAGCGCGGCACGTAGACGAGGCGGTTGCCGCCCGTGTGGTCGGTGCCGACGACGTGGCTCGTCTCGACGATCGTGGTGATCGGCGTCGGGTCGCAGATGTTCACCGAGTAGTGCTCGGTCAGCGACTCCTTCACCAGGAGGATCAGGCACACGACGCCGAGGTAGCGCTGCGGGTAGGCGTCGAGCAGCGGTTTGAGCTCGTCGGGCAGCAGGAACTTCAGCGCCGGCGGCTGCAACGTGGGGATCACGAGGTCGTAGCGGCGGTCGCCATCGGCCGTCGTGATGCCGGTGACGGCGCCGTCCTCCATCAGCAGTCCCGTCACCGGGACGCCGGTCGAGACCGTCGCGCCCGCGGCCTCAGCGGCTTTGGCGGCCGCCTCGATCAGCGTCTGGTGGCCGCCGCGCAGCGCGCCGAACTCCTCGGCCCCGCCCTTGCCGGAACGGGCGGACTTCATGCGGCGGGTCCGTGACCAGAGGTAGGTCGCCGGCAAGTCGCCGTAGTTGCCGTCGAAACGCGAGGCCAGCAGTGGCTTCCAGATCCGCTCGGTGACCTTCTTCCCCGACAGCTTCTGGAGCCAGTCCAGCAGCGGCTTGTCTTCGAGGTCGTCGTACTTGGAGCGCAGCTGGCAGGCGACCACAAACTTCGCCAGGCGGACGCGATTGAGCAGCGACAGCGGCGGGAACTTCAGGAAGTCGCCGATGCCGTTGAACGGATACATCTTGCCATCGACGAAGAAGCCCACGCCCACCGGCGCGTTGCTCATCTCGCCTGAGAGTCCGAGCTCGTCGACCAGCGCGTGCATGCGCTCATCCGAGGGGACGATCACGTGGTAGAAGCGGTCGATGTCGTAGCCACCGAGCTGGGTGCGATCAGCGAGTCCGCCGAGCGAGGGTGCACGCTCGATCAGCTCGACGTCGACGCCAGCCTGCGCGAGCCGAAGGGCAAGCGTGGTGCCGAGGATGCCGCCGCCAACGATGCCGACCGTCGGCATCAGGCGACCTTGGCGTCGCCTGACGCCCCGGTCGGCGAAGGGGCGCTGCCGTTGGAGGACGGCACGGCGGGCGTCTCGGCAGAGTGCTGCGGGCTCGGCGTCGTGGAGTCGACGGGGGCCGCCGCGTCCGGCGAGTGGAACCCTCCGTCGAAGGTCAGCGGGGAGATCGGCGGCGGCTGGATGCGCCCGACGAGGTGCGCGGCCATCAGGCGGCCGTAGGCGCGCACGGTCGGGCCGAGCTGCATTTTGCTCACGCCCCCACGCTTGGTCCAGTCGTTGATCGTCGGGACCTCGGCGATCGACGCGCCGGCGTTGTGGAGCTTGAGCAGCAGCTCGACGTTGGCCGCAAAGCCCGGCTCGCGCACGAGCAGGAAGCCGTAAGTGGCCACGGCGCGTCGCAGCGTGCCGGCACGGTAGACGCGGTAGAGCGAGGAGAGGGTGTGGATCTCGCGCAGGCCGCCAGCGACGCGAAATGCGCCCGAGACCGACTTGCTGGCCCAGAGGCGCCAGCCTTCGACGCCGATGATCTTGCCGCCCGGCGCGTAGACCGAGGCCAGCACGATGTCGAAGCCCTGGTCGAAGAGCTCCATCATGCGGGCGAGGTCGTCGAGATCGCTGGTGCAGTCGGCCTCGAGCGTGACGATCGCGTCGTCGTCTTCGGACTCCTCCAGCGCGGCGCGCAGACCGGAGTTGATCGCCGTCCCCAGGCCGAGGTTCCGCGGGTGGCGCACTACGCGCAGATTCATGTCGCCGCGGTGCTTCTCGATCTCGGCGATCGTGTTGTCGCTCGAGCCGTCCTCCACGAGGATCACGCGGGCACCGAGGGCCGCCACGCGCGGTTTGAGGTCGGCGAACAGGTTCTCGATGTTCGCCTCCTCGTTGAAGGCAGGAACGACGAAGCGGATCATGAGGAGACGGGAATGGGTTCCGGGGTGTCGAGGCTCGGCCGCATGGGCCGGCGCTGGGCAGCGCTCTCTCGGAGCGCAAGGGCATTGGCAAGGGCACGGGCGCCGGCAATCGCCGGCACGGGAGCGGGGCCGTCTTCGAGGATCGCGTCGCGGAAGGCCTCGAGTTCGGCGCGCAGTGGCTCTTCCTTCTTGATCGCGAACCGGACCATCTCGCCTTCCGCGTCGCCGCGCAGCTGCGCAAGCTGATCCCAGCCGACGGCGATCCCGGCGGAGCGGGTCATGAAGAGGTCCTGGGTGACCCACGAGGCGCGAAGCATGCCCTCTTCACCGATCACGACCATCTCGCGGCGCTTCTCAGGGGTGAGCCAGTTCACGTCGAGCAGGCCTTGCGGGCCCTTGTCGCGGAAGCGGATCATGCCGTGGATCATGTCTTCGTGGAGGGAGTGCGCAAAGCGCGAGCTCGCGGCGGTGATCTCGGTGATCGTCTCGCCGGTGAGCCACTCCATGAGGTCGAGGTCGTGGGTCGCGAGGTCGAGCGAGACGCCCGCATCCATGATGCGCGTCGGCAGCGGCCCCACGCGGGTGGCGTGCACGCGGTAGATCTTGCCGAGGCGCCCGTCGGCCAGGAGCGCCTTGAGCTTGACAGCGGCGGGGTTGAAGCGCTCCACGTGCCCGACGGTGAGGATCTTGCCCGCACGCTCGGCGGCCGCAGCGATGGCCATCGCGTCCGGCACGGTGGTGGCGAGCGGCTTCTCGACGATCGCGTGGATGCCGGCGTCGAGCGCGGCGACCGCGACCTCCCCATGCATCGAGGAGGGGCAGACGACCGAGACGGCGTCGATGTCTCCACGGCTGAGCAGGTCCTGCCACTTGGCGTGGTAGTCGACCTCCGCGCGAGCCGGGCCAACCACCTCGTTGTAGCGGTCCTCGTCGGGCTCGGCGATCGCGATCACGCGAACGCCATCCATCCGAGACCAGACGTTGTAGTGGTTGCCGCCCATGCGGCCGAGGCCGATGATGCCGATTCGGAGCAGGTCGGTCATGACCGTGGGACTTTCTCGCAGATGGTGTGGCGAACCGGGGCGGATGCGTGCACGGGGCTCATGAGACCCACCGCTCGGTTGGAAGCTCGGACGGGATCGCCGTGTTCACGTGGGCGGCGAGGCGGACGGTCTGCTCAGCGATGCGCTCGCTGGCATGGCCGTCGCCGAAGATTGGGGGGCGCTCGGTCGGGACGGGCACGTTCAGTGCGGCCGCGAACAGCTCAGGGTCGACGCCAACGAGTGTGTTCCATCCCTGATCGACGGTGTCGGTCCACTCGGTCTCTTCACGGAGCGTGATGCAGGGGACGCCCCAGAGGTAGGCCTCGCGCTGCACGCCGCCGCTGTCGGTCGCGATGGCCCGAGCGCCGCGCTCCAGCGCGAGCATCTCGCGGTAGGTGACGGGCGCGAGCACGTCGACGTTCTTCGGTACGGCCAGGCCGAACCGCTCGATCGCCGCGGCCGTGCGTGGGTGCAGCGGCCACTTCACCGGCCAGGGGCTGGCGCCGAGCGAGTCGAGCACGCCCTGCAGGCGGATCGCGTCGTCGGTGTTGTAGTTGCGGTGCACCGTCGCCAGGAGGTAGTCACCTTCGGGGAAGGCCGCCGGCTCGATCTCGGGGCGCCAGCGCTCAAGCATGTCGCAGAGCGGGTCGCCCGTCATGAAGATCTGGCCGCGCACGCCCTCGGCTTTGAGGTTGGCCACGGCCCCGGGGACGGGCGCCAGGCACAGGTCGGAGCGCTTGTCGGTCTCGACGCGGTTGTACTCCTCGGGCATGTCGGCCCGGTGGCTGCGTAGGCCAGCCTCGACGTGGACGAGCGGCACGCCCGTGCGCTCGGCGGCGAGGGCGCCGGCCAGCGTGGCGGAGGTGTCGCCGCGGACGAGCACGACGTCTGGGCGGCTCGTGCCGATCAGCGCGACCAGCCGCTCGGTACCCAGGGTGACCTGCTCATCGGTGGAGCCTGAGCCCACGCCGAGGTTCACATCGGGCTCAGGGAGCTCGGTCGACGTGATCTGATCCCCAGACATCCGAGCGTCGTAATGCTGACCGGTGTGGACCAGGATCTCGCGGCAGTGCGCGCGAATGGCCCGGCTCACCGGGGCGGCTTGGATGATCTCCGGGCGCGCTCCGATGACGGAGAGCACGGTGGCGACGGGTGCGCGTTGAGTCACGAGGCGATTTCAGGCGTTCTGAGGAAGGCGCGGGGGTCGCCGGTTCACCGTGGACCGACCCCGTTGGACGGGCCCGGTCGGTTGGTTTGCGTGGCCATCGTTGCGCATCTGGCGCCCGTTTGCAGCCCACCCCGCTTCACCTTGTTGCTCGGCGGCGCCGCCACAGGCTTGAATCGCTCCGCGTAGTAGCCGTTCAGTCGTTCGGCTAGTTCGGGTGGACGACCGTCCGAGGGCCGAACGTCTGCCTAGGCAGGCAATACACCAACCAAACGGTCAGCCGGCGGGAACGGCGAGACCGGTCGCCTGCGTTCGCCCTCGCAGCACGGTTTGGCCGTCGTGGCGCCAGTGCGCTGGTTCGTCGCCCGTGGCCGCTTCCACGGCCGTCCAAGAGCCGAGGACCCCGTCGTGGGTCTTGGCGAGGTCGCAGAGGCGGGCCGCCTCGTTGACGGGGTCGCCGATGACGGTGTACTCGTAGCGAGCTTCCGTCCCGATGTGGCCGGCGACCGCCTCGCCGAACGCCACCCCGATCACCGCCGTGAGTTCCGGCACCTCCTCGACAAGCCGCGCCTGCATCTGGCGGGCGGCGCGCAGCGCCCGACCAGCAGGGTCGTCGATCGAGGTGGGTGCCCCGAACACCGCCAGGGCGGCGTCGCCCTCGAACTTGTTGATGAAGCCGCCGCAGTCCTCGACGACCTCGACGACGACCGCCAGGAAGCGGTTGAGGAGCTGGACCACGGTTTGCGGGGTCTCGCGGGTCGCCAGCGCCGTCGAGCCGACGAGGTCGACGAACAGCACCGCAACCTGCCGGAGCTCGCCGCCGAAGTCCACGCCGTTGGCGAGCGCCTGGGCTGCGACGTCCTCCCCTACCTGCCGGCCGAACAGTTCGCGGATCTTCTCGCGCTCGCGGAGTCCGTCGACCATGTCGTTGAAGCCGCTCTGCAGGGCGCCGAGTTCGGTGCTGTCCCAGACGGGCACGTGCGTCTCGAGGTCGCCGGCCTGCACGCGAGCCAGGCCGCGCTGGATCGAGGCGATCGGATGGACGGTTTGGTAGGCCGCGAGGACCGTCACGAGCGCGCCGAAGATCAGCACGATGTTCGTGAGGGCGATGATCGTCAGGGCGAGGGTGTTGGTGTCGATGTCGATCGGCGTGAGCGCGGCGATGCCCACGAGCAGCAGCCCAAACACGGGGACGCCGGTACCGAGCAGCCACGTGAGCAGCCACCGGGTGGCGACGCCTGGGACTCCGCGGCGATCGGTGTCTGCGCCTTGGACGGCGAGTGCGCGGGCGAGGACGGGGCGCAGCGCGAGCTCGCCCAGCACGTAGGCCGCCGTCGAGGTGGTGATGCCACCGAGCGCGACGGTGAGTCCGATGCCGAGCCCGAGCAGCGGATCGAACGTGAAGTTCAGGACGGTGTAGAGCACCGCCGCGACGAGCCAGAGCGTGCCCTGCACCACGACGAGACGCAGCGGCGCCCGCAGCACCTGGGCGGCTTGCGCCTCGGTCGGTGGGTCAGGGCTGCTGATCCATGCCGCCGTGCCGTTGGGGCCACCCTCGACGCGGTTGCGGCCCCACCAGACCCCGATGATCATCGCCACCGGGACGTAGATCGCGCCCAGGCCAAGTCCAGCGAGCCAGACGTGCCACATCGGCTCGTCGAGCTCGGGCTTGGGCAGCGCCGTGATCGCAAAGACCGACACGACGAGCGCACCGACCCCGTTGGAGATCAGGATCGCGATCACCGTGAGCCGGCGGACGCGCAGTGCGACGCGGTCACCGGGCTCGTCTGGGTCGCCGATGAGGAACGGGCTCGACACCACGGCGTTCACCAGTCGCTCGAGGCGGTGCCGGTGGGTCGCCAGGCGGGGCTGGTTTTGCTGGCGGGCCACGAGCCGACCCTACACTCGCGTAAGTCCGAAACCGGCGGGTCGTCCACCGGAACGCGGGGTACCGCTGGGTTACGGGTCGCGGTCGGCCGCACGGCCATCTACGATCCTTTGGTGCCACGGGTGCTGTTGACGTTTGAGCCGCCGGATGGCGGCGTTGCCGAGCACGTGCTGCAGCTGGCGCGTGCGCTCCCCGAGCGCGGCTTCCAGGTGGAGCTCGCCGGCCCGATGGAGGCCGACTTCGTCTACGGGCAGCTGCCGCCGGAGATCCCGGTCCACCGCATTGCGTTCCAGCGCGGCTACGGCGATCCGAAGGCGGATCTCAAATCGGCCGTCCAGCTGGCTCGGGTCGTGAAGCGCGGCAAGTTCGACTTGGTGCATGCGCATTCGGCGAAGGCTGGCGTGGTGGCGCGCACCGTGCTTGCTGGGCGCAGGCCCCCGGTGGTCTATAGCCCGCACTGCTTTCCGTTCATCGGCGACTTCGGCGAGGGGCGGCGGATCTTCGCGACGACCGTCGAGCGGCTGTTGGCTCCGGCTACGGCCCGGATCTTGTGCGTCTGCGACGACGAGCGCCAGGAGGGCCTGCGCGTCGGCATCGCCGATCGGCGCATGCGCGTGATCCACAACGGGTCGAAGATTTTGCCTCCGGCGACGGTGCCGTTGCCGGAGCTTGAGGCGTTTCGTGGCGAGGACGGCGTGCTCGTCGGCTCCGTCGCGGTGCTGCGCGACCAGAAGCGCGTCGACGTGCTGATCGACGCAGCGCCGTCGATTCTTGCGTCGGATCCGCGTGCTCGGGTGGCGATCATCGGCAATGGCCCGCTCCAGGCCGAGCTGCGTGCCCGGGCGACGTCACTCGGTCTCCTCGGCGAAGACCGGTTTGCGTTCTTCCCGTTCCAGCCGCCGGCCTTCGGCGCGCTGGCGGCGCTTGACGTCTACGTGTTGCCGTCGTCGTGGGAGGCCTTCCCGATCGGCGTGCTGGAGGCGATGGCGACCGGCGTGCCGCAGGTCGCGACCGACGTCGGCGGCACGCGCGAGGCCGTCGTCGACGGCTTTGGGCGCCGGAGCCACCGCGATGAGCCCGACGCGCCAACGGGCACCGAGATCGAGGGCGAGACGGGGCTGCTCGTGCAGCCCAACAACCACCGCGAGCTCGCCGCGGCCGTCAACGTCCTCGTCCCGGATGCGCGCCGTCGCCAGGCAATGGCGGACGCGTCGCGTGCCCGCCATGCCGAACTCTTCACCCTCAGCACCATGGCCGACGGCATCGCCGACGCCTACCGCGAGGTTCTCAGCGGCAAGTAACGGCGGAGGTGGTGCGGATCCGTGCCTCCTGAGTGCGAAATCGTGGATGAGATTCGCCGCGGGCGAGGATCCGCAAGTACTTCGTACAGTGGATTCTCGACCGGGGCGAAGATCGCCGCGAGTTCGTGCTCAGGTGGTGCGGATCCGCGCCTCCTGGCGAGGCGATCGCGCAGCAGATCGTGTTCGCGTGGAACCAACTCAGGCCTCCGGCCCTGTTGGTTTCGCGCGGACGCGAGATGCAAGCGAGCGTCCGCTAGGTGGTGCGGATGATGAGGACCGAACAAGGCGCGTGGTGCGAGATCTTGTTCGGGACGGAGCCGAGGAGGAAGCGCTTGGCTCCGGTCATGCCGCGGTTGCCGACGACGATGAGGTCGGCGCCTTGCTCTTCGGCGACGTCGAGGATGGCGTCGGCCGGGTCGCCTTGGCGGGCCCAGATGGTGACCTCGACGCCTTTGGCGCGGATCTCTTCGGCGGTCTTCTGCAGGGTGGCGTCGACGTCTTCACGAGGGTTCACCATCCATTGCACGTCGCCAGGAGCCTGCTGCGCCTCTTGGCGCAGGCGGACGCCGGAGACGGGCTCGTAGGCGCTGACGAGCTCCAAGCGGCCGCCGACGGACGCGGCGAGATCTGTGGCCCTGCGAACGGCTTCGGTGGCGGTACCGGAGCCGTCGGTGCCAACGACGATGGTCTTGAAGTTGTCGCTCACCGGGCGGAGTCTACGGAGCCCGGCGGGGGTTTGGGCGAGGTCCGTTGCAGTCGTGTGACGTTGCAGTCCCGTTCAGTGGCGCAGGGGCCTGACCGCGCGCGTAGCTGCGGGCGCTGCGGCCCCGCGAGCGCGGGCGTGAGGCGGCCTCGCGCGGGCTAGGCCGAGAGTTTGACGACGGCGATGATCATGCCGGCGACGGTGCCGACGACGATGATCCCTTGCATCCAGAGCCAAAGCGGTTTCATGCTCCCCCAGGGTACCGGCTGGATGTGGGCGGTGGTTCAGTCCTTGGCGGCGATGGCGGGTGGGCCGCACCGACGGCGACGGAGTCGTTGGCGGCGGCGGGGCTTCGATCGTGGCGGCGTCCGGGGGCGCCGCGGGCGCCGGCGGCGAAGCGCCTGCCGAGTCCCGCCGCCAACCAGCTCAATCGCCGTAGCCGCCGCCAACCAGCTCAACCACCGCAGCCGCCGGAGGCGGCTGCGGCGCGCCTACTCCGCCGCCCTGAACACGACGACCAGGGTTCGGACGATGATCCGCAGGTCAAGGGCGATCGAGAAGTGCTCGATGTAGAAGTTGTCCATCTCGATCCGGTCGGCGAGCGAGGTGCGGCCCCGCAGGCCGTGGATCTGCGCCCAGCCGGTAATGCCCGACTTCACGCGGTGACGCTCGTCGTAGCGGTCGAGCAGTGGGCCGAACCGGTCGACGAACTCGGGGCGCTCGGGCCGCGGACCGACGAGGCTCATGTCGCCGCGCAAGACGTTGATGAACTGCGGCAGCTCGTCGAGCGAGCTGCGACGCAGAAAGCGGCCGAGGCGGGTGCGGCGGTCGACGCCCTCCACCCCGCCGGGCGCATCCGGGCCGCGGTCCTCGACGGCGGCGAGCTCCGCCGCGGTCGGCGGCCTCATCGAGCGGAACTTCAGGAGGTCGAACTCCTTGCCATCCAAGCCAACGCGGCGCTGACGGAACAGCACGGGCCCCGGACTCGACAGGCGGACCGCCAACGCGAGGATGAGGATCACCGGCAACAACAGGAGCATCGCCAGGCCGGCCAGCGTCCGGTCCATGACCGACTTCACGAGGAACTGCCAGCCGTGGAGATCGGTGCCGTGGAGATGCAAGACCGGGAGACCGCCGATCGGGTCGTACGCGGCGCGGTGGTTCCAGAGGTCAAACAGCCGGGGGACCAGACCGACGTCGAGTCCGAGTTCCTCGCAGCGACGCACCAGATCGACGACGGCGCGATCCGGCGCCGACGAGAACGCGATCACCACGTGCTCGACGCGGTATTGCGCGACGACGCGATCAAGGTCCGCGAGGCCACCGAGGATCGGCGCCGGTCGACCTCCGACGTTCTCTTCTGGCAGCGGGAGGTCGTCGAGGAACCCAATCGGAGCAAGACCGTAGTCCGGGGCACCGGCGAGGCGGCGGGCCAATCGGGCGCCGATGGTGCCGGCACCGACGATCAACGTCGGTCGTTGGCCGATCCCGCGCAGCAGGCGCGCGCGGTGGTAAAGCCCAACGACCGCCCGCTGGGCGATCACCAGCAGGCTCGACAGCAGCCAGACGATCAGCCATGGGCGCGCGATCGCCTCGGAACCGCCAACGTCAGACACGGCCAGTCCGAGCAGCGTCGCGATCCCAAGGCCGCCGATGATCGGCAGGACGTGATCGAGCGCCGCATCGCGGGGGCTCCAGCGATACGCATGCCGGATCGCGAGGAGCACGATCCCCAGGAACGGGAAGAGCAACGGCGCGAGGTCGTCGAACGTCTCCGGGTGGATTCGCAGGTCAAACGCTGCGGCCGCGGCGATCGTCAGCGCCAACAGATCGCTGGCGACCATCACGGGAACCCGCGACGACGGCCCCGCAGGGGTGACGGCCAGCGGCGGGGCGTTGACCGGGACGACCAAGTCAGCCAGCGGCTCGTGCGTGACCGTGCCGCGCCGCGGGCCACGGCGGCGTGCAGGATCCGGGTGTCGCTTGTTGGTCACTGAGGAGTCGAGCGCAGGCTCGGTCGGCCGGGTCGGTCAGGCGCAAGGCCGCGCCGCAGTGCCCGCCTCGGCCGGGGCGGGCACAGGTGGTCGGAGCCTACCGATCAACAGGTAGGCGCCAGGCATGACCTGTGCCGAAATCGTCAGCCAGGAAACGGTGGACCCAGGATCTCGGGCGAGAGCGGCGCCGCGCCATCCGGCGGCGTCGTGGCGGTGTCCCCCGGGTCGGGGTCACGAACGAGGCCGGCCGTGCGGTCGGAGAGCTGCAACTGCACGACCTGAGGGTCGAGCGTCTGCCCCTGGGAGACCTGTTCGACGAGTCCGGCGATGATCGCGTCACGCGGGGCAACACGGCTGGCGCGGCGCAGCCAGCGGCGCGCCTCCCGCCGATCACCGTCAGCGGAAGCGAGCACTCCCAGCCACATCCGCGGGCGTGCGGCACGTGGGTTTCGCTCGTAGGCCCGCAGGTAGGCTGCCCGCGCCGTCGGGAGGTCGCCACGCTGGATCGCGAGGGCGCCGAGCACCATGTCGGCCTGCTCGCTGAAGGGCTCCAGAGCGTCCGCGCGCTCGGCGCGATCGACGGCGCGTAGCGGCCGATCAACGGCCATTGCGGCGGCCGACACACGATCACGCTCGGCGACCCACTGCGCCGCCGTCCACAGCGCCACGATTCCCAACAACGCGGCCCCGCTGAACCGGGCGCCCCGACTCAGCCAGCTCTCGGCGCCGACCCGAGCCGTGGCACCCGCTCGGACGCGGGCTGGAGGCCCGGCCGCCACGGCCAGGCCAGCGACCGCCGCGACGATCGCGCTCAACCCGCCGTATTCCATCAGCCAATCGGCCGATCCGTGGACGACCCACAGGCCGAACGCACCGCCGGCGGCGAGCGCCAACGCACGGCCGGCTGGGTCGCTGCCGGTGCCCAGCCGCCGGATCGCCCAGAACACCGCGAGCACCCAGCCGAGCAGCAGCGCCGTGCCGATCAACCCAAGCTGCCCGAGCGAGCGCAGCCACATCGAGTGCGGGTAGCGCGGGTTCTCGGTGCCTGTGCCCGTCAGCAGGTAGTCCTGGCGGTAATTGTCGGCACCGACGCCCTGCACCGGCGCCGATTCGAACTGGTCCCAGGCGACCGTCCAGAAGTCCCACCGGCCCGAGTTCAGGCCGGCGCTGAGCCGCCCCTCGTCGCCTTCGGCTTGGTAGGGCTTGGTGATCGAGTTCACTCCGTCGCTGACCTTGCTTACCGTGAACGGGCCGACGCCGGCGAGCGACACCGCCACGGCGAGGACCCCGACGGCCCCGACGAGGACCCCGCCGACGCGCGCCGCACGGTCACGTGTGGGGTCGCCCGGCGGCACCTTGCGCTCGATCGCGAGCCACACAGCGGCAGCCAGCAACGCGAGCACGGTCCCGACGACGATTCGCAACAACGCCGTATGCAGGACGCTCGCCGCATCCGTGCTGTTGCGGACGGCGTCGCCGACGTCGAGCAGTGCCGGCAGGCCGACGAGGAGCCCGAGACCGACGATCATGAAGGCCGTCGCGTTGCGCCCGCGGCCCGGCAACGCAGCGAGCACCAGGACGGTGACGATCCCGCTGGCCAACACGCCGCCGCGGGAGAGGCAGAGCAGGCTCAGGGCAGCGGCAGGGACGGCGACCGCCGCGCCGATCAGCCGCGGCGCCGGCAGCCCACCACCGCTGAGCAAGCCAATGCCGAGGAACGCCGTGACGCCCCAAAACGCAGCGCCGGCGTTGACGTAGCCGACCGGCTCCAGGAGCCGGTCGTAGAGGAACCACGGGTCGAGATCGGTGGCGGCACTGAGTTGGTAGACGGCCGCCCACGCCAGGACGCCCAACCCGACGGTCAGCAGCGTCAGGACGAGATGCGCCGTGCGCGGCGTGTGGCGCCAGCGCGCGAACAGCACGAAGGTCGCGGCGAGCAGGGCCGTGCGCGTGGTGGCGATCGCGGCGACGCCCTGATCGTCTGCCCACAGCACCGAGGCCGCCGTCCAGATCGCAAAGCCGGCGATCAGCCCGATCGCGACGCGGCTGCCAGCCGGCCGGGTCGGCCCGACGGGGAGCGCGAACAGCGCAACGATCAACAGCAGCGCGATCAGTACGCCAGCCGGGGCCCAGTGCTCAAGCGGAAAGCCGCCCTCGGCGGCGCTGAGGATCACGAGCGTCAGCAGCGCCAGCAGCTGCGGCAGAGCGATCGGCGCGCTCCGCAGCAGCGGTGCCGGGTCGAGGCGGCGCAGCGCGGCGCTCATGGCTGCAGGCGCACCGCGGTCCAGCCGATCGCCGCGGCCGCGTCGCGATCGAATCGCAGGCGATCATGGATGCGATCGTCGCGGCCCTGCCACAGCTCGACCTCGGCGGCGACGAGCTCGTAGCCGCCCCACTCCGCTGGCGCCGTGTGCGGGCCAGGCTCGGGATGCTGCGCGTCGAACTGCTGGGCGCGAGCCTCGAGTTCCTCGCGAGCATCGACCGGGCGGCTCTGATCCGACGCCCACGCGCCGATCCGGCTCCCGCGAGGACGGCGCGCGAAGTACGCGTCGACGGCCTCCCGTGGCAGCAGCTCGGTGGTGCCGACGATGCGCACGGTCCGCTCCAGCGTCGGCCACCAGAAGGTGACGGCGGCACGCGGCTCGGCGGCGAGCGCCACGCCCTTGCGGCTGCCCAGGTTGGTGAAGAACTGCAGGCCGCGATCGGTGACGCCTTTGCACAGCACGTACCGCACGGCGGGCGACCCATCGGGGTCGACCGTCGCCAGCGCCATCGCGGTCGCCTCCGGATCGCCGGCCTCTTTGGCCTCGGCGATCCATTCCGCGAGCGTTTTCAGCGGGTCGACAGCGCGCAGCGCGTCGGGGAGCGCTCCTCGCAGGTAGGCACGGCGCTCGTCGGCGAAGCTCACGCGTGCACCCTACGCCACGGAACGCGGGGCTCCTGCAACCGGCTCGGTCGTTGCTCGCAGCAGGTCGAGCGCCCGAGCCACGTCTGGCCCACCGCGAATGTTGTCGCCCCTGCGGTCAAGAATCGGACGAGCGTGCCCGATATCCGGATCAAGCGCCTCCGCGCTAGCCCCTCCCCCAGCCCGGCCAGGAGCCCACGCCTATGCGCCTCCGCCTCGTTCACCGCTTCCTGCTGCTCGCCGCCCCGGCGGCGCTTGCCTTCGCCCCAGGCGCCGCCAGCGCCGCCGACGTCAACTGCGACGTCCCCGGTCCGTCCTGCGACGTCGCGTTCCCCGATACGGCGATCGGCAGCCAGTCGACGAAGTCGGTCAAGCTCACGATGGGGCCCGACAACACCACCCCGTCCATCTCGATTTCCGGCGCCCCCGGCGAGTTCGCCATCGACCACGACACCTGCTCGGGCACCGCCCTCGCGACGGGCGCCACCTGCACCTTCGACGTCGTCTACGCCCCGACCGGCGTGGCGTCGCACGCCTCGTCGGGCACGCTCGAGATCGGCACCGACGTGATGTTCCTGTTCCTGACCGGCGGCCTCTCCGGTCAAGCGCTCGGCAGCGCACCGCCTCCAGCACCAGCCGTCTCCAGCGTCTCGCCGTCCTCGGGCACCGAGGGGCAGTTCAACACCGTCACGCTCACCGGCTCGGACTTCGGCACCAGCGGCGCCGACCTCGCGTCGGTGCTCGTCGACTGCGGCGTGTACGGCGCCACCGGCGGGGCCGACCGCACGTGGATCTCGCCCACTCAGCTCACGGTGCGGGTGCCGCAGCGCCCAGCCGGCGCCGTCTGCACGTTCACCGTCACCACGACCTCCGGTGGGGCCTCGGTGGCGTCGACAGCGACCTACACCTACGTCGCGGCACCGCCCGCGCCGGCGATCACAAGTGTCGCGCCGACGTCGGGCGCAGCGAACACCGCAGCCACCGTCACGCTTGCCGGGTCGAGTTTCGGCGCATCGTCGGCCAGCCTGACCGGCGTGGGCCTTGATTGCGGCGGCGCCGGCACGCACGCCGGGTCAAACGTGATCTGGGTCTCGTCGACGACGCTCACCGTCGTGGTTCCTGCGCTCGCCGCGGGCACCACCTGCCGCTTCACGGCCACCGTGGCCGGCCAGACATCGACGCTGTCGACGGCGACGTACGAATACCTTGCCCCGCCCCCCGCGATCACGAGCGTCAGCCCGTCTGAAGGCAGCGCGGGACAGGCCACCGCGGTCATGCTCACTGGGACGAACTTCGGCAGCTCCAGCGCCGACATCGCCAGAGTCACCCTCGACTGCGGCGCCGCGGGCACCCACACCGCCTCCAGTCTGGTTTGGATCTCAGCGACGAACGTGAGCGTCGTGGTCCCGCCGCTGGCAGCCGACACCTGCACGTTCAAGATCACGGCCAAGGGCCAGACGTCAGCCGCCTCGGCGCAGAGCTACACCTACGTCGCGGTGCCGCAGGTGTCACCGCCGAAGCCGGACGTCCCGGCGGCCTCCGGCCCCGGCTCCGGCTCCGGCTCCGGCTCCGGCTCCGGCTCCGGCTTCACCATCACCGGGACCGACGGCAGCTCGATCTCGAGCGGCAGCATGTCCTCCTCAGGGCAGGGCGCCGTGCGTTCGGTCAACGGCGTGCCCACGTACATCCTGAACACGCCCGCCCGTTCTAACAAGCCGATCATGGTCACGGCCGACATCACCGCTGGATCCCAGTCCGGCCAGCCCACGACGTCGACGCCGACGGCGGTTCCGATCGGCAACGTCCGGCAGACCGTGAGTGTCCGGACGACGCTCAAGTTGTCGACGGACATCACCAACCTCACCGACACGTTCGTGAGCAACTTGCTCTCCGACCTGGCGAAGTCGGCCGGCGTCCCGCGCGATCGCTTCACGGTCGTCAGCCTCACCTCGGACGGCAACAGCGTCGCCACGTCCTCGCGCGCCGGCCGCGCGGCCGCCGATCCGGCTCCCTGCACCGCACAGACGGCCTCAGGCACGCGCTGCCGCGTCACGTGGACGCTGCCGAAGCTGCCGGTCGGCAGCTGGAACCTGACGCTCACCTATGGCGGGCTGC
Source organism: Solirubrobacteraceae bacterium (assembly GCA_032119795.1). Taxonomy (GTDB): domain Bacteria; phylum Actinomycetota; class Thermoleophilia; order Solirubrobacterales; family Solirubrobacteraceae; genus JAGIBJ01. The sequence continues at coordinate 163,997 of JAUMFO010000024.1, forward strand.
AGGTCCCCGTGTCGATCGTCTCGCAGCCCGCCCTCACGGTCGCGGCTCCCAAGTCGCGGTGCCTGCGCCTCCGTGCATCCGGCGCCGTGCCGCGCGCCAAGGTCGCGAAAGGCACGAAGTCGGCCCTGGCGGTGGTCAAACTCACCGGCTCGGCGCTGCGCTGCAGCGGCAAGGCTGGGACGACGAACCGTGGGGTGACCGGCAAGGCGCGTGTGGTGAGCACCGACGCCGCCAAGACCGCGAGCGTCCGCCGCGGCCTCAGGAAACTCGCCCGCGGCGATTACCTGCTCGTATGGCTGGCCGGCGGCAACCAAACGCCGTCGGACCCGCAGTACACCTACGTCAAGGTGCGCTAGCAGCCGACGGGTCTGGACACAGGGCCATAACACCCCGGCCGTGGGCGTTCATAGCCTGGGACGCAAGCCCTCCGAGCTGAAGTGGACTTCACCGTGACGCAGACGACCTCCGCCGCCCCACGGCCGGAAACAGACCACAGCACGTCGTCGTTCGCGAAGTCGCTCTTCCTCGGCGAGATTCACCAGGACCTTGTCCTGCCGTACCCGTATCCCAGCCCAGCTGAGGCGGAGAAGATCAAGCGGATCAACCGCGATCTCAAGGCGTTCGCCGAGGACTACGACGAGCACGCCACGGAGGACGCACGGTGGGTCTCCGAGGACGACATCGCCCGCCTCGGCGAGATCGGCGCCCTCGGGCTCTACGTGCCGGAGGAGTACGGCGGCCAGGGCCTGTCGCAGACCGGCTATGCGCGCGTCTTCGAGACGATCGCCCACATCGACCCGACGCTCTCGGTCGTCCTCGGCGTGCACCAGTCGATCGGCTACAAGGGCATCGCGCTCTTCGGCACCGATGATCAGAAGGCCCGCTGGCTGCCGGATCTGGCCACCGGCAAGAAGCTCGCTGCGTTCGCGCTGACCGAGGAATCGGCCGGCTCCGACGCCTGGGGCGTGGAGTCGCGGGCCGTCCTGCAGGCCGACGGCTCCTACAAGCTCAGCGGCAAGAAGCGTTACATCGGCAACGGCTCACGGGCGGACGTGCTGACGACGTTTGCCCGAGTCGAGATCGACGGCAAGGACCGCCACATCGCCCTGCTCGTGGAGAAGGGGATGGCTGGCTTTGAGGTCGGCGACCGCTACGACACGATGGGCCTGCGCGCCAACGACCTGCGCCAGCTGACGTTCAACGAGGTGCGGATCCCGCCCGAGAACGTGCTCGGCGATCCAGGCGACGGCTTCCGCATCGCGATGGCGATCCTCAACAACGGGCGGATCGGCCTGGGGACGGGCTCCGTCGGCGGCTCCAAGCTGCTGCTCGACATGACGATCGAGCATGTCAGCGAGCGCAAGCAGTTCGGCGCGCCCCTGGGCGACCTGGAACTCGTGCAGGAGAAGATCGGCTGGATGGTCGCCAACCTCTTCGGGCTGGAGTCGATGTGTTACATGACCACCGGCCTCGTCGACGCGGGCGTGTCGGACTACTCGATCGAGTCGGCCGTCTGCAAGATCGCCGGGACCGAGTTCCTCTGGTACCAAGCCAACCGTGCGCTCCAGCTGGCGGGCGGCGCCGGCTACATGCGCGGCAACCGCTACGAGAAGATCCTGCGAGACATCCGGATCTTCCCGATCTTCGAGGGCGCCAACGACGTCCTGCGCTCGTATGTCGCGCTGACGGGCATGAAGCCGGTCGGCGAGAAGCTCTCCGATCTGGGCTCGATCGGCCTCAACGACCCGATCCGCTCGATCGGCGTCCTGGCGGACTACGTCGGCGGCCGGATCCGCGGCGGCTCGCGCCTGACGCAGGCCCACCCGGACCTCAAAACGCTGGCGGACTCAGTGGGCGATCAGACGGGCCAGCTCAAGAGCGTCTGCGAGAAGCTGCTGCGCGAGCACCGCAAGGCGATCATCCACCAGGGGCTCCAGCACCGCCGGATCTCCGATGCCGTCTCGGCGATCTTCGCCCAGGTCTCCGTGATCTCACGCGTGACGGCGCTCTTTGCCGAGCAGGGCGTGGAGGCGTCCGGGCAGGAGATGCTGATGGCCAAGACCTACTGCACGAGCGCCGCCAGCCGAGTGACCGGCCTGCTCAACTCCGTCGAGCACAACAATGATCAGACGATGCGCTCGATCGCCCGCCTCGCCTACAAGCGCGGCTCCTACGGCTACGAGCTGGCCAAGGACTAGTTGGGTGGATGGCCGGCGGTCGGCGCCGGCCATCCACCCAACGTGGCACGCGCTGCCGTCAGCGACCGCGCAGAGCGCTGGCGGAGGACACGTCGAAGCGATCGATGATGTCGACGAATGCGGCCGCGACAGGCACGAGCTGCGGGACGTCGACCATCTCGATCGTGTCCACGTCGTCGTAGAGGTAGATCGGCCCCGAGATGAACGACGCGGTCGGCACTCCCGCGCGCGAGAGCGGCGAGGCGTCCGTCGGCATGTTCCCCGCCTTGGTCAACGACCGCGTGTTGATCACGAGCGTGCGACGCAGGTCGCGGCGCCGGATCGCCTCGACGATGGCCTGCCGGACCACGCTGCCGCCGAGGCGGAAGAACGCGCGCGGCTCAGTCTCACCGGTCATCGCCAGCTTGCCTCCGCGCACCACGGCCTGGCGTGCGATGTGCTCGACCGTGGCGTTGGCGACGATGTCGAACGGCCGGTCTGCTCCCGTGACGTATTGCTGGGCGAACGCGAAGTGGGATTGGTAGCCGGTGAAGTGGCTGTCGAACGTCACGAACAACAGCCCGCGCTCACGCTCGGACGCCGGTCGCGAGGCGTAGTACCGCGCCAGCGCCAGGACCTCCGCCGACCCGCTCGCGTCCTCGACGGCGCCCGGACCGACCGAGTCGTGGTGCGACTGCACCATGATCGTCTCGCGGCTCTTGCCGGGGAGGTACCCGAGCACGGTGCGCGTCGGCGTCTCGTAGCGGCGCCCTTCGAGCTCGAGGGTCGCCTGCCGCCCGGCCGCTGGCAGCAGGTTGCGCAGGCGCCGTCCCTCGCTGCGGGTGACCCAGAAGCCCGGCATGGTGACCTGCAGATCGCGGTAGTACTCGTTGCGGTACTTGTTCGACTGGAAGTAGTCCGTCAGCACGCCGACGAAGCCGACGGCTCCGGCACGCTGGGCCGCGCGAAGCACCGACGTGTAGTTCGTGATGTAGGGGTTGCCCTGTGCCAGCGCCGACGGTTCCTTCAGGAGCGACAGGCCCGGGTCGTAGAGGTGCTCGGAGACCGCACCGAGGGCGAGCTGCGGCACCACGAACCGCAGGTTGAACACGACGATCTTGCCGCGCAGGTCCTTGCCGAGCAGATCGACGTAGCCACCGTCGCCGATGTCGACGACCTTGGCGGTACGCCCCACTGGACCGGTCGAGAACGTGCCCGTCCAGTCCGGCTTGGCCTCGCCGAAGAACGAGTGCTCCGAGGGGAAGGCGTCGATCGCCTGGCCGCCGACGCTGACGGCGCCGCGCGTCTCCTCCCACTGGTAGGTGGGGACGTTGTGCTCCCAGACAGTCGGGATCCCCGCCTTCGTCAGGCCGGCCTTCATGTATTCCGCCGCACGCGCGCCGCCGGGGGTGCCGGACCGACGCGGCCCCAAATCAACGAGGGCCTGGACGTCGTCCATGATCTCGTCCGCGCTCGAGAGTCCCTGGGGCAGCGGCTTGGCTGCCGCCAGCGCGGCGCTGGGGCAGAGCGCCGGAGCCAGGCAGAGCAGGAGCGCGAGCCCCAGCGAACGGAGGCGCGCGGTGGGCGAGGATGGTCTGAGCGCGGGCATAGTGGTGGACCTCGTGGGCGCCTGGGACAGCGCGGGATGCGGGTGATCGTGCGCAGAAGCGCGGGACGGGCGGACGACGGGGGTCATCGGAGCTGCTCCGCGATCCAGCGGGTCGCCGGCTCGGCGGCGCGGCCCGAGTTGGCCACGTTGGCGTGGGTGGCGCCGCGGTACGTGCGGTAGGAGACGCGCTTGCCACGGGCGAGCTGGCGGAGCACGAATTCGTCGGCGAAGAACCACGGGGCGACCAGATCTGCCTGGCCCTGGTCGAGGCGGACCGGAAGTGACCGCGGGAAGCGCAGGTTGATCGCGTCGTTGCGGTCCAGCACGCGGTGCAGGCGCCGCATGCCCTCAGTGAGCACCGGCCCGCGGGGACCAGCGATCTTGTTTGGCGGCAGCCCACCCCACGTGTCGGAGCGGGTCAGCGCGTCGCTGCAGCGCGTCTCCACATCCGGCAGGAGCTCGAGCGCCCGGGGACTCAGGGCCCCTTGCTGGTAGAGCTCGGCCAGCCGCGGGTCGTCGAGCGCGGCGCCAGCGAGCACGAGCGACGCCAACCCCGGGACCGTCGACAGCGGGCCGCTCGAGATGGGGATCTGGCGCACCACGTCGAACACCGTGCGCGTGCGCAGCGGCGGGGCGATGGCGTCAACGCCGCGCAGCTCAAGCTCCGGGGCCAGCTCGGCCGCCATCGTCCCGGCAAACAGCGAGGCCACGCCACCTTCGGAGTGCCCGACGGCGACCCACCGTTTGCTGAGATCGGGGTCCGAGCCGTGCGCGGCCTTCACGAGATCGATCGTGGCGCGACCGAGCGAGGAGCCGATCAGGTACGGGTGCGGACCGGGTGTGCCGATCCCTTCGTAGTCCGATCGGACGACCGCGATGCCGGCGCCCAGCAGCGCCGACGCCATCTGGTCGCCCCGCAGCAGCTGCGAGAGTTCGGGGTCGCCAGGGGTGGCGCGACTCGGCGCGCACGCGTCGCCGGCCCCGGTGGTGATGTGCCCCCAGGCCGCGACGGGCCAGCCGCCAGCCGGGACGGGCCCCTTGGGGATGAAGATCTGGCCGGAGACGACGCTCGGCTCGCCGTTGATGTCGCGCGAGCGGTAGATGACGGTGCTCGCCGTCGCCGCCTGCGCGATCGTGGTCAGGGCCGAGGCCGGGCGACTCCAGACCAGCGTGCCGCTCGGCCCGGCTACGAGCGACGGCGGCGGCGCGTAGAACGCGTCGCCTTGTGGGCCGGCGACGACAGCAGGCGCGGCCCCGGCTCCGATCGGCGCGGCGAGCCCGGCCACGCAGAGCGTGACGGCGACGCGCAGCCCTCGGCCGGGGCGCAGTCGACGGACGTGAGAGCGACGTTCAGGGGACACCCCTCGACCGTACGCGGGCGCCACTGTGACCGGCTACACAAGATTCCGGTGGAATCTGTGCACGCCCACAGCCGGGGCGACACCGGACTGCAGGAGCGACGAGAGGAGAGGAAGGGATTCGAACCCTCGATGGGGCTATGAACCCCATACCCACTTAGCAGGCGGGCGCCTTCAGCCACTCGGCCACCTCTCCAAGAGATTCAAGAGCATAGAGGCCGGAGCGCCATCACGCAGCGCCGCCGCGAGAGGCCCATGTGTGCTTGCATTGCTGGTGCGAAAGCACCGCGGACGGATGGCAGAGCGGTTGAATGCGACGGTCTTGAAAACCGTTAGGCGGGCAACCCCCGTCTCGGGGGTTCGAATCCCCCTCCGTCCTTGAGCCCGGGTCGTCGGCGACCTCGGGATCAAGTAGAACCGGGGGCGTGCCGCTCCCGATCAGCAAGCGCCAGGTCGAGTTGCTCGGCAAGCGACTGAGCGCAGGCGCGCAGTCCGCAGACATCGAAACGCTCCACGAAGTGCTGGCCGCGTACGCGGAGGCACTCCGCATTGCCCGAAGCCGAGTCGTCGAGCTGACCGACGCCCCAGTCACTTCCCGCGTGAAGAACACCGGCACGATCCTTGAAAAGCTGCGCCGAAATGACGGGCGCGGCCTCAGCACCATCCAGGATCTGGCTGGGGTCCGCGTGATCGTTGGTGGCGGCAGGATAGGACAGGACGCAACGGCGGCGGCCTTGATCGAAGCGTTCTCGTCGGCCGAGCGGTCCGCCAAGGTGATTGACCGCCGGGCCGATCCACGCTCCGGGTACCGCGCTGTCCACCTCGTCATTTCGATCGATGGTCTCCCGGTGGAGATCCAGCTACGAACCGACCTGCAACATCGATGGGCGGAACTCTTCGAAAAGCTTGCCGACGAACTCGGCCGCGGGATCCGATATGGGCAACCGCCAGAATCTCTCGTACCGATCCCGCCCGAACGTATCGTGGCGCTTTCCGAAGTCTCCCCCGAGTTCGGAAGGTCCACGACCTTCGAGGAGCTGCTGACGAGCCTCGCGCTTGGGCTGTCCGACACGCTCGATGCATTCGAAGTTCGGGAGCGCGGTTACCAGAGCGTGGCGGACCGACTTGACGACTTCCCGAACATCGCCAGCGCGGTCGCGGAGCAGCAGGAACAGTTGGCCGCGATGCGCGAAGACGTCCATCGCTCGATCGACCAGTTCGGACCCGCTCTCAAGGCGCTCTCCGAGCGTCGGCGTCGAAGCGGAGCCGACGACGACGAACACGAGAATCCTCTTTGACCGAACCTGCGGTTTGTCGATGCGTTACCGCACCTCAAGTAGCCTCTAGCTGTGGCGCATTTCTTGCTCATCTATGACCGATCGCTCGGTCAGCTCGTGCGGGACCCCGAGCAGTTCGACAGCAGCGCTGCTGCGTTGACTGCCCGCTTCACCGCCGAACGAGAGTTCAGCGGCCAGGAGAACGTCGAGATCGTCGCGTTCGACGCCGAGTCGGAAGCCGCCCTACGGACGACACACGCGCGCTACTTCCTCTCGCTCCCCGAACTCGCAGCGCGCATCGCCTGAGACCGATCCTCACACCGTGAGGATCACCTTGCCGGTCGCGCGGCGCTCGTCGATATCGCGCAGCGCCTGAGCCCCTTCGGCGAGCGGATACGTCGCGCCGATGATCGGGCGCAGGGCGCCGGTGCCAACGAGCCCCAGCAGGCGCGCCATCGCGTCACGAATGCCCGACGGCTCGAGCGCAAGGATGTTGAACGAGCAGCCGACGACGTCGACGTTGCCGATCAGCAGGCGGTTCACGCGCACCTCGGGAATCTCCCCACCCGCGAAGCCGACGACGACGAGCCGCCCCTCTGGCGCGAGCGAGCGCAGCGACTCCTTGAAGCGCTCCGTGCCGCCGACGGAGTCGATGATCACGTTCACCGGGGCACTCAGGCCCGAGCGAAAGTCATCGCCGACGACGACCTCGTCGGCGCCCGCGGCGCGCGCCACTTCCGCCTTGTCTTCCGTCGACACCGACGCCACCACGACGGCGCCGAGCGCCTTGCCGACCTGGATCGTGGCGGTCCCGACGCCGCCGGCCGCGCCATGCACCAGCACGCGCTCACCCGCAACAAGCCGGCCGCGGCGCTCGAGCGCCGCCAGCGCCGTGAGGTAGTTGAGCGGAAACGCAGCCCCTTCCGCGTAGCTCATCGAATCCGGCAGGGCGAACGTCGCCTGCGGGACGGCCGCGACCTGCTCGGCGTGCGAGCCGAAGCTCAGCGTCATCACGCGATCACCCACGGCAAACTCGCTGCCCGCCGGCGCGCGCACCACGTCGCCGGCGGCCTCCCAGCCGAGCGTAAACGGGAGTGCCTGGCGAATTTGGTACTTGCCGCGCGTCATCAGCACGTCCGGGAACGCGACCGCCGCCGCCCGGACTCGGACGATCAGCTCGCCCTCAGGCTCGGCGACCTCCAACAGCTGCACGGCGCTCGGGCCGTCCTCCGTGATTACCCGCAGCGCTCGCATGCGGCCGAGCCTACGACGACCGGCGTGGATCAGGCGGCGGTGGCTTCGCTGACCGTGAGCCCCGTGCGGGGATCGCGACTGAAGCGGCGAGGGGCGCCAGCCTCGCGGGAGGGCAGCATCACCAGCGGCGAGTGGACGACCGGGAGGCCTTCCACCCCACGCTCGCAGTACGCGGGAACGAGCGTGGTTCCCAGCGGCGCGAGGAGCGGCGCCGGCTCAGGCATGAAGACCGAGCGCGGCCCAGCCATCGCGATCGGCACGTCGCCGCGCACGGGCGTGCCGTCGGACTCGCGCAGCAGATCGGCGGTCACGGAGATGCAGGCGCCCACCCAGGAGGCCGTCGCGCGGAGCGGACCGATCACCTCGCGGTCGAGCTGCGCCAAACAGGTCGCGACGGCCCGCTCCCGACTCACGTCGTCGCGGCGACCGCGGCGGGCCTGCATGGGGGCGCGCGACTCCACGACGACCGTGTGCGCGCCGGCGAGCAGCGAGCTGGAGGCCTGCACGCGAAGGCGGGCCGGGACCGGGTCGCGCACGTCGGCCTTCGACGCGTCGATCGGGATCGCGGTGGCACCCAACAGCGAGGCGACCCCAAGCAGCACCGAACCCTCCGCGGCGACGACGACCATGCCTCGATCGAGCAGCGGCGAGGGCAGGAAGCCCGGGGCGAGCGGCTCAAGGCGCAAGCCCTCGATCTGGGGCAGGATCGACGGGACGGCGCCGGCGATCAGGATCTGGTTGCCGCGGGTAACGCCCGCAACGCGCTGCCAGCGCAGCTGGTGGCGCAGCGCGGCGGCCGCACGCTCAACGTCGAGCACTGGCGCCGGATCGCCGTGCAGGTCGAGAACCTCGACCACGGTGCAGCTCTCGTCGGTCGCCAGGACGCGGCCGAGTGCCTCGATCGCCACGGCCCCCGGATCGAGTGCCATCGGCGGAATCGTGCCGACGGACGTCGCTGCGGCCGAGGTCTCAGAGACCGGGAGGTGCGTCGCGACCGCGCGGAGCCGCCCGACGCGGCCGGTGCGGGCGAGCGCGGCCAGCTGCGGCATCGCGGCGAGCTCGAGCGCCGTGGAGCCGCGGTCAACCCGACCCGCGGCGCCGGCCATCACGACCACAACACGTGGCGTCGGTACCAGCGACGGGCGAAAGGCTTCGGACATGGGTGACTCGGCGTGGCGCACCCAACCAGGGACATGCGTGCGCACCAGCACAGTCCATGGTACGGGGTATGCAGGCGTGACACGGCTTGATTCAGGTTGGAGCGCAGGTGGCGCGTCGCCACCTGCCGCCGCGTAACGAACTGGCCCGTTCGGGGACCGTCTTCATAGGCCGCGCGAAAGCTGCTCGCGGCGACTACCCTGAAACAAGAGAGAACCTGCGCAAGCGGCCGAAGTTCGGCCCCCGCTGGATCTCCGAGGAGGAAGACTCGAATGCTGTTTGAAGCACTGCGCCGCAAGGCCACGATGGTCAGCCCGGAGGACGCGCTGCCCGGCCGATCCACGCCGCTGCCGGTCGACGGTACGCACGCGGTGCTCGGCACCTCCATCAAGCCGCCGTTCCCGGAGGGCTTTGAGGAGATCACCGTCGGCCTGGGCTGCTTCTGGGGCGCCGAGCGCCTCTTCTGGAAGCTTCCCGGCGTCTACACCACGTCGGTCGGCTACGCCGGTGGGTTCACCCCCAACCCGACGTACGAAGAGACGTGTTCGGGGCGCACCGGCCACACCGAGGCCGTGAAGGTCGTCTGGGATCCGGCGAAGACCTCCCTCCAGACGATCCTGAAGACGTTTTGGGAGGGCCACGACCCGACCCAGGGCAACCGCCAAGGCAACGACGTGGGCACCCAGTACCGCTCGGCGATCTACACCTCAACGCCCGAGCAGGCTCAGGCCGTCGCGGCGTCGGCCGCGTCCTACGGCAAGGCGCTCGCAGCCAAGGGCCTGGGTGAGATCACCACCGAGATCGCCCCCGCCGGCGAGTACTTCTACGCCGAGACGTACCACCAGCAGTACCTCCACAAGAACCCGGCGGGCTACTGCGGCCTCGGCGGGACCGGCGTGGCGTGTGCAATCGGCACCGGCGCGACCGCCGACTAACCGGTCGACTTACGCCCCGAAATTCGGGGTCTTCCGCGCGACGGGGCCAGTGCTACCTGGCCCCGGCCGCCGGGTCGATCATCCGGCCATACCGTGATCATTCCCGCTCAGGAATGCCGATCCCTGAGGTGCAAGACCCGCCGCCTCGGCGCCCGGGTTTCCCTCCACCGCTCGGAGTACGACCATGCCGCTTCGTAAGTAACCCCTTCTCCCCCAAGCACGCACCACCGGCCACCCGGTCTCGCCGTTCTCCCCGACGGCGCGACCGGGTGGCCGGTGTCGTTGCCGGCACGCGCCGCGGTGCGCGAGCGCTAAGCGAGCTGCTCGACGACGACCTGCAGGTTTGGTCCGGCGACCTGCGCGAGCCAGTCCCTGCCGCTGAGCGTGAGCACGTCGGCCTCAAGAGCGACGTGCTCGACGGGGTAGTCCATGTCGATCGCGTCCGCTGAGTTCCAGCTCCCGTCCGGGAAATGTTCCGGCGTCCGGTCCTGCAGCGACCCGTCGGCCGTGAGCCTCAGCAACAAGATCGGGGCGCCGTCACCCGCAACCGTCAGCAGGAGTTCGTCGGGCTCCGAGGCGAGATCAGCGAGATCATGAAGGTAGACCGTCGCCCCGACCACGCGAGCGAGTGGCACCTGCGGTCGCACCCTGGTCACCGGCCCGGGGAACCCCGTCCAAGCGGTGCGGGACGCCACCTCGCAAGACTCCGCCACCCCGCTGACTCCTTCTGGCGCCGGCGCCGGCGCCGCGACCGCGTACGACTCATTTGGCAGCGTCAGCCCAGTGCCGCGCATCGTCAGCGTCGCCACGATCTCACCATGGGTCCGGACGAGGTCGACGCTCACCGCCACGGTCTGCGGGGCGCGGTCGTCGCTCGGCGCCGTCGGTTTGATCGAGAGCGTGCCGAGGAGCTCGGGGATCGTTCCGTCGAGCCCGCCGCGCCACCAGGTGGCCATGCTGCCCGGCTCCCACTCGACGCTGCGGCCGTGGCGTAGCTCCAGGGTCCAGCGGTTCCCCGCGTACTCGTCGGTGCGAGCAATGACGCCGTTGAAGCGCCGCCAGCGCTCGACGTCTACGGCCACCAGATCGGCAAGGACACGCTGCGCCCAGCCGACCGGCGGCTCGGGTGGCGGCGTCGACGTCAGCGCGCGGCGCACCGGCGCCACGACCCCGCGGCCGACTCGCGACGCGGCCCGGCCGGCCCAACTCGCCACCGGGGCGCCTAGCTCGCGAGGGCGACGCCGAGCACGACGATCGCGAGCGAGAGCGTCGCCATGACGGGCTCGGCCCAGCGTTTGTCGCCGTGTTGCATGTGGTAGCCCATGACGCCGAACAGCACGATGAGCGTGGCGATCTTGGCCTGCAGGATCGAGTCGCCCCACTGGTTGTTGTGCGAGGCCATGTAGGCGCCCGTCAGGATCGACAGCACCAGCGCGATGCCGCTCATGTGCCCGAAGCGGCGAGCGAGCAACTTCATCTCGGGCTTGCCCTTCATCACGGGCACCAGCACCGACGCGAGAACGAGCTGGCCGCCGACGAAGAACGCCATCGCCAGCAGGTGGATGATGAGCAGCACGTCCCAGAAGTCCATGGCGCGGAATCTATCGACGGCCGACGCCGTGCGGTCCGTGGAAACCCGCACGCAGCGGCTGGGCCCGCCCAGCGCGGCGGGCCCAGGGCTGGCTACTTGGCGAAGCTCTTGAACACCGTGTAGGCGGGGCGAATCGCGCCGGCGCCAGAGATCAGGCCAGCGTCGAAGATGTCGTCCGGACGGTCCGCGCCCGGGCCGTAGAGGTTGTAGAACATCGTCCGTTCGATGCGCGGGAACTTCTTCGAGATCTTGAAGACCTGGCGGACGGCCTTGGCCTGGCGTGCGCTGTCAGGCAGGAAGCCCGAGCCGTCGTTGCCGAACTTGTAGAGGCCGCCCGTCTCCGTGATCCACACCTTCGGTCCTTTGCCGACGGCCTTCAGCAGCGCCGCCGTGCGGGTCATGCTGTTGCGGTTGGTGTCGGAGTAGTTGTGGAAGCCGACGATCTTCGGCCGGTTCTTGCCGACCGCGCGCTGGAACGCCTTGAGGTAGACGAGCGTCGCCTTCACGTTCACGCCGTCGAGCAGGTCGATCGCGACGATCTTGCAGCCAACGCAGATCTTCGATCGGAACGCGAGGAACAGCTGTGCGGCGAGCTTGGGATTCGGCGTGGTGAACCGGCCGGCGGCGAGCCCGCGGTTGACCTCGTTGAAGACGCCCCACGACTCGACGTTGTTCTTGTGGCGGGTCACGAACGGCTTCGTCGCGGCCACGTACGCGGCTGGCGTCGGGTTCACCAGCGGCGTCTTGACGCCGTAGTTGAAGGTGAAGTGCACGAGGTAGCCCTTCGCCCGGGCCGCGGCGATCCAGGTATCGGCCTTCGCCTTGGCGACCGGGTCGTTCTCGACGTCCCACGGCGCGATGTAGCGCACGACCTTGACCTTCGTGAGGCTGGTGAACCGCACGTCGTCGAACATCGCCGGGCTCTGGTCGCCCATGCCGATCATCGTCGCCGCGTTGGCGGGGGCTGTGGCGGCACCAAGGGTGGCGACAGCCAGCAGGAGGGCGGTCAGCAGGGATCGCAAGGAAGAGACTCCGGGAGAGGAAGCGGCAAGGGAGCGGCGCGCACGCGACTCGTGGCCAACGCGGCGGTCATGCCATGGATCGGCACTCGGGCCGCAACCATGACCACTCAGATCCTAGATGGGCACCCGCGCGCCACGTCGCACCACCCGTGTGGACGCGTGACCGAGGCGCCGCGTGCGACCCTGCTCACGCAGGGTCGACAAGTGACACTAGTGTAAGTACGCTGCGGTACCACCACGCCCGACTGGGGGCGCGGTCCCATCTTTCTCGTCCTCTCTCCCACGCAGGATCCATGAGCAGCACCGCCTCACCATCGGCCGTCACCCGCAAGGCCCGCGTGGGCATCATCGGCGCCGGCTTCGCCGGCCTCGGCATGGGCATCCGCCTGCGCCAGACGGGCAACGACGACTTCATCATCCTCGAGAGCGGCTCCGCGATCGGCGGCACCTGGCGAGATAACGACTACCCCGGCTGCGCGTGCGACGTGCCGTCGAACCTGTACTCGTACTCGTTCGCCCCGAACCCGAACTGGACGACGACCTTCGCCCACCAGGACGAGATCCGCGCCTACACCGAGCGCGTCGCCGCCGACCACGACCTAGGCCGCTCCGTCCACCTCGACACCTTCGTGCAGGACGCCACCTGGAACGACGAGACCAAGCAGTGGCACGTCTCCACCAGCCAGGGCAACTATGTGTTCGACGTGCTCGTCTCCGCGACGGGCCCGCTCAGCGCGCCGTCGATCCCGAACCTGCCTGGACTCGAAGACTTCGACGGCCCGGTCTTCCACTCCGCCGAGTGGGATCACTCCGTCGACCTCACGGGCAAGCGCGTCGCCGTGATCGGGACGGGCGCCTCGGCCATCCAGTTCGTGCCGGAGATCCAGAAGATCGTCGGCGAGCTCAAGCTCTTCCAGCGCACCCCGCCGTGGCTGCTGCCCCGCCCGGAGTTCAAGACCTCGCGCCTGCGCCGCGCGCTCTTCAACCGCGTCCCGGCCCTGCAGCGCGCCGGCCGCGCCTGGCTCTACTGGTCGAAGGAACTCAACGTCGTCGGCTTCACGCGGTTCTCAGGAATCATGAAGGCGCCCGAGCTCCTCGCCCGCCACCACATCAAGCGCCAGATCCCGGATAACCCGGAGCTGCGCGAGAAGCTCACCCCGAACTTCCGGATCGGCTGCAAGCGCATCCTGCTGAGCTCGAACTACTTCCCGGCGCTGAACCAGCCCAACGTCGAGGTGCTCTCCACCGGTGTGGCATCGATCGGCAAGCACAGCGTCGTCGGCACCAGCGGCGAGGAGCGCGAGGTCGACGCGATCGTCCTCGGCACCGGCTTCCACGTGACCGACCTGCCGATCGCCGATCACGTTCGCGGCACCGGTGGCCAGTCGCTGTCCGACGTATGGCAAGGCAGCATGCAGGCCTACCGCGGAGCGACCGTCCCGGGCTTCCCGAACTTCTTCTTCGTGCTTGGGCCCAACACCGGCCTTGGGCACAGTTCGATGATCTTCATGATCGAAGCCTCGGTGCAGTACGTCATCGACGCGCTGGCGCAGATGAAGCGCGGCCAGCTGGCCAGCGTCGACGTGCGCCCCGAGCGCAGCCGCCGCTGGAACGAGGGTCTGCAGAAGCGGATGAAGCCGACGATCTGGCTCAACGGTGGCTGCGCCAGCTGGTACCTCGACGAAACCGGCCGCAACACCACGCTGTGGCCCGACTTCACCTTCCGCTTCCGCCAGCTCACGCAGCGGTTCGACATCGAGAGCTACACGACGCTGCCGCGCCGCGAGGCGCCCGCCAAGACCGAGCCCGAGGCCACGCCCGTCGCCTGAGCCGCCTCCCGGCCGGAATTGAGCGTCCTTTAGTGGCTGGATTTGCAGCCACTAAAGGACGCTCAATTCCGAAACGCGCGATGATCGGGCGATGACGAACTCGAGCCCGGTCACGGTCACGCGCGAGGGCGACCTCGCGATCCTCACGGTCAGCGCCCCGCCGCTGAACCTGCTCGACGCAGCCATGACCGACGCGCTCGACGCGGCGATCAGCGAGCTGGAGGCAACTCCGGCGCGGGCGTTGCTCGTCCGCGCCGAGGGCCGCGTCTGGAGCGGCGGCGTCGACGTCGAGCAGTTCTCGGGCTTGTCGGCCCAGCAGGGCCATGACCTGTGGGTACGGCTCCTCGGGTTCACGCAGCGCATCGAGGCGCTGCCGTACCCGTCGGTCTTCAGCGCGCACGCGCTCTGCCTCACCTGGGGGCTGGAGCTGGCCCTGGGTTGCGACCTCCTGATCGCGTCGGAGAAGGCGAAGTTCGGACTGGTCGAGAAGGTCGTCGGGCTCACGCCGTCGATGGGCGGCACGCAGCGCCTCGCGGCCCGCGCCGGCGCCGGCCGCGCCGCAGCGTTCGTCATGAGCGGCGATGTCTACCCCGCCAAGGAGCTCTACGACTGGGGCGTCGTGACGCACTTCGTGGACTCGTCCGAGATCGAGGCCAAAGCGCTCGAGCTCGCGACGTCGCTGGCCGAGGGCCCGACGATCGCGCATAACGCCACGCGGGCAATCATCTCCGCCACGAGCAGCGGCGGCGTGGCCGCCGCCGACGCGATCGTGCCGAGCGTCTGCGGCGACCTGTTCGAGACCGAAGACCTGAGGGGCGCCGTGGCCTCGTTCCTGGCCGTCGGCCCCGGCAAAGCGACGTACGCCGGCCGCTGAGAGGTCCGCTCAGCGACCGGCGGGCTATCGCTCCGAGATTCAGCGCCGGGCAGCTGCCGGGCGCACCTTGAAGTGCACGACACGGACGGCGACGTCGGTGACGGCGGTCGGCGTCGTCGCCTCCACCTCGTCGTCGTCGCTTTCGGCGTCGTCGTCGTCGTTCACGTGGTCGTGGTCGTCAACGCGGTCTTTGTCCTTGCCGCGCGGACTTTCCTTGGCGGCTGGGGCGTCGTCGGTCTCGCTGGGGTCGCTCTTGGGCGCGTCCGCCGGTGCGGCGTCGTCGGCGACGGTCTCGTCGTCATCGGAGGGGAGTGGCGCGTCGTGGTTCTTGGGGCCGTGCTCTTCCTGCCACAGCGGGGTGGCGGTCGGGTCGGGCGTCGTTTCCGTCGGGGTGGTGGGCGTCGTCGGGTCTGGCGTGGTGGGCGCCACGTCGCAGGCAGGCTTCTGCTTGCCGACGAGATCAACGCGGGTGCCCTCGGCGGGAAGCGTGCCGTCAGCGGCGGCACCGATCACGCGCACGTTGGTGACGGCGTAGGAGCTGAGGCCCACGTCGCGGCGTCCGCGCTTGTTGCCCTTACTAACCTCGACGATCACGGTGCCGGAGTAGCGGTCGTCGCCCCAGCGCTCGGTGTCGGCGCCGGCGACGCGCGTCAGATCACCGCCCGCGAACGAGCCATGAACGAGGTAGCCCTTGCCGTGCTTCTTGCACGACTTGGCTTTCGATTTCCCGTGGCCTTTGCCCTCACCGCGACCCTCGTTGGCGTTCGCAACGCCCGCAATGGAGACGGAGGCGAGGAGGAGGCCGGCGGCCAGAGAGGTGCGAAGACGATCGTTCACGGTGCAATCCTTTGCGGCCGAACAGTGCAAGTCGCCAAACCGGCGACCCGACCTTCATCGGCAGCTCGCGTCGACACCCATACCGTTTTCCGTCGAACGTCCATTTGGGCAGCGACGGGACCTTGATCGCTTCGGCGCCAGGGGCGCCGAAGCGGCCGCGCGCTCAGCGCAGCTTGTTCATGCCCGCGCCGGACTCGATGGGCACCCGGAGAGCGTTGAGCGTCGCGGCGAGGCCGGCGTACTGGCCGTTGAGGAGGCAGAACTCGATGAGTTGCTTCTCGCTGTACACGGCGTCAAGTTTGGCCCACGTCTCGTCGCTGAGCGTGTGCGTGTCCAGCAGCTCATCGGCGGCAAGTACCACGAGGGCGGCGCGGGCGCCGTCGATGCCGTCGCTCACGGGCGGTGCGACCGTCGATCCGACCGGCTCGGCCGTCCACGCGATCACGTCGTCGCCGAGGCCGGCCTTCTTGCCGAGTGCCGAGTGGTGAATGCGCTCGTAGTCGCTGCCGCACCGCGAGGCGACGCGGAGAATCGCGAGTTCGGCATCCGTCGCGGGGAGCTTGCCGTAGGGCATCAACCGGCTCGAATACCAGAGCCACGGAATGAATACGCCGCGGTGTCGCGCAAGCGTGAGCATCACGTTGGGCAGCGGGCCGCCGATCCGGCGGGAGCCGATCTTCAGCAGCGTCCACTGCAGGAGGCCAAGCTCCGTGCGTCCGCCGGGTGGAATGCGCGGCGGCAAAGACGAGGAGGCCATAGTCGCGAGACTAAACGGTCAACTGTCCGCGCGGCTAGACAATGGGTACCCCGGCTATGCGCCCGGGAGCATCGGACCGCCGCCGCGATGTGCGAGGCTGAAGCAGTGACGCCCACTCACCGTCGTTGGTCCGACGCCTGGGGGGTGGTCCGTCCATGCACGAAGGTCAGCTGATCCTCATCGTGGGTGCGCTGCTTGCGGTGGCGCTCGCCGCGTCGTTGCTGGCAGGCCGCCTCCGGGTCCCCGGCCTCATCCTGTTCCTCGCGATCGGCATGATCGTCGGCTCCGACGGGACCGGATGGATCCAGTTCAGCGACTACGAACTGGCCAAGCAAGCCGGCGTCGTTGGCCTTGCGTTGATCCTCTACGAGGGCGGGTTGGCGATCGACCACCGTGACCTGCGGTCGGTCGCCAAGCCAAGCGTGCTGCTGGCGGTCTTCGGCACGATGCTGACGGCTGCCCTCACCGGACTCGCCGCCGCATGGCTGCTCGACCTCACGCTCAAGGAGGGCCTGCTGATCGGTTCGATCGTCGCCGGTACCGACGGCGCGGCCGTCTTCGCGATCATGCGCGGCTCCACGATCCGGCGCCGGCTGGCGCACACCCTCGAAGGCGAGGCGGGACTCAACGACCCCGTCGCCGTGCTGTTGGTGCTCGCGATGATCGCGTTCCTCACCAACCCGGACTACGGCCTCGTCGACGTCGCCGTCCTCTTTGCCGAAGAGCTCGTGATCGGTGGCGTGGTCGGCGTCGCCGTCGGCTGGCTCGGGGCCGAGGCACTCGCACGAGCCAAGCTCGGATCGGCGGGCCTCTACCCCGTCGCCTCGCTGGCGATCGGCGCCCTCGCCTTCGGCGGAGCAGACACCCTCCACGGCTCCGGCTTCCTCGCCGTCTTCTTGTGTGGTGTCGTGCTCAGCGCCAAGGAGACTCCCGCCCAGCGCACGATCGAGACGTTCCACGAGGGCCTGGCGTGGGTCGCTCAGCTCGGCCTGTTCCTCACACTTGGCCTGCTGGTGGAGCCGGCGGAGCTGCCCGAGGTCGCGCTCGCCGGCACCCTGCTCGCGATCATCTCGTCGGTTATCGCCCGTCCCGCCGCGGTCGTCATCGTCCTGGGCCGGATGAACTTCACGTTCGCCGAACGACTCGTCCTTGGCTGGGCGGGCCTGCGCGGCGCCGTCCCGGTGGTGCTCGGCACCTTCCCCGTCATCGCAGGTGTCGAAGGCGCGACCGACATGTTCAACATCGTCTTCTTCGCGGTCGTCGTCAGCACCGTGCTGCAGGGCGCCACCTTTGAGCCGTTCGCTCGGTGGCTCGGCGTCACCACCAACAGCCGCGCCGTGCCCGCGCCCCTGATGGAGACCAGCGCCGTGCGACGTCTCGGCGCCGAAGTCGTGCAGTTCGCCGTCCGCGCCGACGACGCGATCGTCGGACTGCGCGTCCGCGACCTCGACCTTCCCCGCGACGCCCTGCTCAACCTGATCGTGCAGAACAGCACGGCCATCCCGCCTCGCGGTTCCACGGTCGTCCACGCCGGCGACGAACTCCACATCCTCGTACGCCAAGAGACCTTCCAGGACTTCGAGCCGTTGCTGAAGCGCTGGCGCGTGGGACCGATGGATCGCCCGCAGGCGCGCCCGATCGGCATCCGGCAAGCGACGATCTTCAGCACCGGACCGTGGCGCGAAAGCGACGGCGACCCAAGCCGACCCAAGAGCGTCAACGGCACGCCAGTGCTCGAACAGATCCGTACACGCCGCGACGAACCCGGCGCCGTCGTCGTCCTCGACGATGGCCGCTTCGCCTACACCGGCCGCATCACCGCAATCGGATCGCCGTCAGATCTGCAGCGCGCCGCCAACCGCCGCCTCGGACTCTCGAAGACCGACGGCGAACGGGCATGGTGGCAAGAGGTGATTGGGTCGATCTCCATCGGCGCCTGAGCTGCCTGGTGTGGGTTCAGGTCGGGGTGGGGTGGTCCCCCGCCAGGTCGCGGCGCCGTGAGAGAAATGGGCTACGGCGGTCTGGGGGCACTGGACGCTCCGACTCCCGCGGGGGACCACCCCACCCCGACCTGTCGCACGCCCGTCCTAGCTCGCCGTGGTTGAGATCGTTGGCGTTGCCGGCCTCTTCTCGACGGGGTTTGGGCGGGTTAGCGGCGCCGGCGCCGGTTGAGATTGGCGGCTGCCGGCGTCTTCGGATGGGGGACGTGGAGCTGGTTGGCGGCGTCTGGGCTGCTGGGAGGTTTTCGCGCGTTCGGGCGGCGTTTGGGCTGGTTGGCGGCGGTGGAATGGGGATCGCCTCGTGACCAGCGGGCGTTCTGCACCGAGGGCGGTGCGGGCTGGCGGCATCTCGGCTGGTTGGCGGCGGCGGATTTGAGGGCGCTTGGCGGTCGGCGGGCGCCGGGCGGGCCGCAAGCGCTGGCGGTTGCGGCGGCGAACTCCCGTCAGGTAAGGGTGCTCAGCGACGGCAAGTGACGGGAGTTCGTTTCGATCGGGCGAAGTGCAACCCCTGGAGGTTGCGTTTACCTGACATAACGGCGTTGCCAGGCGCCGTTCGCGTTGAACCCGCCGCACGTCCGGCGGGTTCAACGCGACTCCAAAACCCGCAACCGCAGGCGGTTGCGCCCCGCTGGTTGGACCCATCCTGGGCACGGCAGGCGTGCCTACCTTGGGTCCAACCAGTCCGCCCGGCGCCCGCCGCCGCAACGCCCTCAAATCCGCCGCCGCCAACAACTCAGACCACGACTCCGCCCGCCTTCGGTGCGGCGGCGCCCTCATTCCCCGAAGCGATCCCCATTCCGCCGCCGCCAGCTACCGAGTCGCCGTAGAAGCCGCGAAGTCCCGCTGCCGCCGACCAGCTCAGTCGCCGCCAGCGCCGCCAACGGCGGCCTACCCGCGTACGACGGTGATCGTCTCGAGGGTTGGGTCGTGGGCGCCGTGGAGGCGCGCGCCGGCCTCGAGCAAGGCACGGAAGTGGTCGACGACCGCCGGCGTGATGCGCTCCCCGGGAAGCAGCGCTGGGATGCCTGGCGGGTAGCCGGCGATCGACTCGGCGGAGATCCGGCCGACGGCGTCGCTCAGTGGGATGGCCTCCGCTGGCCCGAGGAAGGCGTCGCGCGGAGGGATCACGGTCTCGCTCGAGGGTGCCCGCAGCGGCTCGATGATGTGCGGGGCGTCGGAGTCCACCTCGCCCGCGGCGACGTCGGCGCTGATCCGGGCCGCCGTGCGCTGCAACGCGATGCCGACCATGGCGAGATCGTCAGGCCGCTCGGCCGGCCCGAGCACCAACAGCACGGTCGTGTCGGTCGCCAGCTCGGGGTGCACGTCGTGCCACGAGCCGAGCGCCTGCCCAACGGCGTACCCGGTGGCGCCCGTCCCGCGGACGTCGATCACCACCTTCAACGGGTCCAGGTCGTGGACGCCGTCGGCACCACGCAGCTGCGGCCCTAGGAGCGTCAACCCTGGGCTCCCCTCGATCGCCTCGATCAAGGCGCCGCGGCCGCGCATCGTGCGATCGAGCAGCGCCTCACCATGGACGGCCAACTGGCGGCGGGCGCCATCCAGCGACGACAACAGCAGTGACGACGGCGACGTTGACCGCACGATGCGCACGGCGCGGTCGATCGCCGCCACGTCGAGCCGCGAGGAATCAGCGACGTGCAAGATCGCCGACTGCGTGAGCGACCCCGCCATCTTGTGGGTACTCGTCAGCACGGCGTCGGCGCCCTGGCGGATCGCCGACTCCGGAATGTCTGGGTGGAAGCCAAAGTGCGGGCCCCAGGACTGATCGACGACCAACGCGCAGCCGCGCCGGTGCGCAACCTCCGCCAGACCAACGACGTCGGCGACGACCCCGAAGTACGTGGGCGACACCACGAAGGCCACCTTCGCCGCCGGGGTCGCGGCAAGCACCGCGTCGAGCTCGCTGGGCACCACCGTGTGCGCGATCCCGAGCGCGTCGTCGTAGGCCGGCGCTACAAACGACGGAAGCCCACCGCTGAGCACCAAGCCGTCGACCACCGACGCGTGCGAGTTGCGCTGCACCACGACCGTCGTCCCTGGCCCGGCGAGGGAGAGCGTCAGCGCATGGTTGCCCTGCGTGGCCCCGTTGGTGAGAAACCACGACCGCTCCGCGCCGTAGGCCTCAGCCGCGAGCGCCTCAGCCCGCAACTGCGGGGTGACGTCGACACCGAGATCGACGCCGTAGAGCCCCTGGGGCACGTCCATCAGCAGCGCCCGCTCCCCAATCGCCGCTCGCAGACCCGGATCGGCCCCGGGGCCACCCTTGTGCCCCGGCACGTGCATCCGACCAGAGCCGCGCGATCCATACGCGGCGATCGCGTCGAGGTAGGGCGCAGACGACTGCGGGTCGCTCATCGATGTCCTTCGGCTCACGTGGAGCGGTACCCCACGGCGCTCACCATAGTGTCGACACCCGCGGCATCTGGACAGTTCGACCGCGCCACTGTGACCGTTTTCCGTCGCATCGAGCCGACCGGCGCTGTACCGTCGCTCCGGTGCGTGTCCCGCTTGCACGATCGCCGAGTCGCCCGGCTCGGCTGCCGCGCCTCGCGCTGCTCCTGATCGCCGCCATCCTGAGCTGTGCGGCGCTGCCGGCTGCCGCCTTCGCACACTCCGAAGGGCTCGCTGAGGAGCCCGTCATTCCGGGGCTCGACGTCGCCGTTGACTTCCAGGTCGCGCCCTCTGGCGACGTCTACGTCGCCCACCAAGACGGGCGGATCGTCCGCTACCGCCGCGCCGCCCAGTCCACCAGCGCCCACCCCAGCTACGTCCTGCAGGGCGAGCCGATCTACGACTTCGCCGTCACCCGCCAGTTCGACCGGGGCCTCGTCGGCATCGCACTGGACTCCCAGTTCGAGTCCGGCCACCGCTACCTCTATGCGGTCGTCACTCGCGGCTCCAACGAGTGGGTCGACGAGATCGGTGGACCCAATCCCAACGGGATCCGTCGCACCGGCGCCGTGATCCGGATCGCCGTGCCCAGTAGCGGCCCGGCGACCAACTCAGACCTGACGACGATCGTCGGCGCCGACGCTCCCGCCGATCCCGACTCCACCTGCAAGCCGTTCATGGCCGGGCAGGCGCCGGCCGGAGAGAGCGACGCCTTCCCGAACGGAGTGCTGCGGCGCATCAACCCGGCCACGGAGACGAGCCCGGCAAAGACCACCCTCTTCGCCGACTTCACCGAGTCGCACGTCTTCCCCGACGGCGACCTCGCCACGCGAGCCGACGGCGCCTACGACTGCATCCCATCGGACTCCGACACGCACGGCATGGGAGCGATCGTCTCGGCGCCCGACGGCAGCTTGTTTTTTAGCGTCGGCGACGCCAGCGCGTATGACATCAGCGATCCAGCCGCGCTGCGCGCCTACAACCTCGAGAGCTACGCCGGCAAGGTCATGCGCGTCGATCGCAACGGTCAAGGCGTCGCGGGGCACCCCTTCTGCCCGACCGAGACCGACACCTCGCGCCTCTGCACGAAGATCTGGATCCGCGGGATGCGCAACCCATTCCGGTTCACGCTGCTGCCGCCCGACGACGCAAGCGGCGGAGCACCGGTCCTGGCCGTCGGCGACGTCGGCAACTTCTCCCGCGAGCGCCTCACGATCGCGCACCCCGGAGACAACCTCGGCTGGCCCTGCTGGGAGGGCACCTACTGGGCCGTGGCCTACGCCTCACCGGAGCGTTCCTCGGCGGTGCGCAGCGCCTGGGGCGGACCCGAACTCCTCCCCGCCAGCCCGGGCAAGACAAGCTGCGAGCGCTTGACGGCCACCGGCGACGGCAGCGGCTTCCCTGTAGCCAAGGGGATCACCATGCCGACCGTCGAATACGAGCATGATCAGAGGTCCGAGCCGCCCGTGCCAGACAACGGCGCAGCGGTCGTTGCCGGCGGCCTGCTCGGCCCGACGCCCTCGGCCGACACCGAGGTGGCACTGCCCGCCGATTGGCAAGGCTCCTACGTGTTTGGCGATTTCGTGCGCGGGTGGCTCTACCGCGTCGCTCGCGACACCGCCGACCCCACGAACACCGACTTCGATGGTGGCTTGCGCGTCGCTGCAGACGAGGGTCGCGGCCCGCTCGTGCAGACCGACGACGGCCCAGGGCGTCCGGTCGATCCGCTGCTCGACCGCATCGGCGAGCCACCGCCGAAGACGAGCGTCGTCGTCGAAGGCCAGACCAAACTGCTGCCGCTCTATTACCGGCTCACGTCGCGGCCCCAGGCCGACGGCACCGTGTGGTCGATGCACTACGGCGATGGAAACGTCGGTGGGCTCTACCGCATTCGCAGCGCGCCAGCCGTCGAGGCCGTGATCGAGTCGGCAACGGGCGCCTGCGCGGCGGCCGGGCAGCCCCAGGGCGACGTGACGCTCACCGCCGCCGACGCTGGGACTGGCGTGAGCTACCGCTGGGACGTCGACGGCGATGGCCTCCCCGACGACGGCCGCACCGCGCGCTCAACCACCATCACTCCGGCGCAGATCCCCGCCCAGGGGTGGGTCCGTCTGATCGTCACCCGCGGAACGGCCCGCTCGGTCGCCGCGCGCTACCTGTGCAGCGGCACACCGGCCAATGTGCAGATCACCGCCCCAGCCGACGAGGCGAAGGTCGTCCTCGGCAAACCGGTCGTCGTCAGCGCCACCCGGCCAGCTGGTGACGCCGAAGCGACCGGCATCCCTGACAGCCAGCTGCGGTGGCGTGTGACGACGGTGCATGGCAGCAGCCACGAGCACCCACTCACCGAGAAGAGCCCGCCCTTTGAGACGGTCAACGGGCAGCAGCAGATGCAGATCACGGTCACTCCGGACCCAGGCCATGAACTCGGCTCCTACACCCGCGTGCGCATCGTGGCGCCGGGTAGCGATGGCGCTGGCGTGGCACGGACGATTCGCCTGCTCCCCAAGCCGGTCCAGGTGAGCCTGAGTTCTTCCCCTGCCGGTGCCCGCGTCTCCGTCCGGCGCGACGCTGGCGAAAGCGTGGTCGACCAGGCACCCGGCAGCCTCGAATTGGCCGCCGGCGCCAATACTCAGCTGACGGCCCAGACCAGCTGGACCACCTCGGCCGGAGTCACGTGGAACTTCGCGCGCTGGTCTGACGGCCCGACCGCCGCCTCACGCGGCTGGACCGTGCCCGACGACGGCGGTGCAGCGCCCGTCGCGGAGTACGCGACGACCACGCCGCCCGACCCGACTACGCCGCCCGACCCGACCACGCCGCCCGACCCGACCACGCCGCCCGACCCGACCACCCCACCCGGCCCGACGACGCCACCGGAACCCACGACGCCGACCACCCCAGACTCCACGACGCCCTTCACGACCCCGGGGCCTGGTCCTGGCCCCGGTCCTCAGCCGCCGATCACTCCGGCGCTCCCCAAGGCGCTGCCGCCGACCGCCCTTGAGCTGGCGACTGCGCCGCTCAAGACGGCTGCCTCGGGCACACGCAAGACCAAGGTCGTCGCCTCGATCGCGCTGGGGCGGCCGGTCGACAGCGGCACCACCACGGTGAAGGTGGCGCTGCGCGACACGAAGTGCCGCTGGTGGGTGTTCTCCAAGGGCCGCTTCGCCCGTGCCGCCGTCAAGCAGACCGCTGGCCGCCGGCGCTGCGCAGAGCCGCCCGCGTGGAAGCTCGCCCGGTCGACGTGGAGCTCCGCCGGCGTCCTCCAGGTCGAGCAGAGCCTCACCCGCCGACTGCCGACCGGGCGCTACGCCCTGCGCGTGCGGATCAGCCGCGGCTCAACGCCGCTGGCCGATCGGCTGCGCAGCGTCACCGTCCGGTAGGGCCAGGCTGCCGGCGACCTCGTCCGACGGCGAGCAGCCCGGCCTAGACGCTGTCAGACGAGCCCGTCTGGGGCGGCGGAGGCGGGGCGGCGGCACCGGTATCCAGGACGCGAGCCAGGAACCGGCAGGTGCGGTCCTCCACGGGGTTCCCGAAGAACTCCGCCGGGACGCCCTGCTCGATGACGACGCCGCCGTCCATCATCACGACGCGATCGGCCACCTCGCGGGCGAAGCCCATCTCGTGCGTCACGACGACCATCGTCATGCCCTCGGCCGCAAGCTCGCGCATCACCGCGAGCACCTCGCCAACGGTCTCAGGGTCCAGCGCTGACGTCGGCTCGTCGAAGAGCATGATCTTCGGCTTCATCGCCAGGGCGCGAGCGATCGCGACGCGCTGTTGTTGCCCACCGGAGAGCTTGGCTGGGAAGGCATCGGCCTTGTCGGCCAGGCCGACGCGGTCGAGCAACGCCCGGCCGTAGGCCTCGGCCTCCTGCTTCGCCGCCCCGCGAACGAGTTGAGGCGCAAGGGTCACGTTCTCCAGCGCCGACTTCTGCGGCCACAGGTTGAAGCGCTGGAAGACGAAGCCGATGTCCTTGCGCATCTCGGCGACCTCCTTCGGCTTGGCGGGCCGCAGCGCGCCGTCCTCCCCACGCTTCTGACCGAGCGGCACGCCGTCGATCTCGACGACGCCAGCGTCGATCGTCTCCAGCTGATTCAGGCAACGCAGCAGCGTCGTCTTGCCCGAACCCGACGGCCCGATGAGGCAGACGACCTCGCCCGAGCCCACATCGAGATCGATGCCGCTGAGGACCTCGTTGGAGCCGAAGCGCTTCACGACACCGCGCGCCGTCACCGCGCCGGCGCGGGCCGCCAGCAGGCCTGCCTCTCCAGTTGAGCTCGTCATGCCTTGCCTCCGTCGATGGACG
The DNA here is from genome assembly GCA_032119795.1 of Solirubrobacteraceae bacterium. GTDB lineage: Bacteria > Actinomycetota > Thermoleophilia > Solirubrobacterales > Solirubrobacteraceae > JAGIBJ01. The sequence continues at coordinate 189,399 of JAUMFO010000024.1, forward strand.
CCGCCGGCCGCACCTTGGCCATCAGGCGACCGAAGCTGCCTGGGCCCCGGTCGATCGCGCCCGCCGGATCCAGGCGACGCTCAAGGTAGGCCTGGAAGATGCCCCAGATCGTCGTGAGCACGAGGTACCAGAACGCCACCGCCGCGAAGAGCTCGACCGGTTTGAAGTTGACGGAGTAGAGCTGCTCGGCGTCCTTGAAGAGTTCGTAGACGCCGATGAAGGCCAGCAGCGAACTCGTCTTCATCATGTTGTTGAACTGGTTCCCGAGCGGCGGAACGATGATCCGCGCGGCCTGCGGGAGCACGATGTGGCGCATCGCCTGGCGACGCGTCATCCCAAGCGAGATCGACGACTCCATCTGCCCTTCGTCGACGGAACTCAGGCCGGCGCGAATGATCTCGCTCATGTAGGCGCCTTCGTTGAGCGCGAGGGCGATGATGCCGGCGATGACCGCACCGCCGATCACGCCAACGCCGATGTCGAGTTCCCGCGGGAACAACGTGACGCCGAGCAGCAGCTCCGCACCGAAGTAGATGAAGAAGATCTGCACGATCAGCGGCGTTCCACGGATCGCCGTCACGTAGATCCCGTTGATGAACCGCAGTGGCCAGAAGCGACTACGTCCAGCCAGTGCCGACGCCAGCCCGAGGGTTACGCCCCCGAGCTGGGCCAGCACTGAGATGTAGATGGTCGCCCAGAGCGCACCCCAGAACTCGGAACTGGGATCGACGATCCTCGACCAGAAGAGATCGAAGTCGAAGGCCGCGATCAGATGCGCGCTGAGCACCGGCGGACTACTGGCCGCTCAGCATGGCGTCGCCGAGCTCCCACGTGGTGAGGATCTCCTTGAGCTTTCCGTCCTCAGTCATCTGATCGATGCCGGACTGCAGCGCCGTCTTGAGCTCGGTGTCGTCCTGGCGCAGGCCGATCCCGATCGGTGCGGTCTCGATCTGTGGCGTAGCGGCGAGCTGGAAGTCGTCTGGGGCCTGCTTCACGAAGTAGGCGGCCGGCGGAGCATCCGTCATGTACGCGTCGACCTTGCCGGTGCGCAGGGCGTTGGCGGCGTCGGTGTCCTTCGGGAAGGAGGTGATCTTGATCGCCGGGTTGCCGGCGGCCTCGATCTTCTTGCTCTCGGCCTCCAGGACCTGCTTGGTCGTCGTGCCGACCTGCACGGCGACGTCCTTGCCGCTGAGCGCCTCGACCGAGGTGATCTCGGTGTTGCCCTTCTTCACGAGGACGGCGAGGCCGATCTTCGCGTAGTCAACGAAGGCGATCTCCTTGGCGCGCTCCGGCGAGTTCGTCAGCGACGAGATGATCGCGTCGCACTTCTTGGCCTGCAGCGCGGCGATGATGCCGTCGAAGCCGGTGTTGGCGAACTCTGCCTTTACTCCCAGGCGCGAGGAGAGCTCGGTGGCGATGTCGATGTCTGCACCCTTGGGATCCGTGCCCTCGAAGAACTCCATCGGCGGGTAGGCGATGTCGCTGCAGAACAGGATCTCGCCGGCGTCCTTGATCGCGGCCGGCGCCGCGATGGCGGAGGCCGGGGTCGAGGCGGTGTCGGCGGTGTCGCTGGTCTCGTCGTCACCGCAGCCGGCGACAGCAAGCATGGCGGCGGATCCGAGGAGCGCCGCGGCGCGGCGGGTGCGGGAAGCAATAAGCATGGGCATCTCTCTGGGGTGGTGTGGCGAGGCGGTGGTGAGGAGCATCGCTCGCGGAAGCCGGACGGTGCGTGGGGGCCTTGCGTCCGGCGCTGGGTCCGAACCTTGCGCAGCGGCAGCAGATCGTCAAGGGACAGGCGGCGCACAGCGCGTGCCAGGCCCCTGACAGTGCGTCACCTTGGCGCCAGAATCCCTAGGCGACGCGCCTCGACGAGCCAGCCGCGGAACTCCTGCATCACCAGCTCGAAGAAGGCATTTTCGTCGACGGCGCGAGGGTCGGCCACCGCGAAGAAGTCGGCGTTGTCGACCTCGCGGCCAGCAAGATCATCTAGGCGCACCAGGAATGGGAAGTCGCTCTCATCCCCGACGGCGATGAACTTGAGGAACGCGGGCAGGCCGGCCATCCGGGTGACGACCGCCGCGGTCTCGCGGCGATCCATGTTGCCGCCGTCCGTCACGAAGTACACGAACGTCGGGACCGACGCCCCGCGCCGGAGCTTGCCCTCAAGCACCTCCAGCGGTTTGGCGTACCGGGTGCCGCGAAAGATGCCCTTCGTCTGGATCGCGCGGTCGGTCCAGCCGTCGCGGTTGGCGAGGGTGACGGTCTCGGCCTCGTGCACGGCGGAGTCGAAGAGGTAGGTCTCGATCTCGCCGTTGTCGTCGAAGAGGAGCCCCGCCGCCAGGCACCGCTCGACGAGCGCCTGGTAGGTGCCGTTCTTGAACAGCGGCCGCGAGGAGCCAGACACGTCGAGCACGAGCACCACCTCGGCGCGCTCCCCGACCAAGCCCTGCTTCTCGAGGTTCACGACCGCGCTGTCGAACGACTTCACGAGCGACAACGGCGCGCCGCTGGACTCGACCTTCTTGCGCAGGTCGACGAGTCGCTGCTTCTCCAGGTTGACGGGCGCCGCCGCCGGCGCCGGTGGGGCGGCTTCGTCGTCGTTCACCTCGACGCCGTGGACGGTGAGCAGCTTGGCGAGGCCTTCGGCGTAGCCGTCGCCGAGCGCTCGGATCTTCCAGTCGCCACCGCGGCGGTAGATCTCGGCGACCTGCAGCGTCGCGACGGCCGGGAGGGCATCCAACCGGACGCTCGCCGCCGGTACCCCACCGGCCGTGATCGTCGCCTCGATGACGGCACTGCCCTCGATCGTCGGCGTCCCGTCGGCTTGGGCGACCAGAAGCACCGTCTCGACCGCTGCCGGGAGGCCGGTGAGATCGATCGTGACCACGTCGGCGCCGACGTCGAGCCGAACGGCCCCGCCCGCGGCCTGCGGGTTGGAGAACAACACCACGCCGTTGTCTCCGTCGGCGGTTCGTGCGCCGTCGAGCAGCAGCGCGATCGGGTCGACATGCCCGCTGGCGGCCTTGATCGTGATCGTGACTTGGCCCGGGGGCAGCGGAGCGTTCTGGCCGGGACTGAGCGACTGCACGTGTTCTCTCCAGGGTGGGTCTTGGTGCCAAAGGGCAGAGACGCCAGCGAAGGCGCGTTACGGCATGGGCAGGATCCCAAGCGCAACGGCGGTGCCGCCCAGGCCTCGCGTGATCTGATCGGCCGCCTGCTCGGCGGTGAAGCCGTCTTCCCCCTCGGCCAGGCGGTAGGCGATCTCGCCGATGCCAAGGATGATCGCCGAGACCGACGCCTCAAGCGAGGCCGCAGAGGGCCGCGGCTCGGCGAGGTAGTCGCCGAGGCGCTCCAAGACGAACTGCACGAACCGCAGCAGTCCTTCGCGGCGCGTCTCCTCGATCTCGGGGCCGCGACCGATCGACTCCACGTAGATCAGCCGACCACGGCGCGGGTCGTCGGTGATCGAGCGAAAGAACGCCAGCAGACCGACGTGCAACCGGCCGACGAGATCGGTCGGGGCGCCGTCGAGCGCGCGATCGATGTCGGCGATGACGGCGTCGGTCGCCTCGAGGTAAACGTCACGCAGGAGCGCCTCACGGCTGCCGACGGTGTCGTAGAAGGCGCGCTCACCGATCTTCGAGGCGCGGCACAGCTCGCGCACGCCCGTCTTGGCAAATCCGCGTTCGGCGAAGAGTTCAAGGCCCACGTCGAGCAGGCGCCGCTTGCGATCGGCAAGGCGTTCGTCGGCCGTCAGACCGCCGTACGTGCGTCCGCGTGGCGGCGAGGCGTCGGCTGCCGGGTCGATCGAAGGGGGAGGTTCGCTCGGGTGGGTCGGGCTCACTGGCTGCATGGTGCCAGAGGGCGCTTGCGACCACGCCATCAATGTGGCAACCTACGTTGTTCAAATGCAAGTTCCTCACGCCACCACGCCACACGGGCAAGCATGATCGACCTCCTCGTCGCCGCGATCCCAGCGTTCCTGCTGCTCATGGCAGCGGAACTGCTGTCCTACCGCCACCTGGCCGCCGAGGCCCGCGAGGCCCACACCGGCTACGAGCTGCGCGACACCCGCACGAGCGTGGCCATGGGACTCGGCAACCTCGCGATCGCCGGCGTCTGGAACATTGCTGCGCTCGCGATTTTTGCGGCGATCTACCTGCTCTCACCGCTAAAGATCGCGATGGACAGCGTCTGGTCGTGGGCGCTGCTGCTGGTCCTGTTCGATCTTCTCTTTTACTGGGACCACCGCCTGCACCACGTGATCCGGGTGGGCTGGGCCAGCCACGTGGTGCACCACTCCAGCCAGCACTTCAACCTCTCGACGGCCGTCCGCCAGCCGTGGGTGCCGTTTAGCTCGACGCTCTTCTTCATGCCCCTGCCGCTGCTGGGCTTTCCACCGGCGGCGATCGCGCTGATCAGCGCGATCGATCTGCTCTACCAATTCTGGATCCACACCGAGCGCATCAACCGGATGCCGCGCTGGTTTGAGGCCGTGTTCAACACGCCCTCCCACCACCGCGTCCACCACGGCTCCGACGACGAGTACCTCGACAAGAACTACGGCGGCGTGCTGATCATCTGGGACCGGCTCTTCGGCACGTTCCAGCGCGAGGGCGCTCGCCCGAGCTACGGCCTCACGAAGAACATCGAGACGTTCAACCCGTTGCGGGTTGCCTTCCACGAGTGGGCCGCGATCGCTGCCGACGTGCGCAAAGCCACGACGTGGCATGACCGGCTCGGCTACCTGTTCGGGCCACCCGGCTGGTCGCCGCAGCCGCGCACAAGCGGCTCGACTACGCCGTCCGGCGCGGCGTTGCCGGATGCTCTGTCGCGCCCGGAAGCGACACCACCGGCGCCGGGCGGCTGAGCGTCTGATCGGCGGAGCGCTCGGGCATCGCCGTCAGCGTCACGATCACCGACGGCACGTCGGC
>JAUMFO010000025.1:0-73282 GCA_032119795.1 Solirubrobacteraceae bacterium
GGACGCACGACCGCGGTTCCACGGGCGCCGACGCCGTCTACATCCCCAAGAATTCGGCTGGCGTCCGCGTCGCCGACGTGTCGCTCACGCTCCTGACCGACCCGCTGCCGGCTCCGGCCACCGGGTGGCCGCGCCTGCTCACGACGGACCTCGGTGATCTCGTGCACGTTCTGCCCGGCCAGGTGCTCTTTGCCGGCTTCGGCGGTACCTCGCTCGAGACGTTGCCCGTGCCCAACGTCGGCTGGGCGACGCCGGCTGGCTTGCGCGCGCCCGGCGAGCCTCGCCTGCAGGCGATCGACGGCGATAGCGGCAGCAGCGCGTTCTGGCATCCGACGCCGTCCGCAGCTCCCGTCATCACGGCGATCACCTCGCAGAAGGACCTTGCCGAGACCACCCCGTGGACGATCAACATGCAGCGCAGGTTCGTGCAGCCGCTGTCGTCGACGCCGGTCGGCTCGTCGGCGACGACGGTCGGCGAGTGGGTCCGCGAGCAGATGGCCAAGCACCCGGAGGCGACGCCGCCGCAGTGGGTCACGCTCGACGACGTCACGCCGCTCGCCACGCTGCGCCCGCTGCCGCCGACGGGCCTGAAGGTGACGGGCTCGACGGCCACGAGCGTCACGCTTGCGTGGTCGCATGCCAGCGACACGCGCACCGCGCGCACCGGCTACCGGATCAGCCGTCCGGGCACCGTGATCAACGTGCCGGCGACGGCGACGTCGTTCACCGTCAATGGCCTCACGGCCGGCGAGCGCTACACGTGGACGGTGCGAGCCGTCAACGACAACGGCGAGTCGCCGACGGTGACGGGCACCCCGTCCGACGTGTCGTATGACGTGCGCACGCCGCCCGGTGCGGTGCGCAACGCCACGCTCGCGGCCGACAAGAGCCTGGTCGGCGGCACGCAGGCCGACTACTGCACGGTCGCCATGTGGGAGGCGCCGCTGGCCGTGTCCGGCACGACCATCACCGGCTACGACGTGACGCTCGACGGCGTCGCCGTTCCGGCCTCCCAGATCGGCAACGATCTGGCGACGGGTCGCAAGAAGCTGCGCTCCTGTGGGCTTGACCCGTCGTCGAACCACACCGTCTCCGTGCGGGCACGCTCGGATGAGACGCGCTCGCCGTACTCCACGAGCCTGAACACCACGCTGCCTGCGGGAGTTCCGCGCGGCACCACGGTGAACGCCGCGACGGGTGTCGTCGCGGTTCCCCGTCTCGACACCACGCGCGGCGTCGTGGACTACTGCGTCGACGTGCGGTGGTCGGCCCCGGTGGCGGTCAGCGGCTGGCCGGTGCTGAGCTACGACCTGTTGCTGCTGGAGAGCGGCATGGGCTTTGGCTCGCTGAACGACCTCTCGAGCACCGAGCGGCGGGTGTCGTACTGCGAACTCAACCCCGACGAGGGCTACACCGCCCGCCTGTTCACCGTGTTTGGGCCGTCGGCGGTTGCGTCGACGTCGGCTGAGCAGGTGGCCACGCCCGCGGGCGCGCCGAACGGTACGCCGATCACGCCCGTCGCGGGCGTGAAGGCGCCGATCACGACGCGGCTGCTGGCGTCGTCGTGCGCCAACGTGTCGTGGACGCTGCCTGCCCCCATTGCGGGCGCGCCGATCACGTCCCACCAGGTCGTGATCACGCCGTCGACGGGCGGGAGCGCCGTGGCGACGAGCGCCGTGCTGGCGGGCTCGGCCACCGCCGTTCGGCTGTGCGGCGTGAGCGTGACGAAGACCTACAAGGTCACCGTCACGACGAAGTACGCGGGCGGCGGCACCGTGACCGCCACGGGTACCGCCGCGCGGTAGCCACCGCCCGGCCTCGCGACCTCGCGACCAAGCGCCCTCGCCCCGGCCACGCCGGGGCGAGGGCGTTGCTCGTTCAGGCCTCGTCGCGCAGCAGGCGCCGCTGGAGCGGCTCGGCGCTGAGTCCGTGGACCACGATCGAGATGCTCGCGGCCGAGAGGGCGGTCCAGAGCAGGATCCGGGCCTCCTCGTCGGGCAGCAGACCGCTCGCGGCGGCAAAGGTCGCGTAGTAGAGCGAGCCAATACCGCGTACGCCGAACCACCCGACGAACACGCGCTCGCGCAGCGGCATGGCCGAGCGGGCGAACGCGAAGAGCGTGACGGCTGGCCGGATCACGACGAGCAGAAGCGCGATCAGCGCCCAGCCCGCGAGACCCGGGAGTTGCAGTCCGCCGGTGGAGAGCAGGGTGCCGAGCAGCAGCACGAGGGTGAGCTCGCCGAATTTCTCCGCGAGGAGGGCGCCGCGGTGCACGCGGCGGTCCGCTTCGGCGTCTTCCTCGGCGTGGTTGAAGGCGATGCCGGCGGCAAACGCGGCGAGGAAGCCGTAGGCATCGAGGACCTCGGTCACGCCGTAGACGGCGAGGACGGCGGCGATCGCAATCCACGCGTCGAACGTCGAGCGGACGTGCCCGGCAGCCCGCCAGTACCGGTAGAGGGCGCCGAGCCCGCGGCCGAGTGCTACGCCGACGGCGAGACCGACGGTGACGCCCCAGAGCACGTCGCCAAAGGCCCACGGCGCGGCCCAGCGTTCGCTGGTGGCCGGCGATGCGAGGAGGAGTCCGAGCATCACGAACGGGAAGGCGAGTCCGTCGTTGAGGCCGGCTTCGGAGGTGAGGGCGAAGCGCGGCTCGCTGCTGTCGGCCTCGCCGGGTGGACCGATGCCGACGTCACCGGCCAACACCGGGTCGGTCGGGGCGAGCGTGGCACCAAGCACGATGGCGGCGCCGATGGAGAGCCCCATCATGGTGTTGCCCCAGGCGGCCACGGCGACGATCGTCAGCGGCATCACGATGGCCAGCAGTCGCCACGTCGATCCCCAGCTGCGCCACCCGAGCGGGCGCTCGAGCGCCAGGCCGGTCGCGAACAGCGCGATGATCACGGCGAGTTCGCTGGCGTGCGCGATGGCGCTCGCATCACGGAGTGGGTCGAGCCACCGCACGCCCAGCAGCTCGACGATGGCTGCCACGGCGACGCCCAAGCAGAGGTAGACGACGCTGGCGCTGTAGAGCCGCCCACGTTGGTTGCTCAGCGCGAGCATGGCGGCGAGCAGCGCGACGCCACCGAGGGCGTAGAGCAGCGGCTCCGTCGACCCGGGATCGAAGCCGGGTTCGCTGGCGAGGACGTGCATCCCGTTCAGCCTAGGACGCCCAGAAACGACGAACGCCGCCGCCCCGGTCGAACCGGGACGGCGGCGCAAGCCGAAAGCGATGTGCTCGCGACTAGCGGGCGTACTTCTCGATCACGAGCTGCTCGGTGACGGGCATGGCGATCTCAGAGCGGACGGGGACGCGCAGCACGGAGCCGGAAAGGGCGTCGTGGTCGGCGAGGAGCCAAGCCGGCACGCGGCCGACGTCGGCAGCGGCCTGGCGGGCGATCGGCTCGACCGGGGAGCCGGCGCGCACAGAGACGGTCTGGCCGGGCTTGATGCGCATCGAGGCGATGGTCGCGCGGCGGCCGTCGAGCATGATGTGGCCGTGGCCGACGATCTGGCGGGCCTGGGCGCGCGTGGCGGCGAAGCCGAGGCGGTAGACGACGTTGTCGAGGCGCGACTCGAGGGCCTGCAGCAGGGCCTCGCCGGCGGTGACGTCGCGGCGGCCGGTGGCGGCGGCGACGTAGCGGCGGAACTGCTTCTCGCGGACGCCGTAGGCGATCTTCAGCTTCTGCGTCTCGCGGAGCTGGACGGCGTAGACGGAGACCTTGGTGCGGCGGCGCATGCCGTGCTGGCCCGGCGGGACGGGGCCGCGGCGCTCCAGCGAGGTCTTGCGAGCAAGGCGACGCTGGCCCTTGAGGCCCAGGTCGACGCCTTCACGGCGCTCAAGCTTTTCGACAGGTCCGGTGTAGCGGCCCATAAGTTCTCCTTAGCCCGTCACGGTCGGCGCGCTCCAAGAGGCGCCGGGTGGCGGGGCTATCAGTGCTTACCGACAATGGGTAAGCGATCACGACTCGTGCTCACGCAGCCGGACTAGGAAGCCTGCTGCGCGGTGAATCGCCAAGAGTAGCGGGCCTCGGCCCTCTGGCGCGGCGCGCCTGGTTGGCCGGGCGGCGGGCGCTCAGCCAACCATGGCGTTCAGTTTGGGGAGGTGACGGCCCGGGCGAGGTCTTTGGCGAGCGAAATGGCGTCGCTGGGGCGGCCGTCCCAGCCACTGAACTGGAGGTCGTAGACGTCGTCGCCGCGTCGCCAGACGGCGGTGATCTCGAAGTCGGCGGCGTTGACGGCGATCCGGCCATCGTCGCCGAGGGATGGTGCCAGTTGGAGGTCGTCGGCGCCGTTGTTCGTCGCGTCGGAAAGGACGACGTCGTAGGCGTCGGAGGCCGGCGCGTCGCCGACGGCGGGTGCCTTGCCGGGACTGAGGGTGAGGATTGCGTCGCCGAGGTCGGAGCCGTAGAAGCAGCTGTCGGGGGTCGGGAGAGAGGTATCGATCTCGGCGCCGGGCAGGAAGCTCTGCACGGTGGCGACGGGAAGCAGCTTGCAGACGCTCGAGGCCGCGTAGGCCCTGGCGGGGCCGGCGTTCGTGACGCCCCGCATCTCGGCGGTGTCGCCGCCGCAGCCGGCGAGCGTGAGGGCGGTGACGGCGCCGCTGATCGCCGCGAGATGGAGACGCGAGGTCGGCCGGGACACGCCGGCGACCTTAACCAAATCTGGGCCTAACTGGACGCCTCGATCTCGGCAAGCCGTGCGGCCACCAGGAGGTTGACCGCGTCGATCGGGAGCGGCTCGCTGAGCGGAAACTGCACGGCACCGGTGGAGGTCTTGAACCTCTCGGTGATCTCGGGCAGGCCTGCGATGACGTTGCCGCTGCACGGGTAGTACCCGTCGTGGTGTTTGGCGGCGGCGTAGGCAGCGAGGTGCTTGCCGTGGATGTTGACGCCGGGCATCCGATACATCATCCCCTCGGTGGCGTCGTCGGGCGCGGCGGCGAGGATCGCAGCGCGCAGCTCCTGCAGCCGGGCCCGGCGCTCGGGTTCGAGTGAGGCCAGGTACTCGTCGGGGTGTTCGAACGGCTCCATGGCCTCAGCTTGCCGCTCAGCGGACGCGGATGCGAACGTGTTTGAGGCTCCCGCCGTCGGCAAACGGGTACGTCGTGGCGCTGTCGACTTTGGCCCGCACCGTGTAGGTGCCAGGCTGGTTGGCGAACTTCGCGGTGGTCGTCCACTTGCCCGTCGCGTCGGTGCTGGCGGTGGCGAAGGTCCACCACCGGCTGCCGTCTTGGACCTGCAGCCGGACCGGCACCTTCTCCAGGAGTCCACCCAAGCCGAGCAGGGCGCCGCTGAACTTCACGCGGCTGCGGCGCGGCACCCGCTTGGGCGCCGTGAGCGCCGTCGCTGCTTTCACCGTCAGCGTGGCGCTCGTCGCCGCCCCCGGCTGGGCGTCTCCGAGGCGAGCGAGCCACTCCGCCCGGATCACCTGCGAGCCCTTCGCGCGAGCGACGGCCGTGGTGAACGCGCCGCTCGGGTCGGTCGTGACCGTCCCAAGCGCCTGCGGGCTGGCGCCCACCGCAGCGGGCAGCCCCGTGAGTTCGACGGCTGCGCCCGCGATCGGGTTCCCCAGCGGATCGGTGAGGCGCCCCGCCAGGTCGACCGTCTTGGTCGCGGACCAGCTGGTGACGTAGCTCGACTGCGCGACTCGGCCGCGGCACTCGATCACATGCTTGGCGGAGTACTTGGACTGCTTGCACCGCCGCAGCGACGCTTTGCTTGAGCGCGGCGTGCGAGCCGTCACCGGGAACGTGAGACTGAGACTGCCGGTGTCGGTCGCGCCCGGTGCGGGGCCACCGGTGGTGCCGGCGGTGACCTCGCCGTTCACGTCGCCGCGCACCACGGGCGTCGTGCCCGGCGTGGTTCCGGGCGTGATCCCCGGCGTGATCCCGGGGACGTTCGCCACCGCATTGCGGACGACGACCTGGCCCGACGTCACGAGACTCGTATTGCCTGACGCGTCTTCGAGGAGCACCCGCACGGCATGCGCACCGTCGGCGACTTTGGTGGTGTCCCAGGCCACGGTGGCACTGCCCGACAGCGGGCAGGGTTGACGCACGACGTAGGCGCGCAGACCATCGGCGGCCGAGGCCGGGTTGCAGCGGGACGCGTCGGCGGTGCCGTTGCGCGCGCTCGCGACCTCCTTGCCGTCGACCTCGACGATCGCGCGGTAGAGGCCCGAGCCCGTGTCGGAGCCGAGGACGATCACGTTGCGACTCCCCGACGCCGCGCCGGCGGCCGGGTCGATCTTGCCGGCCGCGTTCACGAGGCTGCCGGCGACCGCGCCGACGACCGGGGCGCTGTCGTCACGCAGGAGCACGTCATAGGCCGTCAGCAGATATCGGGCGTTGCAGCTGTAGTTGCTGCCGCTCCACGAGCCGCACACCACCTCGATCTTGAGTGGCGCTGCCGGCTTGTCCTGCGAGAGGGTGCCGAGATCAAGGCGGTTCGATGCGTCAAACGGGGGCGACGGCGTCCCTGCGTTTGAAGGGATCGTGGGGCCAGACAACGTGCCGTTGTTGTCGCCGTACCCGGTCTCGAGCGCGAGGTACCCGCCGTACTGGTCGAACGCGTTGTACGCGCTGCCGAGCTGGAAATACACGAGGTAGTACGGCGGCTGGTTGAAGAGCACGTTCTGCGAGGCATGCGCGGCACGCCAGATCGTGGCTGAGATTCCCGTGAGATTCGGGCCCGGGGAGTAGATCATCGACGCCGCGCCAACGCCGGTCGCGTCGCCCGCGATGACGCCGATCGAGCCTCCGGATGCGCACGTCGACTGGACCGCGGCGGCCGGCGTTGAGCCGGCGTCCCAGCCATCCGCCGGTGCCGCGGCGCCAGCCGGAGTCCGGCAACCCCACTGGTGGTAGGTGCCGGCGTCGGCGGCGGCCGGGGCCAGCGCGCCAAGCGCGAGCACGAGCGCAGCAGCGCGCCGGGCGACATGATTCAGCGTCCGGGCAAACACGCCCGACAGCGTGTCACACCGTTCGCCGGTGAGCTAGAGCGCCACGGAGCGTGGCGCGTCGCCAGGGTTCACAAGCTGCCGTGCGTCTTGCGCTGCGTCGGGTCCTCGGGGACGTCCATGTTCATCGCGGCCTCAAGGTAGCCGTGCTCGAAGGTCGGGCGGCCGCCTTCGATCGGCGCGGTGCCGGCCATGATGGCGTCGATCTGGTCGCGTTCGAGCACCTCGTGCTCGAGGAGTTCGTTGGCGAGCGCGTCGAGCTCGGAGCGGTGCGTGGTGATGATGCCCCAGGCGATGCGGCGCGCCTCGAAGGCGAGTTCGCGGCGTTCTTCGTCGCGCACGCGGCGGGTTGCGTCGGAGACCAGGTGCGCGTCATCGACGGCACGCTGCGCCGTCTCGGCCGTGCCCATGGCGTACTCGTAAATCATCCCGTGGGTGATGGAGGCGACCGTCTTGAGGTCGCTGGCGGCGCCGGTGGTAATCGACCCGAAGACGACCTCCTCGGCAACGCGGCCTCCGAGGGCCATGGCCATGTAGTCCACGAGTTGGTCGCGACTCTTGAGGTAGCGATCCTCCTCGGGCAGGTTGAGCACGTAGCCGAGCGCGGCGCCACGCGGAACGATCGAGATCTTGTGGAGGCGGTCGACGCTCGGCAGCAGCTCGCTGCAGAGGGCGTGCCCGGCCTCGTGGTAGGCCACGATGCGCTTCTCGTCCGGCGCCAGCACCCGCCTTGATTGCACGCCGGCGACGACGCGCTCCAGGGCACGCTCGAAGTCGTTCTGGACGAGCTCCTCACCGTCGCGACGGACGCAGACGATCGCGGCTTCGTTGCAGATGTTCGCCAGGTCGGCGCCGGTGAGGCCGCTGGTGTGTTGGGCAACGATGCCGAGATCGGTGCCGGGAGCGAGCCGCTTGTTGCGGGTGTGGACCTGGAGGATCTGCTCGCGACCGACGACGTCCGGGGGCGAGACGAGCACCTGGCGGTCGAACCGCCCGGGGCGCAGCAGCGCCGGGTCGAGCGACTCCAGGAGGTTGGAGGCGGCGATGACGACGACCTCTTCGGTTCCCTCGAAGCCGTCCATCTCCACGAGGAGCTGGTTGAGCGTCTGCTCACGTTCGCTGTTGCCGCCACTGGAGCCTTGGCGGTGGCCGCCGACGGCGTCGATCTCGTCGATGAAGATGATCGACGGTGCGTTCTTGCGGGCCTCACGGAAGAGACGGCGGATACGGGCCGCACCGAGGCCAGCGAACATCTCGACGAACGACGATGCCGACTGGGAGTAGAACTGCGCCCCGGATTCATTGGCGACCGCTTTGGCCAGCAGCGTCTTGCCGGTGCCAGGCGGGCCGTGCAGCAACACGCCGCTGGGGAGCTTGGCGCCGACCTTGGCGAACCGACGAGGGTCCTTGAGGAAGTCGACGACCTCCGCCAACTCGTCCTTGGCTTCGGAGACGCCGGCGATCTGATCCCAGCCGACGGAGCCCTTGTCCGACGGCTTCATCGTCTTCGGTGCGGTCTTGGGCATCGCTTTGATCGAGAACCAGATCAACCAGATGATCAACAGCCAGAACAGGAGCTGAAAGGTCGGCCCCCACAAGTCGATGAACTCGCGGATCTGCTCGCCGAATCCCAGATCTGGCGGCGCGACCAGCTGTGGCGTGCCGATGATCGCGCCGAGCTGCGGCTCTGCGGCAGCGACGGCGGTCGACGGCGTCGTGGCGACGGCGGTGGCAGCGTCTGGCGAGGCGGGGGGCGCCGGTGCGGACGCCGCCCAGCTCCCGAAGAACGCTTGGAGCTGTTCAATGACGGAGGGTTCGGACACGTGTTCCTGTCATCGGCACCGACGTCGGCGCCCTGAGTGCAGCTTGCAACACCGGGAGCGCCCGCCGCAAAAGATGGGGTCCGGACCTGGCATGGCACACGCCCCCGCGTGCCAACGAGGCCCCGGCCGGCGGCGTCAGCTGGCGCGTCGCTCGTAGCCGGCGGCCGGGGGCGCCGGGCGGCGACGGCGATCGATCAGCACCGGCGCCGGGTTGCGCGGTCGGCGCGATTCGTCCCGGGATGACTGGGCAAGCGCAGAAGCGAGCGCGAGGTAGACGGAGCTGCTCGTGGCCATACCGACGTGGCTCGCCGACACCTCCACCGCGTGGTAGCCGCTCGCGATGCATGCCTTGGCGCGGATCAGCCCGTCGGTGCGGGAGTAGACGGCAGTGCCAAGCGTTCCATCAGGCAACGGAGCTTGCAGATCGGGCCAGAACGCCTCACAGCAGGTGCGGGTTCGGACGGGATCGAGCACCTCGGGGTGGTCGTGCGCGGTGGTCGTGTCGGGCACGGGGCGCCCGGGGGCGCCAACCCAGCAGCTCGTCGCGATGTAGCCGCCGCGGGCGTCGCCAAGGCGAGAGAGCCAGGTGAGGTTGCGCTGGAGCAACGGGTGAAAGTCCTCGATCGTGCCGTTGATCGGGCTGCCGAGCGTGGTGACGGAGGCCACGAGATCGGGGCGACGGACGCCGAGCACATGGGCGAGCATGCCGCCGCGGGACTGGCCGATCACGTGGATGCGTCGACCATCGAGGCGGTAGGCCTGCTCCGCACGCGCCTCCAGCGACGCCATGACGCGCTCCGAGCACTGGATGTTGCTGCGGATCCCGCTGCTCTCGGCCTGGTAGCCGATTCGTGAGAGCCACCCGCGCATTGGCCTGAGCGTGTCGTCGCCGACGAGGAGGCCGGGGATGGCGAGGATCCGTTCGCCGTCGCCGCGGCGCACGCCACGGCCACGCCAGACCTCGGATCGCATCAGCGAACCGAGCTCGAGGGGGATTCTGAGTTCACCGAGGATGTTCATCGCGTGTGGGGCGCTGGGCCGACCCGCAGAGTCCACCGTTCGGGAGGTCGCGGACAGGTCGCAGCGTGTTCTCATTCATCGACCCACCGCCGGAGGATCCACAGTCCCCTGGCCGGATGCATACGCCGAACCGCCTCGAGAACCGGGCGTTCTCCCGTAGTCTGGAAGAACGTCCCGCAATGTTGGCGCGGTCGAGCGCTCAGCAACCGTCTCAGCGCGCGAGTCGGCCCCTTGCTGTTCAATGAACCTCAGTGCAATCCGGCATGCCTGGCCCACACTCGTCGACCTCCCGCGGACGCGGACGCCCCCCGACCCTCGACCGCACCGCGGCCCTCGACGCCGCGTGGCAGGTCGTGGCCGAGCGCGGCCTCGAGCGCACGCGCTACGCCGACGTCGCCCGGGCTAGCGGCGCGCCCGTCAGCACCCTCCAGAACGCCTTCGGAAGCCTCGAAGCACTCCTGAACGCCGCCATCGATCAGGCCGCGGGCCGCGACGCCGAGTACCTCACGGAGATCCCCGGCGAGCACGAGGCGACGGCGCTCGAACGGCTCGAGCAGCTGATTGTCGGGTCCTTTGAGGAGCCCGATGCGTTTGAGTCCTGGCTCGTCTGGCTTGAACTCTGGCGTGCCGCCGCACGCAACACCGCGCTGGCGGCCCACACGCAGTCGGCCTACGACCCGTGGTGGGCATGCGCCGAGAAGATCATCCGGCACGGCCAGCGCAGCGGCGAGTTCACCGCCGAACTCGACGCGAAGGACATGGCGATCGCGGTGGTGGCCGTGCTCGACGGCTGCGCCTGCGCGCTCCTGCTGCGCGCCGGCAACCAAGACCCAGCCAACGCGGGCCGGATCGCGTTCGCCACGATCTCCCGCGCGCTCGCCGCCTGACGTCATCCCACCGCTTTTCGCTCCGTCGGGCCGACGCCTGGGCGCATGCCGGAAACCAGGGCACCGGACGGTTGTCGTATGGCGATACGGACGATTGCTACGGTCCAACCAGGCATTGAGCACTACGCCCGAGCCTGATCGCTCGCGGTCGCCAGTCAGCGTTGGGGGACGCTTCTGGCCGGCCGCCCGAGCGCACCGAGGAGGCTGTCCCCGCTTGCAGGTTGGGGGTGGCCTCCTCGTCGTGCGCTGAAGCTAGGCCGCTCGGCGCGGCACGCTCGGCGCGGCGCCGAGCGGGTCGCCATGGTCGAGCGCCGTGGCGATCTCTGCGGCGGGGAGCGGCCTGGCGAAGTGGTAGCCCTGGCCGGTCTCGCAGCCCCAGCGAGTCAGCAGCTCGACCTGCTCGCCGTACTCGACGCCCTCGGCGACGACGGTAAGCCCAAGCGAGTGGGCCAGCCCGATGACGCCCTCGACGATGGCCGCGTCCTCGGCACCATCGAGGAGGCCGTCGACGAACGATTTGTCGATCTTGAGCGTGTTGACGGGCAGCAGCTGGCGCAGGTGGCTGAGTGAGGCGTAGCCGACGCCGAAGTCGTCGACGGCGAGGCCGACGCCCAGTTCGATCAGAGCGGCCAGCGTGCGCGTGGTCGACTCGCTGTCTCCCAGGACCGCCGTCTCGGTGATCTCCAAGCAGAGCTGCTGGGGCCGAATCCCAGAGGACTCAATCACTCGGCGCACCGTGTCGACAAGGCCGGGGCCCGTGAGCTGCTGGCTGGCGACGTTGACGGACACCTTGAGCGTCTGGTCGCCCCATTCCGCGAGCTGCCGACATGCCTCTTCGACCACCCAGGTGCCGATCGCGACGATCGTGCCGTTCTGCTCGGCCAACGGAATGAAGTCCGCGGGGTTCACCAGTCCGATGGTCGGGTGTTGCCAGCGCAGCAGCGCCTCAACGCCGGTGATGTGGCCGCTGGGCAACTCCACGAGCGGCTGGTAGACCAGGAAGAGTTCGTCGCGCTCCAACACCGAATGCAGCGAGGATTCGAGTTCCAGTCGTTCCATCGCGCGGCGGCGCATCTCCTCATCGAAGATGTCGCAGCGGCCTTTGCCGAGCTGTTTGGCGCGGTACATGGCCGAGTCGGCGTCGCGGAGGGCAATGTCGGCGTCGACGGGCTCGTCGGCTGGGCACAGCCGAACGCCCATCGAGCTACTGACGTAGATCGGTTCGCCGTCGATGAAGACCGGCGTGCGGAGTTCGTGCACGATCCGCTCGGTCATCGCCACGGCGTCGGCCTGCTGCGCGCTGCCGCCAAGCAGGATCACGAACTCGTCGCCACCGAAGCGGGCAACCACATCGTCCGGACCCAGTGCGGCCTGCAGTCGAGCAGAGAAGGCTTTGAGCAGCTCATCGCCAGCACCATGACCAAGCGAATCGTTGACGACCTTGAAGTCGTCGAGATCCAGGAACACGACGCTCGTGCCCGTCCCCTCGGCGATCGAGTCTTCCAGGCACCGCATAAACATCACGCGGTTCGGCAGGCCCGTCAGCGCGTCATGGTGGGCGCGCCAAAGGAGATCCGATTCAAGCGTGCGCCGGCGAGTGACGTCGATGCAGTGACTGATCCAGCCTTGGTGATTGCCGGACCCGTCATGAAGCGGCGCGTGGCGCCACTGGCCCCAGCCAGAGCCGTCGGCGTGGCGGAGCTCTAGGGAGTGGTGGCCGGGAAAGGTCTCGCCCGCCAGATCGGCGGTGTCGATGAGTTCACCGAGGTTGCGGCCGACGAGGTCGACGCCCTCGGTCGCGGCGTTCCAGCGGCGCAGCAGTGCGCCATTGACCTCATGAATCTCGCCTTGAAGGCCGACGAGCGCCATCCCGATCGGGGCGTCGTTGAAGGCGCTCCCAAACCGCTCTTGGCTGTGGGCCGCGGCTCGCCGCGACTCCTCGTTGACCCTCCACCCGATCAGGCAGATGATTCCCTGCGCGCCGATGAACACGGCGTGGATGACCGACCATTTGAGCGGGTGCTCGATCGCGTCGGGGTGGTCGAAGACGGAGGAGGCCGACGCCAGGCTCATCGTGAGGTGGTGGACGAGCACGTAGGCAAACGCCAGCAGGTAGGGGAACCACTCCTCGTAGAGGGCGAGCAGCGCCACCATCACGAAGAAGTGGAAGTGGGCCTCGACGGCCCCTTCCATCAGGTGGACCAGGATCGCCGAGGCGCTCAGGAGCCCCAGGGCGACGGCAGCCTCACGCAGGCGGCGGCTCAGCCTCGACTGCATCGCGAACGCCGCCGGGACCGCGAGCGGCACCACATCCAAGATCGAATGCCCGACACCGAACCCCTTGAGCAGCCCCCAGAGCAGCATCACGGGGATGTGCGCGAGCAGGACGTACGTCATCGCGCGGTGGCGCGACTCCCATTGGTCGGGGGGCAGGCTGTGACCCTTGGGCAGCCACGCGCGGATCGATGAGAGCACTTCAGGCATCAGGCACCACCTGGATCGACCGGTTCACGTTCTTGTTGATTGGTTCCTGGCATGAATCCGCTCCGGACACGGTGCGTTGTACGACGCCGAGATCGGCGTCCCGCCCTTGTGGGACAAGCGATTTCGGATGCCCGCGCGCCAACCCGGTACCCCGAAATCGAGCCGGTTGGCCGTGGCCGTTTGGCCCTTCCGCCGGACCGTGCAGGCTGCGATAGTCCCGGCCGTGACGATTCCTGAGGGCCCCGGATCTGGGGTCAAACGGCGCCTTGGACGGCCGCCGACCCTGAACCGCGACGCGGCGCTGAAGGCTGCTCGAGGCGTGATTGCGGAGCGTGGCTTCGACCGCACGCGGTACGCCGACGTGGCCGAGGCCTCCGGCATTCCAGTGACGACCCTTCAGCACGCCTTCGGCTCGCTGAAGGCGATGCTGCTGGAGTCGGTGCAGAAGTCGGCCGCGTCGGAGATCGCCGTGTTGCGTGATCTCTCGTACGACACGTCACTCACGCCGTGGGAGCGGCTGCAGGAGTTCATTGCCGGAGCCGTCCACCCACCTGACGAGCCCGACTCGTGGCTGCTGTGGCTGGAACTCTGGCGTCTGGCAGGCCGAGACCCCGAACTCGGCGCCGACGCCGGCGTGATCTACGCGCACTGGTACGACTACGTGGAGGAGCTGGTCGCACTTGGCGCCGAGGCCGGCGAGCTGTCCGGCCCGTTTGCCGAGTCGCCGCGCGACGGCGCCATCGCGCTCGTCTCGGTGATCGACGGGCTCGCCGTCGCGTTCGTCATCCGCGCCGACGGGCCAGACTACGACCGCCTGCTTGAGCTGTCGATCAAGGCGGCGTCGGCGCTCCTGGGGCACCACACGTAAGGCTCTACTTGACGGTGAGGCTTGCGCCTGCCGTGGTCGGCATCCCGGGCAGGGCGGCGTGGTCGAGCGACGGCGGCGCCGGGATCGCAGCGTCCTCCCACGGGAATGGCGGCAACGGACTCGCCGGCCCGGTGCCAGGCGCGCCCTCGGTGACGACGTTGCCGAGGAGGACGAGGTCGTCGTCGGAGAGGGCCGGCCGCGGGACGGTCGAGCCGTCCTGGGAGGCGTCGTCAAACGGATCGGCCGTGCTGATCGTCTCGGAGCCCGGCGCCTTCACGATCACGTTGTCGATGAACCAGACGTGGCGGTTCGGGATGCGGACGGCATTGGTGCCGTCGTCGACGCGCGTCGTGCCCCACGCGCCCTCATCGATCAGCGCGCCGCAGCGCTCGCGGCCGTCATCGCCCGGCTGGCCGTCGCATGACCGCAGCCCAAAGACGGCTTCGAGCGCATGCGAGCGACTGCCGACGTTGATCAGCGTGTTGCGGGCAAACAGTGCGTCGTAAGCGCCGTTGGCGCCAAGTCCCGCACCGGCCGTGTCGGTGATGCGGTTGTTCCAGACGCGCACGTCGTAGGCCTCGTACTTGAGCCACGGCGCCTGCATGAACTGCAGACCGGTCCCCTGGCCGGCGACGAATCCGCCCGTACCGCAGTCATGGATCCGGTTGCCGTAGACGCGGATGTAGGCGCTGCCGCCTTTGGCGTAGGCGCACCAGTCCTCGGCGTGGTGGATGTCGTTGTTTGCGATCGTCCCCTCCTGCACGGCGACCAAGTCGATGGCGTTGTCGGTCGCACCGGAGATGTCGCTGCCCGTGATCGTCACGCGGCGTGACTGGTTGACCTTCACGCCCTCCTGCACTTGCCCGCGCCCGAGCACGCGGACCTTGCTGAGCGTGAAGCCGTCGCAGCGTTCGCAGTGCACGTCGCCCGCGACACTCGTGTTGGCGAGCGCGAAGTCCTTCACGCCGTAGATGTTGAGCGGCGGAATGGTGGTCTTCGTCATGCCGGCGCCGACGATCCTGATGCCGTTCTTCGTCTCGTAGTAGGTCGCACCGACCTTGACCTTGCCGGCCTTGATGCGGATCGTCGAGCCGTTCTTCGCCAGGCGCCACGCCTGATCGAGGCTCTTCACCGGAGCACGCTTGGTCCCCTTGCGTGCGTCGGAGCCCTTCTTGGGATCGACGTAGAGCGTCGTCCCGGCGGCAGCGCGCGCGTACTGCGCGTTGGCGGAGGCGGTCGCGGGGGTCGCAGCGATCGCGCTCGCGAGCGCGACCACCAACCCGGCAGCCCCGACGGTGCCCCGTGCGGGAGGGGTAGAGCGGCGCAGCACGTCAAGCATCCCGGCACCTATCGGCAGGCAGACGGCTGGGCTGGAGATCACCTCAGCCGGCCGCCGACGTCCTCGACGTCGCGCACGGACGGCGCCGAGCTTGCAGCGCCTGCGGTGCCACCACCCCCGCGATAGGGTGCATCGGGAGCGAGGACGGCACGATGATCGACACGGCAGTTGGGGTGGCGGTTCTCGGAGGCCGGGCAGTGGCGCGAGGCGCCACCGCTGCGCTGATGCCAACGCGCGTTGCGCTGCGCGTGACTCGGCTCGGCGGCCCGCTGCAGCGCGCCGCCGAGGCGGCCACAACGACCGGCCGCACGGCGCGTCGCGATCTCGTGCGCGCAGGAGAGCGCCAGGCCGAGATCGTCTTGGCCGCCCCTGAGCTGGGGCGCCTCGTCGACCGCGTGTTCGCCGGGCCGCTCGCCGAATCGATCGTCGACTCGGTAGCGACCCACCGGTTCGCGCACCGTCTGGTCGACGCGATGCTCACCGATGAGCTGGTCGCCGATGTCATCGATCGATTGCTCAAGACCGGCGCGATCGCCACGGTGGTCGACGACCTCCTCGAGTCCGGCCAACTCACCAAAATCGTCGACCACATCATCGAGACCGGCACGATCACGAGCGTGATCGATCACCTGCTCTCCTCCGGCTCCGTGGCGCTCATCGTCAGCTACGCCGCCACCTCCCCGCAGATCGAAGAGGCCGTCCGCGAGGCCCTCACCGCGAGCCGCGTTGAGGCCATCGCCGCGGAGATCACGGCGAGCGGGCAGCTCGAACGCTGGCTCGATCAGATCCTCGAGAGCCCGGCACTGCAGCGCGCAGTGGTCTCGATTCTCGAATCGGATTTCGTCGTCACGACGACCGATCACTTCACCGAGAGTGAGGAGATGCGCAAGGTCCTGACGGCCGTCGCCAGCAGCCCCGAGATTCGCTCGGCGTTGGCCGAGCAGAGCATGGGCATGGCCGACGAGATCACCTCCGGCGTGCGCCGACGGACGGTCTCCCTCGACGACCGCGCCGAGCGCACCGCCCGAAAGCTCTTCCGTCGACCCGTCGAGAAGGACGCATGACGCAGCCGGCCGGCGGCGCCGCAGGCATGCCCGCTGCTCCGACCGAGCGCGACGTGACCCATCCGTTTGCGGGCATCGTGACGCGCGGCGTCGCCATCGCCATCGACGGCGGCGCAGCGGGGGCGCTCTTTGCGCTCTTCGCGATCGGTGTGTCCGGGGCGCTGGCCGCGCTTGGCTTCGCCGACGTCGGCACGCTGCCGTCGGTCCTCGGCACGAGCGCCGTCTGGCTGGCCTTCGTCGTCGGGTACTTCGTGGTCTGCTGGTCGACGACCGGCCAGACGATCGGGATGCGGATGATGGGGATTCGGCTCGTCACGCGGACGGGCAGCCCGCCCAACGTGTGCCGATCGACGCTGCGCTACTTCGCACAGTTTCCGTCGATCCTGCTGCTCTTTGGGGGCGTGATCATGGTGATGTTCCACCGCCAGCGCCGCGCCCTGCATGACGTGATCGCCGGGACGTTCGTGATCTACGCCGACGCGCCAGTCGACATGGTCACGCGCGCGCTCCACGGCGCGTCGGCGGACGAGAGCTCCGCCGCGCTGCACGCTCCATCGACCGATCAGACGGCGACCTAGCCCCGGTGCACACCCCTCCCTCGAAGACCCCAAAAGTCGGCAAGGTCGGCGATCGCCTTGAAGGCGCGATCGGTCGCCACGTCGACATCGCCGCGGAGATCGAGCGCGAGGAGCAGGAGTCCGGTCGCCCCAAGCACCTCGTCCGCACCGTCGTCTGGCTGACGATCACCGTCGTCTCGCTCTACCTCGTCGCACCGTCGGTCCTGAGCCTGCTGGACTCGTGGGACGAGGTCCAGTCGATCGGGATCGGCTGGATCGGGGCGATGGTGATCCTTGAGGCCCTGGCGCTGCTGTGCCTGGCCGAGCTGCAGTACCTGTCGATCAACGGCACCCGGTGGCGGTGGATCGTCACGTCGCAGCTGGCCGGCAACGCGATGGCCAAGATCGCTCCTGGCGGCGGAGCGATCGGCGCCGCACTGCAGTACCGCATGCTGGCCCGCTTCGGCGTGCCGAAGGCCACCACGGTCGCGGGACTGACGGCCGCCAACGTCCTCACCCTGGCCGTCGTGCTCGCCATGCCGATCGGCGCGATCCCAGCCATCCTTCGCGGCCTGGTTCCCAACGGCCTGCTGTCTGCGTCGATCGGCGGCGCAGTGCTGTTCGTCGTGCTCGCCGGCCTCGGCGCCGCGTGCATGGCCCGCGATCGCCCCCTGGAGGTGATCGGCCGCGGCTTTGAACGCGTCCGCAACCGGCTGCGCCCGAAGGCCACGCCGATGCGTGGGCTCCCCCGCCGGCTGCTGACGCAGCGCGACGGACTGCTGACCACCCTCGGGCCGAAATGGAGAGCCGCCCTGGCCGCTGCGGTCGGCCGGTGGGCGTTTGAGTACGCCGTCCTGGTGGCCGCCCTGGCGTCGGTTGGGGCCCACCCGCGGCCCGCCCTGATCCTCTTGGCGTTCTGCGCCGCCCAGCTGCTCGCGCAGATCCCGATCACGCCGGGTGGCCTCGGGTTTGTGGAGGCCGGGCTGGCCACGACGCTCGTGCTGGCCGGCGTCTCCGGCGCCGATGCCGCCGTCGCGACGTTCGCCTACCGCTTGATCTCCTACTGGCTGCCGCTGCCCGTGGGGCTCTTCGCGTTCTTCATCGACCGGCGCTTCAAGGTGCCTCCCGCGGTGCCAACAGGTAGTGGCTAGCGCCCACCTGCGTCGACGCTGTCACGTCAGCTCAGTCGCACACCTGAGCTGATCGTTGACTTCTCCCGCGCAGGATGGTCGGCCGTGCACGTCGAACGTGGCACCTGATGACCGATCATCCGCCGAGCGCCGACCTTCCCACCGTGCCGCCTGCACCGACAAAGCCGCCAGCTACGGCGATCGTGGTGCCGTTTCGCACGCTCCTGATGCTCGCCGTCTTCGGGGCTCTGGTCGTCCTCGTGATCTTGGCCGCCCCGACGCTGCTGTCGATTCTCGTCGCGGGCATCCTCGCGCTAGGACTCGATCCGATCGTCGGCAAGCTCACGCGTCGCGGCTGGTCGCGTGGCGTCGCGTCACTCACCACGATGGGCGCGCTCATTACGGCCGTCTTCCTGCTGATCCTGATCACGGCCGGGCCGCTGTGGGATCAGATCGTCCTGTTCATCAAGGAGGTCCCGACGTACTGGGAGGAGATCAGCTCCAAACCGGCGTTCCAAGACATCGTGAACGCGCTGGATGCCAACAATCAGATCGCCGAGGCCATGAAGGAACTCGCCGCCGGGCTGCCGGATGCGGCCAGCGCGATCGTCGGCGTGGCCAGTGGCGTCGTCGGATCTGGCCTGTTGATGGTCACCTTGGCATTCCTGGCGCTCTTCCTGCTGATGGAGCGCCCGACGATCACGACCTGGCTCTTTGGGTTCACACCGCCACAGACGGAAGACCGCTGGTCGCCGGTCGTGGAGAACGCCATCAAGACCGTCTCCTCCTCGCTCATCGGAAACGTGGCGATCTCGATCGTCGCGGGCACCGTCACCTTCATCGCTGCCTCGCTGCTCGACCTGCCGTTCCCGATCGTGCTGGCGGTGATGACCGGTTTGCTCGACCTCATCCCGCAGATCGGCGCGACCATCGCCGCGATCATTCTCGTGGCGATTGCCCTCACGGTCTCCACGCAGGCGGCGGTGATCATGCTGATCGTGCAGCTGGTCTACCAGCAGCTCGAGAACTACGTGATCTACCCGATCGTCTACAGCCAGGCCGTTGAGCTGTCGGGCTTTACGACGATCGTTGCGGTCCTGATTCTCGGGGCAATTCTCGGCGTCGTCGGGGCGATCCTCGCCGTGCCGCTTGCCGCGGTCGCCAAGGTCATCCTCCACGAAGGTACGCGCCCACGGCGCGAGCGAATGGCCGCGATGCGCGCCGCGCTGGCCTCCGCGCCGGGCGCCTCCATGCCGGGCGCCAGCCGCTCCGACGCCGCCGGCGACCCGGCATGACCCAGCCTCCGGCGATCCCGCCGCGCCCCCCGGCCGAGCCGCAAGCAAGCGACGACTACGTCGTCGACGTCTCGGCGCTCGACCTCGCCAAGCAGGAACTCCAGCGCTTCAAGGGCGGGCTCGGGAAGGCCGCACTGGGCTTCCTGGTGCTGGTTCCTACGCTGCTCGCCGCGGTGTATCTGTGGGCCAACTGGGATCCGCTCGGCAACCTCAGTGAGTTGCCGGTGGCGCTCGTCAACGAGGACCAGCCGACGCAGGCCGGCGGGCAGTCCGTCGCCGGCGGCACCGCCATCGAAGAGAAGCTCACGAGCGCTCCGCTGCTTGGCTGGCAGAAGGCCTCCGGCGAGGAAGCTCGACAGGGCCTCCAAGACGGCGATTTCTACGCGGTTCTGACGATCCCGAAGGACTTCAGCGCCCGGCTCGGCAGCCCAGCCGGCGACACGCCGCAGCGTGCGAGCGTGGCGCTCCAGCTCGACGACGCCAACAACTACATGGTCGGCGTCGCGGCTCGGACGCTCGGCGTCGAGCTCCAGGACCAGATCGACGCCGCTGCGCAGGCGGCCTACGCCGACGCGGCGTTCGCCGGCTACGACGTGCTGACCAAAGGGTTCGGCGTGGCCGCAGACGAAGCCAAGACGCTTGCTGGCAATGCGAAGGCAACCTCCGCGGCCGCGGGCGAGCTGTCTGCCTCGCTCGGCAAGCTCGAAGGCGGCGCACGCGACCTGAAGGTCAGCACGGGCAACCTGAGCAAGGACATCGGCGGCCTGGCCACCGGACTCGACGACTCCGCCAAAGCCGTCGAAGCCGCCGGTGAGCAGCTCAAGACGGTCGTCGCGAACGCGACCGCCCCGACGGCGACGACCCCGGCCGGAACGACCCCGACGGCCACCACTCCAGGCGACGCCGCGGTGGCTGCAGCCGTCGCCGATCTCAAGGAGGCTGCGAGCAAGGCCGGCAACGACGTCGACGAGCTGCAGCAGGACGCCAAGCGCTCGGCCGGTGACGCCGCTACGCACCGCGACTCCGCGCGCACCGCCAACGACGACGGCGAGGCCGTCGCCAAACAGGCGTCCTCGGTCGCGGAGGAGGCGGGCGCGCTGTCAGACAGCCTGGAGGTGTCGACCGGCGAGTTGCCGGGCAGTGACCCCGAAGGCCGCGAGCAGCTGGCGAGCGTGCTGGTGCACCCGGTCGGCATCACCATCACGAACGCCAACCCTGCCGGGACGTACGGCCGGGGCATGGCCCCACTGTTCTTGTCGATCGGCTTGTGGACGTTCGCCCTGATCGTGTTCCTGCTGATGCGCCCCGTCTCACCCGACGACCTTGAGAGCGATGCCTCCTCGCTGACGCTCGCGCTCGGTGCCTGGCTACCGGCGGCGCTCGTCGGCACGGCCGGAGCGGTCGTGTTGCTCTTCTCCGGCGTCGTGATCGGGCTCTCGCCCGACTCACCGGGCGGCGTACTCGTATTGCTGCTCCTCGGGATCTGGGCGTTCACGGCGATCGTGCAGGCGCTGCGGCTCCTCTTCGGCCCAGCTGGGCTCGCCGCCGCGCTGTTCCTCCTCGTGATCCAGGTCGCCGCCAGCGGAGGCGTCTACCCCGTCGAGCTCTCGCCGGGCGTGCTGCGCGCACTCAGCCCGGTGGTGCCGTTCACGTGGCTCGTCGACGCGTTCCGCGTGGCCATCAGCGGCGGCGTGAGCAGCAACGTGGGCGTCGCGGCGGCCGGGCTCCTGGTCCTCGCCGTGATCGGGCTCGGCGTCAGCTCGCTCGTGATCGCCAACCGCCGCGGCGACCGTCTCGACGACGCTGCGCTGGAGCAGCCGTCCTGACCGAAGAGCCCGACCCGAGCGCTGGCGGCGAGCCGGGCGCCCCCGCACGCCCGGCGCTCCACAAGCGCTTGGAGACGTCGGTGATCAACCGCGTCTCCCCAGACCGCACGCGCCGCGCAACGACGACGGAGCGCCTCTCCGTGAGCCTCATGCCGTGGGACCGCCTCGTGCTCGTGAACCGCGTCCTGGAGATCGCCGGCAAGCTCGCCACGACGATCTGGTGCGGCACCCTGGCTGCGATCATCCTCGGCTTCGACCCCAAGGACGCGATCGAGGGTGCGCTGCACTCCGGGCGCCCGATCAGCGGCATCCTGGCGATCACGGTGCTGATCCCGACGGTGATCTTCCTGCTCCTGCGCTCTGGCATCGGGTACTGCCGGTGGCGGGTGCAGCGTGAGCTCTGGCGCCGCGACGTCAGGCGGCTCACCCGCATCGCCCGCGACGCCGGCGCCGAGGATCTGGGAGACGTGGCGGTCGCAGGCGGCAACCTCCCCACGCGAGTGCTTGAGCGGGTCGGGCTCCTGCCGGCGCAGCGCACCTGAGCGCCGAGCCCAGGAGTTAGGGCACGATCGCAAACGCTCGCGCCGGGAAGCCCGAGCCGCCAAGCGGCTTGGGCCATGTCGCGACGATCAGCCCACCGGCGGCGGGGAGCCCGCCGAGGTTCGCCATCAGCTCGATCTGCCAGCGGTCGGCACCGAGCAGGTAGGCCTCGGCCGGGTACTGCCCGGTCGATACCAGGGCACCCGGGTCGGTGTCGGTCATGTCGTGGCCGATCGCCGTGATGCCCCGCTCTTCAACGAGGAACCTCAGCGCGCTCACGTCCCAGCCCGGGTAGTGCGCAACGCCTTCGGCGTCGCGGTTCTGCATCGCGTCGCCGCTCGGCCAGCGTGCACTCCAGCCGGTGTTGAGCGCGACGAACGCGCCCTCCGGGATCGGGCCATGTTCGGCTTCGTAGGTCTGCATCGTGGCGAGCCCCGCTGCGAAGTCGACGTTGCCGGCGACCTGCTCGCAAACGTCAAGCACCGCCAGCGGCAAGATCATCTCGGTGACGGGGACCTCGTCTTGCGTTCGCAGGCCTCGCACGAAGTGCGCTGGCGGATCCATGTGCGTACCCCACTGCCCGATATGGCGGTACTCGTGCGCGAGGAACCCACTGCCCTGCGTTCCTACGCCCTCGTCGTAGTGAAACAGCGTGGTGCGCTCCTCATCGGGGAACTGGTGAAAGTGCGGGATCCCCGGCTCGAACGCATGCGTGAGATCAACCCAGCGGCAGGCGCGGAGCTGCGCAAGGACATCGGCAAGCGGCATGCCCGCGAGTCTAGGACGGCAAAACAAAGGGCCCCGCTCGCGCGGGGCCCTGATCTCAAGCCGACGGTGGGATTCGAACCCACGACCCCTTCATTACGAGTGAAGTGCTCTACCCCTGAGCTACGTCGGCGAGGCTCCGGAATGGTAGCGAGGAACGGCGCGGGCCGACGGCTCGTCGTGTGCGCGCCCGCACGGCGGCCTCATAGCGGGCCTGCCAAAGGGTGGCGAGCGGAGAACAGAACAGCAGGTCGGCCCGCGCCGACCGAACATCTGGCCATTCGCTACGGCCCGTGTTTCTGGCGCATCGTTGGCGCGAAGTAGCTTGCGGCATCGTCGCTTTTTGGGAAGTGGCGTGTGCCGGGACGGGCAACATGAAGGGGACCTGCTGTGCCGCTGGTGGAACTGGCCGCTGGGCCGATCAGCTACGAGGACACGGGCGGAGATGGCCCGGTGCTCGTGCTGCTGCACGGCCTCCTGATGAACGGCAGTCTGTGGCGCAAGGTCGTCCCAGAGCTGCGCGGTGGCCACCGCTGCATCACGCCGACCCTGCCGCTTGGCAGCCACCGGATCCCCATGCGCCGCGACGCCGACCTCTCGCTGACGGGCCTGGCGGCGCTCGTCGCGGAGTTCCTGGACGCACTTGATCTGCACGACGTCACGCTCGTGTTCAACGACTGGTCGCCGGGCCAGGTGCTCGTCGCCTCCGGCCGGACGGAGCGCATCGCGCGGCTGGTGTTCGTCGCCTGCGAGGCCTTCGACAACTACCCACCTGGCCTGCCTGGCTCGCTCGCAGGGCTGGCCGCAAAGCTTCCCGGCGGCGTGAAGGGAGCCACGCAGCCACTGCGCGTGCGCTCGCTGCGGCGCAGCCCCGCGGCGTTCGGATGGATGTCGAAGCGGCCGGTGCCGGACGCCGTCCTCGACGACTGGCTCGAGCCCGTCCTCGACCAATCAGCGGTGCGGCGCGACCTCACCAAGTACGCCCGCAGCGGCCGCGAGGCGCGGCACGCAACGCTCGCCGCCGACGAGTCGCTCGCCCTCTTCACCAAACCGGTCCTCGTCGTCTGGGCCAGTGAGGACCGCGTGATGCCCAGCGAACACGGCCCCCGCCTGGCGGAGCTCTTCCCAAGAGGCCGACTCGTCTGGATCGACGACAGCTACACGCTCATCCCCGAGGACCAGCCTCACCGGCTGGCCCAAGAGCTCCGGCTGTTCGTCAACGAGACGGTCGAGCGCCGCCAGGCGCCGCGGGTCCAGATCGCCTAGGCGCGCGCGAAGCTCAGCGGCCGAAGCTCGGGTCGATCTGACGGCAGCGGTCCAGCGCCAGCGCCACCTTGTGCTCGACGCCGCTCTGCGTCGCCTGCGTGTGGCCGACTTGGCATGCGACCTTGGCGGCGTGCACGCGCTGCTTCTCGCGAACGTCGGCATAGGCGCTCCTCGCGGCCGACGGCACGACCCGTTCGACCGGCGCCCCGAAGTGATTGGCCGTCGCCACGACAAACGCCATGGCCACCAACCGTGACGGGCGCCGGAGCTCCCCGAGCACATCTCGTGCCGTCGACATGACCGGTCGCTCGCGACGGTAGTTGGCGTGGCGAAGCATGCGGAACATGTCGTCACACACCAGGAAATGGTTAATTGGTGTGACCAGTTCCTCCAACAAACGCCGAGACGCCCCGCCACGGGTGCTTGGCGCGCGCGAGCGTGCGCCCCGGCAGACTGATCACATGGCCCGCCAGTCCCAGACGCGCACGTTCCTGCCGCTTGTGGTCCTTGCGTTGGCCGGCATCGTGATCGGTGGCGTCTGGGCATGGGTCGCGCCGCGAGACCCACAATCGACCCCCGAGATCGAGGCCGAACTCCGCGCCCTGCGTGAGTCGGAAGCCAAGCGGAGCCCCGACCAGGCCACCGCCTCGAAACCCGCGCTCTGCCGCAAGCTCGACGTGACCAACCGCGGGGCGGTCACCAGCGACGACCTCAACGAGATCTCCGGACTCGTGGCCAGCCGTCGCCAGGCAGGACTCTTCTGGGCCAACGAAGACAGCGGCGCGGCTCCGCAGCTCTCCGCGCTGCGCGAGAACGGGTCACTCGCCGGGCAGTGGACGATCCCCGGCGCCGAGAACGTCGACTGGGAAGACATCGCCGCCGGGCCAAGTCCAAACGGACCGGTCCTGTACGCGGCAGACACGGGAGACAACGCC
Organism: Solirubrobacteraceae bacterium; assembly: GCA_032119795.1. Taxonomy (GTDB): domain Bacteria; phylum Actinomycetota; class Thermoleophilia; order Solirubrobacterales; family Solirubrobacteraceae; genus JAGIBJ01. The sequence continues at coordinate 24,757 of JAUMFO010000025.1, forward strand.
GAGGGCCGCGACTCGGTGGTGGTCTACCGCGTGCCGGAACCCTCACCGGCTACCGGCGGCGGCGCGACGACCCCCGCGGACCGCCTTGAGCTGACGTATCCAGACGGCGCGCATGACGCTGAGGCGGTGATCGTCGACCCTCGGCGCGGCACCCTGATGATCTTCACGAAGGGCACGCCTGGCAACGTCTACGCGCTGAGCCCACCGCTGCCGTTCGGCAGCTCCGCTCGGCTACGGCTCATCACCGCCGCCCCACTCTCGCTGGCCACCGGCGCCGACGTGAGCGCCGACGGCACGACGGTCGCGCTGCGCGGGTACTTCGGCTTCGTGGTCTGGAGGCGCAAGGGCAACGAACCGCTCACGCAGACGGTACGGCGCAAGCCCTGCGCGACGCCGACGATCCTGACCGACGGCCAGGGCGAGGCCATCGCGCTCTCCAAGGGCGGCACGACGGCCTGGACGATCGCCGAGGGGTCTCGGCCTCCGGTCCTGCGCTACCGCGCTGCCGCCAAGTAGCGCAGCCCGACCACAGCTCACCGATACGCTGCGTACTGCGATGCCCATTCTCAAGGCTGGACATTTGTGCGATGAACGCCGGGATTCCCTTTACAGTGCTCCGCGATGACCATGGCAGAGCACCCCGGATCTGAGCGGATTTCTGCCGGCCGCGGGCTCGACTCGACCAAGCCGCGTCCGCTGGTGGTGGCCGTCGCGAGCCAGTCCTACCTCGTGCGTGTCGGGCTCCACGAGATCCTGCGCGCGATGGATGGCGTCTCCGTGGTGGCGGCGTTCGGAAGCGGCGAGGAGCTCCTGAAGGCCATCGACGCCACCGTCGACGTGGTCGTCACCGACCTCAACCTCCCTCGGACCGGCGCAGGTGAGGGAATCCGCTTGGCACGGGAACTCGCGCGGACGGCTCCGCGGGTGGGGGTGGTGGTGCTCAGTGAGCATGCCGGTGATCCAGCGGCCCTCGAGCTCGTGAGCGACGGCGCCGCTGGCCGGGCCTACCTCGTCAAGGACCGCCTCCGCACCGCCCCGGAGCTGGAGACCGCGGTGCGAGCGGTAGCTGCCGGTGAGTCGTGGTTTGACCCGACGACCGCCAGCCAGCTCATGCGCCGCGCCGAGCACGCCAGCCGCTCGCCGCTGCATGCGCTCTCCCCACGGGAGCGACAGGTCCTGGCGGCCATCGCCGACGGCAAGAGCAACGGGGCGATCGCCACGCAGCTGTTTCTCACCAAACGCGCCGTCGAGAAGCACGTCGGCGCGATCTTCAGCAAGCTCGGACTGCCCTCGGAGGACCAGGTCAGTCGTCGCGTCGCCGCCGTCTTGCTCTATCTGGGCCAGAGCCAGCGGTAGCGCCGGCGGATAGGGTCGGCCCATGCCGCTCGTCGCCCAGATCCTTGCCGTCCTCGCGGCCCTGATCCACGTGTTCTTCTTCTACCTCGAGAGCATCGCGTGGACGAAGCCGTCGACGTGGAAGACCTTCGGCCTGGGGAGCCAGGAGGAGGCGGAGATCACCAAGGGCCTCGCGCTTAACCAGGGCTACTACAACCTGTTCCTGGCGATCGGCGTGATCGTCGGGGTGGTGCTCCACACCGTGGGCGAAAACACGACCCTCGCGCTCATTGACAATGCCCACAGCTTCTACTGGGGCGAGGCCGCCATCGTCTTCGGCCTGGCCTGCATGGTCGGCGCGGCCCTGGTCCTGCTGATCAGCAGCAAGGGCAAAATGGCCCGCGGCGCAGCGATCCAGGGCTTGTTGCCGCTGGCCGCGCTCGCCATCATCGCCGTCGCCTAGCGCCGGGCGGGAGCCCCGCCCGGCGCCCGCCGACGACGCAGCGCGCTCCTACTGGTGGGCCTGCTCCTGCGCCAGGCGCTGGTTGACCGTCATCTGGACCTGCTGCAGGCCCGCGACGCCGAGCACGGGGATCTGGGCCTGCATCTCGCGCAGGATGCCCGTGTCGTTGACGTCCTCTGAGGACTGCATCAGCACCGTGCCGGCGCCGGTGAAGTCGAGCTGGTGCTCCTCCCCGGAGCCGCCACGGCCAAACATGTTGCCGACCATCCCCATCACGCTCGCCATGTAGGTGTGGTCGTAGTGGTGGCACGGCGACGGGCAATCCGCCCAGCCGAGCAGCGCCTGCGGATCCACGCGCACCGGCGGCTCGACGAAGTGCACGGCGCCGTTGGACGACGCCAGGAACTTGCCGCTGCCGATCAGCGTGAGGAACCCCGGGACGATCGACTGCTTGAGGATCAGCGTCGGATCGAACCCGAGCAGACTCGACGCGCGAACGGTGAGGTTGCCGTCCTCGAGATCGAACGAGTTGATGTCGAACCCGCGGTCGCCCAGGATCAGCTTGCCCTGGCCGGTCGCGACGATCCAGTCCTGGTGGTAGAGCGGCGAGGAGAAGTGCCCGGCAACGAGCTGCGAGAGGCCGCCCATCGAGAGCGCCTCGAACTTGATCTGCCCGTAGTAGGCGATCATCTTGCCCTTCTGCACGAAGTACTGGCCGTTGACGTCGACGCAGAAGGCATAGGGGTTGACGTTGTCGTTGACGGGCAGCGTCTGAGCGTTCAGTGCCTGGGTCATTTGATCTTCCTCTCCGAGGCCTGGACGTAGACGGTGCCGTTGCCCGTCATCTTGAGCTGGAAGGCCTCGCCGGAGCCCTTGCCCACGGCGTCGCGCCACGAGACGTTCATGTCGAGCTTCACATCGACGGCGCCGACGTGGCCGATGTAGGCCTGCGGATCGACCGCCACCTCGCCCCCACCGATCGGGATCTCAAACACCGGCCCATGCGACATCACGACCGCATTGCCGACGCCGGAGAGCACCGTGGTGCAGAGCCCCTGGCCCGTCATCTGGCCCTGGGCGAGCGCGCGGACGCCGCCACCCTGCGCGAGGAACTGCGTGCCGGCCGTCAGCGACCCGTCATAGATCAAGAGCTTGTCGGCCTCGACGGTGAGCGAATTTGCGCCGTCGAGCTGGATGATCTTCACCTGGTAGCCGCCATGCCCGAAGAGCACGTTGCCCTGGCCCTGGGCGATCATCAGCGGCACGTTCTCGCCGGCGACGATGCGCCCGACGAACCCGCCGATGCTGGCGCCGCCGGTCGTCGACGGGATGAAGTTCACCTCGCCGGTGTAGCTGAGCATCGCGCCCTTGCGCGCAAAGACCTGCTCGCCGTGGTTGATCTGGGCAGCAACCATCTTGCTGTTGAGCTTCTCAAGCGTCGCCATTAGAGATCGATCCCTCCCTGGCGCTCGGCCGGCTGAATGTAGACGATGCCCTGCCCTTGAAAGCGCAGCTGGAACGACTCGCCGGAGCCCTGCCCGATCGCCGTCCGCCAGTTCACGTCCTGGATGAAGTCCTGCTGGAGCTGGCCCTTGTGCGCGACGTAGGCCTGGGGATCCACGCAGAGCGGCTGGCCCGGTGCAACCTCGAGCACGATGGCCGGCCCGTCGGTGGTGATCGCCAGCGTGCCGTTGCCGGAGGCGGCGGTGGTCGCCAGGCCCTGGCCGGTCGTCATGCCGCGAAGGCCGTTGAACTTCACCTCGGTCTGCACGCCCGAGGAGAGCGCCACGAGGTTGCTCGCCTCGACGAACAGCGTCTCGCCGGCCAACTCGATCAGGTTGATCTCCTGGGCCTCGTTGGCGATGTAGACGGTGCCCTGGCCGGTGCAGTCCATGAGCGAGACCGACTCGCCACTGAGCTTACGTTTGGCGGCACCGAACAGGCCGCCGCCGCCAGCGGTCGCGCCCTGCTTTTTGAACTGGACCTGCCCGGTGTAGGCGACCATCGAGCCGTTGAGCGCTCGAAAGCTCTCACCGGCGATGTCGACTTCCAGGAGGCGAGTCCCGTTGAGTCTGAAGGTTGGCATGAGCGACACCCTAAACGCGCCAACGGGCAGTGCAATGGCGATTTTCCGCCAATCAACAAACCGGCGGCATTCGAGCCCGGAAGCGGGCGCCGGCGCTAGGGAATGCGAAGCTTCCGCGTCGGGCGCTGCCGGTACACGTCGCGAGCCGTCACGACGACCATCAGCATCACGTAGAGCAGCACGCCGAGGACGCTGGTGGCGCTGATCGCCAGGCCTGCGGTGAGCGCCACGCCGTCGGTCGTCAGCGCGGCTTCGCCTGAGGAGAGCGACGCAATCGTGGCGGCCGGCCCGGTGCCGAGGCCAACGGGCAGCACGCCGATGATCGTCACGGCGGCGACGACCTTCGCCACGCTCGAGATGCCGACGGGGAGATCAAACGCCAACAAGATGAGCCAGATCCGCAGCGCGCTGACGCCGACGACGAGCGCCATCAGCACGACGAGTCGCCGCAGCGCCGGCGGCTGCGTCGCGACGACCAGGCCACGCCACGGCGAATGCTCAGGCCGCGCTGCCGCCCGGCGAGCCAACGGCGGCAGCGCGGCCGCAATCACGACGGTGCCGAGGATCAGCCACGGCTGCCACAGCGCGCAGAAGGCGAAGAGGCAGGCGACCTCGACGAGTGCCAGTGGAGCGTCGACGACGGCCGTCTGCGCCGCCGTCGGAGCGCGCTCAGGATCGGCTTTGCGCAGCGCTGCGACGCGCGCCGGCAGGCTCAGCTCGCCCTGGATCGTTCCTACGGTGAACGCAATCGCGTTGGCGCGATGCACGGTCGTCGCCGGAAGGCCGTTCGCGCCGGTCGCGCGGAGGCCCACTCGCCAAGCCTCTGAGCGTAGGCCGAGCGTGACGGCGTGGAGGGCCGCCGCGCCGAGCACCGGCCAGAGGGAGACGTGGCGCAGCGTCTCCATCACCTCGTGGGCGTGGTGGTTGCCGACGACGACGAGCGCGATCGCCGCCGCGAACATCACCGCCCAGCTGAGCGCCGAGCGCAGGGTGAGCCGGCGTGCCCGCGGCGGAGCGACCTCCGCCTCGTGGGCCGTCATCAGGCCCGGGCCGGTCGTCCGTGCGCGAGGCCGGCGATCTGGATGGCGAGGGCGTCGAGCAGCAAGCCCTCAGTGGCGTTGACGCGCAACGCCGCGCGTGAGCGCTGCACGAGGTCGACGACCTCCCCAAGACGCGGCGCCAGCTGGCGGCGTTCCTCAGCGGTCGCGGCAAGTTCAGCGAGGGTGTCGTGCAGCGCGGGCGTGGTGTCGATCCCGCGCACCACGTCGCCGGCGTCGAGCGCGAGGACCCACAGGTCGCGCAGCCACGTCGCCGTCAGCGCGAGGGCGGCGTCGAGCTCGGCGGTGCGGGCCTGGCGCGAGGCGCGCTTGGCGCGCTCATCGACGACCCGCTGGAAGCTCGTCTTGTCTCGCCCTTCCAGATGCTCCATCGCCGGTGCCCCGGAGGCCACCACCGTCTCGGCGGCGCGCTCGCCGGCCTCGCTGGCGCGGTCGAGCAACGGCTGCCAGGGTGCGGCCACGTTGCCGCTGAGCGCGCCCCGGGCAAAGCGCTCGGCGGCCTCGCGCAGCGGCCGGCCAAGCTTGGGGTCGGCGAGGAGCTCGGCGAGATCGCCGTCGGCGCCAGCGAGCCCGGCGGCGCTGCGCGCCAGCTCGCTCTCCACGCCCTGGGCCTGCAGCCGCGCAACCACAGCCTGCTCGGGCAGCCCGGCCATTCGGACCCGCTGGCAACGGCTGGCGATCGTCTCCATCACCTCGTTCGGGCGACTGGAGAGCATCAGGATGTGCACGTAGCCGGGCGGCTCTTCAATCGTCTTGAGGAGCCGGTTGGCGGCCGCGTCGTTCATGCGGTCGACCTGCTCGATCACGAACACGCGCCGCGAGGCCACGAGCGGTGTGGAGCCCGCCGCGGCGAGCACCTGCTGCTCGATGTCTTCGACGAGGATGCCGGCCCCGCTCGTCGGCACCACCCACGTGAGATCGGGGTGGACACGCCGCAGCACGCGGGTACGAAGGTCGTCGTCGACACCCTCCGGGTTGATCGGCCCGTCGGCCGAGGGCGCCGCAAGCGCCGCGGCGGCAAGCTCGACGGCGAGCGTCGCCTTGCCGCTCCCACCCGGACCGGTGATCAGGTAGGCATGGGAGAGATCCATGCGGCCGGTCGCCGCACCACCGAGCACCGCCTTGGCATGGGGCTGGCGATCCAGAAGCGCGAGGAGACCAGCGGCAGACACCGCCCCATTCAAGCACCTCACCCACGCTGGGGCGGCCGCTCCAAGACGTGAGCCGTTCGGGCAAGCCTGCGCGCAGCCCCGCGCTACGAATCGAGCGCCGCCAACATCGAACGGGCCGCGCGCTGCCCGGAGCGCAGGGCCCCGTCCATCGTCGCCGGACGCTCGACACTGGTGTGTTCGCCGGCCAACACCAGGCGCCCCGCGGGCTGCCCGAGCGCCTGACGATCGCGGGAGCTCGCTCGCGGAGGGAGGAACGAGTAGGAGCCACGCGCCCACGGATCTGCGCCCCAGCGCGTCACGATGCTGCTCTCCGGCTGTCGCGCCTCAGCGCCAAAGCCGCGAGCCAGCTGGTCGGTCACGGCTGACACGACCTCACCGTCTTCCAGCCTTTCCAGTGCGCGGGCATGGCTCGCGCCAACGAACGCCGCCACGATCGGCGCTTCGGTGACCGCCTGATAGTCGAACACCCCCACCGTTCGACCGATGGTGTCGCCGACGACGCCAAGCTGGGTGCCTGGTTCCCACATCGCTTCTGGGTACCGCAAGACGACTTTGTTGAGGAGGCCGACGGCGATGTGCTCAATCGCGCGGCGCATCGCAACCGGGAGCAGCGGAGTGAACTCGATCCCGCCCGCCTTGAGTACTCCGAGGGGGACCGTGAGGACGCATCCATCGGCAGAGATCTGCTCTCCGCTAGCGAGCTCGACGGTGACCCCGTCGCCGCTGCGCGACACACGCGTCACCGGCGCCGACCGCCGCACGACGGTCCCCGAGGCCACCGCCTCGACGAGTTGGGCCGCACCGCCGCGCAGCAGCCGATCGCCACCGCCACGGTAGGTCTCTCCTTCGTCGAATGCGACCAACGAGAGTTCGCCAGCATCCGCACCGAGATCCAAAGGAATGTCATTCCCCAGGAGCCAGTCGAGCGTGGTGCGCCGAACTCCCGTCAGCCCCGTTCGGCGGCGCGCCTGCGCGAGCAGCGGCGCTAGGCGGTCTCCCGGGTCGGCGCTCGCCGCCGCCTCAGCGATCTCTTCCATCACGGCCTCTTGCGCCTCAAGTGCCGCCGCCAGATCGGCCGCGGCCACGGAGCTTCCACCCGGACGCCGCAACTCAAGCCGTTCGTAGTCGGTCGTCACGGTCGTGATGCCCGACTCGCGAGCGACCGCCGACAGCGGATTACCGCGGTGATCATGGATCCAACCGGCGCCGAGATCAACCGGGACGCCGAGTGAGCGGTCGGTCACGACGCGACCTCCCAGGCGGTCTCGTGCCTCGAGCACGGTCACCGTGGCACCCGCCCTGCGAAGATCACCGGCTGCTGCCAGCCCAGCCAGCCCAGCTCCGACCACGACCACATGCCGACCGGCTCCGCTGGCAGCAGCAGACCCACATGCCGGAAGCAGAGCGCACGCCGCCACGGCGCCGATCAGGAACTGACGACGATCGATGAGCGGCGCAGACATCCGGTGACGGTACTGCGTCTGACTCGGGTCACCGGGCGCCTCGAACCTGCACGTCGGGCAGCTCCGGCGCGGCCGGTGCGTCAGGCGTCGTCGCCGACCCGGTGCGGGCGCTCCGCCATCGGCCGGCCGCGGGCAGCCGCGATCTCCCGCAGCCGCGCCGCGAAGCGCTCCTCGCCCTCGCCCGGGTCGTAGAACCGCAGGTCCTCGAGGCCGCTGGGCATCACCGAGGTCGGAGACATCGCCGCCGGGTACTTGTAGGGGTCGTCGTAGCCCACGCCGCGGCCAAGCTTCCGAGCTCCTGCGTACGACGACCCCTTCAGTGCCGCGGGCGGCGACTGGGCGCCGAACCGCCGCACGTAGTCACGCGCGCCATTGATCGCGTGGTACGACGCCTTGGACTTGGGCGCGAGGGCCAGCCGAATCGTGGCCTGCGCGAGCGCGTACTGGCACTCCGGCATGCCGATGTGGTCGACCGCCGCTGCAGCAGCAGCCACCACCTGCAGGGCGCCCGGGTCGGCGTTGCCGACGTCTTCGCTGGCGTGGACGAGCAGTCGCCGCACGAGGTAGCGCGGGTCCTCCCCACCCTCGAGCATCACGGCGAGGTAGTAGAGCGCCGCGTCGGGATCGGACGCCCGAATCGACTTGATGAACGCCGAGATCGTGTCGTAGTGCTGGTCGCGGTCTTTGTCGTAGCGAACGGCCCGCCGCTGCAGCGCCTCCTCGGCGCCAGCGAGATCGACCTGCGGCGCAGACAGATCGGCCGCGTCGGCGCCCTCACCGCTGCGCAGCGCGATCGCAGCGCGCGCGGCCGACTCGATCGCCCCAAGCGCCGTGCGTGCGTCGCCGGCAGAGCGCACCGCGAGGAAGTCGATCGCCTCATCCGTCGCCTCGACCGGACTGAGCGGCCCCTCGACGGCGCGGCGCAGCAGCACGCGCAGGTCGTCCTCCGAGAGCGGTTGCAGCTCGTAGACGCGCATGCGCGAGAGCAACGCGCTGTTGACCTCGAAGTAAGGGTTCTCGGTCGTGGCACCGATCAGCGTGATCGTTCCGTCTTCGACCGACGGCAACAGCGTGTCCTGCTGCGCTTTGTTGAAGCGGTGGATCTCGTCGAGGAACAGGACGGTGCGCGCGCCGCGCTGCTTGCGGTTCTGCGCTCGTGCCAGCACCTCACGGACCTGCGCCCGGCCGACCTCGACGGCGCTGAGCTCCTCGACCACGGCCCCCGCGTGGCCGGCGACGAGCCTCGCCAGCGTCGTCTTCCCCGTGCCCGGAGGGCCGAACAGCACCATCGATTCTGGATCTCCAGCTGCGATGCGCGCGCGCAGGGCCGTCGGATCCTCGGGTGTGCCGAGCAGGTGCGTCTGCCCGACGACCTCGTTGATCGACGAGGGCCGCAGTCGCGCGGCGAGCGGTGCGCCCGGGCCGGGCGCCGCGGTGGCCTGCTCCGGCACCGCAGCGGCGTCGGCGACGCCGTCGGCTCCGAAGAGCCCGGGATCATCGCCAGCAGCCATGGTTCGAGCGTACCGGGGACCCTCCAGAACAAGAGAGCGCCGCCTCGGCGTCACTCCGAGACGGCGCACTCTTTAGGCCTCGTGCTCAAACGCGGGGGCTCCCCCGAGTCCCGCGCTTGAGACGTGGTCCTACCGGGCCACGAGGGCGACGGCAGGTGGGGTGGCCAGCCATCCGCAGGGCGGTGGCCAGCACAAGTTGGTCGTTAGAACGTCAGCAGGTTGACGTGGAACTCAGGGTCCCAGTCGCGACGCGGACGCCGCTGACTCGCGACCGCGCGAAGGCGCCCTGAGTGCGAGGAGACATCCACGATGGTGGCGACTGACCCTGGCGCGGCCGACTTGTCGGTCGGGCTTTGTGGACGGTCCTGAAATGGAATGAGGCGAGACATGGTGACGAGGCTCCTGCCTGTGAGGCGCCCCTCGGCGCGGTGAACAGGACGCCAGAAGCTACGGGCTCGCGCGCCGCGTTTCAGAATGACGTTCAGAAACCGGCACCCTTTTCCACCCCCAAGTGACCATCACCGACCACGCACACAGGAAAGCCGGAATACCGTCTTGGCGCTGTTACGTTCATACCTCATGTCTCGTTTGCGTCGTTTGCTGCTGGTAGTGGCCGTCGCGCACGCCGGCGCCCTGGGCGTCGCCTGCGCCGCGGCGGCCGCCGAGCCCTCCACCGTGTGGGGCTGTCTGCCGGGCGCCACACCGAACCCGTGCGACGGCTCCCTGGCGACGACCTACCTCTCGTCGACGACCATCCAGCCGCGCCGGGTCGATCGCATCGAGACGCCGATGAAGCCGGCGAGCCATCCCGTCGACTGCTTCTACGTGTACCCGACGGTCGTCAGCGGGATGCGCCAGAGCGCGCCGCGGTACCGCACGGCCGAGGTCGACGCGATCCTGAAGTACGAAGCCGCGAGGTTCTCGCAGGTCTGCGATGTCTATGCCCCGATCTACCGGCAGGTCACGGCCGCCGGGCTCGCCAACCCCGTCGATCTGCTCAACGCGATCGGTGGGAGCACCGAGCCGGCTCCCAGCGTGAAGATCGCTTACGCCGATGTCGTCGCCGCCTGGCGCGACTACCTCGCCCACCACAACCGGGGCCGCGGCGTCGTATTGATCGGCCACTCTCAGGGCAGCGGCATGCTCGAGCGCCTGATCATCGACGAGATCGACGGGGATCCGGCCGTCCGCGCAAAGGTCGTGTCGGCGATCCTTCCCGGCGGCAACCTCGTCGTGGACCTCGGCCGACGCACCGGAGATTTCGCCAACATCCCGACGTGCGCCGCCAAAGAGGAGACGGGCTGCGTCGTGGCGTGGTCGACGTACGCAAGCAAGCCCAGCCCGACCGCCTACTTCGGTCGCGCCGACAGCTTTCTGCGGCGCGCCGGCGGCATCGCCGACCGGCCCGCGAGCGAGGCCGCGTGCGTGAACCCTGCCGAGCTCTCCGGCGACGCAGGCCGCCTGGAGGCGTACACCCGCACCGAGGCGTTCCCCGGACTGATCGGGGCCGTCCTGCGATCGATGTTCTACGGCTTCACGCCGCGCGCCTCGACGCCGTGGGTATCTCCCGGCGAGCGCTACCGAGGCGCCTGCGTGCGGCTCGGCGGCGCGCACGTGATGCGGGTCCGGGCGGCCACCCCCGCCACGGTGCTGCCCCTCGAGGCGCCCTGGGCGGACTGGGGTCTGCACTTCTTCGACCTCAACCTCGCGCTCGGCAACGTGCTGCGAATCCTCGAGGCCCAGATCGCGGCTTACGCGCAGAATTAAGGTCAGGTTCACCTCACGGGCGTGACGCAGCGCGGCGGCTTGGCTACGGTCGCGGGATGTCTCGTCGTCTCGCCTCACTGATCGCGTCGGTTGCCCTGGCCGTCGCGGCACTCTCCACGGCGTCGGCTGCGCCAGCCGCGGGCGCGCCGTCGACCGTCTGGGCCTGTCTCCCCGGCGTGGTTCCTAACCCGTGCGAGGGGTCGCTCGAGACGACGCATCTGCGTTCGACCGTCCTGCAGGCACGCAACGTGGAGCGGGTCGAGACGCCTGCGGTCGACGCCAGCCGCCCCGTGGACTGCTTCTACGTCTACCCCACGGTCGTCAGCCTCCCGCGCGCCAACGCGCCGCAGTACGTCACGAGCGAGGTCAAAGCGATCCTGGAGTACCAGGCGTCGCGCTTCTCGCAGGTCTGCAAGGTCTTCGCGCCCGTCTACCGGCAGGCGACGTTGTTCGGGATCGTCGGTCCCGTCGCCGGTGGCGAAGGCAAGGCCACCGCCTCCGAGCCTTCTCCGACGTTCGCGCTGGCCTACGCCGACGTGAAGCGCGCGTGGAACGAGTACCTGGCGACCCGCAACGACGGCCGCGGAGTCGTCCTGATCGGCCACTCGCAGGGCAGCGGCATGTTGATCCGGCTGCTCCGTGAAGAGATCGATCCAAGCCCCGAGCAGCGCGCCAAGATCGTCGCGGCGATCGTCCCCGGCGGCAACCTGACGGTGAAGCAGGGCCAGCGCACGGGCGGCGACCTGACGCACATCCCGACCTGCGCAACCGCGGCCGAGACGGGCTGCGCCATGGCCTGGTCGCTCTACGGCAGTGCACCCGCGAAATCCGCGCTGTTTGGCAGCATCAAGAGCAGCCTGCGCACGTCGACGGGTCTTCCGACGCCCGACGACACGGAGGTCGTCTGCACCAACCCGGCCGAGCTTTCCGGCGACGGTGGCCGCTTTGAGACGTACACCCGTCGCGAGGCCTTCCCCGGCCTGATCGGCGTCGCCCTTCGCGCCATGTACTTCGGGTTGCCGCCGCAGGCGTCGACCCCGTGGGTCGCGCCGGGCGAGCGCTACAAGGCGAGCTGTCGCCGGGTCCGCAACGGCCACGTGCTGATGGTCCGCCCCGCAAGCGCCACCACGATCCTGCCGATCGAGTCGCCCTGGCCAGACTGGGGCCTGCACCTGGCAGACGTCAATCTGCCGCTGGGCAACCTCGTGCGACTCGTACGGGAGAAGAGCGCGGCCTACGCGGCCGCGCACCCCTCCTAGCCCGCACGCCGCCTCAGCTCGCCGCCCCGCGGCGCCGGTGGCGGCGTGCGCGCCACCAGGTGCCCAGGCCGGTGGCGAGCATGAGCGCCCCCGGCGACGCGCCGAGCATCTCCTCGACCGGGAAGCCGCCGACGTGCCCGAGCACGCTCATGCTGCCCGTGACCTAGTGCTCGTGGTGGGCGCAGTGGCTGGCGCCAGCGTGGCCGCTGGCGCTGCGCGGCATGTCGAGCGACGGGTTGCCGTCGAAGAACCCGGACGGCTTGAGCTTGAAGCCAATGTGGTGCACGGGCATCACGGGCCAATCCTCCGGACGCACCACGTGGTGGGCGCAGAACGTGTACCAAACGACGAGATCCGTATCGGCCGTTGGGCGGTCGGCTTTCGTCCACTCGGGGAGGCCCTGCCCGCCCGGGTGCTGGTAGGGGTAGTCGCCGGCGGGGTAGCGCTCGGACTCGTCGTAGGGCGTCACCCAGACCGTCTTCTGGCTGAACTGCCCGCGCTTAGCGAAGTTGCCCTCCATCGACTGCAGCGGCATCGCCGTCGCTCCCGGCTCGATCTTGTAGGCCGTCGGGTCGCCGACGAGGTTCTTCTTGTCTGAGCTCTGGATCTTCCAGAACCGCGCCTTGTAGGGGTCGACGACGCGCTCGCCGGCCGTCTCGGTGTCGATCACCGTCGCCTCGGTCTTCCAGACGTTGCCGAGCGGGTTGTCCGGGTGGTCGAGCGGCAGCGGCACGGAGTCGACCTCGACGACGCGGTTCGCCGGGCCGTCGATCTCCGGGTCGATCCGCACGTTGAAGAAGTGCTGGTGGTGGGCCCCGTAAAGGCCGGGCGCGAGCTTGGCGCCGTACTTCGGGTCGCCGTCGGCCGGATCGTAGGCGCCGGTGGAGAGCACGCCCGAGAGCTTGGCCTCGAACTCGATGGTGCCATCGGTGTAGAGGTGCCAGAAGAACCCGTACTCGTAGTTGCCGACCGTCGCGATCATCGACACCACGAGGCGCCGCAGCCGGCGCACCTCGACCTCGCCGTTGCGGAAGTCGGTGTGCTTCCAGCCGAAGCCGTAGTCCTCCTCATGCATGCAGATCGCGTTGGGGATCACGACGGGCTCGCCGTCCTGGTCGTGGCAGACGCCATCGAGGTAGGTGATGTCGCCCAAGCAGTCGCAGCCAAGCTCGAGCGGGTTGGCCAGCCAGCCGATGCCGACCTCGCCCATGTCGAACACGTTCTTGAAGTTCTGCGTCGGCGACGGATCGGCGTAGGGGATGAACATCTCCGCCAGCGAGATCCGGTGGAAGATCGGGCGCAGCGTCGGGTTCTCCGGGTCGCCGTCCTTGTAGCCGATCCGGTGCAAGACGATGCCCTCGCGCATCGTGAAGCCGATCCGGAAGTCCCACTTCTGCCACTGGATGTGGTGGCCGTCGACCGTGAAGCTCGGGCCCTGCGGCTGCGTGATCTCGATCGGCTTGACGTCTTTACGCTCCGACCACACGCGGGTGACGTTGTTGGCGTCGCCGAGCATCATCTCCGGCACGTAGTTGCCAGACATCGCCGGGATCGGGATCTCGGCGGTGTCCTCGACGGTGACCTCCTTCGTGTCGAGGTCGATCACGCAGACGACGCCGTCGACCGGGCGCGCGTAGCCGTGGGCGCCTTCCTTGTCCTTGACCCACGTCAGCGGGCGAGAGATGCGGCGGTTGCTCGGGTGGTCGTCCGGGCCTTGATAGCTCGACGGCCAGGGGTCGAGCATGCAGAGGTCGAAGTCGGTGATCCCGCGGCGGGTCATCGCGGCCTGCCAGTCGGGGTGGGCCTTGCAGGTCTCCTCGATGAGCTCGAAGTCCTCCATCGTCAGCGAGGCCTGCACCCCCTCCTTCACCTCATGGGAGAGCAGCGCGTCGTCGGTGAGGGAGACGATCGCTTCGTTGGTCGAGCGGTCCTCGATGTTGCGGAACACGGCGTGCGCCTCACGCGGAACCGCGACACCTGGTTCCCAAGAGCGGATGACGTCCTTGGCGGGCTCCTTGAGCGAGATGAACACGAAGCGCGCGGCGGGGCCGAGGCCAGTCTCGCGGCGGATGATCTCGGCCGTCTGCTTGAACTCCTCCGCGGTGAGCGGCTCGAGTGGGTGCAGCGTGAGCGTGGTGTCGTCGGTGAGGGTGGCGGGGGGCGGATTCATGGGAGAGCGACCTTGCAGGTGTCGTCAGTGAGGTGAACGGGGGAAGTCGACGCGCCGTCGCGCGCCGCCCTAGCTGGTGACCCGGGGCGGCGCGCGGCGACGATTGGTGTTGGACTAGGCGGTAGCGACGTGGTGGCGCGTGCCGTGCAGCGCCTCTTCGACGCCCGGCTCGTCGGCCTCGAACGCGCCGATGCGGGCGTACGTCGTCGGCTTGGAGGCCTTCAGGTAGGCCGCGTAGCCCGCCGCGAGGGCGAACACGGCAAGTGCGGCCAACGGGAAGTACTTGATGAACGGAGCGTCGGCGGCGCCGCCGAGCGTGCCGCGCCCGTCGACCAGCAGGTACATCGCACCGAGCTGGAAGATGCCGCCGAGCAGCGGCGCGAGTCCGGTCTTCCACCAGTGGAAGCCGTCCTTGGCCTCGGTCATGAAGTACCGGATGATCGCGAAGGAGCAGATCGCCTGGACGGCGAGGATGCCGAGGACACCGAGGAGCGGGGTCCAGGTGGCGAGCTTCAGGAGCGAGTCGAGCGTCGACGGGTAGGAGATCGTGAACGCGAGGATCCAGACGGCGACGATCGCCGTCACGGCGAGCGCCGCGTTCACCGGGCTCTGGCGTACAGGGTGGGTCTTCGCGAAGGTGGCCGGCAGGATGCCTTCACGCGACAGCGAGAAGATGTAGCGGGCGCCGGTGTTGAAGAACGCCATGGCGCAGGCGAACGAACTCGTGATCATCAGGAACTCGAACATCGTCTTGAGCCACGGGCCGGCGAACGACTCCGCGATCGGGTACCACGCCGAGACGGACTCGCCGGCGAACTGCCCGGCGACGCCCTCTGCCACGCCGGTCTTGCCCCAGGCAGTGACGAAGACGAGCGACATCAGGATGTAGAAGAGGCCGAGGCCAATGACCGAGCCGTAGGTGGCGATCTTCGCGATCTTCTTTGGATCACGCGACTCCTCGGCGTAGTTCGGAGCCATCTCGAACCCGACCCACGACCAGAACGCTCCGAACAGCGCAATACCGACGGCCGCCGCGCCGAAGACCTTGACCGCAACCTCGTTGTTGAAGAGTTCGGCCGGGTTGAGAGCCTCGAGCACGATGCCGTCCGGGCCGCCGCCCTTGAGGAGGACCGCGATCGCCAGGATCGTCAGGACGCCGATCTCCGCGATGAGCGCCGTCCCGAGGACCTTGGCGGTGAGCTCGATGTCGAAGAACGCGAACGCAGCCATCGCCGCCAGGCCGAGGAACGAGTAGACGTAGCCCGGCATCGAGAAGCCGGTCCAGTCCTCGATCGTCGACGAGGCGAAGTAACCCAGCGCGCCGAGGACTCCGGCGCAGAAGATGATGTAACAGAGGCTGATCAGGATGCCTGAGGCCAGACCAGTCGTTGGCCCCAGACCTCGCGTGATGAAGGTGTAGAAGCCACCGATCGAGCTGACGCGGCGGCTCATCTCGATGTAGCCGACGGAGAAGATCACGAGAACGATCGTCGCCACCAGGAACGCGGCTGGCGCCGCGAACCCGCTGCCGAGCACGGTGACCGGCACGTTGAACACCATCGCGGCGAGCGGCGCCGCGCCCGTCACGATCAGGAACAGCACCTGGACCGGACCGAGGGCTCCCTTCTGAAGGGCTCCGGCGGAGGACTTGCCCTCCGCTGGAGCCGGTGTACCGACAGCTGTGCTCATGAACGTGCCTCTGGGGTCTTGGGGGGCGGGGCGGCTTAGGGGGGAAAGCCAGATTGACCCGGACGCTGCGGCCCACTTCTGAGCCACGACGCGTTGGCGGGCATCTTGCGCCTCGCTGCAGCACCTCCACATGGCCCGGTGGCCAAAGCGGCGGCCCGCGATACGGCCCTTCGGCCTAATGGCCTTCGTTCAAGGCCATTATCGCGGAATGCCCCGATTTCTCGGGCGATTTGTCGTACCGCGGTGCGACAATGCTCGGCGCGTTTGGCCTCGGTGGCCAGCGCGGCGGCTCGGGGCGGGCGACGGCGTCCCTCGCCCCGGACGGGCTAGAGGTCGGCGAGCAACTCGCGGACGTTGTCGGCCGTCCACGCCGCGTGGGTGCGCATCGCCGCTGCTGCCGCGTCCGGGTCGCGGGTGGCGATCGCCTGGAGAATGGCGTCGTGCTCGACGGCCGTGCGTTCCTGCCAGACCGGGCTCGCTGGCCGGGCGAGGAGGGCATCATTGAGGATCAGGCGCACCTGGACGACGGCCTCGTGCACGAAGGAGTTGTGCGACGCCGACGCGATGGCGAGGTGAAACGCGTTGTCGCGGGCCGTGAAGGTCGCGTCGTCCTCGGCCTCGGCGCTTGCGGCGCCTTCCGCGGCGACCGTGATGAGGTTGAGTTCGGCGTCCGTTCGCACCACTGCTGCGAGCGCCGCTGCATGCGGCTCGACGATCTCTCGGAAGGTGAGCGCCTGAACGATCGCGTCGCCGCTGCGGCGCAGCCGGGCGAGCAGGTAGTCGCGGGCCAGCTCGTCGTCGTGGAGCGACAACACGAACGTGCCGCCGTGGCGCCCCCGCTTGGTGACGACAAGCCGCTCGGCTTCCAGGAGCCGGATCGCCGCCTGCACGGTCGCGCGCCCGACCCCGAGTTCCTCTGCGAGGTCGCGATCCGACGGCAGCGAGTCGCCCGCGCGCACCAATCGCAGCGTGATTCGCCGGCGGATCTCCTCCGCGACATGCTCGTGGGCGCGCAGCAGGCGAGCCCGCTCCAGCGAAGGCCCCGCCAACGCTGGCATCACAACCGGGGCGCCAGCCCCATCGGTGTCGACGGACGTCATCCCGGCCAAGCGTACGCGCGGCGGCGGGATGGCGCCAAGGCGGGAGTGCACGGCGGCGGCGGGGAAGCACCGTTGGGGGCGACTGGACTCGACGGCCGATGCGGTGACTGGGCGGTTGGCGGCGTCGGGACTTCGCCGTCGCTACGGCATTTGAGCGAGTTGGCGGCGGCGGATTCTCTATCGCTTCGGGATCGGCGGGCGCCTTCGCACCGAGGGCGGTGCGGGTTGGCGGCGTTTGGGCTGGTTGGCGGCGGTGGGACTTCGATCGCCTGGCGGCCGGTGGGCGCCGGGCGGGCCGCAACCGCTGGCGGTTGCGGCGGCGAACTCCCGTCACGTAGGGGTGTTCAGCGACGGCAAGTGACCGGAGTTCGTTTCGATCGGGCGAAGTGCAACCCACAGCGGTTGCGGCGTCGCGGAGGTCGCGCCCCGAGCGCCCTTTTTGGGCGTTCGGGACGCCAGCCCGGCTCGCACAACCCCTGAAGCTTGTATTGACCTGACATAACAGCGCCGCTAGGCGCCGTTCGCGCTCAAACCGCCGCACGCCCGGCGGTTTCAACGCGACAGCAAACCCCCGCAACCCCCAGGCGGTTGCACCCCGCTGGTTGGACCCATCCTGGGCACGGCAGGCGTGCCTACTTTGGGTCCAACCAGTCCGCCCGGCGCCCCCAGACGCCGAAGCGATCTCAAATCCGCCGCCGCCAACCAGCGCAAACCACGACTCCGCCCGCCCTCGGTGCGGCGGCGCCCTCAGATCCCGCAGCGATCCCCATTCCACCGCCGCCAACGACCCAGACGCCGTACCGAGCCGCCAAGTCCCACCGCCGCTCACGACCTGGACGCCGCAACGGCCGCCAAGTCCCGCCACCGCCAGCGACCCAGCCTCAACGCAGCCCGCCCCGCCCCGTTACAGGTCCAGCCGCCGCAGGCGCCAGGTCGCCAAACCGACGAGCACCGCCAGCTCAACGAGCGACACGAGCGCCAGCCCACTGGTGAGGTCACGCTGCTGGCCGAACGGGCCGAGCTGCAACGCGAGGCCGGCCAGGCCAGTGACGCCGTCCGTCAGCGATCCGAGCGCGCCTTCGTAGAGGGCGTTGAATCCGAGGACGTCGGTGACACGCCCCGCCCACGTCGCGACCGCCTGGGAGCCCGTCGACTCGCCAATCTGCCGGACCAGGCTGGCGAAGAACCCGACCGAGATCAACATGGTCGCGGCCAGACCGGTCGCCGCACTTCCCAAAAACGTCGACATCAACACCCCAAACGCCGCGACGATCGCCACGGCGCCCGTGAGCCCGAGGACGACCTGCGGCAGGTTGCCGGGCGCCGCGCCGCCCGCCGCCGTCGTCAGTGCACTGGCGGCCGTCACCACGATGGCGCAGTAGATTCCGCCAGCCACCGTCGCGGCCAGCACGCGCCCGCCGATCACGGCGCTCCGATCGACGGGCCGCACCAGGAGCGGCTGCAGGAGCCCCTGTTCGGCCTCGCCGCGGACGGTGTTCATCGTCGTAAACACCGCCAAGACCGATGCCAGCGAGAACGTGGCGAAGACGCCAATGCCGAGCAGGATGAAGCCGGCGCCGCGAGCCGTCTCCTCCGGCGGCACCCCTTGACTCACGCCGCGCTCATCGAGATCGCCGAGGATCTCAAACGCACCCCAGCCGTAGAGCGCCAGAAACCCGACGGTGATCACACTCACCACGAGCAGTGAACGCCGGTGGCGCAGCTCCGAGAGCGCAAGCATCATCACGAGGACAACGTCGCGTGGCCAGGCCGTCATGCGCCGCGCTCCTCGCCGGTGGGGCGCGGCGGCACGGCCGCGGGACCACCGTCGCCGCCGTCGCCGTGAGCCTCCACGGCTCGTAGGTAGGCCTGTTCGAGGGTGCCGCGGAGCTCGCGGACACCGAAGATGCGCTCGCCCTGGCCGACCAGCCGGGCGATCTCCTCGGGGATCGCGTCGCGCGCGAGATCGGGCAGGCGCACCGTCCCGCTGGCCAGCTCGAACTCCACGCCGCCTGAGCCCCCGAGTTCGCGCGGCGCCCCCTCGGCGATCAGCTGGCCACGGGCGATGATCGCGACGCGGTCGGCGACCTGCTCCACCTCGCTGAGTAGGTGCGAGGAGAGCAACACCGACTGCCCGCGGGCCCGCAACTCTCCCAGGACGTCGCGCACGAGCGCACGGCCCACGGGATCCAGCGCGCTGGTCGGCTCGTCCAAGAGCACGAGCGCCGGGCGACCGATCAGCGCATGCGCCAAGCCCAGGCGCTGCTGCATCCCCTTCGACATCGCCCCGACCTTGACGGCCGCGGCGTCGCCGAGCCCGACGAGTTCCAGCAGCTCGCCGCGCTCACCCGCGCCGCCTGCGGAGCGCGCAAGACGCTGGTGGGTCAGGAGGAGCGCGTCGGCCGTCAGCCAGGGCGGGTAGCGAAACAGCTCCGCGAGGTAGCCAAGGCGCGCCGCCGCCGCGCGCGTTCCGGCCGGCTCACCAGCGATCGTGGCGCGCCCGCTCGTCGGCCGAACGAGCCCGCAGACGATCTTCGCGAGCGTTGACTTGCCGGCGCCGTTCGGCCCAAGCAATCCGACGACTTCGCCGGCCCCGACCGTCAGGTCAACGCCACCCAGGGCATCGCCTCGCCCCTTGCGCTGGGCGCCGCGGTAGCGCTTTCGCAGGTCGGTGGTCACCAGCGCAGCCGTCACGGTTGCCACTCTCACACACCGAGGCGCGGCTCGCGCCGGCCGGAACCGGGCGCTACTTGGCCACGGAGGCAGCCACCGACGTCACGCCGGCCCCTCCGATCACTACGCGCGCTTTGGCCACCCGCTTCTTGAGCGGAACGACCGTAGACACGTGGCAGAACTTGCCCTTCTTGATCGTGCCAACGGTCTGCCTGCCGACCGACTTGCCCTTGAGCGTGACGGCGATCTTCACCGTCTTGGGGCAGGTCTCCGACGTGGCCGTCAGGAGACGGTCGATCACAACGCGCTTGGTGCCGAGCCGAATCGACTTGGCGAGGGGCGCCGTTTCGCAGCCGTTGGTGGCCGCGCCGGCCTGCTTCGGGCACACGTCAACGCCATCATGGACGCCGTCACCGTCGGCGTCGAGAATCGGTGCGGGTTTGCCGTTGCCTGGGTCGACGACCGCGTTCGGCGTCTCGACGACCTCTGGGGCGTAGCCCACCAGGCGGTCCTCCGGGTGCGCGAAGTCGGTCGATCCGGAGCCGATCAGTCGCTCCGTCGTCACGACGATGCAGCGGAAGCCGCCCCCGTCGAAGATTCCTGGACCGGCCGGCGTCACGAAACTCACCGTGTTGCCGGTTCGCTCAACGGCGACGTCCTTGCGAATGTCGGTCATGGTCGAGATGACGTAGTCGGCGACGTTCGTGCCCATGTCGTGGCGGATGTGTACCCAGCCAAACCCCTTTGACACGTTGCAGCCGCTGTACCCGTCGAGGAGTCCCAGGCCGATACGCAGCTCGTGCAGCCCGGCTTCGGCCACGGCGCCGTTGAAGGTCACGGTGCCGCGCACGACCTTCGCTTCGCGGTCCTGCAAGATCGAGAAGCCGGTGATGTCGACGCCTGCCTCGGCGAGCTGGCCGAGATAGGTGGCATCGCCGGTGACGTCGACGGCGTCGATCTGCACCGGAGCGAGCGGTGCGGCGCCGGCCGGCGCCGCCGAGAGCGCGAACGCCGAGGCGAGCAGCGCCGCGAGGCGGAGCAAGAAGAAACGACCAGGCAATACCGCGGGCACGTTCTCTCACTCGGCACCCCCACGCCGGGGCTTGAACTGGTGACGATCACCGTCCACCCGCGACGCCCGCGGGTGGACATGTGTCATGTGCGGTGCGTCAGCGCTTGCGCGTGGCGGCGATGGAGCCCATCCCCGCCGCGGTGACGGTGATTTTCACGCTCGTCTTCGCTTTGACCGTCTTCTTGAGCTTCACCACGCCGTAGGCGCGGCAGAAGCCACCGTGGGAGGAGACGCTCACCACTCCGGTGCCGAGCACCTTCTTCTTGAGCGTGACCTTCACCTTCGCCTTCAGCGGGCAGGCCGCTCCGGTGCGGGTGACCATCTTGTCGATCGCCACGCGCTTGGAACCAAGGCGGACGGACAGACGATCCGGGATGGTCAGGCAGCCGTTGGTGGCGCCGCCTGCCTCGGTCGGGCACTTGTCTTTGGCGTCGGCCACGCCGTCCTGGTCGCCGTCGGTGACCACCGGAATCTCGAACTTGACCGGGGCGACCAGGTTGGTGGCACCGCCAACGAAGAGGTTCATGGCGTCGGCGTCGACGTCTTCCAGAACGCCGTCGGCACCGACGACCGGGGCCTTGCTCTGCACCTGGGCGCAGTCGAAGCCCAGGCCTTGGAGGCCGGCGTCGGCAGCAATCGACGCCGTGATCGAGGTGCCGTCGCGCTGGACGGTGAGGTTGCCGTAGGCCAGCGGGTCGCTGAGGATCCACTGCAGACCCTCACCTTCGGGCGTCCAGATCATCAGGAACACGAGCACGCCGGCGCCCTCGCCGGTCGCCACGCACTGGCCACCTTCGGCCTTGCCGAGCAGGGCATAGAACGACGCGGGCATCACGCTGGCGCTGGCCGCGGCCGTCTGCACAGTGAGCGTCGAGGTGCCGGCGGCGGGGTCGAAGTCGAGTTTGGCGTTGACGAGGTCGAGCCCAGCCGTCGACGCGTCGACTGGGTCTGAGCCCGTCAGCGTGACGGCTGAAGCGGACTGCGCGAAGAGCGCGAGGGTGAGGAAACCGAGTGCGACGGAACAGAGCGCCTTGAGGGTGCGCAGCAGGTTCCGACCAGGGGCCGAATGGGACATGCGTCACATTGTGGCCGTTTTTTCTCCAAAGCGCGACACCCTTTTCGCGTTGGCGCCCGAGCACCACCCGTGAGCCCACCAAACACGGCCCTTCAAACGGCGCCCCGCCTGCGCGATAGCGTTGGCCGCCGTGGCCAGCCTCCCGTCCAATCCCCAGAGCGACCAGGCCTTGGCCGCACAGGCCCAGGCCTTGCTGCAGCGACTGATCCAGTTCGACACGGTCAACCCGCCCGGCGACGAGCAGGCCGCCCAGGACTACCTCGCTGGACTGCTGAAGGGCGCCGGCTTCACCGTCAGTCTGCTCTCGGCGGTGCCGGGACGCCCCAACCTCATCGCCGAGCTGGCGCCCGAGGCTGGCCCCGGCGACGGCCCGATCCTCACGCTCCTCTCCCACGTCGACACCGTGTTGGCCGACGCGGCGAGCTGGCAGCACGACCCGTGGAGCGGCCACGTCGATGACGACCAGATCCTCTGGGGCCGCGGCGCGATCGACATGAAGTCGCAGACGGCCGCGGAAGTCGCCGCGGTGATCGCGCTGGCCGAGTCAGGGTGGCGGCCAACCTCAGGCCTGCTGCGGATCCTCGTTGCCGTCGACGAGGAGGTCGGCGGGACGCTCGGCGCTCGCTGGCTCTGCGAGGAACACCCCGATCGCGTGAGGACCGACGTCGTGATCAACGAGGGCGGCGGCGCGGCGCTGCTGGTCGGAGACCAGCGCTTCTACAGCCTTGGGGTCGGCGAGAAGGGCGTCTGCCGCTACGTCGTGCGGACCCGCGGCCGGGCCGCACACGCCTCGACGCCCGGCGTCGGCGACAACGCGCTCTTGAAGATGGTGCCGGTGCTCGCCCACCTGGCGCAGGCCGAACTCCCGATCGACCTCACCGACGCACCCAAGGCGCTGCTCGAGGGGCTGGGACTCCTCACCGACGGGATCACGGCCGAGCAGGCCGTCGCCGCGTTGCGCGAGCAGGCACCCGATCTCGCTCCGCTCATCGAGCCGATGCTGCGGGTGACGGCCGTCCCAACGATGGCCGAGGCGTCGAGCAAAATCAACGTGATCCCAGCCCGTGCTGAGGTGCGCGTCGACTGCCGAATCCCGCCCGGGATGGATGCTGAGACGGCCCGCGGACGCGTCCGCGACCTGATGGCGCCGCTCGGCGACGGCATCGAGCTGGAGTTCACCGAGACGATCGTCGGCAACGGCTCGCCGCTCGAGAGCCCGGTCGTCGACGCGATCAAGCGCTGGCTCGCGGAAAACGACCCCGACGCCGACGGTGTCGTCCCCACTGTGCTGCCGGGGTTCACCGATTCGCGGTGGTTCCGTGCGACGTTCCCCGACTGCGCCGCCTACGGATTCTTCCCGCACCGCCACATGCCGCTCACGCAGACCTACCCCATGATGCACGCCGCCGACGAGCGCATCGATCTGCGCGACCTGGCCTTCGCCGCGCGGGCCTACCGCGATCTGGTCGTCGAACTGCTCGGCTAGGTAAAGGCGACGAGTTTCACGATCGCGATCGAGCCGACGATCACGATCAGTCCGCGCAGCACCGCCGGCGGCAGGCGCCGCCCGAGGTGCGCGCCGGCGTAGCCGCCGAAGAACGCGCCGACGGCGATTGCCGCGACCACGGCCCAGTCGATCTTGTCCCAGGCGACGAAGAGAAACACGACCGCGGCGACGCCGTTGACGGTGGTCCCCAGGACGTTCTTGAACGCGTTGAGGCGCTGCAGCGGCTCGGCGATCAGGACGCTCATCACGCCGATCAGCAGGACGCCCTGGGCGGCGCCGAAGTAGCCGCCGTAGATGCCGGCGAGAAAGACGCCGGCGAGCGTAAGCCGCATGCGGCCGGCTCCCGTCTCATCTGGGTGGTGCTCGGCCGCCCAGCGCTGAAGGCGCGGCCCCGTCAGCACGAGGACGAGCGCCACGGCGATGAGGACCGGCACGATCGTCACGAAGCCCGATGCCGGCAGGACCAGGAGCAGGAGCGCGCCGGTGATCGCACCCAGCGCCGAGGCCGGCATCAGCCGCTTGATGGTGTGCGTATGGCCGGCGAGTTCTTCGCGGTAGCCGCGCACGCCACCGATGCCACCCGCGACCAGGCCGATGTTGTTCGACACGTTGGCCACCAGCGGCGGGAAGCCGAGGAAGAGGAGCGTCGGGAACGTGATCAGGGTGCCGGAGCCGACCATGGCGTTGATCGCGCCGGCCGCCATGCCGGCCATGAGCACGGCGACGACCTCGAGCACAGACACCCCGCGCAGGCTAGTGGCGGCCCGTCGGCGAGGGCCAACTCCCACCAATGCGTCCGACCGGCCAACGCCGGGGGCTCACCCCGTAGACTCGCCCGCGTGTTCACCCGGATCGACCACATCGGTATCGCCGTCGAGGATCTCGACGCCTCCATCGCGCTCTACGACGAGATTTACGACCTCAAGCTCGTGCACCGCGAGACGGTCGAGGAGCAGGGCGTCGAAGCCGTCCTGCTCGACGTCGGCGAGAACCACGTGGAGCTGATCGCGCCCTTGGGGCCTGAGACGGGCGTGGCCAAGTTCCTCGCCAAAAAGGGCTCGGGGATGCACCACATCGCCTACCAGGTGGAAGACATCGAGGCCGAGATCGCCCGCCTCAAGGCCAGCGGCATCCGGATGATCGACAACGAGCCCCGCACCGGAATCCGCGGGTCGCGCGTCGCCTTCCTTCACCCGAAGAGCACCGGCGGCATCCTCACCGAGCTCACCGAACCCTCCAAGGAGCACCACTAATGGAACGCATCTCGATCGGCTTCGCCGCCGGCCAGGTCGTCAGCCTGCGCGTCGAAAAGACCGTCCTCGACGAGCTCACCGGCGCCCTCGGCGGCCAGAACCTCTGGCACCAGGTCACCACCGACGACGGCTCGGTCAACATCCGCCTCGACACCGTCGTCTACCTGCGCACCGAGAATCCTGAGAGCAAAGTCGGCTTCGGGCTGTAGCCCGAAGCGCTAGCCCTCGATATCGGGCAGCTCTGCTGCGGCGGCCGCGCGTTTGCGGCCGCCCGGGAGCCGTCCGGCCAGGCCGCTGATCGGCACAACGGCGCGACTGAGGTTCTCGGCGGCCTCGCGCATGCCGGTGACGGTCGACTCGATCCCCTCGATCGAGGACGCGAGCCCCGGCAGCGCCTTGGTCGTGTCTGCGAGCTGATCCAGCGAGGAGGCGACGGCCGCGATCGCGTCGAGCGATTCGCCGAGATCACCGAGGCTGCTGAGCGACGACTCGAGCGCTCCAAGTTTGTTGAGCGTCTCGTCGAGCGCGGCGATGCGGGCGACGGCGGTCGAGAGGTCGTCGAGGCTCTTGAGGGCGAGCGAGAGTTCGTCGAGGCTCTTGAGGGCTTCGGAGAGGTCGGCAAGCTGCGCGAGCGGGCCGTCTTCGGCGATGAGTCGCTCCAGGCTGCCGTTCTCGCCGAGGAGGCGCACGAGGCCGCCGTCTTCCTGGACGAGCTGGTTGAGGGCCGTCCCCGGGGTGAGGAGCAGCTCGATCGTGCCGCCCTCTTCGACGACGCGTTCGGCGAGGCCGCCTTCGGCGAAGAGCCGGTCGGCGATGCCGTCTTCGGCGAGCATCCGGTCGAGCGTGCCCCCGGGGACGGTGAGTCGGTCGAGCGGGCCGCCGGGTTCAAGGAGGCGTTCGAGCGGGCCGCTGTCGACGAGCAGCCGGTCGAGCACGCCGTCTTCGCCCACGAGCCGCTCGACGGCGCCCCCGTCGGCGAGGAGGCGATCAAGCGGACCACCTTCGGCGAGCGCGCCGCGGTCGGAGAGGAGTCGGTCGAGTGGGCCGCCGTCGGCAAGGGCGCGGCCCAGCGGGCGGTCGGCGCTGAGGAGTTCACCGAACTGCTCGAGGCGGGCGAGCGGGCCGTTTGGATCGCCAAGGAGCGCGAGCCGTTCGAGGGCGCCGTCCTCCTCGATGATCACCTCGAGGCGAGCGCCGAGCCCGTCGTCGCCGCGAATCGGGCCGTCGTGGGCGGCGAGGTCACGCGCGTAGAGCACGAGCTCGGCGGCCGCGATCGCCGTCCGCGCCGGCAGGGTGATCAGCGAGAAGAGGCCCACGCCGCGGAGCCTACGCGGTCGGCCCGCCTGGTTTGCAGACCGTCGCTGCAAACCAGAACGAGGCTGACGCGCCAAACCCCGCCAACGCCCCCGGGCCCGCGGCGACTGAGCTGGCTGGCAGCAGCGGATCGACGACCGCTGCTTGGCCTGAGGGCGCTCCGCACCGAAGGCGGAGCGGGTTCAGACCAAGAAGGCGCTCAGTCGCCGCCGCCCGACGATCTCGGGGGTGGTGGCTCGACCGGTCCACCGCGCCGTCGCACCGGATCGACCTCGAGCAGCTCACCAGGCGTGCAATCCAGCGCGTCGCAGATCGCCGTCAGCGTCGAGAACCGGATCGCGCGTGCATGCCCGTTCTTGAGCACCGACAGATTCACCGGACTCACCCCGATCTCCCGCGAGAGCTGCGCGAGCGTCATCCCCCGTTGCTCCAACAGGACGTCGAGCCGCAGCCGGACCCGGTGGTCCGGCTCATCCGACGACTCCTCGCCCGGGGCTTTGCGGCGACCTACCATCAGACGACGCCTTCGGCCTCCTTTTCAAGACGAATGCCGTAGCGCCACACCTCCGCGAGCGCCAGGAGCACTAGCGCCGCGACCAGCCAGGGCCACGGAATCCCCCACCCCACCGCCTCGGTGCCGCCACCGGCCTCAACGGCGAGGGTGCCGGCGGTGTAGCGGCCGAGTTCAACCAGGAGGACTCCCGGCCCGATCACGAGCGCCATCCGCCGAAGCGACCGGACACTGTGCGGGGAGAACGGCTGACCAACCTCAGCCCGAGCCAGCAAGGAGCGCAGGGCCAGCAGGAAGCCCAGGACCAGCGCCCAGGTGAGCAAGATCGTCCCGATGGTCACCAGCCAGAGACCAAAGGGTGCGTCATCGACGAGCACCTCGGCGTCGACGAGATCGTCTCCGATCGGCTTTGCTCCCGAACCAAACCACCGCTCGTACGTCTGGTCCCGCGTGACCGTGCGATCGCCAGGGTCAGTCCCAAACGACGCCGACTCAAACGGGGGCGCGACCGTGATCTGCACGTCGCCGTCGGCGATGGCCACCCGCCCCGCCTCGTAGGTCACGCCATCGGACGCAATGACGAAGGAGATCAAGACAGCGCAGATCCCGAGTGCCACCAGCAGCAGCGCGAGTTCAACCACTCCGCGGGTCAATTTGATCCACACAACGGATGCCGGACCCGCCGGGCCTACCGCCGACGGCCTCCGGCGCCGCACCAACCCGAAGACCACCGCAGCGATCGCCGCCAGCAGGATCACCGACCACACAATCAGGGCGGGGCTGGGCCCGACCACGAAGCTGCCGCCTTCAGAAGTCTCCCCCACAACCATCACGATTATCGTTATAACGAATATCGTTATGCCTGTCTAGGCACACGGCCCGCAGAGCCCCCTCCCCCGTACAGTCCTCGGCGATGAAGATCGGGATTGTCGGAATGCCGAACGCGGGGAAGTCCTCGCTGTTCAACGCCCTCACCAAGGCTGGTGCGGAGGCTGCGAACTACCCGTTTACGACCATCGAGCCAAACATTGCGATCGTGCCGGTGGAGGATGAGCGCCTCGACGCGCTCGTCGAGCTGCTGGGCGCGAGCGAGAAGGTCGCCGACACGATCGCCTTCCACGACATCGCGGGCCTCGTCGCCGGCGCGTCGAAGGGCGAGGGCCTCGGCAACCAGTTCCTCAGCAACATTCGCGAGACCGACGCGATCATGCACGTCGTGCGCTGCCACGGCGACGACAACGTGATCCACAGCGAAGGCAGCGTCAACCCGCTCCGCGACATCGAGACGATCGAGACCGAGCTGATCTACGCCGACCTCGAGCAGGCCGAGAAGCGCCTGGAGCGCGTGATCCGCTCCGCCCGCGGCGGCGACAAAGCCGCCGTCGCCGAGAAGGCCTGGCTCGAAGAACTCATCGACGGCTACAACTCCGGCCGGCCCGCGCGCTTCACCCCGATGCCCGAAGACGTCGACAAAGGCCAGACCGTCCACCCGCTCACGGCCAAGCCCGTGCTGTTCGTCGCCAACGTCGACGAGGGCTCCGACGAGGTCCCCGAGGTCGTCGCCAAACACGCGGCAGACAACGCTGCCGAGGCCGTCGCCATCAGCTCGCGCATCGAGGCCGAACTCTCCGAACTCGACGACGACGAGGCCGCAATGATGCGCGAAGAGCTCGGCGTCTCGGAGTCCGGCCTGCAGCGCGTCGTCAAGGGCGCGTTCTCGCTCCTGAACCTCATCACGTTCTTCACGGTCGGCTCCGGCGTACGCGGCCAGTCCTGGCACCTCAAGAACGGCCTCACCGTCTGGGACGCCGCCGGGCAGATCCACGGCGACATCCAAAAGGGCTTCGTCCGCGCCGAGGTCGTCCCATGGGACCAGCTCATCGCGGCCGGCGGCTACTCCCAGTCGCGAGACAAGGGCACCCTGCGCATCGAAGGCCGCGACTACCTGATGACCGACGGTGACGTGATCACCGTCAAGCACACCGGCTAACACCCAGCCGGTCCGCCGCGAGGCCCGTAGGCCCCGCGGCTCCCAGCCTCGCGCCCTATGGCGCGGGCGTCAGGTTCAGGCTGATGGTGTTGCCGTCGCCGGCCGTCAGCGGCGAGACGAGCCCGTTGAGTACGCCGCAGCCGTTGAGATCGCTGATCTTGAACGTGCCCGCGATCGTGCCGCCAGCCGTCGGCGAGAAGTTGCCGACCGACGCCAGGTTGATGTCGGACAACTGCTTTGCCTGGCATGCGTTGCCACCGGCGAGCGGAATCGCCCCGAAAAGCTTCACCTCCTGGACCTTGATCCGCACCTTCGAGTTCGAGGTCAGCTTGCCGTCCTTGAGCGTGCCCGTGGTCTTCCCCGAGGTCACGAAGCCGATCTTCGCCGTCACGGGCAAGAAGCCCAGCGACACCAGCCGGCCCGACGTTTGGTTCAGCGTGAGGTCGGCGGTGAAGGCCCCGCTCCCGCGGTCGACCTCGGCCACGATCCCGCCCTTGAGCGGCAGGTTGCCCTTGGTCAGCGTCTTCAGCGACGCAGTGCCAGCCAGCGTGTAGCCATAGCGATCCGTCAACGGCGGATCGACCAGCGGCGTGCGGTAGGTGAGACGGTCGCTCTTCTCAGATTCTAGGTCCCTGGCATCGATGGCCGACACCGCAAACGTGTAGTCCGTGCCGCTCAGCAGGCCCGTGACCATGGTCGAGGTCCCGGTCACCGTCCGCACCAGCACGCCGTTCAGGTAGACGCGGTACCCCTTGACGGTGCTGTCCGGTGACGTCGCGGCATTCCAGCTCAACGTGATCCACGTACGCCCAGCCTCGGTGACCCGCAGGCCGGCCGGCCGAGTCGGGACGCCACAGCTCGCGACGACCTGGAAGATCGGCAGCGCCGAGGAGGCGTTGCCGGCATTGTCAACGGCCGAGACGTAGAGCGTGCCCGGCCCTTCCGGCCCAAGGCCCGTCAGCGTGAGCGTCTCGCCCGCGTCCGCCGCGACGAACGTCAGCGGGCCGCCGACGCCGCGTGCGACGGTGTAGCCCTTGAGGCCCGAGCCACCGGGCTCATCGACCGACGCACCCCACGTGACGACTGCGCTCGTCGGGGTCGACCCGCAAGCCGGCCAGTCCGTCGACCCCTCGGTCGGGACCGAGGGCGGAGTGACGTCGCGGGCGTCGTTGTGCGGCGTCAGCACCGTGAGTGCGGCACTCTTTGCTCCCGCCAAACCAACGTCGTCGATCGCTTCGACCGTGAAGCTGTAGGTCGTGTCCTCTTGGAGACCAGTCACCGTCACCGTCGTGCCCGAGGTCGTCATGACCCGAGTCGATCCGGAGTAGACGTTGTAGCGGTCGATGGGTCGATCGGGGTCCACCGGTGCCGTCCAACTCAGCGTCACGGACGTGGGGGTGATCGCGACGACCCGAAGGTTCCCCGGAACCTCAGGAACGCAGCTCGCGATCGCGCGGTAGATCTGGCGAGGCTCGGACCGGTTCCCGGCGTTGTCGACGGCGCGCACAAACACACTGCGTCCCGATCCAGGAGCGATGCCCGTCACGAGCAACGTCTCGCCGGCATCGGCCGCGACGAAGATCTCCCGACCGTCGTAGTCGACGAAGTACCCCTTCAGGCCCGACCCCTCCGGTTCGTCGACCGACGCCTTCCACTTGAGCGTGACCGACGAGCGCTCGGGCCCACAGATTGGCCAGTCGCCAGAGCCGGAGGCCGGCACCGACGGCGGGGTGACGTCTTGGATTGCTGCGGCAGCAGGTGAGGCGCCGCCGAGCGCCGCCGCTGCGGCGGCAGCAAGCAACGCCACTCTGGCGACCTGGGACTTGAAGGACACGTCAACTCCTGGGAGGGACACCGGCAGGGGGACAGGCCAGCTAATGGACAGCGCGGTGACGCGCGCAACCCCATCTTGCCCTATCGGGGCGCGGTCGACACGAAACGTTGCTCACCGCCCTCCACTCGCAACCGGATCGTCCCGCCCGCCCGGGGGTTAGGCTCCCTCGAATGGCCAGCAGCGAGGACCCCACCCGCATCCACCCGACGGCGCCTGCTCCGCCGAGCCCTCCGCCGGCCGGGCCCGGTCTGACGCCCCACGAGCCACTGCCCGGCGGCCCCGGCGGCCCGACCGATCCGCCCCTCCCGCCAACTGGCGGACCGGGCGGTGGCGGCGGCTGGGACGACGGCCCAGACGAGCCGCAGGACGACGAGAAGAAGCGCAACTGGGCGCTCTTCGTGATCGCCGGTGCCCTGGTCCTGATCGCGCTCTTCCTCGGCCTCAGCCTCCTGCAGAGTGACGACGACGAGCCCACGGTGGCATCGACGCCGACGGAGGTCGTGGCGCCCGAGACCACACCCGTCCCGCCGACCACCCCAAGGGCCGAGCCCGTCACGCCGCCGCCCGCGCCGTCGACGCCCGACACCTCCGGCAACGGCAACGGCGGATCCGGCGGCGGCAACACCAACCCCACCACGCCCGTCGACGAAGGCCCGCTGCTGGAGGCCGGGTCCGTCACGAAGATCAAGGTGGGCGAAGGCGACACCGTCGCGTTCCGAGTGAAGTCGGACACCGATGAAGAGGTCCACGTACACGGCTACGACCAGACGTTCGACGTGCGCGCCGGCCAGACCAAAGCGATCTCCTTCACCGCCGACCTCACCGGCATCTTCGAGATCGAGTTCGAGGGCAGCGCCACCCAGATCGGCGAGCTGACGGTCGAGCCGTAGATCGAGGGATCTCCCCCCGGCCACTTCGGGAAAACCCCGATGGCCGGGGCTGGCGCCAGGCGTACGGTCAGTCCATGAGCACCGCCACCGTGTCCCATCAGCCCACTCCGGCGCGGAAGTCCGCGCAGAAGGCGTCTCAGGCGGCCGCCGCGCCCGCTCCGGCCACGCCCCGGGATCGCGCTGCCCAGGACGCCCACGAGACGCGCCTGCTCGCGACCATCACCGGGGTCGCGTCGCTTATCATCCTCGTCTTCTTCATCGCGATGATGTGGTGGCTCTCCGGCTACGGCCCGACCGCCTAACACCGACGGGCGCGCGCTCCCGCGACGCCCTCGAACCCCTTAGCCCGCGCGCGTCTTCGTCTTCTGGCGCTCGCGGTGGCGGCGTTGGCGATTGCGATCGCCACAGCGTGCGTCCTCGCACCACAGCCGGCGGCCGGGGCGCGACACGTCGACGAACGGCACCCCGCAGTCGTCGGCCGCGCAGGTGCGCAGGCGGCTCTGCAGAAACGGGTCTCGCAGCACCTCGATCGCGTCGCGCGCGACGGTCGAGAGGGCCTGGCCAATCGTCGGGTCGACCCACGACGGACCGGTGAGCTGAGGGACCAGCGGCGGGCGGGCGGCGATCTCATCGATCACCGCGCGGTCGCGCTCGAACGGCTCGGTCTCCGTCAGCACCGCCTGGACGGCATGCCAGATCGCCCACCGCAGGCGACGCGCGTCGAGGTGCTCAGCCTCCGTCGCCTCAGCCTCCACGGCGAGCTGCGACCAGGCAAACCAGACACTCAGCTCGGCGGGCGTGGCGATGCGCTCAAACGGCTCGAACTCCTCGCCCTCGCCGCCCGTCAACGAAAGGTCGAGGCTCAGGCGGCCGGTCTGGCGGAAGTCACGGTCGGCGCCGAGCCCGCCCAGGGTGGCGACCTCACCGTTGGTCGAGGCAAAGTGTGCGGTCATGGCTTGATCGCATGGTAGCGCCGGCCGGCGGGGATCCCGCCAGCTGGCTTGCGGGCGCCAGCGGCCTACCGACCCGGCCCTAGATCCGCCGCTCAAGCGCCTCGGCGAGGCGTCGCATGCCCCGCTCTTCGGCGGCCTTCGCGCCGCCTGCCCAGTCGGTCTCGTGGTCGGCCGGGCGATCGACGGCGACCGGCTGCAGCTGCGCAACCTTCAGGTAGGTGCGGAGGTCGTCGGCGGAGCCCGCGATCGACTCTGCCCGCTTTTGACTGAGCGGACTGAATGGCTTGTCCTTGCCGGAAGCGACGGCCTCGGCCTTCGCGATGACGTGCTCAAGCGTGCCCCACTCCTCGAGCAACGCCGCCGCGGTCTTCGCACCGATGCCTGCGGCGCCCGGGATGCCGTCGGAGGTGTCGCCGCGCAGCGCAATCAGCTCGGGGACCTGACTCGGCGCGCACCCCACCCAGTCC
Source organism: Solirubrobacteraceae bacterium (assembly GCA_032119795.1). Taxonomy (GTDB): domain Bacteria; phylum Actinomycetota; class Thermoleophilia; order Solirubrobacterales; family Solirubrobacteraceae; genus JAGIBJ01. Next base: position 57,369 of record JAUMFO010000025.1, read on the forward strand.
CGCACGCCGGCCGGGTCGACGGTCGCCACGCCTTTGGCTGCGCCCTGCGGGAAACGAACGCTCACGTTCGCGGTGACGCACTGGAAGATGTCGCGATCGCCGGTGACGAGCCTCGCGGGACTGCGCGCCGCATGCTCGAGCTTGGCGTAGGCACCGAGAAGATCGTCGGCCTCCAGCGTGGAGTGCTGGGCCACCCGCCAGCCCAGCAGCGCGCAGACCTCGGCAGCCTGCTCAAACTGCGGGCGCAGGTCGTCGGGCATCGGGTCGCGGTGGGCGTGGTAGGCCGGCAGCAGCTCCACGCGGTAGCTCGCCTCCTCCGCACCGAAGCAGATCACCACGCCACGCGGACCGGGAATGCCAGCGGCAGCGTCGACGCAGGCGTCGATCTCCGTCATCACAAAGCGGATGAACCCCAGCACCGCGCCGACCGGCTGACCGTCGGTGCCGACGATGTCGGACGGCATCGCGAAGTACGAGCGGTAGAGGATCGACGGGGCGTCGACGACGAGCAGCGGACCGGTCACCCCCAAGACCCTACGGGGCGCGATCTGCGCGCGCCCTAGCCGCGACCCGGCTAACGCGCCGCCCCGACCTGCAACGATCCCTCGGTAAGCAACGTCCGTAGATTCTCCGTGCCCATCCCCCGCTCCCGTATCTCCCGCACCGCCAAGTTCGGCGGCATGGTCGCGGGCCAGTCCGCCAAGTGGGCGGGCACCCGAGTGGCCAACCAGTTCCGCGGCGAGGAAGCCGCCAGTGAGAAGTCGCAAGCGCGCGCCCTCTCTGCCGCCGAGCAGATCGTCGAGCAGCTTGGCCAGATGAAGGGCGCCGCGATGAAGATCGGGCAGGTCCTCTCGACCGTCGACTTCGACCTCGTCCCGGAAGAGGCCCGGCCGGAGTTCAAAGAGAAGCTCGCCGAACTCCGCGACCAGTCCTCGCGCGTCCCCTTCAAGGACCTGCGCAAGATGATGGAGGAGGACTTCGACGGCCCCCTCAGCGACTACTTCGAGCACATCGATCCCGAAGCGATCGCGGCAGCGTCGATCGGGCAGGTCCACAAAGCGGTCACGACCGACGGCCAGACCGTCGCCGTGAAGATCCAGTACCCCGGCATCGCCGAGGCCGTCTCCACCGACCTGCGCAACGCACAGCTGCTCACGCCGCTGATCCGCTCGATGGCCCCCGGCCTCGACGTCAAAGCCCTGATGGCCGAGATGACGGAGCGCATCGAGGAAGAGGTCGACTACGAGATGGAGGCGCAGAACCACCGCCTCATCGAGCGCGCGATGCGCGGCCACCCGCTGATTCGCATCCCCGCCGTCGACACCCGCCGATCGACCCGCCGCGTGCTCACCACCGAGTTCGTAGAAGCCCGCACGTTCGACGACGTCAAACGCGGTGGCGACCTCGAAGAGCGCAGCCGCTTCGGCGAGCTGATCTTCCGCTTCTTCTACGGCGTCCTCGTGAACGAGCATGTCGCCCTCGGTGATCCTCACCCGGGCAACCTGCTCTATGACGGCGAGCACCGCCTCGTTGCCCTCGACTTCGGCCTACTGCGCCACATGTCGCCCGAGTATCTGCAAGGCGAACGCGACCTCGGCGTCGCCATCATGGCCGGCGACGCCGGCGCCGTCCACGAGGGCATGTCGACCCTCGGCTACCTCCCCAAGCCCGACGAGTTCGACCCGGTCCTCCTGCTCGCCCAGATGCGCGCCGCGACCGACTGGTACATGGAACACCACGGCCAGCGGACGATCGACGCCGAGCTCGTCCGCAAGACGCTCGAGCAGTCCGGATCGCCACGCTCGGAGTTCTTCTCGCTGATGCGCCGGCAGACCGTCCCGCCGGAGGCGCTGCTGCTGCGCCGCATGGAAGGCCTGATCTTCTCCGTCCTCGGCGAACTCGGTGCTCGCGCCGACTGGGGCCGCATGGCCGCCGAGTACCTGCAAGACAAACCGCCGAGTTCACCGCTTGGCGAGATCGATCAGGCGCACTGGGCCGCTCGCCCAGCGAAGAAGCGCTAACGACTCCCAGCAGATCCTGAGGCTCCTCGGGGCAGGCTCCGAGGGAGCCGAGCCATCGTGAGTTCCATCAAGCCGGCGCACCAGCCGACCGACGAAGGACTCGCACCACATGAGCTTTACCCTCCAACCAACCCGCACGGCCATGGCGATCGCGGCGGTCGCGTTTGCCGCGGGAATGGCCGGCTGCGGAGATTCCAGCAACACCACCGCGGCCGGCACAGCCTCCGCTGCGGCGGCATCTCAGGCGCCGCAGGGCACCACGCCCGGCGCGCCCCAAGGCACGACCCCCGGCACGCGACCGCAGGGCACCACGCCGGGCGCCGGCGGGCCAGGCGGCATGGACACGGCGGCGCTCGCCACGGCACTCGGCGTCTCCGAAGACAAGCTCACGGCTGCGATGGCGAAGGCCCGTCCGGCACAGGGCCAGCAGCCCGGTGCCGGCGGTGAGGCAGACATGTTTGCGACGCTGGCCTCCGAGCTCGATCTCTCCGCCGAGAAGGTTGAGGCAGCGTTCCAGAGCGTGATGCCAGCCGGGGGCCGCGGCCCAGGCGGCCAGGCGCCGCCGAGCGGGGAGGCGCCTCAGGGTGCCACGGCGCCCGGCAGCACGACCGACTCCGGCTCGACCACCTGATGAGTTGACCGCCGCAGCGCAAGCGACTCTGAACCACAAAGCGATGTATCAAGCAGTTCCGGCCACGCCCGCCGTTGACCGCCCGGCCGCAACTTTTGGAACCTAGGTTGAAAACACCGCGTCAACGTCACTCCGGACTGCGACGCGAGACAGGAACGAAGTCGAACCGTGCCCTCAGGGAGGGCACGCGAGACCAAGTCTGAGGGCCACCAAGCCGCGCGGGACACGCGGCAGGCCCCCGTCCCAGTTGCCAGCGACTCAAGCGCACAGCACGCGGGACCAGTTCGAACGGCGGCCTTCGGGTCGCCGTTCGTCGTTTGGCTCCGGGTCTCGGAGCTACTCGGCGCGGATGACCGGTCCGGCGACGCCAAGCGCCACCACCCGGTAACGAGTGCCGATCGGGACCAGCGACGTCCAGCGGCCGGTCTCGTCGGCACGGACGCGAATCGACGTCCGCCAGCGCTTCCCCTCGCGCACCTGGAGGCGAACGACGCGCCCGCCACCCTCAGGCCACACGCGCCCGCGAGCTGTGCCGTAGCCGGGCGGCTGCGCAATCACCTGGGCAAGGATCCCGGCGCCGATGCTCGGGAACCCGAGCGCCGACCTCGGCGCGACCACGCCGCCGCTCGGCGGGCCGGCTGGTGTGGGCGCCTCGGCGGGCGGATCAGGCAGCGGCTTCGTGCTGGCACCGGAGAAGACGAACTGCACCCAGGTGTCGTTCAGGCCCAGGCGGGCGCGCAGCTGCGGCCCCGTGACGCTGGTGCGGCCCTTGCTGCCGATGATGTCGGCGCGAACCACCCGCGGAGACACCCCGCGCTTGATCACGTCGATCGATTTCAGCGTGCCTTTGACCCAGCCACCGAGCTTCTTCTGCAACCCAGCCCGGGTGTACTTGATCTGCCAGCGGTGGCGAGGCGAGGCCTTGTCCCACGGGTCATCGACGCTCTTGAGGTACGGCTGGGGCGTCGCGCCGATGAACGAGTTCTCGACGTTCTCCGTGCGCCCGCCGCTGGTCGAGAAGAAGAACGCGGTGATCGGCTTGCCGTTGTAGGTCACGTACTGGCCGGCGGTCGCGGTGACGGCGGCGTTCGTGGTGGTCGTCTCGCCTGTCACGCCGCTGTAGACCTGGCTGCGGGTGTCCGGGTACAGGTCGAAGTCGCCGGTGCGAGTCGACGTGACGCCGTACGTGCGGGCGGCCACGGCCTGCGCCTGGAGTGCCGCAGCCGGCCAGGACGAGGGGCTCTCGCCCGCGACGACGCCGCGCACGTAGTCGTCGACGGAGAGCTGGTTGATGACCTGGCCGCTGCGCAGCTCAATCGCCCCGCGATAGCGACCACTCGTGACGCCGTTGATCGCCGATCCGGCGACCAGGATCGAGCCACCGGCCGGCGCGGCGACGCGCATCGCGCCAGCGACCGAAGCGATCTTCTTGCCGCGAGAAGACGTGAGCACGGTCGAGCCGCCCGAGGACTTCATCACGTAGGTCGCGCTCGACGAGAGCCCGCGCGAGCTGCCGACCAAGGCCGACGCGCCGCTGATGCGCACCGACGTGGAGTTCCTGAGCAGCACCCGCACCGTCTTGTTCACGTCGCCTTTGGCAACGACGGTGCCGCGGTAGTAGTGGGTGAGGATCTGGTTGGCTGTACGGCCCGCCTTGGCTTGGCCGTAGGCGCCGTACTGACTCATCCCGACGCCGTGACCGAAGCCCGCGCCTTTGGCGGTCACCGTGGTGGCGGCCTGGGCGGCCGTGGGGAGGCTGACGGTCGCCGCCAGGATGGCGGCGGCAGTGCGCGCAAGGAGCTGAGAGGCGGAGGGCAAGAGGAGCGTGGTGGTTGGCGGCGCGGTCAGGTGGGGGAAACTCAGAGCACGGGGCGCTTGACCGAAAGAAACCCCTGAGAAGAAGATCGGTTGCGGTGCGCGTTGACTGGAGCGCCCGGTCGGGCGCGGACACGCCACATCTGGGCTTCGGGGCACTCGCGACACGCCCTGCCGGGGAACGCCGATGAACGAAACCCTGCCGGATCGCAGACTGCGGCGCGCCACTGCCCCCGTTCTGTCAGGCGCACATCCGGCACCACGCGGGGTAGCGTGAGCGCCATGACCGCGTCCACTTCCAGCCTCACCGCCCACGAGCGCGACGTGCTCGCCGGCGTCCCTACCGATCTGCTCATCGGCGGGACGTGGCGAGCGGCGACCGGCGGCGGCACCGTCGGCGTGGAAGATCCCGCGACCGGCCTCGAGATTGCCCGCGTCGCCGACGCCACGCCGCAGGACGCCATGGCCGCCCTGGACGCCGCCGCTGCGGGGCAGGAGGCGATGGCCGCACTGTCTCCTCGGCAGCGCAGCACGATCCTGCAGAAGGCCGCCGACCTGATCACCGAGCACACCGAGGAGCTGGCCCTGCTCATGACGCTCGAGCTCGGCAAGCCGCTGGCGGAGTCACGCGGCGAAGTGGCCTATGGCGCGAGCTTCTTCTGGTGGTTCTCCGGGGAGGCCGTGCGCTTCAAGGGCGAGTTCAAGACCAGTTCCGACGGCACCGCCCGCACGCTGGTCTCGCGCCAGCCCGTCGGCCCGTCGCTGTTCATCACCCCGTGGAACTTCCCGCTTGCCATGGGCGCCCGCAAGCTCGCTCCGGCGATCGCTGCCGGATGCACGAGCATCGTGAAGCCCGCCAAGCTCACGCCCCTGACGATGCTCAAGCTCGGCCAACTCCTCCAGGAAGCCGGCCTCCCCGACGGCGCCGTGAACATCATCACCGCATCATCCGCCGGCAAGACCACCGGGCCGCTGATCGAGGACCGTCGACTCAAGAAGCTCAGCTTCACCGGGTCGACGGAGGTCGGCCAGAAGCTCGTCGAGGCGGCCGCCGGCAACCTGCTGCGCGTCTCCATGGAACTTGGCGGTAACGCCCCGCTCATCGTGTTTGACGACGCCGACCTCGACGTTGCCGTCGAGGGCGCCTACCTCGCCAAGATGCGCAACGGCGGCGAGGCATGCACCTCAGCGAACCGCATCCTCGTGCAGGCCGGGATCGCGGACGCATTCACGAAAGCGTTCACCGCCAAGATGGCGGCCGTCAAGGTCGGTCGCGGTACCGAGGACGGCGTCACCCTGGGCTCGATGGTCGATCAGGATCAGGTCGACAAGATCGGCGAGCTCGTCGACGACGCCACGAGCAAAGGCGCGAAGATCGCCTGCGGCGGCGAGCGAGTCGGCACCACCGGCTACTTCTACGCCGCAACGGTCCTCACGGACGTCCCCGACGACGCCCGCCTGCTCAAGGAGGAGATCTTCGGCCCGGTCGCTCCGATCCGCGTGTTCGAGCATGAGGCCGACGCCGTCGCCGAGGCCAACGCCACCGAGTACGGCCTGATCTCGTACCTCTTTACCCAAGATCTCGCGCGCGGCCACCGCGTCGCCGCCGCCCTGGAGAGCGGCATGGTCGGCCTCAACCGTGGGGTGATCTCGTCGGCCGACGCGCCGTTTGGCGGCATCAAGCACTCCGGCTACGGCCGCGAAGGTGGTGCCGAGGGGATCGAGGAGTACCTCGAGACGAAGTACCTGTCGATGCCGGCGTAGCCGGGGTCGAACTGGCTTCGGCTCGAGGTACTTGGGGTCGTCTTCTGTGAACGGCGCTGGAGCTGGTCGGCGGCGGTGGAACCCGACCGGACCCTCCGGGCGCTTCAGCGCTTGCGGCCGGAGCGGATCCAGGGCATTAGGCGCCCTGGCGACCGGCGCGCCGGTCGACCACGGAAATCTGCGGCGCGGAGGCCGTGAGCCACGGGTAGCCGCCGCGCTCGAAGGGCACGATCCAGGCCTCGCCACCGAGCACCGGCGCCGGAGCGGCCTCGCGGCGGCGCGAGGCGGTCGAAGCGGCGGGGGTGGCAGTCACGGTCATAGCAAAGACAGATTCGCGCCGGCCTCGGCGTTCCCTCCAAGGCTGCGGACCGACGGGGGACGGAGCCAGGGGCGCCTGCACCCGAACGTCGAATTGAATGCGACTCAAAAAAGTAGTTGACGGACGTCACACAGGCTTGGTTTACTGCAGCAACCACCGCAACCAGCAAGTTTCTGGAGCGGTGCACTGTCCCCATACTTTCCGAAGGACCTGTCCCCGTGTTCCTGAAGTCCATGCGAGCCCGTGCGCTCGCCGTCACCGCGCTGGGCGCCTCCGCCCTTGCCATGGCTCCGGCCGCGAACGCGGCCAGCGGCCCATCCCAGCAGAGCTTCATCGGTGCATTCACCTACTCGATCGCCAACGGCGCACAGGATGCCCCAGGCGCCAACGACTGGTCCTGCAAGCCCCGCACCGGCCAGCTGCCGGTCGTTCTCGTCCACGGCACATGGGAGAACGCCTACGCAAACTGGGCATACATGGCACCGCAGCTCAAAACCGCTGGCCTCTGCGTCTACGCGCTGAACTACGGCGGCAACACCGGGCTCAACGGCACCGGCTCCGTGAAGGCAGCCGGCGGCGAGCTCAACACGTTCGTCGACAAGGTGCTCGCCTCCACCGGCGCCGCCGAGGTCGACATCGTCGGCCACTCGCAGGGCGGCATGATGCCCCGCTCCTACCTCAAGGACTACGGCGCTGCCGGCAAGGTCCGCAACCTCGTGAGCCTCGGCGCCACCCACAAGGGCACCACCCTCCTGGGCATCGGCACCCTCGGCCGCGAGCTACAGGTCCTCGGCGCCGTCGGCGCCGTCGCCGGGCAGGCCGCAGCCGACCAAGTCGAGGGCTCGGCGTTCATGAAGAGCCTCAACGCCAACGGCATGACGGTCGCCGGCGTGCGCTACACCGCCATCGCCACGAAGTACGACGAGGTCACGACGCCCTACCAGAACGGCTACATCTCAGACAACCGTGCCCGGGCCGAGGTCTACAACATCCAGCTCCAGGGCAACTGCGGCACCAACTACGCCGACCACCTGTCGATGAGCTACAGCGCTCGGGCCTTCTGGTACGTGCGCCAGGCCCTGAACTTGGCGCGCCCCAAGACGCCCATCTGCGACGTGCAGCTCCCGGTCTTCTAAGGACGAGCCCAACCAATCTCGCCGCTGCCGCCGCACTCCGGCTGCGGCAGCGGCGTTCACGCTCAGCGGCTGAGAGACCCGCTGTGGGACACGCGAAGGGCGGCCGAAAGGCCGCCCTTTTTGTGTACCTCCAGTTACCGCGCACAAAATTGAACCCGCCTCGAAAAACATCATTGGAGCGTCGTCACACAAGCGCTACGGTCATGGCGCGCCGCGTCTTGTCCATGACGCTTCGGCGCCTGTCCGATCCACCCCCTCCGCTCCCTCGAGAGGTCCTGTCCCGATGTTCTTCAAGTCCATGCGAGCCCGCGCGCTCGCCGTCACCGCAGTCGGCGCCAGCGCCCTGGCGATGGCCCCCGCCGCCCAAGCCGCCACCGGCCCGTACCAAGCGTCGTTCATGGGTGCCTTCACGCACCAGCTGATCAGCGACAAGAACCTCGACCCGCAAGGCGTCAACAACTGGAGCTGCAATGTCGCCGGCCGCCCGCCGGTCGTGCTGGTGCACGGCACCTGGGAGAGCAAGTACTCCAACTTCGCCTACATGGCCCCGAAGCTGAAGGGCAGCGGCGCCTGCGTCTTCACCTTCAACTACGGCGCCACGAACCCCATCCTGCCGCTCTACGGCACCGAAGAGATCAAGGACTCCGGCCGTGAACTCGGCGTGTTCGTAGACCAGGTGCTTGCCGCCACCGGCGCGGCCAAGGTCGACATCGTCGGCCACTCCCAGGGCGGCATGATGCCCCGCGCCTACGTCAAGTACTGGGGCGGCGCCAGCAAGGTCAAGAACATCGTCAGCATGGGCGGCACGCAGAACGGCACCACGCTGCTCGGCATCGGCACCCTCGGCCGCCAGCTCGGCGTCCTCGCCGGCGTCGGCCTCGTGCTCGGCCAGGCTGCAGCCGACCAGGTCCAGGGCTCGGCGTTCATGACCGCGCTCAACCAGGGCGGCCAGACCGTCGCCGGCATCCGCTACACGAACATCACGACCCGGTACGACGAGGTCACGACGCCGTACCAGAACGGCTACATCACGAACAACCCCGCCGGGGCGTACGTCGCGAACATCAACCTGCAGAACAACTGCGGGACGAACTTCGCCGACCACCTCTCGATGACCTACAGCGCTCGCACGCTCTGGTACGTCAAGAACGCCCTTGGCCTCCCGAACCCGGTCAACGCCACCTGCGACGTGCAGCTGCCCGTCTTCTAGACCACAGCCACGCGTAGACGCACTTGCGTATGAAGGGGCGGCCTCCGGGTCGCCCCTTCGGCGTTCTACTGGTCGAGCTGGTCGACGGTGCACTCCGCCGGCGGTTTGTCGTCGCGCCAGCGCAGGAGCTTGGCCCCGTGGCGGATCCGCCCGGCGCTCACCTGATCGAAGCTCACCTCGATGACCAGCTCCGGCCGCAGCGCGACCCAGGCCAGCTCCTCGTCGGGACGCCAGCGACTCGGGTCGGCGCTCCCGGACTGGCCGGTCTCGTAGGGGCGCAGCGTCTCAACGAGTTCGCGCTTCTCCTTCGCCTTGAGGCCGCTGGTGTGGCCGACGACCCGCAGCTCGCCGCCCTCCCCGTAGAGCCCGAGCATCAGCGACCCGACGGTGCCCTCCTCCTTGCCCGTGCGGTAGCCAGCGATCACGGCGTCGATCGTGCGCTGGCGCTTGATCTTCAGCATCGCCTTGCGTTCACCCGGCAGGTACGGCGAGGAAAGGTCCTTGGCGACGACGCCCTCGCCGCGACCCGTCAGCCACTGCTTCGCCGCCTCGGGTTCGAAGACGGTTGGCGTCAGCGAGAGCGTCGTGCCGGCAGAGAATGTCCCCGTGACCGGTCCATCGTCGGCATGGGTGACCGACCCCGGCTCGACACCAAACAGCACCTCGAGCGCGCCGCGCCGATCGGCAAACGGCCGCGACATGAGGTCCGCGTCGTCGAGCGCCAGCAGATCAAATGCGACGTACCGCGCCGGCGTCTCCATGGAGAGCCGCTCGATCCGCGACGCGGCCGGGTGAATCCGCTGGCTGAGCGCGTCGAAGTCCTCCGACTCGGCGGCGCCCGAGGCGGCGTCGATGATGATCTCGCCGTCGAGGACGTAGCGGCCCTCGGGGAACGTCAGCTCCGGGAAGTACCGCTCCAAAGGCTTGCCGCCGCGCGAGAGCAGGTGCACCGCGCCGCCATCGACGAACGCAATCGCGCGGAAGCCGTCGAGCTTGGGCTCAAAGCTCCACCCACCGTCGGTCGGGAGTGACGCGCGACCCCGCGCAAGTTGCGGCGCCAGCGGCGGCTGGACGGGGAGCGTCATGCGTGCGGCCTTCCAAACGAGCGCGACATGGCCTGAGCGTATCCAGACCGCATTCCACCTCGACGCCGAGCGCCCACCGGAGTACGGTGCGTCAACGCGAGTCGTCCCGCTGGCGTGAACCATGGCACCACACTCGTTCATACGCGCCTCCTGCTGGAATCGCGCTTACCGGACTTCCTAATGTCTGTGCTTTGCGTCACAATGGAGCGGTCCCAACGTTTCCAAGGAGTTCGGTGCGCCTGTCCCTGCCCCGACTGCTGACGGTGCTGCTCATCGGTAGCGCTGCCATCCTCTCGATCCCATCGAGCGCTTCGGCGCGACAGAACGCCCCGCTGACCAACAGCGCGTGGGCGGCCCTCTGGGCAACGGTGTTGCAGCCTGCTGCGTCGCCAGTTGGCGCCAACAATTGGCAGTGCAAGCCGTCGGCGGCCCACCCACGCCCCGTGATCCTGCTGCACGGCACCTACGCCAACATGTCGGCGAACTTCTCCAACTTCGCCCTGCCGCTCAAACGCGAGGGGTACTGCGTCTTCGCGCGCAACTACGGCTCCTACCCGTACGGGCTTGGCGTGTTTCCGGCGATCAAGGGCCTGGCCGCGATCCGCTCGTCCTCGCGTGAGCTGCGTGATTACGTCGATCGGGTCCTGCGGGAGACGGGCGCCAAGCAGGTCGATCTCGTCGGCTATTCCCAAGGCGGCCTTGTGGCCCGCGCCTACCTGAAGTGGGACGGCGGCACGAACCCCGCCGACCCCTCGCAGAACAAGGTCCACTCGCTCATCGGCCTTGCGTCGGCCAACCAGGGCGGCACCGCCTTCGGCCTCACGCAGATGGTCCGCTGGTTCCAGAAGTGGAAGCAGGTGCGAGACATCTGGGGGCCGTCCTCGGTTGACCTCACGGAGGGCTCACCCTTCCTCCATGCGATCAACGACACCAGCCAGACCGAGCCTGGCGTGCAGTACACGATGATCAGCACCGCGCTCGACCAGATCAACCTGCCTTACACGAAGGCCTTCCTGACCCAGGGCGCCGGCGCCACCGTGCGCAACGTGACGATCCAAGAGGGCTGCGTCCAGGACCTCTCCGATCACTTCACGCTGCCGTTCTCAAGGCGCACCCACGGCCTCGTGCTGAAGGCGCTCGATCCGGCGTACCCCGACGCAAAGATCCCCTGCGGCGTGCACCTGCCGCTCTGAATCGCTCAGCCTGGCCGAACGCCAGGCTGAGCCGATCCATTTAGGCCTGGTTGCCTGCGGCGATGACGCGGAGATTGATGGTCTCGTCGTAGAGGGCGGCGTCGACGCCGTGGCGCAGGGCGACGTCGCGGAGGGGTTCGCCGGTCTTGGTGGCGTCCTTGACGATGGCGGTGGCGAGGTCGTAGCCGATGGCCTCGTTGAGGGCGGTCGCGACGGCGAGCGTGCCGCCGGCGGAGGCGGCGCATCCGGCTTCGTTGGCCTGGAGGCCGTCGATGCACTTCTCGGCAAACGCAACGGAGGCGGTCGAGAGGAGGTGGATCGACTGCAGCAGGTTGCGGGCGATCAGCGGGATGCGGACGTTGAGTTCGAACTGGCCCTGCATGCCGCCGATGGTGATGGCGGTGTCGTTGCCGATGACCTGCGCGGAGATCTGCAGGACGACCTCGGGGAGGACCGGGTTGACCTTGCCCGGCATGATCGAGGAGCCCTTCTGCAGCTCGGGCAGGAACAGCTCGCCGATGCCGGAGCGCGGGCCGGAGCCCATGAGGGCGATGTCTCCCGCGATCTTGATGAGGGAGACGGCAGCGACTTTGAGCGCGCCGGAGAGTTCGACGAGGGCGTCGCGGTTGGCCTGCGCCTCGAACGGATCCTCGGGCGGAGCGATGAGATCCAAGCCGGAGGCGTTGGCAAGGTAGCCACGGGTGATCGCGGCAAACTCGGGGTGGGTGTTGAGGCCGGTGCCGGTGGCGGTGCCGCCGAGCGGGATCTGGCCGACCTGCGGGAGGGCGTTCTTGACGCGCTTCTGGGCGAGGCGCAGCTGCGCGGCGTAGCCGGAGAACTCCTGGCCGAGCGTGACGGGGACGGCGTCCATCAGGTGGGTGCGGCCGGCCTTCACGACGTCGTGGAACTCGGTGGCCTTGGCCTGCAGCGAGGCCTCGAGCTGGGCGAGTGCCGGGAGGAGCTGGTTGGTGGCCTGGTCGAGGGCGGCGAGGTGGACGGCCGAGGGGAACGTGTCGTTGGACGACTGCCCCATGTTGACGTGGTCGTTGGGGTGTGCGTCGCCCCCGGTGAGGGCGGAGATGACCTCGTTGACGTTCATGTTCGTCGAGGTGCCCGAGCCGGTCTGGAAGACGTCGATCGGGAACTGGTCGTCGTGATCACCATTGGCAATCGAGTCGGCGGCGCCGGAGATGCGCTCGGCGAGCTCGGCGTCGAGCTTGCCGAGTTGGGCGTTGGCTTTGGCGGCCGCGCCCTTGATACGAGCCTGCCAGCGCACGACGTGGATCGGCACACGCTCGCCACTGATCGGGAAGTTGGCGACCGCTTTGGCGGTCTCGGATCCATACAGCTGCTCAGACATCGACTGGAAAGCCTACGCCTCGGGCGGGGCTCAGGCGGCGCCGACCGTCGGCTGCGCCCTACCCTTGGTCGGTGCCACCAGAGTCCACACCGCAGCCGGGGGTTGATCCCGAGCGTCTCGCCGAGGCGGTTGCACTGATCGGCGAGGTCTCGCAGCTGCCACCGGAGCACCCGGACGTGATCGCGGTGCAGCGTGCCACCGCCGGACTCTTCAAGTCGGTGAAGGAGCGTCGACGCCGGGAGCGCCGCGACGCGATCCTCGCTCACGACGCCGCCGTCACGGCGAAGACCGCGACCGGTGCGCCCGGCCGCATCGACGACGAGACCGCCGGCATCCTGCTGCAGGCCACCGACACCGGGATCGTCGGCACGTTGAAGCAACCACGCGGGTGCTACATCTGCAAGGCGCGCTATGTGGAGATCGACGCCTTCTACCACCAGCTCTGCCCGAGTTGCGCGCGCGAGAATCACGCCCGGCGCGACGCCCGCGCCGACCTCACCGGCCGCCGCGCTCTCCTCACGGGCGGGCGCGCGAAGATCGGCATGTACATCGCGCTACGGCTCCTGCGCGACGGCGCCCACACCACGATCACCACCCGCTTCCCGGCCGACGCCGTGCGCCGCTTCAGCGCGATGCCCGATGCCGCCGACTGGCTCGACCGCCTGAGCATCGTCGGGATCGACCTGCGCGACCCGCGCCAGGTGATCGCCCTCGCCGACTCGGTTGCCGAGGCCGGTCCGCTCGACATCCTCATCAACAATGCCGCGCAGACCGTCCGCCGCAGCGCGGGCTCCTACGGCCAGCTGCTGCAGGGCGAGGAGATCGATCCGCGCTTCTTGGAGGAGGCCGTCCCGGACGTCCTCGTGCTCGGCCGCCCGCGCGACGCCCACCCGCTCGCGCTCACCGGCCTCGACTCCCCTCACCTGGAGCCTGGCGACGCCCTTGCCGCCGCCGAGGAGCTCACCGCCGCTGCGCTCACGGCCGGCTCATCATCGCTGGAGCGGGTCGCCGCAGGCACCGCAATCGACGCCGGCGGACTCGTCCCTGATCTCGTCGACATCAACAGCTGGACGGAGCGCGTCGACCAGGTCGACCCGGTCGAGCTCCTCGAGGTGCAGCTCTGCAACAGCACCGCGCCGTTCCTGCTGATCAGCCGCTTGCGGGCGTCGATGGCCGCGTCGACGGCCCGGCGTACGTACGTGGTGAACGTCTCCGCCATGGAGGGCCAGTTCGGTCGCGGCTATAAGGGCCCGGGCCACCCGCACACGAACATGGCCAAAGCCGCGCTCAACATGCTCACGCGGACGAGCGCGCAGGAGATGTTCGAGACCGACCAGATCCTGATGACGGCGATCGACACCGGCTGGATCACTGACGAGCGCCCCCACACGACGAAGGCCCGCCTCCATGAGGACGGCTTCCACGCGCCGCTGGATCTCGTCGACGGCGCCGCCCGGGTGTATGACCCAGTCGTCCGAGGCGAGCAGGGCGAAGACCTGTTTGGCGTCTTCCTCAAGGACTACAAGCCGCACCCCTGGTAGACGGCGCCGGCGTCCTGGCCATCGCGCAAGGCAGCGTCGCTTTGGTGGCGTGCCAGGGTGATGAAGCCGTCGGCATCGACGCTGCCCACGTCGCCGGTGTTGAGCCACCCGTCGCGGATCGCTCCGCCGTGATCGGGGAGCGGACCACGCAGGTTGGGCTGGAGATAGCCGGGGAACACGCTCGGCCCGCGCACCACGATCGTTCCCACCTCGCCGGGTTCCAGCGGCGTCCAGTTTCCGCTGCTGGGATCGACGCGCACGGCTTTGACGTGCTGGTAGGGCAGGCGCAACGTGACGTCTGCCTTCAAGGGATTCCGGGTCCGTGCGGCGTAGAACGCCGGAGCTGCGGCGCCGGCAGCAGCGCGGCGGCGCTCGACCTTGGGCCAGACGGCCTCGGGCGACCGCAGATCGTGGTCGTCGAGCGGGCCCGGCCACCGCACTGGCTGGCCTCGCAGCAGCGGCCCGATCAGCGTCAGCATGGCGGCGCTCGGATGAAAGAGCGGCATGGCGGCGAAGGTCGATTCGCTCGTACCCGGCGACGCGGTCGAGGCGACCTGCCAGGCGTTGCAGACCTCGTTTCGGTGGGTGCGAACGGCCAGCCTTGCAGCACCGCTCGCGCCGCAGACGCGCACGTAGCTCGCGTGGTCCTGGGCCTCGGCGACCACCGCGAAGCCATCCGCCTGGGCCTGCGCCACTCGGTCTTGAAAGTACGCCACGGCCACGGCCGCCAGCGGCTCTAGCTCCGGCGGTTCGCCGGCTGCCCCCGTTGGCCGCAGCGCGAGCAGCGTCACGGCGTCGGTCGCGGCGGCCACTTGCCGGGCGGCCTCCCAGGCGCCCGCGTCGAGCTCTGGGCCCGATGCGACGATGACGCGTGCGGCGCAGGATTCGACCAGGTCGATGACGTGGTCGACCGCGAGGCGGGGGTCCAGCGGTACGGCGACGCCGACCGCCTGGGCCGCGAGCAGCGCGGTGATCATTTCGTCGCAGCTGACCGAGAGCAAGGCGACGGCCTCGCGGCGTCCGACCCCACTTTCGTGGAGTGCATGGGCCGCTCGCCGCACGTCGGTGGCGAGTTCGTCGAAGGTGCGCGTCAACGCAGCCTGCCGCGGTTCGCCGCCCGAGTGGACGCTCAGCGCGGGCCGGGCGGGCCACCGCTCGGCAGCCCGCTCGAGTACCGCGAACGTGCTCGTCGGCAGCCCTCGTTTGCTGAGCGGCACGCGCTCGATCTCTTGCAGGCTTGCTGGACCGTTGAACTCCGGCCACATCAGGTCGTCTTGGTGCATCTCGTCAGCTGGCTAGCGCCGGCGTGCGGGGCTGCGGCCTCTCGCGACGCCCGCTGGGGGTGGGAGCGAAACGTTGGTGCGCGTCAGCGTGGCCGGCTCGAGGCTTTCGTGGGAAGGCCCCGAGACGACGCCCGAGTGCTGGCTGAGGCCTGACGCGCACAAGGGCACACTAGCGACCAAACCATCAATAGTGATTAATTTGTCAGCCATTGCTCTTTCCGGCGGCCAGCGGGGTCTGACTGCCGCTACCGGCCGGGCCGTCGGCGATACTCGGCAGGTAGCGCGCAGCCCGTCCGCCGCACCCGTCCGCCGAAAGGCCCCCATGGTTCCGTTTCTCATCTTGACCGTCTCGACGAGGTTCGGGATCAGG
The DNA here is from genome assembly GCA_032119795.1 of Solirubrobacteraceae bacterium. Classification (GTDB taxonomy): domain Bacteria; phylum Actinomycetota; class Thermoleophilia; order Solirubrobacterales; family Solirubrobacteraceae; genus JAGIBJ01. The sequence goes on from JAUMFO010000025.1 coordinate 73,097, forward strand.
TCATGGCGTCGCTTGAGCTGCGTGTCGATATCCGAGAACGCCTCCTCAGAACGGTTCCGCGAGAACCCGGCCACCGAGCGCGCCGTTCCGAACGTCTCCTTCTAGGCCCGCGCCCGGTCCGGGGGCTCAGGCATGTACGAGCAGATCGCCCGCAACAAGCGCAAATCGGTGGCGCTCTTTGCCGGG
>JAUMFO010000025.1:73382-321213 GCA_032119795.1 Solirubrobacteraceae bacterium
CGAGAACCCGGCCACCGAGCGCGCCGTTCCGAACGTCTCCTTCTAGGCCCGCGCCCGGTCCGGGGGCTCAGGCATGTACGAGCAGATCGCCCGCAACAAGCGCAAATCGGTGGCGCTCTTTGCCGGGTTCCTGCTCCTCTATGGCGCGATCGGCGCCGCGCTCTACTGGTACGCCGGGCCGGGCGCCGCGATCATCGTCGCGGCGATCACGGTCGGGATCTCGGCGACCGCCCTCTTCGGCGGCGACGACATGGCGGTTCGAGTCGCAGGTGGCGTGCGCGTCGAACGCAAAGAAGACGCACCCGAGCTGTGGCGACTCGTGGAGAACCTCTCGATCGTGGCGGGCATCCCGATGCCGAGGATCTACATCTCGCCGGACCGCTCCGCGAACGCCTTTGCCGCTGGACGCACGCCAGACAAGGCGATCGTCTGCGTGCACCAAGGACTGCTGGACCTGCTCGACGACCGCGAGCTCGAGGGCGTCCTCGCGCACGAGCTCAGCCACGTGCGCAACTACGACGTGCGGCTCATGACCTACGCGTCGGTCCTGGCGGGATCGATCGTCCTGCTCGCCCAGATTGGTGCGCGCGTCGGGTTGCTCAGCGGCGGGCGCGGCAACCGCAGCTCCGGTGGTGGCGCCGCGGGCATCATCGGGCTCGTCATCTTCCTGGCGACGATCATTCTCGCGCCGCTCGGCGCCGCAATCATTCAGCTGTCGATCAGCCGCAAGCGCGAGTTCGTCGCCGACGCGTCGGCTGCGGAGCTCACGCGCTACCCGCAGGCCCTCGCCTCAGCGCTGCAGCGGATCTCCGGCGACGACGCGGCACCCGCCCACGACGAGCGCTCGATCGCCCACATGATGATCGCGCCGCAGCTCACCAAGGGCGGCAAGACGAGCAAGCTCTTCTCCACCCATCCGCCGACGCAGGACCGCGTCGACGCACTCATGGAGATGGCCAGCGGCGTGCCGCATCTCCACGGCGCGCCGGTGTCGCAGACGTTCCTGGAGCGCAGCGGCGCCACGCCTCATATCAGCGAGCCGGCGACACCCAGCACGCCGGCTCCGTCGCCGCCGAGCGTCGGCCCTCCCGGCGCCTAGTCCAGGCCTAGTCCAGGCTTAGTGCTCGGCGAGCTGGTGGCGCATCTTGTCGCGCAGCTCGCGGAACCGGATCGTCTCGTAGGTGATCAGCGCGGCAGCGATCGCCGTGATGATCGCGAGCGTCGCCAGCGCGGTGATCTCCAGTGCGAGCGGGATCAGCGCGAGCGAGATCAGCGCGACCACCACGCGCTGCGTGCTGAACCGGTGAACGTTGCGCCAGCGGAAGGCGACGTGCGCGAAGAGGTAGAGCGCAAAGCCACCGAGCAGCGCCGTCGCGGGCACGAGCTCGAGGTGGTAGTCGACGTGGCCGACCGTCTTTTTCAGGCCGAGTGCAATGAGCACGATCGCGGCGACCATCGGGAAGTGCAGGTAGGAGAAGGAGTCGCGGGCGATCGCGTTCTGTTCCCGACCCACGGCCGCGTTCTCCAGACGACGCTCGGCAACGCGGGCCACCACGTCGAAGTACATCCACCACAGCGCGAACGACATTGCGACGCCCAGCACGGCTGCGCTGACGACGGCGGCGTCGAGCTCGAGGTCCTCCGTGCCGATCCCGATGGCGACGATCGACTCGCCCAGCGCGATGATCAGGATCAGGCCGTGCCGCTCGGCGAAGTGCTTGGGGGAGAGCTTCCAGCCCTCGACGCCGAAGAAGTACGGGCCGCCGGCATCGAGCGCGAGGGCCAAGACCCACAGGCCGGCCTGGGGCCAGCCATCGGTGAACGACGCGGCAACGAGGAGGCTGATGCTGATCGTGGTACTGATCCCGAGCCCCATGACCGACGACCGTAGGTTCGGCTCGTCTCGGCTCCCGAGCACGAACAGCCCGATCTGGGCCAGACGCACCACGGCGTAGGCCAGCGCGAAGAGCAGCCCCTCGTCGTTGAACGCCTCCGGCATGCAGAGCGAACAGACCAGCAGCGCCGCGATCGCCGCAGCCATCACCAAGCGAACGGCGCCTTCCTCGGGGTCGATCACGCTCGTCAGCCAGGCGTAGCCAACCCACGCCCACCACATCATCCCGAGCACCAGCAGCCCCTTGCCGAGCCCCTGCCACGTCGGCTCCTGGGCCATCAGCGCCGTGGCCTGCGTGAGCGCAAGGACGAACACGAGGTCGAAGAAGAGTTCCAGCGGCGTGACCGATTCGGACTCGCGCAACGTCGCTTCGATGCGGGGACGGCGGGTGGGGGCGCTACTCACGCCGCGATTTTTGCATCGAAGCGCGGCGTAACAAAGCGCGAGATCCGGAGACCAGTTCTCATCGACGCGCCACTTTCACCCAGACGTAAGGACACGGAGGCCAGCGGGTGGCACGATGAAGCGATGGCCGGCGACGCCCCCGATCCCGCCACCGAACCCGCCGAGCTTGCGGGTGGCTCGCCCCTGGGGCGCCGCGCGTTCCTCGGCATCGTCGGGCTCGGACTCACCTCTCTGGCCTGGGGCGGCTCGGCACTCGACCTGCTCGGCAATGCGACCAAGGCCGTCCCCCAGAGCGTGCGGGGCGCCGTTCCGTTCGGGCAAGGCTGGCGCATCTACGCCGTCAATCCGCCATTCCCCAAGTTCGATCCGACCACGTGGACGCTCACGATCGACGGGCTCGTCGAGGAGCCCCAAAGGCTGACCTATGCGGATCTGCTCGCCCTCCCCCAGGCCAAGCAGACGAGCGACTTTCACTGCGTGACGGGCTGGTCGGTGGAGGACGTCGGCTGGACGGGCGTGCGCTTTGCCGACCTCCTCGCCAAGGCCAAGCCGCTCCCGGCGGCGACCGGCCTGGAGTTCGTCTCGATGGAGGAGCCGTACGTCGACACGCTGACGCTGGCGCAGGCGCTCGTGCCCGACGCGATGCTCGCCCACTCGATGGACGGCCTCCCGCTGACGCGCGAGCACGGGGCGCCCGCCCGCGTCGTGATGCCGAAGATGTATGGCTACAAGGGCGTGAAGTGGATGTCGCGGATCACCGTCGTCAAGACGATTCGCGACGGCTACTGGGAGCAGCGCGGTTACGACCGCGACGCCTGGGTCGGGGATTCCAATGGGCTCTGAGGGCGGCGCGCCGGCGGGGCCGCAACCCTCGCCGGCGGTCGCAGTCGCGGTCGACGTCTCGCAGGTCGACGCGGACGCGCAGACCGACGCCGAGCGTGCCGCGGGGCGGCGTCGCGTCCACCGGTTCTCGGTCACGGAGCGGGTGCTGCATGCCGTCCACGGGACGGCCTTCACGGTGATGCTGGTGTCGGGCCTCGTCCTGTTCCTGCCGTTCCTGGCGCAGGTGTTCGGCAACCGGCCGGTCGTCAAGGCGGTGCACCTGGCGGTCGCCGCGCTCTGGCTGACGGCGCTGCTGCTCGTGGCCGTCCTGGGCGATCGCAGGATCCTGAGCCGCACCCGCCGCCAGTTCGAGAGCCTCAATCGGGAGGACTTGCGCTGGCTTCGCAGCCGGGCGGCGCGAGCCCAACCGCAGGGCCGGTTCAACGGCGGGCAGAAGCTCAACGCCGTGGCGCAGAGCGCCTTCACCGTGCTGTTGTTCGTGTCCGGAGCGCTGCTGTGGCTCGGCGAGCGCAACACCGTCTTCCGGCTGCCGGGGACGATCGCGCTCCACGACCTCACGATGGTCGCCGCCTTGGGCTTCGTCATCGGCCACGTGTGGATTGCGCTCTCGCCGTTTGGTCGGCCGTCGCTCTCGGGCATGGTCGACGGCACGGTGCCGACGACCTACGCCCGCCGGCACCACCGCGCGTGGGATCCGTCGACGGAGCCTGCGGAGCAGACGGGCATCAGCGCGCGGCGGGCGCTGGCAGGCGGCATCATCGCCGTCGCCGGGATCGTCGCGGCGGCACTGCTGGCGGGCGTCGGCTAGGGCGAATGGGCCGGGCAGGCACGGCGGAGCCTGGACGCACTATTCGACGGAGTGTCAATTTGCCGGGTCGCGGCGTGAGAACACGATCCGTACGATGTCGCATATGCGTCCCACTGTGCCTCACCGCATCTCAGCACTTTTCCATCAGCCCGCAGTTTGGATCTCGCTCATGGCGCTGTTCTTCAGCGCGTCTGGCGGCGCGGTCGCCGCCGTGATGATCACTGGCGCCCAGATCAAGGATGGGACGGTCACCACGAGGGACATCAAGAACGGAACCCTGGTCGAGCAGGACTTCGCCGATGGCACGCTCGAGGCTGGCCCGGCCGGCGCGACCGGTCCGGCTGGACCGAGCGGCGCCTCCGGCCCGGCCGGCGCCGCAGGCTCTCCTGGCGCTCCAGGTGCGTCGGGCGCCAATGGAGCCTCGGGCGCCAAGGGCGACCGAGGCGACACCGGGCCCGCCGGCCCAGCGGGCTCCACGTCGGCCAAGGGCGACACCGGGGCGACTGGTGCGACCGGCCCGAAGGGCGAGACCGGCGCAACCGGCCTCAAGGGCGAGACCGGCGCAACTGGCCTCAAGGGCGATACCGGCACCGCGGGTGGCGTCGGCCCCAAGGGCGATGCCGGCGCCAAGGGCGACACGGGCCCGGCCGGCCCGAAGGGCGACACCGGAGCGGCAGGCCAAAAGGGTGACACCGGCCTGCAAGGCCCGAAGGGCGATCCTGGAGCAGGACTGGGCGGCAACACCTACCCCGCAGGTACGCGGTTCTACGACTACGGCGATTGGCAAACCTTCTCGATGTCGTCCGACAGCCAGTCCTTCGCCTCGTCCACCGCGATGAAGCTCCCCGTCTCCGTCCCGGCATCGACCGTGCTCGCAGGCCCCACGAATCCCGCGTGCGCCGGCTCAGCCGCAGCACCGCAGCCAGCCTCGGGGCACCTGTGCCTGTACCTCAACACAACCCGTGGCGCCACGCCGTCGGTCTCGTTCGCGCCGACCATCGTCAACAACCGAATCCTGGGCTTCGTCACGACCTTCACGCCGCCGAACGGCGCGACGGGAACCCATCAGGGGAACTGGATCTGGGCATACAACGCCTAGGTCGACACTCGGCGGCCAGCGCCGTTGCCTCGCCCCTTCACCGGCTTACTACCGGTCGTTGACGGCGAGGCAACACCGGGGCGCGCGGCCGAGGGCATCGTGCCGCGCGATGCCCCTTTCGCTCTCTCCCACCATGCGGCTTGCTGCCGCCCTCGTGCTCGCCGGGCCGGTGGCAGCCGCCTCGGCCGCCGTTGCGGCGCCTGCGCCGGCCCCGAAGGTCACGTCGCCGACGTTGGCGGCCCGCGCGACGCTGCCCGCCACGCTCTACCTCCCCGGCCCCACGTCCGGTACCGCGCTCGGCACGACGCCGATCAACGGCGTCACGCCGCCGTTCGCTGGTCAGCCGATCCCCGGCTTCTCGGGCATCCTGCAGCGCCCCGATGGCACGATCCTGGGCCTGCCGGACAACGGCTTCGGTTCCAAAGCCAACTCCGCCGACTACCTCCTGCAGCTGCAGGTCGTCAGGCCGAACTGGAAGACCGCCGCACCGAGCACGGGCCCCGCCGACTCGGGCAACGCGCAGGTCACGAAGACGATCCGTCTCAGCGACCCGTTCCGCGTCGCCGGGCAGCCACTCACTCGCCAGGACCGCCAGCTCACGGGCGCCGATTTCGACATCGAGTCGATCCAGCCCGGCCCGCTCGGGACCTACTTCATCGGCGACGAGTTCGGCCCGTCGGTGCTGTGGGTCGACGGCCAGGGCCGCCTCCTCGGCCGGCCGGTCCCGCTGCCGGGCGTCAAGAGCCCGTTCAGCCCGAAGCTCGCCGTCGGCGAGACGCCGACGCTGCCGGCGAGCGGCGGCTTCGAAGCGATGGCCCAGCTGCCTGGCGGGCGTTACCTGCTGCCGATCACCGAGAAGGCGACCACCGCCGACGCCGGCACCAACCGCCGCGTGATCCACCAGCTCGACACGTGGCGCGGCCGCTACACGGGCAAGACGTGGGACTACCGCACCGACGAGGTCGCTGGTCTCGTCGCCGACGCTCAAGCGCTCGACGCGAACCGCTTGCTGGTCCTGGAGCGCGACGACTTCGAGGGCGCCAAGGCCGTCACGAAGAAGGTTTACGCCGTCGACCTGCGCATGAAGAACACCGACGGCTCACTCAAGAAGACGCTCGTCGTCGACCTGCTGAACCTCGCCAACCCCGGCGTCACCCAGGAGACCGAGGGTGTCTTCGGCCTCGGCAGTCCGTTCAAGTTCGCGCTGCAGTCCGTGGAGTCGCTGTTGCCCGTCGACGGCGGCAAGCGCCTGCTGCTCGCCAGCGACAACAACTTCCCGTTCTCCAACGGCCGCAAGGCCGGCACGCCGGACGACACCGAGATGATTCAGGTCCAGCTCCCGTAGCTGCCGGCCTCTCGCCGGCCCTCGCGGCGATCTTCGGGCCGCCGGAGAATCCACTGCACGCCGTACTTGTGGATCCTCCGGCGGCCCGAATCTCATCCACGATGGCTCGCCGGTAGACCGACAGCGCCGCGGCGATTCAGCGCGGCGCCATTCGGATCGCGCCGTCGAGGCGAATGACCTCGCCGTTGAGCATGCGGTTCGTTGCGATGTGCGCGACGAGCTCGGCGTATTCGGCGGGGTCACCCAGGCGCGGAGGGAATGGGACCGACTTGCCGAGCGACTCGCGAGCGGGCTCCGGCAGACCGGCCATCATCGGCGTGTCAAACAGACCGGGCGCGATCGTCATGACGCGGATGCCGGGCTTCGCGAGCTCGCGGGCCGCTGGGAGGGTGACGGCGGCAACGCCGCCCTTGGACGCCGAGTAGGCGACCTGGCCGATCTGGCCGTCGAACGCCGCAACGGACGCCGTCATCACGAAGACGCCGCGCTGGCCGCCCGAGTCGGGCTCGTTGGCCTGCATCGCAGCGGCGGTAAGGCGCAGGGCGTTGATCGTGCCGAGCAGATTGACGTTGATCGTTGCGGCAAAGTGCTCCAGCGGCGTCACGCCCTCGCGGCCCACGAGCTTGGCCGGCGGGGCAATCCCCGCGCAGCACACGCCGAGCCGCACTCCGCCGTCAGCCTCCGACGCCTCGTCGATCGCGGCCTGCACCGAGACCTCGTCGGTGACGTCACAGGCCACGGCCACGGCGGCACCCAAGCCGCTGCCCCCGATGTCGGCGGCCGTCAGCTGCGCGCGGGCCTCGTCGCGGTCGGCCACGACCACGAGGTCATAGTCGGCGGCCAGCCGACGCGCCGCCGCCTCACCAAGGCCTGATGCCCCACCAAACACCACGGCCGCGCCGCGCGGGCCGCCCTGCGTGGGACCAACCTGAAACCGAACACTCATCCGGTAACCGTACCGAGCGCAGGCCCGGCTGGTTTGCAGACCGTCGCTGCAAACCCGCACATGGCCGGGGCGATCCGATCAGCCCGTGTTGCGCAGGCCACCAGCGATGCCGTTGATCGCGAGCGCCGAGGCGCGGGCAATCTCTTCGCCCGTCTCGCCGCCGAAGGCGCGGCGCATCAGCTCGATCTGAATGAAGGAGAGCGGGTCGACGGTCGGGTTGCGGCGGTCGATGGAGCCGCGCAGCGACGGCTCGCGATCCAGCAGGCGATCGAGGCCGGTGACGGCGATCAGCTCGCGCTTGGTGCGGGCGTATTCCTCCTCGATCTGCGGCCAGATCCGGTCGCGCATGGCCGTCTCCCCGGCCACCGAGGCATAGCGACGCGCGATGCCCAGATCGGCCTTGGCGCAGGCCATCTCGGCGTTGCTCACGAGGGCGGCAAAGAACGGCCAGTCGCGGTCCATCTCTTGCAGGATCTCGAGGCCGTGCTGCTCGCGGGCAGCCTGGAGCGACGCCCCAAATCCGTACCAGCCAGACAACACGATCCGGGCCTGCGTCCAAGAGAACACCCACGGGATCGCGCGCAGATCCTCGATGCGCTGGCTGGCCTTGCGCTTGGCGGGGCGCGAGCCGAACCGCAGCTGCGAGATCTGCCCGATCGGCGTAACGGCGTGGAAGAACGCCGCGAAGTCTGGGTCCTCGTAGACCAGCGCCCGGTAGGCCTTCGACGAGAGTTCAGACATCTGCTGGAGGACCGGGTCGTAGCGCTGGCGCCGCTCGGGCGAAAGGCGCGCGTCGCCGCTGCCGGCGCCGCGCAGCAGGGCTGCCCCTGTCGTGAGCTCCAGCTCGCGGTGGGCAATCTCGGGCACGGCGTACTTGTCTGAGAGGACCTCGCCCTGCTCCGTCACCTTGAGCCGGCCACCGACCGTCCCTGGCGGCTGGGCGCTGATCGCCACGATGCTCGGGCCGCCGCCGCGGCCGACGGCGCCGCCGCGGCCGTGGAAGAAGATCCACGTGAGGCCGTGCTGGCGCATCACCTCGGAGAGTTCGAGCTGCCCGCGGTAGATCCCCCAGCCGGAGGCGACGTAGCCGACGTCCTTGTTGGAGTCGGAGTACCCGAGCATGATCTCCTGCTCGTTGCCGACCGCCGCCAGGGCGTTGCGGTAGCACGAGAACGAGAGGACGGTCTGCATCGTCTCGGCCGCTGCGGCAAGCGTCTCGCCTTCCTCGAAGAGCGGCACGATGCGCAGCGCGCAGTCCACACCACCGGCCCGCGAGAGCCGGCACTCCTTGAGGAAGAGCAGCACCTCAAGGAGGTCGACCGGGCCGGAGCAGCCGGAGATGATGTAGCTCTGCAGCGCGCCGTCGTGGTCACCGCGGCGCAGGTCGTCGAGGGTCCGGAAGGTCTGGATGGCCTCCTGCGTGGCCTCGGAAAAGCCGCTGATGTCGCTCGGGATGAGCGGCCGGCGGTCGTCGATCGCGGCGGCGAGCAGCGCGAGCTTGGCGTCCTGCTCCAGGTCGCCGTAGTCCGGGCAGAGTTCGAGCTCGGCGAGAATCTCAGCGATTGCAGCCGCGTGCTTGTCGGCGTGCTGGCGGATGTCGAGGCGGGCGAAGTGGAACCCGAACACCTCGACCTGCCGGATCACGTCGCGCAGGCGGCCGTCGGCGACGAACTGCCCACCGCCAGCCAGGAGCGCAGCTTCGCACGTCCGCAGCTCGACGAGGAGATCCGCGGAGCAGGCGTAGCCCAGCTCGTGGCCCTCGATCGTGGCCCGGATGCGCCGGGCGATCAGGCCAAACGCCCGGCGGTACGGCTCCTCGGGACTGCGCCCCACGAGCGTCGCGAAGGTGCCAGGAAAATCGGCAGCACCCCTAGCCTCAAGCTCAGCCAGAGCTTCAGGGTTTCCCGTGAGCCGGCTCGAGAGTGAGACCGTCGCCGACAGTTCGATCATCCGCTCCCGGAGGAACTTCAGGCAGGCGGCGCGCATCGCCGTCAGCGTCTGCTCGGTGACCTCCGGCGTGACGAACGGGTTGCCGTCGCGGTCGCCACCCATCCAGGAGCCAAAGCGCAGCAGCGGCGGCACGGCGATCTCGGCGTCCGGGTAGGTCTCGGCGACGGCCGTCTCCAGCTCCCGGTAGATCCCCGGCAGCACCTCCGCCAACGTGGTGCGCAGGTACGCAAGGCCCGTCTGCACCTCGTCGCCGACGGTCGGCGTGACGGCCCGGATCTCGTCGGATCCCCACAGCTCCTGCACTGCGCTGGAGAGGCTCTCGGCCGCGATGGCCTCGTCGTCGTGGGTCGGGCGGCGCTCGTCGAGCGACCGCAGGATCCCGAAGATCCGGGCGAGCTTGTCGAGCGTGGTGCGGCGGCGCGCCTCCGTCGGGTGCGCCGTCATCACGAGGTGCACCTCGGCACGCGCGAGCAGCCCGCGGACGTCCTCGGCGGAGAGCCCGTCGGCCGCGATCTGCTCCACGACCTCTCGCAACGAGCCGCTGCGAGCAGCAGGCGCCGCGGCCAGCTCCTTCGAGCGCACGCGCCGGATCCGGTCGTTGTCTTCGGCCAGGTTCAGCAGCTGAAACCAGCGAGTGAGCGAGCGCGCCAGCGTCCCCAGCCCCTCGGTGGAGAGGCCGGCGATGAGCTCCTCGAGCTCGGCGGAGGCCGGCCCGTCGCCGCCACGCAGGCGCTCGCCAAGGTCGATCACGCGGCGGTGCAGATCGAGCGCGCCCTGCCCCTCGCCGGCCACGATCACCCGATCGAGGACCAGCCGCAGCAGCGCGCGGTCCTCGGCAAACGTGCGCGGGCCACCGAGACCGGTCGTGGGCTGGAGCGCTGGCGTGGTCACTGCGCGCATCTTCTTGGACACCCGCAAGAGGTGCAAGCGCCATCCGGACAAACCTCGTGGCACCGACGACCACGCGTCCTCCGAGTCAGGCCGCCCGCGCCCGCGCCCGTCGCTGGAGTTCCCTGAACTGCTTGCGCTGCATGATCCAGTGGGCTGGACGCGCAACCGCAAGATGCAGCGGCGCGTAGAGCCAAGCCGGGCGTCCCCCGAGCTGCATCGTCGAGACGAGGCGCGTCCCCCCAGAGGAGTCCGGGCTGAGCGCCAGCCCCCAGGTTCCCTTGACCCACGCCCGCGGTTGCAGGCGCGTTGGATCGAAGGATCGGCCAGACGGCAGGCTGATCGAGAGCCTCAACAGCAGCGACGCCTCGGGCATGCACTCGACGACGTCGAAGGCGATGCTCCCGTCTGGGGCGGCCGCCACCTGGTCGCCGACGGCGAGATTCTGCCACTCGGGATGGATGCCCGAAGCGCTGGGGCGCCCACCGTTGTCGAGCCGGTCCCAGCTGTAGAAGCCCGCTCGGTCACACCCCATCTGGACGAGAAAGCTCCAGACGTCAGCCGGGGGCATGGCGATGGTTGCGGCCATCGGCGATACGCGGAGCGCCCTCGCCGTCAGCGCGTCGGCGTGGCGTGCGTCCGAACGCTCCGCCGAGGTCGTCCCGTAGCGCCGCGAGTACCTGGTCATCGGACTCGCCCCTGCGGATCGGAGCCGGACGCTGGTTGTGCCTTGGTCGACCGGAGCAATCCCATTCCCATTCCGGCGAACCCGACGTCACGAACGCCTGCAATCGCGGCCTGGGCAAGCTCAGGTAGCTCCTGGGATACCGCGACGAGCACCACTCCGAGCATCAACGCAATCGCGGCCCAACGCGGCAACACTGCGGCGCGCAGGACTGCCGCGCCGAATCCCAGCCCGCCGACGACCATCAGTGCACCGTGCACCAGCATCCAAGGGCCGAGATCGGCCTGCAGCGCCTCATAGTCGGGCGTCGTGTTGACGAGCGCGTAGATGACCGTCGCCGTGAAGAACACGTAGCTGTAGGCGTAGATCCAGGCCGACGCCCACCCGAGCCGCCCGAGCCGAGGCGCCTGCGCCAGAGCCAACCCGATCACCATGACCGGGATCGCGGCCTCGGCGATCAGCGTCAGCCAAAGCTGGGTCGCTGAGAACCCTCCCTGAGCGGCCTCGATGACGTCGGTGAAGAAGTAGAGCGCCGACCCCACGACCACGAACATCCCGAATGCTCGCCGGAACTCGGGGATATCGAACCGGCTGGCGGCCGGGGCGTGCGAAGGGTGTCCAGCCATGCCACGACGGTCGCACCCCAGCGTCGCTGCGGCTGCGTAGTGCGCCGAGTGGCCGGCAGGAGAACTACCCGTGTGTCTCCGGAGGGTCCCAGGCACGCGTAGTCGGCCCCACCCAGCCGGGGCGGATCGCCGATGTGCGGCGGGACCCAACGTGGTCGGCTGAACGGACACCCGGCGTTTTCGCCAATAAGGGAGCACGACCATGACCACCACCGTCCAGCAGCCGACCACCTATCCCGCCCCCGGCTCGCCGCAGAGCCACGTCAAAGTCGCCGAGCGCTACGGCAATTTCATCGGTGGCGAGTTCGTGGAGCCGGCTGAGGGGCAGTACCGGGAGAACCGAACGCCCGTCACCGGCGAGGTGATCTGCGACGTGGCCAGCTCCACGGCCGTCGACATCGAGCTCGCCCTCGACGCCGCGCACGCCGCCAAGGACGCTTGGGCGGCCCGCTCCCCAGCCGAGCGAGCCGCGGTGCTGAACGCCATCGCTGACGCGATGCAGGCGAACCTCGAGGACCTCGCGGTCGCCGAGAGCTGGGACAACGGCAAGCCGGTCCGCGAGACCCTCGGCGCCGACCTCCCGCTGGCGATCGACCACTTCCGCTACTTCGCCGCCGCCGTACGCTCCGAAGAGGGCCGGATCTCAGAGATCGACAGCCAGACCTACGCCTACCACTTCCAGGAGCCGCTGGGCGTCGTTGGCCAGATCATTCCGTTCAACTTCCCGCTGCTCATGGCGGCGTGGAAGATCGCGCCGGCGCTGGCCGCCGGCAACTGCACGGTCGTCAAGCCGGCGAGCCCCACGCCTTGGTCGATCCTCAAACTCTGCGAGGTCATCGCGGAGGTCGTCCCGCCCGGCGTGATCAACGTCGTCAACGGCCCCGGCGGCGAGATCGGCAAGGCCCTGGCGACCAATCCGCGCATCGCGAAGATCTCGTTTACCGGCTCGACCGAGATCGGCCGAGAGATCATGCGCTACGCCGCCGAATCACTGATCCCGTCGACCACCGAGCTCGGCGGCAAGTCGCCCAACATCTTCTTCGCCGACGTGATGGCCAGCGATGACGCGTTCCTCGACAAAGCGATCGAGGGTCTCGTGCTGTTTGCGTTCAACAAGGGCGAGGTCTGCACGTGCCCCTCGCGCGCGCTCATTCACGAAGACATCTACGACGCCTTCATGGCGCGGTGCCTGGCCCGGATCGCCGCAATTAGCCAGGGCAGCCCGCTCGATCCGGCCACGCAGGTCGGGCCGCAGGTGTCGCAGAGCCAGCGCGAGACGATCGAGCGCTACGTGCAGATCGGCCGCGATGAGGGCGCCGAGGTGCTCATCGGCGGCGCACGCCCAGAACTCGGCGACGACCTCGACGGCGGTTCGTACTACGAGCCGACGGTCCTCAGGGGCAACAACAGCATGCGGGTCTTCCAGGAGGAGATCTTTGGGCCCGTGCTCGCGGTGACAACCTTCAAGGACGAAGCGGAGGCCCTCGCGATCGCCAACGACACGATGTATGGCCTCGGCGCCGGCGTGTGGACGCGCGACGGCAGCCTCGCCTTCCGCATGGGCCGAGGCATCAAGGCCGGCCGCGTGTGGACCAACTGCTACCACCAGTACCCGGCCGGCGCGGCGTTTGGTGGCTACAAGGCCTCAGGCGTCGGCCGCGAGAACCACCGACTGATGCTCGACCACTACACGCAGACCAAGTGCCTGCTCGTGAGCTACGACCCGAGGCCGCTCGGCCTGTTCTAGGCCGTCACGGCGCGCCCCGGAGCTGAGTCGTCGGACTCAGCCCCGGGGCACTCGGCTCGCTAGGCCGGTGAGGCCGCGGCCAACCCCGCCTCATCCGCCACCAGCAGCGGCGACGGCGTGCTGATCTGGAAGACGGTGCGCGCCGCCCCCGCCGAGCCGTCGAGCACCGCGGCGATCGCGGCGTTGACGTCATCCAGGACCGCGTCTTGGCGCTCGACGCGCGTCTTGCCGCGCAGGTGCAGCGCGAACACGTCGACGACGTCCTGGTGGGTGCCGACGATCGATCCCTTCACCGTGTGGCCGCCGACGACGGTCTCAAAGATCGGCAGCTTCATCTCGTTGTCTGCCGGCATGCCGACGCAGACGAGCGTCCCGCCGGGGGCGAGGCAACCGAGCGCCTGCTCAAAGGCGCTGGGACTCACGGCCGTGGCAATCGCCTGATCGGCCCCACCGAGTGCCTGGATGACGGCGATCGGATCCTCACGGCCCGCGTTGACGACGACGTCGGCGCCGAGCTCCTTGGCCGTGGCCAGACGAGCTGGGTTGATGTCGATCGCGATCACCGTCGCGCCGGTGATCTTGGCGTACTGCACGGCGAGGTGACCGAGCCCGCCGACCCCGAAGACCGCCACGATGCTCGACGACGTGGCACCCGACACCTTGACCGCCTTGTAGGTCGTGACACCGGCGCAGGTAAGCGGGGCGGCGTCGGAGGGATCGATGCCATCTGGGACGCGGACGACATGCCGCGCGTAGCCGACGGCGTACTCCGCAAAGGCGCCGTTCATCCCGTAGCCGGTCGCGATCTGCTCTTGGCAGAGCGTCTCCCGCCCCGAGTTGCAGAATCGGCAATCGCCACACGCGTAGCCGAGCCACGGCAGCGCGACCCGCATCCCGACCTCGAGGCCATGGCTGTTGCCGGCGCCGAGGCGCTCGACGATGCCGATGCCCTCATGGCCGGGGATGAACGGCGGCTCAGGCTTGGCTGGCCAGTCGCCATGGGCCGCATGGATATCGGTATGACACAGGCCGCACGTCTCGATGCGCACCAGCACCTGATCGGTCCCCGGCTCCGGCGTTGGCACGTCCTCGACGACGAGCGGTTGATCAAAGCGGTGGACGACGGCGGCCTTCATGGCGTGCCTTTCAAGAGGCGAAGCGAATCTCCACGGTCCCATGCTTGCCGAGCCTCGCCATCGGGGCGAGCCCGCACGGCTCCGCGTAGTTCCCGCCGCCGATAGTGCCCGGCACGGGCGTACGCTGAGCTGGTGCGTGCGATGGCCATGACGGAGGTAGGTGCGCCGCTTGCCGCGGTCGATCTGCCGGTCCCCGAGCCGGCCGCTGGCCAGCTGCTGCTGCGGGTGCACGCCTGCGGGATCTGCCGGACGGATCTGCACCTGATCGACGGTGAGGTGTCCGTCCCTGCGCTGCCGCGCGTCCTGGGCCACCAGATCGTCGGGACCGACGTGGAGAGCGGGCGGCGCGTCGGCGTGCCGTGGCTCGGCTGGACGTGCGGCACCTGCCCCTATTGCCAGAGCGGGCGGGAGAACCTCTGCCCGCAGGCGCGGTTCACAGGACGCGACATCGACGGCGGCATGGCGGAGTACGTCGTCGCCGACGAGCGCTACTGCTTTGCCCTGCCGGACGGCTACCCCGATCTCCAAGCCGCGCCGCTGATGTGCGCCGGGCTGATCGGCTACCGCTCGCTGGAGATGTGCGGCGACGCCGCGCGGATCGGGTTCTACGGGTTCGGCTCCGCGGCGCACATCCTCACGCAGCTCGCGACCTGGCAGGGCCGCGAGATCTTCGCGTTCACCCAGGCCGGCGACGTGACGACCCAGGCCTTTGCCCGCTCGCTTGGCGCCGTCTGGGCGGGGAGTTCCGGCGAGCCCCCGCCTGAGCCGCTCGACGCCGCGATCGTGTTCGCGCCCGTCGGTTCGCTCGTCCCCGCCGCGCTGCGGGCGGTCGCGCCCGGCGGCACCGTCGTGTGCGCGGGCATCCACATGAGCGATATCCCGTCGTTCTCCTACGACGACCTCTGGATGGAGCGCACGATCCGGTCGGTCGCCAACCTCACGCGCAGCGACGGCGAGGCACTCCTCGCGCTCGCGCCTCAGGCTGGGATCAAGACGGAGGTCACCGTCTACCCGCTCGAGCACGCCAACGAGGCGCTCGCCGACCTGCGGGCCGGACGGTTCGACGGATCCGGGGTGCTCGAGGTGGCACCCAGTGGTCCCGCGGGCTAGGCCGGGCCCGTAGCGCCGATACACCGGTTCGCTCGTCCCCCGAGCTTGCACAAAGGGCTGATCCGGCAGCACTGCTGTGGTTCACTCGCGCCATGTCGCCGACTCCGCGCAAGCCCGCCAAGCCCAAGCGTGCGACCGAGGAGCAGCAGGCGGCGCTCAAGCGCGCCCTCGCCGAAGGCGGCCAGACCGCCCCACCACCGGATGTCGCCATCCGCATGTCGGCGAAAGCGCCGTCGGCAGCTGCGCTGAAGAAGCTCGGTATCAACGACGTCCGCGTCGCCGAGCTCGCCGCCCACCTGGAGCAGCACGGCCTGGAGATCGCCGAGCAGCTCCGCGACGACCGGGAACTCGCCGAGCTGCTCACCACCGATCCCGCGGCAGCGTTGGAGCGACTGAAGGTGCCGAAGGAGCTGCGCACCGGCGGTGAGGACCAGGCGCGAAGCGAGTTCCTCGACCGATTCCGAGGCGTCAAGATCGAGCTGCCGGCCGAGTCGACGCTCCCGGATCCCGGACGGGTAAGCCCGGCGACGCTCGCGGCGGTGCAGCTCATCGCCGATACGTTCGCGGCAGCCGCCGCCGACGCCACCCAGTTCGCCACGCTGAAGACCGATCCACTGGGGGTCGTCACCGCCGTCGCGGTGAACACACCCCCGCAAGGACTTGGGGCCGGCTCCGCCGCCGCTGCGTCGGTCGTCCGAGAGGTCAGCGACCAGATCGGCGCCGTCTACGGCGCCCCCTCCACGCTGCGCCCATCGCCGGGCACCACGATCCGCCTGCCCCGGCCACCGAAGGGCAGCTGACCATGTCTCGCGCAGATAGCGGCGGGTTCGATCTCGTCTTCGAGCTGTCACTGGCGGCGATTCGCCAACGGCTCGCTCCTCTCGTCGCGGCACCCATTCCAGACGCGAACATGCCCGTGCAGAACTGGGGAACGCTGGTCCTCCACAGCCAGCTCGCGCTGACCGACCTGACGCTGCTCCCCGACGCGACCGTCCGGACCGCAGTGAGCGGGAGCATCACGCTGACGTGGCCCGCCATGGTGTTCAGCGGCATCCAGGTGATCGCCCCTGGCAGCCAGACGTTTGCCGCGGGCGTGACGGTCGCCGGGCGACCGGAGGCCTCGGGCACGAGCCTGTCGATGCGATTCGCCGCCGACGCGGTGCAGGTCGAGATCGCCCCGGGGACACTCGAAGGCGTCCTGGGGATTGGCGCCTGGCTCACCTTCGTGGGGCAGATCTTTGGCGCGGCCGCGCGCGAGGCTGAGCGCGAGCGGATCTACGAGGCGACAGAGCAGTCGCTCGAAGCCGCACTCAACGCCAGCCTCCCAGACGTCACTGCGCTGGGCACGTTGCCACGCCCACCGGTCTCCTCGGTGGAGATCGTGGCGGCCGGGCAAGAACTCCGCGTCCTGATGATGATCGGCGGATCGCGAGCGTCTGCCGATCCAGCGGCGATCACCCGCTCAGTCCTGCGGGTCGGCCCCTTGCGAAGCGATGTGGCTGGCGTGATCGTCGGCAACAAATGCGTCCTGCGAGACCTGCTGCGGCCGATGCTTCGGACGGGTCTGGCGCTGTCGAATGCGGGCTTCGTGAGTTCGCACCCTTGCGCCTGGCTGGGGACAGCCCCACTGCCGGCCTCGGCCACGGTGGCCGGCGTGCGGCCCCGCGTGAAGGCGCTCATCACCGGCATCGATGCAACCGGCGCGATCCGCGTGCAGCTGGCCTTTGACGGCGAACACAACTCCGGGGCGTTCGGCATCGAAGGCACGCTCGACCTCCGCATCGGTGCGTCGATCGTCACGGCCGCCGACGGCACCCGCACGCTCACGCTGTCCGTCGGGACGGGCGTGGTGAGCGGCCTCGACATCTGGGTGGCGTGGTGGGTCTACGCGGCCGGGATCTTCGTCTCGCCGTTGCTCGTCCTGGCGATTGCGCTGACGGACGCGTTCGCTGGTGGCGGATTGGCGAACACGATCAACAATGCCGTCCGTGGAGCGATCGGCAACGGGACGCTTACGCTCCCGCTCCCGGCAGGCCCGATCGGCGTGAGCTCGCTGACGGCCGCGCAGCCCGATGCCGAGGCTCAGAGCATCGACATCGGGCCGTTCAACGTGAGCGTGTTCCCCGCGAACGACCTCATCGTGACGATCGGCTAGCGGGCCCTCGGGCTAGTAGACCTCAGGGATGAACGTCTGCTCGTTCATCGGCGGGCGCACGTAGGCAGCGTCGTGGCGCAGCGGCGGCAGCTCCAGCGGCGGCGGCGTGACCACGTCGTAGTCGATCAGCGACAGCAGGTGCGAGATGCAGTTCAGGCGCGCCCGGCGCTTGTCGTCGGCGCGGACGACGTACCAGGGGGCCTGCTTGATGTCGGTGTGGGCGAACATGTCGTCCTTGGCTTTGGAGTACTGCGCCCAACGCTGGCGTGACTCCAGATCCATCGGCGAGAGCTTCCAGCGGCGCATCGGGTCGTGGACGCGGGCCTGAAAGCGCTTCTCCTGCTCCTCATCGCTGACGGAGAACCAGTACTTCACGAGCAGGATCCCGGAGCGCACGAGCATCCGCTCGAACTCCGGCGTGGAGCGCATGAACTCCTGGTATTCCTCGTCGGTGCAGAAGCCCATCACCTTCTCGACGCCGGCGCGGTTGTACCAAGAGCGGTCGAAGAGGACGACCTCGCCCTCGGCCGGGAGGTGGGCGACGTAGCGCTGGAAGTACCACTGGCCACGCTCGCGCTCGGTTGGCGTGCCGAGCGCGACGATCCGGAACGAGCGGGGGCTGGTGCGCTCGGTGATGCGCTTGATCACGCCACCCTTACCGGCGGCATCGCGACCCTCGAACACCACGACGACCTTGAGCCCCTCTTGCTTGACGTACTCCTGCAGATTCACCAGCTCGGTCTGCAGCCGACGCAGCTCAGCCTCGAACGGCTCTTTGCCGAGCTTCCGAGTCTTCTTCGTCGTCGGGGTGGCGAGTTCGGGATCGCTCTTGGTGGTCTTGCTCATCGCAGCTCTCGTCGCTTAGGCGGGGGAAGAATGGGATCGGGAGATCCGCACCACGAGAGCCAGCGGGCGGGAGTGGAAGCGCTCAGGGCGACCTCGCGGCCCATCTTCTGTGAACGGCGTGTGAAACGCAAGCGACACCGAAACCAACTGGCCGAACAGCGTTCGCCGGCGGTCCGCCGCGTCAGTCCGTCGACGGGTCGCGCAGGAACGCGGCGATCTCGCGGGCCGTGCCGACCGGGTCCTCGTAGGCCAGCAGCGGGCCCGTCCCCGGCAGCGTGCGCAGGAGCGCGAGTTCGATCAGGTCGGCGGCTTCCTCGGCGGCGCGGCGCGGCGCCAGCGGGTCGTCGTTGCTCCAGAGCACGAGGGTCGGGCAGGTGACCTTTGCGTAGTGATCGAGAAGTTCGCGGAACTCCTCGGTGTCCCAGCCGGCGATCACGCGACGCCAGGCCCGGCTGCGCTCACCGCTCTCAAGCATTGCCGTCCGTGACGACGCCACGAGCGTCTGCACCCTCGGGCTTGCCCCCGGACCGACCAGCTCGGGCCGCACGACCATCCGCGCAACCGACCGAGCGATCAGGGGGCCAGCGGGGGCCACGGCTGCGGCCGTGAGGCGCGCGGCTGAGCCGGCCGCTCCCGTGCGGGCCGGCCGGTGCAGTCGGCCCGGCATCAGGATCAGGCTCGACGGGTCGAGCCACCCCCGACTGATCGCCCGCAGCAGCAGCTGCGCACCCAGCCCGCTCCCGCCGACGCGCGGCCGCGAGCCGCCGATCTCCTGCGAGCACTCGGCGAGCAGGCGGGCGGTCCAGTCGATGTCATACGGGAAGCCGGGCGCCTCTTCGGAGTCGCCGTGCAGTGGGAGATCGGGCAGCACCAGGCGGACGCGATCGAGGAGCTCGCCGGAGGCCGGCAGGAACTCCCGATGGCTCAGGCCACGGGAGTGCCAGAGGATGAGGGGCTGGCCGGTTCCACCCTCGCGGTAGGCGATGCGCGCGCCGTCGGACGCGTGAAAGAGTCGGAGGCGCAGCACGGGCGTTCATCGTCGCACGCCACCGCCACCTCGCAAGCCGGATGACGGGCGCCCTGTCATCGTGACCGGGCCATGGCCGGGAGTCCGCTCAACCGCCGGATCGCGGCGATCGCCATCCCGGCGCTCGGGAGCCTGATCGCCGAGCCGCTCTACCTGCTCGTCGACACGGCGATCGTCGGTCACCTGGGGACGCGCGAGCTTGCGGCCCTGGCCATCGCGACGCAGGTGATGCTCACCATCGTGAGCCTCTGCGTCTTCCTGGCGTATGGCGCCACGACGGAGGTGGCGCGCGTCGACGATGAACGCAGCCGGGCGGCGCTCGGGGCGCAGGGGCTCTGGCTCGGCGCCGCGACGGGTGTGGCGGTCGGGATCGGCTTGGTCGTCCTGGCCGGGCCCATTGCCAACCTGATCGGCGGCGACTCCCCGGCGCGCGATCTCGCCGCACGCTATCTGCGGCTCTCGGCCGTTGGCGTGGCGGCGCAGATGGTGGCCATTGCCGGCCAGGGGTGGTTGCGTGGCCGCGAGCAGCTGAGGCTCGCCCTGCGACTCGTCCTGATCGGCCAGGCGATCAACATCGTCGCCGAGCTCCTGCTCGTGTACGTCTTCGATCTGGGCCTCGACGGCTCAGCGCTGGGCACGGTCATCGCGCAGCTGTCGGTCGCGGGCGTGACCGTCTGGCTCGTTTGGCGCGCCGCGCGGGCCACGGGCGCGTCGATGCGGCCCAGCCCGGCGACCCTCGCTCGGCTCAGTCGCTTCAGCGGACTGCTGCTCGTCCGGTCGGCGGCGCTGAGCGGCGGCTACCTGCTGGTCGGCGCGTTCGCGGCCCGAATCTCCGAGCCGGCCGTCGGTGCCCACCAGGTCGCCACGCAGCTGCTGTGGCTCGGAGCGCTCGCGCTCGACGCGCTGGCGATTGCCGCGCAAGTACTCGTGGCGGCGGCGCTCGGAGCCGGCGACCGCACGGCGTCTCGCGCGGCGGCCCTGCGCATCACCATGTGGTCGATCGTCTTCGGCGTGCTGGTGGCGGGCACGCTCGCCATCGCAGGGCCGACGCTCACCACCTCGCTGTTCAGCCCAGATCCGGCCGTCGCCGAGGCCGCGCGTGAGATCTGGCCATGGCTCTGCGCGATCCAGCTGCTCGGCGGCCTGGTGTTTGCGCTCGACGGGATCCTCATTGGCGCCCAGGACGGGCGGGTCCTCGCGCTGTCGATGGTTGCGGCGGCCGCCGTCCTCCTGCTGACGCTCGGCGTGCTGGGCGTCAGTACCCTGACGGCCCTCTGGGCCAGCCTCATGGCGATGTTCGTGATGCGAACGCTGACGCTCGGCGTTCGCTCGTTGCGCGGGCCGCTTCAGGCGGCCGTGCCCGGGCCGTCCGGCGCGTAGGCCTCAATTCCGTCACTTCGACAATCTGATCAGAATTGACGCTTCCATCACCAAGGGCTAAGTTCGCCGTGAGCGGGTCCCGGCTCTTACTGTTCCGGTGGACCACCAGCTGCCTGTCCCATTCGAAAGCACCATTCATGAAGCACTCCCAGCGATTTGCAACCCTCGGCCTCTTGGCCGCAACGGCCACCTTCGCGTCGGCATCGACCGCGTCGGCGGCGACACTGACCGCGAAGCTCACACCGAACACCGGCGGGTCCCTGACGGTCGCCGCGCCGACCACCTTCAACATCGACGTCGCCGGCCTGACGACTCCGTACGACAACAGCGGAGCTACGCGCCTGAAGGCGATCAAGGCCTTCCTGCCGGAGCAGATGCTCTTCAACACCACGGGCTTCAAGTACTGCGACACCGCGAAGTTCTTGGTTTCCAAGGAGTGCCCGTCGGCCACGAAGCTCGGCGAGGCGAACGTCATCGCCGACGGCGGCCCTGACATCGGCGAGGTCCTGGCGACGGCTCAGCTCTACTTCGGCAGCGGCTTCACCGTCCTGGCGCGCGTTCAGTCCGATAGCCCGGCCGTGATCGACCAGCCCGTCGTTGGCGACCTGCGCAGCTCCGGCCTCCGCGGCTACGGGCTGCAGATGTACATCCCGGTTCCGGCCGAGATCGCCCAGCCGATCGAGCGCGTGTACCCGGTGATCCGCTCGATGAAGGCCACGGTCACGCCGCCGACGCGTAGCGTCCGCGTTCCCGGTGAGTCGAAGAAGGTCAAGCTTCCGCTCGCCGGCCTCGGCCTGTGCAGCGGCGCGCTGAACTTCAACGTGTCGATGGTCTACACCGACGCCGCCGGCCAGATCGACAAGACCACTGAGCCTGCCGCAGGCAAAGCAAGCTGCAAGAAGTAGCGCTGCGCCGCCGCTGAACGCAAACGAGCGAGGTCGCGCCGGAGAACCCGGGCGACCTCGCCGGCGGCTCAGCCAGGTAGAGCCTCGCTCAGGCCGCCGGGCGGTGAGCGGTGAGGTTCAGGCCCGTGAGGTAGTCCCGCGGGTACACCCCGTCGCCGAGACCGCCCAGCGCCCGGCGATCGGGCGTTCCGCGCGAGACCGAGCGGCGATCGGCGAGACGCCGCTCGAGCACGAGGCGGCCGCGGCCGTCGGGCACAATCGACACCTCGTCACCAGCCTGGAAGTGCGCGCCGGCCAAGGCTTCAACCGACAGCGTGACCTGGTTGTCGGCGGTGATCCTTGGCATGGCTTCGACCTTACGCCGACAGGGCGGCGGAAACCCCCACTTCGCCGCGCTGAATGGACCAACGACCGATCGCGCCCGGCGCCAGGCGGTGACGCCCCACCGAATTCATTCCGCACGTTGCGGAACCACGCGCCGCGAACGACGACGCCAGGGAGCCCTTCGAACCCGCGGCGGTTGAGGGTGACGACGCACCAACTCTGCGTCGCGCCAGTGCCAAAACGGCCCCAGGCGTCGTCCTTCCACCGACCCGCCCTAAACTCCCGAGTCGCGTGTCCACGAAGCCGACCACCGCCAAGATCGACCCCCAGCAGTCCTTTCCTGCGCTCGAGGAGAACGTCCTCGCGCGGTGGGCTGAGCGCGACGTCTTCAAGCGGTCGATGGCCCAGCGCGAGGGCGCGGAGCCGTGGATCTTCTGGGAGGGTCCGCCGACGGCCAACGGCAAGCCGGGCGTCCACCACATCCTCTCGCGGGTCTTCAAAGACATCTTCCCGCGCTACCGCACGATGCGCGGCTTCCACGTGGAGCGGCGCGGCGGCTGGGATTGCCACGGCCTGCCGGTCGAGATCGCCGTCGAGAAGAAGCTCGGCCTAAGTTCCAAGCACGACATCGAGAACATCGTCCCCGGCGACGTGCGCGCCTCGATCGAGCAGTTCAACGCCGCCTGCAAGGGCTCGGTGTTTGAGTTCCTGGAGGACTGGGACAAGCTCACGCAGCGCATCGGCTTCTGGGTCGACCTGGACGACGCCTACCGCACGATGGACACGTCCTATGTGGAGTCGGTCTGGTCGGCGCTCAAGACCATGGACGAGAAGGGTCTGCTCTACCAGGGCAACAAGGTCGTCCCGTTCTGCACCCGCTGCGGCACCGCGCTGTCCTCGCACGAGGTCGCACAGGGCTATAAGGACATCAAGGACACGTCGGCCTACGTACGCCTGCCGGTCGTCGCCGACCAGCTCCCGGCTGGGTCGCCGCTGCAGGACGGCGACAGCCTCGTCGTCTGGACCACGACGCCGTGGACGCTGTGGGCCAACGTCGCCGCCGCCGTGCACCCCAGCGTCGAGTACGTGCGCGTGAAGGCCAAGGGTCGCGACGGCGCAAGCGAGTCGGTTCTCGTGGCCGCCCGCGCGCTCGTGGAGTCGGCGCTCGGCGACGACGCCGAGATCCTTGGCGACGGCTTCCCAGGCTCCGCGCTGGCCGGGACGGTCTACGAGGCGCCGTTCGTGGCGACCGGCCGCCGCGCGAACGGCCGCGGTGCAGTGCTCGCCGCCGAGTTCGTCACCACCGAGTCCGGCACCGGCATCGTGCACCTGGCTCCCGCGTTCGGCCAGGACGACTTCGAGGCCGTCGCCACCGCCTCGGCCGCCGGCGTGCTGCCAGACGGCCTCGACGCCGCCGCGTTTGACCCGCGCGACCCGACGACCCTCTTGAACCCCGTCCGCGAGGACGGCACCTACGACGCGCGCGTGACTGACGTCGCGCCGCAGTTCGGTGGGGCATTCGTGAAGACGCTCGACCTGGATCTCGTCACCGACCTCGATGACCGCGGGCTGCTCCAGCGCAAGCAGCGCTACGAGCACTCCTACCCGCACTGCTGGCGCTGCGACACGCCGCTCGTCTACTACGCACGCCCGTCCTGGTACCTCGCCACCGCGTCGCTGCGCAACAACCTGCTCGCCGCCAACGAGACGGTCACCTGGCACCCGCCGCACATCAAGGAAGGCCGCTTCGGTGAGTGGCTGCGCGGCAACATCGACTGGGCCATCTCACGCGAGCGATACTGGGGCACGCCGCTGCCGATCTGGCAGTCGACGACCGTACCCGACGGCGAGGAACTCCCACGCCGCATCCTCGTGGGCTCGCTCGCCGAACTGGAAGGCCTGTCCGGCGTCAAGCTCGACGACCCGCACCGCCCGTTTGTCGACGACGTCACCTTCACCGGTGAGGACGGGCTCACCTACGAGCGCGTGCCAGAGGTCATCGACGTCTGGTTCGACTCGGGTGCCATGCCATTTGCCCAAAACGGCGCGCCCCTGAGCCCCGAGGGCACCGCGCACTATGAGAGCCACCGCGTCGCCGACTTCATCTGTGAAGCGATCGACCAGACCCGCGGCTGGTTCTATTCGCTGATCGCCGTCTCCACGCTGCTGCGCGACGAGTCGCCGTACAAGAACGTCGTCTGCCTCGGGCATATCCGCGACGAGCACGACCAGAAGATGAGCAAGTCGAAGGGCAACATCGTCGCCCCGTTCGACCCGATCGACAAATTCGGCGCCGACGCGCTGCGCTGGTACTTCTTCACCAGCAAGCAGCCGTGGGACGGCTACCGCTACTCCGACGAAGCCGTCCGCGACGGCGTACGCCTCTTCCTGCTGCCGCTCTGGAACACCGCCGCGTTCTACGCGCAGTACGCCGAGATCGCCGAGCAGGACGCCGGAGGCCCCTCGGCCACCCCGCTCGATTACACCGAGCTCGACCGCTGGATCACGAGCCGCGTGGAGGCAACGACCGAGCTCGTGACCGAGCGCCTCGACGCCTACGACGTGACGACCGCCGGCCGCGCGATCGGCGACCTCGTGGAGGAGCTGAGCAACTGGTACGTCCGGCGCTCACGGCGCCGCTTCTGGGAGGGCGACGCGGCCGCGTTGCTCACGCTCAAGAACGCCCTGCTGCGCATCGCGACCCTGCTCGCTCCGCTAACGCCCTTCGTCGCCGACGAACTCTTTGAGCAGCTCGGGGGCGGCAGTGACTCCGTGCACCTCGCCGACTGGCCGCAGGCCCACCCCGGCTCCCGCGACCTGCAGCTGGAGGCCGACATGGCCACCGCTCGCGAGACCGTCCGCCTCGGGCTCTCCGCCCGCGCGGCCTCCGGCGTGAACCTGCGCCAGCCACTGCGCGCCGCCGTCGTGGTGGCTACGGGCGACGAACGTGCCGCCATCGAACGCCTCTCCGAGATCATCGCCGAGGAGCTCAACGTGAAGTCGCTCGAGTTCGTCGCCGAGGCCGACGAGCTCGGCAAAGTGCTCCTCAAGCCCAACCTCAAGGCCCTCGGGCCAAGGTTCGGCAAGCACATGCGGGATGCCAAGGACGCGATCGACGCCCTCGACGGCACCTCCGTCGCCGCGTCGCTGCGCGACGGCGAACCCGTCTTCGTGACCATCAACGGCACCGATCACCAGCTCACCACCGATGACCTCTTGATGTCTCTCGAGGCCCCCGACGGCTATCAGCTCGAGCGTGACGGCAACCATGCGGTCGCCCTGGAACTCGAGATCGACGAGACGCTGCGCGCCGAGGGGCTCGCCCGCACCGTGCTGCGCCAGATCCAGGTGGCCAGGCAAGCCGCCGGCCTTGACGTGACCGACCGCATCGCGCTCTCCCTCGGCGGAGACACTGCCCTGCTCGACGCCGTCCGCGCCCACGAGGACTACGTGACGGCTGAGACGCTGGCAACCTCGGTGAGCTACGACGGCGCCAGCGGCGACGACGTGATGGTCGACGGCCTCACGCTGCGGCTTGCCGTCGAGCGCGCCTAACACGGCGCTCATACTCAGGAACGCCGTCAGGGCGACCGATCACACGGGGGAATGCGGCGCCTAGCCCCCTCTCTCGGTGAGCAGTTCTCTCGCCACGACCTCGTTCGCAGCCCGCACGTCTGGTTCGCCCTCTGCGCCACCTTCGGCGTCTTCGCGATCTCCACCGCAGGGCTGAGCTTCGTCATGCCGGACGTCAACGGTGCGCACGTCAGAGTCCTCTCGGCCATCCTCGCCGCCGCGACGGTCCTGTTCTTCGCCAGCAAGGCGCCCGAGCCCAACACCGTGCAGGCGCACCTCCTGCTCTCCGCCGTCTACGTCGGTCCAGCGCTGTCGATCTGGGCGTTCGCACCTGGCGGAACCGCCACGGTCGCGACCGCCATGTTCATCGGGCCGCTCGTCTCCATGTGGACGACGAGCCGCCTGCACCAGCTGCTGCACCTCATTGCCGCCACCGTCGTGCTCTTCATCCCTTCGGCGCTCGGCGTGACGGACCTCGCCACCACGGTCGCCTGCATGGCCCTCGTCCCGGCCGTCTGGGCACTTTCGGGCTGCGTCAGCGTGATCCTCGAAGCCTGTGAAGAACAAGGGACGAACCTCGCCAGGCTGATCCGCCGCGACCCACTCACCGGGATCGGGAACCGGCGACTCCTCGACGAAAGCCTCGCCGACGCGCTCGCCGACCACACACAAGCCGGTGACACCTTCTCCGTCCTCACGCTCGACCTCAACGGCTTCAAGCGACTCAACGATGCCCATGGCCACGCGGCCGGCGACGACCTGCTGCGCGAGGTAGCAGCCGCGCTCAGTGCGACCGCCGACGAGCACGCGACCGTCGTACGCCAAGGCGGCGACGAGTTCGCCGTCGTGCTGCCACACACCACCCGTGCCGAGGCCGACGACGTGGCCGCACAGATCCGAGAAGAACTCGCGTCGATCACCCGAGGCGTCAACCGCGGGGACGTCTCCAGCGGCATCGGGCGCGCGACCTTCCCCGCCGACGGCGATCACCCCGAGACGCTCCTCCACGTCGCCGACGAACGACTCCGGGCCGACAAGGCACGCTCAGCACGCCCCGCCCTCCCGTCGACCGGCGGAACACAGCGCGACGAGCGTCGGCCCGTCGCCGCCCGCCAGACGACGCTCAAGGTCGCAAGCGTCGCGCCGCCACGCCGGGGGCGCCGCCAGTCCGCGCTGGGCGATGGCATCGGCCGAATGGAGCTGCAGTTCAACCCACTCGTCTGGCGAGCCCACGCCTCCATGTACGTCATCTACGGGATCATGGGTCTGGTGATCACCCTGCGGGCACCCCAGCTCGTCGGCCCTGGGTTTCCGCTCATCGTCGCCTTCGGAGCGGCTGTCGGCATCGTCTACCTGCTGAGTGGCCCACCCGCGATCGGCACCTGGGCTAACCACGCCGTCGTGGCGATGACCTACCTCATCCCGACGGTGATTCTCGTGCTTTGCCAACCCGGCGGCGGCGTTGCGATCGGGTGTCTGATCTTCGTCGGACCGTTGACGGCCACACGCCTGCTGAGTCGCTGGCAGATCGGCGCGCACCTCAGCGCCGCTTCATGCTTCCTGTTGGCCTTGATCCCGTCCGGGCTCGTCGATGCCCCGACGATGGTCTCAATCCTGATTCTCGTCAGCGCGATGTGGGTCCTGGGCATCTGCTGCGTGATCGTGCTGGAGGCCGCCGAGCAACAGACCGAGAGGCTGCGCGAACTCGTCGGCCGCGACCCGCTCACGGGCGTCGGTAACCGGCGGGCCCTCGACGACCTCCTCGCCCGCGAACTCCCGCACCGCTCCACGCGCCATCCGCTCTCGATCATCACGCTCGACCTCAACGGGTTCAAAGCGCTCAACGACAGCGTCGGCCACGCCGCCGGCGACGCCCTGCTCATCGATGCGGCGGCCGCGCTGACCCGTGAAACCCGGCCGAGCGAGACGATCGTTCGTCAGGGAGGCGACGAGTTCTGTGTCGTTCTTCCAGAGACGCCATCCGGCGACCTCGCCGACCGCATCGCCGGCTTCCGCGCTGCGCTGGCTACGGTCGACTGCGGCGGCCAGCCCCTCACCACGGGCGCGGGGTTCGCGACGGCTCCAACCGACGCCATCACCAGCGCCGGACTCCTTCAGACCGCCGACGAGCGGCTCCTCGTCGACAAGCGTCAGGCCTCCGCGCGCCGCGGGGCTCCTCGCCGGGCCGCTGCTTGATGCACTACAACACCGTCTGTTGGTGCCTCGCGGCCCACCCGACCGGCCTGTAAAACTGCCGCTCAGTCGCACGTACCGGCGAGTTCCAGCCCTCAAGCTGGAGGCCGGGCCACCCGACCACCCAACTGTGCCCGGCTCGTCCGCAAACAGTGGCGTCTCACGTCACGTCCTCGCGCAATCGCGCGCCGTGCAACGCACGACCGGCCTCGCGTTCATCATCGGCGGCACCATCGCCATGCTCGGCATCGTCGCCCTTGATCGCCCGATCGCCTACGGCCTGCCGTCGCTGCTGGCCGGCGTCATCACCGGGACCACGATCCTGGTGCGCCCGCCGACCCCGATCACCAGCCGCTGGAACCACCTGGTCATCGCCTGCACCTACCTGGTGCCGGCGCTGTCGTACTACGCGCTGCTGCCGAACGCCGCCGCCGCGACCCCCGGCTTCGTCTTCTCCGGCGCCATCATTCCGTTCCGCCTCGTCGACCGCCGGCAGATGGCGTTCCACCTCGGCGCGATCGCCGCGCTCCTGCTCACGCCGATCGCACTCGGTCACGCCGACAACCGCACGTTCTTTGCCGTCTGCGTCCTGCTGCTCGGCATCATCTCCCTCGCCGCGATCGTCACGGTCGTGCTCGAAGCCGCCGAAGTCCAAGGCGCCGAACTCGAACACCTCGTCCGGCGCGACCCGCTCACCGGCGTGGGGAACCGCCGCCTCCTCAGCGAACGCATGGACTACGAACTGCGCCGCCATTCCAGGAGCAAGCGACCGCTCTCCCTGCTCGCCTTCGACCTCAACGGGTTCAAACAGATCAACGACGTGCACGGCCACTCCGCCGGCGACGACCTCTTGGTCGCTGTCGCCGACACCCTGCGACGTGGCGTCCGCGCACAAGACACGGTCGTCCGCCAAGGCGGCGACGAGTTCTGCATCCTGCTGCCAGAGACCACCAGTAGCGGCGCGCAGCAGATCGGCGCGACCCTGCGGACGGCACTCGCCACCGTCACCGCCGGCGAACAGCCCGTCACCACGGGGATGGGCGTCGCCGAGTTCCCGTCCGACGGCGACCACCCGGACGCCCTCCTGCGGGTGGCGGACGAGCGCCTGAGAGCCGATAAGGTTGCGGGCGACCGGCTCCCCTAAGCCCGACCGCCCATACGGACGTCGGCTCGGGCTCATCCTCTGCCTCTTCCCGGTCGATTGATCAGAGAAGTGTCAATCGCACCCTCAAATCTGGTTGCCCGCGTCTCGCGCCGCGAGCTCGCGCTCAACCGCTACGTGTGGCTTTCCACTGGCGGCATGTTCGCCCTCTTCGCGATTGCCACGGCCGTGATCGGAGGGCTCCCCCTCGGGCTGGACTCTGAGCGGCTCTGGATCCTGGCCGGCTGCCTCGGAATCCTCGCGGCGATCTTCCTGCGCACCGAGCCGCCGCCGATCGGCTCGCCCTACAACCACCTGGTCCTCGCCTGCGTCTACGTCGGCACCACCGGCGGCATGATCGCCTTCCAACCCGGCGGCTCGGCCGCCATCGGTGCCGCGATGTTCATCGGGCCACTCACCGCAGTACGCCTCATCGACCGCCGCGAGATCGCCGCGCATTACACCCTCGCCACGATCTGCCTGATGGCGCCCGCCGCCTTCAACCTCGTCGACCGCGCGACCGTCCTCGCCGGACTGACCGTCATCCCAGCCCTCTGGGTCCTCGGCGCCTGCTGCGTCATCGTCTTGGAGGCCGCCGAAGCCCAAGGCGAAGAGCTGGAAGGCCTCGTGCGCCGCGACCCGCTCACGGGCGTCGGCAACCGCCGCCTGCTCTCCGAACGCCTCGGCGAAGAGATCAAACGCCACAGCCGCGTGCAGCGACCGCTCTCAATCCTCGCGCTCGACCTCAACGGCTTCAAAACCCTCAACGACACCGTCGGCCACGCCGCCGGCGACGAACTCCTGCGCGACGTCGCCGCGGCGCTCGAACGCGTCGCGCGACCCCAGGATGTCGTCGTGCGCCAAGGCGGCGACGAGTTCTGCCTCATCCTTACCGAGACGTCGGCCGAGCATGCCGAGCGCTTCGCCAACGCGATCCGCGCCTCGCTCGCCCAGATCGACACCCACGGCGCGACCATCTCCACCGGGATCGGGATCGCCTCCTTCCCCAAGGACGCCGTCCATGGCGGCGTCCTGCTGCACGTCGCCGATGAGCGTCTGCGCGCAAACAAGGCCGTCGCACCACCGTCAACCGTCCCGGCGGTCGACCCGTCGGCCAACGCGAACATCAGCGTCTACAAGAGCGCCTGAACCCGCGGCGAACCTTGCCGGATCCTGAATCCGGCTCAGGACGCACCCGCGAGTTGCCGATCACCGGAGGAGTCGTGGAACCCGTCACCGCCCCCGCAACGCCGCCCAGCAGAACGAGCAATCTCGCGCTCGTCCAAGGCATGGCGCACACCCGCGAGACGCTCGCGCAATGGCGCGCAGCACCCGCGCCGGTCCTCGCCGCCTGGTTCAGCGCGAGCTTCGGGATCGCGATCGGCCTGCTTGCCGGCATCCTCGTGGTGTCGCACCACACCACGCCAGATCCGATGAGCGGCGTGCTGCCCGGCATCTTCGAGCCGGTCGGACTCCCCGAGGTGGGCCGCACGATCAGCCGCAACCTCCTCGTCCTTGCGCTGCACTCCCTCGCCTGCGTCGCCGGCTTCATCGCGGGCAGCTCGATGCCGCTCGAGGCCCAGCAGCGCGGCGGCGCCTGGGGCGTGATCCATGACTACGCCGGCCGCTTCGCGATCCTCTTCGTGACCGCCGCCACCGCCTTCTCCCTCATCACCCAGGGCTACGTGCTGGGTGGCCTCACCGCCGACATGAGCGATCAACTGGGCCTCGGGCAGCTCGAACTCATCATCCTGCTGCTCCCCCACGCGATCCTCGAACTCGTCGGCCTCTTCCTCCCCCTCGCGGCCTGGCTGCTCGCCAGCCGCCGCGGGCAGTGGCACCAGCTCCTCGCCGCCACGTTCGTCACGACGGCGATCGCACTCCCGATGGTGTTCGGCGCCGCGCTGATCGAGGTCTACGTCACGCCCGACCTCATCGCGAACTACGCCGGCGTGCGCTGACCCCGCAATTTGCGGCGGGCACTGGACGGCCACTCAGCTGAACGTCCAGCGTCGACCGGCCGACCGGGCAAGTTCACGACCCCTTCAGGAGTCCGCCACTTTCGTTTGTATAGTGGTTGGAGTCAACCCACGACGAGGTCTCTCAATGGGCGCCATCAACGAAGTCACCGACAACAACTTCCAAGCCGAGGTCATCGAATCCGATCAGCCCGTCCTGGTCGACTTCTGGGCCCCCTGGTGCGGCCCGTGCCGCGCCGTCGCCCCGGTCCTCGAAGAGATCGCCGGTGAGCGCGACGACGTGAAGATCGTGAAGCTCAACATCGACGACAACCAGCAGGCAGCCGCCCAGTTCGGCGTCATCTCGATCCCGACGATGATCCTCTTCAAGAACGGCGGCGAAGCCCACCGCGTCGTCGGCGCCTACCCGAAGACCAAGCTTCTCGGCGAGCTGGAACCCAAACTCAAAGTCTGAGCGACTCTCGCTTGCACCTCTCGTTCGGGTGAATCCGACAGGGCCCGAGGCCTGAGTCGGCTCCACCCGAACGAGATCTGCGGCGCGATAGCTCGCTCAGTCGAGTTACGAGCGCTGGTGATGTTGCAACGCCGGATCCATTGGGTCCGGCGTTGGTCGTTCTAGCGGCGGATGAGCGGGACGACCACCGCCGCGACCTGGGCGGCGACGGCGTCTGGCGACCAGGGGGCGACGGCCTGGCGCGCTGCTTCAGTGGAGGCGTCGACGCCGCCCGGTGCGGCGGCGCGGGCGTCAATCGCGTAGCGCAGGGCAGCGGCCAGCGCGAAGGGGTCGTCGGCATCGTCGACGACCTGCTCGGGCCAGAGGCCTCGGATGAGCGGCAGCGCCGCGTAGGGGCCTGGCGCCGTGGTCGTCACGACGCGCGCCCCGGCGGCGAGCGCCTCGAGCTGGACGAGGCCATAGTCCTCGCGGCGCGGGGCGATGGCGAGCAGGCCGACGGCGCCAACCACGGCGCGAAAGACGGCCGTCTCCAGGCGCCCGACGCAGAGGACGCCCGCGCCGGTGCCGGCGGCGTCGACGCGCTCGGGATCGAGGGCGGCCTGGAGCTCGGTGGGCAACTCGTCGCGGCCGGTGACGATCAGCGTCTCGTCGCCCGTACGAGCCTGCGACCAGGCGGCAACAAGGCGATCCAAGCCCTTCTTCGACGCGTCGGCCGCGTAGGTCACGGCGACCGGCCGGTGGCCATCTGCGGACCACTGTGCGAGGAGCTCGGCGGCAGCGCGCTCGGCGCCCGGATCGGTCGACGGATCGATCGCGACGGGCACCACATGCGTGCGTGCCTCCAGCCCGCCTGGGGCACCGTCCGACGACGCAACGTCCCACGGCAGCAGCGCGCTGGCGCGGCGCAGACGGCGGCGCTCCAACGGGCGCTGCCACAGGCCGTGATGACCGGGGCGACTCCGCTGAGCGAGCGCGTCAAAGCGAATCACGTCGGCACGGGGCGCAAGGAGCGCCGCGGTCGTCGTCGAGCACAGGACGACCGTCGGCTCGACGAACACCATGGCGCGCTTCACCGCGACCCTTGACACCCACGCTTGCACCAGGTCGGTGAGCATGAGCGTGCGCACGTTGCGGCCCTTCGGCGGCACCTGCGCGACCTGCACCGACATCCCTGCCGCTTGGAGCGCCGCGATGAGCTGGTCGTCGGCGCTGCGCAGCCCAAGCGTGGAGCCCAGCGACACAAACAACACGTCGACCTTGCCCTTGGTGAGGGGCCGCTCGATGAGGCCCAGCGGCGGGCCGCCGACGGTCACGTCGACGAGACCGTCCGTTTGGCATCCGGGCGGCTCGGCAGGTCACGCCGCAGGCCCGGGCCCCGGACGAGCGAGATCGGCTTCAGCGGGCCGTTGACGACCACGTGAAAGACCACGCCGTCGCGCTCCTCGACCGCCTTCACGGCGGACTCCTGCCCACGCCACAGCAGCGCCCAGACGAGCGGGAACCCCGCACCGACGCCAGCCACCTGCGGGCCGAGGATGGCCGTCCCAACGAGCGCCAGCAGCGTCGCGAGACCGAGCGGCCACAGCCGACTGGCGACGGTCAACCCGACGCGCGGCTCCTCCTGGTGGCGCTGCGGCCTGGCGTCGGCCAGGAGCCGGCCGATTGCCTCGGTCGTCTTGCCGCCACGGCTGTTCGCGACGACCTGCCCGCTCACCGCGGCCATCAGCCACCAGATCGTGCAGAGCAAGACGACATTCTGCTGGCCGTCGATCACGCCGAACGCCACGGCGGCGGTCGCCAAGACGGTGCCGGAGGCGGCACTCAGGAGCGAGCCCGCGCGAAGGAGATCGGTGAAGCGCATCAGCGGCTCACGCGCCCTTCTGCTCGGTCGTGGAGGCGGGCTGCGCCCCCGCGGCGATCGCCGTCAGGAACGCTCCGAGATCGGCGGGGGTCCCCAGCACGAGATCAGCGGCCGCGGCGACCTGCGGTGGCGCGTCGGGGCCGCTGACGGCCACCAACGTGGCGGAATCGAGGGTCCCCTCGACCACGAGCGCGCGCAGCCGGCTGAAGGCGTCGAGATCCGTCACGTCGTCGCCAGCGAACAGCACGTGCCGGGCGCGGGGCGTCGCCCGCAGCAGCGCCTCGACGCCGTCGCCCTTGGTCAGTTCGAGCGCGGGGCGCAGTTCGAGCACGGCGCGGCCGGTGCCGCTGCGAAGTCCGGCGGCGACGGCGCGGCGACCGAGTTCCTCGGCTCGCGCCTGCGCGGCGAGGGGGTCGGCGACGCGCCGCCAGTGCAGCGCCACGATCGGCCCCTTCTCTTCGACTTCGAGCCCGGCCAGGCCAGCCGGCTCGGCGCGGGCGGCGGCGAGGATCCCGGCGACGGCGCTCGCGTCGGCGGCAAACGCCTCCGGCACCTGGGGCGCATCCTCGCCCGGGCGCAGGATCTCAGCGCCATGAAGCCCGGTGTAGGCGATCTCGCCGACGCCAAGGAGTCCGCGCGCCTGGAGCGCCTGCCGACCGGTGACGCACGCCACCAGCGGCAGGGCGGCCGCAAGCGCGCGCACGGCGGCAGCTGCGGCCGCGTCGGGGCGAGCCGCCGCTGGATCGTCGACGATCGGCGCGAGGACGCCATCGAAGTCGAGGAGCACGGCCAGCTGGCCGGAGACGTCGCCAAGACGAGCCGCGGTTGCAGCCACGTCGGCCGGAAGCGAGCGCCCGACCGGGTCCGCGGTGGCGGGAGCGATCGAGACCGGCTCAAGGGGTGCCATGCGTCTTAGTATGCCGGGCCGTGAGCGCATCTCCGCCGACTGAGTCTAGGACGGCGCGTCCGGGCGTCCTGCTGCTCATCGCCGCGGCCGCCGGGGTCTACAGCGGACTCTTCGGCGTCGGCGGCGGCAGCGTGATGGTCCCGCTGCTCATCCTGCTGCTCGCCTTCGATCCGCGCGAGGCGGCCGCGACCTCGCTGGCGGCGATCATCGTGATCGCGACGGCGGGCACGATCACGCACGCGATCTACGGCAACGTCGCCTGGACGGTCGCTGCGGTGGTCGCCGTTCCGGCGATCGTCGGAGCCGTCGTCGGCACGACGCTCCAGCAGCGTGTCCCGCGCGAGTGGATCTCGCTCGGGCTCGCCGTACTCCTGCTCATCGGCGCCGTTGACCTACTCCGACCGCTTGCCGGAGATCTGCAGGCGTCGCTGACCGACTCCGCCATCGTCGCGGACCTCGGCGCCGCGACGCCCGCCGATGCGACGAGCGTGTCCGACCCCGTGATCCTCGCCCTCGCCGGCTTCTGCGCCGGCGTCCTCGGCGGCATGGTCGGGATCGGCGGCGGGATCCTCGTGGTGCCGGTGCTGCTCTACACCCAGGACTTCGGCGAGCGCGAGGCGATCGCGACGTCGCTGGCGGCCATGGTGCCGATGTCGATCGCGGCCGCGGCGCGCCACCACCACTACGGCAATCTGCGCCTCAAGGAAGGCCTGTCGCTTGGGGCCTTGGGGATCGTCGGCGCGGCCGTCGGCGCCTCGCTGGCGGAGGTCATCCCTGAGACGCTGCTGCGCGTCGGCTTCGCGATCCTGATGCTGCTGATCGCCGCGCAGATGCTGCGCGGCGTGCGGCGCACGCGAGCCGCGGCGGCCGACGAAGCCAGCGCCAACCCCGCGGTCTGAGCGGGCTGGCGGCGCCGGCGCCCACGAGCGGCCGTCGAAACTCACCGAGACAAACTCCGCGAACTTCGACGGACCCCTTGAAGGCATGACCGCTCAGGCGGCGTGGAGCGTGACCGGCAGGCTCGCGTACGTCCGGATCAGCACCGTGGGATGCAAGACGGCGGCGCCGGGCTCGATCGCGAGGCGGGCGTAGCGCTCACGGAGCCGTTCCAGCACCACTCGCGCTTCGAGCCGGGCGACGTGGGCGCCCAGACACCTGTGGACGCCGCCGCCGAAGGCCACATGCGCGGCACCCGCCTGGCCGGGCGCGCCTTTGGCTCCGTCGGGCCGGGGCCGCTGCGACCGCGTGATGTCGAAGGCGTGCGGGTCGTCGAAGACGCGCGGGTCGCGGTTGGCGGGCAGGACGCCGCACTGGATCACGTCGCCGGCGCGGACGGTCTTGCCGTGCAGTTCGAAGTCGACCGCGGCGACGCGCCCCATCGAGAGCGCCGGGCTGACGTAGCGCAGCGCCTCCTCCACGGCGGGCCGAACCAGCGACGCGTCGGCGCGCAGCAGCTCCCACTGGGCTGGGTGCTGCGCGAACGCCTCGACCATGCCCGTCAGCAACGTCATCGTCGTACTCGTCCCGGCGGCCAGGGCCTCCATGGCCTGCGTCAGGACGTCGTCCCACGACAGCAGGCCGGTGCCGTGCTGCTCGGTGAGGAAGGTCAGCAGGTCGCCGCCGTCTCCGCCTTGGCGCTCGCGGGCAAGCGCGTCGAGTTCGGCGCGCAACTGCAGGAAGGCGTCGGCGGCGCGACTGAGGTCGTCGGGGGCGACGAGCGCCGGCGAGAGCAGCACGTCGATCGCAACGGTGTCCTCATGGAGCAGATCGACGAGCCGCTCCAGGTCGTCCTCCGGCATCGCAAAGAGCCGCTGGAACACCTGTGCTGGAAGCCAGCGCGAGACGGCCGCCACGAAGTCGACCTCGCCGTCGCCCGGCAGGTTCGGCATGAGGTCGTCGACGAGCCGCTCGACCAGGGCCGTCACCTCGGACTCGACGCTCGACCGCGTGAACGGCCGGGTGAACGCGCCGCGGATCCGGCGGTGCTCGTCGGCGGGCAGGTTGATCAGCAGGCCTTCTTGGACGCGCTCCAGATCGCTGCCGGCGCCGAACGGCCGGGTCTCGTCGTAGCCGCGGACGGCGTGGATATCGGTCGTGCACCGCTCGCGGTCCTTGAGGATCGCCACCACGTCGTCATAGCGGGTCAGCAGCCAGCGGCCGTCAGCGATCGCATAGAGCGGGTCGGTCTCCCGCAGCCCGTCGAAGGCGCGGTGAATCCGGCCTGGGAGTGCCGGGTCGTGGAGGTCGAGTCGGCTCAAGCGTCGCCTACAACCCGTGCTCGAAGGCGCCTTTGAGTTCGGCGTCGACGAGGTTCAGCCGGTAGAGCGCGAGGGCTTCGTAGGACTGGAACGACCCCGTCGGCGTCGACGCCGCGCCGTGGTGGGCCAGCACGCAGTGGCAGAGCGAGAGCCAGCGGTCGTCGCCAAGCTCCTTGGGGCGGTGGGCGATGAGCAGCTGCATCGTGAGCTCCAGGTGGCCGAGCAGCCGACCCTCCTCACTGAGGCCGATCGACGCGCCGTAGGTGAACTCGCGGGTCTTGCCAAGGTCATGGACGATCGCGGCCGTCACGAGCAGGTCGGAGTCCAGGCGCGGGTGCAGCTGGCAGAGTTCCCAAGCCAGCTGCGTCACGGCGACGGTGTGCTCGATCAGGCCACCGAGGTAGGCGTGGTGCTCGCTGCGGGAGCACGGCGCGCGGCGCAGCTCCTCGCGCAGCGCGGCGTCGGTCAGCAGCGAGATGAGCAGTCCGCGCAGGCCCGGATCGTGGACCTCGGCCGCCAGGTGCTCCAGAAAACCTTCGAGCTCGGGCAGGTCGCGGTAGGCGGTCGGCAGCAGGAGCGCTGGATCGACGCCCTCGGCGCGGACGAGCCCCTGGACCTCGATCTGCAGCTGCTCGCGGAAACGCTCCACGCGGCCACGCACGCGAACGGCGTCGCCGACCTTAAAGCGAGCGCTGATGGTGTCGGCGTCGCGGAAGACGCGGGCCGGGATCACGCCGGTGCGGTCGCGCAGCTGCAAGGCGAGATAGGGCTGGCCGCTGCGGGCCGTGAGGCGGTCGGCACGCACGACGGCGAAGACGCCGTCGACCGCTTGGCGATCAACGAGCTCCGACACCGTGCGAACGGGTGGCGCGTCGGGCGATGTCGTGGGGGTTTGAGGCGTCGGGTGCGTCATCGCGGTTCCTGTAGCGTGAACCATGTGAAGGCACTTCGCTGGGATCACCGTCCGGAGGGGCTCAGGGCCCCGGCGCTCATCTGCGCATTCCGCGGCTGGAGCGACGCCGGGCAGGCCTCGACCATGGCACTCGCCGCGGTCGGACGGCAGCTGACGTCGTCGACGTTCGCCAGCTACGACCCCGAGACCCTCTTCGACTTCCAGGCCGCGCGGCCCTTCATCGTCGTCCGCGACGGCGTGGTTCGCGACCTGCGCTGGCCGAAGATCGAGTACCGCGCCGCCCGCGCTGCGCGTGCTCCGCGTGACCTGATCACGCTGATGGGCCCCGAGCCGTCGACGCAGTGGCCGTCGTTCGCCGAGTCGGTCGCCCAGGTCGCCGAGGCGATGGGCGCGCAGATGATCGTCACGCTCGGCTCCCTCATGGGCGACGTGCCGCATACGCGCCCGGCGCCACTGATGGCGATCGGCTCCGACGAGGGACTCCTCGACCGCCTGGACCTGCACCGCCCGGACTATGAGGGCCCGACCGGCCTGCTTGGCCCGATCCACATGGCCGCGATGAAGGCCAATATTCCCGTGGTTGGACTCTGGGCCAGCGTCCCGCATTACGTCTCCGCACCCAACCCCAACGGCGCACTGTCGCTCGTGCGCGGCGTCGAGAAGCTCTCCGGAATCACGCTCGACGCGTCCAAGCTGGAAGAGGGTGCCCGCGAGTTCGAAGAGCGCGTCAGCGGTGCCGTCTCCAACGATCCATCCGTCAGCGCGTGGGTCGAGAAGCTGGAGGAGCAGGCTGCGACCGAGCAGGCCGAGATGGCCGACCCGGAGGCCCTCCCGGACGGCGACCTGCTGGCCCGCGAGTTCCAGCGCTTCCTGCGCCAGCGCGGCCCGAACGAGAGCTAAGCCACGTGGGCGGCCGCACGCCCAGCTCCCGGCTGCCGAGTTAGTCGTCGTCGCTGCCGTGGTCATCGCCACCCTCGGCGTGGTCGTCTTCCTTGGCGTGGTCGTCTTCTTCGTGGCGGTCGTCGGACCCCGAGCCACTCGAGCCCGAGCCGTTGGAACCTGACCCGGAACCGCTCGACCCAGACCCGGCTCCGGACCCGCTGGATCCTGACCCGGAACCCGTCTCACCCGACGTTCCGGATCCCGCCGACCCACTCGTTCCCGCCGCGGCCGCCGCCGCGTTGCGACGAGCCTGCGCCGCGGCGGCCTCGCGCGCCCGCTTGCGCTTGGCGGCCAGCCAAGCCTTCTCCTGAGCCTTGGCTTTGGCCTTCGCTTTCGCCGCACGCGCAGCAGCGGCGTCCGCCGCCTCATCGCCATCAGCGTCGCCGCGCGGCGCGGCGTTCCCCGACGCGAGCCGGTCACCGGCCTCGACCGGCTCCGCCGAGATCCCCACCGGCACCTCCACGATCGCCGCCACCCCGAACGCTCCGGCCGTGACCAGCAGCACGCCGGCCACGCCCGCGATCACCAGCCCACGAATTCCCGCCATCGGTTCCACGCTAGGTCGCCTCCTCGAAGTCCAAAAATGCCTGGGCGCCGCCGCCGGCGCGCGGCTCTAGGCCGGCGACGCCGCCCCACCGCGTCGCAAGCGTGGAGGCGATCGCCAGGCCCAACCCGGTGCCCTGGTGTGCCCGCCCGGCGCTCCCGCGATGGAAGCGCTCCAAGAGCCGCCCGTCCTGCTCTCCCGGCGCCAGACCGGGGCCACGATCGCCGACCTCCACCCGACACCCGCGCACCACCAGGTCGATGGGGCCCTCGCCGTACGTCAGCGCGTTCTCCGCAAGCGCATCGACGGCGCGTTCGAGGTCGTCCCGATCCGCCAGCACGCTGCCCGCGGCGTCGCCGGAGACGCGCACCTCGCGGCCACGTTGCTCGGCCGCCGGCCGGAGCCGCTCGGCGACGGACTCCACGACCGCGTGCAGCTCAACCGGCCGCGCCGCTTGGGGACGCTCGCCGCTGCGACCGAGCACGAGCAGGTCGTCGATCAGCGCGGAGAGCCGGTCGACCTCGGCGGTGGCAGCGTCCAGGTGCTCGGCCGCGATCGGGCCTGGATCCTCGGCAATCGCCTCTTCAATCCGCAGACGCACGCCCGTGAGCGGGGTGCGGAGCTGATGGGAGGCGTTGGCAACGAACTGCTGCTGGGCGGTCAGCGTTCGGTCGAGACGCTCGGTCATCGCGTTAAACGTCTTCGCGACCGAGACCTGCTCACGGGAGCCGCGTTCGGGCGCGACGGCCGTCATGTCGCCACCGGCCACGGCACGGGCAGCGTCTTCCAACGCGGCCAGCGGTTGAGCGAGACGACGGGCCAAGATCGCGGCGACCGTCCCACCCAGCACCAGCACGAGGAGCCCCAACGCAACCAGGGCGAGCCGACCGCGGTCCACCGCGCGTGAGATGGCGCCAACGTCCTGCGACACGCGCACCGCGCCCACGACCTTGCCACGCTCGCGCGCCGGAACGGCGGTGACCAGCAGCGGGCGGCCGAGCGTCTTGCTGTCTCGCTGTTCCTGGAGTGACTGCCCGGCCAGGCTCGCCTGGATCTCGGGGCGCGTCGAGTAGTCGGCGCCGGTCGGCGCCGGTGGGGCAGCACTGTCGAAGCGCAGCTGGCCGCGCTGATTGACGACGATGACGCGCCCACGGGTCGTGCGAGCCGCGACGGCGACGAGTTCCCTCATGACCGGTTCAGTGGCGTCAGAGCCAACGGCGGCGGCGACGAGCTGCGCCTCGGCCATCGCCTGGGTCCGCACCTCGCGGTTGACGCGTTCACCAAGCACGCGGGAGAGCGGGACCGCGAAGGCGATCACCGTGAGCAGCATGACGTAGGTCAGCGCGGCCAGCAGCAGCGCGCGCAGACTCATCGCCGCGGTCCGCCCGATGCCGCGAATCGAAACCCGACGCCGCGGACCGTGTGGATGAAGCGTGGCGAGGTGGCGTCGTCGTGCAGCTGCCTGCGTACGGCCGCGATGTGCACGTCGAGCGTCTTGGTGGAACCGAACCAATTCTCGTCCCACACGTCGCGCATCAGCGCGTCGCGGGTGACCGTGCGTCCCGCGTCGTCGGCCAGACGGGCGAGGAGGTCGAACTCCTTGCGCGACAGCGTCAGCAGGTCGCCGTCGAGCTCGACCGTCCTCGCCGCGAGGTCGATCCGGAGCCCGTCGGCCTCGATGACCTCCGAATCCCCGTGACCGGCGGCGCTCGGCGCCGCGACGCGGCGAAGCACCGCACGGATTCGCGCGGCGACCTCGGCCGACGAGAACGGCTTGACGACGTAGTCGTCGGCGCCGAGCTCCAGGCCGACGATCCGGTCGGTCTCCGTCCCACGGGCCGTCACCATGATCACCGGCACGTCGCCGAGTTCGGCGCGCAAGTCGCCGATGAGCTGGCGGCCGTCGCCGTCCGGGAGGGTGAGGTCGAGCAACACGACCGATGGGCGCGTGCCGCGCCAAGCCGTGCGCGCCTCTTTGGCCGTCGCCGCGATGACCGGCTCAAATCCCTCGCGCCGCAGCGCGCTGGCGAACGGTACCGCGATCGAGGACTCGTCCTCGACGACAAGGACGGTAGGGCGCACGGCAGTCACGACCTCCCGAGCGTACCCGGGTGGAGGCCGACGTTCGCCCAGCACTTGGAAGGTTTTGCCAAGGCTTTGCCTTGGACTGTCCGCCCGCTTGAGGCCGCCGCCGATGCTCCGCTGAGTCAACACCGAGACCCACGGAGTTCCCCATGACCATCAGTCGAGCCAAAGCCGTCAGCGCCGCCACCGTCGCGGCGCTCGCCGGCCTCACCGCCGTCGCCCTCGCGTCGAGTTCCACCACGCCGGAGCCTGCCCCGGCACCGCAGGCCGTCAGCACCACGCCGATCATCGAGCGCCGCACCGAGGTCGTGAACCGGACGGTCCACCGCACCAAGACGGTGACCGAGGGCGAAGGCGGCTCAGGCTCAGGAAGTTCAGCCGCCCAGCGCGCCTCGTCCACTGGTGCTTCGGCGTCGACCGGCAGCAGTAGCGCTTCCTCCAACAGCTCGGGCGCTCGGGCAGCAGCCCCCGTCGCGGCCGCGCCGACCACGCGCACCAGCGATGACGGCCCCGGCGACGATCACGACGACGACGGCCCCGGGCACGACGTGGGCGACGACCGCGGCGACGACCACGATGACGACGGCGACGAAGATCACGGCGACTCCGGGCGCGATCACGACGAGGACGACGACTGATGCGCGCCGCCCCGAGCCGTCGCTGGGCCGGCGCGACCTACCTCGCGGCCTGCGCCGCATTCGCTGGCACGCTTGGGGCGCTCGCTGCGCAGGTGAGCGCCGGGTCTGACCCTGCTCTCGGCGCGGTCGCGGCCCCGGCGCCCGTGCCGCGACCCCGGATCGTCGTGACCCGCAAGATCATCCGCACCACGGTGATCACCAAGCGCGTCGTGCGGCGACCAACGCCGGTGGCCGTGGCTATCGCCGCAGCGCCGACCGGTGGGACGGGCTGGGCGCCAGCGGCCGCGGCGCCCGCCGCCGTCAACTCGGCGCCCTCAGCTCCAGCGCAAGCTGCACCCGCGCCTGCGCCTGCGCCGGCCCCTGCCGCCCCCGTGACGCGCGGCTCATGAACGCCGTCACGCTTGCGCCGTCCGGCGTCGTCGATCATGCGTTCCGGGCGATGGGCTGCGACCTGCGCATCGCCGCCGTCGCGCCGGGCCGCGACCCGCTTGAGCTCGCCGAGGCCGTAGGGCGCGCCGAGCGGCTCGTCCACGCGGCAGCCGCGCGCCTGACGCGCTTCGACGCCCACAGCGAGCTTCGGCAACTCGGCGCTAGCCACGCGCCCAGTGTGGTCGTCTCGCCGTTGCTCGCCCACGCCCTCGATGTCGCGCTCGGTGCAGCACGCGCCTCCGGCGGACTCCTGGACCCCACCCTCAGCGCCCCGTTGGCGCACGTCGGCTACTCCGACACGTGGGACCCCGCGCGCCGCGCCGATTTGCCGACCGTGCTCGCGATGGGCCCTCCGCCGCGACCCGCTCGGCCGGCGGCCGTGCCTGCGTGGCTCGGCGTCGAGGTCGACCGCCAGACACGGCGCGTCAGCCGGCCGCCTGGCCTAGACCTTGACCTCGGCGCGACCGCCAAAGGACTGATCGCCGACCTGGCGCTTCGAGCGCTTGGAACCCTCGACTCCGGCTTCGTGGATGCCGGCGGCGACGTTGCGCTCGCCGGCGCCACCGGTATGGAGATCCTCGCTGACGACCCGTTTGGTCGAGCCGCCGTGGCCCTGCAGACCACCGGGCCGTGTGGCGTGGCGACCTCGTCGATTGCAGGCCGCTGCTGGCTGGGCCCGAGCGGCCCGGCCCACCATCTCCTCGATCCCTCGACGGGAGAGCCCGCGTTCACCGGGGTCGTCCAGGCGACGGCCGCGGCGCCATCGACCGCAGAGGCCGAACGCCTCGCCGGCCAGGCGCTGCTCTCCGGCCCCGACGCGGGCGCCCGTCTACTCATGACCCATGGCGGCCTGCTCGTCCTCGACGACGCAACCACCGTCCGACTCCCAGGAGCCCTGCTGCAATGACCGGCCCGGATCCACTCGAATACGGCTGGTGGCTTGCCAGCCGCGCGGCCGGCGTCGTCGGCTACGTCCTCTTCACCGTCGCCGTACTGGCGGGCCTCACGATGGCTAGCCGACTGGCCGCCAAGCCCTCGCGCAAGCGCGCCCTGCTGCAGGTCCACGAACACGCCGCGCTCGCCGGCCTGATCGCGATCGCCGTCCACGGCATCACGCTCCTGGGCGACCGGTGGCTCGATCCCGGCCCGCTGGGCGTCGCCGTGCCGTTCGTCATCGACTACAAGCCGCTCGCGGTGGCCTCTGGGATCGTCGGGGCCTACCT
This sequence comes from Solirubrobacteraceae bacterium, assembly GCA_032119795.1. Lineage (GTDB taxonomy): Bacteria > Actinomycetota > Thermoleophilia > Solirubrobacterales > Solirubrobacteraceae > JAGIBJ01. The sequence continues at coordinate 116,642 of JAUMFO010000025.1, forward strand.
GGCGGCCGCGCTGGGACTGAGCTTCTACGTGCGCAAGCGGGTCGGCGCGGCGCGCTGGCGGCGCCTGCACCAGTTCACGCTGCTGGCGTGGCTGCTCGGCTTCCTCCATGCGCTCTTCGCCGGCACCGACGCTGGCACCACTTGGATGCAGCTGGTCTTCCTCTGGACTGCCGGCCCGGTCGTCGTGCTCCTCGGCGCACGCGTCACGGCTGAGCGGCGCAAGCGTGCGCGGGCTCAGGCGGTTTTTGCCAGGCGCAGCGGCGCGGGCGCGGGCGCGAGTGCAAATCCGGGCACGTCGGCAGCGGGCAGCGGGCGGGCGTAGAAGTAGCCCTGCCCCAGGCCACAACCGATCTCCTGCAGGACCTGCTTTTGCTCAGGCTCCTCGATGCCCTCCGCGACGACGGCCAGGTCCAGGCTGGCGGCCATCCTCACGACCGCGTCGACGATCGCTCGACCGCGCGAGCCCGTGGTGATCTCGTCGATGAACGATTTGTCGATCTTGAGCACGTCGAGCGGGAAGCGGCTCAGGTAGGAGAGCGAGGAGTAGCCCGTCCCGAAATCGTCGATCGCGAAGCGGACGCCGAGGCTGCGCACGGCGTCCATTCGCCGTTGGCTGCCGTCGAGGTCGAGGATCAGCGAGGACTCCGTGACCTCGAGGAGCAGCGCCGACGCCGGCAGGCCGGTCTCGGCGAGCGCGGCGGCCACCTGCTCCGGAAAGTCCTCGCGCTGCAGCTGGTTGCCAGCGACGTTGACCGAGATGTAGCGATCGTCGTGCCAGTCCCGGCGCCACTCGGCGACCTGGCGGCAGGCCTCGCGGAGGACCCAGGTGCCGAGTTCGACGATGAGGCCGGTCTGCTCGGCGACGGGGATGAAGTCGGCAGGCGAGACGAAGCCACGCTCCGGATGGACCCACCGCACCAGGGCCTCATAGCCCACGACGCGGCCCTCGGCGATGTCGACGATCGGCTGGTAGACGAGCGTGAACTCCTCGCGCTGGATGGCCAACGCGAGTTCGGCTTTGAGCTTGAGCCGCTTGGCAACGGCGTCGTGCATCTCCGCAGTGAACAGCTCATGGGAGTTGCCTTCGCGGTCTTTGGCGGCGTACATCGCGAGTTCGGCATCGCGCAGGACGGTCGCCGCTCGCTCGGAGGCCGAGCCGGTGCCTGACCCGTCGGACACGGCGATCCCGACCGACGCATGCGCGAGGTGCGTGGACCCGGCGATCGCAAACGGTGTTTGGAGCAGAGCGAGCATGCGTTCGGCAGTGGCGACCGCGCATTCGGGTCCCTCGATGTCGTCGAGCAGAATCGCGAACCCGTCACCGCCGATCCGTGCCAGCAGCCCACCGGAGTCGGGGACCGCGGCAGCGAGCCGCTCGGCCAGGGCGACGAGCAGCTCATTGCCGACGGGGTGCCCAAGCGAGTCATTGAGCGCTTTGAAGTCATCGAGGTCCAGCAGCACCAGTCCCTGCGTGCTGCGGCGAGCCCGCGAGAACGCGTGTCGCAGCTTCTCCTCGATCATGCCGCGATTCGGCAGGCCGGTCAGCGAGTCATGCAGTGCCTGGTGAGCGAGTTCGTCTCGCCGTCCGACGCCACCCACTCGCACCAGCAGCAGGGCCAGGAACGCGAGCGACACCGCGAGCGCGAGCACCGTCGTGAACCGCGCGCGTTTGGCCGCGCGATCTGAGCGGGCGCGAGACTCCGCGGCGGCGGCACGGGCACCCTCGATGAAGGCGGTATGCGCCGGGACGATCTCGCGGCGCTCGATCTCTGCGCCGGCGACAAGGTCCCGGGCGTCGACCGCTACGAGCTGGCGGGTCAACGCCGTCTCGTAGTTCTCGAGCAACGATCCGAGCGAGCGGCGAACCGCCGGCGTGACGCCCGCGGTGTCGAGGTGCCGTCGCAGCGCCGCGATCTGCCCGGACCAGGCGCGCCGGGCGTCAGCGCCGTCGGGTCCTGGGCGGTCTGAGCGCACCGCGATCCCGTCGAGGCGTTCGGCCGCAGCGGCGGCGTCCATCAGGCCGTTGGCCGTCGCATCGGCGCGGGTGCTGCGCTGCTGCAGGCTCGTGAGGCCGACGGCGGCGACGACCACCACGAGCGCGGCTGACGACAGCAGGGCCGGCCCACGCCACGCGCTCGAGCCGGCTCGCGCGATCAGCCAAAGGCGCAGCACCATCGCGACCGTGATGATCGCCAACGCGACGGTGACGATCCAGCCATCGATCGGATCTCCCTCAACGTAGGAGACCGCGAGCACCGAAAGGGGCAGCACCACGACCGCCACGAGTGCCCAGGTGCGCGCGCGGTACGGCACACCTGCCGGCCGGTGGCCGCCTTCCAGGAGCGTCGAGGCGCTCGGGTGCACGGCCATCAGAATCCAAATCAGGTAGGCCAGGAGGAAGCCCAGGTCGAGCGGGTCCGGCGGCTGGTAGCTGCCGGCGAGTGCGGCGACGTTGTAGGCGACGTCCGCCACGACATTCGCGGCCAGGCCGCTGACGCCCAGCACGGCCGCCGCGCTCCACCGCCCGCCGCCCAGCACGAAGCGCGTGCCGCAAGCGATCAGCAACACGTCCATGAGCGGGTAGGCAAGGGTGACGACCAGATCGAGCCCGGCCGGTGAGACGTCCTGGACCGACGGGCCGATCCAGAGCACCCAGATCGGAATCGCCGCCGCCATCGCCACCATCAGGCCGTCGAGGCATCCGACGGCGTCGCGATGAGGCCCGCGCAGCCGCGAGGCCCAGACGATCGCGACGGCGAGCACCGGGTAGCCGAGGAGATAGATCCCGTCGGCGACCGAGGGGAAGGTCACCCCGGTCGTCAGTTCGAGCCAGCTGGCGACGAGGTCTCCGACGACCCACAGCGCGTTTCCGAGGGCGAAGAGCAACCAGGCCCCGCGGCCGTGAACGATGCGACCGCTGAACACGCCCCACAGCACGCAGGCAACGAGCACCATGCCGAACGCCGGATACGCCGCGACCGCCACGCTGGATGGCAGCGCGAGGTAGGTGGCGAGACCAAGGCCGCCAACTACGGCCACCACGCTCGTCGGAACCATCGACATGTCCACTCCATCGGCAGGGTTGACTGGTTACCTCAGTGGGCAATGCCGTAGATGTTGAACACGCGTCCAGAAACGCGGAAGTCGGGCCGAACAGCCCCGGTCAGCTGGCCGAGCGGTTAGTAGTGCGGTGGGATTTGGGTTTGTACGGTCTTACCGCTCGGCCGCAGGGCAAGCCAACTGGAAGTCGCACCAGCCGCAGGCCTTCGGGCTGGGAGTGGGCTCGAACTGCTCGGCTTCGATGCCGGCGCCGACCTGCTCCACGGTGTCCGTCACCCACGCCGCGTCGACGCCGGATTCCAGCTGCACTTTGTGGTCGTCGAGCACGTAGTAGTAGGAACGCAGGGTGGGTTCGAGCTTCCACGCGTCGCGGGCGGCAAGGTCGTAGAGGGCGAGCTGCACGTCACGTTGCAGGTCGGCGGCCTCACGCGGCGGGCCGGTCTTGATGTCGATCAGCTCGTAGCCGCCGTCGGGGAGCCGGTCGACGCGGTCGACGCGGCCGCGCAGGGCATGGCGGCCGATACGGAAGTCGAAGGGGCGCTCCACCCAGACCGGCTCGCCAGGCCCGATCGCCAGGCGGGCGTGGTAGTCGCGCAGGGCCTTGTCTGCCCGGGCGCGGAACTGCAGGGACTCCTCGTCGGTGCCGAGGCCGCCCGTCCGCCAGGCTTGATCCAGGAGGCCGAGCAGCTTGGGCAGGTTGCCGCCACCGGCGCCGTGGAAGCGCTCGACGGCCTGGTGGACGGCAATGCCAAACCGCTGCTGCACCGTCTGCGGGCGCGGCACCTTCAGCACGCGGCCGAACTTGTACTGCAGCGGGCACATCATGTAGGTCGCGATGTCGGTCGCGGAGAGGCCGATGCCCTCCCCGCGGCGCGGCAGGAACGCCGCGATCGACGGTTCCACGGCCGAGTCGGCGACGACGCGGTCGCCGGCGATCAGGCGCTCGTCGAGGTCGCTCGTCTGCAGCAGCTCGCGCTGCATCGGGGAGACGATCGCGCCGAGCTGGTGGTTGATCGCCTCGATCGCGTCGCTGAGCGTCTCACCCTCGGCGTCGCGACCGAGCAGCGCCGCCACCTTCACGAGTTCCAGCACGCGCACGACGGAATGCGTGAGCTCGACGTCGCCGTCGAGGCGCAGGTCGGCGATGCCGGCGGCCGCTCGGGCGATGTCCTGAGAGAGACGGTCTCGCAGGGCGCCGGCGGCCTCGAGGAGTTGCTGCTCCTCCGCCACCGGCGCCAGCGACTGCGAGACCTCTTGGGCCAGGCCGTCGGCGAGTTCGGTGAAGAGCGGCGACGGATCGTCGCCGACGATGCTGATCTCAACGCGCGAACGCGACCGCGTCATCGCCATGTAGATCAGGCGGCGTGCGCGGCCGAGCCCCTCTTGGCGTTCCTCGCCGAGCAGCGGCTCCAGCGGCTCGTGATCGAGCGCCTCGACGGCACCGCGATCCAGGCCGACGAGGTGCAGCTCGTCGACGTCGAGGGCCCTGAGTTCATCCAGGCGCACGCCAACGATCCGGACGGCGCCCGGCGCGTCGCCGGGGTGCTCGCGCTCGGCGGCCTCCGGCAACGCGCCAGCGTCGAGGAGCGCGGCGAGCCCAGCGAAGACCTCCCGTGGGGTGGCGTCGGCGGCGCGGGCAACGTGGCCGGAGGCAGCAGCCTCCACGCGACGCATCGCGCGCACGGCGGCGCGAGCATCAGGGCCCGCGCCGGCGAGCTGGCGGCGGTGCAGGCCAAGCGCCGCGATGAGGTCGCGCAGCAACACGAGCGCCTCGCCGGTGTCGACGCGGGCGGCGAAGCGGTCGGCGTGGCCGAGAAACTCCTGGGCGCGCTCGCGGGAGCGCGGCTCCATGCCCGGGCCTTCGAGCGCGCCGCGCACCGCCTCCACGAGCGTGACGCGCTTGCGCCGGGCGACGCGGACGATGCGGGCGAGGTCGGGGCCGGGGAGCCCGACGGGTGGGCGACTCAGCGCGCGGATCACCGCGCCGGCATCGGCGGGATCGAGCAGCAGACGGATCCACGCGAGCAGATCGCGGACCTCGGGTCGGTCGGCGTCGGAATCCAGGTCGACGGCGTCGCTGGCCACGCCGCGGGCCTCGAGGGCCAGCGCGAGGGCGCGGGCGTCGCGGGCCGGGTCGACGCAGACCACGGCAAGGCGGTCCGGGCGGGTCCCGCCTTGAATCGACGCGGCGATGCGAGCAGCGACGGCGCTGGCCTGCTCGTGGCCGCCCTCGTGGCGATGCAGCGCGACGGAGCCTCCCTCTGCGGCGCCGAGCGCCGGGCGCGCCAGGCGCCCGCTGGCCGGAGCCACGATCAGCTCGGCGGCGCGGGCCACGCCCTCGCGCAGTCGTTGGGACTGCTCGAGGTGCACGACAGCGGCATCGGGGATCTGCGCCAGCAGCGTGCGGATCGGTGCCGAGGCGGCGTCCCCACCGCGGCCGGATTGGTCGTCGTCGGCGGTAGCCAACAGCGGCGCGCGGGCGGCGCGGGCCAGGTCGAGGATGAGCTCGAGTTCGGCGGGCGCCAGGCCCTGGAGATCGTCGACGGCGATCAGCCCGACGCGAACGGGGAACTGCGCGCCGCTCAGTGCGCGGCGCGCGGCCAGCACCGCCGACGGGGCAGACATGAACCCGCGGCCGGCGAGGAGGCGCTCGTGGCGGGAGACGAGTGCGGCGAACTCGCGTTGGCGGGCGGCGAACGGTCCGTCGGCGAGGGCGGCTGCCCACGTCTCCACGCGCTCGCCGTCGATGCCGTGGGCAGCAAGGCGGTCGATGCGTTCGAGCAGATCGGCGGGAGTCGGGGCACCCGCCGCAAGGTCGCGGCCGGCGACGAACTCGTGCAGCATGGCGAGGCGCTCGGAGCGCCCGATCAGGCGCGGTGGGCGCGCGCCGGCGGGCGCCGTCTCTCGGAGCACGAGGAGCGCCAGGCCAGGGGGCGTGAGGATGCGTGGCGGGGTGGTCGCCGGATCGCGATGGCGAGCGGAGGCGCCGCGCCCGGCGGTTCCGGCGCGACGGCCGACGTCGGCGGGGCCGCCCTCGTCGGTGTCGCGGCCCGCGCGCGACTTGAGCGTCCCAGCGGCGCTGGCACTCACGGCCACGATGATCGCCTCGCCGCCTCGGGCGCGCGTCTCCTCGGCCGCAGCGAGGACGCGCGAGGTCTTCCCGGTCCCGGGACCGCCGAGCACGAGGGTGGTTGAGCGGCGCGCCCCGGTCGTCGGCTCTTCAGCGAAGCGGCCCGTGCTCGCGGTGCCCGACCGGCCGGTGCCCTGGCGACCGACCTCACCCTGCGACGCGGCCCGCGAGGCCGCGGACTCCCCTCGCTCCATGCGCCGCAGTCTAGGGCGGGCCAGCCGCCACTTCAGCCGCTGGGCCGCAACGTGCGGGGTCGGGGAGCGCAGTGACGATCAACGCGCGTCAGCTCTCCGACCTTCCTGCGGCGCCCGAGCGCCCGGCGGGTTTGCAGAGCGTCGCTGCAAACCAGAGCGAGGCTGACGCGCCAGAACGCCGACTCCGCCACCTGACCGGCGGGTTTGCAGGGCGTCGCTGCAAACCAGAGCGAGGCTGACGCGCCAACGGACCCTGGGTAGGCTCCGGCGCATGACGCTCGACCATGCCCGGTGGCTCGACGTCGCTCGCGAGGCCGCGGCCGCCGCGGAGGCGGCGATCGACACGTTCCCAGCGGGCGAGCGACGCGGCTACACCGGCGAGACCGGCGTCGGCGGCGACCGCACGCTGACGATCGACGCCGCAGCCGAGGCGGCCATCATCGACGTGATCGCGCGCCACGCCGTTGACGGCCTGCCGTGCACGATCGTCTCGGAGGAGCGCGGCGAGGTCGACCTCGGAGCCGGCGTGCCGCGGCTGCTGATCGACCCGATCGACGGCTCCCTCAACGCGGGCCGCGGGCCGTCGGGGCACCACGCCGTCTCGATCGCCGTCGCGTCGGGACCGTCGATCGCCGACGTTGAGGTCGGCTACATCTACGACCTCTCGACCAAGCAGCACTGGTGGGCGACGCGCGGCGGCGGCGCCTTCCAAGACGGCCGCCCGCTCGGCTCGCCGCCCGAGTACCGCCACCCCGACGGCCGCCTCGAACTCCTCGCCGTCGAGGCCGCCGACCCTCGCCTCCTCACGCCGGCCCTGCCGGTCTTGAACGACGAGGTTCGACGCCTGCGCGTGCTCGGCGCCATCGCACTGAGCCTCTGCCAGCTCGCGGCCGGCGCGGTCGACGCGATGCTCACGCTCGGCTACTGCCGGCCCGTCGATGCCGCCGCCGGGCAGCTGCTCGTCCGCGAGACGGGCGGCGTACTCGAGTGGTGGCCAGGCGAGCCGCTCAGCGACGTCCCACTCGACTGCGAGCCACGGACCGCCCTCGTCGCGGCCCGCACGCCCGAGGCACTTGCCAGGCTGCGTGACGCCGTCAAACATCTCGTCCCACCGGCCTCCTAAACCCGCGCTGCGAAGGACCGCCGAGCGACCGAATTGGGCGGCGCCCGAGCTGCCGAAACTGGGGCCACCAGTCGTCGTATTTCAACCCCTGCCCGGGCGCGACCTCGCGCATCCGTCCGGGAGCGTGATCCATCGCACCAACCGGCGTCCCCCGACCCGCGAGGTTGGGGGCCATAGGGGTCCCGTTTCACGGATCTGCATTCTCGATGCCAGTAGGTTCGAAGGCGCGCCCCCTCCTAACCGTTTCGACCCGCAGGGACACGATGGCTGACACCACGAGCACCAGCAGCACCACGACGAGCGCCAGCACGACGGGGGCAGCCAAGCCGGCTGCAACGACGTCTGCCGCTGCCACGCCGGCAACCCCGGTGAAGGCTCCGGCCGCGAAGGCGACTCCGGCCGCCAAGCCCGCCGCCGCGAAGACCACGGCCGCCAAGCCGGCTGCAGCGAAGACCACCGCTGCCGCCAAGAAGCCGGCGGCGAAGACCACCGCTGCTGCCAAGAAGCCCGCCGCGAGCAAGCCCGTCGCCGCCAAGGCCGCCGCCGCGACCAAGACGACGACCACCGCCACGGCCGCCAAGAAGCCGGCCGCCGCGAAGAAGCCGGCCGCCCGCAAGCCGGTCGCTGCCAAGGGCTCGACCGCAGCCCGCGCGAAGGCGACGACCTCGTCGGCCAAGCGCACGGTGACGACCGCCAAGACGAGCGCCGCCAAGACTGAGACCGCCGCCAAGACGACGATCACCCAGGCTGAGGGCACGATCAAGTCGGCGACGAAGGACGTCCTCGAGGTCCTCAGCGAGCGCACCGAGAAGCTGCGCCTCACCGCCGATGAGCGCACGAAGGAGCTCCGCACCACGGCAGACAAGCGCACCGAGAAGCTCCGCGCGACCGCGGACGAGCGCACCAAGGAGCTCCGCGCAAGCGCCGAGTCCCGCACGACCGAGGTCAAGGACACGGCCAGCGAGAAGTACTCGTCGGCCCTTGAACTCGTCGAGAAGGCTGCCCGCATCCAGGTCGGCGCTGCCCTCGTCGCCCGCGACGAGATCACCGGCCGCGTCGACAAGGTCAAGGCGTTCGTGAACTCCAAGACCGAGCGCACGAAGCAGCTCAACAAGTTCGAGAAGCGCGGCAAGACCTCCCTCTCCAAGACGGAGAAGGAGCTCAAGGCTCGCCGCGAGCAGGCCATCGCCGAGCGCGACAAGGCCATCGAGCGCGCGAAGGATCAGATCAGCGAGGTCCGCGAGACCGTCAGCTCCTACGCAGACAAGGTCTCGACGCCGGTCGCCGACACGCGCACCGCCATCGAGAAGCGCTTCAAGACCGCCGCGTAGGCGCAACCCAGCCAAACCCCCGACCGCGGTCTCCGCGCGGTCTGACGGAAGGCCCTGTCACTTCGCGTGGCAGGGCCTTCGTCGTTCTGGCGCACCCGCGGGGGCCAGAACGGACCGCGGACCGCTCAGGGGCGCGCGGCCCTTCTACAATCCTGCGTATGGCCCCGACCGACACCACCGCCCCGTCCGAGGATCAGATTCGCGAGGCGCTCAAAGGCGTCATGGATCCGGAGCTCAAGCGGTCCGTCGTTGAACTCGGCATGGTGCGCTCGATCGTGATCGGTGAGCGCGGCCACGTCGACGTGAAGATCTCGCTCACGACCGGCGGCTGCCCGCTGAAGGGCACGTTCACGACCGACGTCTCCGAGCGCGTTGGCGCGGTGCCCGGCGTAACGACGATCAACGTCGACTTCGACGTGCTCTCCACGCAGGAGAAGGACGCCCTCAAGGCCAAGCTCGGCATGCCCGGCGGGCTCCCGAGCGGCGCCCTTGCGGAGATCGGCCAGATCCTCTGCGTCGGCTCCGGTAAGGGTGGCGTCGGCAAGTCCTCGCTCACCTCCAACCTGGCGGTCGCCCTGGCGCTCGAGGGCAAGAAGGTCGGCATCCTCGACGCCGACGTGTGGGGCTACTCGATCCCGCGCATGTTCGGCCTCGGCGGGCAGAAGCCGCCGGTGAACAAGGAGCGCAAGATCATCCCGCTGGAGGCCCACGGCGTGAAGGTCATGTCGATCGGGTTCTTCGTCGACGAGGACAGCGCCGTCGTGTGGCGCGGCCCGATGCTCCACAAGGCCCTCACGCAGTTCCTGCAGGACGTCGCCTGGGGCGACCTGGACTTCCTCTTGATCGACCTGCCGCCGGGCACCGGCGACGTGTCGATGACGCTCGCGCAGCTCGTCCCGCAGTCCGAGTTCCTGCTCGTCACGACGCCGCAGGACACCGCGCAGAAGGTGGCGCGCCGCGCTGCCGAGATGGCCGACAAGGTGTCGATCCCCGTCGCGGGCGTGCTGGAAAACATGGCCGGGTTCGTGACGCCGTCCGGTGAGCGCTTTGAGATCTTCGGCAAGGGCGGCGGCCAGGCACTCGCCGACGAGATCGACGTGCCACTGCTCGGCTCCGTGCCGCTCACGATGCCGCTGCGCGTGCAGGCCGACGCCGGCGAGCCGCTCGTCTCCGTCGACCCGGACGACCCCGCCGCGCAGGCGATCCGGCAGGCCGCTCGCGGGCTCATCGCCATGGCTCCGGTCCGCGTCGTCGCGGCACCCGAGCCGGTGGGCATGAGCCTGCCGATGGCGTAAGCCTGGGCCCAAACTCAGCCCGGCCGGCGAGCGGCCGATCACCTGGGTGTGACGCTACCGCCAGGTCCCTCGGCAGTCTTCCGGCCCTCGCCTCCGCCGCCAAGGTCGTCCGGGACCGGCACCGCGCGCGTCGTGGGGGCCCTGATCGGCGTACTCGCGGTGATCGCCATCAAAGTGCTGATCGCCGGCCTCACGGACGACAAGGCCACGGCCAGCACCGCTCGCTCGTCTGAGGACGGCTACGTCGACCGCGAACGGAGCTTCAAGTCCGCGCAGGTCTTCAGCACCGAGCGGATGGGCGCAGAGCTACGGATCCTGCGGCGCGAGGTCGGAGCGACCGAGCGGGTCCGCAACGTGACGATCCTGCTCGACGGCAGCATGGCCGTTTACACGCGCCGGGGCACACGGTTCTTCTGGATCGAGACCGACGGGAAGACCGTCGACCGGGAGCAGGTCGGTGAGTACCCGTCGCGGCTGGACACCGACATCGACCTGCGACGCGTCCATGCGATCACGCCACGCAAGCTGCTGATGGAGGCCGAGGGCAAGTTCCAGCCGCGCATCTGGAAGCTCGAGGCGTTGACGCTCGCGCCGCACCCGCACGATCCGGCGCAGCTGATGTGGACCATCAGGTGGGTCGACCCGAAACCGTTCTCGCTCTATGCCGATGCGGCCGGTGGCCAAGTCGGCCGCGAGTACCCGCCGGCCGACTGACGGCCGTCTACGCCAGTGCCGCACGGACAGCGGCCGCCGCCACGTCGAGCGCCGCCTCGACCTCGTCGGCGCCGGCCGACGGCAGTTTGATCAGGCCACGGTGGATCCCGAGTTCCTCGTAGGCCTCGACCGTGGCCGGGTCGGTCGAGGCGCCGTAGAGCGTGACGGGCACGAGCTCGCGCTCAGCTGACTCGCACCGTGCCGCGAGTTCTCGCATTCGCGGGGCGAGCTCGTCGAGCCCGCCGGGTGCGCGCGGCAGCCAGCCGTCTCCGTAGGCGAGCACACGATCGAGCACCTTGGGGCCGTCGCCACCGATCAGCACGGGCGGGCCACCGGCCTGCACCGGCTTGGGCCACGTCATCACGCGATCAAAGCTGACGTGCTCCCCGGCATAGGTCGCCTCCTCCTCGCGCCAGAGTTCGCGCATCGCCTCCACATGCTCACGCAGGTGCCCAAATCGCGTCCCGAACGCGACGCCGTGGTTGGCGAGTTCGGCCTCCACCCAGCCGGCGCCGACCCCCAACTCAACGCGCCCGTCGCTGATCACGTCGAGCGACGCAATCGCCTTCGCGGTGACGATCGGCTCGTGCTGGGCCGCGAGCATCACCCCCGTCCCGAGCCTCAGTGAGGTCGTCACCGAGGCTGCCGCGGCGAGAGCGACCAGCGGGTCAAAAGTCCTGAGATATGGGGCCGGAACGCCATTCCTAAATTCAGCCGCAATCGCGGGAACATGAGTGTGTTCCGTCACAAACAGGGACTCGAAGCCGCGCTCCTGCGCCATCACGGCCACCACGGCCGGGCGGACCGACCAGTCGGTGAGCGCGATCGAGACCCCAAACAACATCGCCGCATCGTAGCGCCCAGCTCGTGCGATACGCTGCGTATCGAGTCTTACCTATGCCGTCCGCCGCCCGTTCCCTCCACACCGCCCAGGCCTCCGCCGGAGGCAAGGGCGGAAACCTGCTCAAACTGCAGGCTGGCGGTTTTCCCGTGCCAGCCTTTGGCGTCGTCGACGCGACCGTCCTGAGTCGCTTCCTGGATCGCGCCGGCCTGACCCCCAAGATCGAGCAGGCGCTCGAGCAGCTCACCCCCGACGGCGCCGAGCAGGCGGCCGCCGCCATCTCGAGCCTCATCACCGGTGCCACGCTCGACGCTCCCACCCGTGGCGCGATCGCGACGGCCTACGCCGCCACCGCTCGCGCCGACACCGGCGAGCCCGTCGCCGTGCGCTCCTCCGCACTCGATGAGGACGGCGCCGACTATTCCTTTGCCGGCCAAGGGAGCTCGTACCTCGACGTGCGCGGCCTACCCGCCGTCGAGCGCCACGTCCTGGACTGCCTGGCCTCGGCCTGGTCGGCCCGCGCACTGACGTACCGCCTGCTGCACGGCCTCTCGATCACCAGCATTCAGACGGCCGTCGTGATTCAGGCGATGGTCAGCAGTGACGTCAGCGGCGTGCTCTTCACCGTCAACCCGGTCGCCGTCCGCGCCGATCAGCTGCTCGTCAGCTCGGTCTACGGCCTTGGCGAGGCACTCGTCTCCGGCCAGGTCGACGCCGACACCTTCACGCTCGCCCGCAAAGACGGCACCGTCCTGGAGACGACCGTCGGCGCCAAGGAGCAGCGCATCGAGGCCGCCCCCGGCGGCGGAACGCTCACGCTCGACGAGTCGCCAGCCCGGCGCGAGGCCTTGTCGCTGCACCCCGACGACCTCGCCCGCCTTCACGCCGTCGGCCTTGAGATCGAGCGGCACTTCGGCAGCCTCGCCCAGGACGTCGAATGGGCGATCGCCGGCGGTGAACTCTTCATCCTGCAGGCCCGCCCCGTGACCGGGTGGACGCAGCCCCCGACGGGCGACCTGCGCCTGTGGGACAACGCGAACATCGTCGAGAATTTCGGCGACGTCACCGCCCCGCTGACCTACAGCTTCGCGGTCCACACCTACGGCCGTGTGTACCGCGACTACTGCCAGGTGCTCGGCGTCCCGGCTTCGCGAATCGCCGCGATGGAGCCGCACACCAACCACCTCATCGGCTCCTTCGACGGGCGCGTCTACTACGACGTTCTGAGTTGGTACATGGTGCTCGCGTTGATCCCTGGATCGTCGATCCAGCGCAAGGTCCTCGCGGCCACGGTCGGCGTGCGGGAGACCGACGACGACCTCGCCAAGGCCCAGCGCCCATTCGCCCACCTGCCGCGCCGCACGGAGCGCTGGATCCACCTGCGGACCGGCTTGGGCTTCGCGTACCGCTTCTTCACCACGCAGCGCACGATCGACCGCTTCATGGGCCAGTTCGAGGCGGTGGCCAAGAGCTTTGACGGCGCCGAACTCGAGGGCCTCAGCGCACCAGAGGCGTGGGGCAAGTACGAGGAACTCGAGGAGCGCCTGCTCGGCCACTGGGGCCCGACCGCCGTCATGGACGCCGTGATCAGCCTCTCGGTCGGGGTGCTCTTCGGTCTCACGCAGAAGTGGCTCCCGGACGCGCCCGACTGGTTCCTCTGGCAGGCGATCAAGGTCGACGACCAGGGCCTGGAATCGGCGCTCCCCGTCGACCGCCTCAAGGCGCTCGGCGCCCGCGTGCGCGACGACGAAGCGCTGGCGCACCTGCTGGCCACGACCGACGCCGCCGCGCTCCCGGCGGTGCTCCAAGCCAGCGACCTGCCCGGCACGGGCTGGCTGCTGGGCGAGCTGAGCCGCTACGTCGAAGACTTCGGCGACCGGGCCGTCAACGAACTCAAGCTCGAGGAGCCCGATCTGCGCGACGACCCGGTGATCGCCTGGTCGATGCTGCAGAGCGCCGTCGCCTCACCCGCCGGTGCCAGCGCGGCGACCCTCGCCGCCCAGGACGCCGACGCCTGGCTGGAGGGCAAGCTGACCGGCCCGCGTCGGTGGATCTACGACCGCGTGCGCCGAAAGGTGCAGGCCACCCTGCGCTCCCGCGAACGCGTGCGGTTTGCGCGCTCCAAGGCCTTTGGCATGGCGCGGCGCTTGCTGCGGTCCGTGGGTGCGGGGCTCGCAGCCGACGGCGTGCTCGACCACGCTGGCGACGTCTATGTGCTCCGCCTCGAGGAACTCCGCGCCGTTTTCGAGGGCACGCAGGACCGCGGCGCCTTGCGCGTGATCGTCGCCGACCGCCAGGCCGAGGTCGCCCGCCAGCGTGGCCTCGACAGCCCGCCTGCCCGCTTCTTCACCCACGGCGATCCCGCGACGGCCGTCCGCGAGCCGGATCCCGATCCGGCCGCGACGACGGGCGCCATCGACGGCGTGCTGACGGGCCGCCCGTCGTGCCCCGGCATCGTCGTCGCCGAGGCGCGCGTGGTCGACACGCCCCGTGACGTCGGCGGGGCGATCCTCGTCGCCTACCGGACCGATCCAGGCTGGGTCGGCGCACTGTCGTCGGCCTCCGGCCTGGTGATCGAGCGCGGCAGCCCGCTGACGCACGTGGCCGTCGTCGCTCGCGAACTCGGGATCCCGACGGTCGTGCAGGTGCCCGGCGTGACGGATCTCATCACCGATGGCGAGCAGATCCGCCTCGACGGCGCGGCCGGCACCATCGAACTGTTGGAGCGAGCACCCGCACCTGAGGAGGTGGTCGCATGACCACGATGGCCACGCAGCGCCGCGACGCGCTCGACGAGCGTCTGATCGGCTACCACGGGAAAGGCCTCGACCACGTCGTAGAGCTGCTCGACTACCTGCGCGAACCGGGCGACGCGATGATCGCCGGCGGCTCGCTGTCGATCGGGCTGGGCAACCGCCTCAGCGACGTCGACGTCGTGCTCGTCGGGCCGACGACCCGTACGTCGACCGTCCCGCTGCAGCACTGGATCGACCGCCTCAGGATCGACGTCTGGACCCGCAGCACCGAGAACGTCGACGACCTGTTCGGCGAGGCCGAGGCGTCGCTGGCCTCGCCCGCGCCGTTGCTGCGCGTCTTCGGCAACACCGAGCAGGAGCAGCAGCTCAAGCTCCTGCACCGCATCACCTTTGGCGTGCTTGTCGAGGGTGACGCGGTGAACCCGTCCGGCTCCCGCGATCCTGAGGCCGTGGCCATCGACCTGCTGACCCGCGAGTACGCCGAGCGGCTCCGCGAGTCGGCGACGGTCGGGCGGCTCGCGCTGGCCTGCGGCCGCCTGCAGACGGCGGCGTTCAGCGCCCGCCAGGGGCTCGAGGAGGCCCTCCATGCCGTCCTGCACGCCGGCGGCGTGCCGTTCAGCGGAGACAAGTGGCTGCAGGAGCAGCTGCGGGGCTACCCGCAGCTGCAGGCGCTGCACGCCGAGTTCCTCGACGTCCCGCGCCGCAGCACGCCAGCGGCGCTCGTCGAGCGCTACGTCGACGAGGCATTTGGCCACGCCTCCACCCTCTTGGGCGTCCCGCTCAACCAGGCCGCCGTCACGGCGGAGCTGGAGTGGAAAGCCGGCGAGCTGGCGTTGCTGCCGCTCGCCGGCGACCACATCCTCGTACACGCCGAGAGTGGCTCGGCGTGGTCGCTGAGCGACGCCGAGGCGCAGTGGTGGACGGCGCTCGCCGCCTCGCGCACGGAGGCCGGCACGATGCCGCACCCCGGCGACTCGGCCGACGCCGCAGCGTTCTGTCTGCGGCTCCATGAGCAGGGCGTGCTGACGCCGACGTGGGAACGTGGCGTCCCGCTCAGTGCCCTCACGATCGACCCGGAGGTGCTGCGATGAATGCCGTCGACGGTGACGTCCGCCGCTACGCGTGGACCCGTGGCCAGGCGCTGTGGCGCATGGCGATGCCGGCCCCGGCCCTGATCGACGACGCCCACGGCGCCGCCGACGCGGGCCAGCTCGGCCTGATGCGGCACACCGCCCGCGGACTCGCGCGTACCTGCGCCACCGTGATCGCGCTCGTGGTCTACGACGCCCGACCGATCCCGTCGGCGCGCGTCGCACCGACCTGGGCCCTGGAGCTCATCGACGACCACCCCCTCGCGGGCGACTGCGAGGTCCTGATGCACGGCGACGCGTCGCTCGGCCTCGACGAGCTGCTCGAGCGCTGCGTGCAGCTCGTCGCAGCGGTCGAGGAGATCGCGGGCTCGACGCCAGATCCGCAGTCGCCTGAGGGGTACTTCCCGGCGCTCGCCCGCGCCCGCGAGTGGCTGTTGCTCGCCGAGGCCGTCGGCGAAGAGAGCTTCCTGCCAGCCGAGTGGACCGGAGCCGTCTGATGCCGAGCCTTGAACTTGAGATGGACATCCAGGCGCCGATCGCGCGCGTCTGGGACGCCGTGATCGACATCGAGCGCTACCCCGAGTCGATGGAGAGCGTTCGCTGGGTCAAGCTGCTGCCCCACCCAGATCCCGATCCTTGCGTCCGGCGCTCCGGCTGGTCGGTGACGCTGAAGGGCTCGATCCTGGAGTGGGAGGTCGACGAGCACCTCGACCACGAGACGCACGTGATGCGCTCGACCCAGCGCTCGGGAGATATGCAGACGTACGAGGCGGCGTGGATCGTGACCGAGATCGAACCCGAGCTGACGCGCGCACGGCTGGAGATCACGTTCGAGATCGGCATCCCGCTGCTCGCCGACATGCTCAACCCGGTCGCCATGCGCTCGCTTCGGGAGAACAGCACCGAGATGCTGCGCGGCATCGAGCGCGAGGCGCTGGAGGCCGCACGCTGATGCCCGCCGAACGCTCGATCCAAAAAGCCGCCTCTTCCGAGGAGGTCTACCGCCAGCTGCGCGACCACGTCTCGCCGCCGATGGCCCTCAGCGGCCGGCTCGTTGGTCGCGATGCCTACGAGCTGGAGGCTGAGGGCTCGATCGTGCGCCTCTCCGACGGCCGCGAGGTGCTCGACTTCAGCTCCTACGCCGTCACGCTCTTCGGGCACCGCCACCCGGCGGTCGTCGAGGCCGTCAGCGAGCAGCTGCACCGCATGCCCTCCTCGACGCGCATCCTCGGCAACCCGGTGCAGGCCGCCTTCGCCACCGAGCTGATCGAGGCGATCGGCGAGCCGTACGAGTACGTGTGGCCGGGCCTCAGCGGCGCCGACGCCGTCGAAGCGGCCCTCAAGCTCGCGCGGCGTTCCAGCGGCCGGCCGCGCGTGCTGGCCGTCGAAGGTGCCTTCCACGGCAAGTCGCTCGGCGCACTCGGCGTCACGCACAACCCGGGGTTCCGAATCGGCATCGAGTCGGTCGTCGGTCACGGCGTCACCCACATCGCACCGGACGACCCAGAGGCCGTCGCCCGCGAGTGCGCCGCCGGCGACGTTGCGGCACTGATGTTCGAACCGCTGCGCGGCGAGGCGGGGGTGCACCCAATGGACCTGGCCCTGCTGCAGCGCTGGCAAGACGACGCCCACGCCGCGGGCGCATTCACGATCAGCGACGAGATCCAGGTCGGATTCGGCCGCTGCGGGCACCTGTCGCTCGCCTTGGCCGGCGGTCTACAGCCCGACGCCGTGCTCTTCGCCAAACCGCTCGGCGGCGGCGTGATGCCGCTGGCAGCCGTGGTCGCCACGCCCAGATTCTTCGACCCGTTGCTGCGCGACGGCACCTTCCACTCGCTCACGTTCGGCGGCCACCCGCTGTCTTGCGCGGCCGGCCGAGCTGCACTGCGACTGCTGGCCGAGACCGCCGACGACGCGGCTCGCATCTCGGCGGAGCTCGAGACGAGCCTGCGCGACATCGCTGCCGCCTACCCCGACGTGATCGCCGACGTGCGTGGCCGCGGGCTGCTGTGGGGGCTCGACATGCGCACCCCGGCGCTGTGCGGCGAGATGATGCTCTTCCTCGCCGAGCATGGCCTGATTGCCTCGCCCTGCTTCAGCAGCAAGACGGTGCTGCGGCTCTTCCCACCCGTCACGCTCACCAACGCAGAACTCGCCTGGGCGGCGACGGCGATCGAGCGCTCAGCCGCCGACTCCCGCGCCGTCCTGCAGGCCGACGCACAGGCCGACGTGGGCGCCGCGCGCTCGGCCGCTGGCGCTGGGGCCCTCGTGCCCCAGACCGACGGAGCGCCCGTATGACCACCACCGCCACCAGCGAGTCCAAGCCGACGATCACGGGCACCGCGTCGCTGCCGGTACGCCTGGGCGCGTGGCTTGCCGAGCGCCACGGCCCGGTGCTCCTCGTCCCGATCTTGCTGATCTACGGCATCTCGATCGCCGCGGGCGCCACGGCACCAGAGGCCGTCGCCGTCTCGAGCGCCAACCTCGTCATCGGCGCGGTCGCGGCGTGGCTTTGGTTTCTTGCCCTGCGCGTCCTGGATGACCTCGGCGACCGCGAGGCCGATGCCATCGCGCACCCGGACCGTCTCCTGCAACGCGGCGTCGTCACGCCCGGCGAACTCGGCGGGCTGGCCGCCGTGGCCGTCGCCCTCATGGCGATCAGCTGCCTCGTTGCCGACGGCGGCATCGGGCCGGTCACGCTGACGTGGCTCGCCGCCCTACTCATCACGGGCGTGGTCTCCTCCGACCGCGCAGCACCGCCGGCACTTCGGAGCCGCCCGATGCTGCACCGCCTGCTGCGGGTGCCGTGCTCGGCGCTGCCCGTGCTGTGGTGGTTCCAGCTCGGCTCCGGCGGCACCGGCCTTACGTGGACGGCCGCCGTCCTCGGGCTCGTCTCGATCCTCACCGTGGTCGTCTTCGACATCGCCCGCAAGCTCGAGCCGGCCACCGCCGAAGGCCAGAGCTCCTGGGGCGACACGCTCGGCGAGCGGCGCGCCCACGCCGTGCTCGCCGGCGCGCTGGCTGCTCTCGGCGCCACGTGCGCCGGACTCCTTGCCGCGTGCGACGTCCTGTCGGTCGTCCCGCTCGTGGTGCTCGCGGTGGCCGTCCTTGGACCCGGCGCCGCCGTCGTCCGCGGCGCGTCGAAGCTCGCGCCGCTCGTCCTGCTGCTCCTCCTCCTCACCACCCTCGTCACGCTGGTGGTGGCGGGATGAGCGCTGCCGATCGCCACGTCCTGATCACGGGCGCGACCGGACTGGTCGGCGTGCAGCTAACGCTCGACCTCGCCGGCGTACCCGGGATCCACGTCACCGGCACCAGCCGGACGGGCGACCCCTCCCGTGGCGTCGTGCCATGGGACATGACCGAGGCGCCTCCCACCGAGCTGCGCCGCCGGTGGGACGTGATCGTCAACACCGCCGCCGACGTGCGCTGGACGATGGACGCCGAGGTTGCCACGCGCGCCAACGTGCAGACGATCGACGGACTCACCGAGCTCGTCGGGCCGGGCACCCACGTCGTCCACATCTCCACCGCCTACGCGACCGGCCGCACCGGCAGCGTCGAGTCGCCGGAGCTCGTCGACTATCGCAACACCTACGAGTGGTCGAAGGCGCGCGCCGAGCGGATCGTGCGCGAGCGGTTTGCGCACCTCACGATCGTGCGGCCGTCGCTGATCATCGGGCGCCGTCATGACGGCTATGCCGCGCGGTTCGCCGGGATGTACGTCGTCCTGCGCGGCGTGGCGAGCAGCACGATCCCGGCCCTTCCGGCCG
Source organism: Solirubrobacteraceae bacterium (assembly GCA_032119795.1). Taxonomy (GTDB): domain Bacteria; phylum Actinomycetota; class Thermoleophilia; order Solirubrobacterales; family Solirubrobacteraceae; genus JAGIBJ01. The sequence continues at coordinate 135,950 of JAUMFO010000025.1, forward strand.
CGGCCGATGCCTACTGCGACGTGATTCCCGTCGACGACCTCACGCGCGTCATCGCCGAGATCGTCGCGGCCGAGTCCACCGGGACCGGCCAGGTGCGGACGGTCGCCGGTGGCACCGCCGCCGGCCGCGTCGCCGACGTGATCCCGCGCATGGTCAGCGCGTTCAACGACTGGCGCGTCGAGCGAGGCCTGGAGCCCTTCGGGCAGCCGCGCCTCCTCGACCCCGGGGCCTGGGACCGCTTCTTCCTCCCGTTTGCCCGTGAGCACCTCACGCTGCGCCAGCACCGCGCGCTCGACCTGCTGCGGACGTACGAGCCGTACCTGATGCTCACCGAACCTGTCCCCGCCACCGACGTCGTCGAGAACGCGCCCGAGTGCGTCGAGGTCTCGGCCCGGTATTGGGCCGACACGCTGCCTCGCCTGGCGACGATGCCGCTGCGTCCTTGGAAGTCCGCCGACACCCCTGCCCGGAGCCTCGCATGAGCGATCACCCCAATGCCACGTTGACCGGTGGGCTCACCGCTGCCGATGCCGCCCGCCTCGACGAGGTCATCCTCTCGCTCTGCTTTCTGAAGCCCGCCGAGATGACGAACGGCCTCGATCTCATCGGCGACCTGGGCTACGACTCCCTCGGCATGCTCGAGCTGATCTCGGCCGTCGAGGCAGAGTTCGATCTGGGCGAGGTCGACGAGACCTCGGCGCTCCAGGTGCAGACCGTCGGTGATCTGCGCCGACTGCTCGCAGAGACGCTCGGATGAGCGCCCCCTCCACCACGCGGCCAGCGCTCGTGCCCGAGCGACTGGCGCACTGGGCGCAGGCACGCCCCGACGCGGTCGCCTTCACCTGGCTTCAGGACGGCGTTAACGCGTCGGCGTCGGTCACGTGGGGCGAGCTCCACGGGCGAGCGCTGGCGCTCGGCGCGGCGCTGCGCGAGCGCGTCCCTGCGGGGGCTCGCGTCCTGCTCGTGTTGCCGCCTGGCCTGGAGAACCTGATCGCCCTGCAGGCGTGTTTTGCCGCTGGACTCGTCGGCGTCCCGGTCGCCATTCCGTCGGCCCGGCGCGCAGCCGGCGACGCAGGGCGCATCCGCCGCGTCGCCGAGGACTCGGGCGCGACGGCGGTGCTGAGCCTGCGCTCGATCGCTGATCTCCTCGCCGCCGACCCCGTGCTACCAGGCGCGCCGTGGCTGCTCGCGGAGGATTGGCCTGCGGCCGACCGGTCGGTCGAACTCCCCGCCCCCGCCCCACGCGACCTGGCCTACCTGCAGTACACGTCGGGGTCGACCAGCAAGCCCCGTGGCGTGATGCTCGCGAACTCCACCTTCGCCGCCAACCTCGCCCTGATCGCCGAGCGCACCGGCCTCGGCGAGGAGAGCCGCGTCTACACCTGGGTCCCGCCGTGGCACGACCTCGGGCTCGTCGGCGGGATCCTCACCGGCATCGTCGTCGGCGCGACCACTTACCTGGCGCCGCCGACCGCCGTGATCCGCGCTCCGCTGGCCTGGCTCCAAGGACTCACGGCCCACGCGATCAACGCCACCGGTGGGCCGGACTTCGCCTACCGCTTGGCGGCCGAGCGCATCGCTGCGGCCGACGCCGAGCAGCTCGATCTCTCGGCGCTGCAGATCGCCTACACCGGCGCCGAGCCGATCCGGCCGGTCACGCTCGCCCGCTTTTCGAGCGCGTTCGCGGTCGCCGGCTTCGATCCCGACGCCTTCTTTCCGTGTTACGGCTTGGCCGAGTCGACGCTGGTCGCCGTCTGCAAGCGCTCTCCCGGCGCTGCACATCTGCGCGGCTTTGAACGCGGCGCGCTGGGCGGCGGCGAGGCCGTCCCGCTCGGAGCGGCGCTCTCAGTCGCCGAAGGTCGCGCGCACGCCGGCGTCGTTGGCGCCGATGCGTCGACCGGCGTCGTGCTCGTCGGCCACGGCGAGGCGCCGGCCGACCGGATCGCCATCGTCGACCCAGAGACGCTGCAGCCGCTGCCGGATGGCCAGATCGGCGAGATCCTGATCACCGGCCCAGACGTCGCCGGTGGCTATTGGGAGCGGCCCGACCTCACCCCGGCCGTGTTCGGCGTCCGGGTGGTCGGCGATCCGGACACCCCTTGGCTACGCAGCGGCGACCTCGGGTTCCGCTCGGGTGGCGAGCTGTTCGTCTCCGGCCGGACCAAGGACGTGATCATCGTCAACGGCGTCAACTACCACGCCGTCGATCTTGAGACGGCGGCCCAGGAGGCCGACCCGTCGCTCCGCACGCGCCCCGTGGCCGCGTTCGCCGAGGAGCCGACGTCTGCCCGCGCCGTGGTCGTGATCGAGGCCCCGTCCCCCGACCTGGAGGCGGGGCCCGAGGCCGACGCGCTCGTGAGCGCCGTGCGCCGCGCCGTGGCGCTCGCCACCGAGGTCACCCCGGCGCGCGTGGTGCTCACGCGCCCGCACACGCTGCCGCGCACGACGAGCGGCAAGATCCAGCGCGCGCGCTGCCGCGACGGCCTGGCCTACGGAATGCTGCCGGTGATCGCCGAGTGGCCGCCTGCCGCACCCCGAACCGAAGGCGCGGGATCATGAGCGCGCCTGTTCGCACGGAGGACGTCGCCGTCGTCGGCGCGGCCCATGGTTTGGCGGTGCCCGGCGAGCTGTCCGTCATCGAGGCCAAGCGGGCGCTGTTTGCGGCCGACCCCTGGTTTCGCGACGGCTGGGAGGATCTCGTCCGCCTCGCTCCGCCGGGCGGTGCCGCCGCCGTCGCGCATGACCACGCGCTGGTGCTCCTCAAACCCGATGCGGTCGCCCGGCGTTTGCTGCACCTCGCGCTCGACTGGTTCTCCGACCGCCGCGCCGAGGTCGTCGCGTCGGCCGTCGTCCAGCTGGACCGCCAGTCGCTGCGGGCGATGTGGCAGTACCAACTCAACGCCTCCACGCGCGATCGTCGCGACCTCGCCGACGCGATCTGCGCCGCGAGCCCGAGCCTGCTCCTCATCCTGCGGCTCCCCTCGGCGCCGCTTCCGGCCACGGTGCGCGTCAGCGCGATGAAGGGTCCCGCCGACCCGGCGCGGCGAGCCCCCGGGCAGTTTCGGGCCGCACTCGGCGGCGGCAACTTCCTGCTGAACTTCATCCACGCCGCCGACGAGCCCGCCGACCTTGCGCGGGAGCTCTCGATCCTGCTGGAGCCGGCGGCGCGCGACGACGTCATCCGGCAGCTGGTCGAAGGCGACGCCGTCCTCGGGGAAGAAGCCGCCCGCGGCCTGGCAACCCAGCTCGAAGCGAGCACCGAGGCCCACGACCTCGACTTCGGCGCCGCACTGAACCGCCTCGAACTCGGGCTCGCAGCGGTCGCCGGCCTCGCCTCGTCCGACACCCAGGAGGCCGCACGCGGCGAAGCGACCGCCGGACTGCTCGCCCTGCGCCTCGGCGAGCCTGCCAATTGGCGCGATCTCCTCTCGGCGCTCGACGAGGCCGGCGCCCCTGCCGGGCCGTGGGACGCCATCGTGATCGGCACGCGGCTGATGGACCACAGCGAGCCCGACGTCGAGCAGCTGCTCGGAAGCGCCGCCCGCGCCTGGAGCGGCACCGAGGTGGCGGCATGACGGCGTGGCCGCGAGCTGCCGCCTCGGCTGCGGCGACGCCTGGTGTTCCCTCGCCCGTACCCGTGGGTCAGCGCACGGCGGCGGATCTGACGTTCGATCAGCCCGTGCCCCGCAGCGTGGTGCACAAGTCGGGCATCGGCGAGGTCTTCCTGACGGACTGCGTGCAGCTCACGCCGGAGCAGTTCGCGATCGCAGGAGAGCTGCCTCGCAGCCACGCGTTCCTCAGCGACCACGCCGCAGCACCACGCGGTGCCGCCCTGATGGCGGCGGTCGAGCTGTTCCGCCAGTCGGTCTACGTCGTATCCCATGGGCACTGGAGCGTCCCCCTCGATGCGAAGTACGTGCTGCGCGGGTTCCACGCCAGGCTCACGCCCCACGGCGCAGCGCTCGACCCCGCCCGCCCCACGCCGGTGATCATCGACGCCCACGTCGCTGAGGCATTCACCTACCGGGGAGTCCGGTGCGGCGCCCGGATGGAGCTCGAACTGGTCGCCGTCGACGGCCCGTCCCTCGGCAGCTTCGAGATCTCGTTCTCCTGGATGAGCCCGGCCCGCTGGGAAGCGATGCGGGCCAAAGGCGGCGCCAACGACGGCGCTGCGCCGGTTGCGCCGGCTCGCGAGACGGTGAGTCAGCCCGGGCTCGTTGCACCGGAGGCCGTCGGGCGCACCCATCCATCGAATGTGGTCCTCGCCGACCCCGTCGTCACCCCCGATGGCCGAGTCACGGGCGTACTGCGCACCGACCCCTACCACGTGCCGCTCTACGACCATCCGGGCGACCATGTCTCCGGCATGGCACTCGCTGAGGGTTGGCGGCAGCTGGCGGTCTGGGCGGCCGTAGAGCGCCTCGGGTGCCGCCCCGCGGACCTCGTCGTCGACGACTTCACCTGCGCCTTCTCGGCGGTGGCCGAGTTCGACTGGGAGGTCACCTGCACCGCGGAGGTCAAGGTCTCTGCCGTCGGCATCACCGTGGTGCAGATCACCGCCACCCACGACGGCGCAGCCGTCGGGAACGCGACGCTCGCGCTCCGCCGCGTCAGCTGAGCCCCAGCCAGCCAGCCCTCGTGGCTGAGATACCGGCGGTCATGGGTTGGCGGCTAACCGCCTGGTGGGCGCCCCACCGACGCGGGATGCTGCGGCCATGTTTGGAAACGGCAAGAACGACCAGGGTGGAATTCCCGGCCTCAGCTCCTTCAGCCAGGCCGCAGCGAGTGCTGCACCCAGCGAGGCTCGCCAGCCGTCCGGCCCACGCCGATCGGGGCTGCACGTGGTGCGCGTCGCGGCAGGCTGGCTCCTGTTGCTCGGCGCCCTCGGCTTCTCCGGCTGGGCGCTCTACGAGCTCATGAGCTACGGCACCTGCGCCAGCGGCGGGCCGTACGTCTCCACGCGCGAATGCGCTGACGGCACGGGCCTGAAGATCGTCGGGATCACCATCAGCGTGTTCGTCGGCCTGATCGGCGTCGGTCTGATCGGCTCCGCGCGGGGCGGCCTCGCGGCCTGGGGACTGACGTTCTGCGGGCTGGCCGCGATGTTCTTCGCGATCGGATTCGGGCCGGCGTCGACGGGCGCGTCCTCGGAGAAGATCTTCGGCGCCGCCATGGGCGGCATGTTTCTCCTCATGGGCCTGCCGGGCCTCGGGTTGGCGCTCGCGCCGCGCAGCGCGCGGGAGCGTCGCCAGATCAAGATCCATGGCGCCTACGGCACCGAGCTGTCGGTCGACGCGCCGCAGGACGGTGGCCCCGCGCCGATCGTGATGGCACGCGTCGGCACGCCGCCGCGCTGAGTCTCAGGCCGCCAGCGGCGGCGGAGTCTGGAGCTAGTTGTTGCGGGCTTCCCAGGTGAAGCTGTGGGAGCCGGTCGCGAGCGCCGTCGCGTGGGCGTTCGGCGTCGGATCATCGACGACCGAGACCGTAATCCGGTAGTCGACGACGTCGTTCTGCGCCCAGGCCGAGCCCTTGGCGTCGGGGCCGAGGACATAGGTGGTGGGGAACGCGCCAAGGGTGCCGGTGTAGAGGCTCGCCGCAGAGACGAAACCGGTGCACGCCGGGAATGCCCCGGAGAGGCCGGAGCCACGCTCAATCTGCAGGTTGAAGGCCGTGCCGTTGTTCACGGTGCCTCCCCGGTACAGCTTCACGGTAGAGCCCAGCGTGCCGGTGTAGGTCACGCGGATGCAGCGCTGCGTCGTTGCGCCGGGGCCCTGGTTGGTGAGCGCGTACAGCGCGGTACCGCTGTCGCTGTCGCCGATCGTCACCGTGCCCGAGGCGATCGAGTTGCCCGTGTTCGTGGTCGTCGCGGTGAACGCGGCGAACACGCCGACGCCTGCGACGGCGACGGTGCCGCCAAGCACGGCGGCAGTGAGGAGGAGCTTCCGGGTACGGCTAGGCATGGTGTGGATCTCGATTGGCGGTGGGGAGCGCCAGCGACGGCCGAAGGGGCCTTCGCTCTCCTCACCAATCGGACCGTTTTCCAACCTGCTTGAGACAGGTCTGGCCACTCGGCCACCCCTCCCTGTCCCCCGAACGGACAACGGCGCCCAATTGGGCGCCGTTGCTAGAAAACTCGTTGGCCGCGAACGGCCACGGGGCTACTGCCCGAAGTACGCCGCGTTCAGGGCGATGTAGGACTCCTGGTCCTCAGGCACCTGGTCTTCCGCGAAGCAGGCATCAACCGGGCACGCCTCGACGCAAGCGTCGCAGTCGATGCACTCTTCCGGGTCGATGAAGAGCTGCTTGACGGTGTCGAAGTCGGGCTCGTCGGGCGTCGGGTGGATGCAGTCGACGGGGCAGACCTCGGTGCAGGACGCGTCCTTGGTACCGATGCACGGCTCGGTGATCACGTACGCCATTTGCGGTCGTCTCCTGGCTGGGATGAAGGAAGAAGGCTGGGGCGTCTGGCGACTGACAGGGCCCGTGGCGCGGGAGTCTAGCGAGCGGCTCCACTGGCAAGCGGCGACCGCCTGGCATCCCACTGCAGTTCGGCCTCCAGTTGGGCGGCGAGTTGGAGCAGCACGTGCTCGTCACAGGGCCGTCCGATCGCCTGCACGCCCACCGGAAGTCCGTCGATCTGGTGCGTCGGGAGGCTGATCGCCGGGTTCCCGCAGAGGTTGGCGATCGGCGAGAACGGCATGAACGATGCGGCGCGCTCAAACACGCTGAGCGGGTCGTCGAGGCCGGCGCTAATGGTGCCGATCGGTACGGGCGGGCTGGCAAGCGCGGGGGTCAGGACAATGTCGTAGGGCGCGAGCGTGCCGAGGATGAGGCGCGCGAGGCCGTCGGCGGTGAACTTTGCCTGCCAGGCGTCGGTGGCGTTGCGGCCGGCGGCGCGCTGCGCAACGGCCCAGCCGAGTGGGTCAAGGTCGTCTTCGACGATCGGTCCTTCGCCGCCCGCCATGCTCTTGCCGACGGCGCCCAGGACGCGCATCTGGATTGAGGCCATGTCGGTGAAGAGGTCGACGAAGAGATCCAGCAGCGCCTGACCGGGAATCGGAATCACGACGTCCGGTTCGACGATCTCGTGGCCGAGACTGGCGAGGAGCGCGATCGTCTCGTCGAGGGCGAGGAGCGAGGCGGCATCGACCGTGACACCGTCGAGTTGCGGGTCGCGGTTGACGCCGATCCTGAGCTTGCCCAGTTCGCGCGAGATGGCCTCGGTGTAGGTCTCGTGGTGCGGCGGTGCCCACGATGCGTCGCCGAAGTCCGGGCCTGCGAGTACGTCGAGGATGAGCGCCGCGTCGGCGGTGGTGCGGGCCAGGCCGCCGTCGACGACGAGGTAGTTCTCTCCCGTCTCGGGGCCGAGCGGGACGCGCCCGCGCTGGGGTTTGAGGCCGACGAGCCCCGTGCAGGCCGCCGGAATGCGGATGGAGCCGCCGCCGTCGTTGCCATGCGCGATCGGGATGGCGCCCGCCGCCACGGCTGCGGCTGCGCCGCCGGATGAGCCGCCCGCCGTGCGTGAGAGGTCCCAGGGGTTGCGGGTCGGCGGGCGGTGCAGCGGCTCCGTGGTCGGCAGGAGTCCCCATTCTGGGAGCGCGGTGGTGCCGACGATGACGGCACCGGCGGCGCGCAGCCGGGCGGTGGTGGCGTGGTCGTAGACCGCCATCAGCTGATCGGTGATGCGCCCGCCGCTGCGCACGGGCATGCCGTTGACGGCACGGTTGTTCTTGATCGCGATCGGCACACCAGCGAGTGGGCGGGTGTCGCCGGGCTGAATCTGCTCGGCGGCCGCTAGGGCTCCGGCGGCGTCGATGTCGGTGAAGGCCGCGATCTGCGGTTCAACCTCGGCGATCTTCTCGAGCGAGGCGTTCGCGAGCTGGGTCGCGCTCACCTCGCCGTCTCGGACCATCGCGGCAAGTTCGCCGGCCGGGCGCTGGAGGAGGTCGTGCAGGTCGCTTCCCATCGGGTGCGACGGTAGCGCCTTGGAGCCACTGCGTCGGCGATAGTCTCCAGACCAAGCCGATCGGCGCCGCCCCGGCGCGCCCCGGAGTCCCACTCACTCCCCCACCGGAAGCGACTGCATCGACGATGACCGACAGCGAGATTAAGTCCGGCCTTGAGGGCGTAGTCGCCTTCGCGAGCACGATTGCCGAGCCCGACCGTGACGGTGGCAACCTGCGCTACCGCGGCGTCGACATCGAGGACCTCGTCGGCAAGGTTCCGTACGAGCACGTTTGGGGATTGCTCGTCGAGGAGACGTTTGCGCCCGGCCTGGCTCCCGCCGAGCCGTACCCGCTGCACGTCCGCTCGGGCGATCCGCGCGTCGACGTGCAGGCGGCGCTGGCCATGCTCGCCCCCGAGTGGGGCTTCAAGCCGGTCATCGACATCACCGACGAGGAGGCCCGCTCGCAGCTCGCCCGTTCGTCGGTGATGGCCCTGAGCTTCGTGGCGCAATCGGCGCGCGGCGTCGGCCAGCCGCCGATCCCGCAGGTCGAGGTAGACAACGGCCGCACGATCGCCGAGCGCTTCCTGATCCGTTGGCGCGGTGAGCTCAACCCCGACCACGCCAAGGCGATCGACGCCTACTGGATCTCCGCCGCCGAGCACGGCATGAATGCGTCGACGTTCACCGCCCGCGTGATCACGTCGACCGGCGCCGACGTGGCGGCCGCACTCTCAGGCGCCGTCGGCGCGCTGAGTGGCCCGCTGCACGGTGGCGCACCCTCGCGCGTGCTCACGATGCTCGACGCCGTCGAGGCCCACGGCGACGCCCGCACGTGGGTAAAGGCCGAACTCGACAAGGGCGAGCGGCTGATGGGCTTCGGTCACCGCGTCTACCGCGCCGAGGATCCCCGCGCGCGCACCCTGCGCCGTATCGCCAAGGAGCTCAGCGCCGACCGCGTCGAGGTCGCCGAGGCGCTCGAGCAGGCCGCGCTCGCCGAGCTGCATGAGCGCAAGCCCGATCGCGTCCTCGCGACGAACGTCGAGTTCTGGTCGGCAGTCGTCCTCGATTTTGCGCAGGTCCCGGCCGAGATGTTCACGCCGATGTTCACCTGCGCTCGCGTCGCGGGCTGGTCGGCCCACATCCTCGAGCAGAAGCGCGAGGGCCGCCTGATTCGCCCGAGCGCCAAGTACGTGGGCCCAGGCCCGCGGCCCGTCTCCGAGGTCGCTGGCGCAGCGGAACTCGGCCTCTCGTAGCGCGTCGGCGCGGGCTTCGCCCGCGCTTTTGCCTTCGCGCTGAAACCGCCGGGCCTGCGGCGGTTTCAGCGCGTTGGGCGTGCGGCGGGTTTAACGCGTTGGGCGTTGGCGTTGGCGTTGGCGGCGGCGTTGGCGACGTTGGCGGCGGCGGCGGGACTTCGCGGGCCGTTACGGCGTCTGGGTCGTTGGCGGCGGCGGAATGGGGATCGCTTCGGGGAATTTGGGCGCCGCCGCACCGAGGGCGGCGGAGTCGTGGTCGGAGGTGGTTGGCGGCGGCGGATTTGAGATCGCTTCGACGTCTGCGGGCGTCGGGCGGACTGGTTGGACCCAAAGTAGGCACACCTGCCGTGCCCAGGATGGGTCCAACCAGCGGGGTGCAACCGTCTGCGGTTGCGGGGGTTTGCGGTCGCGTTGAAACCGCCGGGCGTGCGGCGGTTTGAGCGCGAACGGCGCCTGGCGGCGCCGTTATGTCAGGTCAATACAAGCTTCAGGGGTTGAGCGAGCCGGGCTGGCGTCCCGAACGCCCAAAAAGGGCGCTCGGGGCGCGACCTCCGCGCCGCTGCAACCGCTCGGGGTTGCACTTCGCCCGATCGAAACGAACTCCGGTCACTTGCCGTCGCTGGGCACCCTTAGGTGACGGGAGTTCGCCGCCGCAACCGCCAGCGGTTGCGGCCCGCCCGGCGCCCGCCGACCGCGAAGCGATCGCAGTCCCGCCGCCGCCAACCAGCTCAGACGCCGCCAACCCGCACCGCCCTCGGTGCGAAGGCGCCCGCCGGCCCCGAAGCGATGTCCATTCCACCGCCGCCGACGGCCAAGTCGCCGTACAGGCCGCCAGCTCAGACGCCGCCAGCCAGCACCGCCCTCTCTCCCGTCCCCCGGTCGCGGCTGAACTGAACGGTCGTCTAAATGGGCTTGGCCCGCGGGACATACCTTCCGGTCTAACGACGGCGTAGAACGTAGTCATACGCGGGAGCAAGACCCTCGGGACACCCTCCCGAGAGTCCGAACTTGCGGACCGAAGCCCTCGGGCCTTGGTCTGGAACAGGGGTCATCCCGGGCCGGTGCGGAGTGGGACTCGCACCGGCCCGGATCCCCTGAGCCCGCCCAGAGCAGACCGATGCTGCCGGAGAGGGACCGCGACCAACGTCGCCGCTACGACAACAGCTGGCGCAGCCGCGTGATGCGCGGCTCGCGCCCGGTGCCTGCTGCTGCGGCGCGCAGCGCGCTGGTCTCGCCGACGAGCACGCACAGCTGGCGTGCACGCGTCACGGCGGTGTAGAGCAACTTGCGATCGAGCAGGAATCGGTGGGCGCTGGAGACGGGGATCACCAGCACGGGCACCTCGGTGCCTTGGGCCTTGTGCACCGTCATCGCGAAAGCGGACTCGAGCGTGCCGAGTGAGCTGCGAGGCACCTCGATCTCCTCGCCGTCCTCCGCCTCCACCAGCAGGGCGCCCCGGCCAAGGACGCGTCGCGCCCGCAGCACCTGGCCGTTGACGAGCCCGGCGTCGTAGTCGTTCGCGGTCGCGATCAGCTTCTCGCCCGTCACAAAGCCTGTCTTGCCGAGCGGCTCGGCGCCCTGGAGGAGTTCGTCGCGGATGCGCCGACCCAGCTCCGTCACGCCGGCGGGCCCGCGGTAGACGGGAGCCAGCACCTGCTGGCCGGCGACCGGGTCAACGTCCGCGTAGGCGGGGAGCCGCTTCGTCACCAAGGCGACGATCTCGTCGGCGATCGCCTCCGGAGTGCCGCGCTCAATCCAAAAGACGTCACGATCGAGCTCTGGCGGCTCGCTCCCGGTGCGCTCCGCGATCTGGGCCCGCAACTCCTCGAGCCGAAACTCGGGGACCTCGCCGCGGTTGATGGCGTGGGCGGCGTGCACGATCATCGAGCGCTGCGACTGGCGCTTGATCGTGCGGAGCCGAGCGACCGGGCACAGCCCGCTCTCGATCAGATCCTCCAGCGGCTTGCCGGCGCCAACCGGCTCGAGCTGGTCGACGTCGCCGACGAACACCACGTGGGCGCCCGTTGGAACGGCCTCGAGCAACACCTGGAGCACGTCGAGGCTCAGCATCGAGGCCTCGTCGATCACGATGAGGCCAGCCTCGATCGGCTCCTCCTCGTTGCGTTCCGCCTGCTGGCCAGGGACCCAGCCGAGGAGACGGTGGATCGTCTTTGCCGCGTGGCCGGTGGCCTCCTCGACGCGCCGCGCGGCACGGCCCGTCGGCGCGGCGAGCGCGATCTGCTCCTCGCCCAGCGCCTTGGCTCCCAAATCTGCCAGCGCCTCAATCAGCACGGTCTTACCGGTGCCGGGCAATCCCGTCGCGACCGACAGCGGGTGCTCGAGCGCCGCGACGACGGCGGCGCGCTGCTCGGCGTCGAGCACCTTGCCGTCGAGTTCCAGCGGATCGGCCACCTTCAGCTTCGCGAGCTTGGGATTCGGCTTTGCCCCTGCGATCCTGCGCAGCCCCTTGGCGACCGCCTCCTCGCGGCGCCACAGCACGCCGTCGGCGATCAGCCCGTCTTGAAGGATCAGTGACTTGCCGTCGGCCAGGTCGGCGAGATCGGCCGGCAGCTCGACCTGCGGATCGAGCCCCAACCCGAGTGCAGCCGCTCGGGCCTGCTCCACCGGCAGCGCGACATGGCCCTGCCGCATCGAGGCCTCACGCAGCACCTCAGAGAGCACCGCTCGCGCCCGCTCCGGGCCGCCCGGGTCAATGCCGGCAGCCCGGGCGATCGAGTCGGCCGTGCGCACGCCGACCCCATGCAGGCTCGTCAGCGAGTACGGATCGGCCGTGACCTTCGCCACGGCATCGCGGCCCAGCTCCTTGGAGAGTTTGCCGACGAGGTAGCCCACGCGGTGGCGCGCCAGCAGCAGGTGCAGCTCACGGTTCGGCGCCAGGCGCTTCCACGACTGCGCAGACTCACGGGCCCGCAACCCACCAAGCCCAGAGACACGCTTGAACGCCGCCTCCGGGTCCTTATCGATCCGGCTGATGGCCTGCTCGCCGAACTTCTCCACGAGCTCCGAGGCTTTGCTCGGCCCGATGTGGCGGACGGCGCGGAGCACCTCCTCGACAGCGCCTCGCTCATCGACGCCGAGCCGCTCGACGGCCACCGCCTGCAACGTCGGCCCGTACTTCGGATGCGCCGACCACGTCGCCCGGACGCCGATGCGATCGCCTGCGTCCGCGCCGTTCAGCATGCCCGCGAGGCGGGCGCCTTTGGGGTCGGCACCGGTGGTGCGCACGAGCGCCAGGGACCAGTCCTCACGACGAGCAAGGATGCGATCGACCGCAAACTCGCCCTCAAAGGTGCCGGTCCCGTCGAGCGCTGGAAGGTCTCCGCGGGCCATCTGGCACCCAGTATCCCGAATGGACCCGCGGAGCCTCAGCACCCAAGTGCCTCAGAACTGCGCAGAGCGACAAACAGAACACCCCTCATGGGGTGGTGCTGGATCGTGTGTGCGAGGCAGAGGCCACCGCACCAGGGGGAGCGAGTCGGTGCCGACGGTGAGCAGACCGCCGGCTCCCTGTGCTCGCTACGTCATCAGAGGCGCGGGAGCCTCTGGAGAGGGCCGCGTCAGCGGCCGAACTCGGCGGCGTCGTGCAGACCCTGCGCGAAGGCGTCGGGCATTGCCGTCACCTCAAGGGTCTCCTCGTCGCTCGCGCCTTCGATCGTGTCGGGCTCGCGGCCCGGGTCGGTCTCGATCCATTCCCCAACGTCGCCAAACGACGCGTAGGAATCCGACCATGTCTGCTGGAGATCGGCCATGTTTGTTCTCCTGCTTTCTGCCGCCTGGGGGCGACTTCGTGGTCGTGCACGAGCGCGTCTACCAAAAGGCGCTCCAAGCGGAGCGTTCGGGGAAACCACCCGCAACACCGTGCGAGTTCATGTGTAGCTCGGGCCGACCGGACGGTCAATGGCCCAAGCTTTGAGATCGCGTTAATCGCCCCCGGGCGTCGGTGTGACCGTCGGTTACACTTTGGGGTTTGGACCGTCGGGGGACAACCCGGTGGACGGTCAGTGGACGCCGCCGGGCGTCCTGACGACGTCAGCGGCGACGGCCTCGGCGCGGGCGCTTGGGTGCGGGACGTACGTCGACGCCAGCCTCCGCCGGATCCTGCGGCTGCAGGGCGGCCGAGAGCTCGGCGATCTCCGCATCGCTGAACGGCTTCGGAGCCGATCCGTTCTGGTCGGCCCAACCTTCGCCGCGGGCGACGGCCTCGCGGGCCTCAACCTCGGCCTCGCGCTCGTCGATGTTCGTCCGCGCACCGGAGATGATCCACCACAGCGACCACAGGGCCAGCACGATGCTGACGGCAATGAACGCCGTGCCGTAAATACTCGCGACGACCACGACGGCGCACGCTACCGCAGCGACGCCCTTCGGCGACCCGCCGGACGCAGCCCACGGCGCCCACCTGCACCGTGATCCGGTCTTGCGGGCGATCCTGGGGTCCTACGCACGGCACGGGGCTCGTCTGCCACGATCCGCCGCTTCATGCCTTCCACGAAGACACCTCGCCGCGACCGGGCGTTCGTCGGAGTGCTCGTGTTGCTCCTCGTGATCGCGGTGGCCACGGTGCTCACCCGCGCCGGCGGCCCGGCGGAGCGCGGAGACAGCACCCCAATCACGGGCAAGGGCAGCGGCGACGCTGGCTCCGCAGCCCTCTCGGTGCTGCGCTACCGACCCGGCTCCGACGATCAGTTCGAAGCGCGCGCTGCCGCCGGCTTCTCCCACCCGCTCTACTCGCAGGTCCCCGGCGGCGCCGTCGCGACGGCCCAGCGTGTCGACCAGTGGCGCGAGGAGATCGAGCGCGCCGCAAGTGCCGACGGCTCGCCCGTCGATGCCGACACGCTTGAAGCCCTCGTCTACCTCGAGAGTGCCGGCCGCGCCAACGCCTCGGCCACGGGGACCGTCGATGGGGCGATTGGCCTGACGCAGATCGTCGGCGAGACCGGCAACAGCCTCCTCGACATGAACATCGACCTCGCTCGCTCGGCGACGCTGACGCGCCAGATCGCCAAGGTCACCGGGCAGGTCCGGAAGTGGGATGCCCGCGGCGCCGCCGCCGCGGCCCAGCGCGGACGCGAGAAGCTCAAAGCACTGCGGATCGAGCGCGCCCGGATCGACCCGCGGTTCGTGCCGGCCTCGGCCTTGGCGGCGACGGTGAAGTACCTGGCGTTCGCCAAAGGCGAACTCGGGCGGGAGGATCTCGCGCTGACGAGCTACCACATGGGGGTCGGCAACCTGCAGAACGTGCTGGCCGCCTACGGGCGCAAGCAGGTGTCCTACGTGCAGTTGTACTTCGACGTCGACCCGCAGCGCTCGCCAAAGGCCTACCGGATTCTCTCGAAGTTTCAGGATGACTCCGCGACGTACTACTGGCGACTGCTGGCGGCCAAGGAGATCATGCGGACGTACCGCGACGACAAGGCAGAACTCGTCCGCCGCGCCGCGCTGATGACGAGCAAGGCCTCCCGCGAGGACTTCATGCACCCGCCGACTGAGAACCCGGGATTCGCGGACCCGTCGGCGGTAGCCGAGGCGCGCGACAGCGGCGAGCTCGTGCCGCTTCCGATCCCGGCGCTGAATGCGAATGGGATTGCGATCAGCCCGTCGATGGGCGAACTCGCCGGGCGACTCAAGACCTCGCAGGCCCGCTACCGGGCGCTGCGGCGCGGCTCGCTGGCCACGCTCGTGACGATCGGGGCCGCCGTTCGGGAACTCACGGCAGGCAACAAGATCCTCACCGCCACGAGCACCGTTCGCGACCTCAAGTACCAGCAGCTCCTGCAGGCCGAAACGGTGCAGGCTACCCATGCCTATTCGCTGCACACCAGCGGCTGGGCTGTCGACATCGCCCGGGATTACGCGTCCAACAAACAGGCGCAGATGTTCCAGTTCGTCCTCACGCGCATGCAGGCGCTCGACCTGATCTCGTGGGTTCGGGAGCCGGCAGCGATCCACTTCACGGCCGCGGCCGACACCGAATCGCGGCTCGGTCCGGTCCTTGAGGTCGCGCTCGGACGCAGCTGAGATACCTGTGGTCCAGCATTGCCCAGCTCTTTGGCATGCCGGGGCACGGCGCCTGATTTAGGATCGGCCGATGCCCACGCTTTCCATCTCCGCCACCGTGCGCGCCACCCTGCTGGCGGGTGCCGCGCTCGGCGCCATCGCCGTCCCGGCCGCCTCTGCCGCAGAGGTCTCGGTCCCCGGCAAGTGCTACGTCTACTGGCCGACGGTGGGATCCCAGGCGATTCCCGTCACCCTGAGCGGGCTGGCGCCGTCGCAGAATGTGAAGGTGTCTCTGCTGGTCAAGGACCAGCTCGTCAGCGGCATTCCGTCGCTCACTGCAGACACCACCGGCGGCGTCGTGAGTTCCATCAACACGTGGACGTCCGGCCTGACGAGCGGGCCGACCCGCAGCACGCGGGCGAGCGTCGTCGTGAACGACCTGAGCACCAACGCGGAGGTCGCGTCGACGAACTTCAAGGTGTCCAACGTCGGCTTCAAGATCGACGGATCCAAGAAGCGTGCCGGCGTGAAGCGCAACTGGGAGATCTCCGGACTGGCCAGCGTCGGCGAGAGCCTGGGTGGCGGCAAGGTCTACTACGCCTATTACTTCAGCGGAAGCAAGCAGGTCGGCAAGCAGCGCCTAGGCAAGGCGCAGGATGCCTGCGGCTACCTCAAGGCCAAGAAGGTGCTGATTCCGTTCAAGAAGAACGGCACCTTCGACATGAAGATCCAGGCCTCTCGCACCTGGAAGGGCGACGACCTGCCGTGGATCGGCGGCGTGGTGCAGTCCTACCTCAGCTACAAGTAGGCACCGCCTGGGACAGTGGCCTGAACGTCCACCGGAACGTGGACGGTGAAATCTAATTGGACGGGGTTTCACTACAGCAAGAGCGGGTCGCAGCCGTATAGGTGAGCGTGAGCCCTCCACGAAGGCTCACGCTCCCCCGGCGCCCCACCCCACCTACCCACAGGCTGCTCCATGCTCCGAAAGGTCCACCTTCTCCGCGCCGCCGCGCTTAGTTCCGCGTTTGCGGCGTTTGCGGTGCCGACGGCGGCTGATGCGGCGTCCGTCTCGATCAAGGGCAAGTGCTACGTCTCCTACCCGGGCGTCTCCTTCCATGACGCGTTCAGCGAGCCGATCCCGGTCGACATTGAAGAGGCAAAGCCTGGCACCGAGGTCCGCCTGACGCTCGAGGTCAAAGGCGTGATTACGACGAGTTCGCCGATGCTGACGGTCGGCAAGAGCGGCAACCTCACGAGTTCGCTGGAGTCGTGGATCACCGGGATCGACGAGGGCCCGACGAGGGCCACGGATGCCCGAATGGTGCTCCGCGACTTTTGGCTCGGCACCGAGCTCGGCAGCGCCTCGTTGCAGGTCGCCAACGTCGGGTTCTTCGTCGGCGGCGGCGCGTTGAGCGTCACGAAGCGCCGTCACTGGTTCGTCTCTGGCCTGAGCGAGATCAGCAAGCGCAACACGTACTACGCGCACTACTTCGTCAATGGTCGCCAGACGGCGACGATGTATCTCGGGAAGACGCAGGATCACTGCGGGTTCCTGAAGGCCACCAAGGTGTCTTACCCGGGGCCGCCGTCGAAGGTGCCCAAAGAGTTTGAGGCCCGGATTCAGGCGTCGGCGACGTTCCGCAAGGATGAGCCGTGGATTCCGCAGCGCTTCGTCGAGGTCGGTTCCGAAACGCCGACGCAGGAGTAGGGCGCCCGCGCCGCGGCTGGCTGGCTGTGACGGACACCGTGTGGCGATGCGCACAAGGGCGTTCGGGGGGACCGCCCTAGCGTGATGGGTAGGTGACGACCCAGGAGCGCATAGAGATCGAGCGGATCGCCGAGGGGCGCGGCGCCGGCTCCTACCGCTGGATCGTCCTCGGCACGGCGGCCTTCGGCGCCGCTGGCTTTGCTGCCCTGCGCATGGGCCTGCCTTCACTGGGGCCGGCGATTCGCACCGAGTTCGACCTGTCGCTCGGCGAGGTCGGCGTGGCGTTCTCCGCACTGGCGATCGGCACGATGTTCACGCTGATCGCGTGGGGCATGCTCGCCGACCGCATCGGCGAGCGCCCCGTGTTGACGGTCGGCCTGCTCGGCACGGCGGCCACCATGGTCTGGGCGGGTATGGCGCCGAGCTACGGCGTGTTCGTGCTTGCACTCACGCTCGCCGGCGCATCTGGCGCTGCCGCGACCGGTGCCAGCGGCCGTGCCGTGATGGGCTGGTTTGGCTGGCGCGAGCGCGGGATGGCCCTCGGCCTGCGCCAGATGGCGTTGCCGCTGGGTGGCGCGATCGGTTCAATCAGTCTGCCGTTGCTTGCGGGCGCGCAGGGGCTGCAAGCGGCGTTCTATGCGTTGGCTGGGCTCATGGTGGTCGCGGCCGCCGTCTGCGCGGCGCTGCTGCGCGAGCCGCCTGAGCAGCCGACGGTCCTTGCGCCGATGCCCACGACGCCCCCGCTTCGTGATCGGCGCCAGTGGCGTTTGGGCGCGGGCTCGGGGCTGATGGTCGTGGCGCAGGGGTCCATGCTCGGCTTCTTGGTGCTGTATCTCGTCGACGTGCACCACATGGGCGCTGCGGGCGCTGCCGCCGTGCTGGCCGTCGCTCAGTTGCTGGGTGCCGCGGGGCGCGTGCGGGCGGGCCGCGTGTCTGATCGGGAGGAGCGCCGGATCGCTCCGATGCGTCGTCGCGGGCTCGCGTCGGGTGGCCTGCTGTTGGTGTTGGCGATCACGTCGGCGGTGTGGGCCGGCTCGCCGGCTTGGTTTGCTGCTCCGGTGGTGATCGCGGCGGCGGTCGCCACGATGACGTGGAACGGCCTGTCGTTTACGGCCGCAGGCGAGATTGCTGGGAAGGCGAAAGCTGGCACGGCGATGAGCCTGCAGAACACCGTGGTGGCCGTCGGCTCGGCGGTCGGCGCGCCGGTCTTTGGCCTGTCGGTCGATCTTGTGGGCTGGCCACTCGCCTACGCGCTGCTCGCGATCGGTCCGCTCGCCGCCTGGTACGTCCTTGCTCCGTTGGAGGCTGACGAGGCGAGGCGAGTGAGGAGCCGCCGCGAGCGCATCGACGAGTCGCTGGCGCGTTCCGGGGCGCCGGAGCCCGTCGCGGCGTAAGCGCCGCTGCTAGCTGACGGTGACGGCCTTGTCGACCACCGTCTTGTTGCCCGCGGCGTCGACGAAGGTGTAGCGCAGCGTGAGCTTCTGCTTGCCCTTCTTGGCGAGCTTTGAGGCCTTTACTTTGAGCGGGAACTTGAGCGACGGGCCGCCTGCGCCGAGCGTGGCGGTGGCGAGGACCTTCTCCTTGGGCGCTTTGCCCGTCTTCTTGGTGATCTGAACGAGTTCGACTTTGGCGCTGGCGAGCGCCTCGCTGACGGTGGCGGTGAGCGAAACGCCTTTGCCCTTGGTGAGCTTGGAGCGCTTCAGGGTCTTCGGCGGCTTGAGGGTGCTGGCCGTCGGGGCCGTCGTGTCTGGCGCGGGGCCGGGCGTGGGCGGGTTCGCCGGCGGCAGGCAGCCGCACTGCGCGGTGATCGGGGGTGGCGTCGAGGCGGTCACCTCGAAGGCGCCGATGTCGGGGGCGCTGCCGCTGACGCGGGCGTTGCCGTCGAGGTCGAGCGGCCCGAGGTCGGTGAGCGCGGCGCCGGCGTCGATCAACGGCGAGCCTTCGAGCGGCTTGCCGCCGCCGTCGAGTTTGAGATCCCCGGTGACGGGCGGCGTCTTGGCGTCGATCGTCGCGGGACCAGCGACGACGGTGAAGGGCGCTGCGTTGCGCCAGGCGCTGTTGGTGAGCGAGACGGTGACGGGCGAGCCGGCTTGAGCGGACACGTCGAGATCGGGGGCGCCGCGCAGGGCGGTGTTGGTGAGGTGTGTTGCTGCCGGCGACCCGATCGTGCTGCCCGAGGCGGCGAACGCTGCGCCGGTGGCAGAGAGCAGCGTCGAGCCCACTACCTGCGGCGCGCCGTCGACCGAGGTCGAGAATGTGGCCACCGCGCTCGTCTGCGTCGGGTCACCGCCTTCCTGCTCCACTAGCGAGTTCTTCACGATGGCGAAGCCCTGCAGGTCCAAGGCGTTGGAGAAGCCGGTCGTGCCTGGGGCCGAGGCGGTGATGTGGACTCGATCAAGGGTGGACGTGGCGCCTGGGTCACCAAAGGCTGCTGCGAACCCGGCGACGCTGACTGTGAGGCCGTTGCTGTTGCGGAGAATGCGCAGGTGGCGCAGGACGCCACCGATGGTCATCCGAATGGCTTCGCTACCCGTGGGACTCGTGGAGACGTCGATGGTCGGCGCGGGGGCGCCCGGTTTGCCTTGCATCGTGAGACCGCGCGTCACACTGAGCCGGCCGAACCTCGTGGAGGATGCGCCCGCATCGAAGTCGACGGGGTCGTAGGTGCCGGGGAGCAGCGTGAGGGTGTGGCCGACGCCTGGCTGCTCGCCGCCGGCAACGGCGGGGACCACGTCCATGGCCTTGCCCAGCGCGCAAGCCGTTGCCTCCGTCAGGCAGTTCTGGCTGGTGGCCGTGTTGTCGGTGGTCGCGAAGAAGTCGGTCGCGCTGGCGGTGGGTGCCGCCGCGGCAAGCCCGACGGTGGCGACGAAGGAGGCCGCCAGTGCCCGGAGTGTCATGTCGGCGATCGTATAGTGCGGGCGCGCCATCGACTACCGGTTCTCGGCGGTTTGCGCGGTCGACTACTCCAGGAGGCCGGGCCAGAGCGAGGTGGCGGCCTCGCCGAGGAGCACGATCGCGGCTAGCGCCACGAGCAGCGAGGTGCTGAGGCTGGCCGCGCGCGGCTGGATCGCTGCGGCGGGGACGGGGCCGTCGGCGCGGACGACGGTGGTGCCGAGGCGCTCGTCGAGCAGGCTGCGGCGGGTGGGGTTGGACAGGGCGGTGAAGAGCATGACCACGGCCGCGGCCGTGCCGACCAGGTCGCCAGCTGACGTGCCAAGCGGCGCGCTGCCGGAGAGGAGGTCGGCCAAGGCGCCGATCACGCTGGCGACCGAGAATGCGACGGCGAGCCAGGTCGCTCGTCTCCAGGCGAGTTCCGGTGGGAGGGTGTCTCCGGAGGCGGTCACCACCCTGATTCGGAGGAACTGTTTGCCGCAGGTCTGGCCGTTGGTCTCGCCAGGTCGAGCGCTGGTCACGGCGGCGTAGACCGCCCAGGCCAGCATTTGGATGGCGAGGAACAACGCAGCGACGAGGAGGGCACCAGAGGTCGACTCCTCGGTGATGACGGCGAAGACGCCTTGGGTCTCGTCGAAGACGCCGCCGTCGATCAGTAGGGGCGTGATCGGAATCATCGCGGCGAAGGCGATGAGCGCGGCGATCAGCAGGTCGATGAGCAGTGCGAACGTGCGGCGTCGCAGCGGCGCCGTCACCAACACTCCCTCCGGCGTGGCGCCCTCGGCCAGGGGCTGCTGGATGAACGTCGGACCGGTCATGGAGGCGGAAACCTACTGGCCGACTCAGTCCGCGCACCCCAAGAACGACGAAGGCCCCGGCCCGTTGCGCAAGCAACGAGCCGGGGCCCAAGCCGAGAAACGATCAAGGCGAGGATCAAAAAAGACCCAACACCCATGATGTAGTCCCTGGGGAGGCGATTTCGGAGCCAGTTCCGTTCGATTCGATCCGGTTTAGGCCGCTAGGCCGGGCCGGATCGAAGCGGACGGAAATGGCCCGAAAGCGCCCCCCAGGGGCTACATCATGCCGCCCATGCCGCCCATGTCGGGCATGCCGCCGCCGCCGATACCGGCGGGCTCGGGGGCCTCGACGATGATGGCTTCGGTGGTGAGGATGTTCTTGGCGATGGACGCCGCGTTCTGCAGGGCAGAGCGGGTGACCTTCGCCGGGTCGATGACGCCGGCGGCGACGAGGTCGACGACCTCGCCGGTGGCGGCGTTGAGGCCGAAGCCGGGGCCTGCGAGGCGGACTTCGTTGATGACGACGGAGCCTTCGAGACCGGCGTTGAACGCGATCTGGCGGAGGGGCTCTTCGAGCGCGCGGAGCACGATCTTCGCGCCGGTGCGCTCGTCGCCTTCGAGGGCGTCGAGGTCGACGGCCTTGGCGCCGTGGAGGAGGGCAACGCCGCCGCCGGGCACGATGCCTTCTTCGAGGGCTGCGCGAGTGGCCTGGAGGGCGTCCTCGACGCGGTGCTTCTTTTCCTTGACCTCGGTCTCGGTGGCTGCGCCGACCTTGATCACGGCGACGCCGCCGGAGAGCTTGGCGAGGCGCTCCTGGAGCTTCTCGCGGTCGAAATCGCTGTCGGTCGAGTCCACTTCGGACTTGATCTGGGCGATGCGGCCCTTGATGGCGGCGGCTTCGCCGGCGCCGTCGACGATGGTCGTCGAGTCCTTGCCGATGACGACGCGGCGTGCGCGGCCGAGCTGCTCGATGGTGGTGTTCTCGAGCTTGAGGCCGAGCTCCTCGGTGATGACTTCGCCGCCGGTGAGGATGGCGATGTCTTCGAGGATGCGCTTGCGGCGGTCACCGAAGCCCGGGGCCTTGACGGCCACGGAGGTGAAGGTGCCGCGGAGCTTGTTCACGACGAGGGTCGCGAGGGCTTCGCCCTCGAGGTCCTCGGCGATGATCAGGAGCGTCTTGCCGGACTGGATGACGGCCTCGAGGACCGGCAGGATGTCGCGGACGGAACCGATCTTCTGGTTCGCGATGAGGATGTAGGGGTCGTCGAGGACGGCTTCCTGACGATCCGGGTCGGTGACGAGGTACGGGGAGACGTAGCCCTTGTCGAACTGCATGCCTTCCGTGAACTCGAGCTCGAGGCCGAAGGTCTGGCCTTCTTCGACGTTGACGACGCCGTCCTTGCCGACCTTGTCGATGGCGTCGGCGATGACGTCGCCGACTTCTTCGTCACGGCTGGAGATGGTGGCAACGCGAGCGATGTCGTCCTTGCCGTTGATCTCCTTGGAGAGCTCCTCGATGGCAGCGACGACCTGGTTGACGGCCTTCTCGATGCCGCGCTTGAGGCCCATCGGGTTGGCGCCAGCGGTGACGTTCTTGAGGCCTTCGTGAACGATGGCCTGCGCGAGGACGGTGGCGGTGGTGGTGCCGTCGCCTGCGACGTCGTTGGTCGCGGTGGCGACTTCCTTGACGAGCTGTGCGCCCTGGTTCTCGAAGGGGTCTTCGAGTTCGACTTCACGGGCGATGGTGACGCCGTCGTTCGTGATGGTCGGTGCGCCGAAGCGCTTGTCGAGGACGACGTAGCGGCCCTTGGGGCCGAGCGTGACCTTGACGGCGTTGGCGACGGCGTCGACGCCGCGCTCGAGGGCCTTGCGGGCCTCGGTGTCAAACTTCAGATCTTTGTGAGCCATGGTGCTTAGGCCTCCACGATTGCGAGGACGTCCGACTCGCGAAGGACCAGGAGGTCTTCGCCGTCGATCTTGATCTCGGTGCCGCCGTACTTGGAGTACAGGACGTGGTCGCCGACGGCGACGTCGAGCGGGATGCGGTTCTCGCCCTCGTCGTCCCAGCGGCCGGCGCCAGCGGCGACGACTTCGCCCTTCTGGGGCTTCTCTTTGGCGGTGTCGGGCAGGACGAGACCGGATGCGGTCGTCTGCTCTTCTTCGACGGCCTTGACGACGAGGCGGTCGCCTAGGGGCTTGAGCTTCATAGCTTGCCTCCGTTAAGGGTGTTCAAAATGGTCAAACTCGCCCCTTTTTGGCACTCTCGGTGCGGGAGTGCCAGGGCGGGTCGTTCACGACTGTAGCGCGTCCGGCGTGCCAGTTCGTCACCAGGTTGCTCAGAAGCTTCAATTCCCGCCGCTCAATGGCCGATACTCCAGGCATGGCAAAGAGCGAGAGCCGCTTTGGATTCGGCCAAGTCGTCGGCTCGGTCGGCGTCGCGTTGCTCGCTGTTGGCGCCATGCAGCCGTGGCTGAAGCTCGATCTGGAGAAGGCGGGCCAGGTCGCACTGCGCTCTAAGGAGCTTGGCGCGCAGCTTTCCGGTGAGGTTTTGCTCGTGTGGAGCAATCCCGACGTGCAGGCCAAGGCGCCCGATTCTCCTCAGGTGCAGGCGTTGGCGAAGACCCTCGGAATCTCGAGCTCCGGCTGGGAGCAGGACCGGTATCTGGCGGCGGGGATCTTGCTGGCGGCGCTGATCGCGCTGATCGGGGTGCTGCGCTCGGTGTTTGCGCAGACGGCGTGGCGAGCACGGTCCAACGCACCACTGTTGGCGATCGCTGGGTTGGCGTCGCTCGTGATCGCGGCGGTGGAACTTTGGATCTTGTCGCCGGAGCCGCAGGCTGCCATGCGCCCCGCGATCGGCCTCTGGCTGATCGCTGGCGGCGCGGGATGTCTGCTGCTGGGTGCGCTGACCCTTGGCAACAATCGTCGACGGCCCTGGATCGACGACTTTGAGGGCCAGGCGCCGGCGAAGCAGTTCGATAACACCGAACACCTCGCCTACAGCCACGGCGCATGGGTTCCTCGAAACCCCGACAGCCAACAGTGAAGTAGCTCACGCGGGATCCGCGGCGGGGTCTGAACTGGGACGGAATCGTCCGGTTCGCTTCATTGGCTGCGGCGTTCGTTCGATGAGCTAGGGATGAGGGGTTCCCCGACCTTCCGGCGTGCACGCGCGCTCTTCCGGTCTGATCCGGTGGCCGAGGCCGCGGCGTCAGCGTCGCGGCCGAACACCATTTTTGGCCGCCGTGACGTGGCGATCACGCCGTGGGCGTCGATCTGTTGCGTCTCGGTCGCGATTGTGGCCAGCACCTTGTTGCGCGATCCGGCTGGCCAGCGGGACCTGCTGATTCTGGCGCTCGCTGGTGGCGGGGCGTTGCTCACCGCCTTTCTGGCTCGCATGCAGTACTGGCGCCTTGGCTTGCTGCTGCGGAACTCGGTTGGGATCTACCTCGTCGGCTGCGCGGCAATGTTTGGTGCGCTGCTCTTCTTCGCGGTGCGAGGTGAGGGACTCGTGGCCCCGTACTTTTTGGCTGCGGTGCCGACCGCAGGCTATGTCGGGCTCGTGATCCCAGATCCGTGGCGACGAGCCTCGCTGGGGGTGATGGTGGTCGCCACGCTCGGGCTGCAGGCCGTCCATGCCAGCCCCGCCGGGCAGGTGGTGCTCGTCACGGCGCTGGTCGTCGCCGGCTGGTCGATTGGTGTGCTGGGCAGCAGCGCGCACGCCCAGGCCGCGCAAACCGCGGAGGCGCTGTCTCGTTACGACCACCTGGTGGGGACGCTCAGCCGACGCGGATTCCTCGAGCAGCTTCGCTGGCATCTGGCCCAGCCTGCTGGCGCCGGGCCCCTTGCGGTGCTGATGATCGACCTCGACGACTTCAAGCGGGTCAACGATGCTGGGGGCCACGCCGCTGGCGACGCCGTCTTGGCCTGGGTCGGGCGGGCACTTCCGGCGGCGGTGCCGCGCGATGCCGAGATCGGTCGGCTTGGTGGTGACGAGTTCGCGGTGTTGCTTCCTGCTTCGACGTCGGCGCAGGCGACGGCCACGGCGCACGCCGTCCGCGATCGCCTCAGCGAGCGCATCGGTGCGTCGATTGGAGTCGCGACCTGCGCGGTGCGTCCGGCCGGGGTCGAGGAGATGCTGCGCGCCGTCGACGGGGCGTTGTACGCCAGCAAGCGAATGCCCGACGTTTCCGTCTGCACGGTGGCCGTTCACCCGGGTCCTGTCGACGAGCAGGAGGCCGGCGGCCCGCCTCCTCCGCCCCCGCCGCTGAGTTCGGCGGGACTGCGCCACGCTCAACTGGTCCCGGCGATGCCCAGCTCCGGGGTGGTCTTTGGCTGGATGATGGCCCGTGGCCTGTTGATCTTGGCGGCGTGTGGCGTGGTCGTGATGGCCGAGACGGTGCTTAGCGGGATGCATTCGGTGTACGCCGAGATCGTCCGCTATGGCGGGGCCGCTTGGCTCCTGAACTTCTTCGTGTTGATCTGGGCGAGCCGCGGGCGGGGCGAGTTGGCTGGTCGCCGGTTCAGCGCCGTGGTGCACTACGGCGGTTTCGCGCTTGGGGCCGGCGTGGCGGTGGCGATGCTCGCCGGTGGAGGGTTGACGTCGCCGGTGGCTGCGGCGCTCTACCTGTGGGTGTTTTTTGTGGCGGCGATCCTGCCGCAGAGACAGGCTCAAGGCGGTGCGGCCGCGATGGCTGGCTGGTGGCTCGTCGTTGCCGTGTTCGGGCCCGCTGAGGCGTTGTGGGTCGCGCCGTTTCAGCTGACGGTGCTCGCCGCATCGTTTGCCCTGGGGTCGCTCGGTCACCGCGCGTTCAGCGACCTCACTAGCCGGTCGCTGGAGCTTGCGCACACCGACGCCGTCACCGGCGCGCAGAATCGGCTCGGCTTCGACCAGGCGATCGAGGCGACGTTGGCGACGGCGCGGGAGACCGACACGTCGTTTGCGCTCTTGGCCTTGGACCTCGACGACTTCAAGGCCGTCAACGACGCTGAAGGGCACGCGGCGGGGGATGCGCTGCTTGCACGAGTAGCGGCCGGCATCGCTGAAGCGCTGCCGCCGGACGCCACGGTCTGCCGTACCGGCGGAGATGAGTTCGTGGTGATCGTGCCGGGCTGGACGACGGCGTCCGCGGAGCCGTTGGCCGTCCACGTGGGCTACTTGCTGGAGCCGGTGGCACGTGCGTCGGTCGGCCACGCCGTCTGCCCGTATGACGGAGGCACGGCCGACCGACTGATGCAGGCGGCGGACGCGCGCTCGTATGCGCAGAAGCGCCACCGCGCCGACGCGCGACTCCAGGCAGCGACGGCCCCGGCTCGGCTCGACGCGGCCTGATCGGCCTGGCGCAACTAGGTGAGTTTCGTCGGGACGCTGACGCGTCCGACGTTGCCTGCGGCGTCCGTCAGGCTGAACCGCAACGTCGCCTTGGTGCCCTTCTTGGGGGCTTTGCTTGCCTTCACTTTGAGTTTGAGCTTGATCTCGCCGGGCGCGGTCGCTTTGGCTTCGGCGCTGCCGACGGTCTTCTCTTTGGTCTTGCCCTTTGATTTGGTTTTGACGACGAGTTCGACTTTGGCGGCCGCTGCCTCGTCGGTCGTGATCTTGATCGTGAAGCCCTTGAGCAGCTTGGATCGAGCCAGTTTGCTGACCTTGCTGGTGACGGTGACCCAGGGCTCGAGGGTGTCGGGGAAGTCGTCGCCTCCGAAGCCGTCGCCGATGAGCGTTCCCCAGTCGTCGACCGGCGTCGGCGGCGGCGCGCCGGTCCCGTCTCCCGGGGGCGCGACGCCGTCCTGGCGCTCCAGCGCGCCGATGTCGGGGGCGGCCCCGGTGATGCGTTTGCCGCCGAGGAGGTCGGTCGCGCCGATGCCGTCGACCGTGGCACCTGCATCCAGCAATGGAGAGCCGACGGCGGGGAGTCCGGCCGGATCGATGGCCGTGGGGGCAACGGTAAGCACCGGCTTCACTGGGGTGATGGTCACCGCTCCGGTGGTCGCCGGGGCGTTCATCACGGCCACGGCATTCACGCTCGCGGCGATGCTGCCGCCAGGATCGGTGACGCGGTTGTTCCAGCTGCTGGAAAGTACGTTGACGAGGTCATAGGTGCCCGCCGACGCCGCGTGCTGGACGACGTCGAGCCCGGTACCGCCCGTCGAGAGGGCCGTCACCCCGGACGCTCGCGGCGCCGGCGTAGAAAAGCTGCCGCCAGGCGTGAGATCGAGCACGAGGGCCGAGCCGCCCGGGCCCGTGTGGCTGATCATCGAGTTGCGGAGGAGCACCGTCCCTTGGGCCTCGACGCCAGCGGCACCGGAGGACACAGCGGAGATGCGGTCGAGCAGGAGCGGGACGCGCGGCGTCGTGAGTCCGGTGGCGCGCACGGCGACGCCCGTCTCCGACCCCGTCCGCTGCACCGTGAGGTTGCGCAGAACGCCCCCGATCGCGCGGACGGCCTCGATCGAGCCCGCCGCGTCCGACACGATGACCGGCGCGGGGCGGTCGTCGGCCCCGGCCAAGGTCGCGCCGCCGGGGACCACCAAACGACCAGGCTCGGCGCCCGGGGCGGCGCCAGCGTTGATGTCGGCCAAGTCATAGGTGCCAGGGCCGAGCGTGACGGTGTACGTCCCGATGGCGGCTGGGGCGACGTTGGCGATGGCCACGCCCAGCGCGCAGGAGGTGGCAGGCGTCAGGCAACTCTGTGTCGTGCGCGTTTGGTCCGGCGACGCGTGGTATTCCGTGGCAGCGCCGGCCACCGCTGGGAGTCCCAGCAGTGCGCCGACGAGTGCAGCAACGCCGGCACGTCGTTCGGCCGGTCCTCGGCGCTCAATCACCGGACGCTCACGACCTTCACCACGCGCTCAAGGGTGCGTCCTTGGAAGATCGGGTGGATCTCGACCCGTACCTGGCCGGTCGCCTTCGGCAGCCAGACTTTGAGGGTCTTGCCGACCGGACGCCTGAACGTCGCCGTGCGAGCTCCGAGGGAGACGCGGTATTCAAAGCCCTGGGGGCGCTCGTCTCCAGGCTTCGTCTTCGCCCGCACTTGAAGCCGTTGGCCCTGGCGCTTGATGAGCACGATGTCGCCGTACTTCAGGCTCGGCAGAATCGGCGTGTGCACCCCCACGGACGTCACCCGGCCGGGGACGGGGACGCCGTCGCGGACGAGCTGGGCGACGATCTGCCTGCGGCCGGGGGCTGGCAGCTCGCTGAAGGGCAAGTCGGCGCTCACGCCGACCGGTCGGCCGATCGGCTCGATGCCCGACGCCGTCCGGAAGCCGTACTGCACCCGATCGCCGCCTTCGAGACCACCGCGTACGCGGGTCCGCAGCCGACGTTCACCTGGCTTTTTGCCGCGTTCCACGCGCACGTCGGCGCGCAGCGGCTTGGCATCGGTGGCGACCCGCACCCCGGTGATTGCTGGTTCTGAGGCGAGCGTGCGCAGCAGGTAGCGCCCAGCTTTGGGGCGGCGCAGTCCAAGGAGCGCGACCTTGCCTTCTGGCTGTCCGCTTGCGATGTCGCGCGGGGACGTGATGGCCACGAGTTCTTCGGTTGCGATCCGGCTGCCCGGCACCGCGGTCGTGATGACCGCGCCGGCCGGGTCGATCAGCCGGAGCGTGGTGCCAGGCGCCGCGGCAGAGACCTCGATCGCTGCCCGCTCGACGCCCTCGGGGATCACGAACGGCGTGGTGCGTACGCCTGCCTGGAGTCGCTCAGCACGCGAGGCACGCGCGACATTGACGCGGTATGGGCCCAGATCGCAGCTGGTGAGCAACCGCAGCCCCCCGGTGTCCCACTGCTGCCCGATGCCCGCCGAGAGGAACGAGAGCAGCCTGCCGCAGGTTCCAAATCCGTCACTTGAGACGACCGCTTGCAGCTCGACGACGTCGAAGCCGCCGAGGAACCCGAGTTCGAGTCGACCGGTCGCCGAGGCAGCGATGTTGAAGACGTCGGCGCTTGAGGAGTACGCGCCGCTGCCGCGAATCTGTGCCGAGATGCCGATGCCAGCGGCGAGCGCCTCATAGCGGGCGTCGCCACTGAGGGAGATCAGGCCTGAGCTGTCGTAGATGAAGGTGGTCGAACCGCGAGCGATCTGGCTGGTTTGGCTCGTCGGGAAGACGCGAACGCTGCCGGTCGCCTCGAATCGGAAGTTGGGCTCGAGCGCAACCGTCACGTCTCCGTCAGCCGTGAGCACCGCCCAGCCGCCGATCGTCGGCCCCGCTGCGATTCCGGCCCCACCCTCGAGGGTCAGCGGGCTCATATCGAACCCGGCGCGCAGCGACTGCAGCGTGATTCCGGTGGGCCCCAGCGGCACGTTGAGCGGCTCGACCGCAAGGCGCATCGCGCTTGGCGCCCCCGTCGACGCCGAGACGGTCGCGGAGAACTCCATGCCCGGGAAGAACGTGCCGAGCTCAAGGTTGAAGCCGCCGCTCCATTCGTCGCGTCCGCCGTCGTAGTTGATGCGGAAGTTCTCCATTCCGCCGATGCCGTCGATGCCGATCAGCCCGATCCGGAATCGGAGATCTGAGATCTTCATCCCTTCGCCGTCATTGAGTTCGATGGTCGCTTTGCCCAGCGAATCGCGCATCGAGGACGGCGCGCCATTGCCGAGCTTCAGTTCGGCGTCGAACGTCATTCCGTCGGTACCGAGCGCTACGTCTTCGATCTCGAAGAGCCGCAGCCCAAGCAGTGCTGGGACGCCGCCGACGGGCAGCGCCGTCGAGCCGGTACCGCTCCCAACGTCGGTTCGGACGGCGGGCAGCTCGGCGCCGCGTGGAATCACCCCGCCTCCGGCGTAGGCCGCGGTCCGCTCGCCGGCGAGGAGCCCGGCGACTGGCTCGGCCGAACCGATCATGTCGGAGTAGAGGTCCTCGTGCCCGGCGATGCCGCTGCCGGATCCTTCGAGGTGCAGCGGGCCATTGTTGATCACGATGCGGCGCCGCTCACCCGCGATGCGCGGGTCGAGAACGAGGCGCGTCGACTGTGAGCGGTCGAGGTTGCCGTCGGTCACGATCCTGCCGTTGCGGTCCTGGCCGTTGCTGATGGTCGCGACCAGCGGGTCGTTGCCACTGCTCGGCTCCACGAGGAGGCCGTTGACCTCCACATTGCCTTTGAAGAGGAACCGGGCTGACTCGCCGTCCTGCTCGTTGCCGCGTTTGTTGCAGCCCTCAACCAGGAACGGCCCGATGCGTACCTCGCTGTAAGCAAAGCCGGTTTCGCAGCCGGATTCCAGGCGCGGGGTGCGGAGGTCGGCGGAGGCGACGGGGGTGAGCGCAGCCAGTGCCGCACCGGCAAGACCGACGGCGGTCGCGATGCGGCTGACTGGACGGAGAGGAGCCATGGGTGTGCTGCCGGAGGTCGCTAATGGGAACGCGAGCATCGGCGTCGTCGTCTTGGCACACGGACGCTCGCTTGGGGCCATCGTGCCATACCGTCGCGGTGCAATTCGAACATTTCTTCAGTCCGCGGCGCTGGACGGGCACCGGTCGGCACGTCGAACGTCCGTTGCTGTCGGCAGCAGCTTTGGCGTCAGGGTGCCGACGACTCGGGCATGGAACCATCCTCGGGTCGTTCACTTCCCCTGCCCGCACTGCTCGCCGCCCTCGGTGGCCTGGCGGCGCTCGCCTCCCTCATGCTGCCGTGGTTCTCGATCAACACCGCGGCGCTGGCCGACGTCGTGGCAGGTATGGGCCTCGACAAGCTCACGCTTCCAGGCGTCGCCCCACAAGACATGCAGGCCAGCGTCAACCTGGGGCTCGAGCAGATGCGCGCCCAGATCCAGGCCGATCTCGTCGGCTACCGAACGTTCCACCCCATCACGGTGGCGCTGCAGGCCCTTGGCGGCGTCACGGCCCTGTGGGTTGCGTTGCGAATCTTCGGCGGCGACGAGCCCCACACGCATTCCGGCACGCTCCTCGGCGCCGCAATCCCCATTGCCGCCCGCCCGATCTACGCCCTGATGAACATGCCCGGGGCCGACGCCCAAGCGCAGCTCGGATTGTCGTCGCCGATGATGACCGCTGAGAACGGCATCTATCTCTCGATCGGCGCGGCTGTCCTCCTCGTGCTCGCCGTCGGCGCTGCTGCGGTGCGAGGTTCAGCCGCCAAGTCTGGCGCTTGGACCCCTCCGGCCGGCGGGATTCCAGGAAGCGCGCATGTGCCGATGGGACTCACCGGGCAGGCCGCCGCGCCGCAGGCGTATCCGGCGCCAGCGGCCTACGTGCCGAGCGGCGGCTACGGCGAGGAGGGGCCGTCAACCCTTGACCGCGACTCGCGCCTCGTGCGCCCGAACGACCCGTACGCGCCTCGGCCGCTGACGGCGCCGGCCGTGCCGATCATGCCGGTCCCGGCCCAGGTCATGCCGCTGCATGATCCCGCGCCCGTCACCGACAGCCCCGGAGCGATCTACGGCGTGCCACGCCCGGAGGCCGCGCAGGCCAACGAGCCGACGCCGCGCCCTGGCAGCACCGCCCCGCCCGGATTCGCCTAAACGCAAGGCCAGCCTTTGTTCCTGAGGCGGCTATCGCGCCGCAGATTCCGCTCGGGCGCGACTGGTTCAGGCCACCGGGCCGGGCCAGTTGCGCCCGAGCGGAAGATGCAAGCGAGAGCCGCCTCAGGGGCGAAGGCTAGTTTTGGGCGCCGCCAATGCCGCGGAGGGCGTCGGTAACGCTCGGCGGGTTCTCGATGATTTGGGAGAAGCGCACGAGCGTGACGGTGTCGTCTTCGCTGACGTCCTTGCCGTAGATCTGCTCGAGGAAGGAGCGGAGCTCCTCGCCGCGGCGGAACTCCGGGTTGTCGTGCTCGATGTCGCGCGGTGAGAGGTCCTTGAAGCGTTTGACCTCGACCTGGTCGATGACGGCGAGGAAGATCTTCTCGCGCACGGAGTGCTGGTAGCCGACCGTCACCAGAACCGCCTGGTTCTTGCGGTACTTGTGGGACTTGTCGCCCAGCCGGATCGTCGCCTTTTTGCGTCCGTTCCGAAGCTGGTCGGCAAAAATGGTCGAGTAGAAGTTGAGCACCTGCACGAGGGCCTACCTTAGACGTTGCAACGGGTTGATTGGCCCCTCATGACTGGGGCCTCCTACTGGTCCTGCGACGCGGCGCGACGATCGATCGCCGCGCGGACCATGTCGCGCTCGCCCTGGAACGTCAGGAGGCGTTCGGCCTCCTCCAGGGGGACCCACCGGGCGATCTCGACTTCGTCGTCGTGGTCGTCGGTGTGGCCGCCGATATAGCGCATCATGAAGAAGGTGACTTGCTTGGGGATCGAGCGCCCGGAGCGCTGATACCAGTAGCGGACGTCACCAAGCTTGGCGGTGATTTCCGCGTCGATCCCGGCCTCTTCGCGAACCTCGCGGAGTGCGGCCGTCTCAGCATCCTCGCCCGGGTCGATGTGGCCTTTGGGCAAGGCCGTGACCTTCGCTCCGCTCGCGGCGCGGCGGGTCGGGATGATGATGACGGTTCGGCCTTCGTCGTCGACGACCACGCCACCCGCGGAGATCTCGTCCGCTTTGGGCGGCATCAGAAGACGTAGCGACGCAGCGCGTCAGGGTCGTGGACCGTGAGGCGCCCCCGGCCCTGCGTGATGACTCCGGCGCGCTCGAGCACGGCGAGGAAGCGGCTGGCGGATTCGCGGGACGAGCCGGCGAGCTTCGCGATGTCTGCCTGGGTGATCGTGAGCAGGACGTCGCCGGCGCCGGCGCCTTGGTCTCGCGCCGAGGAGACGAGCTGATCGAGGACGGTTGCTACGCGGCTCTGCACGGTCTGGAACGACTGGCGGGCGAGGCGCTCGTTGGCTTCGCGGAGGCGGCGACCGAGGGCGGCGATCAGCTTAAGTGACATCTCCGGCCACTCGCGAAGCAGGCGACGCATGTCGCTGGCGGAGATCGCGATGGTGTCGAGTTCTTCGAGGGCTTCGACGGTGGCAGAGCGGCGCTCAGCATCAAACATGGCGAGTTCGCCGAAGAAGTCGCCGGGCCCAAAGTGCGCGAGGGCGATGGTGCGGCCATCGGCGTGCTCGCGAATGGCGCGTGCTCGGCCGCTGTTGACGACGTAGCACGTGTCGCTGGCATCTCCCTCACGGAAGATCACGTGGCCCGGCGCGAAGCGGCGCGGCGTCGCCAGTTCGGCGATCCTGGCGACCTCGTCGCGGCCTAGCGCGCCAAAGACCGGTACCCGCGTAAGGGAATCAACGATGCGCTCGTCCATCGGTGATTCGTACCACACACAGCGGCGTCCAAACCACTAACGGTTGGCGTATTGCACGAACTCGGCGGGCGTGGCGTCGCTTTCCGACCGGACTCCTACGCGGAGCGCGCGGACTGGTTGGACGTGTAGGTATGCAGGAGGGTTCTGCATACCTGCACGTCCGAGGAGCCGCCTACCGCGCGATGGTGCGGCCCGCGAGGTAGACGACGTCCTTACGAGTCACGGTGCCCTGGAACCGGCGCCCGATCACGCTGACGCGCAGCTCGCCGCCGGGCACCTTGGCGAAGTCGACGGAGTGGTCGTCGCCGGCGCTGCGCAGCAGCGTGACGGCACCCTTGCGGCGTCCGCTCTGGGCGCCGCTGACCCGGATCGACCAGCCGCGCACGAAGGCGGGGCCGGACTTCCAGGTGACGCGGACGCGCCCGCCGCCGAGGCGGCGCACGACGACGTTGCGCGGGATCGCCGTCGACGCGAGCGACAGCGGCCCGGACGAGGCCCGCAGGCCCGCCTTGATGACCGCTTTGCGCACCGGGCCCTCGACGCCAGCGGCGTCCGCGCCGACGAGTTCGACGCTGACGGCGTCGCTCGGGTTGATGTTCGGGATCCGCAACGTGCGGCGCGCGCCGTCAACGACCAGCAGCTGCTTGCGCTGCGAATGGGCCACGCGGACGACCGCGCGCCACTTCGAGGCCTTGACGCCTCCGCCGACGCCGGGCGCCCAGGTGGCCAGCACACCGGACGAGCTGCGCTTGAGCATCAGCGACGCCGGGAGCGCTGGCGCCGGCGGCGGCGGCGCCGTGTAGGTCGCCACGGTCTGGTTCTCGCCCGGCAGCCCGTCGGCGACGACGGTCGCGACGATATTGCGCTTGCCGGCCTTGCCGCCCTGCGGCGAGAACGCGATCGACCCGGTCGACTTGGCGGTCGTGATGAGCTGGATACCCGCCTCAGCGCCTTCCTCAGCGAGCTGGATGGTCTCGCCCTGTTGGAGTGCGGGCGCGATGTTCCAGCGCAGAATGCGATTGCGGCCGGATCCGCCGACCGAGATGTCGAAGGTGCGCTTGGGTGCCGGGAGCGCCATGTCGACCTTGGTGACGGCCGACGAACCCTGCTGCGCCACGACCCAGGCCTTGCCGGCGGGCGGCGCCTTCCAGAGGATGGTCGTGGTCTTCTGCTTGGCGTCTGTGGTCACGAGCATCTGCTTGGTGAGGAGCTCGGTGCCGTCGGCGGGCGTCGAGAGCAGGACCTCGCCGTCGGCGTCGACGATCGCCACGCGCGGCGGCGCGCTGCGACCGGTGACCGTGATCAACGTCTTCTCCTGAGCCTTGGGCACCTGCAGGAGGTGTCCGGCGGGACCGGCGAGCAGCAGGCGTCCGCGGCGCAGATCGGTGCGGACGGCCTTGGTGCCCGGCGCGATGAACGGCGAGGCCGGTGCGTCGGCTGGGCGCGTTGCGCGGTACGGCGAAAGGTCGCAGCCCCAGAACGCCTCGGCGCCGCCAGCCCAGCGGGCGCCAAAGCCGCCGCCGAGGTCGATGATCGGGATCTCGCCACAGGCCGCAAAGCCGGTCGTCGAAAGCGTCCCGTGGCCGCCGAGGAGGGCGATGCGCGAACCGCGCACGTCGAGCCCGACCTCGCCGTCGCCGTCGATGTTGAAGGCGCTCTTCGTCATCCAGCCGCGGATGCCGGCCTTGAGGTAGCCGATGCTGACGTTGACGTCGATCTCGCCGCCCATCTCGAAGAAGCCGTTGGACGTGAACTGCGCGAAGGCCTGCGCCAGCTGGAAGTCGGCGACCTTGAGCTTGCCGGTGATCGCGAACAGGTAGTAGTTGGCTTCCGGGCTCGGGAAGCGCAGGCGCATGTCGCCATCCAGGCCCAGGATGTATTTGCGCGAGATGATCGGCCCGGCGGTGAGCGAGACGCCGGCGGTGAGGTCGAGCGGGTCGACCGACACTCCAGCGCGGATGGCCTGCAGGTAGATCGCCTGCGCGATCGGCTGGTTGAGCCCCGAGACCTCGGCCCAGATGCGCTTGAAGCGGTTGTTCTGGATGGCCAGTTCGGCGCTGATGGTGAGCGGCTTGGGCGTCGGGAGGGTGAGCGACGCGCCGCCTTCCCAGAGCGCCTCGGGCCGCGAGTAGACGAAGAACAAGCTGCCGAGCGTGAGTCGGCCAAGGGCGACCTCGCCGACCTCGATACGCAGCTCGTCGAGCACGACGCCGCCCGACGCCGTGGTTCGGATCCCGGCAGTGCCGGTGAAGCCGCCGAGTACCGATGGCAGCCCGACGTTCACGGTGATCACGGACTCGCCGGGATCGGGGAACGTGAGCGAGGCCGACCCGGCCAGGGGGAACCCAAGGAGTTCCGCGGCCTGCGGGGTCTCGAGCGTGAAGCCGTCCTCCGGCTCCGACGGCAGGGTCACGTTCAGCGGGCCGCCGAGCAGTGGCAGGTCGATGCCTGAGCCCGTGGCGCGCAGCGACGTGAGGCCGTTGGAGCGCAGGGAGCCGTCGGAGGTGTCGAGCGACAGCGCCCACGGGCTCCCGGCAGCATTGAACGCCGTCTCCGCGGTCTGGCAGGACTCATCGCCGCAGTCAGCAAACGGGCGCGGCGTGGGGCGCGTGCCCGTGCGCTCGACGAGGCGCATGCCGTTGAACTGCACAGACTTGCCGGTGATCACGAACAGGTCGCCGGCGGAGGGCCGCTCGACGGTCACCACGCACCCGCGCAGGCGGATGTTCCCGTACTCGGCCTCGCCGAACGACGAGCTGCCGGTGCAGCCCGCGGCGATGTCTGCGGGGCTGCGCACGACGGTCTTCTTGGAGGCCTGCGCGGTGTTGCCGTAGCGGTCGGTGACCCGCACGCTCACCTCCTTCTCGCCCGCAGCGTCGAACGTCGCGGTGATCTTCGGGTTGTCGCCCGTGGGCGTCTCGAAGCTGCCGTCGGCGTCGAGGTCCCAGCGGTAGGTCACCGACGGGTCGAGGTTGTTGCCCTTGGAGCCCGTCGCGTCGTAGGCCGCGTCGACCGAGACGCCGCTGAGCGTGATCTCGCTCGGGCCGGCGAGCACGGCCGTCGGTGCCGCGATCGGCTCGGGCTGCACGTCGAGGGCCAGCGAGGCGGTCGTGGAACTCGCAAAGGTGTCCGTCACCTTCACGGCCACCGCGAGTGGTCCGGCGGTGGGCGGGGTGAACGTGATGGTCGGCTCAGCCGAGGCGGCGCGTTCGAACGTGCCGTTGCCGTCGAGGTCGAACGCAAAGGTCAGCGGCGCGTGACCGGCCGCAGCGGTGCTGGCGCCGGCGGTCACGGTGACGGGGCGGTTCGCGAAGACCGGCTCGGCCGCCGGCGGATCCTGTCGGACGAGCTTGGCGACCGGCGCGTTGGCGTCGGTGGTGCCCGGGCCGACGTCGATCGTCTTCTCCAGCGGATCCGACAGCGTCGACGGCGTCGCGCGCGCGTCCTCCACGAGGAGCGTTGCCTTCGGGCGGCCGGAGCCGGCGTAGGTGTGCGTGGCCGAGGCGCTGGTGGTGACGACGTCCGGGGTGCCGTCGCCGAAGCTCCAGCGGAACCTCACGCCGGTCGGGTTCTGGCCCACGGGGCCGAGGAGTGCTCCGTCGGGGTCGGACAGCTCACTCGTGGAACCGTCGAACGTGACGGGCGCGCCGGACTTCGGTGCAGCAGGAGCGACGGTGAACTTGGCCAGCGGCGGCGCTTCGTTGGCGCGCCGCACGTTCAGCTGGATCGTCGCGTCGGCGGTGCGGCCGCCGGCGTCGGTCGCGCGGACGCGGACGAGGTGGGCGGGACTGGCGGACGGGATCACGACGTTCGTCAGCGCGCGCGTGGTGCGGGCCGGGTCGAAGCTGACGTTCCCGTCGCCGTCGAGGTCCCACTGCCACGTCAGCGACTGGTAGCCCGAGGTGCTGGGCGTGGTCTGCGCCTCGATGTCGAACGGCTGGCCGCCGAGGACGCGGACTGGGCGGACGATCTCGACCGCGCCTTGCGGCGAGCGCACGATGGTGATCGTGAGCGTGTCGGCCGCGCTCTCTTCCGTCGCCGAATCGCCGGAATTATCAGTGACGTAGGCCCGGACGGTGTGCGTTCCTGGCGAGGGGAATGACGGCGTATAGGTGCTCGAGGTCGAGACGGCCGTGGTGTCGCCGTCGAGCGTCCAGCGGTAGGTAAACGACGTGCCGGGATCGCTATCGGTACCCGCCACCTGCAGCGGGATGCTCGCGGTAGCGCCCTGCACGATCGCGTACGAGCCGTCGGTGCCCTGCGCTGGCGTGGCGCCGACGCGGCTGATCGCCGCCATGGGGCGCTCGTTCTGCACTTTGATGTCGAGCTGCGCCTGGTCCCACGGGCCGGTGTCGGTGTCGACGGCGAGGTACGCGGTCGCGTTCTGCTGGTAGGTCTGTGACAGGAACGGCGCCGAGCAGTCGTTCGGGGTGAAGGCGCGCAGGAACGAGCAGACGCGGATGCCGGCGGCCGTCTGACCGAGGTCGAACGTGACCGGGGCACCGCGGGTCGGCGTGGCCGTGCTCGCGTTCAGCTCGACGTTGGGCAGCGCGGCACCAACCGTGAAGGAGCGGTCCAGGTAGACGGAGGCTCCGGCGTTGCCGCCGCCCGCGTCGCAGCCGGTCGCGAGATCGGTGCCGTCGACGGAGTACCCGGCGAACAGCGGCGTATGGTCGATCGGAGCGAGGCCATCGAGCTGCCCTGGGTCGGAGATCGTGTGGAAGCGGAAGTCGGCGCCGCCGGTGGGCACGAGCTCCTCGATCGGGATCGACACGCGAAACGCGCCGTCAGGCAGCGCCTGCAGCGGCACCGTGAAGGTGCGCGTCGTGCCGGCTGCAACCACCGGGTTCGTGTCTAGGCAAACCTTGCGATCGGTCTGCGTAAGCGTGCGGTCAGCGAGCTCGCGAAGCAACGTCACCTTCACGCGGCCGTTGCTCGCCGCCTGCGTGCGGACCATGGCGGACGGGACGTGCGCGACGGTGCTGCGGCTCCACGTCTGGTCGAACACCCAGGTGTTCGAGGCCACGTCGTCGTCGGAGGCGAAATCGATCGTCAGCTCGGTCGGGTGGGTCGGCTTGTCGACGAACAGATTCCGGTTGGCGACGGAGTCGAACGCGTTCTCGACGACGTCGCGCTGCTGCACCGAGACGCGCCGCAGATCGGCGTAGCCGCCCGCGTTGTCGGCCGGGTCGGTGTGGGTGACGTCGGCCGCCGGCGTGCTGCCAGCGACGTACCGGTAGGTGGCCTTCGAGAAGTCGTAGGCGAACTGGCCGGCCGCGCACGAGCTGGTCGGCGCTGCTGCGACGGCCGGCAGGGTGTCACGCGCGGGTCCCGACGCCGGCCCGGCGACCGTCGGCTGATCCGCCGACAGCGAGAGGATCCGGGGCGGGTTGTCGAGGGCACCGGAGGTGAACGGCAGCGTCGTGGCCGTCTGAAGCTGGGCGAGCGGGATGAGGGTGGCGTTGCTGCGACGCGACGGCGAATCGCCGTAGCCCGCAGTGTTGACGCTAAACAGCGCTTCGCTGCGCGGCGGAACGGTGGCGCACTGGCCGATCCCCGCCGTCTGCGTCACGTCGTACACGTAGGCGATGCCGATGTTGGGCGCCGTCTCCGGTCCGACGAAGGTGGTCTTCGTCTCGGTGTCGACGAGGACGTCGGGGCGGGCGTCGCCGGTGAAGTCCAGCAGCGTCACGACATGGCTGGACTTGCCGGCTTCTTGGCCCTGCGCCATGCGGACCTTCAGCAGCGGACCGCTGCTGGCGTTCGGCGCGACGGGCAAGACCCCGTAGCCGTGGGCGAGCATGTCGAGCTCGGCGGTGACCTGCGGCTCGAGGTTCTGGTTGCCCTCGGCGACCTGCACGATCGTCTTGGTGCCGGACGGCCAGCTCGGAGCCGGGGTCTCATTGATCGCCAACGCCGATGGCGCGGCGACGAGCGCTACGGAGACGACGGCAAGCGCGACCCGGATGGGGGCGACGCGGCGAGCGCAGTGCAACAAGATGGAGCTTTCGGGCAGGCGCCGAGGCGCCGAGGATGGGGCGCCAGCCGATCCGGGGGGACGTGACCAGGAAGCGCAGAGGCCGCCAGCCTAACGCAGCGGTGCTCCCGGTTGCCATGAATCTGGAGACGCGGCGGTCAGCCCGCATCAAGGTGCGCCAGGTGCGCGTCCCGGGCTTTGAGGATCGCGGCGGGATCGTTCGTGATGATCACGTCGACGTCGAGGTCGAGCATCCGGCGGGCGTCGGCCGGCGAGTCGACCGTCCACACGATGAGTTCCACCCCGCGCTCGCGCAGCATCCGCGCCAGCGCGGGCGTGACGAGCTGGTAGTTGATCGTGACGGCCGCCAAACCGTGGCGCTGGACCGCACGGCGCACGATCAGCGGCATGAGCGCGCGGGTAAACGGACGGCGAACGTCGGCCAACCGGCGCGAGATCCAGTGGCGGTTGGGGTCTCGGCGGGAACGCGGAAACGTCTGCGACCGGGTGGCCCCAGGCGAGGCAAACCGCAGTGCACGCAGCACACGCGGGTCGGTGGTGGAGATCACGGCCCGGGGCGTGAGGCGGGCGCCCGTGAGCGCGGCAGCGACCGCGCGCTCCATGCCGCCCGACTTCACGTCGAGGAGGACCGGGGTCGTCGAGAGCGGCGGCTCGGCGAGGAGGTTCTCCAGCTCGCTCAATGGCAGAACGTCGCTTCGGCCCGCGGCCGCGTCGCGATCATGGGCGACGACGACGTTGCCGCCGCGCACCGCGATCAGGTCGAGTTCGATGCCGTCGGCGCCGAGGCGTCGGGCTGCGATGAACCCTTCGGGGCTATTCGGCGGGGCCACCGCGGGCGCACCCATGTGGCCGACGATCGCCGTCGGCTGCCCTGGCGCGCGAAACCGCGCCGGCTCCTTGGGCGCGCGTAGGTGGTGCCACGGCTTTGGCGTAGCACCCGGCCCCTTAGGGCGACGTTCCAGGACCGACGAGGCCATGGCGCCAAGGTACACCCAGAGCGGGGTCAGCGTTGGCACTCCGGACACCAATACGTGATGCGGTTGTCGTCGCCCTGCCCGCGCGCCGCGATCGCGCCCCCACATTGCACGCACTTCGAGAGCCGGTAGACGTGCTTCTCGCGCATCTGCATGCCGCCACGGGCGGAGTCCGCCATTCGCGGGCGGACGGCGTCGATCACGGCGACGACCTCCGCGTCGGTCGTCCGCGCGAGGGGACGCCACGGGTCCAGGCCGGCGTCGAAGCAGCCCTCGGCCTTCCACAGGTTGCCGATGCCCGCGACGGTCTGCTGGTCGAGCAGCGCGTCGCCGACCGGGCGCGTGGGGTCGTCGCCACGGAGGCGCCGCAGAAAGCGGTCGTAGTCGAACTGCTCGGCGAGAATGTCTGGCCCGAGGTTGGCCAGACGCCGATCGATACGCGAGCGCAGGCCGGTCAGCAGCTCCAGCAGTGGGCCGTCGAACTGCACGACTTCGTGGTCGCGGGCTCGCAGAATCAGCCACGCGCGGCGAGGAGCGCGGCGCCAGCGGCCCCCGGCGGGCCCCGTATGCCAGGTGCCGGTCATCTTGAGGTGCGAGTGGATCGCCAGGTCGCCCTCGAACCGGATGAAGAGGTGTTTGCCGTAGGAGTCGACGGACTCCACCGTGCGACCGGTGAGGCGCTGGTCCCAGCCGTGCGTGGCTGGGTGCCGCGACTCGAGCTGCGGGGCCGCGCCGAGCAGAATCGGCCGAATCCGGTTGGCGGCGTAGGCGAGTGTGTCTCCCTCAGGCACAGCCCTCAGGCTACGGGCGACCGGCCTGCCCGGACCGCCTGCGCCGGGCAGGCCGGCGCGGGCGTCGCCCTACGCGGCGCGTCGCCCCACGCCGTCAGGCGCTCGCGCGGAAGAAGCGCGGCAGGTTGCCGGCCGTCGGAGCGGGGCACTCGGCCGCCGAGCCCTGGCGCACGTCGAGGATCGCGCTGAGCACAGCAGCCGGGTAGGTGACGCCCACGAACTCGATGGTCTTGAGCGGCATGATCTTCAGGTCGTAGAGGCCGAGCTTGGGCGAAAGCCGCGCCGAGGCGGGCTGACTCCCCATGGCATCTTCGAGGGAGATCGTGGTCGCATCACGCCGCGGGAGCTGGCCGGTCGTCAGGAACCACCTCGCCTCCAGGCCGCCAGTGCCCCAGGGCTTGTAGTTCAGGGTGCCGCGCGGGGCGAACGCGACGACCGTGCCGAACGCCTCGACGTCGCCAGGCGGACTCGAGGTGATCCGGAATCCAATGCTCGGCCCGGTGCTGCTGCAGAGGTAGCGGTAGCCCTTCGGCCAGATCGCCGGATCGACGCCAGGCAGCTGCGTCTGCTTACTGACCGTGAGGGTGTACCGGCTGCCGCCGACGAGCCGGAACTGATCGACGGCCGCGGAGGCAGGCGCGGCCGACAGCCCGAGCCCGCCGACCACGAGCAGGAGAGAAGCCGCCGAGGTCAGGCGACGGATGCTGAAACCAGCGTGAACCATCGGGGGTCGCCTCTACTTGCTGGCGCGGAAGTAAGCGCCGGGGTGGGCGGTGAGTGGCGGGCACTCCGCAGCCGTGCCTTGGCGCACATCGAGCTTGGCGCTGAGCGCCGCTGCGGGCAGCGTCGGCGCAAGGTAGCCCGGGATAATCGCGTAGACCGAGTACGGGATGACTTTGAAGTCGTAGAGGCCGAGCGCCGGCGACAGCGCGGCACCGGAGCCGATCATCCTGCGCAGGTCGACGTTGTCGTCGACGACGCGCGGGAACTGGTGAGGCATCCCGAAGTACATCGAGTAGACCTTGTCCGGTCCGAGCTTGGTGAAGCTCAGGGAGCCCGCCTTGGCGTAGAGCCCTTCGAACTCGAGGTCGGCGTAGTCGTTGGTGCTGCGCATCCAGTTGACGCGGTGGCGCATGACTGGCCCCGTCACGCTGCAGACGTAGCGGTACCCCTTCGGCCAGATCGCTGGATCGACGCCCGGGATCTGCGTCTTCGGGCTCAGCGTGAGCGTGAAGCGTGTGCCGCCAACGAGGCGAAATTCGCTGTGCTGCCAGGGATTTGACGAAGGGGCAACGGCGGCGGTTGCCGCCGCCGGCAGCGTGGCCAGTGCGACACCCACGGCCACCGCCGCCCGACGAAGTGAACGGGGGAACAGACCGGACATGGCGCGAATCTACCAGTCGCTTCGCTTCGGGGCGACTCGATCCGGGTCCGTCTACCAGCCGCCTGTCCCCTGGCCATCCGACCGACCCCACACATCCTGGCGGGGCTGCGGCCCTAGGGTGGCGCCATGTCTGCCTTTGCCACGCTGGAGCGCGAGCTGGGAGCCGTGGTCGGCACTCAGCACGTGAGCCCTCCTGTCGCTGGCGATCTGGAGGATGCGACCCGTTGGTCTGGCCTGCGGGGCAGCGCCGACGCCGTGGTGCGCCCCGGCAGCGCCGAGCAGGTCGCGGCCGCGGTGCGCTGGTGCTATGACCACAACACTCCCATCACCGTTCGCGGCGGTGGCACCGGCCTCAGCGGCGGGGCGGTCCCCGAGGGCGGCGTGGTGCTCTCCCTCGAGCGTCTCAACCGCGTGCGCTCGATGGAGCCGGAGTGGTGGCGGTGCGAGGTCGAGGCCGGCGTCACGACCGAGGCGCTGCACCGCCGGGCCCGTGAGGCTGGCCTGCGGTACCCACCCGATCCTGGTGCTGGCGAGGCGAGCCACATCGGCGGCAATCTCGCCACCAACGCCGGCGGGCCCCACGCCTTCGGCCACGGGGTCACGCGCGCATGGGTTCTCGGCGTTGAGGCCGTGCTTGCCCCAGGCGAGCTCGTCCACCTGGGAGGCCCGACCCGCAAGGACGTTGCCGGCTACGACCTCACCTCCCTGCTGATCGGCAGCGAGGGCACGCTCGGCGTGATCACCGCGGCGTGGCTGCGCCTGATCCCGCCGCCCGGGGCCGAGCAGATCGTGATCGGGCTCTTTCCGGATCTGGGGTCTGCCCAGGCGGGCATCGGGGGCTCGCTCACCTGCGGCGCCGTGCCGGTCGCGCTCGAGCTGCTCGACGGCGGCGCGCTGCAGGACGCGGGGGCAACGCTGCCCGTGGAGGGCGCCGCCACCGAGTGGAGCCACCTCGCCGACCCGACCCACGCCGTGATCTTGATCGCGCACCTTGAGGGCGACCTCGCGGAGGCCACGGCCGCCCGCGGAGACGCCCTCATCGACAGCTGGCAAGAGGCCGGCGCCACGTGGACCGCGGTGCCGGGCGCTGCGTCGTCGACCGCACTCGCGAGTTGGCGGGCCGGCATCTCCGGTGCCGTGGCGGCGCGGCGCGGAGGCAAACTCAGCGAGGACGTCGCCGTTCCGACGGACCGCGTCGCCGAACTCCTCGAGGGCAGTTCCGCGATCGCTCGCCGCTACGGCCTCGAGCACGCCGCCTGGGGCCACGCCGGCGACGGCAACCTGCACTGCACCTTCCTGCTCGACCCCGCCGATCCCGAGCGCCGCGCGCGAGCCGCCGACGCCTCCGACGAGCTCTTCTCGCTGGCGATCGCGCTCGGCGGCACGATCTCCGGCGAGCACGGCCTCGGCCGGCTGAAGTCCGGCCACCTTGCCGCCCAGTGGGATCCCGCCGCCGTCCGCGCCCACCAGGCGATCAAGACGGCGCTGGATCCCAAGGGCCTGTTCAACCCCGGACGCAAGGTCGCCTGAGGGGCCCGGCGCCCGGTCCGCCCGGTCGTGCAGCGCGGCGGAACGCATTGCTCTGCACGGCGTGGGCTCAGCCCGTCGGCGTCTCCCGCGCGTCGAGGCGCTTGATCTCGTCGCCGCCGAGGGCGGCGGGGAAGCTCAGGGCCTCGGCGTAGCTGGCGACGCCACCCTTCACGTACGGGTCTTCGTCGAAGTCGTGCAGTAGCGCCGCCGCGTCGGTGCCGGCGCCGAGGATCGCGGCGCCCGAGCCGTCGGCCAGGCGGCCGGCGGCGATCACGAGTCCGTCCCCGATCAGCCTCTCGAGCCACTCCAGGTGAGCGGGACGCAGAGCGCCCACCTCGTCAGCCGTGCCGGAGTAGGTGCTGCGCAGAACGATCATGCGCGCGAGCGTACCCCGCCGGTGCCCCAGTCGCCGGCGCTGGCGGCATCGCGCTACGTTTCGTGGCGGACCAGCACGTCCCGCGTTATGGTCGAAGTCGACCGACCCCCGCGGCCTCATCCTGTTCCACGCTGCGCGCCATGTCCGGGCGCCCTGAGAGTTCCCATGTCCCACCTGCACCTCCGCCGCCGCGGGTCCGTGGCGCTCGTCGCGCTCGCCGCTGCCACTCCCCTCGGCACCGCACCAGCGTCGGCCAGCCCGTACTTCAAAGAGATCGAGACGCCGGTCACCTTCACCTGCAGCATCCCCGGGGTGAAGACCTTCGTGCCGATCGAGCTGCCGACCAAGGTGACGACCAACAAGTGGATCATCCCGTTCGGGCCCGGGCAGCGCTGGCCGGGCGAGACGCGGTTCTCGGCAACCACCACGCAGGTCACGCCGTTGCTGGGGATACTCAAGGGCGTCACTGAGCTGTCCGCCACCGGCAGCTGGCGCTGGGAGACGACCGCGCCGGACGGTTCCGTTGCGAGCGAAGAGGTGAGCGTGGTCAACCTCCCACCGACGATCGGCGCGGAGCTGACCGGGAATGTCCCGTCCCCGGAGGCGGTGCTCACACTGGCCGGC
Organism: Solirubrobacteraceae bacterium; assembly: GCA_032119795.1. Classification (GTDB taxonomy): domain Bacteria; phylum Actinomycetota; class Thermoleophilia; order Solirubrobacterales; family Solirubrobacteraceae; genus JAGIBJ01. Next base: position 180,436 of record JAUMFO010000025.1, read on the forward strand.
ACCTACAGCTTCGCTGTGAGCCGCCTGACGCTCGTGTTCCGCGGCAAGACTGCCGCCGGCGAAGAGGTGAGGCTCGGCACGGCCGACGACGCCGACGGCGATCCGGCGACCATCGCCGTCACCTGCTCGCGCTGGCCGGTCGCGGTCGGCAGCACGCGGGTGGTGCCCATCGATGCGCCGAGTAAACCGGGGACTCCGACGCTGACGTCGTCGACGGACAACTCGCTGACCATCGACTGGACCGCCTCGACCGACAACAGCGCCGTCGCTGGCTACGACGTGTTCAAGAACGGCACGAAGGTCGCGACCGTAACGGGTACCAGCGCAACGCTCACGGGCCTGACCCCGAGCACGACCTACGCCATCAAGGTCGAGGCGTTCGACGACAACACTCCGCCGCTGCGGGCCGTCGGCGATACGGCGTCACTGATGACGTCGGCGACGCCGCCCTCGAAGGTGAAGTACGCGTTGGCGGGTTCCACGACGCTCAAGACGTTGGTCACGGGCTCGCTGCCGTTGAGGGGCTCAATCGATGGGTCGTTGGCGGTGGCAACCGGTGTGTTCACGGCTGACCTGACCCTGAACGACACGTCCGGCCGCCTGGTCGCGAACGGTTACCTGCCGCTGACGGCGAAGCTCGGCTTCTCGCCATCGGGGAAGACGACCGGGACGTTGCTCGGCGGCGTGTTGAGCACGAACTCGAAGGTGCGGATCAAAGTCAAGGAGGCCAGGTTGTTCGGTGCGATCCCGGTGGTGACCGGCAATACCTGCCAGACCAAGCAGCTCTCTGACCTCAACCTCAAGTCGACCCAGCCTGGGTTCGATCCTGCGGTGGGTGGTCCGCTCGCCGGGACCTACGAGATCAGTGATCTCAATGGCTGCGGAGCGCTCAACGGTCTCGTCTCGCCGCTGACCGCAGGTGGCGGCAACACGATCAATCTGAACCTCACACCGAAGTCCTAAACCGCCCGCTGCCGGGGCGGCGCGGGTGCGCCGCCCCGGCAGCGGATCAGGGCCCGACGGTGAACCGCTTGGGGCCCATGACGAGGCCCGCGTCTTGCAGCAACGAGGTGAGGCGGTGGCCGGGGGCCGGGTCGCCGTCGATGCGCTCGATCTGCAGGCGCTTGCGCGACGCCTTGGCGTGGTCGACGAGGGTGCGCAGCGCCGGCCCGACCCGCTCATCGTCGTAGCCGACGAGCACCAGGATGCCCTTGAGCGAGCGCTCGAGGTAGACGATCGGCTCGCCGCCGGCCAAGACGACGTCGGCGCCGGCGACGCGCTGCGGGCCGCGCGGGCGGCCCTTGGCGGCGTCGGCTTCCGCGGCGCCAGGGCCTCGGCTGCCCGCGCCGCCGATCACCCGCGGCGGGTGGCGCTGCCCATCGGACGCGACGGCCGCGCCGACCGGGTGCGAGTGCCCGTCATCGGCGCCGGGACGCTTCGACCAAGGCAGCGACGCGCCATACGGCTGGGCCGGGTCGACGGCGTCGAGCACCACCGGCGGGCGACGCTCCAGCGATCGGTCTTCAAACGCGCGGAGACGATCCACCGCCCCCGGCAGCGCGAACTGCGCGCCACCGAGCCCCTCGACGAAGTAGCCACGGCGCGCGACGCCGAGCGTCTCCAGATCCGTGAAGGCGGGGTAGAGCGCGCTGAAGCCACCCGGGACGCCCTCGGCGAGCACGAGCTCGCGCGTGATCAGGCCATGGCGCTCGAGCAACAGCTCAGCAACGGCCCGGTCGCGATCGCGCCGAGAGGGCTGCGGCTCAAAGAGCGGCGCCACCAGCGACCACCGCCCGACCGACTGCGCCGGCGCCGAGCCGCGCCGCTGCGAGAACCGCCGGCGCCCGGCGGTCGCCGCGGCCGACTGGCGGATGCGCTTCTGATCGGCGGTGCGGCCGGCGCGCAGCGGCTGGAAGGCGTCGTTGGTGACCTCGCCGGCCCAGACGAGATCCCACAGCGCCTCGTGGAGCTCGGTCGCGGCCACCTCAACCACGACGAGCAGGTCGGTGAAGAAGCACGCCCCAGCGGTCAGCCTGGCCCGGATCGCGTCGTGGACCTTGCCCTCGGGCGGGTCGATCCCGCGCGGCTGACCGGGGACGTTGGGTCGGCCGAGCAGCGGCGCGTCGTCGCGGAAGTAGAGCGCGACGCGCCCCGAGTCGCGGCCCAGCGCGCCCGCGCCGACCCAGACGATCTCGCCGCTCGCGCAAAGCTGATCGAGCCACGCCTGCGAATACGCGCCCGTCCGCCGCGGGAACACCGCCGACTCCCAGGCCGCCGCGGGCAACGCGAGGCCCTGGAGCGGCACGAGAACGTCGCGCAGGCGATCCGGGCCGGCACCGCCGGGCGCGTGGCGATCGATGCCATGCCACGACGGCAGAAACGCCGCGAGCGCCCGCTGATCCGATGGCTCGATCTCTTGGCGCAGCGCGGCCAGCGACGCGCGCCGCAGCCGGCGCAAGACCTCGGGATCGCACCACTCCCGGCCCGTCCCGCCCGGCCGCAGCTCGCCGCGCACCAGGGCGCCGCGCGCCTCGAGGCCAGCCAACACCGCGGCCGGGTCGACGAGATACCGCGCGTGAATCTCCTCGGTGGTGAAGGGGCCGTGGGTCGAGGCGTAGCGCTCGACGAGCTGCTCGAACGCGCCATCGACCTTGTCGAGGAGCCGCTGCGGCAGGAACGACGGCGGCACCACCCCGAGCGCGTCGCGATACAGGCCCGCATCGTCGACCGACACCCACCGGTCCTGCCCGCCGATCCGCAGCACGACGGCGCGCCGGTCCTCCTCCAGCTGGGCCAACAACTCGGCGGGGTCGGCGTCCTTCACCCGCTCCCCCACCTCAGCCACCGTCAGGTCGCCGACGTGCCGCAGCACCTCTTGCAGCTCGTCGGCATCGCGCGCGCGAGCGCGCTCGGAGCGGTGCTGCAGGTCGTCTTCGACCTGCTCGAGGGCGCGGGCGTCGAGCAGGTCGCGCAGCTCCTCCTGGCCGAGGAGTTCGGCAAGCAGGTCCCGGTCGAGCGACAACGCCGCCGCACGGCGCTCGGCGTTGGGCTGGTCGCCCTCGTACATGTAGGTCGCGACGTAATCGAAGAGCAGCGAGCTGGCCATCGGGCTCGCGCGATCGGTCTCCACCTCGACGAGCCCGAGTTCGCGGGTGCGCAGCTTCGTGAGCACCTCGGTGAGTCCGGGCACGTCGAGCACGTCCTGCAGGCACTCGCGGTACGTCTCCAGGACGATCGGGAACTGCGGGTGGCGCCGGGCGACCTCCAACAGCGACTGCGCCTTGAGCCGTTGTTGCCAGAGGGGCGTGCGCCGCCCGGGGTAGGCCCGCGGCAGCAGGAGTGCCCGCGCCGCGTTCTCGCGGAACCGCGAGCCAAAGAGCGCGCTGGCCCCAAGTTCACGCACGACGAGCTCCTCGATCTGCTCGGGCTCGATGAGGATCAGGTCGGCGGTTGGCACGTCGTCGGAGTCTGGGAGGTGGAGAATCAGCCCCTCGTCGCTCCAGATCACGTCGGATTCCAGGCCGAGCTCCTCGCGGATCCGCGCGCCGATCGCCAGCGCCCATGCGGCGTGGACGCGCCCACCGAGCGGCGAGAGCAGCACGAGTCGCCAGTCGCCGATCTCGTCGCGGAATCGCTCCAGCACGAGCGTGCGGTCGCTCGGGATCACGGTCGTCGCGTCGCGCTGCTCCCGCAAGTACTCGACGAGATTGCGAGCGGCGCGCTCATCGAGGTCGTACTCCTTGGCGATCGCCTCCGGCTCGGCGTCCACGGCCTCGCGTGCGAACTTGCCGATGGCCTCCCCCAGCTCCCGCGGTCGCCCGACGGAGTCGCCGCGCCAGAACGGGATCGCCCCCGGGACGCCCGGAGCCGGCGTCACCACGACGCGGTCGCGCTGAATCTCCTCGATCCGCCAGCTCGAGGCGCCGAGCAGGAACGTCTGGCCGGCTCGGGCCTCGTGGACCATCTCCTCGTCGAGCTCGCCGACCCGGCGACCGTCCGGCAGCACCACCATGAACAGACCGCGATCCGGGATCGTGCCGGCGTTGACGATCGCCAGCATCCGCGCGCCCTTGCGAGCGCGCAGCGTCCCGGCGACGCGGTCCCACACCAGCCGCGGCCGTAGCTCGCTGAACTCCGCCGACGGGTAGCGCCCGTCGAGGAGATCGAGCACCGCCTCAAATGAGGACTGCGGTAGCTCCCGGTAGGGGTAGGCGCGGCGTACGAGCGCGAGGACGTCGTCGACGAGAACGGCGTCGGCGGTCGGCTCCTCTTCGCCCTCCTCCCTCGTGGTGACGGTCTTGCGCCGCGACGACGTGGACTTGTCGGCCGCCGCGACGATCGCGACGATCTGCTGGGCGAGCACGTCGAGCGCGTTCTTGGGGATCGTCGTCGTCTCGATCTGGCCCGTCCGCATGCGCGACGCGACGACCGCGCATTCCAGAAGATCGGCCCTGAACTTCGGGAAGATCCTGCCCTTCGCGGTTTGGTCGACGGTGTGCCCCGCACGGCCGATGCGCTGCAGCCCGCGTGAGACCGACTTCGGCGACTCGATCTGGATCACGAGGTCGACGGCGCCCATGTCGATGCCCAGCTCCAGCGAGCTCGTCGCCACCAGGCACGGCAGCTCTCCGCTCTTGAGCAGCTCCTCGACGACCTGGCGCTCCTCGCGCGCCAACGACCCATGGTGGGCCCGAGCGATCTCGGGTAGGGCGGCGCCTTGGTAGATGGGCACGGGCGCCCCCGCGGCCGCGTCGCGCGGCAGACCGGGGCCGGCCGAGCTGGCGCCGCCAGCCAGCGGGTCGTCGCCGTCGACCATCTCGCCAGGATCGGGAATCAGATCGGCCTTGGTCGCCAGCGAGCCCTCGAGCACCTCGGCGGCCTGCGCCGCGTCGCGACGGTCGCGGGCGAGTTCGTTGATCCGCAGGGCGACGCGCTCGGAGAGCCGTCGGTTGTTGACGAACACGAGCGTCGAGCGGTGCTGCTCCACGAGATCCAGAATCTCCGGGTAGATCGCCGGCCAGATCGACTTCCTCGTGGCCTCAGATCCCGGCGCCAGGGGGTCTCGTTCCTGGGGCCTTGTGACGCCGGGTACAGGAACGCCTGCGGCGGGCTGGTGTGCCGCAGGATGCGGAGCCAGTGGATCGAGCTGCTCGGTCGTCTGCTCCGGCTCGACCATCGACTCCACCGGCACGTGGATCTTGAGGTCGAGCTTCTTGCGCTCGCCGGTCTCGATCACGTTGCAGGCGCGGCCGTCCCCGACGAGGAACCGGCCGACCTCGTCGAGTGGGCGCTGCGTCGCCGAGAGGCCGACGCGCTGCGGGCCGTCGGCGACGAGCCGCTTGAGGCGTTCCGTGCCCCCGGGCAGCGCCACGCCGCCAGGCAACACGGGCGACTCGGGCTCGATCTGGCCCCACTGCTGCTGGGCGGCGAGCCGCTCGAGCGTTAGCGCCATGTGCGCCCCGCGCTTGGTCCCGGCGACGGCGTGGATCTCGTCGACGATCACGGCCTCCACATGGGTGAGGAGATCCTGCGCCCGCGAGGTGAGCAACAGGTAGAGCGACTCGGGTGTGGTGATGAGGATGTCCGGCGCGCGGCGCAGCATGCGCGCGCGATCACGCTGGGAGGTGTCGCCCGTGCGCAGCCCCACCTCGAGCTCGGCACCGGTCGCCTGCTGGATCCCCGCCAGCGGTGCACGCAAGTTGCGTTCGACGTCATAGGAGAGGGCCTTCAGCGGCGAGACGTAGACGACGCGCACTTTGCGGTCGGTATCGCCCTGGGGCGACGCCGCAAGCCGATCGAGCGCCCACAGAAAGGCTGCGAGCGTCTTCCCGGCGCCCGTCGGCGCACTGATCAGCGTGTGATCGCCGCTGGCGATCGCCGGCCACGCCGCCTGCTGGACCTTCGTCGGGCCGGCAAACGCCCGGCCGAACCAATCCCGGACGGGCTCGGTGAACGCCTCCATCGGTCCACCGCGGCCGCCAGGCCGTGGATTCACCTGCGTGGCCGTTCCCATGTCACCAGCCTACGGCGCACCGACTGCCCACTTTCAACCGGATCCAGGTCATTCACTGTCGAGCAGTACGCGACGGCTCGGAAAGCGGATTCCGGCAGGCGCCGCGAGCGCGACGGGCCCCACCCTCCACCAGGGATGGACAGGGCATGAGGGCGTCCACACCCGGCCAGAAAGGTTTAGCTGATGCAACCAGTTGCCGAGAAGTTGGCCAACGGCTGCGTCACCCCGCAACGGAGCTCTCCACGGAGGAGAGCTCGAATCCACGCCAAGACTTCCCGGCACACCATGGACTCAACCCTCACGACACCCGACCCCAACAGCACTGCCCCACCGCCTTCCGCGGTGCCGGTCCAAGCGAGCTTGGCCGGAGCCAAACGGGTCGTGGTCAAGCGCACGCCCAAGCCGGCGACGCGCCCGGCACGGCAACGCCTCGCCATCACGTCGGACGGCGTGGCTCGCGTACTGGCCTTCACGGTGCTCTACGTCTTGGCCGTCGCCTGGGGCATGTCGCTCGCCGGTGCCGACGGCATCACCGCCTGGTACCCCGCAGCAGGCCTCGCGCTCGCCGCCGTCACGCTGGGCGGCCCGCGCTGGATCGCGGCGGTCGCGTTCGCCAGCCTCGTCTCCATCCCGCTGCACCCCAACCTCACCGACCCGGCGCCCTCCGTGATCGCCGCGCTGGTGCTCGCAGGCTCCTACGGCGGCGCCGGCCTGGTGCTGCACCGCACACTCGATCGTCGCCGCCCGCTGGCGCGCGTCAGCGACGCTTGGTGGCTCATTGGCGTCGGCGTCCTTGCCGGCCCGATCATCGCCGCGACGCTCACGATCACCGAACTCTCGCTGCTCGGCACCCTCCCGGCCGACGCCTCGATCGGCAGCATGATTCGCACGTTTGTGCTCGGCGACGCGCTGGGGATCATCTCGGTGGCTCCCGCGATCATCGTCGCCGGCGCGACCGTCCGCCACGAAGGACTGGTCGGACTGCTCCCGAGCCGCCAGCTGCGCGGCCCAGAGTCGCTCGTCGCACTGCTCCTCCTCGCCGCACTCACGCCGGCCGTCTACCTCGGCGGCGGCTCGGATCTGCGGGCCGTTGCCGCCCTGCCGCTCTGCTGGCTCGCCCTGCGCTTCGGCGTCACGGGCGCCGTCATCGGCAGCTTCTCGTGGGCGGCCTCCGCCGCCGTGCTCCTCTCCCTCACGGACTCGACCGATCAGTTCGCTGGCCTCCAGGCCTTCTTGCTGACGGGCATGATGCTGGCCGTCATCATCGGCGCCGTCGTCTCGGAGCGCGAGCGGACGCAGCGCGAGCTTCGCCACCTGGCGATGCATGACCAGCCCTCGGGCCTGCCAAACGAGCCCTATCTCATCGAGATGCTCGACGAGGCGCTCGTCAATGCTCGTGGCGGCGAAGTCACCACGCTCATCATCCGCTTCGCCGGCCTGCGCCAGGTCGCTGCGGCGCTCAGCAAGAAGGACACGCAGCAGCTCGTCGCCTCGCTGACCAGGCAGATCGCCGCGATCGCCGGCCCCGGTGCCGTCGTCGCCCGCCCCGGTTTTGACCGCTACGCCGTCCTGCTCACCGGCGCTGGCGCTACCCGCCGCCAGGAGATCGCCGACACGCTCGTCGAACAGCTCCACCAGCCGCTCGCCGTCGACAGCCGCGAGGTCTTCGTCGACCCGCGCATCGGCATCACCGTCGGCCTGCCCGGCGAGGCCGCCGACGTCGTCCTCGCCCACGCCGTCCATGCCGCCGACGTTGCGGCCGTCGCCGACGGCAACCGCATCGGCTACTACGACGCCTCGATCGAGCGCGCCCACCGCGACCGCCAAGAACTCACCGAGGACCTGCGCATCGCCGTCGAGAAGGGCGAGTTCCTGCTCGCCTTCCAGCCGATCGTGACCGCCAAAGAGGGCACCGTCGTCGCGGCTGAGGCCCTGCTGCGCTGGGTAGACAAGAAGCGTGGCCCGGTCTCCCCGATGGACTTCATCCCCGTGGCCGAGGAGACCGGCCTGATCCTGCCGATCGGCCGCTGGGTCCTCAACGAGGCATGCGAGCGCGCGACCGAGTGGCCACACGTCGACGGCCGCCCGATCGACGTGTCCGTCAACGTCTCCCCGATCCAGCTGATGGATGAAGGCTTCGTCGACGACGTCGCCCATGCCTTGCGCCGCTCCGGTCTGCCGGCGCACCGGCTGCGCGTCGAGATCACCGAGGGCATCGTCCTCGAAGACATTGAGCGCACGATCTTGCGCATCACGCAGCTCCGCGAGATGGGCGTGGAGACCATGCTCGACGACTTCGGCACCGGCCACAGCTCGCTGGCCTGGGTCCAGCGCCTGCCTGTCTCCTGCATCAAGATCGACCGCGCCTTCGTGAGCGACGTCGCCGTCGACGGCATCGACCGCGCCATCGTGCACGCCAGCCTCTACCTCTCCCGCGCCTTGGGCACGGAGACGGTGGCCGAGGGCGTGGAGACCGAGGCCCAGCGCGAACAGCTCGTGCGGATGGGGTGCCTCAAGCTCCAGGGCTACCTCTTTGCCCGCCCGCAGCCGGCCGCAGTCTTCCCGGACTGGCTCGCTACGCAGCGCGCCAAGGCCGTTTCCCGAGGTGTCGTGCCCATGCAGCCCGCGCCGATCGAGGCTCCGGTTCACGATGTGCACGCTGCCGCCTATGGCGCCCGTGCCACGGCCCCCCAGGCCTCGCCCGTCGCTCAGCCCTATGCGGCTGGCGCTCGGGCAACGGCCGGCGTCCGTCCAGCGCCGATGCCGCCCGCCACGCCGACCCACGGCCTCACGGCCGTCGGAGCCCACCACGCCGCATAGCCAGGCCTGGGCTTGGTCGCAGCAAACCCGCCCCGATCGACCGCGTTCGTCGGTAGGGTCCGGGGCGTGCGACGCCCTCCGATCGTGGCCGTTCTCGGCGTCGACGGGTCCGGCAAGAGCACCCAGACGAAGCTTCTGGCTGCACGCCTGCAGCACGACGGCACGCCGGCAGCGTTCTATCGCAACCCCGGCGGGCGCCCCGCGCTGAACGCGATTGCCGAGCGGCTCGGGCGCGTCGATGGGCCCGACCTGATCGGCGAGCGCAGCGTCGTGACGATGGAGACGGTGATCCGCTGGGCGGCCATCGCTCGTGCCCTGGTCGTCGCCACCCTGACGCGCCGCGTCGCCGTGATGGACCGCTACAGCTACTGCCAGTACGCGATCATGCGCGCCCGCGGTGACCGCGGCGAGCGCGTCGTCCGCATGCTCTTCGGCGTCTTCCCGACCCCGGACGTTGTCGTCTTGCTGGAGACCTCGCCGCAGATTGCCGCCCACCGCGTGGAGCTTCGCGGCAAGGATCGTGAGGACACCGCGTATCTCGCCAGACTCGAGCGCGCCTACCACGCACTTCCGGAGTTCCGCGACTTCACGGTGATCGACGCGTCGGGCACGATCGATGAGGTCCAACGGAGCGTGCGCGCCGCCGTCGACGCGACGCTCGCCCGCCGCTGAGCTACTCCATGTCGGTCGGGGGCGCCGGGAGCACCGCCCCCGTCTCGATGTCGTGGATGCGGTCGTGCATAAACGACAGCTTGCTCACGACCTCGGGGGCCAGCGCGAACGGGTAGAGATCGCCGTGGCCCATGCTGCGATTGACCTGGTTGAGCGCGTAGCTGAGCGGCAGCCAGCTCTCGAGAATCTCGTCGAACCCGCGCTCACCGGCCTGCGGTGCAGGCGCCGCTTCGAAGTCGCCGTCGCTGGCGACCTGCGGCCCACTGACCGACATCCCGTAGTCGGCGGCCGTCTGCAGCGTGTCGCGGATGTGGAGGTAGTGGGCGAACGTCTCCGCCCAGTCCTCCCACGGGTGCATCGTGGCGTAACCGCTGACGAACCGGTCGTTCCAGTCGGCCGGCGGGCCGCTGGCATAGTGGCGATCCATCGCCTCTTGGTAGCTGCCCCGGTCGTCGCCGAAGATCTCGCGCGACTGCGCCCAGATCTCTTCTGAGGGGAGCACGATCGGCTGGTAGTAGTGGCCGAGTTCGTGGCGGAAGTGCCCGAGCATGGTGCGGTAGGGCTCGCCGAGCTGCTGGCGGCGCGCCTCACGGTTGGGATCGTCGGCCTCGGCGAGGTCGAGCGTGATCACGCCGTCTGAGTGCCCGGTCGTGACGGGTTCGGAGTGGCTCGACTTCAGCTCAAAGCTCAGCGTGTTCTCGTCGACGGGCAGGCCCAGGTCGAAGAGTTGGTAGAGCACCCGGCGCTTGGCGGTCTCAGCCGTCACGAACTCGGCGAGCCCAGCCTCGTCGCCGTCGGCGGGGCGCACGGCGGTCGTCCGGCAGGAGCGGCACAGCACTTCGCCGTCGTCCTCGACGATCCAGTTGCACCCCGCGAGATCGAGGTTTGCGCAGCGCCGCAGGCCCGCGTGATCGCCGACGAGCGCCTGGATCTGGAGCGTCGATGGCACGAAGCCCAGCTCGGACTCGCAGCGCAGGCAGCGGCTGTTCTCAAAGAACAGCACCTGGCTGCAGTGGTCACAAGAAAAAGCGCGCATACGGGGTCCTTGGCCCAGGGGCCATCGAGGAAGACTCAAACGAACGTAGGCGCTGCCCGCTCGCCGCCACCACTGACCAGGGGTGAACGGAGCTTTCGCACAGCGAAACGGTGTCGGCCACGCGCGGTGCGTCGCCCAAGCATGGATAAAGGCTATGTGGATTGCCTTAGGTGCTAGACTCTCGTCCATGAGACTTGGAAGGTCCAACGGAACCGTCGTGGCTTGGTCGGCCGAGCGCGACGCCTGGGAACCCGCCGGCGACGACGCCCCAGCGGACGTCGTCGCGCTGCTGGAGACTCGCACTCCGACCGACCCGCCACGGGCCACGACGCCGAACGAGCCCACCGGACTGCCGCTCACTCCCGCGTCGTTTCGCGGCGTGATGATCGTCGAGGAGCACTTCACCCGAGCCGCGCGCACGATGGTCCGGCGGTTCATGCCGCGTCCCGCCAGCCTGGCGATCGGCGCCTACGAGGGCATCACCCGGCGCACCTTCCCTGCCCTGAAGCCCGCGCCGCGGTTCTACGAGGTGCCGTCGTTCTACTTCGGCAGCCACACGACGTTCATCGGCGACGGCGACACCGTCCGCCGACCGGCGGCGTCGAGCTTCTTGGACTTCGAACTCGAGCTCGGAGCGATCGTGACGCGAACTTGGGACTCAGCGTGCGACGGCGTGCCGACCGCGGCCGACGTGATCGGCGCGTTCACGTTGATCAACGACTTCAGCGCCCGCGACTTGCAGTTCCAGGACGAGCGGCGCAGCCCGTTCAGCGGCGTCGTGAAGGCGAAGTCGTTCGCCACCGGTATGGCGCCGGTCGTCGTCACCGCCGATGAGATCCTGCCGCGATGGGACTCGGTCACCGGCCGGGCGTTCGTCAACGGCGAGCTGTGGTGCGAGGGCTCGACGGCCGGCGGGCTGTTCTCACTCGACGAGGTCATCGCCCACATCGCGGCCGACGAGGTCCTCGTGCCCGGCGAGGTCATCTCGCTCGGCACGCTCGCCGGCTGCTGCGGCCTGGAGCTCGACCGCTTCTTGGAGCCCGGTGACACCGTGCGGCTGGAGCTCGACGGGATCGGCTCACTGACCAACGCCGTCCACGCATGAGCATGGCCAGCGCCGACGGATGGCTTCGCTCGCTCCATGGCAAGCCGGCGCGGTACGAGACCGGCCTGGTCGACGTCGCACCGGACACGTGTGCCTGGCTGCAGCCCAACGGCGACTGGAGCGAGTCCAATGCCGGCCTCGTGATCGGCGACGGGGCCGCGGCCCTGATCGACACGGCGTGGGACCTGCGGCTGACGCAGCGCATCCTAGACGCCGTCGCGGAGCGAACCGATGCGCCCATCACGGCGGCCATCGCGACCCACGGCGACGGCGACCACGTCAACGGCTTCCAGCTCGTGCCGGGGGCCGCGTTTGTGACATCTGAGGCCGCCGCCGCCGACCTCGCCAAAGAACGCCCTGCAGGCCTTCGACGCTCGCAGCTCGGCTGCACGCTGCTGCGCACGGTCGGCGTCGGCGCACCGCGCCGGTTCGGGACGTACGTCGGGGGGATGCTCCAGCCGTTTGACTTCTCGGGCATCAAGCTTCGCGCCCCGGACCGCACCTTCACCGACGAGCTCGACCTGGAGGTCGGCGGCCGGGAGCTGCAGCTTCGGCGTCTGGGCCCGGCGCACACCGCCGGCGACACGATCGTCCACGTGCCGAGCACCCGCACGGTGTTTGCCGGCGACCTGCTCTTCACCGGCGTAACGCCGAACTCCTGGTCGGGGACGGTCGACAGCTGGCGGACGGCGCTGGAGCGAATCGTCGAACTGGAGCCGGAGGTCGTGGTGCCGGGCCACGGACCGGTCGGCGGCCTGGACGCCGTCGCCGAACTCGACCGCTACTGGGGTTGGCTCCAGACCCAGGCGACTCCGCTCCTGCGGGACGGCCTCTCGCCCGCGCGGGCCGCTCGGAAGATCGTGCTGAGCGAGACGTTCCGAGATCAGCCGTGGTCAACATGGGAGTCCGTCGAGCGAACGGTCTGCAACGTCGTGGTGATCGACCGCACGCGCCGTGGCGCCTCGCCCTACATCAGCCACCGCGAGCGTCCGCGCCTGATGTGGGACGTGGCGGCGCTGGCGACCGCGATCACGGCCGACCGGGCGGCCCTGCAGGGAGAGCGCTAGGTCTGCACCGACGCGACGGCGCGGTCCACGACGGCATCGATCATCGCGTCGTCGACGGGGAGCCCCGTGATGAGCAGCCGCATCCAGATCAGCGCGTGGACGGGCTCGACGACGGCCCAGCCGTCGATCCCCGGGGCAACCTCACCACGCGCTGCGGCGCGATCGACGACCGCCTGCGCCACGGCAAAGCGCGAGCCCCAGAATGCCTGACGGACCTCATCGAGCGCGTCGCCTGGGAGCGCGAACGCGCTGCGTAGCAGGAGGATCGTGGCGGGCTCGCGGAGCATCTCGGCAACGGAGTGCGCCAGGAGGCGAAGGTCCTCGCGAAGCGTCGAGCCCTGGGGGTCAGGGACCATCGCCTGCGTCAGCTCTGCGAGGACGTCGGCAATGAGTCCGGGCTTGCCACCCCACCGGCGATGGACCGTAGTGAGCGCTACGCCGGCGCGCTCGGCCACGCGGGGCACCGAGAACGCGTCGTAGCCGTGCTCGGTGAGTTCGCTCGCGGCCGCCTCCAGGACCGAGGTGCGAACCCGCGCGGAGCGACCACCAGGGCGCGTGCCTTGGTACTCGCGGCGGAGCGCGGCAGGGTCTCCGGCGGGTGGTGGGACGGCCTCAGCCATAGCCGCCATGCTGCCAGGCGCCAGCGCCGCAGGCAGAGAACCTATCCGGACCGCGGTCCGGTTCGTGGCGCTGCGGCGCTCTCGGCGCGCGCCCGGCGCGATACGCTGAAGGGGTGACTACTCAGGCCCTCCCGAGCGTCGCTGCTGAGCCGATCGAGCTGCCGCAGGTCGACGGCCCGCCGGCCCAGCTCCGTGCCGACGCAGCGCGGAACCGCGAGCGCGTCCTGTGCGCCGCCGCTCGCGTGATCGAGCGTGACGGCGCCGCCGGACTGACGATGGGCGCCGTGGCGACCGAGGCTGGGGTCGGCAAAGGCACGGTCTTCCGCCGGTTCGGCGACCGCAGTTCGCTGCTGCACGCCTTGCTCGACGAGGAAGAGCGCCGCCTGCAGGAGGCCGTGATCCACGGCCCCGCGCCGCTCGGCCCGGGCGCGGAGCCGCTGCAGCGCCTGATTGCCTTTGGCGACGCACGCCTGGAGCACCTGGCCCGCCACAGCGAGATCCTGTCCGCCGCAGAGGAGCGCCCGCTCACGCCGGCCATGGAACCCCACCCGGTTGCGATCTCGATCCGCCTTCACGTCGCGCATCTGCTTCGCCTCGCGGGCCACCCGCCCGAGACGGCATCGGTCCTTGCCTCCGCACTGCTCGGCTTCCTGTCTGGCACGTCGGTACACCAGCTCACGACCACCGAGGGGCACGATCCCTCAACCCTCCGGGCGGCCTGGGCGGCACTTGCGACCGGTGCGATCGGCGCCGCGTCGCCGGCGAGCGCCGCGCCGACCACCTAGTCGCCGGTAATCTGGCGGCCGTGCTGCTCGCTGCCCGCCCGTCCACTGCGCCGCGCGCCCGCCGGGCGCTCACGCTCCTGATCGCCACCTCCGCCATGGGGGGCCTGGCTGCCTGTGCGCCGCAGGGCGGTTCGCAGACGGAGGAGTTCACGGGAGACAAGGGCCAGGTGCAGGACGTCGTCCAGAAGCTCGCCGATCGCGCGGGCGACGACAACGCCGCCGGCATCTGCCGCGAGCTGCTCGCCGCCGAGCTGAAGGCCGCCCTGGGCGGCGACGCCTGCGCCGAGAAGGTCGAGGCGTCGATTAAGGCGTCCGACTACACGAGCCTCAACGTCTCGTCGGTCACGATCGACGCCGCTGGCACCACGGCCGTCGCGCAGATCAAGCCGGTCGAAGACGCCGACGCGCGCCGCTCGATCACGCTGACGCGCACCTCAAAGACCACGCCGTGGCTGATCTCGGCGCTCGACCCGACGGGCAAGACCAAGCTGCCGGGCACCACGCCCGCAGGCACGACGCCGGCGGAAACCACGCCGGCGTCGACACCCAAGAGCTAGCCGCCTAGCGGGAGTACTTGAAGAAGAACTTCGTGATGCCCTTGAGCGCGGCCGAGCCGGTGCCGTAGGGGAACATCTGCGGCATCTTCTTCAGCGGCGCGCGGCTGATGAACAGGCCCTGGAGCTGCGTGTACTTCAGCAGGCCGATCTCGCCGTGGCGGCCGTCACCGGCGCCAGAGGACTTCCAGCCACCGAGCGTGAGTTCCAGCTCGGCCCAGAAGACGAGCGAGTCGTTGATCGACACCGTGCCAGCCTGGATGCGGCGGGCAACGGCCTCGGCGCGGCGCACGTCCTTGGAGTAGACGGCGGCCGCGAGGCCGTACTGGTTGTCGTTGGCGAGCCGGATCGCCTCTTCGGTGTTCTCGACGCGCATGATCTGCATCGTCGGGCCGAACGTCTCCTCGTCGACGATGTCCATGCCGTGCTTGACCTCGGTGATCACGGTCGGCTCGAAGTAGACGGCGCCATCGGCCTTCACGACCTTGCGGCCGCCGCGGACCACCTTCGCGCCCTGGGCGACGGCCTGATCGACCTGCGCCTGGATGTTGTCGGCCTCACTGCCGATGGTCATCGCGCCAACCTCGACCGTGCCAACGCCACCAACGGGGTCGCCGTAGGAGATCTTGTCGAAGCCCTTGAGGACGCGCTCGACGAACTCGTCGTAGATCGACGTGTCGACGTAGACGCGCTCGATCGACATGCACGTCTGGCCGCCGTTGACGAACGAGTAGTAGAGCGCGTGGTCGGCGGCCTTCTGCACGTCGGCGTCGGAGAGCACGATCAGCGGATCCTTACCGCCCATCTCCAGCGAGTAGGGGATCAGGCGCTCGGCGGCCTGCTTGGCGATGCCACGCCCGACGGCCTCGGAGCCGGTGAACATGATCATGTCGACGTGGTTGACGAGCTCGCCACCCATCGAGCCCGGGCCAATCGCGACCTGGAGGACGTCGTCCGGGAAGCCAACCTCGCGCATGCCGCGCTGCACGAGCAGCGCCGTGAGCGGAGTCTTGCTGGCGGGCTTGAGGACGACGGCGTTGCCGGCCATCATCGCCGGGATGACGTCGCCGATCGAGTTGACGAACGGGTAGTTCCACGGGCCGATCACGCCGACGACGCCGTGCGGCACGCGGCGCTCGACGGTCGAGTTGCCGACGAACAAGCGGTTCTTGGCCCAGCGGCGCTTGTCCTTCAGGAGCTTGGGCGAGACCTTCGTCCAGTACTCCAGGCTCGACATCGCGTAGATCCACTCGAGGTAGAACGCGTCCTCGATCGGCTTGCCACCCTCGCGGGAAAGCGTGTCGGTGAACTCGGCCTCGTGCGCGTAGAGCCACTTGCGCAGCTCCTTGAAGAGGCCAGCGCGAGCCTGCACGCCGATGGCGTCCCAGCGGGGCTGCACCTCGCGGGCGCGAGCGACGACCGCGGGGACGTCCTCAGCGGTGATGGCGGGCAGCTCGGCAATGACCTTGCCGGTCGCCGGGTTGCGGACGATCAGGCTCGGCTTCTTGGCCGGGGCGTCCTTGGTCACGACCTTCGTCGCAGCCGTGGCGGCCTGCGTCGCCTCGGTGGCGTCAGAGTCGATCGTGGTGGTGGCGTCGAGGCCGGTCTCGCTGGGGTCCATGGGGTCCTCCGGGATGCGCGCGAAAAGATCGCCTCCCACTCTGACCGATACACCGGGATTCATTGAGAAACCGGGCAGATGACCGAGCGGGACGGCTCGCAGAGCATCTTAGTGACTCTTGGTCAGTAAGTCGACCGAGCCCGCCGCGCGGCGGGCCAAACGCGAACGATTCCCATCTTGCCGGGCAGGCCGGTAGGGTCCAGGCGCGCCCGCCCCGAAGCCGACCCGAGGACCCTCAACATGTGTATGCAATGTATGGCCGGCGCGTCGATGGCCGTCGGCGGAGCCGCCGGCACGGCACCGCAGCGGTGAACCGGGTCGTCCGCGCGAGTGGCCTCGGCGAGACCCGCGCCCTCTGGGCCACCTCAGGTGGCCGGACCCTGGTGGCCTCAGTCGCAACCATCCTGGTGCTGACGATCGCCGGGCTCGTGGCGCTGTGGCCACGAGCCGGCGACCAACCCGAGCAAGCCCAAGCACCGACGCTCGCCGCCACGGTCACCCAGATCACCGACGAACCCTGCCCCGGGAGCGACGGCACACCGAATGCTCAACAATGCCGGACGCTCACGGTTGACCCGGCCGGCCCGCGCCCGCCAGCATCCATCGAGATCGGTCCGGCGGTCGGCGGCCTCTCGGTGGAGACCGGCGACCGAGTTCGCGTGGGCGTCAATCCGCCGGTCGAGGGACTCCCGGCTGGCGTCAAGCAAACTCCGTACAGCCTCGCCGGCGTCGACCATTCCCGAGCCGTCCTGATCGGCGCGCTGCTGCTGGGCCTCTTCGCCGTGATCGCCCTGCGCATTCGAGGCTTCCTGGCGCTTGCGGGCGTCGGACTGTCGCTCCTCCTGCTCGTCAGCTTCTTGGTCCCCGCCATCCTCGCCGGCAGCCCGCCACTCCTCGTGGCGCT
This sequence comes from Solirubrobacteraceae bacterium, assembly GCA_032119795.1. Classification (GTDB taxonomy): domain Bacteria; phylum Actinomycetota; class Thermoleophilia; order Solirubrobacterales; family Solirubrobacteraceae; genus JAGIBJ01. The sequence goes on from JAUMFO010000025.1 coordinate 197,633, forward strand.
CGTCGGCGCGCTCGCCGTCATGTTCGTGACGCTCGTCCTGACCAACGGCGTGGGCGCGCAGACGCTGGCGGGAGCACTCGGCATCTCCGCGACGCTGCTGCTCACCACGCTCCTCGGGTGGCTGGCCGTCCGCACGACCGGGCTCGACGGCAGCGGCAGCGAGCTGTCGATCGTGCTGGCGCAAACGAACGAGGGACTCTCCCTCGAGGGCGTCCTACTCGCGGGCATGGTCATCGGCGGCCTGGGGGTACTGGCCGACACCGCCGTGACGCAGGCCTCAGCGGTCATGGCCCTGCGCCACGCGATCCCGGACCTCGGCGCCGCGCAGCTCTACCGCCGCGCGGTGGTCATCGGCCGCGACCACCTGTCGGCGACGATCCACACCTTGGTGCTGGCCTACGCTGGCGCCACCCTGCCGCTGCTGCTCGTCCTCAATGCCGGCGGCACGTCAGCCGCCGACACCGTCAACAACTCAGACATCGCCGAGCCGATCCTGGCCACGATCGTCGGCTGCGCCGGACTGGTCGTCGCCGTTCCACTCACGACCGCGCTCGCGGCCCTGCTCGTGGCACGGATTCCGGCCGACGCGCTCCCAGACGGTGGCCACGGCCACCACCACTGACGGGACCTCCGAGCGACAACGCCACCCGCAAGGCCCAGCGGTTCAGGAGAACGGCGCAATGGCCGATGCAAGGAAGGCAGGCGCAATCACACCCTGGTGCATCGCCTAACACCAGTGTAAGTTACGCTCCTGAAACTTGCTGGGCTGGTGCGGACGACCACCACGCCCGGAAACCTGCTCCGAACGGACCAGCCCGTGACCGCCGCGACCTCCCCCACCAGCCGCTTCGACGAGGACTACCGCTCGATGCTCCAGACCCTCTCTGAGGGCTCGGTGCACGTGCACTTCGATCCGTACGAAGACATCGACTGGGACGCCCCAGAGATGGCGATCGACCCCAATGACCGGCGCTGGATCCTGCCCGCCGACTTCGATCCCCTTGGCGCGACGGCTTGGTACCAGTCGCTGCCGGAGGCCAAGCAGATCGAGCTTGGCCAGTGGCGGATCCTGAACATCATGAAGGTCGGCGCCGCCTTTGAGAGCGCGCTGATCCGCGGCCTCATGCACTACGCCATGGAGCTGCCCAACGGCTCCCCCGAGTTCCGCTACTGCGTCCACGAGATGACGGAGGAGTGCAACCACATCCAGATGTTCCAGGAGCTCATCAACCGCTCCGGCGTCGATGTGCCCGGGACCCGCCTGCACTTCCGGCTGATGCTGCCGTTCCTGGGGCTCTTCGGCGGCTACGCCCCGGTCGACCTGATGATCGGGATCCTGGGCGGCGAGGAACCGATCGATCACTACCAAAAGATCGCGATCCGCTCGCTCGAGCTGCCGCCCGCGGTGCACCGCGTGATGGAGATCCACATCGCCGAGGAGGCCCGCCACATCTCCTTCGCCGTGGCCTTCCTGCGGATGCGCCTGCCCCACATGAATCGCGTCCAGCGGTTTGCCCTGTCGCTGAGCTTCCCGTTCACGATGCGCTGGCTCGCGGGCGAGATCATGACCCCGCCGCGCTCGATCGCCAAGCGGTTCGGCATCCCCAAGGACGTCTTCAAGGAGGCGTTCTGGGACTCGCCGAAGTCGCGCGAGATCCTCGCGTCGTACTTCGGCGACATGCGCGCGCTGGCCGAGGAGACCGGCCTGATGAACCGCGTCAGCCGCCGCCTGTGGAAGCGCTTTGGGATTTACGGCGAGGCGAGCCCGTACCGTGGTGCGCCCGAGCGCAAGGCCGAGCTCTACGTCGAGGACGCGCAGCCGGCGAGTTCGCTCGCGCAGGCCAAGCGCGCCGCCTAGTTCACGCATGCCTCACGCGGTCACCCAGTCGTGCGTCGGCGACGGCTCGTGCGTCTACGCCTGCCCGGTCAACTGCATCCAGCCGACGCCGGACGACCCGGCCTTCGAGCTGGCCGAGATGCTGTTCATCGACCCCTCGACGTGCGTCGATTGCGGCGCCTGCGTGGAGGCCTGCCCGGTCGACGCGATCAAGCCGGAGCGAAGCCTGGAGCCCAGTGAACTCGCGTTCCTGGAGATCAATGCGGCCTACCACGCCACGCCACGCAAGCGGCCGACGCTCGCGCCGGTACCGCCGCGGCTGCGCGTCCGCGACTTCGGCCCGGGGACCGCGCTGAACGTCGCAATCGTCGGATCGGGCCCGGCGGCGATGTATGCCGCGGAGGAGCTGCTGACGATCCCAGGCGCGCAGGTGACCGTGTACGAGCGGCTCGACCGGCCGTATGGCCTGGTCCGAAGCGGCGTCGCCCCCGATCACCGCCGCCCCCGCCGCGTGACGCGCCAGCTCGACCGGATCCGCCAGCACCGGCGGCTGACGATGCGCCTCGGCGTCGAGATCGGCCGCGATCTCACGCATCCCCAGCTCCTGGAGCGCCACCACGCGGCGATCTACGCGATCGGCGCCATCTCAGACAAGCGCTTGGGGATCCCTGGCGCCGAGCTGCCGGGTGTGGCGTCGGCCACCGAATTCGTCGGTTGGTACAACGGTCATCCGGACTTCGCCGATCGGTCGTTCGATCTCTCGCACCGCCGGGCGGTCGTGATCGGCAACGGCAACGTCGCCCTCGACGTCGCCCGGATTCTCGCCGTCGATCCGGAGACGCTCGTCGACACCGAGATCGCGCCGCCCGCGCTCGAGGCGCTGCGCCGCAGCAAGGTCGAGGAGGTTGTCGTGATCGGCCGCCGCGGGCCGGAGCACTCGTCGTTCACGCTGCCGGAGCTGATCGGCCTCAGCGCGACCGAGGGGATCACGCTCGCCGTCGATCCGGCGGACCTGCCAAGAGGGACGGCCGACGACGACGCCAAGCTCGAGTTGCTGCGTGGCCTGAGCGCCCGTCCGCGGCTCGGCCGCACGATCCACCTGCGCTACGGCCTCACCCCGCAGCGGATCGTCGGGTTCGGCGAGGTCGACGGCATCGAGCTCACGCCCACCTTCGGCGACGGCCCGGCCAGCACGCTGGGCGCCGGACTCGTCCTCACGGCGATCGGCTACCGCGGCGTCGCCGCACCGTCGCTGCCGTTCGACGAAGCCACCGGCACCGTGCCGAATCACGCCGGGCGCGTCCTCGACCCTGGCACCGACGCCGCCGTCCCCGGGACTTACGTGACGGGCTGGATCAAGCGTGGCCCGAGCGGCTTCATCGGGACGAACAAGCGCGACGCCCAGGAGACCGTGCGCACGCTCGTCGACGACCACAACGCCGGGTTGCTGCGCACGGCTCGCGCGGCCGCCTGAGGCCGCGGCGGCCTGCTCGAGCGAATCGACCAGCCAGCGGGGCGGATGTCGGACGTTCGAGCCGCTGTTCGATCTTGCCGCGACGGCCGGAATGCGCGAGCTGGTGGCGTGCGATGCCGTAGAGCCCGCCGGCCGCCGCGACGAAGTGGACAGCCCTGCCCGAGTCAAGCCAGCCGCCGCCTGGTCCGATCAGTACTACAGATGTCGGACTCGATCTCCAAATCGCCGACGTCCGGCGGGCACCACCCCAAGATTCGGGAGAGCAGCCCCGCTCCGCGAGCGGCCGATGACGCGCGTTTCCTGCTGATGCGGCGGCTTCTGATCGCGATGCTGATCATCGCCGGTGCGGGCATGGCCCTAGGACTAGCCCCGGTGCAGGCGACCAATGGTGATCGCAACCTCATGCTGGCGTTCGGTGCCGTACTCGGCGCGCAGGCCGTCGTGTTCCTCGCCTGGCGCCGTGCGCCGGCGGTGCTCTATCCGGCGTCCTGGATGCTCTCGAACCTGATGATCAGTGGCGTGATAGCGACGGCCGACCCCATCGGCGGCGCGCCGTTCTACTACGTCTGGCCAGCGGTGCTGTCGGCCTACTTCGCGTCGCAGCGCACCCTCGTGCTGACGCTGCTCATGACGGCGGTGACACTCCCGATCGCTCTGGCGATCAACCCGGTCAATCCCAACCCTGGACTGCTGGCGGTCGACACCGTGACGATGATCGTCCTGATGAGCGGATTGATCGCGCTCATGCATCGCCGCGAGCGACGCCTTCGCGGGCGACTCGCCCGAGCGGCTCAGACCGATGCCCTGACCGGCCTGCTCAACCGCCGCGCCTACAACCCACAACTCGCCGAGGCTGTCCAGAAAGCTGAGTCCGCTGGCGAAGCGCTCAGCGTGGTGATGTTCGACATCGACCACTTCAAGCGTTTCAACGACTCCCTCGGCCACCAAGCTGGCGACGACGCGCTCGTGGCGATGGCGTCGGTCCTTTCGCGGCAGTCGCGGGAGGACGACCTGGTCTGCCGGTTCGGTGGAGAGGAGTTCGCCGTCGCGCTACCGGGCGCCAACGCAGACGGTGCCCTGAGCTACACCAACCGGGTCGCTCGGGCGCTGCAAGCGACCTCCACGCCGCTGCCATTGTCGGCGAGCGCGGGCATTGCCACGATCACAAAAGAAGTCCGCACCCCCTCCGACCTCACCGACCTCGCCGACCAGGCGCTCTACGCCGCGAAAGAAGGCGGCCGCGCCAGAGCTGCGCGCTGGACCGACGGCGGGATCGTCGTCGGCGAGCCAACGCCGCTCGCGGACGCCACCCCGGCGGCGACCGCCACCGGGCCGCGACGGCTCGTCGACCGGGTTCCGGCCCCAGGGCCCGCGGAGACCCATCGCGGGCGCCTTGCGCGACTTCATGGGCGCCTCGACCGCGCCATCACCAACCTCGAAGGGGCTGGTGGCGAGACGATGATGCGCCGGATCGTGGCGCTGATGCTTCTCATGGAAGGAATCGCCTCGGGCGCCACCGCCTACCTCGGGGTGTCGCCTGACGGCCGGAGCTGGCCAGCAGTCGTCGGGCTGGTCTTCGTGGTCGCGTCTGCAGTGGTCGCGACGGTGCCGCTTCGAGCGCCTGCGCTCAAAGCGCTGCTGGCGGCCACCATCGTTGGGCTCAGCCTCGTGTTGGCCACGGCCCAACCGGTCGGCATCACGCCAGGCCTCTTCCTCTGGCCTGTCGTCCTGGCGGCGTACTTCGGCTCGCGCAGACTCGTGGGCGGCATCGTGGGCCTCATGGTCGTCGCGGTAACGATCGCACTGGCCGTCAACACCGCCCAGGAAGTTCGCCCAGTCATCTGGATGGCGACCACCTTCACCGTCGCGATCATGGCCACCCTGGTGCATCTGCTGGTCGCGCAGCAGAGCCAGCTCCACAAGCAACTTGCCGATGCCGCCCTCACCGACCCGCTCACTGGCCTGCGCAATCGCCGTTCGCTCGGCACTTCGCTCGTCGCAGCGATCGAGAACAGCCTTCGGCGCGGCACCGACCTCAGCGTGGTGATGTTCGACCTCGACCACTTCAAGAGCTTCAACGACCGCTTCGGCCACCTGGGCGGCGATGAGGCACTGCGCCGGATGGCACGCATCCTGGTGGCCGAGGCAAGCGACACCGACGTGGTCGCGCGATATGGCGGAGAGGAGTTCGCCGTCGTGCTCGACGGCTCAGACGGACTCAGCGCCCTCTGGTTTGCCGAACGCATCTCCGTCGCCCTGCTACGCGAGCCGGTGGCACCCGAGCACCGCCTCACTACCAGTGCCGGCATCGCCGAATGCGACACCGGTTGCGCCGACCCTCAGCTGCTGATCGCTCGGGCAGATGGAGCCCTGTACGCCGCGAAGGAAGGGGGCCGCGCCCGAGCAGCCCGGCACGACGGACTGAAGGTCATCGTCGGAACTCCGGTTGACCCCTCGGCCGCAGCGCCTGCGACGCCGCCCCTTGAGCCATCGATCGACCAAGGAACCAGCTCGCCACATCAATTGCGCGGCGCCGCGTAGCCCGACTCGTCGCCAGGGGCGCGTCCACGGACGAGGTCGCGAGGTGTCGGAGCGCGCCGACGGGCCGCCTCCGATCGGCGGAAAACCGACGGCGTCGTCCGTTTGGCGTCGTCATGGTGGCTTCCATGCTCCGCCGCCTTTCGTTCTTCGCGTTCGCGGCCACCGCCTTCGGGCTCGCGACGGCGTCCGCCTCCTCCGCCTTGCCGCTCGACACGCTCTCCACGGGCGCGTCGACGTCGCCGTATGACGTCGTCTCAGCTGGCCGCTTCACGTTCTTCACGCAGGGCAACTCGAAGATCGGTCGCGTCTCCGAGGACGGCACCGTCACGCAGTTCCCGTCCGGCTTCACCTCGACGGGACGCATCACCGTCGGGCCGGAGGGCACGCTGTGGTTTCTCGGCCACAACGGCTCGACGCCCTCGAAGACGATCGGCCGGATGACCCAGGACGGCACGCTCCTCTCGCAGACGCAGGCCTCCAAGGACTGGGGCAACGGGCTCACGACCGGCGCCGACGGCAACGTCTGGGTTGCCGAAGGCGAGTGGGTCGCCAAGTACGCGCCGAACGGCAACCTGATCGACGAGTACTTCGTCAACGTCGGCAATGGCGGCTTCGCCCGCGACGTCACCGCGGGACCGGACGGCAACATCTGGGTCGCCGAGAGCACGCTGCCCGGTGCCAGCGCAATCGGCCGCCTCACGCCCAACGGAACGCTGACGACGTTCACCGGGTTCATCGGCCCGGCCTGCACCCCGAACAGCAAGCCCGTAACGTGCCTGAGCGGCCAGACCGGCCAGACCGGCGGCCCCGGAACTGGCAGTGGCCAGGGCATCGGAAGCGGCGGCCCGAACGTCCCGCAGGGTCAAGACCCAGCGTCGGTCGCGGTGCTCTCCACGCCAACCGCTTCCTCGGCGCCCTTCAAGCCGCTCGCCACCGGCGGGCCGGTCTCCACCAATCCGTCCGAGACCGGCGGACTGTTCGTCGGGTTCACCGTCTCGGCCGCCACGCGCCTAACCGTGCGCGTGGAGCGCAAGACGACCGGCCGCAAGAAGGCCAAGAAGTGCGTCGCGCCGACCAAGGCCAAGCGCGGCGCCAAACCCTGCACTCACTACGTCGCCAAGGGCTCGTTCACCGTCGACCTCACGGCGGGGACCAAGGGCCTGCGCTTCACCGGCCGCCTGAACGGCAAGAAGCTCCCGGCCGGCTCGTACCGGCTGGTCATGACGCCGGCCGGCGGCAAGCCAACGATCGTCGCTCTGCGGATCCGCTGAACTCGGCACGGGTTGGCGACTCGGTTACCGGCACTCAATTGCGATAGGCACGGCCGGGCAGTCGACCGACCAACTCGGAGCCCAATTCGCTGAACCAGGCTGGTTGCGGGTCGCCATGGTCGACGTTGACGTAGACGCAGTTCGTGTTGATGCTCAAGCTCACTCCGACGTCCCCCAGTTCGGGGTGCACAGCCAGGTGAGTTCGAACGCGCCCTTCGGCCCGCTCGAGTGCGTCCAGTGAATGCGTCACGGTCTTCGCGCTCAACCGAAGCGGATACGGGAAACCAGCGGTGTCGCGGGCAACCTCGAGCCAGTGGTCGCTATCGCACGATCGCCTCGTCCGAACTGTCCAGGCCGACCCTGCGTCGTTGGGCCTTGGCAAAGGCGATCTGGCGTCCCTCAGACCACTGTGGTTCCCGGGATTCCATCTCACCACAGGTACGGCCTTCTCGGCCGTCAACCGGCCAGGTCGTAGAGCGCGTATTCGTGCGGAAACACTCGCCGGAGCGTCGCCCGCTGAGCATCAGTCAGTCCGGCTTCGTCGCAGGTCTCGTCCCACACGTCGTCGATCGTGTCTCGTTGACGGTGCGCGATCTCCAGCGCCTCGTCACGTGACAGACCGAAGACCTCCGCGCGGTCGACACACCCTCCGAGATTCGACAGCCGGTAGGGATCGTCGCCTCTGCCCAGTGCCATCGCCTGGGTCGCTTCGCCACCGGACCGCAGGTACGGGCAGATGTCGTAGGCCGGGGTGAGTTCCAACTCGCGCCCATCCCAGAAGGCCGCGTGGTTGCGGGCGTGATCGTCGGTGTTGCCGCAGAGCACGTTGAACACCATGCGCGCGAACAGTTCGCGCCGCGTCTGCGTAGGCGCTGAGAATCGCCCCCGGATGAGCTCCGCGAGGTCGCCGTAGGCCGCGTACTGCGGCGACGTCTCTGGCAACCCGAGGAGCGTCAGGGCCGAGAGGATCTGGCGACGCTGGGCCGTCCCCGGGACTCGATCGAAGCGCTCCACCAGCAGCACGTCGCGTCCGCCTGCATCCACGAGATCGACACGGGCAACATCGAGCCCGCAGCGAGCCGCGATCCGCATCGCCACGAACTCGCCGCGCACGACCGGCCAACGATCGGTGACCGAGCTGAACTTCGCGAGCAGCTGACGGCCGCCGTCCACCAGGAGAGCCTTGGGCCGAGCGCCACCGACGGAGCTTCCCGCGCGCATCGCAAGCTCCAGCCCCGCGGGAACCGGATCGCCGGCTTCGATGCGCGCCGAGGCCTCAAGCATGTCGTCGAGCGTCGCCCCGCCCGAGCCCCGGGGCACGTACTCACGCGGCGACGCCTGAAAATCGAGCGCCCCAATGCGGTCTGAGCCTGCTTCGGTCAGGTACGTGAGCGTCGGCAGGTCACCACCGGAGAAGCCCGAGCCGGCCAAGCGGTTCAGAATGACGCGCTGCCCCCAACTATCTGGGCCCGCGTCGTTCAAGCAGCCCGCGACGACCAGCCCGGCAGGGGGATCGGCAAACCCAGAGTGACTCAGCGGGAGTTCGACGTCGTAGAGCGACACCGCGTCGGCCCGCGCTCGATACCGTTCGCCGTAGGCAAACCGGACGAGCGGCCCCTCCTGAATCGCCGTACCGGCCGGCACCGGCTGCTCCGAGCCTGGCAGCCAGATCCAGACGAACGACTCAGAAGTCAAGATCGACCTCTGGGTCCGGCGTCCGCCGAACTCGCTTGCCGATCAGGGCCGCCCGGCCGCGCGCGGCCTCAGCTGCGGCTCGGCGCTCGTCCTCGTAGAACAGTGCGACACCCACGAGAACTGCGCAATCGAGCACCGTGCCCAGCGCAACACTGAGGTCGCCCTGCTCAACCTTGCGCGCCGTCCGCTCCGAGATGCCGGCTCGCTCGGCGAGTTCCGACACCGTCCAGCCGCGCGCAAGGCGTGCCTCTCGGACCTGCACCCCGAGGAGCTCCGCCGCATGACGAACCACGGGGGAGTGAACGCGAGAAGCCATGCCTGGCAGTATTCTACCTCTTACAGATCTAAACGGCAATATTTTTCCAGCCTGCGCGCTCCTTTGGCCGCCAAAACTGCGGGCCGCAACCACGAGAGGTTGGAATCGCCGCTTGGTGGCCTGACCGGGGGACGTGATTTTGGGGCCGGTCGAAATGAGGGCTGTTTTCCGTCCTTCGTTTCGACCGGCCCCTCGCACGCCTGCCCCGATACGATGCCGCGCATGTCCTTGGATCCCCTGCGTCGCGCGATCCGCGTCGCGCCGCTCGCCCCGGACCTCGTCGGACGCGCCTTCGTCGGCCGCGTCGCTCGGCGCCTTGCCGGCAAGTCGATCGACACCGCCTTTGGACCGGGCATCGGCACCCGCGCCGCCATCGACGCCGACCCGCGCGCGACGCTCGGCGCGCTGCTGCCCGAGGTACCGGTGGATCGCCTCGACCTCTACGAGCGCGAGTACGAGGAGATCGAGCACGAGATCGTCGAGCGGGCCAAGACGCGCACGCTCCCGATGCCGTCGCTCTGGCGGACGGAGCGCCAGACGGGCCTCGTCCTCTACACGCTCGCCCGCGCCCTGGAGCCCGAGGTGATCGTCGAGACCGGCATCGCCAACGGCTGGTCGTCGATCATCTTCCTGCGCGCCCTCATCAAGAACGGCTCCGGCGCCCTCCACAGCTTCGACGTCCGTGACGACGTCGGCAAGCTGATCGAGGAAGACGAAAAGGGCCCGTGGAACCTGCACATCCTGAGGGACGGCACGCTCCCGGAGTTCAACGGCATCCTCGACACGATCCCGCCGATCGGCCTGTTCTTCCACGACAGCGACCACAGCTACCTCCACATGCGCCTCGAGATCCGTATGGCCGGTGCCCACATGGCTCCCCGCGGCGCGCTCTGCAGCGATGACGTGTCGCTCTCGCACGCCTACATCGAGTGCTGCGAGGAACTCCACCTCGCGCCGCGTCTGCTCGTCGACGCGCACAAGGCCAGCGGGTTCGCCGTCCGGTGAGCAACCAGCCGCTCGTGTCGGTGTGCATGCCCGCGCACCGCGACAGCGACTTTTTCCGGGCGGCGCTCGCGAGCGTGCTCGGCCAGACGATGGGCGACCTGGAGGTCGTCGTCGGCGACGACTCCGGCGGTGGCTTGCGGGCCGCAGTCGACGAGGCCGCCGACGACCGCATCCGGTACGTCCCACACCCGAAGCAGCTCGGGTTCACGGGCAACCACGAGACGACGATCGATCTCGCGCGCGGCAAGTACATCGCCGTGCTCCACGACGACGATCTCCACCACCCGGACTACCTCGAGAAGATGACGGGCGTCCTGGAGGCCGACCCGGAGCTCGGGCTCGTCTGCAGCGACGTGTGGGAGATCTTCCCGGACGGCCACCGCCAGCGCCCGGGCCTGAACGTGAAGGGCGGCCGCTACGACGACTGGCTGCCGCTCGTCTTCACCCACAACTTCTTCATCCCCACCTCGACGGTCCTGCGCCGCGAGACGTGGGAGCAGCGCAAGACGAAGCACTGGCCTGATCATCCGATCGGCGACATCGTGCTCTGGTACGACGCCGCGATCGACGGCACGCCGATGTACTGGATCGCCGAGCCGCTCGCGGATTACCGCCGCCACGACGCGCAGATCAGCGGCCTGCTCGCCACCCGCACCGGGCAGATCGAGATCAACCGCCTCTACGCCTTCCCAGAGCGGCCCGAGGTCGACGCGCTGCGGCGCAAGCGCGTCGCCGCCGGACTCGTCGGCCGCGCCGGCGCGCGCCTACGCAGCGGCGACGCCCGCGGCGCCCGAGCCGACCTGCTCGAGGCCGAAGAGGAGGCGCCCGAGATCCTCACGCGTAAGCGACAGGCGCTGCTCGCTGCGGCACGCGTGCCAGGCGCGGCGGCGATCCTGGCGCTGCGCTCGCGGGGCAGCGACCGGTGAAGCTGCTCCTGCTCACGATCGACTTCCCGCTGCCCGTCAACGCGGGCGGCGTCGTTCGACTGCTGGGCATCAGCGAGGCCCTCGCCCGCCGCGGCCACGACATCACGATGCTCGCGCGGCTGCGCGAGCCCGATACCGACCCGTCGCTCGTGAGCGCGCTCAGCGAGCGCCTCGGCGGCGCGCGCGTTGAGGTGTTCGGCGCCCCGACGCGGCCCGCGCCGGGCGGCGCGGCCAAGGTCGCCGGCCGCTGGGCCTACTCGATCGGTACCCGCACGCCGCCGTGGGTCTGGACTGCCTACTCCCGCGAGATGGCCGCGCGGGCCAAGGCGATCGGTGGCGACTTCGACGCCTGCCTGATCCTCGACGACAACGCCCACCAGTACGCCGTCGATCTGCAAGGCAAGGTCCCGGTCGTCCTCGACATGCAGAACGTGATGGCGGCCTCGTGGAACAACACCAACCACTGGGGCGGCGCCGAGCCGACGGCGGCCCAGAAGGCGCAGCAGGCGCTGGCCTACCGACTGCTCGTGCAGTGGGAGCACCGCGTCAGCCACGCCGCAGACGCCGTGATCGTCACGTCGGCCGATGAGTCGCTGCGCTTCAAGGAGCACCACGGCATGGACTGCGACTGGGTCGGGTCGGCCATCGGCACACCTGAGCTGGTCGCCGACCCGCGCAAGGCCGAGGGCAGCGTCGTCTGGCTGGGCGACCACCGCTACCACGCCAACGTCCACGGCCTGCTGCGCTTCCTGCGTGAGGGCTGGAAGCCCCTCGGCGAGCGCGGCCTGCGCCTGGAGATCGTCGGCCGCGATCCCGGCGCCGAGGTCCTCGCGCTGGCCGACGAGCTGCCAGGCGTCGACGTCCTCGGCTTCGTCGAAGACCTCGATGGCGTCCTGGCCAGTGCCTCGGCGGCGGTCGTCCCCGTCTGGAAGGGCGCGGGAATCAAAATGAAGACGCTCGTGCTCATGGGCGCCGGGCTGCCGGTCGCCTCGACGAGCGTCGGCATGGAGGGCATCGCCGCGCAGGACGGCGTCGACGCCCGCCTCTCCGACGATCCTGCTGGCCTGGCCACGGCCCTTGGCGAACTCCTCGACGACCGCGAGGGTGCCGCAGCGCTCGGTCTCGCGGGCCGCCAGCGGATCCTCTCCGAGCACACCTGGGACGGCGTGATCGGGCAGGTCGAGGCGGTCCTGCAGCGCGTGGCGCGTTGAGCTGGGAAGCCAACGGGCCGTTCGCCCCGCCGCCACCACCCAAGCGCACCGCGGCAGAGCGCCGGATCCTCGAAGCCGCCGAAGAGGCCTTCATCGGAAGCCCTCGCGACTCCGTCAAGATCGCCGACATCGCGCGGGCCGCTGAGGTCAGCGTCGGGCTGGTCTACCTGCAGTTTGGCTCCAAGTACGGGCTCTACGCGGCCGTCCGCGAGCAGATCCACATCGAGTTCCACGAGTTCACGCTGTCGACGAACGCGAGCGACGACGAACTCACCTGGGACCATCTCAGCGACTACTGCCGACGCTGGGAACGGGCCTACCAGGGCGACTTTCAGCGGGCGAGATTGCTCGGCGGCGTCGACTACAACATCCCCGACGAGCACATGGCGGCCGTCAACGATCGGATCCGCCTGCGCGTGTCCATGGCCGTCGCCGAACTCGGTCGACGCATTGGACTGCTGGCGGCCAAGGGCGAGGTACGTTCGTGCGACCCGTATGAGACCGCGGCCTGGGTCTACACGTCGATCTGGGGATCAGCCCTGCTGGTGTTGCAGGCGCCCGGCGAGGCGGCCACGGCGGAGGTCATGAGCAGCCTGTTCGCCCGCCAGCGCATGATGGTCGCACAGGCGTTGCTGCCGATCAGCGCACTCAATGCCGACGGCACCGCGCCACCGGAGTACTGGCTTCGATCGGTGCCTCGGGACGGCCCGATTCGGGCGGCGTCGGCGGCGGATCGCCATCCAGGCGACCACACGGACGAGGCGACTGAACCAGATTCATAGACGCGCGCCGCCACGGCTTACGGTTGCCAGGTCCTTGTGCCTGCCACCTGCCGTGGCACCTCCCCAGAAAGCGCATCCATGACGCAGAGTTCTCCGATCCGACGGTCGCGCAGGAAGCCGTAGCCACGGCCTTCCGCGGCGGTGGCGCCGCCGCGCTCGCTCGCCGCCTGCTGGCGCTGCGCGCTGGTTGTCCCGCGGTCCAAACCCTTGACCGGTCGCCCCGCCACCTGGCAGTCGCGTCGACGCTTTGAAGGTGGGAGACTGACGGAGTGTCTGCCCCCCTGACGCCGAAGTCCCCCGAAACACTCCTGCTCGACGAGGCCCGACGGGTGACCGTCGCCGACGTGCTTGAGCTGCCGGCACTGCGTCGCGGGCTCCCCGAGGTCGTCGCAGGGAAGGTCGCGCTCGAGCGCCAGGTCCGGTGGGTGCACGTGATGGACGTGCAGGATCCGTCGGATCTGCTGCGCGGCGGTGAACTCGTCCTCTCGACCGGCTTCGGTGCCGGCAAGGAACCCAAGGGGCAGCAGCGGTTTGTGGAGGCGCTCGCGAAGGAGGGCGCCAGTGGCCTGGTGATTGAACTCGGGTGGACGTTCGACAAGGCGTTGCCCCGCACGCTGCTCGACGTCGCCGACGCCTGCCAGCTCCCCGTGATTGCGCTGCACCGCCAGCTTCGGTTCGTCGAAGTCACCGAGGCGATCCATTCCGTCCTGCTCGATCGCCAACTCTCGATGCTCCGCCGCGCCGACGAGCTGCAGGACCGCTTCATCGAGATCGTTCTCGGCGGCGAGGGAGCCACGAGCGTGCTCGCCGATCTCTCCCGGCTGATCGGCAACCCGGTCGTGCTGGAGGACCATGCGCAGCGACTGGTCGAGCTGGCCCTCCACGAGGCCGGCCGCGAGCAGGTGCTCACCGCTTGGGAGCAGCACCACCGCGCCGACGACCGGCAGGACCGCACCGACGCCGATTCCGCCGTCGCCGAGGTGCCCGTCCGCGGGCGCGCCTGGGGGCGACTGATCGCCTTGGCCGTCGACGGGCCGATCAAGGAATCCGACCGGCTCGCCGTCGACCGCGCCGCGATCGCCGTCGCCCTCGACCTGTTGAGTGAGCAGTCCGGGCCGCGCCTGCGCGCGCGTGCACGCGGCGGGCTGATCGCCGGCCTCGCCCACGGCCGCCTCGAGGAGCGCGACGCCGCTCGCTGGGCGGCCTCACTCGGCTTCCCACGGCGTCATGGCGCCCTGCTGCCGGCCGCCGCCGTCTGGCGCACGGAGAAGTGGGCCGAGCGGGCCGAGACCGAGCAGGACGCGTGGGACATGGTCGTCGACGCGCTGCCGCGCACGACGATCTCCGGCCGCGCCGTGATCGCCGGAACCTACGGCGACGGCGTCCTGCTGGCGCTCGACCTCGGCCAGGGCGGCGAGCGCCCCGCCGGCGTGCTGGAGCGCGCCGCGACCGAGCTGCGGTCGATGCTGGAGAAGAGCGGACTGCCAGAGGACGAGCTCGTCCTTGCGCTTGGTCGGCCGGCTGACTCCTGGAGCGCCCTGGGCGCGAGCCTCGATCGCGTCGTGCGCGCCGCAGCCGCGGCCCGCACCTCCGCCCCGCGCCCATGGCATGACGCGCGCCGCGGCTCGATCGTTGACCTGCTCTTCGGCCTGCGCACGTCGGTGGAGATGGTCACGTTCGTGCGCGAGCAGCTCGGGCCGCTCCTGGATGAGCGCGACGCCCGCGCCTCCGAACTCCTGCGCACCCTGGAGATCTACCTGGAGCGCGGCGGCCGCAAGGCCGAAGCGGCGCGCGCCCTACACCTCGAGCGCCAGTCGCTTTACGGCCGCCTGGAGCGCATCGAGAAGACCCTCGAAGCCCAGCTCGACGACCCCGACATGCTCCTGGGCCTGCACCTCGCGATCCGCGCGCTGCGCCTGATGGAAGCCGACGGCGACCGGCCGCGGCCCCTGCCGTAGGGCGCACCGCAACGCAGGGGCCTCTGCCGGACATCTTCCGGGTATGCCCCACCTCTGCGACGCTGACGCCGCTCCGTGAGTCCCACGCCACCTGATCGCGCGCGGTTCGAGCAGCTGTTCGACCGCCACCACCGCGCCGTGCTCGGCTACGCGCTGCGCCGCTCGGGTGGCCCGCACGACGCCGCCGACGTCGTCGCCGACACGTTCCTGGTGGCATGGCGCCGCCTCGACGACGTCCCGCTCGGCAATGACGCGCTGCCGTGGCTGTTTGGCGTGGCTCGCCGCGTCCTGGCCAACCACCGCCGCAGCGCACAGCGTCGGGGGGATCTGGCGGCGCGCCTGGGTGAGCAGCTCGCGGCCCAGCTGGCGAGCACGCCGCTCACGCACAGCCAGCCGCACGGCGCCATCGGGCCGGCGCTCGCCCAGCTCTCCAGCGACGACCGAGAGATCCTGCTGCTCTCCGCCTGGGAGGGGCTCCAGCCCGCGGAGATCGCTTCCGTCATGGGGTTGCGCGGCGCCACCGCGCGCAGCCGCCTGAGCCGCGCCCGCGGGCGGCTCGAGCGCGTGCTCTCCGACCAGACCCCTTCAGCGCCCCCGCACCACGACGCGATCCAGGAGGTCGTCCGATGACCACCGACCTCGACCAGCTCCTGCGAGACGCGAACCCTGCTCCACAGAACGCCGTCGATCACCTCGACCTGGGCGATGCCCCGGACCTCCTTCGCCGGGCCATGGTCGACGAAGAGCCGGCAACGACGCCGAACGGCCGCACCGCGGCTCGCCAGCGGCGCTGGCGGCGCCGTGGGCCGCTCCTCGTCGCGATGGCATTCAGCTTTGCCGTCCTGGGCGTGTTTGCCGTGGCGAGCGTCGACCGGCTCGATCGCGTGTCGCCGTCACCCGGGCAGGCGTGGGCCGCCGAGGCCGTGCGGGCCGCAAAGGAGGTGCCGCGCGTCCTCCCCAGCGAACCCGGCTGGACAATCAGCTACGCCGACGAGGCCTTCGACGGCGAGTTCGGCTCCGTCCAGTTCGCCAACGGGAACCGGGCCGTCGAACTCACCTGGTACCCGCGGAAGGAGTACGGCCGCTACTTCAAGGACCGAGACCGCGGGAGCGAGACCGACCGGTTTGAGGACGGCTCCGTCACCGGCGAGAAGGCCGTGTTCTTTCGGTACGCGGACTCCGACGACTACTTCGCCATGTGGAAGACCGGCAAACACTTCATCGAAGCACGCGTCCAGCCAGACATTCCCCCGGAATGGAAGAACAAACCGATGCCCGCCGGTGAGGGGATGGGCGGCCCGCCGCTCACCTCGCACTTCGACGAGGCCTCGTTCCGACGTTTCATCACGTCCCTGCGAGCGGCTTCCGTCGACGCGTGGCTGTCTGGCATGCCGTCGAGCGTGATCAAACCGGGCGAGAGCGCGGAGGCGATCGACCGGATGCTCGCCGACGTGCCGACGCCGAAGGGCTTCGACCGATCCCGGCTCGTCGACGAGTCGGCCACGCGCGACCGCTACCAACTCGGCGCCGCCGTGACGGGGTCGGTGGCGTGCGGCTGGCTGCGCCAGTGGGTGCGGGCGATTCGCGCTGGCGACACCGACCAGCGCGAGGAGGCCATCGAGGCGATGGCGAGCGCGCGCACCTGGTCGATCCTCAAGACCATGACCGCGGATGGCGCCTACCCACAGGTGATCTGGGAGTACGCCGATCAGATGCGCCGAGATACCCCGGCGTCGCCCGCTGGCGGCGGCGCCGTCACATTCGAGCAGGAGTTCGAGAGCGGGCTGGGTTGCTTGGGCAGTAACGCCCCGCCGCGCTAGTGGGTCGGCGTGTAGCGAATGCCGCTGAGGCTCAGGAAGTTCCCGTCGGTCCCGCCGTAGCCGGAATACCGGTAGAGCCAGCCGCTGGCTTCCCAGAGGTCTACTCGGCCGCCAACGCTGGCACCCGCGTCATTGTTGGGGCCGGTGACCACGGGGAACGCCTCCGTGTTGCGCGGGCGGTAGCCCGGCGGGAGCGTGGCGATGCGGCCCGCCTTCTGCCCACCGTCGGCGGTGATGTAGCCGCGAATCTCGACCGTGCCTGAGGCGTCCTTGCGGTACCCAGCCGGTTCCATCCCGCTGCCGAAGTTGCGCCACGGCTGCTCGAGTTCCAAGGGCTTCCAGGCTTCGGCCTGCCCGAGTCCGCCAGCTGGGCCTTGCGGACCGGTCGCACCGGTCGGCCCCGTCGGGCCGTCGGCGCCGCGTGGCCCGCGGGCTCCAGCCGGGCCGGGGACGAGCGCACCGTCGGCGAGTTTGGCTTTGGTCACGGCCTGGTCGCGGAGCTGCTCCGTCCCCACCGACTTCTTCGGGAGCTTCGTCACCGCGTACGACGTGCCGCCGAGTGCGACGAACATCGCGGCGGTCGCCATGACGTTGGCGTAGGTCAGGCGGGGAAGGAACCGGCGCATCCGGGTGTTGTAGCGGATCCTTCGCGCCGTAGCGACTCCGTGGGCCCTCCGCTCGACCCGCCTGGCCTTAGAACTCGTCGCCCTCGGGCTCATCGTCGCCGCGGCGTCGGCGCACCACGAGCAGCGCCCCAAGACCGACGATGACGAGACCAGCCAGGCTCGGAAGCATCCAGCCTGGCGCGCTCTCATCCTCCCCGGAGATGTCGTCGACGGCCGCCTCACTCTGCTCCGCTGGGGTCGTCGCGCCCGGAGTCGACGCAGCCGCCGGCGTCGTGGCCTCCGGCGTCGATGACGCAGCCCCGTCCTGCGGGGCCGGCTCGGGGCGCGAGGCCTGCGCCGGATCCGGGCCGGGCGGATTGCTCTCGGCGTTCGTGACGCGCAGACGCTTGCCGCCGCTCAGGGTGACGATCGCCGAGACGTCCCACGCCCGCCAGTCGCCCCGGCCAGCGGTGGCCACGTCGGCGTGGTGGACGCCGCTCTCGTCGCGCTGCGTCGCCACGCGGATGGATTTTCCGCCGTCTGGGCGGACGTAGTAGACGACCGTCGAACCTTCCCCGCTGCCCGGACCCGCGAGCGTCGTTGCCAGGTCGGTCGCCGGCTGGCCACCGGCCGTCGTCGCTGCAGAGCCTTGGACCAACACGGTCACGCCGTCCTTCTGGCCCTCCGCGAGTGTGGAGCCGCCGTGGGCGGCCGCGGGCGCCGGGAGCGCCGTGGCCGCGCACGCGGCGAGGATCGAGCACCAGAGCGCTCGGGTCCAGGTCTGAGGAGCGTGACGAGTCATATGGGTTACCTGGACTTCGGGGTCGACGTGGCAAACGGATCCGCAAACCGCGGATCCTTGGTGACGGCTCGATCCGTCAGGGACTTCAAGAATGCGACGAGGTCGGCCTTGTCTCGCGAGGTGAGCGTGAGCCCGGTGATGAGCGGATCCTTGAAGGGGTTCTTCGCGCCGTCGCCGGCGAGCGGGCCGTCCGGAATGAGGCGTCCTCCACGTTCGTAGTGGTCGACGGCCTCCTCGAGCGTCGCGATGGAGCCGTCGTGCATGTAGGGCGCCGTCAGCTCGACGTTGCGCAGCGAAGGCGCTTTGAAGCGCCCCATGTCTTGCGCGCGGCCCGTCAGTTCGAACACGCCGCGGTTGGGCTGCGGGAACGCGCCCGTCCCGCCGAGGTTGTAGAGCCCGGTGTTGTGGAACTTCGGCGTCTCCAGCGGCGCGCTGACGTAGCTCACCTGGTCGTTGAAGATGAAGCTGCCATGGCAGTGGTGGCACTCGGCCTTCTCCCCCATGAACAGCTTCATTCCGCGGCGCTCGGCGACCGCGAGTTTGGCCTTGCCGGCGAGGTAGCGGTCGTATCTGGAGCGGGCCGAGACGATGCTGCGCTGGAACGACGCGATCGCCTTCACGATCGCGTCCCAGGTGATCGGCTTGCGTCTTCCAGGGAACGCCGCTTTAAACCGCTTGGCGTACCACGGGTCCTTCGCGATGCGATCGAGGATCGCCTCCTTGTTGGCGTCGGTCACGCCGAGCTCGACGGGACCCGTGCCAAAGAGCGGGACCTGCATCTGCGCCTCGAGCGTCACCAGCGACGGGTTGGCCCACGTCAGCGTCGACTGGTAGCCGACGTTCACGAGGGACTGGCTGTTGCGCGGGTGCGCCTCACCGGTTGAGCCGATGGCGGTCTTCAGGCCGTCGGTGAACGCCAGCGCCTGGAGGTGGCACGACGAGCAGGACTGCTTGCCGTTGCCGGAGAGGCGCACGTCGTAGAACAGCCGCCGACCGACGTCGACCTTGGCCGTCGTCATCGGGTTCGTCTTCGGCTCGCGCGGCGTCGGGAAGTCCGACGGCAGCGACCAGAGCCACTGCTGATCGCGGTCACCAGCCGTCGACGACATGGCATAGAGGCCGCTGCCGCCGAGCAGCGTCAGCGCCACGAGTGCCGCGTCGAAACGCAGGCGCGGCGAACTCCCCGCTCGGCGCAGGGCACGGCGGGGAGTCCACACGCGGCGCATCAGTCGATCGCGCGGAAGACCGACTGCGAGCCGGTCGCTTTGCCGGTCGCCTTCCCGTCAGCCGACCAGCTGATGCCGAGCGCCTTGAACTCGCTGCCGCACTCAGGGTCGGCGGGACCCGACATGCAACCGGGCATCATGTCCGGGCTCTTGGCCAGGTCGTTGCCGGCGACGAGCTGCGCGACGTCGACCGCAATCTGCTGCGTGGTCGGGTTGAACTTCGCGAGCTTCACGGTCGATCGATTGGCCGCCAGGCACGACACCGCGTTGCCGGTGGCCGGGTTGCCGGTGCAGCCGGTGCTGCCGACGTGCACGAAGTACGTCGGCGCGGCCCAGGCTCCAGCGGCAGGCGTGGGCGCCGGCGTGGTGCCCGGCATCGCCATCTGCATCTTCATGCCGCTCGTGGGCTGGGTCCCCGCAGCCGCCGGATCGGCGAACTCGACCTTCACGAATTTGCGGCCGAACTGCCACGACCACGCCATGGCCGAGAGCCCCAGTGGGCCGGCCGCGCCCGCGGTATTGGTGTGGTTGAGCGCAAACGGGACGCCGAGCGACCACCGTACGCCCACGTAGGTGCCGCGCGGGACCGTGCCGATCACCGACGCGTTGGTGCCTGGGGTGCCCTCCTCTGCGCAGGCGCCCTTGCCGTTCTCGAGGTCGATGAGGGTGACGGAGCCTTTGGCGCCGGTGACGCGGTAGTCCTTGTTGGCCTTGAGCTTGACGCTCACGCCGGTCCCGTCCTTGCGAAGCAGCTTCACGTCGGACACGAAGAACCGCAGGTCCTTGAGGTCGGCCGTCTGGCTCGTGGTGCCGAGGCCGGCGATCGGAGCCTCACATGACACGGGGGCGTTGCCGGCGACTGCCGCGAACCGCAGCTTTACCGTCTGGGTCTTGGCGGATTTGGCCGTCTTGGGCGCCGCGTTCGTCGTGGCTGGGTGCGCCGTCGCGGCAGCCGGGACGGCCGCCGCAGCGACGGCGAAGGGCAGGAGGGTGATGGCAGGTCGGAACATGAGGTCCTTCTCGGGACGGCGGCGCAACGCGTCGCGCCGCCCCTGGCATGGGGTGGTTGGTGGATGGCCGCGAGCGGCCAGGCAGCGCGCCAAACGGCGCAGGCCGAAGCACCCCAAAGGACCACGTTCAAAAGACGCGGGAGTGTGCGAGCGAGCCGACGCCGTGGGCGACGACTCAGCGTGGGGCGATCAGCGCAGCGGCGCCGGGGGCGGCCGCATCGCCAGATCAAACGCCACGCGCACGCCCATGGGCCGGAGCCAGTCCGGCCGACGCGGCGCGGGAGCTGGAGCAGGGCGCAGGCGCGGGGCGCGGCGGCGCCGCATGACCCGTCGCACCCAGGCGACCGGCCGCTCTCCGGTGAACCAGCCGAGGCTGACGGCGACGGCGAGCGCGATCGCCGGGGCCAGCATCGCTGCCCCGAGCGGAGAGAACGCGACGAGCGCCAGCACGAGTGCGAGGGCAGCCCCGTAGAGGGCTCCACGACGCAAGGTGAGCGGGGCGACCGTCATCGCCGGTGAACAATACGGCAGCTGCGCGACTCCGGGCCACCACCGTCGGGTGGCGGGCAGGATCAGTTCGGCTTGCGATCCGTATCGCGTGACGGCTGGACCCGCTTGGGCTCGCCCGGCATCTTCGGGTAGTCCGGCGGGTACGGCATGTCGCCCGACTCGTCGCGCGCGTACATCTCCAGGAGCGGCGTGAGGTCATGGGCGACCTCGTTGATCGAGGCGTGCACGTCGCCGCGCTCAGCAAAACGCGCCGGCACCGTGGCGACGGTGAACATCTCCGGCGTCACGTCCGGCAGCTCGTCCCACACGACGGGCGTTGAGACCGTGCCACCCGGTTTGGGACGGATCGAATAGGCGGAGGCGATCGTGCGGTCGCGCGCGTTCTGGTTGTAGTCGATGAAGATCTGCTCGCCGCGCTCCTCCTTCCACCACTTCGTCGTCACGTCGTCCGGGCGGCGGCGCTCGAGTTCGCGACCGAACGCGATCGCGGCGTGGCGCATGTCGGTGAACGTCCACTTCGGCTCGACCCGCACGTAGATGTGGATGCCGCGGCCTCCGCTCGTCTTCGGATAGCCGACGTAGCCGAGCTCGCCCAGGAGCGTCCGGGCCTCGGCGGCGATGGCGACCGCATCGGAGAAGTCGGTCCCGGGCTGCGGATCGAGGTCGATGCGCAGCTCGTCGGGATGATCGACGTCGGCGCGGCGCACCGGCCACGGGTGAAAGGTCAGCGTGCCCATATGCGCGCACCACGCCACGACCGCCAGCTCGGTCGGGCATATCTCGTCGGCGTGGCGGCCCGACGGGAACTGAATCCGCGCCGTCTCCACGTAGTCGGGCGCACCTTTGGGTACGCGCTTTTGGTAGAAGGCGTCGCCCCCGCCGCGCTCGCGCGTCGACAGCACGATGCCGTCATGGACGCCTTTGGGCCAGCGCTCCAAGGTCGTCGGGCGCTGGTCGAGCGCCCGCATGATCCCGTCGCCCACGGCCACGTAGTACTTGGCGATCTCGCCTTTGGTGATCTCGGCGGTCGTCGCGGTCGCCGGGAAGATCACGCGATCGGCGCTCGACACGCGCACCGTCCGCTCGCCAACCTCGAGATGCAGCTCCTTGCCCGCCATGCCGGTTGGTTCGGGACGGGCGGCCGAAAGCCTGCCGGGGCGCTAGCGGCCGGCGCGCGTCGGCGAACCGGGGCGGCTGCGCGAGCGAGCAAAGCGCCGCAGCGGCGGGCCCGCCGGCTCGGGGCGGGCGCCGTGGTGCTCCGCCGAGCGACGCTGGGGCGCCACCGCAGCCTCGCGCCAGCGCGCTGCGGCGTCGGCTGGTGGCTCCGGCCAGGCGCCAGCGAGCTCGTCCATCAGCCGCAGCGTCACGCCGGGCCGCTCCGCGCTGATTCCGGCAACCATCCGCCCAAGTTCGTCGTGCAGACTGAACGCCCCGCGCAGCGCCTCGGGGTCGCCGTCGGCCACGCGGTGCTCGGCCGACGGCGCCGGCGAGCCGACGAGGTGCAACCGCATTCCCCACTGCTCGGTCCAGCCCCAAGGGATCGGCGTGAAGGCCGTCGCGCTGTCGCGACCGACGAGAAGGGCGTCGGCGGCATGCTGGGCCATCAGCGTCGTGGTGACCCACTGCTCCACGCGCCGAGACGCGCCGCCGAAGCGCAGGTTTGGCCAACGCGCGCAGTCACCGCACGCGACGATGTCATCGGCGCCGAGCGCGTGGAGCGTGGGCTCGCAGGCCACGCCACGCTCAACGTCGAGCCCCGTCCCGATCAGCCAGTCGGTCTCCGGCACCGCGCCGATCGCGACGAGCGCCGCGTCGGCCCGCACGATGGTGCCGTCGGTGAGGTTGGCGACCACGCCGCGCGTGCCCCACTCCACGCCCGCGATCCCGGTTGCGGTGCGCACGTCGACGCCCCGCCCGCGGTGCAGCGTCGTCAGCGCGGCCCCGACGCGCGGCCCGGCCACCTCCGACAGCAACGTCGGCATCGGGTCGATCAGCGTCACGGCGACGCCCTGGGATCGAAGCGCCCAAGCCGACTCCGTCCCCACGAGTCCGCCGCCGACGATCAGCACGTGGCGAGCGCGGCGCGCCGCCATGCGCAGACGCAGCGCGTCATCAACCGTGCGCAGGGTGTGGACCAGACCGGGGTCGAGCGCGTCGAACGCCGGGAGGGTGCGGGCACGCAGGCCGGTCGCGATGATCAGGCCGTCGTAGGGGAGCTCGCGGCCGTTGGAAAGCCGAACGCGCCGGAGCGCGCGATCCAGCCCGACCGCGCGGACGCCGTGGATCCACCGGGCTCGGGCCGGCATGCGGGCCTGTAGCGCGAGGTCCCGTGGCGCCACGCGCCCGGTGAGCACGCCGTCCGAGAGCGCCGGCCGGCGGTAGGGCCGGTGCGGCTCGGCACTGATGAGGTCGACCTGCCCGCGAAAGTCCCGCTCAGCCAGTCGCTCGGCAGCGCGTACCGCGGCAAGGCCGCCGCCAACGATCACGATGCGCCGCAGCCCGACCACCGTCATGGCTTGGGCATGCGGATGGCTTGCGTCGGGCACAGGCGCGCCGCCTGCCGAGCCTTCTCGACGGCGGCCTCGTCGTCGCGCGCCGTCACCTGGATGCGTCCGTCGGCCGCGACGGTGAACGCCTCTGGTGCCACGGCCAGGCACAGCCCGTGGCGGCGACAGACCCGGTGCTCGATGGCGGGGCCGGTCGTCACGGCTCGAGCTCCACGATCCGCGCCGCCCGGCCCGGCGCCGGATGAAAGTCGCCCGTGCCACGGGCCCGGCGGTAAGCCGCCAGGGTGACGACCGCGACCGTCGCCAGCACCCCGACGCCGGTGATCGCGAGCCGCCCAACCTTGTCTGAGGCTGCGATCACGTGCAGGGCGATCATGGCGGCAGCGCCGTAGGCCGCGCGGTGGATCCGCAGCCAGCCGCGGTAGCCGATGGCGGCACGAAAGGGCACCGTCAGCGTGATCGCGACCAGGCCGAGCCACCCGACGACGCCGGCCGCCACGATCCAGCCGCCAGCCGCAAACGGCACAAACGCCTCCCACCAAGCGATGCCGCCAGCGGCCCGCATGCCGTGCGCGGCGATATGGGCGCCGATGCCCGCGAGGCCAGCGACCGCGCAGGCCAGGTGCAGCTGCTCCAGTGCGGCCCCGCTGATCCTGGAGCCCCACAGGTCGAGGGCCGTCGCCATGCCCAGCAGCACGGTGGCCGCAAGGAAGAAGAACCCCGCGTAGCCGAGCAGCGAGGCGAGGCGCAGGCCCTCACTCACGTTGCTCGCTGCCAGCTCGGTGACCATCGCTCCCGCGGCCTAGTGCTGGTGTTCGGGGGTCGTCGGCACCGGCGTCTCGGCGCCGGAGCCCGCGTGGACGTGGTCGGCAAAGAAGGCCGTGACGGCCGGATCGCAGATCACGAGCTCGGGGTTCTGGGGGTCGGCGGGCGTCGCTTGCTCGGAGCCCGTCGCCGTGAGGTGCACGCCGCCCGAGCACTCCTCGGCGTCATGGTGCGCCGAGATCGAGAAGTTGAATCGCTTCAGCTCGTCGGGCGACTTCAGGTAGCCGTTGATCGCATGCGTCGTCGTGTTCTTGGTGAAGGAGACGACCCACGCGCCAGTCGTGCCCGTGAATCCGTCCTTCGTCGTCGCCGTGCCGAAGAGGTGCTCCTCCCCGACGTGGTTCTCACCGGGGTGGGTGCCCAGGGCGAACGTCACCGGGCCAGCCGCATGGTCGTGCCCGTGCGCTGGATGCCGGATCGCCAGCGACTCTTGACCGGAGGACCGCGTTCCCAGGAACCAGTCACGCAGGCTGCGGTCGGCGAAATCGACGCTGAGTTGCACCGCCTCGCCGCCCGGGACGGTCGCCGAAGCCGTGAACTCCACGCCGCGCTCCGTTGCCGTCGCCGACCCGCCCGTGAAGCTCGCCACGGTTCCCGAGGGCGTCGTGATGCTGCCACGCAACACGCCGTCCTTCTTGATGATCGACACCGGCCAGCTACCGGTTGCACCAGAGAAGCCGTCCTCGGTGAGCATCGTGCCAGCGAGATGGATCTCGCCGCCGGCGTGGGCCTCGCCCGGGTGGTCGCCGACCTTCATCGCCACCGGACCGGCCGCGACGGTCTGCCCATTCTGCGCCCATGTGAATGCAGAGGACCGGTAGGTCGTCAGTTTGCCGGGGGTGTTCAACTCGTCGGTTTGCAGCCCGACCGGATCGGTCACGGCCTTGCCGGTGCCACAGCCGCGGTTGCCAGCTCGACCGGAGCGGACGTTGAGCGTGGTCGTCAGCCGAGGATTGTCGTGAGCGAACATCCCGAACGGGTTCTCACAGCCAGGCACCACCCAGACATGCATCATGTAGAGCGAGGACGCCGGATCCTTGTAGCCGCCGCGGCGCTTGCAGGCCGCTTCGGACGTCGCTTCGCTGCCGATCACCATGCGCGTGGCGTTGGGGTAGATCATGCCCAGCACTGGGCTCTTGAGGTAGCAAAGACCCATGTGCTGGTGCCAGCTGCCGTTCGGCGTGTCAAAGATCCGCGTGTTCATGTCGCGGTCGGTCTCGTAGCCAAACATCGCTCCAACGACGGCGGCGTTCTTGCCCATTCCGTCATAGAGCAGCGACGGCGGCACGGCTGGGTCGGCCTCGTAGTCCGGGTTCTCCTCGACGCCCTTGAGCACGACGTGGGCACCCGACCCAGCGAAGTACGGCGTCCGCATGCCATACCCGGCGCGCTGCGCCATGCCGAGCGTCGGGTACTTGCGCACGGCGGCGAGCACCTGCCGGAGTTGGCCCTTCAGCGCGTCGCACTGGACGGGATCGGTCATCCCCTGCCACGGGTCGACGAGCGCGTGCCCGTCATGCCCGGTGGCCTGCATCCCCCGCCAGACGTCGTTGGTGATGAACGCGCCAGCGTTGTAGGCGAGTTTGTCCCAGAAGCTCAGCTTCGAGTAGCCCGGCTCGAACGGCAGGAACTGCTCCGGCCAGCTCGGTTTGAGGTCGTGCTGCTTCCCGGCCTTGATGGCGTCGTTGTAGGCCTGGGAGTTGAAGCCTAGGTCGCAGCGGTCGACGTCGGCCGGGAGCGGCGAGGTCGAGCCACCGTGATCGCCGTGGTCGCCCGCGGCAAGTCCGCTGGCTGGCGCGGTGAGCCCAGCGGCGGCCAGGGTCGCCGCAGCCAGCAACGACCGGATCATTCGGCGAGAGCTGCGATGGGACGGCGCAGGATGCATGGGTGGTCCTTTGGGATCGACCGCTCGATCGCGTGCCCGCACCTGAATCGGCGCGGGCACGCGACCTGGAGGGCGTTCGGTCAGTGCGAGTGGTCGTGACCGTCGGGCGTCGTCGGCGCAGGTGTCGTCGGCAGCGGCGTCGTTGGCGCGGGGGTCGTCGGGGTCGGCCCGCCGTGGTCATGGCTGGCGAAGAACGCCGTTACCGCCGGGTCGCAGATCACGAGCTCGGGGTTCTGCGGGTCGGTCGGCGTCAGCACCTCGGCACCAGTCGCGTTGATGTGGACGCCACCAGTGCACTCGGTCGCGTCGTGGTGACTGTCCACGCGGAAGTTGAACGTCTTCGCCCCACTCGGGTTCTTGATGTAGCCCGTGATCGCGTTCGTCGTCGTGTCCTTCAGGAACGAGACCACCCAGGTGCCGGCGTCGCCGGTGAAGCCGTCCTTGGTCGTCGCCGAGCCAAACAGGTGCTCGGTGCCGACGTGGTTCTCGCCCGGGTGTGAGGCAAACGTGTACGTCACCGGGCCGGCGGCGTGGTCATGCCCGTGGGCCGGATGGTGGATCGCCATGGTCGAGGCCTCGCTGGCTGGCGGGCTGAGGAACCAGGGGCGCAGCGCCGGGTCGGCGAACTGCAGGACCAGCTGCACGGTCACGCCGGCCGGGGTGGTGGCGGTGGCGGTGAGCGACACCCCCTTGTCCGTCTTTGCGGCGGTGCCCTCGGCAAAGGTGGCGACCGTACCCGTGGGCGTCGTCACGGTGCCGTGGATGGTGCCGTCCAGCTCGCGCAGGATCGACACAGGCCACGAGCCGGACGGGCCGTTGAAGCCGTCCTCGGTCTTCAGTACACCGGAGAGGTGCTCCTCGCCGTCGGCGTGCGCCGCGCCCGGATGAGTTGAGATCTCAGCAGCAACCGGGCCACTCGCCGAGCCGGTCGGCTCGGTCCAGGAGAGCTGCGACGAGCGGTAGCTGGAGAGCTTGCCGGGAACGTTCAGCTCGTTCGTCTCAAAGCCCGTCAGCGGCGCCGTCGGTGCGAGGCCTGAGCCGCAGCCGGTCTTCGGCTTGGTGTTCATGTAGTTGCGGTAGGTGAGGTACGGCAGGTCGTGGGAGTACACGCCGTAGTTGCTGGAGCACCCCGGGACGACCCACATGTGCATCATCCACAGCGAGGCCATCTCCTCGACTTGGCCCTTCCAGATGTCCTTGCACCAGGTCTTCGTCGACGCTTCTCCGCCGATGACGACCTTCGTGCCGGGCTGCAGACCGACGCGCTCGAGCTGCTTCTGGTCGGAGGTCCAGCAGAGGCCCTTGTGCTGGTGCCAGACGTCGTTGGCGCCCGGCGTCATGCTGGTCGGTGCGGTGTCGCTCATGACCGAGTACATCGCGCCAACGACGTTGGCCTCAGGGCCGTTGCCGTCGTAGATCAGCACCTCGGGCTTGCCGGGCTCGATCTTGTCGTCGTAGTCCTCCCACTTGCCGATGTGCGCGCCGGCGCCGGCGAACCACGGGGTGATGAACTCAAACCCGTCGGCGAAGGCGTCCTTGAGCTTGGGGTACTTGGCCGCGTAGGCCCGGGTGTCGCCCAGGAGCTTCTTGAGCTTGTCGCACTGGACGGGATCGGTCATGCCCTTCCACGGATCCACGAGCGAGTGGTCGAGGTGGCCCATCTTCTTGCGGCCGTTGTACATCTCTTCGCTGGCGATCCAGCCGTAGGTCGCGCGACCCAAGCTAAAGCCGCCCGGCTGGAACATCTGCTGCAGCGTCATCGGCTGCATGAAGACGCTCCGGAAGCGACGGCCGTTGTAGAGCGGATCGTTGATCTTGCCCTGACGGATGATGTCGTTGTAGGCCTTCGTGTTGAAGCCCAGGTCGCAGCGGTCGGCGTCGGCCGCGAGCGGGCCGCTCCCGCCACCGTGATCGTGCGAGGCATCAGCCCACGCGGGGCTGGCCGAGAGCGCAAACGCGCTCAGGAGCGCGGCAATGAACGCAGCCGTAGCTGCGGCCACGGGACGTGACCTCAGGGACATGGGGACTTCCTCCTGCAGCCAGCAGTCCCAATGGACAAGGTGGGTGACGGACCACCGACTGAGTCCGTGACTCTACGCACAGTTGCCGAGACCGGCAAGCACGATTACCAGATGGTGAGCGAAGTTCACCCCGTCGAAACGCCGATTTGCAGGGGTTTCGCGGATCGCACTACGCTTGAGCGGTGTACAGCCTACCTGGCATGCGACGGCGCCTCGTGCTCTTCGCGACCGCAATGATCACGCTGCAGATGGTGGCGTACTCGCTCTCAGAGCGTGACGGCCTGGGGTTCTGGGGCGCGCTGGCGCTGTCGGTCGTCGTCGTGGCGACCGTGCTGCCGTTCTACGCCTTCCTCACCGCCGCACGGTGGAAGCGCGAAGGGCGCTTCGACCACGAGGCGTGAGTGGGCCAGGCGGCCGCAGTCGCGGCAGCCTGGCCCGGCGATCAGCTAGCTGATCGTGATGCTCTCGATGACCTGGGGAGTGACGGGGCGGTCACGACCGTCGGTGTCGACGAGGCTGATCTTCTCGACGACGTCGTAGCCGTCGGTGACCTCGCCGAAGACGGTGTGCTTACCGTCGAGCCAGCTGGCGTCTTCGCGCGTGACGATGAAGAACTGCGAGCCGTTCGTGTTCGGGCCGGCGTTCGCCATGGCCAGAGCGCCGCGGACGACCTTGTGGTCGTTGAACTCGTCCTCGAACTTGTAGCCCGGGCCACCGGTGCCGGTGCCGTCCGGGCAGCCGCCCTGGATCATGAAGTCGTCGATGATGCGGTGGAACGTCAGGCCGTCGTAGAAGCCCTTGCCAACGAGGTCCTTGAAGTTCTGGACCGTCTTGGGTGCATCGGCGTCGAAGAGCTCGAACGTGATGGTGCCAGCGTTGGTGGTGAAAGTGGCGGTGGACATTAAGGAAGGACCTCCAGGTTGCTGATCGCGGCGCGGGTGTCGTCGGCGCTGATCGGAGTGGTGAGGAACACGAGGATGTAGCGCGCCCATTTGGTGTCGCCATCCTCGGACATCGGAACGGTGACGTCGTCGGAGACGGAGTCGAGTTCAGACACGAGCTTCCACTCCTTGTCGTCGACGGTCTCCGGGATCTCGGCGCTATCGGCACGGTAGATCACCGCGCCGAACTTCGGCGTCGGGGTCGAGATCTTCAGTTCGGCGACCTTCTTGGCCTGCTCGCCGAGGTCGAGCACGATGCCGACGTTGAAGAGTTCGCCGTCGGCCGGGACGTTGACGTCCCAGACGGTCCGTGAGCGCTTGTCGATGGCGGCCTTTGGCTTGCCGAACTCGACGCCTGCTCGCAGGAGCGGGTCGTAGTTGCGGGCCTTCTTGACCTTGATCGTCTTCACGTCCTGAAGATCGTCGGGGTCGGCTGCCGTGTCGTCATCGGTGGGAACACCGTCGGGCGTGGTGCTCCGCGCGTCTGAGGTCGTGTCGGCGACGGAGGGGATGTTGAGCGTGGGCGTCGTCGCGACCGGGGCCGGGGTCGACGCGACCGGCACCTCGGGTGCCGTGCTCGTCGGGCCGCTGGCAGGCGGCAACTCGGCACCTTGGACGGTGACGGGCGCGGAGGCGACGTCGGCCGGCGCGGACGCGTCAGTCGCGGCCTGCTCCGTGACCGCAGCCTGGGCGACGACAACTCCGACGCCCGAGAGGGCAAGCACGGAGACGGCGGCGATCAGCGGCGTGCGCCGTGGCAGGCGCCGGCGGCCGTCGACCGACACGCCGCAGTTCGTGCAGCGACGCTGGCCGTCGGCGACGGCGGCACCACAATCCGGGCATGCGCGCTGGGCAGGAGCCTGTGACTGGTCGGGAACGTCCATCGAAATCAATCTATCGGCGAAGGGTCCGACCTGGCGCCAGGTGCGAACGGGGCAACCCGATCATCGGCGCACGCCGGCCAGGCTGAAGGCCGCGACCAGCGCGGCCCAGCCTGCGCGCTCGGCGCTAGTTCAGTGTGACGAGGGCGAGCTCGCGGCCGTCGATGGCCGGCTCGCTCCCGAGGACGGTCTCGAGTTCGGAGGTCGGCACGCGCAAGAGCGTGAAACGCTCGCGGACGCGGACGTCCTGCACGACCTCGCCGTCGACGGCGGCCGCATCGGTGATCGCGCGGACGATGTCGGCGACAGAGACGCCATCGGCGTTGCCAACCTGGGCGACGACCGACGTGAGCGGACCCTCACCGCGGGAGAGGCCCGGCTTGCGGGACCGGCGGCCGCGGCGGCTACGGCGCGGACGGTCATCATCGTCGTCCTCGTCAGCCTGCGGCGTATCGCCTTTCGTGCCGTTGGTGGGCGCGTCGACCGCAACCGGCTCCGGCGCCTCGGCCTTGGGCTCCTCGGCTGTGGGCTCCTCGGCCTTGGGCTCGTCGTCCGACTTGGCCTCGACGACCGCGTCGTCGTCGGTCTTCTTGCGGCGCGTGCGCGGAGCACGCTTCTTCGGCGCGTCCTCGGTGGCCGGCTCATCGGCCTTGGCTGCGGCGTCGGCAGCGGCGACGGTGGCGTCGGTCGCGGCGGAATCCTTGGCCTCGTGCTCGAGCGCGCCGTCCTTGGCGAAGCGCGCGGACACCTTGCCCGGTGCCCACTCCGGGACCTTGTCGTTGATGTGGCGCTCGATCGCCTCGAGGGCATCCATCTGGCTCGGCTCGACGAACGTGATCGCGCGGCCGGAGCGGCCGGCTCGGCCCGTGCGGCCAATGCGGTGCACGTAGACGTCCGGGGAGACCGGCACGTCGTAGTTGATGACGTGCGTGACGGAGTTGATGTCGAGGCCACGGGCGGCGACATCGGTGGCCACGAGGATCGTGACGCGGCCGCTCTTGAAGCTGAGCATCACGCCGTCGCGTGAGCCCTGCGACATGTCGCCGTGAAGGGCTTTGACGTTCATCCCGCCGTCGCGCAGCTTGCGGTAGAGCTGGTCGCAGCCGATCTTGGTGCGGCAGAAGACGATCGCCTGCTCGGGGCGCTCGGACTTGACGACCTCGACGAGCTTGTCGGCTTTGTCTCGCTTCGACACGACGAGGTGGAACATGTCGATCCGGTCCACCGTGAGGGTGTCGGACTTGACCTTCACGAGGGCCGGGTCGTACAGGTAGTTATCGGCCAGGGCCGCGATCGGCGGCGGCATCGTGGCCGAGAACAGCGCCGTCTGGCGGCCGTTCGGGCAGAGCTTGAGGATCTTCTCGACGTCTTCGAGGAAGCCGAGGTCGAGCATCTCGTCGGCCTCATCCAGGACGACCCAACGGCAGTCGTGGAGGATCAGCGAGTGGCGGCTGATGAGGTCGAGCACGCGGCCGACGGTGCCGACGACGACCTGCGCG
Source organism: Solirubrobacteraceae bacterium (assembly GCA_032119795.1). Classification (GTDB taxonomy): domain Bacteria; phylum Actinomycetota; class Thermoleophilia; order Solirubrobacterales; family Solirubrobacteraceae; genus JAGIBJ01. The sequence goes on from JAUMFO010000025.1 coordinate 229,181, forward strand.
CCCTTGAGCTGCGCCTGCTGGGTGCGGATCGGAGCGCCGCCGAACGTCGCGACGACCTCAACGCCCTTGCGGGCGCCGTAGGCACGCAGCGCCTGCGTGACCTGGATGCAGAGTTCTCGCGTCGGCGTGAGGACGAGCGCCTGGACGTTCTTGTCTTCAGCGTCGATCGCCTCCAGCAGCGGCAGGCCGAACGCGGCCGTCTTGCCGGAGCCCGTCTGCGCCTGACCGATCATGTCGCGGCCAGAGAGCAGTGCCGGAATCGCCTCCGCCTGGATGGGAGAGGGACGCTCGTAGCCGAGGTCCTGCAGGGCCCGGAGGAGCGGCTCAGAGAGGCCGAGGTCAGCGAAATCCGTCACGAGACTCCCAGGTTACTGGCCGTACGGGCAAAACGCCGATCGGGCGGGGGATTGGCGGGCAGCCCACGACCGACTACCGCCGAATCTTGATTCTCAGCGAGCGGTCCGGCAGAAGGTCGCAGACCTCTGGGAGGCTCGTATTCCCGAAACTGCCCTCCGTGGACGGGCTGGTGCGGTCAAACGTCGCGCCTGAGAACTTCAGGTGGTATGCCTTGCCAACCTTGGCCCACTTCGGCACGCGGAAGAACACCGCGAACCGGTAGACGCCTGGAGCGACCAGCACCTTGTCCAGGTCGAAGGATTCAGCGACGTAGCGGGCTCGCTTTTTGCCCTCTCTGAACTGACGCATGTCGATAAAGATGCGTCGCGCGTCGGGATCAAGATTCGACGCCTCGAAGCTGATGGCGATGGTCTGTTTGCGTCGAACCGTTCGCCTGGCTTGGCCGACCATAACCAGCTGGCTCAGGCCGCTCCCGCTGGAGCGAGTGCACTCGCCATTGGCCTTGGGGTCGCGAATTGGAACGGGTGGCGCGACCGGCTTGGCCGTCACGGCCGTCGTGAACGCCATGACGTAGGACAGCGCAACGCCGCCGGGGCTCGACGCGTAGGAGCGGCAGCGGATCGTGCGACCAGCCTGCGCGGCTGTGAGGACGAAGGACACCGGTCCGTTGGTGGCTGCCGCGAGGACGGTGCCCGTGTCGGTAGCGAGCTTGGTCTCGATGTTGGCTGCGCCGGTGAACGCCCCTGGCGCGCAGGTGAGGGTGTCACCTTCACGCATGCTCGCCGGACCGGTCAGCGAAGGATCGGCGAGACCGCGGCGCGGCGCAAGCGGGGGCGTGCCGGGGCCGTCGATGAACGCGCGGACCTCCGGGGCACGGAGGTTGGTGTAGAAGTCCGGCGTGTCGGGGGCGCAGCCGATCGGCCCGTTGCTCACGATGCCCACCTGCATGGGCGCCGCCCCGGGCACCGCGGGCGCCTCGACGAGCGGGCCGCCACTGTCGCCCTGGCAGCTGGAACCGGTGGGGTTGCGCCCGCAGAGCGTGACGGCGTTGTTGTCGTCGTCGCAGAAGTCCGGGTCCGCCTGCGTCACGGTGGCGGTGCGCAGCAGGTTGTCGACCTCAGTCCCAAACGCGGTGCTGACGCCGTACCCCGTGAGCTTCAGCGTCTGCCCGTTGAAGGCGTCGGCGCTCGGCGGGACGCCAGCCGGCGGCAGCGTCACCGCCTGCGTCGTGACGCCATCGAGCACCAGTGCGGTCGAGAGCGTCAGCACAGCGATGTCGCCGGTGGTCGTGACCGAGCCGACCTTCCAGAACGGGTGCATGCGACGCGCGCTGACGTCTTTCACTTGAAGGCTGTCTCCCGGCGCCGACAGCGGCGCAATGTTGGAAAGCCCGGCCCAGACCTGAATGCCGCCCTGCGACGGCGGCAGACCGACGCCCGTGGCTCCGTCAACGCAGTGGGCGGCCGTCAGAATGGTGGTCGCGTTCAGGATCGAGCCGCCGCAATCACCGGCCTGGCTCCAGACGAACACCTGCCACGGCGCACTGCGGATCCCGATGACGGTGCCGCCCACGACGGCGCGCTCGGCCCGAGGCTCTGCGCGCTCGCCCGCCGCGCGACCCTGCGCCGCGTCGACCACCCGCACAACCTTGGCCTTCCCCTTGGCGGCGCGCGGTGCCGAGCTGGCCGCAGGGCTGGCGGCCAGCCCCAGCAAGAGCAGAGCGGCAAGGAAGAGGTGTGGGCGACGGGACACGCCACGTACTCAATCACACCATCTGGGAACGCGAATCTCCGTCGCATGTGACTACGCAGTCGGCCTCAGGCGCACACTCACCCCTTGCCTCGCGCCATGTGCCGCCTTACACGTTCCCGATGACGCAACAACGCCGACCACCGCAGACCGCGCGCAGGCCACCGTCGGTTTAGCTGCGGACGTCGAGCAGCAGCTTCCCCGTCGTCTGGCGGCTACTGAGCGCCACCTGCGCTTCGCCCGCCCTCGAGAGTGGCCACGTGCCACCAATCGCTGGCGTCACCTCGCCGCGAGCGGCGCGATCAAAGAGGTCGATGAGCGGCTGGCGGAGCATCCGCTCGGGGTCTTCGAGGCAGTGGAAGAGCCAGAAGCCGATCACTGACCGGGAGTTCTTCAACAGGTGCCCGGTGCGGACCTCGTTGGGCTGCTTGCTCGAGATCCCGCAGACGACGATCCGCCCAAACGGCGCCAGCGCGCGCAGTGAACGGTCGAAGACCTCGCCGCCGGCCATGTCGAAGACGACGTCGACGGCGCGCCCCTCGTTGGCCTCGATCAGCCGCTCCGTGAGGCCGTTCGCGTCGCCCGAGATCGCCACGTCGGCGCCGAACTCCACCGCGGCCGCCTGCCGCGCCTCACTCGACGCCGTGGCGATCACGCGGCCAGCCCCACCCAATGGACGCGCCAGCTGCACCGCCAGCCCGCCGACGCCGCCGGCGCCGCTGTGCACCACCACGCTCTCTCCGGCGCGCGTATGCGCGCACGTGCGATGAAGGTGCCAGGCCGTCAGCCCCTGGATCTGGAGCGCGAGGGCCGCCTCATCGCTGAGATCGTCAGGAATCGGCGCCAGGCGCTTCTCTTCGACGGCCACCTGCGAGGCGTAGCCGCCGCGCTGGCAGAGCACCACGACGCGCTCACCGGTGTCGCGGCGCACGCCGGCCACCTCGGCGCCCGGGATGAGCGGGAGGTGGTCCTGGTGGACGTACTTGTTCTCACGGGTATGCGTGTCGGCGAAGTTCACGCCGGCGAGCGTCACGTCGACGATCACCTCGCCGGGGCCGGCGACCAAGTCCGGCAGCTCGACGAGCTCGAGCACCTCGGGACCGCCGAACTCACGTTGCTGGATCGCGCGCATGGCGCGAGACCCTAGCCGGACCCGCTCAGTCCTCGCTGTGCACGGTCCGTGGTGCTCGCCGTGCCTGGGCCGACTAGAACCCGTTGCCGCAGGAATCCTTCGGGTACGGGATGGTCCACGTCTCCGAGTTGCTGCGTCCGTCGGCGTACTTGGCGGTCGCGGTGAGCTTGAACCCGCCGCCGACCGGCAGCTTGGGCCACGTGCCCGCGCCGCCGGGGGTGACCGTGGTGGCCTGGATCAGCGAGCCCCCGCCGGTGGTGAGGCGCAGATCGAGCTGGGTCAGCGTCGGCAGGTAGGAGGCGCCGACGGAGCTGCCCGTCAGGTTCGACGGCTCCGCCGGCGTGTAGAACGGCCAACCGCTGGCACGGCAACCCGGGTAGATCACCGAGTAGATCCCGGGCGAGGGCAGGTCGGCCCCACCCGGCAGCGTCGCCCCGTCCGGCGCGGCGACGTAGCTCGGGCCGTTGCCGGAGAGCGTGACGAACTTGCCGGTGGTCGCCAGGTTGTGCAGCGCGTAGAACGGCGCGGCGTACGTCGCCTGGCGCACGGACGCCGCGGTCGGCAGCGTGATCGCGATCGTCTCGAAGCTGTTGCCTGACGATCCCACGCTGCGGGCGACCAAGGCACGGTTGTCCGGGGTGAAGCCAACGATTCGCGCCTGGGCGCCAAGGCTGGCTGGGTCGAAGGTGGTCTTCGCGCGGGTCGTGGTGTCGACCCAGAAGCCGACGAGCCCGTCGTCGCTGGCGCGCCTCGCCGTCACGACGGCGTAGCGGCCGTTGGGGCTCACGACGGCCGTGTTCCCGTAGGAGCCCGCGATCGCGAGGTCGACGACGCCCGTGGGCGTGACGAGCTTGCCCTCCTGCGTGGAGAACACCGTACCGTCGGAACTCGCGGAACTCGACCCGTAGTTCAGGGTGCCGTCGCCGGCCTTGACCGTCTTGCCGGTCGCCAGGACGCGCCGAGCGATGCCGGAGCTCGTCGTGTAGAGCGCCGACTTGCCGTCAGCGGTGATGAAGCCCGGCCCGGTGAGGCCGAATGCAGCACCGGCGAGCCCGTCCCAGCGGCTGACGAGGTCGATCCTGCGCGTGGCCGCGTCGTAGCTGTAGATGTCGTAGCTGTTGTTTTTGTCGGCCGTGACCAGGCGCTTGTCGGTCCACAGACCGAGGACCTTGCCGTCGGTGCTGAGCCCGGCGAAGCCCTGTCCCGCGCCAGCGAGGATCTGGGTGGTCTTGTTGGTCACGATGTCGCGGCGCCAAAGGCCGGTCGCGGGGGCCCACGTGCCCCACTGCTGCTCAAAGGCGAAGTAGGCCGTCGTGCCGTCGTCGGTCACGAGGCTCGGCGCTGCGTGCGACTCGATCGGCGAGGCCCCGGCGGCGCCGTCGGCGCGGGAGATCTGCTCGGCCTGGATGGCGGAGGCCGGCGCGGCGAACGCGGCGCCGGCAAGCAACGCGGCAGCGCCGCTTGCGAGCCATGCGCGGCGCCGGGGAGAAGCCAGTGACGTTGGCATGGGGAGACCTTCAGTTGGGACAGCCCGGGCGGGGGACGCGCGAGACAGACGACGGTGACGTGCTACGGACCGTAGCACTGCGCTGCGTAGCTGCAAAGTCTCTGCTCGGACGCGACGACTGATGAGGCGCCAGCCCGCCGCTGGCGCGCGGCCCCCTCTATTCTCCGCCGCCATGAGCCTCACCGTCGTTGGATCCGTCGCATTCGACGCCGTCGAAACTCCCTTCGCCAAGCGCGAGCGGATGCTCGGCGGCGCCGCCACCCATTTCGCCCTCGCGGCGAGCTTCTTCGACGACGTGCACGTCGTCGGCGTCGTCGGCGACGACTTCTCCGCCGAGGACGAGGCCGTCCTCACCGCGCACAAGATCGACACGACCGACATCGAGCATGTCGAGGGTGGCAAGACGTTCTTCTGGAGCGGCCGCTACCACGACAACATGAACTCGCGCGACACGCTCGACACGCAGCTCAACGTGTTCGAGACCTTCGAGCCCAAGCTGTCTGAGGCGTCGAAGGCCGCCAAGACCGTCTTCCTCGCCAACATCCAGCCGTCGCTGCAGCTCAAGGTGCTGGAGCAGTGCACCGAGGCCACGTTCACCGCGCTGGACTCGATGGATCTTTGGATCAACATCGCCAAGGACGACCTCCTGGCCGTGCTGTCGAAGGTCGACTGCGTGATCCTCAACGACGAGGAGATCGAGCTGCTCACCGGCAAGCCGACCATCGTCTCCGCTGCCCAGGCACTGCTCGACCTCGGCCCCAGCATCGTCATCGCCAAGCAGGGGAAGTACGGCGCCGGCGTGATCACCAAGGAGGGCTCCTTCTGGCTGCCCGCCTTCCCGCTGCATGAGGTCCACGACCCGACCGGTGCCGGCGATTCCTTTGCTGGTGGCTTCGTCGGCTACATCGCCGCCCACCCGGAGCGCCCGATCACGCTCGAGGTGCTGCGGCGCGCCATGGCCTACGGCACCGCCGTAGCGTCGTACAACGTCGAGGAGTTCGGCACCGATCGCGTCTCGCGCCTGAGCGGTCCCGAGGTCGTCGCGCGCGTGCAGGAGCTGGCCAAGATCACGCAGTTCGACGACGCCACCAGCATCGACCTGCGCCGCTAGTCGGCGGGCGCAGCGCCAGACGGGCCGCCGCCCCATACGAAAATCCGTCCGTTCTGCCTTGCCGGAATGCAGGGCATCGGGCGGGTGGTCGACAGTCTCCTTGATGTTGTCCCGCACCCTCCACGCCGCGCTCGGCGGATTCCTTCTCGTTCTTGCGCTCGCACTCGCGCCCGCGTCGTCGCTCGCCGACGGCGCGAGTAGCCCGGCGGGCGCCAGCGCCGTCGGGGCCTACCTCGACCTCGGCGCCGCGCACGGCTGCGCCCTGCAGAAGGACCGCGTCGTGCGGTGCTGGGGCAAAGGTTCCTCCGGCAGGCTTGGCGGCGGCCAGCTGGGCGACCGGCTCAGCAGCGCCGCGGCCGGCGACGCGACCGCCCTCCCATTTGGGCAGGCCAGTGCCATCAGCGCCGGCGACGCCCACACCTGCGTCCTGCTCAGTGCTGGCGCCGTTCGCTGCTGGGGCCAGGGCGGAGGAGGCCAGCTGGGAAGCGGCACGCGAGACAACCGCGGCGACGGCGCGGCCGACCCACTCTCCGGCACCGATGATCCGTCGACGGTGCCGCTCGGCGCCGCCGCCACGGCGATCAGTGCTGGTGGCGAGTTCACCTGCGCCATCACGACCGACGGCGCCGTGCGCTGCTGGGGCGATGGGCGCTTTGGCGCGCTCGGCTCGGGCGGAGTCGACGGCCGCCTCGACGGGCTCCCGGACGGGCCGACCGACGCGGCCAGCACGGTCCCGCTGGGCGCCGCGGCGACGGCCATCAGCGCCGGCACACAACACGCCTGCGCCCTGCTCGCAGGCGGCGCCGTGCGGTGCTGGGGCAACGGCGCCCGCGGTCGACTTGGCTCCGGGAAGGTCGACGATCGCCTCGACGGCAGCGTCGACCCAACCTCAGGAACCGACGAGGCCAGCGTCGTCGCACTCACCGAGCCCGCGACCGCGATCAGCGCCGGCGCCGAGCACACCTGCGCGCTCCTCGCCTCCGGAGCAGTGAGCTGCTGGGGCAACAACAGCGTCGGGCAGCTCGGCGCTGGCCGCACCGACGACCGACTCGACGGCGTCGTCACGAACGGCACCGACGCCGCCACGAACGTGCCGATCAAACCCGTCGGCACGCTCGCCAGCCGGCTCGCGACCACGCCGTCGCTCCGCGCGACCTCCATCGCAGCGGGCGATCTCCATACGTGCGCGGTCGTCGAGGGCGGCGACGTGCGGTGCTGGGGCCAGGGCACGTTCGGGCAGCTCGGCCAGGGCGCCTCCGATCACCGACTCGACAGCAGCGTCACCACCACCGCCGACGTCGCCACCCGCGTCGGCGGCGGCACCGCCGGGAGCGGCCCCGGGCTTGGCGCACCAGCCGTTGGCGTGACGGCCGGGTACGCGGCCACCTGCGCCGAGCTCGCCACCGGGGCCGTGCGCTGCTGGGGCGACGGGGGAGACGGCCGGCTCGGCAGCGGCGCCACCGACCCACGCTTGGACGGCGTCGTCGCGCCGACGACGGCTACCGACGACGCCTCCCTGGTGCCGATCAACGGCCTGCCGTCGGTCTTCGGCGACCTGCTCGCCGAGCCGTCGACGCCGCCACCACCATCCAGCTCGCCACCGGCTTCGCCCCCACCGCCAGCGACGACGACGACGCCGACGACCGCCACCCCACTCAGCTTCAAGATCGCGGTGAAGGGCAAGAAGGTCACGCTCGCAGCGCTGCTGGCACCGACGAAGGCCGGCGCCTGCCCCAAGACGGTGACGGTCACCGTGAAGGAGGGCAAGACGAAACTCGGCGCAGCCAAGCTGAAGGTCGGGAAGAAGGCGGCGAACTGCCGCGTCGCTGGAGCGGTGAAGCTCAAGCGCTCGGCCAAAAAGGGCAAGGCCGTCATGGTGCTCGTCAGCGGCAAGGGCGTCACCCCCCGCGCGCTCACACCGACCCGCTGAGACTCAGCCCGAGCGGCCGAGGCGCGCCGGGGTACTGCGCGGACGGTCGACCAGCGAGATGCGGTGCATGCTCTCCAGATCGGCCTCGTCGGCGATCGACGAGAGGGGCGGCGCGATCTCGCACCACGCGTCGATGATCGCGGCGTCGATCTGCACGCGAGCTTGCCCATGCAGGCGCAAGCGTTCAAAGCGCTGCCGCAGATCGCCGGCCTTGAGCCAGAGCTCGCGGGCAGCGACGACCTCAACGTCGCGCCGCAGCCTGGCTGCATTGGCTCGATCGACTGGAGACAGCGTCGTTCGTTCCAGGGACACGCGCCCAGTAGAACACGGATCTTGCAACGCGCCAAGCAAGGACACATGCAGACGCATGCTCCACCTGGCTATCACGCCGGACACCCAACCCTGCTAGAACGGGGGGCGGCCTTAGAGGGAACTGGAGAACGACATGGGCAGCGACACCGAAGACGCCGTTGAAAGCGGCGTAGTGCCGAACGGCAAGGCCGCGGCACGCGACTCGCTGAGTGTGGTCGACAACCGGACCGGCAAGAGCTACGAGCTGCCGATCAACGACGGCACGATCCGTTCACTGGATCTTCGCAAGATCAAGGTCTCGGAAGACGACTTCGGCCTGATGGGCTACGACCCGGCGTTTACGAACACCGCGTCGACGCGCTCGTCGGTCACGTTCATCGACGGCGACAAGGGCATCCTCGAGTACCGCGGCTACCCGATCGAGCAGCTCGCCGAGCGCTCGACCTACCTCGAGGTCGCGTACCTGCTGATCCACGGCGAGCTGCCGACCAAGCCGCAGCTCGACGAGTGGACGCACCACATCACGATCCACACGTTCGTGCACGAGAACCTCAAGAGCTTCTTGCAGGGATTCCGGTACGACGCCCACCCGATGGGCATGTTGCTCTCGTCGGTCGGCGCTCTCTCGACCTTCTACCCCGAGGCGAGCAAGATCGACGACCAGGACAACATCGACATCCAGACGGTCCGCCTGATCGCCAAGATGCCGACGCTGGCCGCGTTCGCGTACCGCCATATCCGCGGCATGCCGTACGTCTACCCGGATAACGACCTGTCGTATGCCGGCAACTTCCTCTCGATGATCTACAAGGTCGCCGAGCTCAAGTACCAGCCGGATCCGCGCCTGGAGCGCGCGCTCGACATCCTCTTCATCCTCCACGCCGACCACGAGCAGAACTGCTCCACCAGCGCCGTGCGCGCGGTGGGCTCCTCGCAGGTCGATCCGTACTCGGCGATCGCCGCCGGCGTCGCCGCCCTCTACGGCCCGCTGCACGGCGGCGCCAACGAGGCGGTGCTGCGGATGCTGCGCCGCATCGAGAAGGTGGAGAACGTTCCGGACTTCATCGAGGGCGTGAAGAAGGGTGAGGAGAAGCTGATGGGCTTCGGTCACCGCGTCTACAAGAACTTCGATCCGCGCGCGACGATCATCAAGAAGGCGTGCGACGACGTGTTCGAGGTCACGGGCGTCAACCCGCTGCTCAAGATCGCCAAGGAGCTGGAGAAGGTCGCCCTTGAGGACGAGTACTTCATCTCGCGCAAGCTCTACCCGAACGTCGACTTCTACTCGGGCCTGATCTACGAGGCGCTCGGCCTCCCGGTCGAGATGTTCCCCGTGATGTTTGCGATCCCGCGCACGTCCGGGTGGATCGCCCAGTGGCGCGAGCTGATCGTAGACAAAGAGCAGAAGATCGCCCGCCCGCGCCAGATCTACACGGGCCAGCGCGAACTCGACTTCGTGCCGCTGAGCCAGCGCAGCTAACGCCGCCGAACCCTGAAGAACGACCGAAGGCCCCGGCCCCGCAAGCAGCGGGACCGGGGCCTTCGGCGCTTCCGCGACTAGGCGGCCGGGTCCGTCGGCGCCTCGGGCGACCCCTCCTCGGGCTCGTCCTCGGCGAGGATCCGGTAGAGCGAGCGGCGCGTGTCTTTGAGGACCGCGATCGCCCGCTTGACCTGCTCGTCGGTGCCGGCGCCGACGACCTGCTTGGCCGCGGCGAGCACCTGGAACACGACGCCGCGGAGTTCCAGCGCGGGGGCTGATTCCTCCTCAGAGACCGTCTCCCACGGAGCCTTCTGGCCCTCGCGAGAGGCCAGTTCAGCCTGGCCGTCGTCGGTCAGGGAGAACAGGCGACGACCGCCTGCCTTCTCCTCGCCGGAGACGAGGCCCTCATCTTGGAGCTGCGAGAGCTGGGGGTAGACCGAGCCGGGACTCGGTCGCCACGCGCCGCCACTGCGCTCCGAGAGCTCGCGCATGATCTGGTAGCCGTGCATCGGCGACTCGCCGAGCAAGACCAGGATGCCGGCGCGGATGTCGCCGCGACTGGCGCGAGGCCCACGGCCGCGTCGGCCGCCTGGGCCGCCGCGGCCTCGTGGGCCACCCCCGCCCCAGGGTGGCCCGCCACCCCAGTCCGGGCCGAACGGGCCGCCACCTTGGCGATCCGGGTGATCAAAGGGGCCGCCGAAGCGCCCCTGGCCGCGGCCGAACGGGCCGGGACCGCCGTGGCGCCCCCCGGGCCCACCGGCCATTGGATGACACCGGCCGCCACGCATGGCGCCGGGTCCTTCGTTGGTGAATGCGTACGTAGCCATGAGAGCTACTCCTTTTCGTTGATTCGACCGCGGGTATCGCGATGTGCACATCACGATATATCGTTAACGCTCGCGATGCCTTACGTTGGCGCGCAACCGCTCGGCCAGCCAAAGTGTCCGTCAACGGACGGCGGTCCACACCCGCCAGGCTCGGGGGTGGACCACCGTCCGCTTGGCGAGGTTCGCCGGGCCAACCTTGCGACGCAGGCATCCCGAGTGGCTCCCATCGCGTAGTACTGAGCAATGCGCTTTTCCGCCTACGCCGCCCTCAACGGAGCGTGCTCCACGCTGATCGGCGTCCTGTTCATCGTCGCCGGGTTCCCAGGGCTGCTCGGTGGGGACGACGCTGACACCAGCTACGCCTGGCTCGCGATCCCCGGCGTCCTGATCGTGCTGATCCCGCTGGCGCTGGTCGCCGCGCAGCGCGGCATCCCCGTCCGCACCCCCGGCCGCTGGCTGACCGATCGCTCGCTCGCCAACTCCACGGCTGGCCAGTCGGTGCTGCCGGAGCGGCGCCTGCGCTGGCGCCTGATCGGCGAGACGATCATCTGGGCCGCCGTCGCCCTCGCGGTGATCGCCGGCTTCACGACGTCACGCCCCTTCGCCTACGCCACCGGCTGGGCGTCGCTCGCCTACGGCCTCGTCGAGCTCCTCGCCAGCGCGCCAAGGATCCGCGCCGTCGAGTTCGAACGGGGCACGAAGTACTTCATCCATCGCCGCCCCGGCTTCGGGACGCCCGACGTTACGACGCAGTAGTGCTGGCGCGGCCTAGGCCGCGGATTCGCGCGAGAAGTCGGCGGACTCGGGCGTCGGCCCGTAGTTGCCGTCGCGCAGCAACTGCCCAGCGAGGCTCGCGGCGACGGGCCGCGAATACAGGAATCCCTGGCCGAGCATGTCTCCCAGGCCGTGAAGCAAGCTGGCCTGCGGGGCCGTCTCGATGCCCTCGGCGACAATCGAGAGATCGAGCGCCTGCGCAAGCTGGACGATGCCCTGCGTCAGCCGGGCGCGGCCGGCGTCCTGGTCGATCTCGTCGACGAACGCCTTGTCGATCTTCAGCACGTCGACCGGGAGGTCCTTGAGGTAGGCGAGCACCGAGTGGCCGGTCCCGAAGTCGTCGATGGCGATCCGCGTGCCGAGCGCCATGAGTTCGGTGAGATCAGCCACGAGCGCCTCAGGGCGGTCGACGAGGACCGACTCGGTGATCTCCAACTGCAGCTGCCGGGGATCCAGGCCCGTGTCGCGCAGGATGCGAGCGATGCGGCGCGCCATGTCTGGCTCGGCCAGCTGGATCGGGGAGACGTTCACGCTGACGTGCTGGTCGGCCGTGGCGTAGCCGTCCTCCATCCAGTCGCGCATTTGCGCGCAGGCCGTGTGCATCACCCACCAGCCGAGCGGGCCGATCAAGCCGGTGCGCTCAGCGAGTCCGATGAACTCCAGCGGGCTCATGCGCCCGCGAACGGGATGCATCCAGCGGACGAGCGCCTCGACGCCGTCAACGCGGCCGTGCTTCAGATCAACGATCGGCTGATACTCGATGAACAGCTCGTCGCGGGCCAGTGCGCGGCGAAGGTCGGCGGTGAGCTCAAGGTTGGCGAGGGCGTCCTCGCGCATCGACTGGCTGAACACCGCGACGCGGTCTTTGCCAGCGGCCTTGGCGGCATACATGGCGATGTCGGCGTCGCGGACGATGGTCTCCACGTCGTGCCCGACGGCGATGCCCGCAGAGGCGGTGAGGCGCACGTCGCGGTCTCCCAGCAAGATCGGCCGGTGAATCGCGCGGAGGACTCGCTCGATCTCCTTGACGGCCCGCTCGGGAGTGGGATCGAACAGGAGCACTCCAAACTCGTCGCCGCCGAAGCGTGTGACGAGATCGTGCGGACCGAGTGTCGCCGCGATCCGCGCACCGATCGTGCGAACGAGGTCGTCGCCGCGGCCGTGGCCGAGGCTGTCGTTGATGGTCTTGAGGTCGTCGAGATCGAGCAGTGCCATCGCGACCGGCTCCCGCTCGATCTCTGCTGCCGGTGCCAGCGAGACGGCTCCGGCCTCGCTCCCCAGCGAGACGGGCTGCTCAAGCCGATCGGCCAGCGCCAGCTCGAGCGCGGCGCGGTTGGGAAGTCCCGTGAGGGCGTCGGTGAAGGCCTGGCGACGAAGCATGGCCTCGGCGCGGCCCTGGCGGGCGACGGCCTCAAAGCGGCGAACCAGCAGCGCGAGGGCCAGCAGCCCAAAGAGCACGCCACCGATCAGCACCCAGCGAGCGAGGCCTGCGGCGGCTCGGGCGCGCTTGTCTTCGATTGCGATCTGCGCCTCGGTGTCGACGATGATCGCTTTGAGGGCGGGATCAACGATCTCGGCATAGGCGCGGCGGGCGGAAGCCGGATCTCCCTGCTGGGCGGACTGCAATGCTTGGCGCCCAGGACCGTTGAGCTCTCGAACCGAACGCTCCAGGCGTTCGACGATCGGGCCTTGCACGCCGAGGCGATCCAGACTGCCGATCGCGGTAAGCATCGCGCCGGCGGCCTGAAACGCCTCCACCCCAAGGGCGCTGGTGATGTTGCCAGCCTCCTGGGACTCCGCCGCGATCGCCCGCAGCTGCTGCGTCGCCGCTTGGGCCCGCCTCAGCTCGACCTGCGCTTGGCGGCGCTCATCAGCCATGCCTCGTGCGCGCTCGGCGACGGTCACGGTGGCGGTCATGATCAACAGGACCATCGCGATCGCCGCGATGCGTCCGCGTTGGGGGTGGGCATGGGCGGATGCTGGGGGAAGCGTCTCCACGTGTGACCAATCGGTCGTGCGCACCACTTTCTTGACGCTCAACGGACCGGCAGCGGGTGCCCTAGACGGAAGGTCGAGTGCGCAAGGTCACTCGGATGCGCCACGTTTGCCCACAATGTAGGTGCGCCATTCGATACGTTCCGACTCGCGAACCGTCGGAGCGCCCCCGAGCCCCGGTCACCAACGTCCCTCTTTGGAGTCCCTCTTGCTCATTCCGGCTCAGGCGCGCAGCCGCGTCCACTTCCCGATCCCTGCCACGGTCGCGGCCATGCTCACCCTGGCGATCGCGCCGAGCTCGGCACTGGCCGACGGCGAACTCGTCAACCGGGCTGACGGTCCCAGCGGCGAGCCGTTCAACGGAGAGCTCCTCGGCGTGTCCTCCGACGGAGGCGCCGTGCTGCTGACGGGCCCAGGCCCGCTTGCCGGCCTGCCAGACAACGCCACGACCGCGTTCGTTCGCAACCGCGCCGCCGGCACGCTCGAGCCGGTCCTGCGCGACAACGGCGCCGAGGGCGAGATCCACTCAAGCAACACCGTCACGAGCCTCACCGCCTGGTCCGCCCTGTCGATCAGCCCAGACGGCAAGCGCGTGCTGATTCGCGCGCTCGGCAACACCGACCGCTACGGCACGATCGTGGTGCGCGACCTCGCGTCCGACACCACGACCACCGTCTCAACCCTTCCCGACGGCTCGGTCGCTCAGGCGAGCTTCGGCGTGTTCGTCGACGACGGTGCCGCGGTGCTGTACACCGTCATCGATCAGGACGGCAAACCAGCGATCTACCGGCGCAACGTCGCCGGCGGCACCGCGCAGCTCCTCAAGCCGGGTGCGTGGCTCACCTCCGCCACGCGCGACGGCTCGACCTTCACGTGGACGCGCGAGCTCGCCGAGGCCGCGCCGCCAGCCGGCATCGTGCCAGCGCTGCCCTCCGCCGGCGGGACCGCCGTGGGCTACACGACCGTCGGCGGCGCCTCGCGCATCGTGGAGCGTCCGAAGCTGACCATCCGGGCCAACAACGCGCCCTACCCGTACTGCAACATGGTCGTCCGCGAGGGCACCACGCCGGGCGACATCGCCATCGACGCCTCAGGCCGCCACCTGTGGTGGTCACGCCGAACCACCTTCGCCACCTCTCCAGACACCCGGCTGGGCTACGTGGAGCGCAGCACCCAGGCCACGGACTCCGGCGCGACGACCGAGCGAATCACCGGCGGTGGGCAAGGCGCCTACTACGACTTCCCCCAGCTGCGCCAGCTGGGCGCGACCGGCGAGTTCGGCCTGTTCTACGTGAACACCCGCTCAGGACCATTCTCCTCGTTCGGGATGACCTCGGCTGGTGGCGCCACCCCGTGGACCCCGCCCTCGCGTGGCGCTACGCCGGCGCCCCTCACCACCTACACCGGGCGCGTCTTCGCGCAGGACCGCGGCTACGTGACGGCGGAGGCCCCGAAGACCGAGGACGGCAGCTTCCGGACGGAGATCCTGGCGTTCGACCCAACCGGCCCCGTGCCGGAGCCCGCACCCGTGCTCGCCCCCAAGGCCAACGCCACCGATGTCGCCGACGAGGCCGGGCTCACGCCCGACGTGACGTTCCAGGGGTGCGTGAAGCCGACGGCAGCGTCGATTGACGTGAAGCTTGCCAGCCCGATCACCACCAGCAAGCCGATCGGCACCGTCAAGCTCTCGCACGCAGGCGCCGCGCCGAGCAAGGTCACGCTCACGATCAAGACGCTTGGCTTCACCACGTGGACCAAGACGCTGACCGAGCGCCAGGCCTTCGAGGCCACGACCCTGCCGCGCCCCTGGTGGTTCCTGCCTCAGACGCTGACCGTCACCGCTTCGTTTGCGGCGGCGGGACCCATCGCGGCAAGCTCGATCAGCACGAGTCGCAGCTGGATGGCCGTGCGCTAGTCGCCCCGTGCTGAGGCCGTCAGTCGCTGCGGGCCGGGCCCACGGCGACGGACGGCAGCACGAGCGTCGCGCCGTGGGCGCGCAGCCAGGCCCGGGCCTCGTCCGTCCGCGGCTCGCGCGAATGCAGCAGCGTCCAGAAGCTTGCGGAGTGGTTGAGTTCTACGAGGTGGCAGGCCTCGTGCCAGACGATCGCCTCCGCGACCCACGTCGGCGCGAGGACGAGCCGCCAGCTGTAGGTGATCGTGGCTTTGGCGGTGCATGAGCCCCAGCGGGTCTTCGCGTCGCCGATGGAGACCCGGGCAACCCGCTTGCCAAGCACGGCCGCCGCGTCCTGCGTCAGGGGCGTCAGCCGCGCCCGAGCCTGGCCGCGCAGCCAGCGCTCCAGGAGGTCCTGGCGCCCGGGTGGAACGAGGAGCCGCCCGTCCTTGGCATGGACCCGCTGGCGGCCCGGATCCTCGACGACCTGCAGCGCCTCACCCCAGACCGTGACGGTGTTGCCGCGCGCGCTCACCTGGGCGCGGATCTCGGCTGCCTCGGCGAGGCGAGCAGCGATCCATCGGCGGTGGCGTAGGAGCGCGCGATCAACCTCCGCGAGCGGCGCGCGCTGCGGCAGCGTGACCCGCACCACTCCCGTCATCCGATCGACGCGAACAGACACTCGCCGCGCCCGCTTGGAGCGCACGATCTCGACCTCAGGATCGGGCAACTGCGGAGCCACAGCGGCGTCTTCACCGCTCGTCAAGCTTGCTGCGCCCCGTGCCGTTGCATGGGCCTCAATGCTAGGCGTTACGTGGTCGTCCACCGGGGCAGATCGGCGTCATCGCCGGCCTTCACGACGCCCTGGCGCTCGAGATGGCGCAGGTAACACATCGTCTCGGAGATCAGCCAGCCGGCGTTCTCCGCGCTGAGGGGCCGGCCGTAGATCTCTGGGATCATCTCGATCGCCGTCGCCGGACCGGTCGAGCGCACCACATCCTCCACGCGATCCAGGCGGCCGAGGGCCGCCTCACGGTGGGCTTCGATGTGGCCGCGCACGTCGGTGAAACTCTTGCCGTGGCCGGGCAAGCAGAGGCGGGCATCGAGCGCTTCGACCTTGTCGAGGCTGGCCAGGTACTGGGCAACAGGATCGTCGCTCCAGCCATAGTCGTAGTAGAGGGCGACGCGGCCCAGGATGTGATCGCCGGCCAGCAGGATGCGGCGGCTGCTCTGAAACAGCGACACGTGGCTGGGCGCGTGTCCCGGCGTCTCGATCGCCGTCCACGTGCCGACGGCCGTCTCGACCTGCACGCCATCGACGAGGTCGCGGTCCGGCGTCACGAGCCCCGCCACGCCCGCCCCAGGCGGCGTTCCGGCCTCGCGGTAATGCTGCAGCAGCTCCTCAGGCACGCCGCTCTCGCGGCCCACGGCCACACGCTGCTCCAACAGGCGCTCGGGGTCCTTGAGCGACGCCGTCATATGGGCGTGGTTGGGGTGCATCCACAGCTCGCAACCGGCAGCATCGACGACCGCTTTGGCCTCGCCGTAATGGTCGACGTGGGCATGGGTGCAGACCAGCAGCTTGGTGTCCTCGATCCGCTTGCCGATCTGCGCCAGTGCGTCGCAGAGCTGCTGAAAGGAGTCCTTGGTGTGCAGGCCGCAATCAAAGAGCACGTGCCCGTCACCGCCCGGGCGGTCAACCACCCAGGCGTTGCAGTGCGGAATCCCGGACCACGGCAGCGGCAGCCGCAGACGCCACAGTCCGGGAATGATTCGCTCCCCGCGGGGCTGCTGGCGTTCGGTCGCTGGCGAGGGCATCGGGCGCCATCGTAGCCACCGACTACGCTCGGCTGATGGGTGCCGCGCCGATCGCCGACGACCTCTGGCAGCTTCACGGCGGCCCCGGCCACTGCAACGTGTACTTCCTGCGCGACGGCGACGGGGTCGTGATGTTTGACGCGGGCGCCAAAACGATGCGCAAGTCGATCGCCGTTGCCGGCGCTGGCCTCGGCGGATTGCAGGGGATCGTCCTCGGGCACGGCCACGACGATCACCGTGGGAGCGCGCCCGGCCTCGGCGTGCCTGTCCGTTGCCATGCCGATGCCGTGGCCGAGGCAGAAGGCTCGGGTGGTTGGGACTATTGGGACCCCAAGCTGCGGTTCTTGCCGCTGCCGCTGCGGGTGGCGCACCGTGCGCTGCACCGCTGGGCGTGGGACGACGGACCGGTATCGATCACCGGGACGGTCGCCGACGGCGAGGAGATCGCCGCCGGGTTCCGGGTGGTCCACCTTCCCGGCCACGCGCCAGGGCAGATCGCGCTGTGGCGCGAGACCGATCGCGTCGCGCTGACGACCGACGTCTTCTACGTCGTCGACATGTGGGGTCGCCCCGGCCCGCCGCTTCCCCCAACGGAGGGGTACTCACAGGACCCGGCACTGGCCCGCCAATCGATCCTGAAGCTTGCCGACCTCGAGCCCGCGGTGTGCTGGCCAGGGCACGGCGCGGCACTCCGCGACGACCCCGTCGGTGGCACGGTCGCCGAGCAGCTCCGCGCCGGCGCCACCTAAGATCACACACACTCCGCTACGCAGTGTTACCGTACGGGCCCACGATTTCGTCTGTGCATCGGCAGTCCCCCGGCCGGCTCTACCTGGAGACCCTGTCGACATGTCCCACACGCCAACCGGCCGCCGCCTCGCCTGCGCCCTGCTGATCGCGGGCACCCTCGGCGGCGCCACGACCGCCAGCGCTGCCACGGAGATCGTCTCACGCACGGGCAACGAGGCCAGCCTGCCGTTCCCGGCCCAGCTCGTCTCTGCGTCACCTGACGGCCGCTTCGTGGTCCTCAAGCTCGGCCTCGTGGGCCGTCCGCCTGCAGCCACTGGCCCCGAGGCCGAGGTGACGAGCCCGTCTGGCTACGTGATCCGCGATCGAACCGCTCAGACGGTGACCCCGGTCGACGTCGAAGCCGCCGACGGCAGCCAGATCACGTCCGTGGGCCAGATCGCTGGCGACGGCAAGCGCCTGCTCGTGGTGGCCGGGGGATCCCCGGCCGCCTACGACCTCGCGTCGGGCAAGCTGCTGGCGCTCCCTGCCGCGCCCGGTCCGGCGAAGTGGGCCAAGCTGTCCGAGGACGGCGCCAGCGCTGCCGTGGTGATCGACGGCCCCAGCGGTGAGGAGATCTATCGCGGGCCCATCGGCGGCACGGGCACCAAGGTCGCGATCGACCTTCCGAAAGTCCGCGTCGCGTCGATCAGTGACGACCTCCAAACCATCCTCTATGACCGCGAGACGCAGGTCACCTGGACTGGGGCCACGCTTCCCTCAACGGTGCGCGTCGTCGGCGTCAAGCAGGGCGCCGGCGCGCCACACGTGATCGCGTCGGCCAACCAGGTGCGCGAGCCCTACGGCGTCTGCTCCGAGCCGCCCACGGGATACCGCGTACGGACGACCAACGTCGGCGCCACCGCGCTGAGCGGCGACGGGGGCCGCGCCGTCTCGGGCTACTCCACCGTGGACTCTGCCTCGAGCGGGCTCCAGATCGGCGGCTTCCGGCTCCGGCAGGCCAGTGGCGAGACCCGCGAGTACGCCCGGATCGGCTCCTCGTACATCCCGCGACTGCAGGCCCTCGGCCGGACGCACGACCTCGCCATCATTCCGTTGACGGGACGGGAGAGCACCCCGAGCTGGACCCGCGTGTTCGTCGATGGCGATCGCACCGTGATCTCCAGCGGCCTCGGTGGCTACGGCCCCGGCGAGCAACCCGGCCGCTACACCACGGCCGACCCGAGCACGCTCGCCGACGAGCCGATCGCCCCCGCAACCATCTCGTTCGGCGCGTCCGAGCCGGTCGACACGGCCGCGTTCACCCCGCCGAGCACCGACAAGCCCTGCGAGACCCCGCCCGCTGCGGAGATCCTGCCGGTCGGCGAGTACCAGAGCTTCCTGCGGGCCACGCCGCTGCGCTCGGCCGCACCGATGGGCTCCATCGTGTTCCAGCCGTTCCCCGGCGGCGCGCGCAAGGCCACCGCGATGACCATCGAGATCAAGGCGTTTGGCCTGTTCACGCTGTGGCGCAAGACCGTGTCGGCGACGACGGAGCGCGAAGAGGTGCGCCTGCCACGGCCCCTGGCCTTCGTCCCGGAGACGGTGCGCGTCACGATCCAGCTCGAGCCCGGCGATGGCGGAGCGCCGGCCACGCCGCTCGTGCAGCAGTACTCGGTCTACGCCACCCGCTAACGCCGCGGTGGAGCTGCCGGCCGAGGCGGTCTCGGTTGGCAGCTCTACGTCGCAGCAACGCGCCGCGTTACCCTCCTGCCGTGGCCAAGAAGCGGGCAAAGCGCGATCAGCTCCCCAAGCTCAAAGCGCCGTCGGTCCGGTATGCCGACGGCCCGGACGGGCTCGCCGTCGAGCTGCGCGCGGGGCTGCCACTCCCAGCCCGCCAGCGCTACCACGACGAGATCCACGATCTGCGGCGCAGCACCGACGATTCCTGGCAGCGCGGCCTTGAGTTCCTGTGGGAGCAGCTGGGCACCGCCTGGGACGTGCACGGGGCCACGCTCACGACGCGTAAGGAGCTCCTCGGCCGCTACCGGATGGCTTCCCAGGACGAGCGCAAGTTCGTGCGCGAGTCGCTGCGCAAGCACCTCGCCGAGTTCTTCCCAGAGATGGAGCGGCCATGAGCCCTCGTGACGAAGCCATCCAGCACGCCACCGCCCGCGTGGCGAGTCTGACCGCCCAGGAGGCGAAGGCTGCCGCCGCCTACGACCCCGTCGCGCACGCCGCGCTGCTCTGCGACTGGAGCATCGCCGTCGAGCCCGGTGACGCCGTTCTCGTGGAGCTGCCCGAGGCCGCCTTGCCGCTGGGCCGCGCCCTGCACCTCGCCATCCTCGAGCGCGGCGCCTGGCCGACGGTACGGGTCGAGGTCGAGGGGCTCGCCCGCGCGTGGGTCGACCACGCCGGCGACGCCCAGCTCGACGCGCCCTCGCCGATCGCGCTCGCCGAGCTCGGCGCCGCCACCAAACTCGTGCGCGTCCATGCGCCGTCGGCCGTGGAGCCGCTCGCCGGCGCCGACCCCTCGCGCGTCGCCCAATACAACCGCGGCCGCCAGTCGATGCGGCGGATCGCCCTCGACACGCCGTGGTGCCTGAGCATCCACCCGACGCAGGCCCTCGCCGACCGCGCCGAGATGCGGCTCGACCACTACGCCGCCTTCGTGCACCGCGCCTTGATGCTCGATCGACCGGATCCTGCGGCGGCCTGGGCAGAGCTCTCCGCGGTGCAGGCCAAGCTCTGCGAACGACTCACGCGCGCCACCGAGATCCGCATCGAGGGCCCAGGCACCGATCTCACCCTGCGCGTGAACGGCCGAGAGTGGCGCAACTCCGACGGCAAACGCAACCTGCCTTCCGGTGAGGTCTTCACCGGGCCGCATGAGACGTCCGCCAACGGCGTCGTCTACTTCCACGTGCCGTCGTACCGCCCGGGCGGGATCGTCCGCGGAGCGCGACTGGTGTTCAAAGACGGCGAGGTGGTCGAGGCAACGGCCGAAGCGGGGCAGGATGTTCTCCAAGCCGAACTCGCCACCGACGAGGGCGCCCGCTTCCTCGGCGAACTCGGCATCGGCACGAGCCCCGGTATCGACCGTCCGACGGGCACCACCCTGCTCGACGAGAAGATCACCGGCACCGTCCACCTGGCCGTCGGTCAGTCCTACCCCGAGACGGGCGGAACGAACACCTCGGCGATCCACTGGGACCTCATCACCGACCTCCGCGACGGCGGCCGGCTCAGCGCCGACGGCGAGACGATCGCCCAGGACGGCGTGTTCGTGTGAACGACCTGCGGAACCCGCCAGCGTTCTTGCAGCGCGCGAGGGTCCCGTTTTCCGCCACTTTTGCTCCACTTCCTGGCCTGGCTCGACGGACGATCCACGCCCGCTACTCTGGCGCGTCCCCACGCCGCTAGATTCATCCCTATCGAGCGCAGAACCAAGATCGTCGCCACCATCGGGCCCGCGTCTGCCAACCCGGAAGTCCTCCGTCGCATGATCGAGGCTGGACTCGACGTTGCACGGCTGAACTTCTCGCACGGCACCCCCGAAGATCACGCCCGGGCCGTCGAGCTCGTACGCGACGCCGCTGAAGCGGTCGGCCGCCCTGTCGCGGTCCTCGGCGACCTTCCCGGCCCGAAGCTCCGCGTCTCCAAACTCGAGAACGATCTCATCGAGCTGCAGAACGGCCGCGAGCTCACGATCTCCACGGAGATCGAAGAGGGCCGCCTCGGCAACGCCCGCCACCTCTTCGTCGAAGCGCCGCAGCTCGCCGAAGCCGTCGGCGTTGGCGAGGTCATCTACCTGGCCGACGGCAAGCTGCGCCTCCGCGTCACGGCCGTGCGCCCCGAGCACGGCGAGCTCGACGCCTCCGTCGAGGTCGGCGGGATGCTCGCCAGCCGCCAGGGACTCAACGTCCCCGGTGAAGCCGCCGTCCTGCCCGCCGTCGGCGCCGACGACATCAAGCTCCTGCGCCTCGGCGAGCAGATGCGCATCGACATGGTCGCGCTGTCGTTCGTGCGCTCCGCGGATGACGTCAACGCGGTGCGTGCCGAGACGCGCTTGCCGCTGATCTCCAAGATCGAGAAGCCCCAAGCCGTCGAGCGCCAAGACGAGATCATCGCGGCGTCCGACGTGATCATGGTCGCCCGCGGCGACCTCGGTATCGAGCTGCCGATCGAGATCATGCCGATCGTGCAAAAGCGCCTGCTGCGCGCCTGTGGCCGCCTTGCGCGCCCCTCGATCACCGCCACGCAGATGCTCGACTCGATGGTCACGAGTTCGCGGCCGACGCGCGCCGAAGCCACCGACGTCGCGAACGCCATCCTCGACGGCACCGACGCCGTGATGCTCTCCCAGGAGACCGCCGTCGGCGCCTATCCCGTGGAATCCGTCGCGATGCTCGACGCGATCGCCCGCGCCACCGAGCCCGAGGCGCCCTACCGCGAGTGGAACTCCGAGCGCGTGACCCGCGCCAAGGTCGGCCCCGACTACACCGTCGCCCATGCGGCGTGCGAAGCCGTCCGCACCCTCGGCCTCGACGCCCTCATCGTGCCGACCCTCTCGGGCCGCACCGCCCGCATCGTCTCGGCCCACCGCCCGACCGTGCCGATCCTCGCGCTCTCCCCCGGCCAGGAGACCGTCCGCCGCTGCGGCGCCTTCTGGGGCGTGCGCGCCGCCTCGATCGATCGACACGCCACGACCGAGGGCCTGATCGCCCATGCGACGCGCCGCGTGATCGAACTCGGCTGGTGCAAGCCCGGCATGCGCGTCGGCGTCACCGCCGGCCTCCCCTCAGCCAAGCCGGGGTCCACGTCGCTGCTGCAGGTCATGACGCTCGGCGAAGCCGGCGCGCCATGGGCAGAGTGGAACACCTGAGCGCCTGAGCGGATCTCGCTTGCATCTCGCGTCCGAGTGAAGCCAACAGGGCCGGAGGCCTGAGTCGGCTCCACCCGAACACGACCTGCGGCGCGATCTCTCGCTCAGACGATCCAGGCGGCACCGACGGCTACAGCGGCTTCGTCGTCTCCATCATGTGGAGGCACCGTGCACAGCGGTCGGCGATGAGGTCGGTCAGGCGCGCCGGCATATCGGTCCCGAGATCGTCGACTCCGGCGCTTACCGTCGAGAAGGCGTCCGGCGCAACGCGCGCGAGTTCTTTCACCCGCGCTTCCAGCTCGTCGGCGAGTAGGCCCAGCTCCCGGGCTGCGCGCCTCCACGTGTTGTACGCCGGAAAGACGTCGTACTTGCCTCCAACTTTCATCGCGAGCCTGAGCGTGCGTTCATGGTCGCCGTAAGGGAGCGCCGAAGCGATGTCGTAAAGCGGGGCAAAGGCAACTCGCGGTCCGGCGATTAGGACTGAGTAGTTCTTCGCGTGAGCGTCCGTCCCGCCCACCAGCCAGTTCCAAATGAGACCTTCTGCGAACGCCCAGACTGCCTGAGTCGCCGCCGAGACCGACATTGACGCCCTCAGCAGCGCCGCGATGTCCTTCGGCGAGGGACCTCCCTCGTTCTGATACTTCGCTTCGGGCTGGACGCCATGGGCTTGACAGAAATCCTCTTGATGGACCCTGACCAGCCGACCATCCAGCGCGACGCGGTCGTACCGCTCGACGACGAGTGCAGCTTCGTCTTCGAACCGGTGCACTGCACTCGGAGCGGCGGAGAGACCTAGCGCTGCTGCCGCCGCCAGACAGAGATGCTCGTTGACGTCGTGGTCCACCAGGCCAACGATCGCCGGCTTCAGGATGTGAGTAGTCGGCTCGTCTCCCGATGGGACCCCCCAACGTTCCCCGTCGAAGCGGAGTGCCATTTTGGCCTGCGCGCCGGCCAGACTGAATTGCCCTGTCGTCGACCGGGTCGTCCAAGCCGACTGATCGACCTGAAGTTCTCGAATGCGCCGTGCGATCTCCGCTTCGTCGATCCACTCGACCTCCGAGAGAACGGCCGAGTCGCCAGTTGAGCGTCGGAACTGGACGGCCCCGGCACAGTCTCGGCCGATCGGGGTTCCCAACAGAGCGAACGGGGACGAAGGTGATACTTGGAACTGCTTGCCCCATCGCGCCAAGACACTCTCGTTGTCCGGCAGCAGCCCCCTCAACCAGGGGTGGATCGAGGCATGCCCGAACTCCCGCAGCTGAATAGGCATGGAGAGCGAAAGCGGGGTAGCGCCGACGCCATAGCTCGGGAGGTACTCGAAGCTCAGTCGGCCGTCCCGCGCTCGCATAAGCGTCCCAGCCGACGTTCCGCCGATCAGCACATCCAGCTGGTCCGTCACGTCTCCTCGCTACCGAGTACGTGACGGTCGGTCAGCACCGGGGTCCCGAGCTCTTCGCGAGTGCGATCCAATGCCTCAGCCGCGCTCATCCGTGGATAGATATCTCCCCGACCCTGACCGGTGCGGGTCTGGTTGCTTACCGTCGCCAGCGCGTTGGACAAGCCAACCACCTCAAGTCGCTTGCTCAGATCCGCCAGAGCCTTCGAGGATCCCACGACATCGAGCTGCTCGCTGATATCCGCCAGCGCCTTCGACGACCCCACCGCAGCGAGCTGCCCACTGATCTCCGCCAACTTCGCGGACGACCCAACAGCGTCGAGCTGCTTGCTGATATCCGCCAGCGCCTTCGACGACCCCACCGCAGCGAGCTGCCCACTGATCTCCGCCAACTTCGCGGACGACCCAACAGCGTCGAGCTGCTTGCTGACGTCCGCCAGCGCCTTCGACGACCCCACCGCAGCGAGCTGCCCACTGATCTCCGCCAGCGCCCCGGCGGCCCCCGAAATGTCGAGCTGACGATTGAGTTCGCCCAAAGTGCGTCCGAAACGGTCGGCTGCTGACTGAAGGGCGCTCCAGTTTTGGCGTCCGTGTTTATCTAGAACCTTGTCGAGCGCAACCGTCGCGTCAGAAACGTCGGACGTCGTCTGGGACTCGTCTCGCTCGGCTAGCACCATGTCCATTCCGAGGGCATCGAAAATCCGTAGGACAAGGCCAAGCTCAGCAGTCGGCTTGCCGGCTTCAAATTCGTAGACCCACTTGCGAGAGACTCCAGCCCGCTGAGCCAGTGCAGCCTGGCTGAGTCCAAGGTCTTGCCGCCGTCCCCGGACCGCTGTGGCGATTTGCTTGAGCGTCATTGCATGCTACCGATCGGTTTCATCGTCCCAGAGACACCGATCGGTGTCAAATGATACGTGAGTACGTACGGTGTCACCGTTGAACTGCCACCGTACGGTCGCAAGCGCGGTGCTGCCGAGCGGTTTCACAAATGATCGGCGTGGCGCCAGCTCACCCGTCGGTGTCGGACAACGACGCTCGAATTGGCGGGCTCAGCGCGCCATGCGCTGCCTTGGGCGGAGGTCTATCCAGCCGGACATCGATTGTGAGAACGCCGCCGTTCCCCGACGCCGGCTCGTTTGAATGCTGACCACCCAAAACGCTCTCTAGTTCACGGATCAGCGCTTTCAGCGCGACCCAGCTCTGAGAAAGAGACACGCCGATTCGATTCGGTCCGGGAACAAGTCCTGGAGGAGTTCGGTGTTTTCGAGCCTCGCCGAAACTCGGTTCCCAGCCCGTCAGTATGACGTGGTCGATGGGTTCGGACGTATCAACCGCCATGGCCACAATGTCGTAGCCGGTCTCGCCAACCAGCGGCCGGTCCGCACCGACGGTCGCAATCCGGAGCTTGTAGTCAACGCCACCGGGCTCCGCAGCCTCTATCCAGGACAAGGTCCCCAGGATCGGCTCGCTGGGAGAGATGTTCGGTGCGAGGTTGTGCAAATGCTGAATGGTGTTGCGTAGCCCGGTCAGGCCTTCTGTCGCGGCGAGGAAAGCGACGATCGCTTCGGACTGACGCTTCGGATCTAGCGCGGCAACGAACTTGCGAATCCGAGCCATGTGATCGACCATTCCCCACGCATCGGCGTACATCGAGACCAAGCGGATGCGTCGCACGTCGTCGAGCAGATCGTCTACCGCCAGCGCTTCAGTCCGCAATCGATCCCAGTGAATCTCGACGACTCGAGCTGCCATCCCCACTCCGTCGATGAGGTGCTTCTGGCGATCATCGAGATTGACGGGAATCCGTCTGAAGAACGACCCGGGGGCGAGGAGTTGATCCACCCCACAATGCTCTCAAGAAGCGGACCAAACTCCAACAAGTTCGGCCACTAGCCTGGCCCTCATGGCCGATTTTCGCTTCCTGCACACGTGCTATCGCATCGGAGACATCGATCGGTCGGTCGAGTTCTACGGCAAGCTCGGGCTCGTCGAGCAGCGCCGGATGCCGATCGGTGACGACGCGACGAACGTGTTCCTCGGGACCGACGACCAGCCCTCCATCTTGGAGCTGACCTACAACCATGGGGTCAGCGAGTACGAACTCGGCACGGCCTACGGGCACATCGCCCTGGGCGTCGCCGACCTGGATGCCACGCTCGCCGCGCTGGCGGAGGTCGGCATCACGCCCGAGAAGCCGCCCTACCGCCCAGGTGGCCGGACGACCGGCTCTCTCATCTGCTTCGTGCGCGACCCAGACCACTACCGCGTCGAGCTGATCGAGCGCGCCTGAGCCCACTTGGCCTCTGAAGGCGCCCGACGAAGGCGCGTTCAGAGACCACGTCACCGCCAGCCGCGCGAGCCAACGCAGGCGGCACGGTGAACTGATCAAACCGGTCGGGCGGGGCGGCTGCTTCGGCCCGTTCAGCGCCAACCTGAAGTGGCCGCTCGCGGGAGCGTTCCGGCCTACAACACCCGTCGTACCGTGCTGCAGCGCACGCAGGGAATGCCGATCCACCCCCCGTGGACCGTCCCGCCCCGATTCCCCTGCTCGGCACGTTGTCGCGCAGCGTCGTGCAGCCGCTACGCCGGCACGTCCGCACGCACCGGGTCCTCCTTGCGCTGATCGCCGCCCCGCCGGCGCTCCTGATCGCGTGGAGCAACGGCCAGCTCGAGACCGGCCCGTGGCCGCGTGCCGCGCTCGTCGCACTCTCCGCCGCCGTGGTACTGGCCGCTACCGTCCTGGCGGTCGTCCGCACCCGCCGCGAACCAGACACCCGCTCGGCGCTCATGGCCGTGGCTTTCACCGTGATGTCGATCGTGCTGCTTGCGCGCGTGACCGCGATGGTCCCCGGCGCCCTCTATAGCCCGGGACTCGCCCGCATCACGGCGGTCATCACGCTGCCGCTCGGCGCCCTCGTGCTCGCGCTCTCCGTGGCGCCCGAGCTCCGGCAGCACCGCCGACTCGATGTCGTCGCGCAGTCCGGCCCGGCCGTCGCGCTCTTCATGGTCGTCGTACTCGGCCTGGCGTTCACCGCGCCCGACGAGGTGCCCGCGTGGCCCGTCCCCGGCAGCAACGGGGCGCTCATCATCTTCGGCGTCGGCGCGGCCCTGCTGCTGATGCTCGCCGGCCGCGCCTCGCGCACCGCCGTCCTCACGGAGCGCCCCGCCGACGTGCTCGTGGCCGCAGGCCTGATCACCGCGATCCTGGCGTCCTGGGGCATCGCCAACGCCTACCGCAACGACGTGCTGTGGTGGTCGGCCCACGTGCTGGAACTGATCGGCCTCGCCGCGATGTGCTTGCCAGCTGCGCGCGACCTCTCCAGGCAGACGTCCTCCAGGCCGCTCGTGGGCGACCTGCGCGCGGCAGACATCGTCGCCGACGAGGAAGCGTTCCTCGACGGCCGCGTCCACCACCTCCTCCTTCAACTCGGCCGCAAGGACGACGTGACGGAGGACCACACCCGGCGCGTGGCGACGCTCGCCGTCCGCATGGGGGAGCAGCTCGGCCTCGACGCCGCCAGCCTGCGAGACCTCGCCGCCGGCGGACTCCTCCATGACATCGGCAAGCTCCAGACGCCCGACGGGATCCTGAAGAAGCCAGGCAAGTTGACCGACGCCGAGTACGAGGTGATCAAGCGCCACCCGGGCGAGGGCGCACGGATGCTCAGCGAGGTCGGCAAGTTCAACGAGCGGGTGCTCCACCTCGTCGAGGCCCACCATGAGCGCCTCGACGGCGGCGGCTACCCCAACGGCAACTACGCCGCACAGATCTACATCGAGGCGCGCATTCTCGCGGTGGCCGACGTCTTCGACGCGCTCACCTCCCACCGGCCCTACCGCGTCGCCTGGCCGGCCGACCGCGCGCTCGAGGTGATCGAGCGCGAATCAGGGCAGGGCTTCGATCCCCGCTGCGTGGAGGCGCTGCGTGCCGTGCTCGCCCGCCAGCGCCTCACGCCCGCCGGCCTGCAGGCGGCGTGGCGCGCGCACACCGGCCGCACGACGTAGCGCCCCGGCCGCCCGCCGCCGACCCTAGGCTGCAGGCATGGGCATGCGGGTGATCTCACAGCGAAGCGACGACTGGCTCTCCAACAGTTACCTGGTGGTCGACCCGTCGACCAGCCAAGCCGCGTTCATCGACTGCGGTGACCCGATCGACCACCTCCTCGCGGTGCTGGCCACCGAGGAGCTGACCCTCGAACGCGTTCTGCTGACCCACCACCACGGCGATCACATCACCGGGCTCGGGCACATTCTGGAGCTCTACCCCGGCACGCCGGTGCAGGCGCACCCACTGGAATCCCAGGAGATGATGGGCGTCAGCCAGACGATCCTCCCCGGCGACATCACGAACATCGGCGACCTCGAAGTGATCGCCCTGCACTCCCCGGGCCACACCGCCGGAATGCTGAACTTCGTGGTGCGAGAGGTCGAAGGTGACGCGACCGGCGGCCCCGATCACGTGTTCACCGGCGACACCCTCTTCAAGGGATCGGTCGGCGGCGTGCGCGGCCCCGGACACACCACCGTGGCCGACCTTCAACACTCCATCACCGACGTCCTCCTGGCACTTCCGCCAGAGACCATCGTTGAGCCTGGGCATCAGGAGCCGACAACGATCGGCGCCGAGGTCGCCGAGAACCCGTTCGTGCGGGTGTGGCGAGGCGCAGCGCCGGAAGGGACCGAGCGCGGACTCGTCCTGCCACCGGGGCAACCCGCCGAACTCGCGCGCGTGGCCACGCTCGTCGTCTGGGCCCACGACTACGACGGCGGCTACAAAGCGCACGTGCGCTACCTCGACGACGGCACCGAAGACCTCGTGCCGGGCTCGTGGGTCTCCCCCGTATGACCCGCCACCAGGGCCCGGCGTCGATAGACGCGCGACCGAGCCGCTCAGTAGGTTCAGCCGGTGGCTGACCGCATTACCCGCCGCGCGATCCTGGATCTGGGCTCGAACTCGTTCCGCTTGGTCGTGTTCGAGTCGACGCAGACGTGGTGGCGGCGCTCCGACGAGATCCGTGAGCCCGTCCGCTTGGCTGCAGGCGTGCAGGAGGACGGGTCGCTCGGCCCCAAGGCGCTGCAGCGCGCCGTCGACGTGCTCGACGTGTTCGCTGGTTTCTTGGAGGCGACCGAGATCACCCCAGAGCATGTGCGAGCCATCGGCACCAGCGCGATCCGTGAGGCAACCAACCAAGCTGAGATCGTCGCCCTGGCCAAGAAGCGCTGCGGCATCGACATCCGGGTGATCAGCCGCGAGCGGGAAGCTTGGTACGGCTACGTCGCCGCGATCAATTCCACCACGCTGACCGACGGCACCGTGCTCGACATCGGCGGGGGCTCGCTGCAGCTGACCGCCGTGAAGAACCGCAAGCCCAAGCACGCACAGTCGTGGCTGCTGGGCGCCGTGCGTACGACCGCCGCGTTCCTGCCGCCAGGCGGCCCGACGTCACGGGCTGAGGTGCGCGCCCTCCGTGATCATTCCCTGCGCGAGTTTGCCCGCGCCGATTGGCTGGGCTCGACCGGCAACCGCCTCGTGGGGATCGGCGGCGCCGTCCGCAACTTGGCGACGGCCTACCTCGACCTGCACGGCCACCCCGAGGTCGGCGGCGCCCAAGGCGTACGCGTCGACCGCGACTCGCTCGACGAGCTGATCGAGGAGATGCGTCGGCGCCCCTCCGCCGACCGTGCCCGCCTGCGCGGGATCAAGCCGTCCCGCGCCGACATCATCCTCGCGGGCGCCGTCGTGATCTCCGCCGCCATGGAGGCCTGCGGCGCCGAGTACCTGGAATCGACGGAGTACGGCCTGCGCGAGGGCGTCCTGATCGCCGAGCAAAGCGGCGACGACGGCGACGACGCGGGGCTCGTCGGCAAGAACGCCGACCCGCCGCTCGTCGATGACGTCCGCCGCCGCGGCGTGGAGAACCTCGCGCACCGCTACGACACCGGCGCCGAGCACATCCAGCACGTCACCGACCTGGGTCTGTCGATGTTCGACCAGCTCGTCGGCTTGGAGCTACAGGACGACGACGAACACGAGCGGGAACTGCTCTGGGCGGCCTGCCAACTGCACGACATCGGCATGAAGCTCGACTACGACGACCACCATCGGCACGTGCGCTACATCCTCACCACCGGCGGGCTCCCAGGCTTCTCGCCAGCCGAGACGGCAATCATCGCCCAGGCCTGCCGCTACCACCGCCGGGGCAATCCTAGCCCGGGCGTGTTCGCGCCGCTCATGCATTCGGGCGACACCGGGCGCCTGCAGCGCATCACCACCCTGTTGCGCCTCGCCGAGGGCCTGGAACGCGGACGCGACGGCGCCGTACGCAAGGTCAATTTGACGGCCCAAGGCGACGGCGACGTGCGACTGGGGCTGATCTCCGACGGTGAGGCCCAGGTCCCCCGGTGGGCGGCAGCCCGCGAAACGGAGCTGTTCGAGCGGGCGTATGGCACGTCGCTGACGGTCGAAGTCGACTAACGGCCGATGGGCTACGCGCCCCCGCAAGTCTTCTGAAACAAACGGCCGTTAGTGTCAATGCAATGGACCTGACCGCCGGACTCCTTGCCCACGGGCACTGGACCCCGGAACAGGTGCAGACGGTCTGGCGCGAAGACCACTTTCAGCCGACCGAGCAACAGGCTCGGGAGGCCGACGAGAAGATCGCCGCGTTGGCGCGACGGGGCTCACCGAGCCACGACGGACTGGCCGCGCGCTTCGTCGATCTCACCCCGACGGCGGACGGTGGCGTGCAGCTGCACCTGCAGCCCACCCGCTGGGCCCTGCGCCTGCTCGACGACGATGGCACCGGCGCCCTCTCGGCACTCTGCATCGTGCGCCGCGCCGACGGCGCCTGGCTCGCCGGACGCCGCGCCGAGTGGCTGTCTACGTGGGCTGGACGCTGGGCGCTCGGCGCCGGCGGCGCCGTCGAAGTCGGCGAGAACCCAGCGCTCACGCTCTCGCGCGAGCTGCATGAGGAATGGGCACTTGTGCCCGAGCGGTTGACCGTCCGGGCGGTGGTTCGCAATCCCAGTACGATGGTTCTGGTCGTTGGTGTCGCCTGGATTCCGGAAGGCGCTGACGCCCATCTCGTAATGGACGAGGAGCACGACGCGCACGCATGGTGGCCGGCTGACCCGGCAGATTGGCCCAGCGAGGCCGACGAGCCCCTGCGCGCAATGGCGGAGTTGCTTCGGTGACCGCCGCCACCACCCAGATCGACCTGCGCCAACAAGAGCGCGTCGTCAGGGTGCTGGCACCGCTCTCGCTGGCCCACTCGTTGGCCTATGCGGCATTGCTCACCTTGATGTTCACCGATGGGCCTGAGTCCATCCGTTCGGTCCTAGGCTGGACCCATGGGCTGATGTGGATCGGCATGTCGCTGGTTTGCGTCACCGCTGCGTCCCGCCGCCTTCTCCCGCTGCGCACTGCGCTGGCCGTCGCCGTTCTTGGTGGCGTCGGCCCATTCATCGGGACCTACGAATTCATGCGACTGCGCCGCAACGGCGGCGCCACCTTCAGGAGCACGTGATGGCCACCCAAACGACGATCGACGTCG
Source organism: Solirubrobacteraceae bacterium (assembly GCA_032119795.1). Lineage (GTDB taxonomy): Bacteria > Actinomycetota > Thermoleophilia > Solirubrobacterales > Solirubrobacteraceae > JAGIBJ01. Next base: position 260,624 of record JAUMFO010000025.1, read on the forward strand.
TAATGCCGCAGATGGGCGATTCCGTCACCGAGGGCACGATCCTCGAGTGGCACGTCCAGGAAGGCGGGACCATCGCCGTCGACGACATCCTCGTCGAGATCTCCACCGACAAGGTCGACGCCGAGATGCCATCACCGGCATCCGGCACGGTCGTGGAGATCCTCGCCAAGGACGGCGAAGACGTGCAGGTCGGCCAGGTGCTCGCCCGCATCTCAACTGATGCTGGTGCAGTGGCGACCGGTGACGGGTCGGCGGGGGGCGAGGACTCCGGCGACTCCGAGGCCACCGCGCCGCAGGTCGCCACGGACGCCGACGCTCCGACCGCGACCGGCGAGCTGATGGAGATCATCGCTCCAAGCGGCGGCGAGTCCGTCACCGAGGCCACGGTCCTGGGCTGGATTGCCGAGAAGGGCCAGCAGGTCGCCGACGGTGACCCACTGTTGGAGGTCTCCACCGACAAGGTCGACATGGAGCTGCCCGCCCCGGGCGACGGCGTGCTCGTCGACCTCCTGGTCGAAGAAGGCGACACGATCGTTCCCGGCCAGGTGCTCGGCCACGTGCAGCGCGGCGCGGGTGTTCCCGCCGCCGCCAGCGCACCGGCCCCGGCCGCTCCGGCCTCAAGCGGCGCCAGCAACGGCGCGGCGACCAACGGCTCCGGCATCACCGCAGACACGCGCATCTCCCCGATCGCGGCCCGCAAGGCCGAGGCCGAGGGGATCAACGTCGGCGGACTCGCCGGCAGCGGCGCCGGTGGCCGCATCATGGTCGCCGACCTCGATGGCGCACCAGCTGCTGGCGCAGCCGCGGCCTCCGAGACGAAGTCGACGATCCTCAAGGGCGGCGCCAACGCCCTGGCGCGCTACATGGACGAGTCGCTCACCGTCCCGACCGCAACCTCCTTCCGCACGATCACCGTCACGCAGATGGCCGGCCGCCGCCAGCAGCTCAAGGAGCTCGGCAAGAAGGCCTCCTTCACGCACCTGATCGCCTACGCGATCGCCCGCGCCGCGACGGAGGTCATGCCCGTCATGGCCTACCGCTACGAGGTCATCGACGGCAAGTCCGTGCGTCACGACGACGGCCAGGTCAACCTCGGTATCGCCGTCGACGTGGAGAAGCGCGACGGCAGCCGCACCTTGATGGTGCCGGTGATCCGCGACGCCGGTCGCCTCGGCTTCCAGGGCTTCCTCGACGCCTTCGCCGACCTCATCACGAAGGCCCGCGAGAACAAGCTCGGCGCCGACGACCTGCAGGGCGGCAACGTCTCGCTGACCAACCCGGGCGGCATCGGCACCATTGCCTCCGTCCCGCGCCTGATGGCCGGCCAGGGCACGATCATCGCCACCGGCTCGATCGACTACCCCGTCGGCCTGGCGGGCGTCGGCAAGGAACTCGGCGTGGAGAAGGTCATGACGATGACCTCCACCTACGACCACCGCATCATCCAGGGCGCCGAATCCGGCCGCTTCCTGCAGACGGTCGAGGCCTACCTCCAGGGCGAGCACGAGTTCTACGAAGGCATTTTCGCCGATCTCGGCGTTGCGATCGGCCCCAAGCCGAGCGCCCCCAAGCCCACGCTCCAGGCCCCCGCGCAGACGTTCACCGCGGGCGGCCAGGGTGGCGGCATCGATCTCGAGCTGCTCCAGGCCGTTCAGGCCGGTACGGCGATCATCAAGGCGCACCGCACCCACGGCCACCTGGCCGCGCACCTCGATCCACTCGGCACCGAGCCCAAGGGCGACCCGTCGCTCAGCCCCGACGCCCTCAACCTCACGCCCGAGCTCATGAGCCGGATCCCGTCGAAGGTCCTGCGCGTGCATGTGGAGGGCGAGTCGCTCGGCGAGTCGCTGCCCAAGCTCCGCGAGGTGTACTGCGGCACGTTGGCCTACGAGGTCGAACACATCTCCTCGCACCGCCAGCGCACCTGGCTGCGTGAGCAGATCGAGTCCGGCACGCACCGCACGCCGCTCAGCAGCCAAGACAAGATCCGCCTGCTCGACCGCCTGATCGCCGTCGACGCCTTCGAGCGCTTCATGCACAAGGCCTACCTCGGCCAGAAGCAGTTCTCGATCGAGGGCCTCGACATGACGGTCCCGATGATCGACGCACTCGTGTGGCAGGGCGCCCACGACGGCGCCGAAGAGGTCGTCATCGGCATGGCGCACCGCGGCCGGCTCTCCGTCCTCGCGCACAACCTGTCGCGCCCCTACGACTCGATCTTCGCCGAGTTCGAAGGCGCCTCGACGCTGAAGGCCGTCACGACGATCCCGCAGGGTGGCACCGGCGACGTGAAGTACCACCACGGCGCCGCGGGCACGCAGACCCTCGATGACGGCACCACGGTGCGCGTCCACCTGGAGTCGAACCCCTCGCACCTGGAGTTCGTGCACCCCGTCGTCGCCGGCGCCGCACGCGCCGTGCAGACGACCCGCACCGATGATCGCATCCGCCGCGACACGCGCCTGGCGCTGCCGATCGTCCTCCACGGCGACGCCGCCTTCCCCGGCCAGGGCGTCGTCGCGGAGACGCTCAACCTCCAGGCCCTCGACGGCTACAACGTCGGCGGCACCGTCCACCTCATCCAGAACAACCAGGTCGGCTTCACCACCGATCCGGACGACTCGCGCTCGACGCACTGGTCATCAGACCTCGCCAAGGGCTTCGACGTGCCGATCATTCACGTCAACGCCGACGACGTTGAGGCATGCATCGCCGCCACCAGCCTCGCGTTTGCGTTCCGCAAGGAGTTCGGTCACGACGTCGTCATCGACCTCATCGGCTACCGCCGCTTCGGCCACAACGAGGCCGACGAACCGGCCTACACCCAGCCGATGATGTACCAGCGGATCAAGGATCATCCGCGCGTCTCCGAGCTGTGGGCCGACGCCCTCGTGAACTCGGGCGTGGTGCACCGCGAAGACGTCGAAGAGAAGAAGCGTGCGGTCTGGCAGGACCTGACGCAGCTCCACGGCGACCTGCGCGAGCGCATCAAGGAGGCCGACGGCGACGTCGGAATGGCCACCGGCCAGACCACCGGCCAGTACACGATCGACACGACCCGCGGCGAGTCCGTCAGCACGGCCGTCCCCGCCGACGTGCTGCGCGAGATCAACGAGGAACTCCTCCGCACGCCGGAGGGCTTCACCGTCCACCCCAAGCTGATGAAGACCGTCCTCGAGAAACGCCGCAAGGCGCTCGGCGAAGACGGCGGCATCGACTGGGCGCACGCCGAGTCGCTCGCATTCGCGTCGCTGCTGCGTGACGGCGTGCCCGTCCGCCTCACCGGCCAGGACGCCGAGCGCGGCACGTTCTCCCAGCGCCACGCCGTGCTGCACGACTTCAAGAACGGTCAGACGTTCTCGGCGATCCAGCAGCTCAAGGGCGCGCAGGCCACGCTCGAACTCCACAACTCGCCGCTCTCCGAGACGGCCTGCCTGGGCTTTGAGTACGGCTACGCCGAAGAGGCCGCCGAGTCGCTCGTGCTGTGGGAAGCCCAGTTCGGCGACTTCGGCAACGGGGCGCAGGTCATCATCGACCAGTTCATCGTGTCCGGCCTGGCCAAGTGGGGCCAGACGTCACGCCTGACGATGCTCCTGCCGCACGGCTACGAGGGGTCCGGTCCGGAACACTCCTCGGCCCGCCTGGAGCGTTTCCTGCAGCTCGCCGCTGAGGGGAACATCCGCGTCGCCAACCTCACGACGCCCGCGCAGTACTTCCACCTGCTGCGCGCCCAGGCCCTCACCGATCGCCTGCGGCCGCTGGTGATCATGACGCCGAAGTCGCTCCTGCGACTCGGTGCCGCGACCAACCGCATCCAGCACCTCTCCGACACGAAGTTCTTCTCCGTGCTCGGCGAGCCGCGCGTGCCGCACGACAAGGTCGAGCGCCTCGTGCTCTGCACCGGCAAGATCTACTACGACCTCGTCGGGCACCCCAGCCGAAAGGAAGAGGAGCGCGTGGCCGTCGGCCGCGTCGAGCTGCTCTACCCCTTCCCGGAAGAGCAGCTGCGCCAGCTCATCGAGTCCTACCCGAACCTCAAAGAGGTCGTGTGGGCCCAGGAAGAGCCGCGCAACATGGGCGCCCGCGCGCACATGTTCCCGCGCCTCACCCAGATGCTCCAGGAGTCGGGGCTGCGCCTCGGCTACATCGGGCGGCCGGAGCGCGCCAGCCCGGGCGAGGGGTACCCGGCGGCCCACCTCACCGAGCAGAACCGCATCGTCGAAACCGCGCTCGACATGGGCATCGCCGTGTCGCCGCATCCGCGGCGCTCGCCCGGTCGCCGGTAGGGGTCGGTCCGGGCTCAGACGGCGGGTGGGTCTCGCCTCGGGCCCGGCGGACCCTTCGGTCTCGCTCGTCGCTGGCGGCCTGCGGCCTTGCTCCTAACGCTCGCCTACGGGTCCCCCGGGCCCGAGGCGGGCGTTTCGTCGTTCTGGGGCGGACCGACCCCACGCGTGGACCGGGCGAGCGCCGCGGGGCGGCGGCTCGGCGGTGACCATTTGCTCCCGCGACCTCGCTTCGAGGCGGGCCTGCAGGGTGACTATGACCGTTGCCTGTGGCGCGTCTTCTGGTTTGGGTTTGGGCCGAGGGTGGAGCCGAATTCGTGAAGGTCAGGCCCGAGTTTTGGGCAGGGATGGGCAGTCAGAGTGCGCCTGGGTTTTGGCGCCGTTGCGCTACGGGCGTTCACAAATTGACCGTCTTCGACCGAAGAGGCGAGCGGTGCGGTACCTAGCGTGCATTGCATGTTGTACGGACTTGTCGTTCTTCTCGTTGTCGTCGCCCTGGCGCTCTTTCTCGCGGACGTCGCCATGGGCGGCGGGATCATCGGAATCCTCGCGCTCATCCTGCTGGTGTACGTCGTGATGAACGCCCCCAAGCGCGTCTAAGTGACCACGGCCGACCAGGTAGAGCCGTCCCGAACGACGACCTGAAGGCCTAGGTTTTCTCTTGCGCCGGGGCCCGCAACGGCCCGGCGGCAAGGACTGCACCTCGCAGGAATGCGAGGGCATACGGGTAGCGAGCCGGAGCACCGGGTGGGGTGCCTCCGGCTCGTCCCCGTTCTGGGTCGGTCACCCCGCGGCGCTGGCGTCAGGCGACGGGCGCCTTTGCGGCGTCTCCGTCATCGTCTTCTGCGACCTGGCGGAAGCGGTCGAGCGGGACGCCGCCACCGGCGAGCGCCGAGCGAATCGCCGGCGATCCAGGGCCCGCAAGTTCCGGGATGCCGACGATGGGCCGGCCGCTGGCTTGGGAGAGGAGGCGGATGGTGCCCTGGCGCCGCTGCTCCTGGCACCACGCGACAAACGCGTCGGCGTCGAGCGGCCTGGCGTAATGGAAGCCCTGGCCGACGCCGCAGCCCATCATCGAGAGCATCTCGACGACCTCGGGCGATTCGATTCCCTCGGCGACCGTGCGCATGCCCAGGTTCCGAGCCAGATCCAGAATCGACCAGACGATGACGCGGTCGTCCTCGTCGGAGACGATGTCTCGCACGAACGACCGGTCGATCTTGAGCTCGTTGCAGTTGAGGTGCTTGAGGTGGGCGAGCGACGAATAGCCCGTGCCGAAATCGTCGAGCGCAAAGCCGATACCGAGCGCGTTGATCGCGCGGATCACCTCGGCCGTGCGAGTCGGATCCGCCATCGCCATGTCTTCCGTGATCTCCAGTTCCAAGGAGGAACCACGCAAGCCATACCGCTCAAGCAGCAGCGCCAAACGCCCCGGGAGCGTCGTATCGGTCAGGTTCTCCGGAGACAGATTCACGGCAACGTTCAGCGCAAAGCCGTTCGACCGCCACCGCTGGACCTCGAGCATGGCGGCGTTCAGCACCCACGTCGTGAGCTGTGGCATCTGGCCCGTGCGCTCCGCAACCGGCAGGAACCGGTCGGGCGTCAGCAGGCCCTCCTCAGGGTGCTGCCAGCGGACGAGCGCCTCGGCCCCCGTAGTGAGGCCGGTCGCGAGATCGATCTTGGGCTGGAAGAACACGCGCAGTTCGTCGCGCTCGATCCCCTCGCGCAGCTGGGCGGCGAAGACGAGGCGTTCGCGGCTGCGCAGGTCTCGCGCCGGGTCATAGACGAACAGTGAAAGGCGCTTGTCCTTGGCCTCCTGCGCGGCGATCTCCGCACGCTGCAGCAGCTCGGCGACGGTGCGGCCGTGTGCGGGGAAGAACACGACCCCGACCCGCACCTGCGTCGTCAGCGACACCCCGTCGACCTGCAGCGGCGCCTGAAGGCGGTCGATCAGCAGGCGCAACGTGTCGCGGGCCTCGCGCTCACTGGTGTGTGAGCGCAGAATGAGGGCGAACGTATTGCCCGCAAGCCGCACGGGCACGTCGGTCCCGGCGTGGCCCGAGAGTCGACCGGCGAACTCGCGCAGCACCTCGTCGCCGACACGGTGCCCGAGCGTCTCGTTGATCTCATGCAGGTTCGCGAGCACCACCACAGCAAGCGCCACCGGCAAGTTGCGGCCGTCTGCGTACTCCAGCTCGCGCTCCAGCACCGACTCCAGCTCATAGCGGTCGGGCAGGCCCGTCAGGCGGTCGATGCCGCCAAGTTCGGACGGATCGGTGCGCTGGGGCGCCGCCGACGGAGCGATCGCGCGACCAAACGCCCCGAGCAGCACCATCACCGAGGCGAAGTCGGCAGCCTGGCCGGCGCTGTACCCCCGACCGTGCTGGATCAACACCCCCAGCGCAATGGCGACGCAGACGCCCTGAACGACCGCCGAGACCCGCCGGTGATCCGGCGCAGGAAGCCCGGGATCCCCGACGATCGCGCCCGCGAGGAGCAACGCAAGCGCCGGCGCTGCCAGCCAGAGCGGCGGGTCGAGGCTGGCACCGCCGAGTCCCAGGAGTGCAGCGATCTCAAGGAGCGCGGCGCCAACGACGGCCAACACCACACCAGGCGACGGGCGCCACCCCTGGCCGATGACCAGACCGATCGCGGCATTCAGCGTAAACACACCGATCACCAGCGCCATCAGCGACGAAAGTCCGAGACGGCCGACGTCATCGGCGATGGGGAACGCCACAAACGTTGCCGCGACGAGTGCACACCCAAAGGTGATCGCCTCAAGACGGTTCGTTCCACCGTAGGGGCGCCGCCCAGCCATCGCCAGCAACGCGAGGCACGCGAGGAAGGCCGTCGACAGACGAGCCGCCTCGCTGAGCTCAAGATCCGGAATCGCCCACGCCGCAGCGCCGAACGCGGCGGCGGCCAGCATCGCGGCCGCCGACCAGCGGTGCACGCCCAGCGACACGCGGGCGCGCAGCAGGGCGCTGCACCCAATCAGCGCCACGCCCGGGATCACGATCGCCAGCATCCCTGGCGTGGCCTCGGGGAGCGCCGCCTGCCAGTCGATCAGTCCAAACACCCCGCCGAAGAACAAGCCAGCGAGCAGCGAGGCGACGAACCTCACGAACTGCGGGTTGGAGGCGCGGGACTTGGGCACCCCCCGTGAATCGACCACCGCTGACCAGCGCAGACGCTTCATGGACGAGGAGAGGAGCCGATGACGCGTGCGCCCGGAGGCGGGACGGGACTCACCCGAACAACGTCAGATCCGCTTCGCGCTCACCACGGACGACGGCCAGGTCGACCTCGACCCAATCGATGCCTCTGCTGGCGGCCAACGTGCGGGCCTGCGGAGCGATCCGCTCGGCGACGAGGATCCCTTTGCAGTCCTTGAGCGTCTCATCGGCGCGCATCATCTCCAGGTAGCGCGTGAGCTGCTCGACGGCGTCGATCGTGCCGATGCGCTTGATCTCGACGGCGACCCAGCCGTCGTCCTCGTCGCGGCACATCAGGTCGACGGGGCCGATGTCGGTCGGCCATTCGCGTCGCACCAGCCGCAGGCCCTCGCCGCAAAACTCCGGTGCCTCGGCCAGCGCGGCCTGGAGATCCTTCTCCACGCCGTCCTTCTCCAGCGACGCGGCCTCGCCCATGTCGTGGAGCGTGTCGCTGATGATCTCCTCGATGGCGATCTTCAGTACGTCGTCGCCCCCGACCTTGCGGACCTGCATCGATGTGACCGGCTCGCCCTCGAACTCGACCACCGTGGGCGGCGTCATCCAGTTCTGCGGCTTGTAGCCGCCGGTGTCGGCGTGGACCATCACCGAGCCGTCGCTCTTCACCATCAGCAGGCGCAGGGCCATCGGGAGAACGGCAGTCACGCGGCCGAAGTAGCGGACCTCGCAGCGGGCAACGATCAAACGCACTGCAGGAGCGTACCGACGTGGATGATCGGAGCCCTAGGAAATGGGGCGCGCCTACGACACACCCTCGAGCGCTACGCCGACCAGAAACGCGATCGCGGCCGCAGCACCGCCGATGAAGAGCGCCTCCAGGCCGGAGCGCCACCACGTCATGTCGACCACGCGCGCCTTGAGGCTGCCAACGCCGAAGAAGGCGATGGCGGTCAGGGCCGCGCTCCACGCGAAGGCGTTCGGGATCGCGGTGGGCGCGACCGCGTCGATGATGAACACGCTGAGCGGCAACGCCCCGACGATCAGGAACGCCACGAACGTGGCGAGGGCTGCCCGGATCGCGCTCGTCGCGTCGCGAGCGAAGCCGAGTTCCTCGGTCATCATCGTGTCGATCCAGCGCTCGCGGTCGCTCGTGATCACCGCAACGATGCGCTCGAGGTCGTCGCCCTCAAAGCCTTTCGCGGCAAACAGCTGCCGGATCTCCTCGCGCTCGCCCGCCGGATAACGATCGATGTGGTGCTCCTCGCGCCGGCGGGCGCGGTCGCGCTGCTGCGCGGCCGCGCGACTCCCGAGGAAGTTGCTGACGCCCATGCTGAACCCGTCCGCGAAGAGGTTCGCCACGCCCATGATCACCACGACGCCGTTACTGAGCCCAGCACCGGTCGCCCCGGCGACCACCGCGAACGTGGTCACCGCGCCATCGATAGCCCCGTAGATGAGGTCGCGGAGGTAGCTGACCGAGTTCGGTGCAGCCAGGCGCTCGCGGATCGCTTCGGGCGTGTGGTCGGACTCGATGCCCCGGCTCGCCGCAGCCTTCGCCTGAGCGTCCTCTGACATGCCGGTAGCGTCGCAGAGCCAGCGGCACTCGTTGGCAAATCCGCTGGGCCCCGCGTGACCTGATCCGCACGTCGAACGTCAGCTCGTGCCCCGCAGCGCGAAGAAGAAGGCCTTGGAACCCTTCTGACCCAGCACGCGGAACTGCGCGGGACTCTCGACGGTGAAACCATCGATCGGGCTGCGCGGCTTCTTCATCCACTTCTTGATGACGACCTTCGCGTCGGCGCACGACATGCGCAGCACCCGGATCTCTACCGCGGCCGAATCCAAGATCCCGGGAACCTCCCCGGCGCAGGCCGACATCGTGTATTCGGGGCGACCGAAGCAGTCCTTCGAGCAAACCCAGCGCCCCTTGGACTTCACGTAGGTCCAACGCTCGGAGTGGGCGGCGCCGTCCGGGGAGTGGGTCGCGGTGAGATCGGCGGTGACGAACGCGGACTTCCCTGGAGAGCGCGTCATGGTGACGGTGTCGCCCGCAATCGTCTGCAGCTTCTTGAAGGCATGGGAGTGCTTGGCGCGCTGGCGGACCAACACCAGCTCCTCTCCGACCGAAGGGGTCACGAAATGCCGCGCGGCCACTTCGACGCGGCCATCGGAGCGGTCGAGGTCGCCAACCCAGGCCTCCCTCAGCCCGCTCTCTCTGTTTCCGGGGCTCGGCCCCCAGATCACGCGTAGCGTGGTGCGTACGAGTTCGCCGCCCTTCGCGTCGCAGACCATGACCTCCGTCAACGGCGACTCGGCCCCATCGACGTTGAAGACGTCGACCGTCTCCTTCGCGGGATCACCGTCGAGATTGAGCGGCGTGACTTGGTGGCGGTTGGTCTCGGCCACCTGGCATGGCAGGCCTGCGGCGCCCGCCGGCGTCGGCGCGCCCACCACGAAGACCAGCGCCACACCGAGCACGCCCAAGGAAGCACCGAATCGAGCCATGCGCCAACGGTAGGTGCGCGCGAGTCTCGGGTCGTCCGGGCAACCCACGGACGCAAAGCTCGGTGTACCCCGGATGGCACCGGACCGCCGGCCACCTAGCGTGGCGGCATGCGCTCTCTCCCCTTGGCCGCAACGCTCCTGGCGGTCACCCTGTCCTGCGGCTCGGCAACCGCGGCGTCGGCCGCGACGAAGACCTGGAAGGGCGGGGAGACGGCGTCGTACACCGTCAAGTCCTACCCGGGCCAGGACGGCGACCCGTCGAACCCCGCCTACCGGGTGCGAGTGCGCGTGCCCAAGGGCTTCAAGGTCAGTTTGAGCAACGGGGTGCTGACGCTGAAGAAGAACAAGAGCAAAGCGGTCTGCGGAGGCCTGTACGGCGTGGTCCAGTGGCTCGACGGGACGTCGATCTCCGACGCGGTGACGCGCACCAGCCACCCCGACAGCCTGCTCGGCGCGCCGCTGGACTCAGGGTCGAACTCCGCGTCGGTGAAGTGGGTCGAGTTCGCCCACCCCGCCGTTGAGGATCAGTGGGTCTTCTACGCGATCAGCCGAGACGTCTCTGCTGCAGATCCCGGCACCGGCCTGAACCGCTACTACGGCTTCTCGGTCGGCTCGGGCTGCCTGTCTCGCAGCCAGGCGCGCAACATGGCGAAGTCGGTCGACGTGAAGCCAGCCAAGTGATCACGTGGGGCGCCGGCCAACGCCGACGCCCCACGCCACTGGGCTAGCTGTGGACGGAGCCTTGGCCGCCGAAGATGCCGAGGCCAGCCGGAATTCCCGCGCCAACGAACGAGCCCCAGAACGAGCCGTCCATCCCCCACCACTGGACGTTCACCGCGGCAACGGCGACGTTGGCCTGAAAGCGGAAGCTTTGGCCGTCGAGCTGGGCTGGAGCGAAGTTCAGCCAGGCAGCTCCCCACGTGAGCGCGTCGCCTCCGCCGAGGCCGCCACCCAGCCCGCTAAACGTGTACTGCTTGCCGTTGCTCGGATCCGTGAACGAGGTCGAGATGGTCATGAAGAACACGCCGGCAAAGGCGGTCTGCGCTGGCGTGTACTCGGTGGCCTGCGCCTTGATCGCGGCGGTGACTCCCGCTGGAACCAGCTCGTCGGTCACCGCAGCGAGGTGCGCTTGCCGAGCATTCTCGGCGTCGAAGTACGCCTTGGCGAGCTCGGAGTGGGCCTGGATGACGGCGTCGTCAACTTTGGACATGGTGTGTCCCCTTCTGGTGCACGATCACGAGATGACGGCCTCCGCAGTGAGGGGGAACACGGCGATCAGACCGCCTCAGCAGGGTTGCTGAGCGATCGACGGGTCCACCTTTGCCCGCAGCTTCGAGCCGGTCAACGGACGGCGGACAGATGGGAAGACCCTCTCGCCGGGGAGGGGACAAATAGGGTGGGCCGGATGCTGCCGCATGATGAGCTGGGCACCGGGCCCGCCGTGGTGCTCCTGCACGCCGGCATTGCCGATCGAAGCATGTGGGCTGACCTTCTGCCGCGCCTGGCCGAGCATGGCTACCGAGCGATCGCCTTGGATCTGCCGGGCTTCGGCGAGGCCCTTCCGCTCCCGGGCCCTCAAGCTCCATGGAACGACGTCTTGGGCACGCTCGACGCCCTCGGCGTCGACAGCGCTGCCCTCGTGGGCTGCTCGTACGGCGGCGCGATCGCGCTGCGTGTCGCGGCGCTCCATCGGGGACGCTTCTGGGCGATGGTCCTGTCGTCGACGCCGGCCCCAGGGCTCGAGCCGTCGATTGAGCTGGCCAATCGGTGGGCCGCCGAAGAGCGCCAGCTCGATGCCGGCGACCTCGACGAGGCCACCGCCGCCGTCGTTGACGCCTGGACGCTGCCGGACGCGCCGACCAACCTGCGTGCGCTGATCGCCGCGGCGCAGCGCCGCGCCTTCCTCGTGCAAGCCGCGGCGCCGGCCTCGACCGACGCGCCGGATCCACTCGACGACAACCCCGACCACCTGCCGGAGATCTCGGTTCCCACCCTCGTGATGACGGGTGACCGCGATCTCGTCGACTTCCGCGAGGGCGGCAAGCTCCTGGCTCGCTTGCTCCCAGACGCCGAGCTGGAAACGCTTTCATCCGGCGGCCACCTCCTCCCGCTCGAGGAGCCCGAGGCGTTCGACCGGCTCGTCGCGGCATTCCTCGCGCAGCGGCGCCCGGCCGACTGACGAGGCGCGGCGGCGCCGGGCGCGCGATCGCTTCGGCGCCTTTCGGCCACCGCCCATCAATTCAGCAACGCTCGTCCCTCAATTGGTGGGTCGTGGCGCAGGAGCGTTCTGGTACGTCCCCCGTTTTCGGGCTCTGGCGCGGGAAAGCCTGGACAAGCGTCTGGGGTGGTTCATCCCGAGGCAGATGCGGCCGATCCAGGGTGCAGTGGCTTGCGGTGATGGACCGCCGCAGCCCGCCGAATCCAACCGATGCCCCGCCCCCACACGACACGGATGTCGTCTGCACTCCCCCTCACCGCGCCCCGCCGGTCACGCGCCACCCGTCTGGCAGTACTGGCGCTGTGTGCTTGCGGACTGGGGGCGGGACCATCGGCCACTCCGGCATCCGCCGCGCCCATGCCGGCCCACAGCGCCGGCGCGTACCGCGACAGCGTCGGGGTGCAGATGCACCACACCTTCACCGGCTACGCCTACCAAACGGAGTCGGCGCAGACCCTCGGCTCGGCCCTGCGCGAACTCGGCATCCGCCACGTGCGCGACAGCGCCTGCCTGAACACCGAAGCCGCGTGCGCGCCGATCCGCGCCAAGCTCGCCGACCTGCGCGACGCCCTTGGCCCCGGCGCGCCCAGCGTCGACGTCCTCCTCAATCTCACGCAGGAACTCAAAAGCGCCCCGGACCGCGCCGAGCGAGACGCAGACATCGAGCGTGCACTGCAGGCCGCGCAGTCCACCCCGCTGGCCGGCATGGTCGCGGGACTTGAGGGCGTCAACGAGCCCGACCTCAAAGGGATCGACGATTGGCAGGGCAAGACGCTCGCCGACGACGCCACCACGACCCGGCTCCTCGCCGAACCCCGTTTCGCCGCCCTGCGCTCCATCCCGCGACTGACGCCGGCAATCGGCCACGTGACGAACACCCCCGCGCTGCTGGGCGCCGGCTGGAACGGCGACCGTGCCCACACCCCGAACTTCCACCCCTACCCGCCGGCCTGGGGCGGCCCCGAGAACGGCCTCACGACGCCCTGCTCCGGCAACACCGACGCACTCGGCTGCGTGCGACAGCTGGCCAACGGCGCGGCCCCGATCGCCAGCGAAAGCGGCTACACGACCGCCGGCGGAGCCCTGAGCCAGAGCTGGGTCAGCGAGAAGGCCCAGGCGACCTACCTGCCGCGACTGCTGCTTGAGAACTTCTCCAAAGGCGTCGCCCGGACCTACCTCTACGAACTCATCGACCTTGCCCCCGAGCGCACGTCGAGCACCAATGGCTACGGCCTCTGGCGCTCGCGCCGCTCCGGCGGGGCGGTGCGAGCCGCCGATCCCAAACCGGCCGCCTGGGCCGTCGCCCGGCTCAACGCGCGCATCGGCGATCTTGCCGCTGCGGCAGCGGCCACCACTCCACTCGACCTCACCTTGCGCGTCGGCGGGCAGCCCGTTGGCGACGGCGCGGTACGACGCGTCTTGCTGCAGCGCGCCGACGGCTCCTACGCCCTCGCGCTCTGGCAACCCAAAGCCGTCTTCGACAACGCCTTCCTCGCCCAGAAAGACAAGACCGTCAGCGATCTCCAGGTCGAGGTGGCGATCGGTACGCCGATCGCCGGCGGCTGGGCGGCCACCGCCTTCCGCCCCACGCTCACCGGCGACGCCGTCGGCCGGGTGAGCCCGACGAGCCGCTTCACCACCGCAGTCGGCGCCGACGTGACGCTCATCGATCTGCGCAGCGGGCAGGCCGATGTGTCGTCGATCCCCGGCGAATCTCAGCCACCGAGCCTCGGCGGGACCGAGCCGGTGCAGCCCGCGGCCGGTCTGACCCAGGTCGACGCCACTCCCGCTGCGGCGACGCCAACCCCGGTCGCGGCGCCGGCTTCGCCGTCGACGAGCGCCGCCATCCCAGCCCCGAAGACGACGACCACCGCCGCGGCCAAGCCCAGTGCAGCCTCCACGGCGAACGCCAAAGCGGCGGCGAAGGCCAAAGCGAAGGCCAAGGCCAAAGCACGCGCGAAGGCCAAGGCCAAGCGGACTAAGGCCGCCGCCAAGCGCAAAGCGAAGGCCGCGAAGCGGGCCAAGGCCGCAAAGCGCGCGCTCCGCAGCGCCAGCTGACGCCCACTCAATTGGGGGACGTTGCAGCCGTCCCCTCCGCGTAATACTGTGCGGTAAGTCACTTCCCCGTACCGGCCGTCCCAGCCGGTACGACGTCCCTCTCGCTCCGTCCCAGCTGGAAGGCCACGCCGCTCACGCGGCGGCCAACATCATGTCCATTCTCCGTCTGCGGCCCCGGCCGTCGCGTTCACTGCGCGGTACCCAGGGCCAGCTTCTCCGTCCCCAATCACGAGGCCGCAAGGCCACATTGATGGCCGCCGGCGCGCTCGCCGCCTCGGCGATCGCAGCCGCGCCCGCGCCGGCCGCGCCCGTCAACGCGCAGCCGGCAGCTGGCTTCCGCGACAGCATCGGCGTGCAGATGCACCACAGCTTCGTCGGGTACGCGTCGGATCAGACGAGCACCGACACGCTCGCCCGCATGCTCAACGACCTGGGCATCTGGCACGTCCGCGACAGCGTCTGCCTCGGCACCGAGACGGAGTGCATCAAGCCACGCGCACGGATGGCGGCGCTGCGCGCGCGGGCCGCCCAGATGGGCCTGCCGTCGGTCGACTACCTCCTGGGCATCACCCGTGAGGTCGAGACGCACCCAGAGCGCGCCGTCCGCGACGCAGACATCGAGCGTGCCCTCAAAGCCCTCTCCTCCCCGCCGCTCGCCGGCACCGTCGCCGCGATCGAGCAGACGAACGAGCCGGACCTGCAGAACTCCCGCGGCTGGCAGGTGATCTCGATCGCCGACGACGCCGCGATCCGCGCCAAACTCGCTGAGCCGCGGTTCGCATCGCTGCAGGCACTCCCGCTGCTCTCGCCGGCGATGGGACACCCGGAGAACACCGGGCTGCTGCTGTCTGCCGGATGGCCGACGAACAAGCCGTTCATCCCGAACTTCCACCCCTACCCGCCGGCCTGGGGCGGCCCCGAGGAAGCACTCCGGGCCCCGTGCAGCATCGGCCGGCTGACGGTGTGGGACTGCATGCGGCGCCTCGTGCCAGGTACACGCGCCCCGTGGGCCACCGAGGCTGGGTACTCCACCACCGGAGACAAGTCCTCGATGATGTGGATCTCGCGCGGCGCGCAGGCGGTCTACCTGCCGCGCATGCTCCTCGACAACTACGGCAAAGGCATCGCTCGCACCTACATCTACGAGCTCAACGACCTCAGCCCCGAGATGGCCTCGTCGACGTCTGGCTTCGGCCTTTACGAGTCCAAATACCTGGATCCGTGGTCGATCGTGTCGAGCCGCGCCAAGCCGGCGGCGTACGCCGTCGCGCGGATGAACTCGCGCATCGGCGAGGCGGGCGCCAAAGCCACCGTTGGTGGCGGTCTGGACTTCGACCTCCTCACCCCCGCCGGCAAGGTCATCCCGGACGCCGCGGTGCGCCGCCAGCTGCTGCGCCGAAGTGACGGAACGATGGTGCTCGCCCTCTGGCAGCCCAAGGCCGTCTGGAGCAACGTGCAGTTCCGCCAGCGCACGATCGAAGTGCCGGATGTGCCCGTGCAGGTCAAGATCAACACCGGCATCAGCGGGGGCTGGAATGCGACGATGTTCCGCCCCTCGATCGACGACACGGCCAGTAAGGCCAGCGGCGTGGCGTCGTTCACGACGCCGGTCGGCGCCGACGTGACGCTGATCGATCTGCGTGGTGCGCGCTACAACGTGCCGGTACCGGGTGGCCCAGTCAACCTCGACGACTGAGCGCCAAGCGCGCACCGCCGTACACGCACGGGGCTGGCGTTAGGCGGGGAGTTCGCGCGGCGCGATCGACTCGAGCCGCTCCCGCAGGTGCGCGACGTCGTCGCCGGCGCCGCGGGCCTGCGCAAAGGCGCAGGCCGCCAGCGCCTCGCTGACGAGATCCGTGCGGGCCAGCGCGTGCGCAAGCCGGCTCCATGCCTCAGCAGAGTCCGGATCGACGACCGTCGCCTGCTCGGCGGCGGCGACGGCCGCGCCGACGTTGCCAGCGAGTTGGTGGGCGAGCGCAAGGTCCAGAAGGCCCTCGACCGTGGCCCCGAGGGCGCGGGCGCGCTCGAGTGCCTCAATGGCACCCGCACGCTGAAAACGTGCGAGGCGGAGCCGGCCCACGCGCTCCCAGCCGCTCGCGTCGCCCGGGGCGGCCTCGGCGGCAAGCTCGGCGGCACCGAGCGCCAGGTCCGTCGCACCCATGGCTTCGTAGATCCGCGACGCATAGCGCTGCGGCGCCGGCCGGCCGGGCTCGGCCCGAATCCAGTCGCGGACGGCGCGACCGGCGGCCTCCAGCTGGTCGGACTGCCAGAACGCGAAGGAGATCAGGCGCAGCACCACCGGATTGCGGGGCTGGGCGTCGCGGGCATACGTCAATCGCTGGGCCGCCGTCTTGAAGTCGTTCTCGGCCAACGCGTGGCGCGCGGCCGTCATAAAGCGCTCGACGCGATCGGCGGCATCGTCCGGGCGGCTGAAGTCGACGAACTGCAGCGAGCCCGCCGGGACGGTGCGCACGCCGTCGGAGAAGCGCACGCGCGCCCACTGCTGCACGTGATCGCCGTCGCCGGTGAAGTAGATGCCGTCGACGGTGCCGACACCCCACTCGGGGTACGAGAGGCAACGCGCGTAGCGGTGGACGACCGAGTGATCCGGCATGCGATCGCCGAAGGGGTCATGGGTGGCTTTGCTCTCCGCCGCCGCAGCCGCGCGCTGCTGCGCCTCGTAGTTGCGACGCCCTTCTTCGGCGCGAGCACGGCGGGCGGCTTGGCCAGCGACGCGAACCGCGTTGGCCGACACGCTCCCCCCGCGGGACCCTTCGGCCAGCTGCTCGAGCTGGTCGGCGCCCTCGTTGATCGCCTTGAGGTGGCGTTCATGCTCGAGTTCCTGACCGGCCGGGGCCAGGTCGGGGTGCCAGCGCTTGGCCATCGTGCGTCGCGCAGCCTGCACGGCCTTCTTGTCGAACGGCGGCTCCAGCTCAAGCAACAGGACGAGCTGCTGAATGTCGACGACCGCTGACACGCCCCTCAGGGTACCGGCGTCTCGATGGCAGTCGGGCAGCGCATGGCCAATTTCGCGAGCTCCAGCGCTCGAAGGATTCGAACGCGCCACAACCCGAAACTCACCGACTCGTAACGATGCACCGTATGTGATACCAATCACGGAGCGATCATGTCCCGGTCGCAGCGACCGGAGGTCGCGAATGTCACCAGCACCACGTCCCCATGGTGTGCGGGTTCTCCTCCAGGCAACCCTCGCCGCTACCGTTCTCGCCGCGATGACGCCTGCCTTGGCGTCCGCCGAGACCGTCCAGGCGCCCGCCGCCAGCGTCTACCGCGACTCTGTCGGCGTGCAGACGCACCTCGACTTCCAGGGCTACGCCTACGCCGAGGAGCCGATCGAGAATCTCCAAGCGGCGATCCGCGATCTCGGCGTGCGCCACGTGCGCGACCATGCCTGCCTCGACACCGAGGTCGTGTGCGCCAAAGTGCGCTCGCGCCTGGCCGAGATCGGCACCGGCACCTACCCAGACAAGCGGGTCGGCCTGATGATCAACGTGATGCCGACGTCGCGGACGCCCGCCCTGCGCGCCGACCGTGACGCGCTCATTCTGCGAGCGCTGCGCGGCGTTCGAGACACCGCCCTTGCGTCGCTCGCCGAAGGCGTGGAGATGGTGAACGAGCCGGACCTCCAGAGCAAGGTCTGGGCCCCGCAGACCGTCGCCGACGCGGAGACGTTCAACCGCCTGCTCGCCACCCCCGAGTTCGAGAGCCTGCGCAGCATCCCCGTCTTGGCTCCCGCCCTCGGGCGCCAGTCGCAGACGGCCGCGCTTGCCGCTGCCGGCTGGAAGCCGGAGTTCGCCGACGTCTCCAACGTGCACCCCTACCCGCCGATCTGGGGCACGCCCGAGGCTGGCCTCGACACCACCTGCGACCAGGGCCGCACGATCATCGACTGCGCGATCAGCCTGGCCAGCAGCGAGCAGGCCATCGCAACCGAGAGCGGCTACTCGACGGCCGGCTCGGTGCTCACGCCGGACTGGGTCAGTCAGCGGGCGCACGCCGTGTACACGCTGCGACTCCTGCTGCACAACTTCAAGAACGGCATTCCGCGGACGTACCTCTACGAGCTCGCCGATCTCTCCGCCGCGCCGACCGACCGCAACCACGGCTACGGCCTGATGAAGGCCCGCGCCGGCAAGACGCCCGGCTCCCTGCGCCTGGCTGGCCCGAAGGTGGCCTACCAAGCCGTCTCGCGGATGAACGCGCTGATCGGCGATCTCGGCGCCTCCGCGCGCCCAGGCACCATCGACCTGGCACTCACGGATCCGCTCACGGGGGCGCCCGTCGAAGCGGATTCCATCGATCGCGCGGTCCTGCGCCGTGCCGACGGCTCGTACGTGCTCGCACTCTGGCGCCCGGAGCAGTCGGCGTCCTGGAAGGCCGAGGCCTGGCCACGGATCGACTTCAACTACAACGAGATTCCGGTCCTGCCGAAGCTGGTCAAGGTCGGCCTCGACGGCAGCTTCGGCGGCTGGTCGGCCAAGCAGTACGTCCCGACGTTGTCGGCGTCGCCGCTGCTCACGTGGGCCGACACGTCGAGCTTCACGTTGCCCGTCAACGACGAGGTCACGCTGATCGATCTCACCCCGCCAGTGGCCCTGCGTGAGCCGGTCGACGCCGCACCCGCCCCGGCGCCGACGCCGGAGATCCCGGGAATTACGCTCCCCGAGCTGCCGGCTCAGGCAGCCGACGCAGCCCCGGCTGCACCACTCACAGCACCGAGTACTGACGCACCACGTCCCGCAGCGGCGTCTCAAACAACAGCGCCAGCAGCCCAGACTCCAGTTCGTGACCAAGCCGACGTAGCTCGAGAAAAAGAGAATCGTCTCGCGCGTGCACGTACTCGAGCTCGTCGAGCCTACGACGCGTGTCTGCGTCGGCAAGTCGAGCAAGCACGGCGTCGTACGCCCGCAAAGCGCGGACGCCCTCATCCGGCGCGTCCCACGAAAGAAATGCGTGCGCGATGCGATCGGTTGCTGGAGCGCTGAACTGATCCAGCAGGTAGCCGGCCATCTCGTCGGCGGCCAGATTCCTGCAGGCGAGCACCGGGAGCAGCCCGCCCATGAAGAGCACCTTCCGGGCGGTCCGCAGTTTCACGTTGCGCAGGGCCCACTTGTGGTCGTCCTGCTCGCGGCGTTTGCCTTCGAAGTCGACGGCGATCGTGCGCCAGTAGCGGATCAGGTCGTTGAGCAAGAAGCGCGGCGGGCGGTAGTCGCGGGTGCGGCCGTCCAGGTACGTCGTGATGATCAGCTTCAGCGCCGTGGCGTGGTGCTCAGGGCCGGTCGCCGGGACCGACTCCAGGGCGAGCAGCATCCGACGGGTGAGGTTTTGGTTGGAGTCCTCATCGAGGCCGATCTTCTGGGCGAGGTCGGCCACATGGACGGCAGTACCGAATGTGCCCTGGCTGCCTGGCTCGGCGCCGTGGCGCTGCATGATCTCGCTGAGGTCGTGCAAGTGGGCGGCGACCGGCGTGCCCGCGAAGGTCGGGTCCAGAGCCATCTGCGCCATCGGGATCGGCTCGCTGCTGCCGATTGGTGCGCGCTTGGGGTTCGCGTCGACGAGCAGCCAGTCGAGGTCGCTGACGCCGGTGACCTCGGCCCGGCCCCAGGAGCCGAGCAGCACCACGCTGGTGCCGTCGGGCAGCGGGACTGCCGAGAGGTCGCGAGCGAGCACGTTGAGCCCGGCCTCACTGCGCTGGCGGGCGGCCAGGAGCGCAGGGAAGCTGGTGGTGCAGCGCGTCGCGAGGTGGTCGAGCGAGCCCAGAGGCGCGGTGACCTGGCGGGCCTCCATGCGCGCAAGCCTTACAGAACGCGCCGTTGCACGGCCAGATCGGTGAATCCGAGCACCGGTCGCTGCGAACTTCCGTCAGGTACGGGTGCTGAGCGCCCGTTGGCGACGGGAGTTCGCTGCTCGCCCTTACGCGATCGGCGCCTCAAGGATCCACGGCACGTCGCGGCAGCGCTCCAACAGCGGCCGGATCCGCTCCTCGTCTTCGGCGCCCAGCGCGACGTGGTGGTGGGCGGCGTCGAGCGCGGAGACGTGCAGGTGGCGCAGGCGCTCGCCGAAGGCGTCGAGGATCGCGTGCCCCTCGGCCAGAGTTGGGTCGATCGCGTAGGCGTGGGCGACGTCGAAGCAGAGTCCGGCCTCGGGGAGCAGCTCGAAGTGGCGTTCCAAAGAGGCGGCCGTCTGGCCGTCGTCCTTGCGTGGATCCATGTTCTCGATCGCCAACGTGGCTCCGAGCTGCCGCCACACCGCATGGTCTTGGATCACGTCCGGGTGAAGCACGATCGCGTCGACGCGCGGGGCGATCGTCAGCAGGAGGTCGACGAGGTCGGTCTCGGGGAGCGAGCGGTGCTTGCTCGGCGCATGGACGGAGACGAAGTCGAACGGCAGGGAGGGGCGCTGCACGAGCCACTCGATCAGCGCCGGGAGTTCGGGCTCACTCAGTGCGGCGAGCTCGCAGGCGCCGGTACCGGTGCGGCGCGCGCGGCCGGCGAGGATCGGCCACGCCGGAATCGGGTCGCCGGCCAGCCGCTCGGCTGCGGCGATCCAGCCGGTCGACGCCCCGACCGGGTAGTGCGCCAGCACGGGGCGCTCGGAGATCGACGGAGAACTCATCGGGCTGGTGAACCTACCGACGAGCGGCGACGCCGTGCAGGGTTTCCTGCGCCGACTCCGACGGACGCCCGGAATCAGCGGGAAGTTTTGGCCGCGGACTCCGCCGACGCACGCGCCCGTTGCGCCGCGGCGCGCTCCAACCGGTCAGGCTGGACTGCCAGCTTGGTCCCGCGGCGCCACAGCATCAGGCGCGCCGACAGTTCCAGGTCAGTTCGGTCCATGATCCGCAGCTGCGGCACGGCGAAGTGCAAGGCCCAGGCGTGCTCGCGCAGCACGCGGATGGAGTCGTCGACATCCCGGTCGCCCAGTGCGTCCTCCAAGACGAGCACCGGCGCGACGCCACCCTGTGCGAGCCGCACGTCGATGAGCCAGGCGCGACAGCTGCTCGGCAACAACCGGATCACCTCGGCGACGAGGCTGGCTGCTGCCGGACCCAGGGTCGACGGCCAGACACGCGACCGGCCACCGCACACGTGATCGAGACGCAGATCGGTTTCCAGCGCTCGCCCGAGCGCCGTCAGGCTGCGATCCAGGTCCTGGGCGAGCTGCGTCTCGCCGGCCGTTCGCAGCCGAACGCTCAGACCACCGACGACGGCCGACACGGCGGGGTCGGTCTTCAGCGCGGAGGCCAGCCGCGCTGGCGCTCCTGGATCTTCCGCCAGAAGGGCCACCCCGGCCGCCATCGCCTGCGCGGTCGCCGTCACGGGCGCGCGCTCGATGGCCGCCGCGACGGCCAACGCCTGGCGATCAGGTCGCTCGCAGGCGGCGTGCAGTGCATCGACCTGGCGCTCGGCGAGGTCGAACAGGGGCGTCGGCGACGCAGGATCGAAGGTCGTGAGTTGGGCGTCGATGTCCGCGCCCGGCTGGAGCGCAACCGGCACGGAGCGTTCGGCGTCGTCCCAGGCGACGCGTTCACCGAACTCCTCACTCACCTCCTCGCCGTAGTACGCCGCGGCGAGGAGATCGTCGAGGTCATCGAGGGTGCGGGCGGCAGCCGGGCCAGCGATCGCGTCGAGTGCCGATGCCGGCCCTGATGGCGGGCAACAGATGCCCGGCGACGGGTCCGGCAACGGCCAGCCCGCGGCCGACCACACGTCTCCGGCCGGGGTGGCGAGCGGCGCAGGCGTGCGCGCCGCCCCGGCTGCCTGCATCGCGGCGATCCAGCTGGCGAACGGGCGTACCGCTTCACCAGACTGCTGCCACTGGCGTTGCGCGTCGGCCAGCAGCTTCAGCCACTGGTCGCAGGCGACGGCTTCGCGGGTCATCGCCACCTCCAGCGCACTCGGACCGGCGAGCTGAGCCGCTGCAGCCCGAGCAGCCGCGGCGTACCGAGTGCCGGCACGTTCGGCGGCGCGCCCGGCCGGTCCGGCGAGACGCAACAGGAACCCGAATGAGCGTTCCCGTCCACGACGGTCGACCAGCAGCGCCGTCGTTGCGGCCGTGCGCACGAGCCGACCTCGCCGCAATGCCCCGGTTTGCCGGGCGAGTGCCAACTCGTAGATCAGGCCCGCGCGGAACTCGGCCTCGGTCGACGTGGTGAGCGCGGCGGCGCCGATCAGCACGCAGACCACGTCGGACTTCGGGTGCACATGGACTGACGCCATCCACGGCTCGGGCACGAGCAGCACATCGAGGGCCGTCTCGGTCGACCAACCGGCTGCGCGGGCGGCGTCGTGGACGAAGTCCTCCAGCCCAGGGGCCGCCGACGGTGGCAGGGTGGCTCCGCCCTGAGTGAGATTGAGCGCCAGCCTCTGGAGCCCGGCGGTGACGTCGTAGGCGCCCACGCCGCCGGCGGCTCCGAGCGCGAGCTGGCGCAATCGGTCATCGGCCGTATCGCCGCGCCGGGCTTCGCGGACGGCATCCCGCAGACGAAGGGAGCAGATGATGACTCCGGCAAAGGCGAAGAGATGCAGCAAGGTGGGCGGCATGCCAGCCGCGGTCGCGGCCACCAGGAGACCGGCGATCACGACACAGATCAGCAACGGAACTGATGCCGCCGCGAACGCGAGCAGAGCGGCCAAAGCCAGCGTCGTTCGTTGAGACCCGGAGTTCGCCACGTCCTTCGAGTCGGCCAGATGCCGAGCGGACTGAAGTCCGAACACCCGTGCAGCACCGTCCCCGCGGGCCATAGGCCGACGCGAGCTTGAAGACCACGGGTGCCCTGCGCTACGGTCTGCGCCGCGATGTTCTCGTTCGACCCGCACTACGCCTCGACCAATGCTCGGCTGTTCCAGCCGTCCGGTCGACCCGTGCAGCGGGTTCGCGAGCAACAGCGCCGCTGGTCACGCTAGACCGGCCGCGCTCGCCGCTCGCGCTCTCGCGGCGCCACCTCGTCCGCCGGCTCCACGCCGCCGGACCGCGACTGCTGCGCACGCCTCTCGTGCGCGTCGCCTCCGATCCTTGCCCGACACCGGCCCTGCGGCCGGCCTGGGGCATTCCCGCCGCTCGGCGGCCCCGACGTGGGCCACCCGGCGGCCCATCCACCACCACCAACGAACCAATGACATATGAGACCGAGACCAAGAACCTGACGATCCTGGGTGACCACGAGCCCCGGACGATCGAGCAGCTCGCGCGGTGCACCGCGGCCGAGGACGGCGCGCTGGGCGTGCTGTGCGCCGACGGCCACGTCGGCTACAGCCAGCCGATCGGCGGCGTCGTCGCCTACCGCGACCACATCTCCCCGTCCGGCGTCGGCTATGACATCGGCTGCGGCAACACGGCCGTCCGGCTCGACCTGACGGCCGACGAGCTGCGGGCCGACCTGCCGCGCGTGATGGACGAGATCGTCGGCACGATCTCGTTCGGCGTCGGCCGCAGCGCTGGCACCAAGGCCGACCACGAGGTCGTCGACGCGATCGCGACCGCCGAGTTCGCGCCGCAGCGGGCCCTCGTGCAGAAGGCCGCGGCGCAGCTCGGCACCGTCGGCGCGGGCAACCACTACGTCGACCTGTTCGAGGACGAGTCGGGCGCCGTGTGGATCGGCGTGCACTTCGGCTCGCGCGGGTTCGGGCACACCACGGCCAGCGGGTTCCTCTCGCTGATCGACGGTGGCCGGTTCGACGAGCGGGGCAAGGACGGCGAGATGGACTCGCCGCCCAAGCTGCTGCCCGCCCGATCCGAGCTCGGCGCCGCCTACATCTCCGCGATGACGCTCGCCGGTGACTACGCGCGTGCCGGCCGCCAGCTGGTGGTCGAGCAGGTGCGGAGCATCATCGGCGCGCAGATCGTCGACACGGTCGAGAACCACCACAACTACGCCTGGCGTGAGGACCACGGCGGCGACGCCTACTGGGTCGTGCGTAAGGGCGCTACGCCGGCCTTCCCGGGCCAGCGTGGGTTCGTGGGCGCGACCATGGGCGAGGACGCCGTGATCCTGGAGGGCCTGGCGAGCGAGGCGTCGGAGGCGGCGCTGCACTCGACGGTCCACGGGGCGGGGCGTGTGATGTCTCGGACGAAGGCCGCCGGCAAGGTCCGGTGGGTTCCGTCGTGCACGATGCGCGACTGCGGCTTCTGGATGACGCCGCAGGAGGCGGTCGCGGCCCGTGAGGCGTCGCCCGACGGCAAGGCCTTGTGCCCGCGCCACCCGAACAAGGCCCTCAAGAAGGGCCCGCAGAAGGTCACGGCCGGCGCGATCGACTACCCGTCGGTGAAGGCCGAGCTCGCGGCCCGTGGGATCGAGCTGCGTGGCGGCGCCGCCGATGAGGCGCCGGCCGCCTACAAGCGGCTCGACGAGGTGCTCACCCATCACGCCGGCACCGTCCGCGTGCTGCACCGGCTGACGCCGATCGGCGTCGCGATGGCCGGGCCAGACATCGCGGATCCCTACAAGGACTAGGCAATGGAACCGGGCGGCAGCTACCGCCGCCCGGTTCCCGCCGCTGCCGCTAGCGTGCGGGCATGTCGTCGACCCCCGTGCTGCTCGAGTTCGATCTGTCCCATGGGCTGCTTGAGACGCCGCCGACCGATCCGGTCGCCGCGATCCGCGCCCGCAACACGCCGGTCCTGTCGGATGTCATCGAGCGGCTGCGACTGGCCGCCGAATCCGACGCCGTCGTCGGGCTGATCGCGCACCTCGGCCCGGACATCCTCACGTCGGCACAGGTCGAGGAGCTCGGCGCCGCCATCGAGGCACTGCAGGCGGCGGGCAAGCGGACGGTCTGCTGGACCGAGGCCTTCGGCGAGACCGGGAACGGCACGCTGTCCTACCACCTGGCGTCGTACTTCCAAGAGATCTGGCTGCAGCCGTCGGGCGGGCTCGCGCTCGTCGGGGCGTCGGCGGGAGCAACATTCCTGCGAGGCGCGCTCGACAAGCTCGGCGTCGAGCCGCAGATCCATGCGCGCCACCAGTACAAGAACGCTCCGGACTCGCTGATGCGCGACTCGATGGGCGACGCCCAGCGCGAGGCCTTGCAGCGGCTGACCGACTCGCTCACGGAGCAGGTCATCGCGACCGTTGCCCGCCGGCGCGGGCTCAGCGCCGTCGACGTGCGCGCCGCAATGGCCAACGCGCCGCTGTCGCCCGCGCAGGCACTTGAGCTGAGGTTCGTCGACCAGATCGGCTACCGCGACGAGGCCTACGCGGCGACGGCGACCGCGCTCGGTGCACCCGTCGGCGGCGACGTGGAGCTCGAGCAGCGCTTCGTCCACAAGTGGTCGGCTCCCAAGCGCGAGCGGCTCCGCAAGACCGCCAAGACGAAGCTCGCCCAAGTCCGCGCCAACGGCAAGGACAGCATCATTGCCGTCGTGCCCGTCGACGGCGGGATCATGCTCGGCCGCAGTGGCGGCAGCCCACTCGGCGGCCCAACGACCGGCTCCGACACGACCTGTGCGGCGCTGCGTCTGGCGGCCGAGGACGACAAGGTCGCCGCCGTCGTCCTGCGCGTCGTGAGCCCGGGCGGGTCATACGTCGCCTCCGATGCCGTCCACCGCGAGGTCCTGCGCCTGCGCGAGGCCGGCACGCCGGTCGTCGCGTCGATGGGCACGGTGGCCGCGTCCGGCGGGTACTTCGTGGCAATGGGCGCCGACGAGATCCTCGCGCTTCCCGGCACGATCACCGGCTCGATCGGCGTGTTCGCCGGCAAGGTCGTGACCGGCAAGGCGCTGCAGCGCATCGGCGTGACCCAGGAGTCGGTGCAGACGGGCGAGCAGTCGACGATGTGGGCGGCGTCGCAGCCGTTCACGAAGGACCAGGTCGAGCGCCTCGACGCGTGGCTCGATGACGTCTACGCCGACTTCACCCAGAAGGCCGCCGACGGCCGCGGGATGCCGGTCGAGCAGCTCGAGCCGCTGGCGCGCGGGCGAGTCTGGACCGGAGCCGACGCCTTGGAGCGCGGCCTCGTCGATCGCCTTGGCGGTCTGGAGGAGGCGATCACGGTCGCCGCCGAGCGTGCCGGCCGCGCCCGCGCCGACGTGACCGCGCGCCGCTTCCCGGTCGTCTCGCCGCTGGCTCGCCTGCGAGCGCCGTCGCACAGCGACTCGCCGAATGCCTCGCTGGCGACCGGCTGGACGGCGGGCACCGCGTCGCCGGAGCTGCTCGCTGGGCTGGTCGGTGCAGGCCCCGAGGCGCTCCTCGCGCAGCTCGGCCAGGCCGTCGGCATCGGGCCGGGCGCCCTGCGCCTGGGCGGCGGCTGGTCGCTGCGCTAGAGCGGTCGCCCCGGCGGCTGCGGCCTCCGCGTTGGCGCGCGCGGTCCGAGCCGGTCGAAACCAAGGACGTAAAACACCCTTCGTCTCGACCGCCCCCTGGGGCGACTCAAGCCGGTCGAAACCAAGGACGTAAAACACCCGTAGTTTCGACCGGCCCCCGACCCGAGCCGAGCCGTCCGCGTCTCGCATGCGCGAATCGCGGGCAGGGGGGGGCGAATTTCGGTCGCTCAGACCCTCTTATAGGTATGGGCCCACAACGAGATCCAGACCGAGCTGCGCGAAACGCCGTGCGTCGCGCAAAGCGCCGGCGCCGCCAAATCGAGCTGACCACGCTGATGGAACGGCAAGCCGGCCGGGTGTCGTTCCGCCAGTTGAAGGCCCTCGGTTTCGACGACAAGGCGATCGCGCGACGGCGAGCGAATCGCAGTTTGGTCCTCGATACGGAGCCGATCCCGAAGGCCCTCCATCGGGCGCGCCAGCAGGCAGACGAAGGAGAAGTCGTGGCACCGCCGCCGCCAACGCGGCGCGTCTACCGCGGGCCCGGAGCGACCGAAACTCCGGACGGACGCAGGTGGCGCGCCGTACTGAGCGCCCCACGCATCGGCGTACTTGACCACGTGAGCAGCCTCGAACTCCAGGGCATCGACACGTTTCCGGACGCGCCGATGCACGTCTTGGTCGAGGGTGGCGGGTGGGATGCGCCTCGCGGCGTCACGGGCCATCGGTCCCGCTCACTGCCGCCAGAAGATCTCGTGGCGGTCCGCGGACTATCGTGCACGATCCTCCCCCGTGCGCTCTTCGCCGCGGCGCCGGATCTTAAGCCTGATCGGCTCCACGACCTCCTCGACACCGCCGTGCGACTCGGCCGCTATGACGGCGACACGATGGTCCGCATCCTGGAGGCTCGCTCAACCGTCGACGGCTACCGCCAACTCACCGACGCCGTCGCCGCGCTTGACGCCACCAGCGGGACCTTCCGGAGCATTTTCGAGCGTCGAACGACTCGCCTCATCGAGCGCTCGCAGCTGATTCCAACGCCCGTCGTGAACGTCCTGCTCGACGGCTTCCGCCCAGATCTGCGATTCATCGGAACGCGCGCGATCATTGAATGCGACGGGCGCGACTACCACCGGTCGCCAGCGCAAATCATTGCTGACGACGAGCGCCAGCGGATCCTCGAGGCTCGCGGGTTCCGTTTCCTGCGCCTGCGCTGGGACGACGTCGTCTATGACGAGGAGCGAACCCTGCGCCGCATCGAGCAGTTTGTCCTCGAGAACTTGAGCCCGCCAGTCCCGGGCCTGTAGCGGGGCGACCGAGCCGGTCGAAACCAAGGACGTAAAACACCCGTAGTTTCGACCGGCCCCCTGGGGCGACTCAAGCCGGTCGAAACCAAGGACGTAAAACACCCTTCGTCTCGACCGGCCCCCTGGGGCGACTCAAGCCGGTCGAAACCAAGGACGTAAAACACCCGTAGTTTCGACCAGCCCCGGCGGCGTCTCGCGACCAGGGGCGTCTTTGCCGTCGGGGCGTCTTGGCGGTTGAGGAGCGGACTTGAAGCGGGCCCGCCCAGGGCGCCACCCAGCAACCGGCGGCGAAACGCCGGTACCCTGGGACTGTGGCTCCTCAGTACGTCTTCCAGATGCACAAGTTCAGCAAGGTGCATCCTCCGGATACGACGGTCCTCAAGGACCTGACGCTGTCGTTCCTTTACGGCGCGAAGATCGGCGTGCTCGGCTACAACGGCGCGGGCAAGTCGACCATCCTCAAGGTGATGGCCGGCATCGACGAGGAGTACCGCGGCGAGGCGAACCTCACTGCAGGCGTCTCCGTCGGCTACCTCGAGCAGGAGCCGGAGCTCGACGAGTCCAAGGACGTGCGCGGCAACGTGGAGGACGGCCTCTCGGAGATCCGTGACCTGATGGCCCGCTTCAACGAGCTGGCGATGAACTACTCCGAGGAGACCGCCGAGGAGTTCGGCCGTCTCCAGGCGCAGATCGACGCCGCCGACGGCTGGAACCTCGATCAGAAGCTCGACCAGGCCATGGACGCGCTGCGTTGCCCGCCCGGCGAAGCCTCGGTCATTGGCCTCTCCGGTGGCGAGAAGCGCCGCGTCGCCCTCGCGCGCCTGCTGCTCTCGGCCCCGGATCTGCTCCTCCTCGACGAGCCGACCAACCACCTCGACGCCGAATCCGTCTCCTGGCTCGAGCAGCACCTCGCCGACTACGCCGGCACCGTCATCTCGGTGACCCACGACCGGTACTTCCTCAACAACGTCGCCACGTGGATCCTCGAGCTCGACCGCGGCAACGCCTACCCGTACGAGGGCAACTACTCCACGTACCTCGAGGCCAAGCAGAAGCGCATGGAGGCCGAGCAGCGGACGGACGTCAACCGCAAGAAGGCCATCGAGCAGGAGCTCGAGTGGGTCCGCCAGACGCCCCGCGGCCGCCAGACGAAGTCGAAGGCCCGCCTGCGCAACTTCCAGGAGCTGATGGATCAGCAGGAGAACGTCCTCCTCGACGACATCAAGATCCACATCCCCGTCGCCGACCGCCTCGGCGACAAGGTGATCGAGGTCAAGCATGTCTCCAAGGCCTACGGCGAGAAGCTCCTCTTCGACGACCTCTCGTTCGAGCTACCGCCGGGCGGAATCGTCGGCATCATCGGCCCCAACGGCGCCGGCAAGACGACCCTCTTCAAGCTCATGTCTGGCCGCGAGCAGCCCGACGCCGGCACGATCGAGGTCGGCCCGACCGTCAAGACGAGCTTCGTCGACCAGTCGCGCGACTCCCTGGACCCGAACAAGTCCGTCTGGGAAGAGATCTCCGGCGGCCTGGACCAGATGATCGTCGGCAAGCAGGTCATCAACTCGCGCCAGTACTGCTCGACCTTCAACTTCAAGGGCTCGCGCCAGCAGCAGAAAGTTGGCACGCTCTCGGGCGGCCAGCGCAACCGCCTGCACCTGGCCAAGCAGCTCGCCGAGGGCGGCAACCTGCTGCTCCTCGATGAGCCCACCAACGACCTCGACACCGAGACGCTCCGCGCCCTCGAAGAGGCGATCCTCAACTTCGCGGGCTGCGCGGTGATCATCTCCCATGACCGGTTCTTCCTCGACCGCGTCTGCACGCACGTCCTCGCCTTCCGCGGCGAGTCCGAGGTGACGTGGTTCGAAGGCAACTTCCAGGCCTACGAGGAGTACCGCAAGGACGTCCTCGGCGAAGACATCACTCGCCCGCACCGGATTACGTACAAGAAGCTCGCGCGGTAGCGAGCGAGCTGGGGCGGACGCGCTCGCGCCCGCCCCATATCGGCGCCAGCGTTTAGGCGTTGAGTGCCCAGGTCGTCACGCCCTCGTGACTGTCGGTGCTCAGGCGCACGTCCTGGGTCCAGTCGGCGTAGGACGTCCACTGGGTGTCCTGGCGCCAGTCGAGCGTGTCGAAGCTCGTGGCAACGTGTCGCACCTCGCGAATGTCGAGGTGGACGTTGTCCTTGATCCACATGTCGTCGCCGTGGATGTGCAGTCGGATCCGCAGGTGGCCGGCGAGGCCGTTCGAGAATTCCAGGCCGTAGTCGGGGTAGGGCATCGGACTCTGGCCGATTCCCGGCGGCAGCTCGGGCGTCTGGTCGTTGCGACGCGGCAGCTGCAGGTACGTGTAGTTGCGAAACGCGCCGCGCTCCAGGTCATCCTCGTAGATGTAGTCGAGCCGCAGCCGGGCCACGAGCACGCCGTCGCGCAGCACGTCGGCCGTCACGAGGCTGTCGGTTCCGGCGTCTCGGCTGTCCTGCGTCTGCACGCCGAGCCTCATCGAGCCAATCCACATGGTGTTCCCCCTGGTGTGTTCCGGCCGCCGCCATGGCCACCGGATACGGGACACAGAGCCCCGCTGCAGGGGCGTGATACGACGACCGCAGCGGCCGGGGGACGAGACAACCGGTGTGTTGAGGAGGCCTCGTAGCCGGTGATACGGGCGAGAACGACGCGTGCGACCTCACAATCGCGGTGGCCAGCGGCCAGCTTGACGACGTCTCACCCATCGCGGCGGCGCGGGCGCGCTACCGTCCGGCGCATGACCAAGGTCACGGCCGCCCCGTTCACCAGCCCGCTGGCCGAGTCGCTCGCCGCCGACGTGACGCAGCGTCTCGTGCGCTACGCCAAAGTAGACACGCAGTCCGACCCCTCGCTGGCTCGCCAGCGATCGCCGAGCACCGATCGGCAGCTCGACCTCTCGCGGCTCCTCGTAGAGGAGCTGCTCGAGATCGGCCTGCACGACGCCGCGCTCGACCACAACGGCTACGTCACGGCGACGCTCGGCGCCCTCGGTGGCGGCGCCGACGCGCCCACGATCGGCCTGATCGCTCACGTCGACGTGAGCCCCGACGCTCCCGCTGCCGGCGTTGAACCGATCGTGCACCGCGTCTACGACGGCGGCGTGATCGAGCTGCCCCGTGGCGGCACCAAGCTCGACCCCGCCACGATGCCCGCGCTCAGCAAGAAGCTCGGTCACGACCTCGTGACGTCGTCTGGCGACACGCTCCTGGGCGCCGACGACAAGGCCGGCGTCGCCGAGATCATGGCCGCCATCGCGCACCTGGCTGCCAGCGACTTCCCCCGGCCGAAGATCCGCATCTGCTTCACCCCCGACGAGGAGATCGGCGAGGGCGCGACGCTGTTCGACATCGAGGCGTTTGGCGCGTACTGCGCCTACACGATGGACGGCTCTGAGATCGGCGAACTCCAAGATGAGACGTTCACCGCGGCTGAGGTCACGATCGACGTCAAGGGCGTCGACGTGCACCCGGGCTTTGCGACCGGCAAGCTCGTCAACGCCGCCACCGTCTGCGCGCACATCGTGGCCGCGCTCCCGACCGATCGCCTCACCCCGACGACCACCTCCGGCCGCGAGGGCTTTCTCCACATCGTCCAGGCCGGCGGGGACTCCGGCACCGCCCAGATCAAGATGATCGCCCGCGACTTCGACGACGCGCTTCTCGCCCAGCACGTCGCCCTGGCCCGGGAGACCGCCGAGCACGTCGCGGCGCAGTGGCCCGGCGCGACCGTCACCGTCAGCGATCGGGCGCAGTACCCGAACATGCGCGCCTACCTGGAGCCGTTCCCGGAGGTCGTCGAACTTGCCAAGCGGGCGATTGCCGCCGAGGGCATCACACCCGTCCTGACGGAGATCCGCGGCGGCACCGACGGCTCAGTCCTCTCGGCACGCGGCCTGCCGACGCCGAACATCTTCACCGGCGGCCACGAGTACCACTCCGTCCGCGAGTGGGCGTCCGTCCAAGACATGGCCTCCGCCGCGGCCGTGATCGTCCACCTGGCCGGCCTCTGGTCTGAACAGGATTACCACCGCGCGGCCTGATCTCAGTCGGACACCTGTTGCGAGTTCATTGCCACGTGGGACGCAACGTGGGAGGTTGGCCGACGTGCCACGTCGCGCCAGCTTCCTGCCCCTACTCCTGACGCTGCTCGGCTTGACTGCTGCGGCCGCCGCGCTTCCGGGCGCCGCCAGCGCCGCCGCAATCCAGATCGCGCCGGATGGCATCAGCAATCCGGGAATCGCCGTTGACGCCGCCGGCACGGCCCACATCGCGTTCGCCAGCCAGACCGGCGCCGCGTTTCCCTTCACCTACGACTACAGCTACTGCCGGCTACCGCGCGGAGCGACCGCCTGCAGCCCACGGATCCGCTTGAAGACCGGCGGTTCACCTGACGGACAACTCAGCACGCCGGGCCGCGCGCAGGTGCTGATCGATCCGACGCGCGTCATCGTCGTCGGCGACACGTGCTGCGACTCGGGAGTCGATGGCGTCAAGGCCTGGGTCTCGACCAACGGCGGGACCTCCTTCGCCGCCCCGAAGACCCTGTTCAAGGACCTTGGCGTGAACGAGGCGATGCTCGGCCCCGGCTCGGGCTCGGTCAGCGCAGTCGACGGAAGCAAGTACGCGACCGGCAGCCTCGACGGCTCGACCGCGAGCCTCCTGCCGTGGGGTATCGGCACCGGGATTGGGCCGGATCCGTCAGGCGCCTACGCCCAATCCGGCGTCGGCCTACTCAACGCCCAGACGCCGTACGTGGTCCTCAGCGACGGCGACCGGGTCTGGCTCAAACGGTTCGACTCCACCAAGACCGGGTTCAACACCCCGGCGAACTGGCTGCCGCCGCAGAAGATCGAGGAGGAGAACATCACCGAACCGGTGACGACCTATGGGCCAAATGGCGCCTTCCTGGCCTACGGAACCAACAACCCGCGTGCAAACCTCACGTACCCCTACATCGTGCGCCGAATCGGCGACGACGGCACGATCGGCCCACCGATGGAGCTCGGCGCCAGCGGCGCGGCAGCCATCCAGGGAGATCTGGCACAGGACGCAAGCGGCCGGGTGCACGTCGCCTACCTGGAGAACCACGACGGCAACAAGCTCACCTACCAGTGGTCCAAGCGGGGCGTCACGTGGTCGGATCCGGTGAAGCTCTCTCCCGCCGACGACGACATCAGAGGCATGCAGATCGGTGTGGCGCCAGACGGAGGTGGCTGGATCGTCGCGGGCTCGGCGAACCACCTGACCCCGGTCAAGGTCTATCCGCTCGACCCCAAGGGCGACGCAGATCCTGCCCCGGCGCCGCCGGCCACGCCGAGCCCCGACCCTCCGGCGCCGGCCCCGCTCGCCTGCCCGGCGCAGATCGAGGTTGCCAAGGGCGTCAAGGCCCAGGTTCGCACCGCGGACTGCTTCAAGGACCTCGGCAAAGGCAAGTTCAGCACCACGGGCTCGGTCCGCGTGAACGGCGTCGACTTCACGGCGCCCACCAGCGGCACCTTCACCGTCGACACCAAGGCCCACACCATCAACGCGAAGGGCAGCTACACGACGCAGGTCGGCTCGATCGTGTTGCGCAAGGGGTCGCTCACGTGGAGCGTCACCACGACAAACCCGGTTCCGGGGCTTTCCGCCTTCGGCGTGAAGCTGTTTGGGCTTGGCATCTCGGGCCAAGCCGACGTGAAGTTCGACGAGCAAGGCGCGGCAGTCACCGTCAACGTGGACCTGCCCTACCCACTCGACGCCATCCGCGGCCAGACCACGCTGCGCACCACGATGACCTCAGGCCTGATCGTCGACGGCGTACACATCACGGCCTCGACCGTGCCGATCGGCCCGGTCGAGGTGCGCAACCTCGACCTCCTCTACACGGGCGCCAATGACGGCTTTGAGGGCCACGCAGACATCTATCTGCCGCCGGCCGCCGGCAAGGCCGTCTCCGCTGGCTTCGGCTTCGCCGGCGGCACCTTCAAGCACGCGGAATTCGAGATCGGCACCCCCGCACCGCCGTTCCCGTTGCCGCTGTGGACGACGCCGCCCGTGGTCCTGAACCGTGTTGGCCTGGCGGCCAGCAACGACGACACGGGCTTCCGGCTGAGCGGCGGCGTGGAGATCGTCGCCGGCAAGGAGATCGCGGGCCTGAGGCCGGTCTCGGTCAACGCCCTGCCCTCATCCGGCGGCGGCGCCTCGCTGTTCATCCCCAAGAAGGGCAACTACGCGGTGATCGCCGCCAGCGGCAAAGTCGCGATCCTCGACATCCCTGTTGCCAGCGGCAAGTTCAGCCTGAGCACGGCCGGCCCGATCACCTTCGGCGCGTCCGCAGACCTCGACTTCGAGATCGTCGATGTACGCGTGCTCATCGAAGGAGGGATCAACCTCAGCAACGCGGAGTTCTATGCCGGCGCAAAGGGCTCGGCTTGCGTCAACCTGCTGGCCGTCGAGGGCTGCGCCAAGGTGTCGGCAATCCTCTCGTCGATCGGCTTCGCGGCCTGCGGCTCACTGGAAGGCAAGGAGAAGCTCACCGGGGCGAGCGTCTCGATCGGCCTCGGCTACGACCGCAAGTGGGGCGGCGACGGCAACCTCGGCGACTGCAAGTACGACGAGTACAAGCCCGCCTCGCTGGCTGGCTCGGGGGCTCGCGCCCGTCGACTCGTGGCGGGCGGCACTGCAGCGCTGTTGCAGGCCGGGGGCGCCCAGACGCTCGTGCTGCCGAGCGGAGATCAGCGCGGCGTACGCGTGAAGGGCGCCGGCGGGCGTCCGGGGTTCACGTTCACCGGGCCCGGTGGCCGCACGGTGTCGGTCCCCGCGGGCCTCGCCGACGCCGCCTTCGGCGGCAACGTCGCGGCTGTCCCCGTCGGGCCGGACGAGATCGAGCTGCAGGTCAAGCAGCCAGCGGGTAGTTGGACGCTCACGCCGACGGGTGGTCCGGCCGTCACGTCGGTGAGCACCGCGCAGGCGTTGCCAACACCGAAGGTGCGCGGCTCCGTGAAGAAGGCCGGGGGGCGCGCGCACGCCCTCAGCATGAAGACCAGCAACCTGGGCGAGCAGCAGCTGATCGTCCGCGAGGTGCTCCCGGGCGGCGGGGCCCACGAACTCGGTCGGGTCAAGGGCAACGGCACCACCGCGCTGCGGTTCACCCCGACCGACGGCCCGGCAGGCAAGCGCGCGATCGAGGCGGTCGTCGTGGCTGGCGACCGTCAGGTCGGCGTGATCCCAATCGGCTCGTACTCGGCGCCCGGCCCGGCCCGGCTCGCCGCGCCGCGCTCGGTCACGGTGAAGCGCACGAAGACCTCGGTGAACGTCGCCTGGAAGAAGGTCGCGGGCGTCGATCGTTACCGGGTGCTCGTCACCGCGACCGATGGCCGCGAGCAGATCCTCACCGTCGAGAAGTCCAAGACGAAGGTCACCGTCCCGGGCGTCACGACCGACGACAAGGTCACGATCCGCGTGAGCGCCGTGAACAAGCTCGGACTGGAGGGCAAGAGCCGCGCCGCCACGAGCAAGGCGACGCGCAAGGCGCCCAAGAAGAAGTAGAGCCGGACCGGGGCCCGGCCGGGCCGGGCCGGGCCGGCGGGCGTCTAGCCCTCGACGCGCTTCTTGAGCTCGCCGGCGCGCGGGTTCACGAGCATGGCGCGCAGCGCCATCTCGACCGGCCCGCGGATCACGAGGCCGAGTTTGCGCCCCAGGTCGACTTCCAGCGAGAACGTCGCCTTGGTGCGCTGCTCGTCGATCGACTCCAGCTCCCACGAGCCGACGACCGACTTCATCTCGCCCTTCGTCTGCTCCCAGCTCAGCGTGCTCGGCCCAGCGTAGGTGAAGCGCTGCGTGGAGACGAGGTCCTTGACCTTGCCGTCGGCCGTGACCTCGACGAGCGTGGCACGACCCTCACCGTCGGTCTCGATCGCCGTCAGGCGCTTCATTCCGCCCTGCCACTCGGAGGCGGCCAGCACGTCCTGCACCTCGGTCCACACGGTGTCGATCGGAGCATCGATCTCGGTGGAGGACTCGCCAATCAGCTTTCCCATGGGCGGACCCTATCCAGCGCGCGGGAGCGGCGGCACGCGTACCCACCGTTACCGCAAGCCCGCTCAGTAGCGTGGGCCCGAGATGTGGGTCCAACGACAACTCCAGCTCGCGCCGCGCCGGCGCGGCCTCCACCTCATCACCGGCGACGTGCTGCAAGGCATCCCCGAGCTTGAGGAGGTGTCGGTCGGGCTGCTGCACCTGTTCCTGCTGCACACGAGCGCCTCGCTGACGATCAACGAGTCCGCCTCGCCCGACGTGCGCGTGGATCTCGAGAGTGCGCTGAATCGCCTGGCGCCAGAGGACCTCCCGACCGACACGCACACGCTTGAGGGCCCCGATGACATGCCCGCGCACGTGAAGGCCTCGCTCTTGGGCCCTTCCCTCACCGTGCCGGTGCACGGTGGCCGGCTCGTGCTCGGGACGTGGCAGGGGATCCAGCTCGCGGAGCACCGCGACCACGGCGGCCCTCGCTCACTCGTGCTCACGCTCCACGGCCAAACGATCGGCTGACTGCAGCCAACAGGCCTCCGTCTTCGCCTAGTGTGGGCTCCAGGATGGCCACCGTCAGCGTTACGCACTTCACCGATCCGAACTGCCCGTTCGCGTACAGCGCCGAGCCGCAGATCTGGCGGCTGAAGTGGCGGTACGGCGCGCAGCTGAAGTGGACGACCCGCATGGTCGGACTCGCCTCAAGCCGCGACGAATACGCCGCCAAGGGACTGACGCCCGCGTTGGTGCTGGCGGGCCGCGAGCAGCTCGAGGCGCAGGTCGGCATGCCCTTCAGCCTCTCGGAGCCAGAAGCGGTGCCCGCAACACTGCCCGCCTGCCGCGAGGTCGTCGCGGCCCGCGAGCATTCCAGTACGGCGGTCGCCGACGCGCTGCTGCGCCAGCTGCGCCTGGAGGGGCTGGCCCACGGCCACCTGATCGACGAACTCCACACGCTGCGCAACGCCTCCCACGCCGCCGGCATCGCCAGCTCGGATCTCGACGCTTGGGCAAAGTCGCCCGAGACGGAGGCTGCGCTCGCCGACGACATGCGTGCCGCCCGCCGCCCGGCGCCGCAGGCGCTGCACCTCGAGCACAAGCTTGCGCGCTGGGACGGTGGCTGGCGCTACACGTGCCCGTCGCTCGAACTCGACTACGACGGAACCACGGCTGCGGTTGCCGGCTTCGTCCCGGCCACCGCCTACGACGTCGTCTTCGCCAACCTCGCGCCCTCGTTGGAGCGGGCTGGCGCCGCCGAGGACCCGCTTGCCGTGCTGGAGTGGGCAGGCACGCCGCTAGCGACCGCCGAGGTCGCCGCCGTGATGGAGACCGACAAGGCCGCCGCACGCGCGGCACTGAGCGCGGCTGGCGCGATTGAGCAGCCGCTCGGCAGCGACGCACTCTGGGCGCTCCCCGCGTAGCCCCGGTCAGCGCCGCGCGGTAATCCAGAATCCGGTCTTGCCCGGGTTTGCGCACGGTCTTTAAGGACGGCCGGAGTCGCGCACCGCAACTTTCGTGCCTGTAGCGTGTCCAAGCTCACAGGCGGGTGCCCTCGGTTACCGCGGCTCCCCCAGCCTTCGCACACACGCCATGAACGGAGATCACTCCATGCGCATCCTGTCCCGTCTCCTCGTGCTCGGCACGCTGACGGCTCTTGCCGCCACCGCTCCGAGCGCGATGGCCGCCAACACGGCCGTTGCCACGCTCACCCCGAACAAGGGCGGCACGCTGCTGGTCGCGGCGCCGACGACCTTCAAGTTGACGGTCAACACCCCGGACGCCATCTACGACAACAGCGGCAACACGCGCATCAAGGCCATCAAGGCCAACCTGCCCGAGCAGCTGCTGTTCAACTCGATCCCGTTCAAGCAGTGCGTCGTCTCCGATTTCTTGGCCACGAAGGTCTGCCCCTCGGCGACGAAGCTCGGCACCGCCGTCGTCATTGCCGACGGTGGCCCGGACATCGGCCCGGTCCAGGCCACGACCGACCTCTACTTCGGCACCGGCTTCAGCGTCCTGGCTCGCATCCAGTCGGACTCGCCTGCCGTGATCGACCAGCCGGTCGTCGGTGAGCTCCGCAGCTCCGGCCTTCGCGGCTACGGCCTGCAGATGTACATCCCGGTTCCGCCGGAGATCGCGCAGCCGATCGAGCGCGTCTACCCGATCGTGCGCTCCGTCACCGCGACGGTCAAGCCCCCGAGCGTCTCCAAGAAGGTGTCGGGCTTCAAGGGCAAGGTCAAGATCCCGCTGGCCGGCCTCGGTCCGTGCTCCGGCAAGCTGAACTTCCTCGTGAATGTGGTCTACACCGATGCCGGTGGCCAGATCGAGAAGTCCGTCGACGGCGCGGCCACGACCGCGAAGTGCAAGAAGTAGTCCAATCGCCCCACGGGCGGCGCTAGCCGCTCGATACTGAGCTCCGTGAGGGCCGGATTCGCTCCGACGCGAATCCGGCCCTCACGCGATTCGGGGCTACCTCAGCCCCAAGCACCTCACCAACGGAGTTCAGACCATGCGCACTTTGTCCCGTGCCGCTCTCTTCACCGGGCTGGCTGCTGCAGCCAGCGCGGCGATCGCCCAGCCGGCGCTCGCCGCCAACTCAGCCGGCGCCACGCTCACGCCGAACAAGGGCGGCTCGCTGACGGTCGGCGCGCCGACGACGATCGGCCTGAGCCTCAAGACCCCGGACCGCATGTATGACAACAGCGGCAACACGCGCTTGAAGGGCTTCAAGGTGAACATGCCCGAGCAGATGCTGTTCAACACGACCGGCTTCGCGCAGTGCAACGTGGCGAAGTTCCTCGCCGATCGCGTCTGCCCGGCAAACACGAAGCTCGGCACGGCGAGCGTGATGGCCGACGCCGGGCCGGACTTCCCCGCGTTGGTCGAAGCGACCGCGGAGATCTTCTTCGGCTCGGGCTTCACCGTCCTGGCCTACCTCCACACCACGTCACCGGCCGTCCTCGACGTGCCGGTCGTCGGCGAGCTGCGCAGCTCCGGCGCGACCGGTTACGGCCTGCAGATCTACATTCCGGTTCCGGCAGATATTGCGGTGCCGATCGAGCGGGTCTACCCGGTGATCAAGTCCATGACGACCACGGTGACCCCGCCGACGCGCTCGGTGAAGGTGCCTGGCGAGACCAAGAAGGTGAAGCTGCCCCTGGCCGGCCTGGGCCTCTGCACCGGCGCGCTGAACTTCAGCGTGACGGCGATCTACACCGACGCACTCGGCGTCATCGACAAAGCCGCCGACACCGCCCCCACCAAGGCCACCTGCAAGAAGTAGCCCAGATCGGCGTGGGTGGGTGCGTTTCAGCGCCCACCCACGCCCCCTTGCACCCTGGAAATCCCCCGCATCTGCGGGTTTGAGCAGGGCATGACCAGCGCCGCGAGGTGGCGTGGCGCGGCACGTCACGGTACGGTCGCCATTCGATGCTGCTGACCCTCCTGCTCGCTCTCTTGCTCGTGGTGGTCGTTGGCCTCACGGTCTGGGGTTACCAGGTCTGGAAGCCACTTCCGTCGCTGCCGCCGCCCGGCGGCACGATCACCGTCGGCGAGAACCACCATCTGCACGTGACCGAGCACCCCGGTGCTGGGCCAGCCGTCGTCTTCATCCACGGGCTGCCCGGCTCGATTCGTGACTGGGATGCGGTGCAGCCGCTCCTCGGCGATCGCCACCGCATCGCCATCGACCGCCCCGGCTTCGCCGACACCGGCGGGACGGCCATGACAATGCGGGAGCAAGCCGACGTCATCGCGGAGGGCCTGCGCGCGTTGTCCGTCAGGCAGGCACTCGTCGTCGGTCACTCCTACGGCGGCACGGTCGCCCTTACGCTTGCGCGCCGCCACCCGGAACTCGTCGGCGGGATCGTCCTGGGTGCCCCGATGGGCGGTGGCCGCTCGATGCCGCTGGCGATGCGCACCGAGGCACGCGCCCTGTTGTTCGTCACGCTCCCGGGCATCGGTGACGTGCTCCGCCGGACCGTCGGCTGGGGCATCACCAAACTGGTGGTGCGCAACGCCTTCGCGCGCGCCTTCGCTCCCAGCCCCGTCGCGGTGTCGTACACCGACTACGCCTACACGCAGACGCTTCGCGTCGACACGCTGCGCTCGCTCTACGCCAACCGCATCGACTTCAACCGCGACTTCGGTTGGCTCGACCGCCACCTCGACGAGGTCCAGGTCCCCGTCGGCATCGTCCGCGCGATGGATGATGCGATGGTCGGCAGCTGGTCGGCGGTCGGTCTGCGTGACTACCTGCCGAACGTCGTGTCGTTCCAGGAGTGCGACGGCGGCCACATGATTCCGATCACGCGCCCGGAGACGATCGCCGAAGCGATCACCGCGGTCACGGCCGCAATGAGTCGCGTCGACGACGAGGCCGACGTCTAGGCGTCGACCTCGCCTGCGCCGGGCCGGCTAAGCCTGCGTGAGCTGCGTGAGCGCCTGCGCCACCTCGGTGGCCGTGTCGGCGATGGCATCTGCACCTGTGAGCGCCTCGCGCGGGTAGGCGCCGGTCGTCACGGCGACCACTGCAGCCCCCACGGCCCGCGCGCAGGCGATGTCACGTGGGGTGTCGCCCACCACCACGGTGCGCTCCGATGGCCACCGGCCGGCCAGCCCATGCAGCGTTGCCGCCCGCTGCTGCGCGACGGGGACCAGCAGGTTGCGGTCCTCGGCGTCTGAGCCGTAGGCGCCGACCCACGGCAGCAGCGGTCTCGCGATCCCAGCGGCGTGCAGCTTGCGATGGGCGATCGGCTCCAGGTTGCCGGTGACGAGCCCGGTCTGAATCGCGGGGTCGCGGCTGAGCTGCTCGAGCAGCTCGGGGATGCCCGGCAGGACGGTGCTGCTCAGGTCGGCCGGGCAGCGCTCCTCGTAGCGGCGGACGGCGATCTCCAGCAGCCACTCCATGTCGGCGTCGATCACGGCGTCGGTCTTGCCGGCACCGCGCAGGAGCGCGCGAACGATATGGCGATCGGTCATCCCGGCCGCCTCGACCTTGCCGAGCTGCAGTTCCCCGTGGACCTCTTGGATTGCCTCGATGACGGCGATGGCGTGCTCCTTCGAGGCCCGCCACACGAGCGTGCCGTCGATGTCGAGCAGGACGAGGGTGCGGGGCGGAGCAGCCGTCATCGCGCAGTCGGGTGCGCCGGGCAACCGGAGCCGGCCGACTGGTGGCTAGCCAATGCCACGGCGCAGGTCGAGATCGGCGGGGACGCGTTGTGCGAACGCGGCAATCAGTGCCACCGTGGCTTCCAGGTCGCGAAGGTCGACCATCTCGACCGGCGAGTGCATGTAGCGCAGCGGGATCGACACGACACCCGTCGCGATGCCGGCCCGCGTGAGATGAATGGCGTCGGCGTCGGTCGACGTGCCGCGGCCGCTGACCTCGATCGTGTAGTCGATGCCCTCCGCTTCGGCCGTCTCCACCAGCAGGTCGGAGATGGCGGGGTGCACGGTCGAGCCCCGCTGGATCACGGCGCCGCTGCCGAGGTGGTGGGAACCGAGTTCGCGCTCCTCCACACCGGGGGCGTCGGTCGCGTGGGTCACGTCGATCACGATCGCGATCTGAGGATCGAGCGAGAACGCTGAGGTGCGCGCGCCGGCGAAGGTGATCTCCTCCTGGGTGGAGCCGACGGCGATCACCTCAGCAGCAGCGCCGCCGGCCTCAGCCACGCGGCGCGCCGCGTCGACGGCGACGTAGGCACCGAGGCGGTTGTCCATGGCACGTGCCACGACGCGCTCGCCGAGCAGCTCAACCGGGGCGGCGTCGATCACGGCGACATCACCAACGCGCACGTGCGCCTTGGCGTCGTCGCCGTCGGCGGCGCCGATGTCGATGTGGAGCTGGGTGAGTTTGGGGGCTTTGCTGCGCTCATCGGCCTCCATCAGGTGGATCGCCTTCTTGCCGACGACGCCGGGAACGACCCCGCCCTTGGTCTGCAGTACGACGCGCTGGCCGACGAGGATGACCGGGTCCCAGCCGCCAACGGGCGCAAACCAGAGGAATCCCTTGTCGTCGATGTGGGTGACGACGACACCGATCTCGTCGATGTGGCCGACCAGG
The DNA here is from genome assembly GCA_032119795.1 of Solirubrobacteraceae bacterium. GTDB lineage: Bacteria > Actinomycetota > Thermoleophilia > Solirubrobacterales > Solirubrobacteraceae > JAGIBJ01. Next base: position 302,546 of record JAUMFO010000025.1, read on the forward strand.
GCAATGCGCGGCGCAGAGGACGCCGTACCCGAGACGTGCGCATGGACCGACCCGCTGACGTCGATCTCCACCTGATCGGTGAACTGCTTGGCGATCGACGCAAACGCTGCCGCGGATCCCCCCTCGTAGCCGGACGGACCGACGGCATCGAGGAGGCTGCGAAGACTGGGCGGCACGGTCATTGCAGGCATTGTCGCACCGCAAGGCCCGGGCAGCAGACCACCTGGCCGGGCCGGGACCCTCAGGCGGAGCCTGCGGGCGGCTCGCCGCGCCGGACTTGCTTGGAGAGCGACGCCGTCTGGAGGCCCCACAGGATCCAGCCAACCGAGGCGCCGCGGGCGCCGCGGACGGCCCCCGGCGCGGCGTTGCGTGCCGCCCGCAGATCGGCTGAGGTGAGCAGTTCCAAGACGGTTGCCGGGCCGCCGGGCGTCAGCGCGTCGGGGTGCAGGTGCGCGTGGGGCTGGGGACGGTCGTCGTCGATCAGGTCGTCGTCGTGCGGGTTGACGGTCTCGTGCATCCGGCTGGGCGCCGCGCCGCGGGCCTCGGCCTCCGCGGCATGTTCCTCGGCGATACGTGCCCGGCGCGCAGCGCGAAACGCGATGAGATCGCCGATCGCCCGGGCGGAAATCATCCACGCCGCGGCGTCGTCGCGTGAACGGGTCTTGACGGGCCCGAGAATCAGCGACTCGATCTGAATGCCGTGGCCAGCTTCCTCCACCGCCATCACCTGCGCCGCCATCAGCTCACCGGCTGCCGCGACCGACACCGCGCCGGCGCCCGGGACGGGATAGCGCGCGGCCGCACCGTTGATCTGCACGTACATCGCGCCTTTGCGGCCGCGCATCAGCGGGACGAACGCTGCAGCCGCGAGCTGGTGGGCTCGCAAGGCGCCGTCGATGATGCTGTCCCAGGTGTCGATCTCCAGGTCGGCGAGCGCGTCGGTCTGAACCCATCCACCGAGGGCGACGACAACCAGGTCGGGACGGCCGATGAGGCGACTGAGCTCCTCGGCAACCTCGTGGGCGCCGTCGGGCATCTCAGACACGTCACCGACGAGCGGCACCAGCTTCTCGGTCGGCGCGCCGGCCGCTTCGAGCCGGTCGGCCAGAATGGCGAGCCGCTCGCCTGAGCGAGAGGGCACGGCGACGCGTGCGCCGGCGATCAGCAGGCCGGCGACGATCCCCTCGCCAACCTCCCCGGTGCCACCGCAGACGACGGCGACGCGGCCCTCAAGTCGAGGCGGGTCGTCAAGATCGGCGCTGCCGGCCGAACGCGATCGAGCCGCCTGCGCAGCGCGTCGGAGCATGCCGGGGGCGCGTTCGAGCACCCCCGGAGCCTAGACCAATGAGCGCTCTCGCGACGTTCGGCGTGACGCACCACGGGTGGGTAGGTACGCCACGCCGAACGCCCCCTCCGTGCCTGTGTCCCAACACGCACGGAGAAAGAACGCGAGGCGGGTAAGTGATGGCCTGCTCACCATCACTCACCCGCCCCACACATCACGCACCAGTGATGCACCGTTCGGAGGTGGAGCGACCCCGAATCGCGCCTGACGGCAGACGATTCGGGGCTCTCAGTCGCTCGCTATGCATAATGCCCAGCCGCCGGTTTACCACTGTTGTCCCGTTGGCCAGAATGGACGACGCAAAGTTGTCCATTGGGCCACGACTGGTGACAGGGCGGAGGATTCTCCCCGCTCAGCGGAACTTTTGGATCGCAACCTGGCCGTACGACCATCCCAAAAGGCGCCCGCATCGCGGCATGCCAGGCGGCGAACGCTGCTAGCTGGCGGGCGCCAGCGTGACCGTAGCCTCAGCCGCTCCGAACACCGTTCCGCGCTTGACGACCTGCTTGCCGAGGAACAGGTTGATGTAGAGGGCGCCGACGTCGGTCAGCTTGAGCGTGCCCTTCACCAGCGTGGCGCCACCGGCACCCGGCGCGGTCGTCACGTCGGTGATGTCGGCGACCGGAACCCGCAGCGGGAGGCTGTAGCCACCGGCGGTCGGAATGGCGGTCAGCTGCGGCGTCTTGCGCGTGTCAATGACGAACGAGCGGATGCCGAACTTGATGCCCGACTTGCTGCGGAACTCGATGCCGCCAGTGTGGTTCACGGTGCCGGCCAGCTCGGGCGTCAGGGCCCCTCCGGTCACGGGGAACACGAACCGACCGGAGGCGTCCGAGCTCGCGGCGCCCGTCAGGCGGACGGTGGCTCCGAGCGACGTCAGTCCGGCGACGAGGCCGGCGTCTGGAGCGACCGCCGTCTGGGTCCCGGTGACGGGGATTGGAGCCGCAGAGGCGGCGGCTGGCGTGAAGGCCGCGACGGCGGTCAGGGCAGCGACAAGTCGCAGCGACCGGTGGCCGCGGCGGAGGGTAATGGACATCGAAACGTCTCCCGAGTTCGGGTCGATCTGGACACTTGAACCGGCCCTGGAGTGCCGGTCACTGGCCATACGCGACCGAGCGCAGCGTGGATGCCCGAGCGCCGTTTTGGCGCGTGAGCGCTCGCCGGATCTAGGCCGGCGAGCGCAGCATCGAGCTGCCGGAGTGTGTGGGGTTGCCGTCGGCCGGTTCGACGGAGATGTCGAGGATCGGGAACTGCGAGAGCGCCACGGGCATCCGGACCGACGTCGCGCCGCGGCCGTTGGCGTCGACCGTGATGTTGCCGAGCGAGACCATCCGCCCCTTGGTGCCGAGGGCCCAGAGTTCGTAGAAGCTGCCGGGTGCGAGCGGCGGCATCCCCGCGACCTTCACATCCAGGGTGTCGCCCGTGGAAGTGGCGAAGACGCGGGCCAGGCCCTCCGCACTCTCGGGGGCATTCCCGAGCCGCTGAAGCGACACCTGACGGACCGGCGTCGGGGTGGGCGCCGACGTACTGGCGACGGTGGGCGCCGGCTCGCCGCCGCCGAAGACGGCTGCGCCGATCCCGAGGCCGAGGGCAACACAAGCCAGCCCGCCGGCCGCGAGCCCGAACGCCGGGACTGCGGTGATACGCGGCCACCATCGGCGCCGCTGCTGCGACGTGGACGGCTCACGCCTGGCAGGGGAGGTCGGCGCCGCAGCCGCCGGTGACGTCGCGTCTGGCACCTCTGAGGCTGCCGGGGTGGCGACCGCGCCGGTGATGGCAGCGAGATTCAGCGCCGGCGGCGGCGCTGGGTCCCAGAGCTGGTCGCCGCCGTCTTCGAGATGACGGATGAGGTCGCGCTCGTCGATCATCGCGGCCGCTCCAACGCTTCGATCGTTTCCCGGAGCCTGCGCAGCCCGGCCGTCATCCTCGACTTCACGGTGCCCAGAGGCACGCCGGTCTGCTCGGCAATCTCGGACTGGCTGAGCCCCTGCCAGAAGCGCAGGCGCAGCAGCTCGCGCTCCTGCTCGGGGAGCGTGGCGAGGGCTTCGCCGACGAGCGCCCGCTCGATCAGGTCGTCAAAGGCTCGGTCCTCGCTGGCGCCGCCGAGGGCAGCCAGGGTCTCGTCCTCCATCGGCTGGTCAGAGCGTCGCCGGCGGTGGTCCAGCGCCCGGCTCTTGGCAATCGTCAGGACCCAGCTCAGCAGCGTGCCGCGCGCGGGGTCGAACTCGCTGGCGCGCCGCCACACCTCCGCAAAGACCTGCTGCTGGACGTCTTCGGCGTGACCGCGGTCGTGGACGACTCGGACGATCACCGCAAAGGCTGCGCGAGACGTGAGCGCGTAGAGATCCTCAAGGGCTCGCGGCTCTTGGCGGGCCAACCCGCGCGCGATCGCGGCTTGGTGCCGGCTCTGCTCAGGGTCGTGGCCGGCGGCACTGCTCGTGGTGGGTGAGGCCATGGCGGTCGGTTCAGCGTAGAACCTTCTGCGGGTCGGCGCGACGCTAGGTGCGTGAAGAGCCAGTGCGGGCATTGCACCAGGTGTTACGCACGCAGGCGGCTGCCTGGATGTGAACCGGCTACCGCGCAGGCGCCACACGTGCCGATTGCCGCCGTCGACTACGCCTGCGCCGCGGCAGCGGCGGCGACTTCGGCCAAGATCTCACGCTGGAGGCGCTCTTCGGTCGCCAGACGGTCGGCGTCAGACGATTCCCAGACCTGATCGAAGAGCGCTTTGGCACGGCGGACAGCCAGCGGCGACTTCTCCGCGATCTCCGTCGCCAAGGCGAGCGCCTCAGCGGCCGGATCCTCGGCCGTGCGCGTGACGAGCCCAATCCGCGCCGCGTCGGCGCCGCTGATGTTGCGACCGGTCAGGGTGAGTTCCTTGGCATGGTCGATGCCGATCAGCTTGGGCAGCGCCGTCGTGAGGGCCATGTCTGGGATCAGCCCCCAGCGAATCTCGGCGATCGAGAGCTTTGCGTCGGGCGCGGCGATCCGCAGATCGGCGCCGAGCGCGACCTGCAGCCCCCCGCCGAGCACGTTGCCGTGAAGCGCCGCGATCACCGGCACTGGCACCGCTTTCCACGCGTAGCCCACGCGCTGCACGAGGTTGGCGATCTCGCCCTCGTTCTTCTCCAGCAGGGCCGCGGTCGCGGTCGCGAAGTCGGCTCCGCCGCCCAAGATGGCGGCCACGTCGAGGCCCGAGCAGAAGCTCTTTCCTTCGCCTCGGAGCACGACCGCATTGATCTCGCCCTGCTCGGCCAGCTCGCGAATCTCCAGCGTGGCGGCGTCGATCGCATCAAACATCGCCCGGTCCAAGGCGTTGTGCTTCTCCGGCCGGGTCAGGACGACGACCGCCACACGGCCGTCGGCTTCGCGATCGATTCGCAGTCGCTGCTCGCTCATGGCCACAGCGTACGACTCGGCCGAGCCACCGTCGCGGCCCTACGCAGAATTGTTGCGTTCTCCGCACTTTTGGAGCAGCTTGCCCGTACACACTCCAGCCATGCAGTCACTCGGCATCGACCTCTCCACCGATCCCAAAAAGGTCTGGATCTGCGAGATCGATTGGGCGCAGTCGCCTCCGCAGCTCGTCGCCCTCGATCGCGCAACCGATCTCCCCGATCCGCGGCTTCCCGGCGTCGACGACGCAGAGCGTCCGCGCGTCCGCGACGAGGCCGGCTTGGTGATGGCACTCGTCGAGCGTCTCATCGCGTTCGACCCCGGTCCGGGTCGCGTCGCCGGGATCGACGCGCCGTTCGGCTGGCCGGTCGCGTTTGTCGATGCCGTCAGCAATTGGGAGGCTGGCGATCTCGACGGGTTCCGCAAGCGCGTGGAGCTGCGCCTGCGGGCCACCGATCGCTTCGTGCAGGCAGCCAGCGGGGTGACGCCTCTGAGCGTCAGCGTCGATCGGATCGGCTCCACCGCAATGCTCTGCGCCGAGGTGCTCTCGCGCTTTGCGCGGCGCCTGGATCAGCCGCGGATCGACCGCGCACGAGCGCTCGGCGGCCTGGCCGAGGTCTACCCGGCGGCGGCCCTGCGGATGTGGACGTCCGCCGACCGCCAGCCGCTGTCCTGGGCCGGCTACAAGTCCCACCCGATCCAACGGGAGCCACTGCTGAGGGAGGTCGCCGGACTCCTCTTCCCGGCGCCATATTCGCGGCTTGACGCGAGGTCTTCCGGCATGGGGTACTCGGATGGGTGGTTTGAGGACTACGAGCCGTTCGATGACGCCGACGATGAGGAGTTCGAGGAGGACTGGCGTAGGCCGTTCTCCTCGCCGCCCGCGGCCCCGCGTGGCCCGTTCCAGCAGGAGGCGCTTGGCCAGGCCGGCGTGGCGATCCCGCCGCCGTTCCGCCAGGCGCTCCTCGACCACGACGATGCCCTCGACGCGTTCTTCTGCGCCCTCATCTCGCGCGGCGTCGCCGTAGAGCAGTGCTTGGCCGTCGACCGTCCGGTCGACGCCGCCTCGCTGTTTGCGAAGGATCGATTGCCGGAGCCCACCAAGGACGTCCTTGAACGGGCAGAGCGAGCCCGCGGCTACCAACTCGAGGCCGCGGAAACCGCCGACGCTGAAGGTTGGATCCACATTCCCGCCGCCGGGCCGATGCGCCTGAGTCTGGGCGTCGGCGTCGACGTCAACCAGAGCGCCGCGGCCTGATCAGCCCGACACGGGCCGGCGGCGTTGGGCCGGCCGTTCTCGTAGCGATCACCGGGCCCTGGGCCCGGTTTCCACGACGAGAACGGCCAAGCCAGCACCGGCGTTAGGCGGCTTCGGGAGTCAGCGGCGCAGGGGCCTCGTCGATCGCGCCGGGGACGGGGGCGGCGGCGATGCGGCCTTTGGCGCGGAGCCAGCCCAAGGTGCCGGCGCCGACGATCGCGATCACGGCCATGGAGATGATGCAGCCCCACTCGATGTACCACTCAAGACCGAGGTCCCGCGGCCAAGCAATGTTGACCGCCTCGAAGGTGAGCCAAGCGACGGCGACTGCGTTGATCAGCGTCCCGAACCGGCCGAGATTGATGCCCACGGGCTCGCCGTCGGGCGACACCTCGAAGCCGTGCTTGAGGCGGTGGATCAGCAACGCCGCGAGCGGCAGCAGGAAGGAGATGTAGAAGCCGACGGTCGCCAGGCCAATCAGGGTGTCGTAGAACTTCAGGGTGACGGCGCCGATCAGCAGCACGGCAGAGATCGCCGTCGTCACGAGGATCGCGTTGATCGGCAGGTGCTCGGCTCCGGAGAGGCGCTTGAGCGGGCCCGAGAACGGCAACACGTTGTCTCGAGAAAGGGCAAACACCACGCGCGAAACGGCGGCTTGCACGGCGACCAGGCCTGCCGCAAAGCCGGTGCACACCACAAGGAATGCCGGCGTCACGATCCACGCGCCAAACGCCGACTCCAGCGTGGCGCGAATCGGGTCGACCACGTTGCCGGCAGCGACCGCGTCCAGATCCGGGATGGCGAGAATGAGCGCCAGGCCTGCGTACATCACGATCGTGGCGACGAGGATCAACGAGAAGACGAGCGCCTTCGGCACGTTGACCCGCGGGTTCTCGACCTCCTCAGCGACGTCGCTCGCCGACTCAAAGCCGATGAACGCCCAGCCGACGAGCGCAATCGCCACCAAGAAGCCGCTGAGCCCGGTGCCGCCCTCCGCGAAGCCCGAGGTCAGGTCGCTCCAACCGTTCTCGCGGTGGAAGACGAGCAGCAAGGTGCCGATCACGAGGCTGCCGATCAGCTCGCACGCGATCGAGACCGCAACGAAGATCGCGAGCGGCTTGCGACCAACCACGTTGGCGGTCGTCGCGATCGCCAAGAACATCAGCGCCAGCAAGAGGCGGGTGCCGTTGCCAGGCTCGTCGATCCCGACGGCCGTCGCGGCGAACGGTGTCGCGGTATAGGCGGTCGCAATCGACAGCGCGATCAGCGTCCAAATGTAGGCCCAGCCAGAGATCCAGCCGTAGGTGGCCCCACGCAGGATCCGGCCCCACTGGTAGAGGCCGCCGGCCATCGGCCAGCGGCCGGAGAGTTCAGCGAAGCCCAAAGCGACGAGCAACTGGCCGGCCAGCACGATCGGGAACGCGAACCACATCGTCGGGCCGGACGCGCCGAGCGCGAGCCCAAAGATCGCGTAGAGCGCGATGATCGGTGAGATAAACGCGAAGGCCAACGAGAACGTGTTGCGGAGCGTGAACTCTCGCAGCAGGGTCTCGCTGCCTGGGGCGGCAGAACTAGACATGGCAGGACGACTCCAGGGTGGGGCTAACTGGTTGCGATGGTGGGCCCGCAGCAGTCGGCTCGCGTTGGCCACCAGGACAAAGTTGCGGCGTTCGACCTGTCCGACCGTTCGCTGGGCGGCGTGGCCTCTCACGTGGGCGTACGCGAGGGCGCAGCGCGGCGCGCCCGCGAAAGGGGCCGCGCGCCCGGCCCCAAACCAGCGCGCTCTGGCCAGAACCAGGGCGTCGGCCGTCATTTGGCCAGGCGTCCAAACGATGGCGCCCGAAGTTGGGTCCGTGGCCAACCAGCCGCTCCGCCAGCCGGACTACCGTTCGATCTGCCCTAGGGTTCCGCCACCGCACGCCGGTGGGCCTGGTCCGAGAGGGCGACCTCAGCACCGCACATAGCTGAGGCACACGGAGGGAGAAAAGCCCGGGAGACGTTTTCAGTCTGCCGGGTTTTTGCCGTTTCTAAGGAGCTTTCATGCCAGCCACCCACCCCACCACCGACGCCACCATCGCCACCACGCCGCTCCTCACCGAGGTCTTGCCTGGCGGCGCGACGTGGTCGGCGGTACTGCGCCGCGGCACGCTCCTGACGCTCACCGACCTCGAGGGGGCCGGCACCGCCACGCTCACGCTGATCCGTGCCGACGTCACCGCCGAGCGCCTCAACCTGCCGGACACGATGAAGGCGCAGAAGGTCTGCCGGATCACGGAGGGCATCTCGCTCATGAGCGACATGGGCCGGTCGCTGGCCACCGTCGTCGCCGACACCTCGATCGGTCACGACCCAATCGGTGGCCTCACCGACGACGCCGGCCTCACGGCGCTGCTCGGCGAGAGTTCCTACCAGCGCGACCGCAACGGACGCTGGCTCTCGGCCCGCACCATGCTGCTCGTCGAGCTCGAGAAGTACGGCCTCGGCAAGGCCGACCTCTCTGACGTGGTGCAGTGCTTCTCGGTGCTCGACGTCGCACCGGACGGCGCGCTGAGCCTCCGCCACTCCGGCACTGCGGGCGCGACGCTCAGCCTGCGCTGCGACCTCGACGTGATCGCCTTGGTGCACGTCGGCCCGCACCCCTACGACGACGCACCAAGCTGGCCGGGAAGCCCGCTCGGCCTCGCGCTCAGCCTTGCCCCCGAACCGCTGGCCGACGAACTGGGCCGCACCCGCACGGCCCAGGGCGCCCGGGCGATCGAGCGCTCCGACCGCGCCGCGACGTGGGCACCGCAGCTCGCCCCGGGCGCCGCCCTGCTCGACGAACCGGGCGCCACCCCCGCGCCGCCCGCGCTGACGTGGTCGACGCCGGCACCCCAGACCGAGCTGGCCGAGGCGGTGCCCGGTACCGCCATTCCCGGCGGCGCCACGCTCGCTGGCGACCCGATCGAGCTGCCACCAGCGATCACGCCTCCAGCGATCGAAGGGACCGTGCGCCTCGACGAGACGATCGACTCCGGCGACGGATGGCTGCGGCGCGTGGAAGCTGGCGAGGTCCTGCGGATCACCGATCTCGAGGGCAACCAGGCCGCCGACACCGTCTTCTTCTGCGCCGAGAACCCCGGCGCGGTGCGGTATTCCCACACGGCCACCGTCGCCGACCAGCGCAACCCCTACCTCTCGACGGGCTCGCGGATCATGGCGACCGAGGGCGAGCCCTTCGCGACGATCACGGCCGACACCTGCGGCAACCACGACACGCTCGGCGGCGCCTGCGCCAGAGAGTCCAACGTGGTGCGGTACGGCGAGCACACGCGGTATCAGCACGCGTGCCGCGACACGTTCGTGCGGGCGCTTGTGGAGTCCGGCCTGCCGCTCGGCAAGCGCGACGTCACCGCCAACATCAACTTCTTCATGAACGTGCCGCTGGACTCCGAGGGCGGCCTCGACTTCGCGGACGGGCTCTCGCGCCCCGGCGGCTACTTCGAACTCACCTTCCACCGCCCGACGCTCGTGCTGATCAGCAACTGCCCACAGCTCAACAACCCGTGCAACGCGTTCGACCCGACGCCCGTCCGAGCCGAGATCTACTGCCCGAGCGGGCTGGAGGCCTAGCCGATGCCCGAACACGACACCGATCTCCACACCGACTTCGGCTTCAGCGCCGGCCAGAATCTGGCTGCCCTGTTGCGGATCGTCGAGATCGAGCAGCCGGGCCTGCTCACCACCGTCCAAGACCTCCCCGGCCGGACGGGCCTCTGGGAGGTCGGCGTGCCGCCGTCGGGCCCGATGGACGCCCGCAGCTTCGCCCATGCCAACGCGCTCGTCGGCAACGACCCAGGCGCAGCCGGGCTTGAGGCCACGCTCATGGGCCCGTCGTTCCGGCTGCCGGGCGGGGGCGTGATCGCCGTCAGCGGTGGCGACGCCCCGATCACCGTCTCCGGCCGGCCTGCGCCAGCGAACCAGGCGATCACCGTCCCAGCGGGCGCGCTCGTCGAGATCGGCTCGTCCACCCGCGGTGCGCGCATCTACGTTGCGTTCCGCGGCGGCCTCGACGTGCCCGAGTACCTCGGCAGCCGGTCGACCTTCATCGCCGCGCAGTTCGGCGGGTTTGAGGGCCGCCCGCTGCGGGCCGGCGACCGGATCCCGGTCGCCCGCGTCGGCGACCGCGGCGTGCCGGATCCCGGTGTGCTCTCGCGCCCCAGGCCCTTCCCCGGCGCCGCTTCTGCCGACGAGCCGTGGGAGCTGCACGTGCTCCACGGCCCCCACGGCGCCCCAGACATCCTTGCGCCCGAGGGCCTGGCGACCATGCTGAGCACCACGTGGAAGGTCGGCACGATGGCCGACCGCACCGGCGTGCGGCTCGAGGGCGCCGCACCGAAGTGGGCCCGCGACAGCGGCGGTGACGCCGGCCTGGACCCGTCGAACGTAACCGAGACGCCCTACGCCCTCGGGGCGATCATGGTCTCGGGCGATACGCCGATCATCGTCGGCCCGGACGGCCCGAGCCTGGGCGGATTCGCCGCGCCGCTGTGCGTCGCGATCCGTGACCGCTGGAAGATCGGGCAGCTGCGCCCCGGCGACCACGTGCGGCTCGTGCCGGGCGACGAGACGGGCGTCGTGCAGGCCGCGGCCGGTGCCGTGCGCGGCGGCGAGCCGACGGCCCCGCTCACTGCCGCGATCATCGCCGAGGACCCGCCCGCCGCCAGCGCCCTGGCCAGCGGCGCCGACGACGCGGGTCTCGCGCCGCCCGTCCGCTACCGGCGCGCCGGCGACACCGATCTGGTGGTCGAGTACGGCGACCCCGTGACCGATCTGGCCCTGCGCTTTCGCATCCACGTACTGCAGCGCGCGCTGCGAGCGGCCGCGATCCCCGGCATCCTCGACACCACGCCGGGCATGCGCTGCATGCAGATCCGCTTCGACCCGACGAAGCTCGACCACACCGACGTCATCGCCGCCCTGCGCGAACTCGAGCGCAGCCTGCCGCCGGCCTCCGAACTCGAGGTCCCCTCGCGCGAGGTCGTGATGCCGCTCTGCTGGGAGCACCCCGGCGCCGTGGAGGCGATGCGTCGCTACGCCGATCAGGTCCGCCCGGACGCCCCCTGGTGCCCAGACAACATCGAGTTCATCCGCCGCATTAACGGCCTGGACTCGATCGCGGAGGTTCAGCGCACGATCCTTGCCGCCAGCTACTGCGTGATCGGCCTGGGAGACGTCTACCTCGGCGCGCCCGTCGCGCTCCCCCTCGACCCGCGCCACCAGCTCGTCACCACCAAGTACACGCCCCCGCGCGGGTGGACGCCCGAGAACGCCGTCGGGATCGGCGGCTCCTTCCTGTGTATCTATGGGATGGAGGGCCCGGGCGGGTACCAGCTCTTTGGCCGCACCACCCAGGTCTGGAACCGGGCCGCGCACGCTGGCGCCGTCACGGCGCCGGGATCCGTCGAGGGCGAGACCCCCTGGCTCCTGCGCCACTTCGATCGCATTCGCTTTGAGCTCGTGAGCGAGTCTGAGCTGGCCAAGCTGCGCGACGCCTCGTCGGCCGGCCGGCAGGTCGTCTCCATCACCGACGGGACCCTCCGGCTCAGCGATCGCCTGGCGCTGGAGCAGGCCAACCGCGACGAGATCGCAGCACTGCGTGCACAGCGCGGCGCAGCCTTTGACGAAGAGCGGGCCCGTTGGGCAGCATGATGGGGAACACGCCCCCTCGGCCGGACGCGCTCACCGACCAGGGCCTGCTACCCACCAGACCGACCCAGACGACGAGGACACCAGTGGACCCAATCAGCGAAGCCGCCGCCGATCCGGATGAAGGCACCTTCTTGGGAGCCGCCGAGTCGATCGGCGCCGTGCTTGGTCGCGTCCGGCTCGGCGAGCAGACCGTCGCTGAGTCGGCCCTCGCCGCACTGCACCGAGCACAGGCCCACGGCGCGCCCGCCAGCTCACGGTTCCCCTCGCCCGAACTCCCCGGCGCCGAAGCGACGCCGGCGCTGGCCGCGTCGACGCCGGCCACCGTCGACGCCGTCTGGATCGACCGTCTCGATGAGGTCGCCGTCGAGGCCGGCGCCATGCGCGCTGAGCTCGCTGGCCCCCACGGACGGCTGCTCGGGGTGCCCGTCGCCGTGAAGGGCAACATCGACGTCGAGGGCCTCCCGACGACGGCCGCGTGCCCGTCGTTTGCCAGCGGCCCCGCCGAGCTCTCGGCAACGGCCGTCCGACGCCTGGAGGATGCCGGCGCGGTGATCATCGGCACGACGAACCTCGACCAATTCGCCACCGGCCTCAACGGCACCCGGTCGCCCTATGGCGCGCCCCACGCCGTCGGCCACCCAGACCGCATCTCCGGTGGGTCGTCGTCGGGCTCGGCGGTGGCCGTCGCTCGCGGGGACGTGCCGCTGGCCCTTGGCACCGACACCGCCGGCTCCGGGCGCGTGCCTGCCGCACTCAACGGGATCGTCGGACTCAAGCCCAGCAAGGGGCTTGTCAGCACCTCTGGCGTCCTTCCAGCCTGCCGCTCCCAGGACGTCGTGAGCATTTTCGCTGCCGACGTCGACTCTGCCGCGCTAGCGATCGACGTGCTCGCCGGGCCGGACCCGACCGACCATTGGTCGCGCCACGCGCCGACCGCGGGCACCAGCATCCCGGCTGGGCTCTTCGACGATCCGACCGTCACCACCGACGAGGCCCTCGCCGTTCGCGGCGCAGCGGGGTCGTCGGCGGCGAGTTCCCGCGCGCACGCCCGCGAGGGGCTCGTGCTCGGCATCCCCGCGTCGATCCTCGTCACCGCCGCCGATGAGGAGGCGTCGATCGCCTGGGAGCAGGCGCTGCGCCTGGCCAAGTCGCTCGACGTGCCCGGTGGCGTGCGGCTCGTCCCGATCGATCTGGCGCCGTTCCTGGAGGCTGGCTCGATGCTCTACGGCAGCGCGTTCGTCGCCGAGCGCTACGCCTCCGTGGGTGCGTTCATCGACGCCGCCACCGCCGTCGCTGGCGACGACCCCGATCCGGCGCTGGACCCGACCGTCACCGCGATCGTGCAGGCCGGAGCCGCGCCCTCCGCCGCGCAGGCCTTTGCCGATCTCGACCGGCTGCGCGCCCTGGTGAAACAGACGCACGCGGTGCTCGCTGAGGTCGACGCGCTGCTCACCCCGACCGTGCTCGAGCACCCCACGCACGAGCAGCTCGCCGCCGATCCGATCGGTGCCAACGCGCGCCTGGGCACCTTCACCACGTTCGGCAACCTGCTCGATCTGTCGGTGATCTCGGTCCCGAGCATGCCGCGCCTGGATGGCCTGCCGTTTGGCGTGAGCTTCCACGCCCTGCCGTTCTCTGAGACGCGCCTGCTGCGGATCGCCGCTCGCTGGGAGCGGGCCGTGCGCGAGCAGGCGACCGGTCCGACCCCTGGGCCCGTCAGCGAAGATCAGGTCCTGGTCGCCGTCGGTGGCGCACACATGGCTGGGCTCCCCGCCAACCCCGAGCTGCTCGAAGCCGGTGGGACCTACCTGCGGCTGACGCGAACCGACACGAACTACCGGCTCCACGTGCTCGACACACCGCTCGGGCCGCGGCCCGGCATCGAACGCGTCGTGACCGACGGACCGGGTGTCGAAGTCGAGCTCTGGTCGATTCCGACCGAGCGCCTCGGCTGGTTTGCGGGCAAGGTCCCGCCGGGCCTTTCGCTCGGCCCGATGACGCTCCTCGATGGCTCCATGGCCCTGGGCTTCGTCGGCGCCGCGGCCGACGACGTGGGCGGTTCGCGGCTCGTCCCGAGCTGGCGGGCGTTCGCCAGCGGCGGCTAGGCGTCTGGCAGGTCGTCGTCGTCGGTGCCGAAGGCGCGCAGGAGCGCGACGAAGGCGTCGAGTTCCTCATCGCGCAGCGGCGCTGCGGTGTCGTGGTGCTCGGCGCCACCGCGCAGCTCGTCGCGGAGATCCAGCGCGATCGGGTCCTCGCCGGCGGCGATGTCTTCGAAGTGGCCGATCCAGACGATGCAGAAGAAGTCGTTCACGAGGTCGTCGAGTGCCTCAGCCTCCTCCGGTTTGAGTTCGGCCAGGTCGCGGAGCGCGTGGTCGAGATCGAAGCGCGCCTCGTGCCACTCGTCTTGGTCCTCGGCAAAGGCTTCGGCGTCGACGAAGGCGTGGGCGTCGAGCAGCGCGAACTCGAGTTCGGCGCGGCTGGGGTACCAGAAGAACTGCTGGTCGCCGTCTTCCCAGGGGTCCTGGATCAGGACGCCCCACGGCTCGTCGCGCGGGTCGGCGTCACGAGCACGCATCAGCGTCTCGATTACCTGGCCGTGCTGCCGGTAGATCTTGCGTGGGGGATCGTCTGCCACGCCGCGATGTCTAACAGCTTGCGGGCCCGCGCGAGTAGCGATCTGGCCGACGCACGCTCAGCGCACCGTCCGCATACCCACGAGTTCGTTCAAACCGTCGGCGTACTCCACGATCACTTGGTAGCGGCCCTTCGGGAGCGCCTTGAAGGGGACGGTCACCGCGCCTTTGCCTTTGAAGCGGACCTTCACCTTGCGCTGCACGCTCGACGGCTTGGCATCGTCACGACGGCTCTTGACCTCTCGGGCGATGTGCACCGTGAGCTTGCCGCGCTTGGCGGTGTTGATCCGCAGCGATGCGCGCCGCAGCTTGAACGACGTGACGCGGTCGTCGTCTTCGAGCCACTTGGCGTCGTCGCCAGCGTCGCTGCTGGACGCGCCGCCGGACGGGCCGGGCTTGGTGGTCGTCGCCGTGCCATTCGAGCCGGCGCCCGGGGTCGTGCTCCCCGCAGGACTCTCGTCGCCGGTGCCGCTCGGCACCCCCGGCGACGGAGCGGCACCCGTCGCAAATGACCACGTGCGCGAGACGGCGGCGCCTGACGACGGTTGGAACTGGACGGTCGCGGTGTAGCTGGCGTTGGCCTGCAGCGGCGAGACCGGAATCACGATCCCGCCGGAGGGCAGGTAGGCCCCAAGGTTCCCGAGCGGGCCGGTGGTGGTGTTGTCTACCCAGCGCACTGGGGCCGGCCCGGCCGGGCCGGTGAGCGTGGCCGCGGTGATCGCACCGCCGCTGCCGTCTGGGCTGGCGTAGAAGAAGTACAGGCTCGGACCGGTGACGATGCCAACCGTCGGGTCGTCGGCCGGTGAGAGGCCGACGAACGCCTGCGGCACGAACGGCCACTCCGAGACCTGCTGGCTGACGGGCGCGGTGCCGCCTGGCCCGGGGTAGCTGAAGGTGGTCGGGGCGTCGAACGTCCTCGACAGTCCTCGGAGTGTGGCCAGGCAACCGCCGGAGGCGCCCGACCGCTCGAGGTAGGGGCTGAGCATCTGCGCGAGGTGCAGCGGGGCGTGCTCGAACGCATTGGTGCCGTCGTCGCCGAACGCACGACCGCCGCCGCTCAGGACGCTGCTTCCTCCGGCCTCCTCGCCTTCTGCGGTGTACCCCGGGTCCGACGGGCTCTCCTCATGCTGGAACTTGTTGTTGAGTTCGAGGTACGCCATGTGTTTGGCGCAGCCATCACTCCACTCGGGCACTTCGACGATCCCGGCTGGGATGCCGTTCGTGGCCCGCTGCGCATTGAGGAACGCGATCTCCTGCTGGGGCGTCAGCGCCTGGGCGGGCGCCGCGCCAACGCCAGCCGCGCCCGCGAGCGCCAGGCCCGTTAGCGCAGTGGTCAGCGTTCGTCTGCGCAGGGCCATGCTCTCGTCATCGGCGCGCTGCCCGCAGAACGGAATGAACGCTGGACGTTGTTCCGGCTGGTTGCAGCAGGCCGGTGAGGCCCGACGCTCGACCGGTCAGCGCAGCGTCAGCGTGCGCTCGAAGACGATCTTGCCAGTCGCCGAGTCGCCACGGACGCGTACGCGGTAGGTCGCCTTGGGGAGCTTGTCGATCGTGAAGCGGTTGGCGCCTAGGGCCGCCGCCGCCGCGAACGAGCGTTTGCTCGACCAGCGCGTCTTCTTGCCCTTGCGCGGAAGGCGCTTCTCGACCGTGACCCATAGCGCGCTGGCCACGGAGGACTCAAACGCGACCGAGCGCTTCTTGAGCTTCACCTTCGAGACCGTCGGCAGGGTGACACTTGGGGTGGTGCCGGTCCCGCCCGTGCCACCGGCTCCACCTGCTCCACCGGTGCCACCCGACCCACCGGCGCCGCCAGCACTCCCGAGGCTGTTTCCGGTCGAGAAGCGCCATGTGCGCGTGATCGCGGGCTCGCCGCTCTCGGCCTTGGGCTGGAACGTCACGCTCGCGGTGTAGGTGGAGTCCTTCTTTAGCGGTGCCGCGGGGATGAGAATGCCGCCCGGCGGCAGGTAGTCGCCCAGGAGAACGCCGCTGCCGTCGGGCGCGGGGGTGGCGTTGTCAACCGAGCGCACGTCGACCGGTCCGTCCGGACCCGTCAGCGACTTGGCGGTGATCGTCCCTTTGCCGAAAAACCGGCCGAACTTCAGCGCGGTGCTGGCGTAGAAAAAGTAGAGGCTCGGCCCCGTCCGCACGCTGTGCGCAAGATCGCCCGGAGGGCTGAGGCCGACCGCGGCGGCCGGCACGAAGGGGTCCTCGTAGGACACCTCACTGACGGGCACGTTCGTGCGGCCATCACCTGGGTAGCTGAAGGTCGTCGGCGTGAGAAACGTGCGCTCCGTGTCGCGCTGGGTCGCCAGGCAGCCGCGATCTGCGCCGGATTCGCGCAGATACGGGCTGAGCATCTGCGAGAGGTGAATCGGCGCGGTCTCGAACGCGTTGACTCCTGTCGCGGAGAACGCGTCGCCGGCACTGCTGAGCACGGCCGTCGTGCCAGCCAAGTCGCCAGCATCGGTGTACTGCGGATCCGCCTTGTCTTCGTGGTGCTGGAACTTTCCCGTGGCTGCGAGGTAGTTCATGTGGGTCGCGCAGTCGGCGCTCCACAGCGGATTCTCCACCACGTCGGCGGGCAGCCCATTGGCCGCGCGCTGCGCGTTCAAGAAGGCGATCTGCTGCGGGCCCGTCAGCGCGGCCGAGGCCAGCGCTGGCGTGGTGAGCGCCGCAGCAGTCGCGAGCGCCCCGGCTAGCAGGGCGCGCAAACTCAGTCTTCTTCCCAGACGACCGGCTTGCCGAGGACGGCGTTGCCGGCGAGCTGCACCTGGGCGTCGCCGCCGAGGGGCACCTTGACGCCCTCGATGCGGCGCACGTGCTTGGCGATGATCGGCTCCTCCAGGAGCGCGTCGATCACCCACGGCACCGCGTCCCACAGCGCCGAGCGCTGGCTGGCGGCGTTGCGGCGGTGGCCGGCGACGAAGAGGTAGATGTCGAAGCGGGGTGCCTCGTGCTCATCGAAGCGCGGCGAATCACCGTCCTCGTCGGTAACCACGAAGTACTTACGCAGGCGCTTGAACTGCGACGGCGTTGCCAGGAGCGCCACGAACGTGAGGGCCTCGAGCAGGGCGAGCATCGGGTCGATGTCGTCGCCGTACTTGAACTCGCCGATGATCGGGAGCGCGTCCTCGTCGCGGGACTGCAGGAGCAGGTCGAGCTGCAGCAGCTCGCCCGGGTCGCCCTCGGGAGCGTCCTCGGCGTCGAACTTGCCGGGCTTGTCGCCCTTGATGCGCAGCGGAGCGACCGAGTAGCCGGCGTAGTCGGCGGCGAGCTGCGGAGCGCCCGAGACGGTGACGCCACCGGCCTCGAACACGCGGTAGAGGATCTCGTGCGCCTTCTCGAGATCGGTCTTGGGGCCGTGCTTGACGATCGTCTTGCGGTTACGCGCCGTGACCTTGACGGGCTTGGGCGGCGGCTTGGGGCCGTTGCGCGTGTCGCGGCTGTTCAGCGCGGTGCTGACCTGCCCGGCGCCGAAGGCGGCCTCGAGCTGATCGATGCTGCGCTCGAACATTCCAGCCAGCAGCTCGGGCTCATCGATGATCGTGTTCTTCCACTGGACGCGCTCGGCAGTCGACAGGGCCTGAACGCGGTAGTACTCCCGCAGGATGTCGACGTAGGGGACCGTCGCGGTCGCGGTTGCATCGGCACTCATGCCGTGCAGCCTACCTAGTTAGGGGCCACCAGCCCGGCGGTGGGATTGCGATCCCAGCCGAATGTTCGCCTCGCGGCCCCCGCAGATGGCGGCGGACTACGTCTCGCCGTTGGGGCGCGGGACGCCGATGCCGTTGTCGCCTGGCTGCAGCTGACCCTCAACGATCGGGTCGGAGCCGGGGACGCCCGGGGTCTTGTCGATCGAGTACTGCTGCCCCTTCTTGGAGCGCACCGAGACGCTCGGGCGGCAGTTGGAGTCCGGCTTGGTGTTGCCGTAGACGATCACGGCTTTGGCACCGTTGATGCACTTGATGACGGGCTTCTTGCCGTTGGCGAGCGACTCCACGAACGAGCCCTCGTTGTCGGCAGCTCCGTCGATCACGACCTCGTTCGTCGAGGCGGCACCTTGCAGACGGATCAGGTTGACGCCCGACCCGACCGTGATGTCGTTGAAGTGCGCGCCGCCGCGGACGAAGTTGTTGCCGTTGCCAGCCTTGATGTAGTTCACGCCGCGGCCACCGAAGATGCGGTTGTTGCCGTGGCCGGCGGTGATGCGCGTCGTGTAGCCCTGCGAGCGCGGGAGACCGGTGTCCTCGTTCATGTCTGCCCAGATCTCGTTGTCGCCCTCGCCGCCGTCGATGCGGCCGCCGCCGTGGCCGCCGAAGAGCTTGTCGCGGCCCGGGCCGCCGGT
>JAUMFO010000026.1:0-90452 GCA_032119795.1 Solirubrobacteraceae bacterium
ACCGTCGATCGAGAGATACAGGCGAGTGCCATCGGTGCCGCCGCGCCGGGTGAAGACCAGCCGGCTACCGGCGAGATCGCCGGTCATCGCCCCCGTCGTCGCCGGCAGGGCCCGCGAGGTCCCGTCGGTAAGGCTCACGGCGCGCAGCGGGCACCGCGGCGCCTGCCCTTGCATCAGCACCTCCTCGGTGCCGGCGCACGGCGAGAGCACCACGACCGGATTCCCAGATGCGTCGCGCCCAGCGCTCGGCGCACCGAACTCCCGCGTGCCCGTCAGCAACACCTTCGGATTGGCGGGGTCCGCGACGTCGACGAGCTCGGTGCGGCCCATGTGCTGGCGAACGTAGACCACGTGCCCGTCCACCGCCGCGATCGGCGAGGGCTCGATCAGCGCGGCAAGGTCCTGCGTGATCGGGTCGGAGACGCGGCGACTCGTGGTCGCGAGCACCGGCAACAGCGGCGTCGGCGGCGTCAGCGTCACCTGGGAGGCGGTCTCGGTCGGCGCGACGACGGCCACCTGAGGCTCGGGAGCAGCAATCGGCACCGGCTCAGGAGCAGAACCGCCGCCCGGGAGTGCGGCGCCACCCCCGGCAGCGCCTGCCCCAATCGGGAATGCGACGAGCGCGCCGACGGCGGCGACGACCCACGCGCGCGCAGCGGCGCTGCGGAGCAACGTCACACCTCCCCTCGACATACGCCCAAGCTACGGGGCGACTCGGACGGACGTGAATGCGCCAGCGTGGTCAGAACACCCAAAGTGCGGGGTCTTCCGTACGATCGGTACGTGCTTTCAGACCACGCGCGCATCAACGTCGTTGGCGGCGACGGCGGCCACGGGTCGGTCAGCTTCCGTCGCGAGGCCCACGTCCCCCGCGGAGGACCCGACGGTGGCGACGGCGCCCACGGTGGATCCGTGTGGCTCGTCTGCTCCGACGGCCTCCGCGATCTGCGCGCGTTTGCTCGCAAGATCCACTTCCGCGCGACCAAAGGCAACCACGGCGAAGGCAGCGGCCGCGACGGCCGCCGCGGCGACAACCTCGAGATCCCCGTCCCGCCCGGGACGCAGGTCACGCTCGAAAGCGGCGTCGTTCACGACCTCGTCCGCCCGGGACAGCGACTGCTCGTCGCCAAAGGTGGCAGCGGTGGCCGCGGCAACAAACACTTCACGACGTCGACCCGCCAGGCGCCACGCTTCGCCGAGCGCGGCCTCCCTGGCGTCGAGCAGTGGATCGATCTGCAACTCAAGCTCCTCGCCGACGTCGGCTTCGTCGGCGTCCCCAACGCAGGGAAGTCCTCGCTGCTGGCCGCGATGACGCGTGCCACGCCGAAGGTCGCCGCCTACCCGTTCACCACCCTGGAGCCGATGCTCGGCACCATCGAGGCCGACGGACGCCAGCTCGTCCTGGCAGACATCCCCGGGCTGATCGAGGGCGCCAGCGAGGGCGTCGGCCTCGGCCACGACTTCCTCGCCCACATCGAGCGCTGCCAGGCGATCGCCCACGTGCTCGATCTCGCCCCGCTCGACGGCAGCGACCCCCTAGAGAACTACAAGATGATCGAGGCCGAACTCGCCGCCTACGACGCGCGCCTGGCCGCGCTGCCGCGGATCCTCGTGCTCTCCAAAGTCGACCTCGTCTCGCCCGACGACGCCGAGCTGGCCGTCATGGAGTGGAAGGAGCGCCTCGGCGACGACGTCCCCGTCGCGCTGACCTCCAGCGCCACAGCCGCCGGTATCCCCGAACTCTCCCGCGCGCTGCTGCACCTCGTGCCGGAACGCCCGGAAGAGCTGGAGGAGCTCCCGCAGGCCGGTCCTGATCAGGACGCATCGATCGCCGAGCACATGGTCTTCCAGCCCCGCTCCAAGACGACCATCGAGGTCGACCGGACCGGTCCGCACAGCTTCCGGGTCGTCAGCCACCAGGTCACGACCCTCGTGCGCCGCTTCGACCTCGAGAACGAAGACGCCCTCGCCCACGTCGAGAAGCGCCTGCGCGCCCTCGGCGTCATCGACCGCCTCGAACGCCTCGGCTTCCGCGCGGGCGACGAGGTGGACCTCGGCGGCGAAGTCTTCGAACTCGAGTTCTAGTCGTGGCCCGCACCGTCGTCATCAAGCTGGGGTCGTCGGTGATCGCCGCCGATGACGGCACGCTGCGCCATGAGGTGCTCGACCGGGTCGTTCGCGAGGTTGCACGGCGGCGCGCGCTGGACGACCGCGTGGTGATCGTTAGCTCGGGCGCGATTGCCTGCGGACTGCCGCTGCTGAATCTGCCGAGCCGCCCGACGCGGATCGAGGAGCTGCAGGCCACGAGCGCAGTGGGGCAGGGGAGGCTCTACCGCGAGTGGGAGGAGCGCTTCACCGCCGCCGGGATCGTGCCCGCTCAGGTGCTGCTCACGGCTGCCGACATCTCCGCTCGCGAGCACTACCTGAACGCTCGCCGCACGCTGGAGCGCCTGCTGGACTGGAACGTCGTCCCGGTCGTCAACGAGAACGACACCACCGCCACCGAGGAGATCTCCTTCGGAGACAACGACGTGCTGGCCGCCCAGGTCGCCACGCTCGTCGGCGCCAGCGAACTCTTCCTGCTGACGTCCACCGAGGGGCTGTTCACGGCCAACCCGGCGACCGACCCGACCGCCAAGCTCGTCGAGCAGGTCGAGCACCCTTCCGATCTGGAAGACCTCACGATCGATTCCAACCGCTCGGCGCACGGCTCTGGCGGGATGCAGTCCAAGGTCGTCTCGGCAGACATTGCACGCGCCGCAGGCGTGGCCGTGACGATCTGCAGCGGACTGTCCGAGACGGCGCTCGCGCTCGCGCTCGACGGCGAGAAGGTCGGCACGCGCTTCCCGGCCGGCGACGGCCAGCACAGCTCCTTCAAACTCTGGCTGCGGTACGCCAAACCCTCCCGCGGGACGGTTGAGGTCGACGCGGGCGCCGCCCGGGCGTTGCGCGACGATGGCGTCTCGCTGCTGCCCGTCGGCGTCACGCACGTCAACGGTGAGTTCCGCGCCGGCGACGCGATCGACGTCGTCTGCGATGGCTACCCCGTCGGCAAGGGCCTCTCGCAGTACGACTCGGCCGAGCTCCGGAAGGCCGCGGGCAAGCGCAGCGGAGAGCTGTCGCACCTGCACCCGGTCCCGCCCGACGAGGTCGTCCACCGCGACTACTTCGTGCTCACCGACGACGGTCGCGGGCTCCCCGCATAACGTCGCGGCCGACCCCGCGCGGCGCAGAGGCCTCCCGGCGGTACCATGGTCAGTCCATGGCCATCGCCACCCGAAGCGTCGAGCAGATCTGTCGCGCCGCGAAAGAGGCCGCCGGGCCGCTCTCCGTCCTGCCGACCGACACGAAGAACCGTGCGCTGCACGCCATCGCCGATGCGCTGGTCGCGCAGACCAGCGCCATCCTGGACGCCAACCGTGGCGACCTGGAAGACGGCCGCACCGCAGGGCTGAGTGACGCGCTCATCGACCGCCTGACGCTCACGCCCGAGCGGATCGCGTCGATCGCCGAGCAGGCACGTGACGTCGCGACCCTTCCGGACCCGGTCGGCGAGGTCATTGATGGTGGGCGCCTGGCCAACGGGATCGAGCTACGCCGCGAGCGCGTGCCCTTCGGTGTCGTGGCCGTCGTCTACGAGGCACGCCCGAACGTCACGATCGACGCCGTCGCCCTCTGCTTGAAGTCCGGCAACGCCTGCGTGCTGCGTGGCAGCTCCTCGGCAGCCCGGACCAACGCCGTCCTGGCAGACATCGCTGCGTCGGCTGCGCAGGCGGCCGGCGTGCCGGCTGGCGCCATCGGCCTGATCGCCGGTGGCGGCCGTGAGGAACTCGCCGAACTCGCGACCCAGGACGGCCTCGTCGACCTGATCTTCCCGCGCGGAGGCGCCGGCCTCAAAGCCGCGCTGCAGGGCGTCGCCACCGTTCCGGTGATCTACGCGGCTGCCGGCCTGTGCCATGTCTACGTCGACGCGTCGGCTGACATCCCCGCCGCCCACGCGATCACGATCAACGCCAAGACGCAGCGCCCGGGCGTCTGCAATGCCGCCGAGACGCTGCTCGTCCACGCCGATGCGGCGCCGGCGCTGCTGCCGTCGCTGCTGGCCGACCTCGACGAGCTCGAGGTCGAGCTTCGCGTCGACGCCCGCGCCAAAGCCCTGGCTCCCGCCGAGATCCAGTCGCGTCTCGTCGACGCGACCGACGAGGACTGGGACACCGAGTACCTCGCGCTCATTCTTGCCGTCCGCGTCGTCGATTCGTTCGACGACGCCGTCTCCCATATCTCCGCCCACGGCTCCGGCCACTCGGAGGCCATTCTCACGGCTGACGTGCAGGCCGCGCGCGCGTTTACCCGCCGCGTCGACGCCGCTGTCGTCTACGTGAACGCCTCCACGCGCTTCACCGACGGGGCCGAGTTCGGGAAGGGATCGGAGATCGGCATCTCCACCCAGAAGCTTCACGCCCGCGGCCCGATCGGCCTCCAAGAGCTCTGCACTTCGAAGTACGTCGCCTGGGGCGACGGACACGTGCGGGGCTAAGGTCTTGGCGAAGATCGGAATCATGGGTGGGACCTTCAACCCGCCCCACATCGGCCACCTGATCTGCGCGTCCGAGGCGTGCGATCAGCTGGGGCTCAGCAAGGTCCTCTTCGTGCCGGCGCACACGCCTCCGCACAAGGAGGTCGCCGCCGGGGCACCCGGCCCGCATGTACGCGCCGAACTCTGCCGTCTGGCAACGCAGGACGATCCGCGCTTTGAGGTCTCCGAGCTCGAGGTCGAGCGGGGTGGGGCGTCGTACACGGTCGACACCCTCACCGAGCTGCATGCCCAGCATCCGGGCGACGAACTGTTCTTCATCGTCGGTGCCGACACGGCGCTCTCGCTCCCGACCTGGCACAAGCCGGCCGAGGTGAGCCGACTGGCCACGTTCGGCGTCGCTGGCCGCCAGGGGGTGCTGCGGCGAGACATCGTCGAGCGGCTGGAGGGCCTTCCGGCTCGTCTGGCGTTCTTCGACATGCCACGGTTCGACATCTCCTCGTCTGAGATCCGGCGGCGTCTGGCGACCGGGCAGTCGGTCGATTACCTGGTCCCGGCGGCGGTCGCAGCGCACCTGAGGCGTGCCGACCTCTACCGTTCGCAAGTACACGCATGACCGAGACGCCCGAGACCCTGCAGCAGACCACCCTCGACCGCACCACGGACGCACCCGTCCGTGAAGGTGGCGGCGGTGATCCGCGCGCGCTTGCACTGCTGATCGCCGAGATCGCCGACGACATCCGCGCGACCGACATCGCCCTGCTGAATGTGGCGGACGCCGTCGGCTACGCCGACTACTTCGTCGTCTGCACCGGCAACACGGAGCGCCAGGTCAAGGCCGTCCATGACGCCGTGCTCAAGCGCGTCAAGGACGACGAGCGCCTCATCCCCAAGCGCGTCGAGGGCGTCACCGAGGCCACCTGGATCCTGATGGACTACCTCGACGTTGTCCTGCACGTCTTCACGCCGGACGCCCGAGACTTCTACCGCTTGGACCGCCTCTACGGCGACGTGCCGCGCGAGACGTACACGTCCGCGCCGCCTGAGGGCTAGGCGAGCTCGAGGTCGTCGTCGCCGCTCGGCGACGACGACTGAAGTGCCGAACGGCTCGCTCTGCGGGGCCCCGGCGAAAACGGACCGCGGTCCACTGTCAGTGAGCGACAGTGGACCGCGGTCCGTTTCGCAAGCCGGGCGCAAAGCGCCGGGCCAGTGCAGCGGGCAGTTGGCCCGCCGCAGGTTTGGCCTAGATCAGCCCCGTGATCTTCGTCGAGATCGGGACCTTGGGCCCGAGGACCACAGCACCGATGCCGAGGAACTGGACGGCCCAGGCGACCGGGGCGTTGAGCTCGGCCTTGTAGACGGTGCCGCCCTTGAAGTAGAGCTTGTATGTCGCGTTCGGGCAGATGAACAGGAAGCACGCCTTGATCCCGAAGCTCGTCGTGAGCCCCTCGCCGATCGTGAGGCGCACGGTGGCGCCAGCGACCTGGAAGGTGCCGAACTTGAAGCTCGCCGTGCCTGTCAGCACGTAGACGGAGCTGGCGGCGCTGGGCTTCTCGATGGTGCCGCTGATCGTGGCGGAGAAGAGGCCCGTCTTCACGGTGCCGCTGCCGCTGATCACGAGCTTGCCGTTGACGGCGCTCGCCACACCGCTGAACTGCACGGTGGTGCCGTCGAAGTCGACGGAGCCGGCGCCCTTGAGGCTGAAGTTGCCGAGGCTGTCGACCTGGCCGGAGAACGTCAGGAACGTCTGCGCGACCTTGACCTGCGCGTCGGCCTGCAGCCAACTGACGCCGCCAACATTCTTCAGCGTGAACGACGCCGAGGCGCTGATCTGCTTGAGCGTGACGCTGCCCGAGCCGGCGAGGTAGTAGTCACCGGCCTTGGGCTGGACGGTGGCGCCGGACTTGTTGACGATCGTCTCGCCAGCCAGATCGGCGCCGTAGTAGACGCCGCCCTTGGCGCTGCCGCTCAGCGTCGGCGACGACACGGAGCCCTCGAACAGGAGCTTCTTGCCGTCGATCGTGCCCTTGGCAGCGACGGTGTTGACGCCGCTCGTGATGGAACCTTCGAAGGTGACGCCCGGCAGCTGGCCGGCGATCCAATCCAGCTGAGCTGAGCCCTTGATGGTCGTGCCGTTGTAGACGAGGTCGACAGCACCGCCGCCGGTCGCCCAACGCTCGCCGCCGACGCGGCCGATGCCGACGTTGCCGGAGAGCTTGAAGCCGCGGGTCTCGATCGACGCCGATGCGCTGGTCAGCGCGAAGTCGCCCTTGGTGGCGGGGACGGTCTGGCCGGAGTGGTTCTGGATCGTCTCGCCGGCGACGTCGGCGTAGACGACGAAGCCGCTGACGGCGCCCTTGATCGTGAGATCCGGATTGGCGAGCGTCGCCTGGCCGGAGAACGTGATCTTGGCGGCGTCGATCGTGCCCTTGGCCGAGACCACCTCGGTTGAGCCCGACGCAATCGAGCCCTCAAAAGAGACGGACGGGGTGGAACCCTTGAGCCAGTCCAAGCCGGCTCCGCCGGTGATGGTGGTCGGCGGCTGATCGCCGGTCTGGAAGGAGAGCGCGACGGAGCCGTCGGCCTTCGCCCACGTCTCGCTGCCGACGGCGCCGAACTGCACGCCGCCCTCGAGGGTGAGGTTCTTCCAGATGACTTCGCCGGTGGCGGCCTTCAGGAGAACGTCGCCCTTCTGCGCGGGTACCTGCACGCCGGCGTGGTTCGAGATCGTGCGGCCGGCAAGGTTGTCGCCGTAGTAGTAGATGCCGTCGACGCCGCCCTTGATGGCGAGGTCGGCGCTGCTGACGGCGACGCTGCCGGTGAAGCTCACCGCGGCGTCGTCGATCGTGCCGGAGGCGTTCGCCACGACGGCGTCGCCGACGGTCAGGCCGCCGGTGAACGTGATCGAGCGAGCGAGCGGCTCACGGGTGTAGGACACGCCAGCGCTGCCTGACACCGAACCGCCCTGGCCGGTCAGCGTCAGGCCACCGGAGCCGGTGAACGACTTCAGGCCGGTCTCATCGAAGTCGGCCTTGATTGCGCCATCGATGGTCACGCCGGTGCCGATACCGAGCTTGCCGGAGGCGTCGAGTTTGAGGCCGGTGCCGGCGGTCTCGTCGGCGAGAGACAGGGCGAGCGTGCCGTTGGTCAGCGAGAGCTGCTGGCTGCCTTCACCGATCGTTGAGTAGGGCGCGGTCGCTTTGATGTCGAGCTTGGAGGAAGCTCCGTTCTTGGCGAACGTGCCGCGGAAGCTGAGCGGATCGCCGCCGACACCGGGGAGCGCCGTCGCCGTCGGGAGTCCCGTCCGGGGATCGTCCGGCGTGAAGACGTTGATCGAGTAGTGATCCAGGTCGGTGAATCCGCCGGCGAAGCTCAACACGGTGGTCGTCGTCGTGTAGTTGATGATGATCCGGCCGTAGATCGTCTGTTTGCCGAACCAGTCGATCGAGTAGCCGAAGCCGGCGATGTAGGCGCCCTGGAAGACCTCGCTGCCGTTCTGGAGGTTGCCGCTGGCGGCGGCGCCGAAGACGGAGGCCAGGACGGCGGCCCCGTTGCCGGTGACGCCTGTCGGCGTGTCGGAGAGCTTCGGGTCGACGGTGCGAATCGTGGCCTCTTGGCTGTCGCAGCTCGTGCCTTCGGCGACGATCTGTTGCGCCTCGACCTTCACGCCGGTCGAGAGCGTGACGGAATCCTCGCCTTGCTTGGCGGCATCCCACACGTCGCAGAACTCCGCGTGACTGATGCCATCGGCGCTCGCAGCGGCCGGGGCGAAGCCCATCGCGGCGATGAGGAGTGCGAAGAGCGCGAGCAGCGGCTGCAGCCGCCGGCGTGAGTCCACAGCGGCGCTGGCGCGCCGACGTGTCGTGACGTTGGACATGGTGCTCCTCCAGAAGCGAAAAACTTGAGGCCTGAACAGGGGACAGGCCGCTCTGCAGTGTTACAGCCGGCACGCACCGGCGCAATTGTTCAAATGGCCCGAAACGCCCGGAACTCCGGTCATTTCGGGCCATTGAACTTTTGTGACATCGCTCCAGAAACGCCGCAGCCCCCGGGGAGAGACGACCGGGGGCTGCAGACAGTTTTGGACTGGACGGTGGCGGGGAGTCCCGCGCCGCGTCCGTCGATTTACAGGATCCCAGTGATCTTGGTGCTGATCTTCACGTTCTTGCCAAGGGCGACGGACCCGATCCCGAGGAAGAGCGGGATGGAGGTGAGCGGCGCATTGAGCTCGGCGCGGTTCACGGTGCCGTTGGTGTTGAAGTACAGCTTGTAGGTGCCGTTCTGGCAGAGGAACAAGATGCAGGCCTTCAGGCCGAAGGTCACGGTCATGCCCTCGCCGATCGTCAGGCGCACGCTGCCGCCGGCGACCGTGTACTTGCTGAACTTGAAGTTCGCCGTACCGGTGAGGACGTAGACGGAGCGCTCGGCGTCGGGCTTCTCGATCGTGCCGCTCAGCTGCACGGTGAACAGCCCGGTGGTGAACGAGCCGCCGCCCGTGATCTTGACCACGCCGTTCTTGGCGACGACGGTGCCGGAGAAGTCGATGACGTAGCCGTCGAAGTTCACGCGACCGGAGCCCTTGAGGTCGGCGTTGCCGGCGTTGTCGACCTCGCCGGAGAAGGCGAGCCACGTCTGGGCGACCTTCAGCTGCGCGTCGGTCTTGACCCAGATCTCCGAGCCGACCTTGTTGAGCTGCAGGTTGGCCGTCGCGAGGATGCCGCCGACCTGGACGCGGCCGTCGGCGACGGTCAGGACGAAGTCGCCCTTGGTGGCGGCGACGGAGTCCCCGGCACGGTTCTTGACGGTCTCGCCGGCGAGGTCGGAGCCGTAGTAGACGGCGCCGGTGGCCTTGCCGCTGACGGTCGGCGAGCTGACCTGCCCGGTGAAGGTGATCTTGCTGCCGTCGATGGTGCCGGCGGCGCTGGCGACCTCCGTCGTGCCCGAGGTGATCGAGCCGGCGAAGGCGACCGACGTGATCGTCTGGCCGGTCCACGCGATGTCGGCCGAGCCCTTGATCTTCGTGTCTGGCTGGTTCGGCTTGGCGTAGGAGAGGTCGACGGAGCCGCCGGCCTTGCCCCACTGCTCGCCGGCGACGTCGCCGATCTGCAGGCTGCCGCTGAGCAGCAGGCCCTGGGTGGCGACGTTGCCCGACGCGGACTTCACGAGGTAGTCGCCCTTGGTGGCCTGGACCTGGGTCCCCGCGCGGTTCTCGACCGTGCGGCCCGTGAGGTTGTCGCCGTAGAAGACGACGCCGTCGATGTCGGCGCGGGCGGCCAGCTTGTCGTTGTCGTAGGAGACCTTGCCCGCGAAGCTGGCGGACTGGTCGCCCAAGGAGCCGGTGGCGCCGGCGACGAGCGCGTCACCAACGCGCACGTCGCCGGCGAACGTGACCGACCGGACGAGCGGCTCACGCGTGTACTTGAACGTGGCGTCGCCCTTGATCGATCCGGCCGGGCTGGAGCTCCGGGCCGGGATCGTTGCGGCCAGGGCACCGGAGCCGGACAGGCTCTTCAGGCCGGCCTCGTCGAAGTCGGCGTCGAGGCTGCCCTCGGCGGTGACGCTTGACCCGAGGCCGATGGTGCCTGCGACCGCAAGGTGCAGGGTGTTCTCGTTGGAGAGGCTCAGCTTCAGCTTGCCTGCGGTGACGGACAGGCGCTGGTCGCCGTCGCCGAAGACCAGCGAGGGGGCGGAGCCGACGACGTCGAGGGCGATGTAGTCGCCCTGCACGACGAGCGTGCCGGTGAAGTCGACGCCGGCGCCTTCGACGTTCGGCAGGAGCGTGCCGCCGACCGGGCTGGACAGCTGCAGGGTGTAGCGGTCGATGCCGTAGAGCTTGCCCTTGAACTGGAACTTCGTGAGCGTGGTGCTGAACTTGACCTCGATGCTGCCGCTGATCTCGAAGTAGCCGAGCTTCAGCACCGCGTTGAGGTTCTTGATCGTCGCGCCCTTGAAGACCTCGTCGCCCTCTTTGAGGTCGGGGTCAGCCCCCGCGGCGTGGGACACCGCCGCGAGGAGCTGGGCTGCGGCGTTGCCGCCGGACGACGGACCGGATGCGTCGGTGACGGACGCTCCGGTGAGGGCGACGCCGGCGCCAGAGGCGGTGCATTTGGACCCGATGCGGGTCGCCTTGGCGGCGTTGACGGTGAGACCAGAGGACAGCTGGATCTCGGGACTGGCGGTGCCCGCGGCGTTCCACGCCGCGCACAGATCCGCCTTGGTGACAGGAGAGGTGGCCGCGCTCGCCGGGGACACGGGAGCGAGGCCGATGCCGAGCACGCTCAGCAGGACAATGAGGAACGCGGCCGTGCGAACACGGACTCGAGCAGACAGGGGGGTGGGTGCGGACACGCGTACGCGCGACCGCGTCGAGACTTGCGACACGTTGGCTCCTCCAGAAGCGACGGTGAGATCCGCT
Source organism: Solirubrobacteraceae bacterium (assembly GCA_032119795.1). Taxonomy (GTDB): domain Bacteria; phylum Actinomycetota; class Thermoleophilia; order Solirubrobacterales; family Solirubrobacteraceae; genus JAGIBJ01. Next base: position 10,950 of record JAUMFO010000026.1, read on the forward strand.
GGTGAGGCGGACCGGTTCGGACTCCCAGGGCGGCCATCCGATGGCTGCGGGGTTCGAACTGGAACCCAGAGTCTCATAGACCGGAAAAGTGTGCAAGGGCACTCAAGTCTTCTTGAGCAATGCTTAATAACGAGCAATCGGCTAGCGGCGCACAATGCCCCTGAAAATGGGTTGACCGACTGGATGTCCCCCGGTGGTTGAGTTGCGTCCAGCAATGTGCGCGGTGACACACTGGCGATACCTGCGGTATCTAGAGTGGTGAGTGGCATTCACTTTCAGGCGCGCCCCCGAAGCGTCTCCACCTCGAGGCTTACTCGTGCTTCACATCTCTTCGCGGACCCGAACGGGCTCGTCCGCAACGCGGCCCGCACCGATCATCGTCGCACTGCCGCCCGAAGTGGCCCCCGACCTTGCCGTCGTGGGCGCAGGCACGGTGGGGGTCCCCCGGGCCATCCTCTGGACCGACTCGCTTCGCCATCTGGTGGGGGAGTTGCAAGTGAGCCAGGATGCTCTGGATCCCGACGCCGACGGCGGCGCCTGGGTCGTCCCGCTCTAGGTCCCGGCGACCCGCGCGCGCACGCTGCAAGCCGCCGCCCGCTGGTCGTCCGGCGACGACGCGTCTCCTGAACGGCGCTGGTAGTATCGCCTCTCCCGCGGGGCTGTAGCTCAGCTGGTAGAGCGCCGCCATGGCATGGCGGAAGTCAGGGGTTCGAGTCCCCTCAGCTCCACTCTCGGGTACGAAGGCCTCCGCTTGCGGGGGCCTTCGTCGTTTCATGGCCGGGTTGGCGGGTCTCGGCCGGGGTCGGGGTGCCCCCGTTCGGACACCCTCACGCTCGCTGGCGCTCACTCCAGTCGGGAACGGTCCGCCCGGGTGCACTCTCGACCCCGGCCTTGGCGCGCTGCCGGCGAAACGGGCGCCGGCCCCCGTGCAATGGAGGTCTTCGCTCCCGGGGTGGGGCTGCGGGGGCTTGCGCTTGGCCCGAGTTCGAGTTGGTTGCGCTTGCTAGGCAGCCCACGTCGGTGCAAGGTTCGCCGGTCCTGATCGCACGTAACGATGCGAACCCCTCGCCGCGACTCCGTGCCGGTCCCGAGCGTCGGCTCAGCCAGGTACGCGGCCCAGTCGTACTCGTCTGGCGTGCCGCCGGCTTTCGCCTTCTGGACGAGTCCCTAGCTATCTGGCGACGGCTCAACCCTTCCTCCGCGCAAGGGCGCGAGGAAGGGTTGATCTCGTGGACTAGTTCTTCTCGGCCGACTCCGGGCTGGCCAGGGTCTGGCGTTCGGGCTTGCCCGCGACGGCCCAGCTGTAGTCGACGGGAGCCCCGTCGGACCACAGGGTGGTGATGCCACCAGCCAGATCGGAGCGCACGGTCGTTCCGTCCGTCGTCTTGACCGCAAGATCAGTCACGGCCGCCGTGCTGAACACCGTGTAGCGGTAGCGCCCGTCGACGCGGTCAGAAGAGATCGCCGGCTGGGTGGCAGACAACCCGATGCACGCTTCGGCACCCACGGTTCCGATGGGGCCGCCGAAACAGAGACCGCCCTTGCCGGGAACGATCAGCAGGTCGCCACCCTTGCGGCTGACGCGGACCGCGAGGCTGGGCGTGCCCGCGATGGTCTCGGGAGCCAGGTCGGACTGTGACTTGACCGTTGCCATCAGCGACTTCGGGAGCGTCGAAACGTCCACGCGCGGCGCGGTTGCCAGCGCGGCCGGGAGTGGCACCGGCGGCGTCGCCACGGCGACGGCGGTTGGGCCCGAAGCTAGAGAGATCACGGCCCAGCCACCAGCCACGGCCATGGTTCCTACTGCTGCCCCGTAGGCGCGGCGACTCATCGAAATATTGGTCATCGTGAAGTCCTAGGTCCAGTTCGTGTCGGCGTTGACGTGCTCAGGAATCGGCCCCCAGGTGCCACCAGCCCAATACCCGTAGGCGGTGCGCAGCGCACCGTTGAAGTGGGCCTTGTGGCCGCTGGCCCAGTGCGTGCCGCTGAGGCACGACGAGCCGTCCACCGACGAGCCCGTCCAGGTCTTGACGCAGAATCCGGGGCGGTTGTCGCCCTCGGTGTGGATGGCCACAGTCTGCCAGGAGTGAGTGCCGCCGCCATTTTGGCACTTCTCGCCACCGCCCTTGTAGCCGCACGAGGCTCCGCCCCAGTAGTAGGCGTTCGCGGGCGAAACGCCGACCGAGGTCAGTGCTCCGACCGAGACAGCGACCGCGAGCAGGGCGCGCTTGATGTTCGTTGAGGCCATGTGGGACTTGCTTTCTTGGTTAGTCAAGCGTCGCGGACGCTCCGCCACGACAACTCACGCAGGGGGCAAGTTTGGTCGCGGCGGATGACTACTGGGACCCTACGTTGCAAATCCGGCACGGTCAACAGTAGGTGTAAAAGTGCTTCACTGATTTGGCGATGGAGGTACGCTCGATTTTGTGACATAAGTCGGCGTACACACGCTCGCCCGCGATATATGTCGCCCCCTCGGGGGTCAGAACGGGTTGTAGCTCGCCGCTCACTCCATGCGTATTCCGTGCGCCCTGGTCCCGAAGCTCGTCCTCCCTCGGGTCGTCGCCGACTCACGTCCGTCGCGCGAGGCGTAGTTCTTCTTCTTGGGCGTCGACGACGGCAATGTCGAGCGGAGAGCCCGGCGGCTCGTGTGTGGTTCTGACCATTTGGGTTGGCGGGATCGAAGCAGCGTGATGTCGTTGTAGTTGAAGCGCTCGCCAAAGGTCGCCGGGTCGATGGTGACCGTTGGTGTGCCCTCGCGTTCTTCGAGTTGAAAGCACAGCCGGTCCCACTCGTGGATGAGTTGCCGCAGCTGCTGGTTGGCGCTGCTGGGAGTGCGGACCAAGGAACGAGCGGCTGGGCGCCAGCGCTCATCGATCCAACCTCTTGCGTCGTTCGTATACCACGCTGTGGGTCTCTGGGAAGCGCGTCAGGCCAGCGAGGTCGTCGGTTGTGAGTCCGTGCGGGAAGATGACGGCTGCGGCCAGTACCAACTCACAGCGCTCTATCGCAACGTGCCGCGAGCCAGCGTCCGAGATCGCAGCGAAGTTCACCACGGGGCTTTCAAGCTCGATATCGGTGGCGAGCCGGTCGATAGCCTCGAGGGCTACTACTGGACTGACCGAGGGACGATGGGCGAGTTTCAGTTCGAGACTAGGTTCTCGAAGCTCGTCGAGTCGCATCGTGCGGGGCACTCGCTCGGCTAGCTCCGTGTCAGGCTTCTGATCCTCGTGTCGTCGCCCTTGTTGTCTCGGGAGTCGAGTCATAGTGCAGGGGTCCAAACCTAGGTCACCCGGAAGAGGGCAGCGCGGCGAGCGCCGCACGACCGGTCCGCATGCCGTCGGAATTGGATGGTTGTCTCAGGAGCTCCACTCTCGGGTACGAAGGCCTCTGCTTGCGGGGGCCTTCGCTCCCGGGGTGGTGCTGATGGGGCTTGCGCGTTGCGCGTGGCCCGATCTCGCGTTGATCCGATGCCCATACCGGCGTCAAGCAACCTGGGCGGACGCTGTCGCGGATGCTGGGTGCGGCGAGGTGGGCCGATGGGGGTTTGGCAACACGGGACCGCCAAGCCCGGCTTGGGAGGTCCCGCCGATCTGTAGGTAGAAGATGCCGGTCCCAGACACAACGATGGGGCACGCCCGTCGCGATTACGTCCGTTGGCTGGCGACCACGCGCGACCTGTCGCCGCACACCGTGCGGGCATACGACTGCGACCTCGGGGCCTTTGAAGATCATTTCGGGACCGAGTCGTCGATCAGCAAGCTTGATGGGCGGGTCCTCGCTGACTTTGTGGAAGCTCAGCGAGAATCGGGTCTGGCGAGCGCCTCGGTACGGCGACGCGCCGCCGGCCTTCGGGGCTTCTGCGGGTGGCTGGTGCAAACCCAACGGCTCGACGGCGATCCTTGCCGGGACCTTGCGGTGTCGGCGGGACGGTCTCGCCGACTTCCACGATCGGTACCAGCGGACGACATCGCGCGTCTTCTCAGAACATTGCAGTCTGCGGCCGGAGTACATCGGCTCGCCGCGTCCCAGTTCTCGCGGCAGAGAGCTGCCGAGGCCACCACGCTCGTAGCGGTGCTCCTTCTCCTCACCACCGGGGTGCGCGTTAGCGAACTTGTCTCAGTGGTCTGCGCAGATCTGGATCTTGATGGACGGCGAATTCGGATCGTCGGAAAGGGGAGGCGCGAGCGCTTCGTCTACCTCACGAACGACTGGTCGTCCGATCTCCTCGCGTCCTACCTTGCCCTGCGCGGTGAACTCGCGATTCTGCATGACCACCTGCTCTTCAACCGAGCCGGCGCGCCTCTAAGCCCCGCCGCGATGCGTCAACGACTGGCGGCTGCGGCCCAGCAAGCCGGCGTGCGCTTGCATGTCACGCCGCACATGCTCCGGCATACCGCCGCGACCGAGCTAGTCGACGCCGGTGTCGACATCCGGGTGATCCAGCGGCTGCTGGGGCATGCGAGCCTGACCACGACCGAGATCTACACGCACGTCTCAGACCCGACGTTGCGACGGGTCCTCACGCAGGCGGACACCCTGGGGCGGGTGCTAACCGTCGATAACTAGGAATTATCGGCGTGCAGGTGCAGCCCTACAAATGATGTTCAACCGTCTCCGGAGTTCGGCGCGCATTGCGGTCGCCGTCGCTGGGATATCCGCGCTGGTCTTCGTCGCGTTCTCGGCGTACGACCTGTTCCAGGCGACGCCGTCAAAGTTGACGTCGCAGCGGCTGACGATCGTGCAGGTCACCGCGGCGAGCCTGAGCGCGGCGACCGCACTCACGGCGGTGGCGCTCGCGGTGGGTCAAGCGCGAAGGCCTCGGTCGAACCTCCTTGCGCTGCAGCTGCCCAAGCTGCTGCGCGAAGACCATTTGGTCAACCGCGACGCTGAAGTGAAGGAACTGGTCAGGCTCATGGGTACCGAGCGCGTCGTGAGCTGCCACGGGCCCCGGGGTGCGGGGAAGAGCTTCCTGCTCGAGCACCTGACCGACGTCGTGAACGGCCATCGCCGGCCCGCCAGCGGCCAGCCGCGCCCCCGGCGAATGTCGGTGGCGCTGTACTTCGACCTTGCCGACGCCGCGGGCTTCGCGGACATCGAGGCGCAGATCTGCCGCGCCGCACTCGGCGACGCCGACGCCACCTGGGGTCGGTTCATCTCGTCGGTCGATGAGCGCTTCGGCCGCCGGCCGGTGATGCTCGTGCTCGACAACGTAAACTCGCCGGCCCTGTGGCGTCAGCTCGGAAGCGCGGCCTACGACTACTGCGCCCGGCGCCGCCACGACCGGCTGATCCTCGGGTCCATCGATCAGGTCGCGCTCAACAATCTCGAGGTTGCGCCGCTACGCGTTCCCGGCCTCGACCTCGCAGCCACCGGCAAGCTGGTGGCGCAACGGGGAGTGGAGCTGGATGCTCGGCAGCTGGCTGCGCTGCACGGCGACTGCCAGGGCCTGCCGCTGTACCTGCGCCTGCTTACGACGCGCGCCGACGGAGCGCGGCTGGGCGTCGGCGGCGCCGCCGTGCTCGATCAGCAGCTCATCCCTGAGCTGCCTGCCGCGACGCGGACGCTGATGGCCTACGTCTCGCTCTTTGCGTTGGTCACGCGCCGCATCTCGCTGGCCGACCTGCGCCGCGCGCCGGTGGCCGACCTCGACGAGCAGCTGCTGGTCGCGGGTAACCGCACGCTCATCACGCCCTTGGCCGACCGCGACAACGGCGGGTTCAAGGTCCACGACGTTGTGCGCGATGCGGCGTTGCGGGCACTTGCGCCCGAGGTTTCCGAGGCGAGCTTGTTTCTGTTCGAGCGGGCGTATGGGCGTCACCAGTTCGAGCACGCGGCGCTGTATGCGATGTTCGCGGACCCCGAGTCGATGGGGGTGGAGCGGTTCGATGCGCTGCTGACCAAGGTGGTGGGCCAGGCGATCAAGGAGCGCAACTACACGCTGCTCGGCACACTCCACGACCGAGCCGCCGACCAGCCGCGGATCGTGCGATACCTGTCCGCCAACCCGGTTCGGGCCGACCTGTGGTGCCGTGCGCGGGCGACCGAGCTGGCTGGGCTTGGTCGGTACGGCGACGCTGAGGAGGAGCTCCTCAGTAGCACGATCACCACGGTGCGCTGGCACCCGTCCGCGGTCGCAACACAGCAGCAGTCCGAGCTGCGCTTCCTGCAGGCCGACGTCGCGCATCTGCTCAACCGCTACGACGAGGCGGCCGGGCTGTTCGGAGAGCTCGGAGAGTGGGCCGTCTCAGCGGGGCGTCCCGGACTACGGGCGCGATGCGTCTGGGGCCAGGCGCATGTGCTGCGGCACCAGGGTCGCGACCTCGGACAGGCGCTGACCCTGTTCAGTACGTCCACGGGACTTGCCGACGAGGCGGGCGAGCTCTTCGCCAAGGCGTATTCGATCACCGGCGCCACAGGCATCCGGGTCGTGCTCGACGCCCTACGCGACGACGAAGAGGAGACGCTGGCACGGCTCGAGGAGGAGATCGCCGCGACGTCGGCCCACGACGGCTACATGCTGGAAGTCTGGAAGTCGCAGTCGCAAGTCGCATGGCTGCGAGGACGTCATGGCGAGGCTGTCGACATCGTGCAGGCCGCTATCGAGCGTGCGCAGGCGCTCAACGATCGTCTGCTCTACAACCTCTATTTCGAGCGAGCAGAGTACGCCCGGCTCAACGGCGACCAGTCGTCGGCGCAGGCCGACTACCAGCGCGTGCTGGAGTTCGGTACCGGCAACCGCGACCGCAACCTCGTCGCCAATGCCACGCTCGGACTCGTCCTGTCGGACGTAGCTACAGGAACGTGGGCACACCACCACTCGCCGAGCGCGGCGCGAGCTGCGGCGCTCACCGCGCGAGCCGTGGCCGGTCAGGCCGACATCCAGGCCACCGCCGCTGTGGCCGACCGCGTGGTCGCGCTCGTCGACGACGCCCCGTCCAAGCCGGACGTCCGCCTGATCCTGATGTGATCCGCTACCGCGGCGGTGGGATGTCGCGCGGGGTCGAGCGCCGCACGAGGGCCTCGCCGGACAGCACACTGATCGGGCTGACCATCGCGGCTGCGAGCGCGAGGGCCAAGCAGCTCAGCGCACGTGGCGGCAACCTGAGTTGGTAGCCCACGGCGAGCCCGATACCCGCGCCGGTGACCGGGAGACCTCGGAACACGTGGCTCGTGCGGTGACCGATACCGAACCGCATGAGCCGCCATGCAGCTGCGGCCATATATAGGCCCGGTGCGGCCCGCAGGAGCGGCGAGTCGGTGACCGGACGGCACGACACGAGCAGGGCGGCTGGCGCCACACCGCAGGTCACGACGTCGGAGATCGAGTCGGCGGCTGCGCCGAGGTCGGTCGGGTTGCCCGAGGTGCGAGCGAGCGGGCCGTCAAGCGTGTCGAACACGGCGCCCGTGAGGATCAAAGCCGACCGGCGGACCGGTTGTCCCTCGCCGGGCAGCAGGGTGGCGGCGATGCCGCACGCGAGGTTTCCGGCCGTCAGGGAGTCGGCCAGAACGTGTTGCACGGCCGCCAGGAACGGACGACGTGAACTTCGGGATTTCGAGGAGCGCGGCACGTGGTCGCGACTACGATACGTCGCCGACGCGGCGCGAGGCAATCACTCGGGGCCTGCGGGCAGCCAGCCAAGGCGCTCTGCCAGGTCGGTGATGGACGCTTCGAGCAGGTGTGCGGCGTGCAGCAGTTCGTCGCTGTGGGTCGTTCTCAAGGCAGCGACGGTCGCGCCTGCACTGAGGCCCGCCGTCACGCCGGCAGGACTGTCCTCGATCACGAGACACCGGGCGACGTCGACCCCCAACAGCGCGGCCGCGTGGAGGTACGCCGCCGGGTGGGGCTTGCCGTCCGGCACGCTCTCGGCGGTGACCAGGATGCTCGGCGTCGGTAGACCTGAGACGGCGAGCCGCTGCCGCGCGGTCACAGCAGAGGATGACGTCACCACCGCGACGGGCGCCGCGGTCAGTACGCCGCGAAGCAGCGCGTCGGCCCCTGGCAGCGCGCGCACGTCGTGGGATTCCTCATCTGCCCAGTTGGCGATCACGTCGAGTTCGACGTCGACGGGCGCTCCGGGCGCCAGCCGCAGAATGAAGTCGCGGTTGCGTACGCCCTGCGTGGCGTCGATGACCAGCTCCGGGTTGAGCTGGTGGCGCAGCGCCCAGCGTCGCATCACTCGGTGGTGCTGCGCGGACGAGTCGACGAGCACGCCGTCCATGTCGCTGAGTACCGCGTCAAACGTACGTGGTGTCAGGTGCGCCGGCCCAGTCATGCTCGAAGCTAGGCTATCGCTGGTGGATCAGGCCTGCTGGACCAGATGCATGTCGTCGGCGAACACGTTGAGCGGAGTGAGCGAACGGACGTCGGCGCGCAGTTGCTCAGCATCAGCTGAGTCAAACACGACGGCGGCAAGGAGCGCTCCGAGGCGCTCGACATCCGAGGTCGTCCACCGGTAGCGGGCAAGCTCTTGCACCCCGAGACGCAGGCCCGCGCCGCGAAAGAGCGGCTTGCGCTTGACGTTGAGCGTGATGCCGGCAGAGGCGGCCCGCGTGTAGGCACCGTCTAGCTCGGCCGGAGGAACCTGCACGAATACTTGGTGCGTCTCCGTGGTGCGCGCGCCGTCCTGGATCACGGTCAGGCCGGCGCGCGACAGCGAGTCGGAGAGCACGCCGGCGAACAACCCGATTCGGTCGGAATAGGCGGTACCGATCGCTCGGTGCTCGATCAACGCCGCGCAGAGCCCCGCCATGTGATGAGGGTGCGCGTGCCGGACGAACTTCGGACTCAGTTCGGCGTCCAGTCGCGCGGCGATCTCGTCGTCGTTCGTCATCAGCAACCCCGAGCTCGGGCCCGGGAGCGTCTTATGGGTGCCACCCGAGATCACGAGTCGCGGGTGCGCGTCCAACGGCGACGGGAGGTGCCCCGAGGCGATGAGGCCAAGCGTCTGGGTTGCGTCGTAGATCACCGTCGTGGCGGACGTGAACCCGAGCGCGACGATATCTGGGGCGTACAGCAGATCCGACGGCGCGATCAGGACGAAATCGGGCCCTTGCGCTGCAAGCGCCTGGCAGGCGTCCGCGTTGAACTGCAGGCGCTCGAAGTCGTACGGCAGGTCGATGACCTTGAGCCCGAGCCGTGCGCAGACTGGCAGCATCGACGCGTGCCCACCGCTCGCAGAGGTCTGCAACAAGATGCGGTCTCCGGGGCGCGACAGCGTCATCAGCAGGTTCGTGATCGCTGCGGTACCACTCAACGGGCGGGGGTCGGCGTACTGGGCTCCGTAGATCTCCCGGCAGAGGTCGATCGTGAGCCCGTGGAGGTTCAGGACGTGCTCGGCGCCGACGAAGTTCTCGGCCTGCGGGCAAATCGGCCCACCCATCGCATACTTCTCGTGGATCGGATCGCTTAGAAAGCCGCGCACGTAGTCGGAGATCGGCGTCTCCGCGGCGCACAGCGGCACGATGTGGCGCCGGAACTCGCGGTGACCGTCGAGGATGTCGGCCAGCCTCGTGGCGTGGGCAGTCTCAGTCGCGGAAGTCGCGGAGTCCGCCACTGATAATTCCTAGTTATCGACGCTTGGGATCATGAGGGACACCATAAACTACGACCGAGAACGACTACACTGTGCTGTGCGCTCCGATGATGGCGTCGAGTGGTTTGCCACTCGGTCTCTGTGTTGTAGGCGCCTCTGGGTGAGGTGGCGGTCGTCGCCTAGTGGGCCTGTCCGATGGCTCGTCGCATGGCGCCGCGGACTTGGCCGAGGCCGGTTGGGTTTTGCGTCAGTCGGCTGACGACGCTTCCGCCGGAGGCGAGGGCGTAGAGCTCGAGGGCGACGTCGGCAGGGTCGCGGCCCGAGGGGAGATCGCCGGCGGCGATGGCGGTGGCGGCGTCGCTCTCGAGGACGGCGAGCCAGCGGCCGGCCGCTTTGGCGATGTCATCGCTCAGGGTCCCGGGGCGGGCGTCGTACTCGACGGAGGCGGTCGTCAGGAAGCAGCCGCCCGGGAAGGTGCCGTCGCCGAGGTGGGTGATCCAGGCGTCGACGATCGCCTCCAGGCGACGGAGACCCGCGGGCTCGTTGGCGACGGGGACCCAGACCGACGCCGTGAAGCGTGCGATCGCGGCCTCCAGGACGGCGCGCTGCATCGACTCCTTGCTGCCGAAGCGGCCGATCAGACCCGACTTGCTCATGTGCAGGTCGGTGGCGAGGCGGCCGATCGTCAAGCCCTCCAGGCCGATCACCGACGCGAGATCGACGGCGGCCTCGACGACCGTGGTGCGGCTGTCGGCGACGTCGGTGGCAGAACGGCGGGCCATAGGGCGACAGTTTAGCGAACGAACGATCGTGCGGTATAAGTTTGTCGAGGCGAACTTGCGATGGGGCGAGTCGCCGACACGACCAAGGTGAGAAGACGATGCGACTGACATGGCTGGGCTGGGCCGGCGTCGAGCTGGAATCCGGCGATGCGACGCTGGTGATCGATCCGCTTGGCGACCCGGCTGCGGTATTCGCCGCCTTCGGCGACCGCGTGGCTGGCGCGCCGCTGCCGCAGGTCGTTGACGCGTCGGCAGGTCGTGCCGTCGCGGGCTTGGTGACGCACCTGCACCGCGACCACACCGACGCTCCGGCGCTCGACCGCGCGCTCGCACCGGGCGCTCCGATCTTCGAACCGGCGGCAGGTGGGGGAGGCGAGCTCGAGAACCTCGCACTGCTGCAGGCTGAGGCGGAGCTCGCCGCCACCGGGCGCGAACGCCGCCAGTTCGAGCCTTGGGAATCCACGACCGTCGGGCCATTCACGGTCACGGCGCTGCCCGCCGTCGACGGCTTCGGGGACCCGCAAGTCGCCTGGCTCGTCGAGGCAGACGGCGTCCGCGTCCTGCACCTCGGCGACACGCTCTTTCACGGGTCCTGGTGGCGGATGGCTCGCCGCCATGGACCGTTCGACGTGGTGCTGCTGCCCGTCAATGGGACGGTCGCCCGCTTTCCGCACCGCCGACCGGCGAGTCCGCTGCCGGCCGTCCTGACGCCCGAGCAAGCCGCAGTCGCCGCCGAGGTCCTGGGCGCGCGCCTGGCGATTCCGATGCACAGCGAGGGCTACGAGATCGACGGGATCTACGCGCCGGTGGCGAACCCGTCGGCGCGGTTCAAGGCTGAGGCCGAGGGTCGCGGCGTTGCCAGGCAGGTCCTGATGGTCGGCGAGTCCATCGACGTCGTCCCGGCCGAGCGAGTCGACGCCGCCGCTAATGCCGCGGGAGTCGCCGCGTGAGCTGGGTCCTGATCGTGCACGAGGTCGACGACTACGCCGCGTGGAAGGAGATCTTCGACGACGCCGCCGGGATCCGCAAAGCGGCCGGCGAGCGGTCGTTCCAGGTCCTGCAGGCGGACGACGATCGCAGCCGGGTCGTCCACTTCTCCGAGTGGACGTCCCACGCCGACGCTCGCGCGTTCTTTGAGTCGCCGCGCCTGGTGGCGATTCGGGAGCAGGCCGGCGTGCGGGCACCCGAGTTCCAGTACCTCGACGAGGCGGACCGCGGCGACCTCTAACGCCGCGGCCCGCGCCCGGTCTCGGCCTAGATCGACTCGCAGGCCTTCGGGACCTTGACCCGCTTGAGCTTCGCCGGGCCGGCGTAGTCCGCGCCGCCCTTCAGCGTGACGGTGACGGCGCCGCCGAACTGGATGTCCTTGCGGCCGGCTTGCACCCGCAGCTTCACCGAGGTGTCCTTGCGGACGTTCGGGATCTTCCAGGCCAGGCACGGAACCGGAGCGGTGTGGCCGATCTTGCGGCCGTCGCCAAGGATCACGTAGGCGCCGTAGCGCGTCGTGCCCTTGCTCCCCGGGCCCCAGATCGCGAACACGTCGGAGCCCTTGCGCACGATCCGGACGCCCGGCACCTTGCCCGGGGTGGCCGGGGACGGCGCGGTGAACGTGGCCGCGTCGATCGAGTCGATCGCCGCGTCGTTCTCGTCGGTGATGATCGCCTTGACGGTGCGCTTGCCCTGGTACCCGAACGTCGGGGTGAAGCTGACGCTCGCGCACTTCGACTGACCGCTGGTGCGGCCCGGAGCCTTCACGCCGCCGGAGCAGCTGCGTAGCTTCAGGTTCGTCGCGATGGTCTGCTGGTAGTCCTCACCGATGACCTCGAGGGCGATCTTCTCGCCCGGCTTCACGGAGGCCCGCACGTCGACGACGCGGCGGTCGCCCTGCTTCTTGACCTTCGCGGCGACGACCGACGGCGACTTGTCCTCGGCCTGGGTCTCCAAACCGGTGAGCGTGCTGCCAGGCAGGGCCTCGATCTTCCAGTCGCCCGGTGCAGCGTCCTTGGCGAGGAACACGGAGGTCTCGTTGTCGGGGGCGCTTTCCACGATGAGGAACGACTGTTGGTCGCTCGTCGCCGGGCCCGAGCCTGACTCGAACACCTTGCCCGACGGGCTGGTGACCTTGACCTTCGGCGGAGCGCTGGCGCCCGTGACGTGCGCGACGTACTGGTCGTTGTCCTCAGGCACCTCGAAGTCGAGCGGCGAGCCGGCCTGAGCCCGGATCGCGCGGCTGATGCGGACGCGGCTCTGGAAGCCACAGCCCTTGCCGAAGTCGAACTGCTTGCCGCGGACGGGCTTCTTGAAGAAGAAGAACCCGCTGAACTTGCCGACGAAGCCGAAGTCGGCGCAGCCGCCGGCACCAAGGTTCGACACCGTTGCCGAGCCCGTCGCGCAGGGTGTAGCGATGAAGATGTCGATGCACAGCGAGACGCTGCCGTCGATATTGAACTTGAACGGCGACGGCACCATGAAGCCGCTGACCGCGCCGCGGACCTGGATGAAGCCACCCGCGAGGAACATCCGCGCGTTGAGGTTGAAGTCCACGGCACCGGTGCTGGAAATCTTTACGCGTCCATCGCCGACCGGAATCTCGGCGACCCGGAGGAATCCGGCGGCCTCGACGAAGAACGAGCGGGCGCCCGTCTCGGCGTACGTCAGCGACACGTCGCCGCGGACGACGCCACGCGCCACGGAGAAGCCGGCGTCGCCCTTGATCAGGACGCTCGGTTGCAGGCAGAGCCCGAATCCGACGCGTTCCAAGGCGATGCCAGCAACGAGCGGGATGCCGGCGTTGTCGATGAAGCCGCCGCCGTAGGCAAACTGGCCGCCGGCGATGCCACCGTAGGCAGCGAGGTCGGGGCGGGTCGGCGTCGGGAGGCCGATCAGGAGGGCGCCGTCGAAGCGCTCCTGGTTCTGGCGGGGCGGGCCGCAGCTCACGGCCGGGGCGCCGTTGAGCGACGGCGGCTCGCAGGCCGCGAACCGCGTGCTCACGTTGGCCGAGAGGTAAGAGAAGCAGAGGTTCTTGATCGCCAGCTTGCCGATCGCGGCGTTGGCGATCTCGATCTTGCCGCCGTCGAGGTTGACCTTGCCGGTCTCGTCGGTGGCGATCTCGGTCGAGCCGGTGATCGAGCCGGTCGTGCCGGGGGAGGGGCGGAAGATCGACGGCAGCGTGACGGCGATCGGGAACGACGTGGAGAACCTGCCCGCGCGCTTGCGGAAGATCACCTCGACCTGCCCGCCGATCGGGAGGCCGCCGAGCGTGCCGGACGGCAGCGAGAACGCCGCGAGTCGTCCCTCGAGGGAGCCGCTGGGCAGCTTCCACAGCAGCGGGCCGTTGTGGACGGTGACCGGCCCGAGCTTGATGGTGATCGACTTGTCGATGCCGATCTGCCCGCCCGGGAAGCCGGGGCTGGGCTCGGCGAGGACGTACTTGGTGCCAAACGGCGGAGTGGGGAACGGGATGCCGTTGAGCTTGAATCCGGAGGTGGTCTCGTAGTGGATCGCGCGGGCGGCGATGTTTACGTTGCCATCGGTGTACGGCTGCGAACCGGCCTGCAGCTTCTGCCAGCACCCGCCGTTCGTCTTGGCCTTGACCAGCGCGAAGCTGACCTCACTCGGACACTCGGTGAGCGCCGTCGGACCGGTCGGCTCCGGCTCGGGCTCTGGAGCGGGCGGCGGCGGCAGCGCAGGCTGCTCGAAGGAGATCGTCTGCGTGGCTTTCGCGCCGGTCGAGTCGAACACGGTCACGGTGATCTGGCGGTCGGTGGCGTTGATGCCCGCGCCGACGTTGAACTCGAACTTGTGGGTCCCCTTGAGGCCCTGCGTCTCCGGTTGGTTCTCGTCGATGAACTTCGTCACCGGAGGCGTGATCACGCTGCAGCAGTCGAACTGCACGATGTAGGGCGCCTGGTCGACGGCGACGTCGATCGTGAGCGTGGCCGTCCCATTCGGAACGGTGGGGTCCGGGTCGACACCTCGACTGAGGATCTCGATCGCCGCCGAGGCTGGCGCCGCGGTGACCGCTGGCGCCGCCACGACGACGAAGACGGCGGCCAAGAGGCGCAGGAGCACGCGCAACTGCGCGCGAAAGACGGAGGACATGCGAGGACCGGCCCGGGGGATGTGGTGGTTCCGACGCCGGGAGCAGCAACGTCTAGGTGCCAACCTAACCGCGTCCCCCAAAGCGGTCAAGCCCGGTCGACGCAGTGTTCACGGGTCAGGAACGACGAAGGCCCTCGTCACCTGCACTGCTGCAGGTGACGAGGGCCTTCGGGCGGCCGGTGGACCGGAAAACGGAGTTAAGAGAGGAACTCCGGAATGTCGAAGTCGCGTTCGGTCGCCTGGTCGATGCTCAGGAAGTCCGGCACGCGCAGGTCGTCATCGCGGGACGACGACGAGATCGGCATGTCGCGGCTCAGGCCCCCTGCCCGCGACGTCCGCTCGGGCCGGAGGGACCGCGCGGTGATCTCGGATCGCCCCCGGCGCTCATCCTCCGTTGGGAGGTTCGAGACCTGGTCGAGGCGGGCGATCAGGGCACGGTGGGCCTGCTGGGTGTCGCGCAGGATCCGCTCGGCGTTGGAGCGCATCGACGAGCCGAGCTGCTGCAAGTTCTGGCCGATCTCGGTGCCCTCTTCGAGCACCTCGCTGGCAACGGCGCGGGCGTTGGAGACGATCTCGCGGGCGCGGCGGACGGCCTCGTCGCGGCGCTCCTTGACCTCACGGTCGACCTCGGCGCGCAGCGCGGTGGCTTCCTCTTCGACGCCGGCCAGAATGCGCTCGCGCTCGCCAGCTGCCTGGTCGCGGATCGCCTTGATCTCCTGCTCGGCCATCGCCTTCTCGCGCGTGGTCTCACCGCGGACCTGGCGGCGGAGCTGGTCGGCCTCGTGCTCGGCGACGCCGATGATCTCGTCGGCCTCGCCCTGTGCGGAAGACAGCAGTTCGTCGACCTCGGCGCGGGTCTCCTTCACGAGTCCCTCGGCCTCGGCGCGGGCGGCGTCGAGCACCTGGGCGGCTTCGCGCTGCACGCCGTCGCGCTCGGCGATGGCGTGCTCGCGGGCGCGGGCAGCGCTCTCACGAGCCTTGGCCTCGGCGCGGGCGGCGCGGGCTTTGCCGGCGGCGATGATCTCGCTCGCCTCGCGCTCGGCGGCCTCTACGCGCAGCTCGGCGGCGCGGTCGGCCTCGGAGATGCGCTCGCGGGCGCGGCGCTCAGCCTGGCGGCGGAGCTCCTCGGCGGCACGCTCGGCGGCATCGACGACGAGTTCCACCCGTGCGGAGGCGTTGCCCCACGGGGTGCCCTTGTCGGTCTTCTGCGTGTTTCCGCCGGCCTTGTCGCCCGCGAACGGGCGCACGGGCTCGGGCGTGGTGCCTTCGGCGTCTGCCATGCGGGCAAGGGTACGCGGCGTGCCGGTCGTCATGGGTCTTTCCTTCGCCGAAGCAGCGAACGGTCCTGCTCAAGTCACCGGAAGTTTCCGCGTCTTGGACGCTTTGGCGCGCCGACGGTGGGACAACCGAGCGCTGCGGCGTGAACCTGCGGGACGGGGTCACCTGATCTTCACCGGCCACGAGCGCCTACGTGCCACTCTCGCCGCGTCCAAGCGGAGGAGCAGACGATGAGTACACGGGATTTCAAGGATGCCGAGGTCAACACCCGGCGTGCGGTGATCGGCGGAGCGGCGCTTGCTGGTGCCAGCGCGACCGCGATGCTGCTGCCGCAGGCGGCGGCAGCAGCCGACACGATCGATGGCATCGCCACCGACCTAACGGGCATGGTCGACGGCGACACGCTGATGCGCCAGGGAAGCACGATCAAGCCGATCAAACTGGAGTTCACCGAGTACGTCTGGGTCAAGCCTCCGACGGCGTCGCCGGCGAACGCCAACCGGCTCAACATCCTGGCCGCCATCACCGAGGCGAAGGCGACTGGTCGTGCGGTGCACCTGCGGCGCGGCAACTACCAACTCGACAACGAGCTGAACTGGACCGCGACGACCGGCGACCCGAGCGTCGTGATCCGCGGTTTCGGCGACGAGTCCGTGATCAGCAGCGAGCGGACCGACGTCCGCATCCTCTACTTCTCCAACGCAAACGGGCTCACGCTCGAGAGTTTCGCGGTGAAGGGGCCGGACCCGACGTCGCAGAAGTTCCGCGACATCAATCAAACCGCCGTCCGCGTAGTCGCCAGCAAGAACGTGACCGTCCGCGACATCGCCGTCTCGGACTCGCGCGGCTCGGGCATCAACCTCGTTGGATGCAAGCAGTCACGCGTCGTGGACTGCCGCGTGAGCGACACCTGGTCGGACGGGATCGGCGTCTACGGCACCAGCACGACGAACTCCAGCGACATCATCATCGCCGGGAACTTCGTCCTTCGTGCAGGCGATGACGCCATCAGCGTCGTGCGTTACGCCTCTCAGATCACCGACAACGTGCTGAGCTCGCCGACCTACAACGCGCACCATCTGCGCGTGCAGATCCAAGGCAACAACGTCCGTGAGGGCGGCGCCAACGGCATCCACGTCGTTGGCGGGCGTGACATCCAGGTGCAGGGGAACCTGATTGATGGGACGCGCGCTGTGGGCATTCTCGTCGACCGTGACGAACCCGTGAACACCTCGGCGTCGCAGAGTGTGCAGGTCCATGGCAACGTCGTGCGACGCGCAGGACGGGTGATCTGCCCATCGGCAGCTGACGCGGCGCTGGCGATCCCGGGCGCGATCCTCGTCCCCAACGCGCAGACGGCCGCCAACGTGAATCGTCACGGAATCTTCGTGTCGGCCGGCACGATCGACTCGAGCGCGTGGCTGCGGGTCGAGGACGTCACCGTCGTCAACAACGAAGTGCACGAGTCGTACGGGCGCGGTGTCGTGATCCGCGGTCGCACGAACGGAACGGTTGTGGGCAACACCGTTCGCGATGCGGCGGACACGGGCTTTGACGTTGCCGGCGAAACAAGCACCTCGATCGAGGGCCTGGTGTTCGCTCGCAATCGCGCCTACGGCTGCGGCGGCAGCGGCGCCGTCTTCAAGTTCATTCGCAGCGGCGTCGTCGAAGGCTGCGTGGCCCTGAACAACAACGTCGGCGCTGACTCCACATCAGACAACTTCCGTTTTGACAGCGTCAAGTCGCTCACGGTCCGTGACAATCACTCGATCGACAACCGCCCGACGCCGCTGATCGACAAGACCTTCGATTTCGTTGGCGCCTGCGACGACATCGTCCTCAGCGGGAACCGCGAGAACGCCGGTACCAAGACTTCGTCATTCGCAAGCACGGTGACGAACGTCCGCCAGACCGAGCCGCTGGTCCACGCGGCCGGCGCCGTGCCGCTGGTCACGCGTTACGCCGAAGGGCAGATCGCCGTCGAGACCGCGACTCCTGCGGTGCTGCGTGTCAAGGTGGGAACGACCTGGCGGACCGTCAACCTCACATAGTCACGGTCTACACGCTGCCTGGCAGGGATGCCGGGCAGCACGCCCTGAGACCGTCTCCGCGACGCGTCGGTGGACCCGCCGGTCGCCTCGAGGCAACCCCACGTATCCTCATCCCGCAGATGGCCGAGTACCGCTACGACCCACAGGAGATCGAGCCGCGCTGGCAGCGCGTCTGGGAGGACGAGCAGACGTGGGTGGTGCCCGACGGCCCGCCGACGGACGCCGACGCCTACGTCCTGGAAATGCTCCCGTACCCCAGCGGCGAGCCGCATGTGGGCCATCTCAAGAACTACACGATCGGCGACGCCGTGGCGCACTTCAAGCGCCGCAACGGTCACCGCGTGCTGCACCCGATGGGCTACGACGCCTTCGGACTCCCGGCGGAGAACAACGCAATCAAGACGGGCCAGCACCCGCGCGTCGCCACCGAGGCGGCGATCGCCAGCTTCCAAGAGCAGTTTCGTCGTTGGGGCGTCTCCATCGACTGGACGCGCGAGCTCGGCACCCACACGCCCGAGTACTACCGCTGGACCCAGTGGATCTTCCTGCGCTTCTTCGAGCGCGGCCTGGCCTACCGCAAGGAAGCCGCCGTCAACTGGGACCCGGTCGAGGAGACCGTCCTGGCTAACGAGCAGGTCATCGACGGTCGCGGCGAGCGCTCCGGAGCACTGGTCGAGGTCCGCCAGCTCACGCAGTGGTTCTTCCGCATCACCGACTACGCCGAGCAGCTCCTGGACGAGCTCGACACGATCGACTGGCCCGGGCACGTCAAGACGCAGCAGCGCAACTGGATCGGCCGCTCCCAGGGCGCCGAGGTCGCGTTCCGCTGCGACGATCTGGACACCGAGTACACCGTCTTCACCACCCGCCCGGACACGCTCTTCGGCGCGACGTTCTTCGTCATGGCGCCCGAGCACCCCGACGTGCTGAAACTGGCCGAGGGGACCGAGCAGCAGGCCCAGGTCGAGGAGTACGTGCGCCAGGCGATCACGCACGACGCCCGCGAGCGCGGCGACGCCTCCCGTGAGAAGACCGGCGTGTACCTCGGTCGCTCCGTCACCAACCCCGTCAACGGCGAGCAGCTGCCGATGTTCGTCGCCGACTACGTCCTGATGGACTACGGCACCGGCGCGATCATGGCGGTTCCCGGCCACGACGACCGCGACTTCGCGTTCGCCGAGAAGTACGACCTGCCCGTCAAGCAGGTCATCGCCGATCCGAACCTCGCCGAGGGCGAGGAGACCGCGCTGCCGTACGTCGGCGACGGCGTTCTGATCAACAGCGCCCCGCAGTTCGACGGCCTGCCCAAGGCCGAGGCGCTCGACGCGATCACCAAGTGGCTCGACACCGAAGGCAAGGGCCACGCGACGGTGAACTACCGGCTGCGCGACTGGCTGCTCTCGCGCCAACGGTATTGGGGTTGCCCGATCCCGATCATCCACTGCGACGCCTGCGGCGCCGTGCCGGTGCCGGACGACCAGCTGCCAGTGAAGCTGCCGGACGTCACCGACTACAAGCCCAAGGGCAAGTCGCCGCTCGCGGCCGCCGAGGACTGGGTCAACGTCGCTTGCCCGAGCTGCGGCAAGCCCGCCAAGCGCGAGACCGACACGATGGACACGTTCGTCGACTCGTCCTGGTACTTCCTGCGCTACACGGACTCGCAGAACGACCAGGCGCCGTTCTCCCGGGAGGCCGTCGACCGGTGGATGCCGGTCGACCAGTACATCGGCGGCGTCGAGCACGCGATCCTCCACCTGCTCTACGCACGGTTCTTCACCAAGGCGCTCGCTGATCTGGATCTGATCTCTGCCCGCGAGCCGTTCAAGGCGCTCTTCACGCAGGGGATGATCACCAAGGACGGGGCGAAGATGTCCAAGTCCAAGGGCAACGTCGTCTCCCCGCGCGTGATGGTCGAGAAGTACGGGGCCGACACCCTGCGTACCTATGTCCTGTTCATGGGTCCGCCCGATCAGGACGCCGACTGGAGCGACGAGGGCGTCGACGGCATGAGCAAGTTCATCGCGCGGCTCTGGCGCCTCTCGGCCGAGGCGGCCGACACGCTGCCCGCCGGCGAGTTGCCCGCCGAGCCCAATGCCGACGGCCTGCGCCTGCTGCGCAAGACGCACTGGGCGATCGACAAGATCACCGGCGACCTCGGTGAGCGCTTTAGCTTCAACACCGCGATCGCCGCAGTGATGGAACTCCTCAACGAGCTCTCAGCGGCGAAGCGCGGCGACGCCGAGCCGGCCGTCGTGCGCTTTGCGCTGTCGATGGCCAACTCGCTGCTCTACCCGTTCTCGCCGCACTCCACGACCGACGCCTACGCGCTGCTCAACGGCGGCACGCGCCTGTGGGAAGAGACGTGGCCGACGGCCGAGGCCAAGTACCTGGAGGCCGACGAGATCGAACTCGTCTGCCAGGTGATGGGCAAGGTCCGCGGGCGGGTCACCGCGCCGGCCGACGCCGACGACGCCGAGCTCGAGCGCCTCGCCCGCAGCGAGCCGAACGTCGCCACGCACCTCGACGGCAAGAGCGTCGTGAAGGTGATCGTCGTGCAAGGCAAACTCGTCAACTTCGTCGTGCGGTAGGCGACCACGCTCACGGGCATCACCGACGCGCTGGTTCTCGCCTCCACCGGCGAGACGAACGAGCTCGCGCTCGGTGCGGTCCTGGCGGCCGTCACGGCGCTGCTCGTCCTCGCGTACTACGTCTCCACGCCATACCCGATCGTCCTCGTACTCGGGGGCCTCGGGCTCGGCTTCATCCCGGGGCTGCCGCGCGTGCAGCTCGAGCCAGACGTCGTCCTCGTGCTGTTCCTGCCGCCCCTGCTGTACGGGGCGGCGTTCTTCTCGTCGCTGCGCGACCTGCGGGCCAACCTGCAGCCCGTCGCCTCACTCTCGATCGGGCTCGTCGTCGCCACGATGCTGGTCGTCGGCGTGGTGGCCCACACGCTGATCGACGACCTGACGTGGGCGGCCGCCTTCACACTCGGCGCCGTGCTCGCGCCGACGGATCCGGTCGCCGCGACGGCGATCGCTGGCCGCCTCGGTGCGCCAAAGCGGTTCGTCACGATCGTGGAGGGCGAATCGCTGATCAACGACGCGACCGCCCTGATCCTTTTCAAGTTTGCCGTTGCCGCGGTGGTGGTCGGGAGCTTCTCCGTCCCGGACGCGCTCGTGGAGTTCCTCCTCAGCTCCGCCGGCGGGATCGCGATCGGCATCGCTGTCGCGTTCGTCATCGCCAAGATTCGCAAGCCGATCGACGACCCGCTGACGGAGATCACCATCTCGTTGCTGTCTCCGTTCCTGGCCTACCTGCCCGCCGGGGCCGTCGGCGCGAGCGGTGTGCTGGCGGCCGTCACCTGCGGGATCTGGCTCGGGTGGCGCGCACCGCTCCTCGTGACCCCCGAGACGCGGCTGCAGTCGACGGCGGTCTGGGAGGTGTTGATGTTCGTGCTCAATGCGGCGCTGTTCATCTTGCTTGGCACGCAGCTGCCAGACATCGTCGACGCGATCTCCGATGACTACTCAACGGCGACGCTGATCGGCTGGGGCGCGCTGATCACCTTCACGGTGGTGGCCGTCCGGTTCGCGTACGTGATCCCGCGGGCGATCTTTGATCGCGTCCGCCGAACGCAGGCCAGCGAGCTGAAGAACCCCGTGCCGCCGTGGGGCGAGAGCTTTCTGCTCGCGTTTACGGGGATGCGTGGTGCCGTCTCGCTCGCCGCCGCCCTCGCGATTCCGGAGCTGACCGACAGCGGCGCGCCATTCCCAGGTCGGGACCTGATCGTGCTCATCGTCTACATGGTGATCTTGGCGACGATCGTCGGCGAGGGGCTCGCGCTCCCGCCGATCATCGAGGCGCTCGGACTCAGCGACAAGGAGACCGAGGAGGCCAAGGAAGACAAGGCCCGGATGAAGGCGGCGATGGCGGCCATCGCCCGGCTCGACGAACTCGGCGCCGAAGGCTGGGTCGGCGAGGACACGGCGACGCGGATGAAGGGCCTCTACGAGTTCCGGATCCGGCGGTTCAAAGCCCGCTTCGATGAGGAAGACGACGGCGCACTCGAAGACCGATCCCAGGCCTACCAGCGCCTGCGCCGCGAGGCCCTCGAAGCCGAGCGCCGCGAGCTGATTCGCCTGCGCGACATCGGGTTCATCCACACCGACGTGCTGCACCGGATCGAGCGCGACCTCGACCTCGAGGATCTTCGGCTCGATCGCCGCGACTGAGCCCGTGAGGCGCCACGTCGGCGCCGGCCGGGTTGCGTCCGCTACGGGGCCTACACCGCTGAGAGGAACTGCATCGGCGCCGCCACGACGAAGTCGCCGGTCACGTCGCCGACGAGCCCGCCCTCGAGCCCGGTATCCGTCGCGAGGGGGAGGGTGAGCGTGGGCGCCCCCTCCGAGAAGTCGAGGCCGTCCAAACGGACCCACACGATGTTCGGGCGCGTCGTGGACTCGAAGATGTAGACGCCCGCGGTGACGTCCGTCAGCGTGCGCCAACGCGTCTGCGACGCGTGGGGTGCGTTCGGATCGGGCGTGCGAAACGGCTGAGAGGCGTTGCGGATGACGCTCAAGAGCGAGGCGACCGCCTCCGTCTGCGTGGTCGGGGCGGGGAGCCGGCTGAGGTAGAACGAGGCGCGAGCAAAGCGCTCCTGCGCCGGCGTACCGCCCGGGAGCGGCTGATCACCGCCGAAGCCTTCGATCTTGCTCAGCAACTTGAGCTGCTCCGGGAACGGCGGAGAGTTCGTCATCACGGTGTACGCGCGGTCGTGGTGGATCTGGGGGAAGCCGTCCAGGTACTCGATGATCGCTGAGTCGCCCGAGGCGTCTTCGAGTGCGAGGTGCAGCGTCACCGCCGTCCCCGAGAGGGGGTCGGCCTGCGCGACGATCTGGAGTTGGGACTCCCGCATCCACGCCACGGCAGCGTCGACGGTGTCGAAATTGTCGAGGATGTACTGCATCCAGACGGCCACGCTGAGTGCCGGGCGGGTTCCGTCGCGCTCGCCGTAGTTGGACTCCGGCAAGAACAGCTGGTGGGCAGCGAGCCCAGCCTCGTTGATCCCGTCGACCGACATCAGGTCGTACGCGCCTGAGACGACGCTGCCGAATTTGGACGTCCAGGAGAGTTTGCCTCCGAGGCCGTCATCGCGGGAGCTACCGCGCGGGAAGACCCACAGGTTCGTGCCCGTGTCTGCCTGCCAATCCATGCTTCGCGCAGCAAAGACGCTGCCGGCGGCATCTGGCCAGAGGGCTCGAGTACACAAAGGAACGCCTTTCGGAACGGTGCGTGCGCAGGATACCGTCGGCAACGGAAGTCACTGCTGGGGGAAGCGAGGCCCTACCGGCGGCCGCGACGCCCCTCAGCGGGTACCCGGCTGGTCGTGCGCAGTTCTGTTGCGATCTGGTGCTGTTTCCCCGCGACTTCGTCCATAGCGTCGCGGGCGTGGACTGGATGGATCTGGGGCGGCGGTGGGGGCGAGGTGCGCTGGCGCTCGGTCTGCTGGGTGCGCTCTGGCTGCTGGCTGGTCCGAAGCCGGACGCACCAGCGACCGTGTCACTCGGTGGGCCGGGGCTCGGGTCGGCCCACGGCGCCGCGACGGCCACCGGGGCGGCATCGACCACACCGCCCAAGATCAAGCGGTACGTGGTGCATGTGGCCGGGGCGGTGCGGCGCCCTGGGGTCTACCGCGTACGGGCACCAGGGCGGCTGATCGACGCGGTGGACCGCGCAGGCGGGTTGACGAGCGACGCAGACCTCACGCAGGTGAACCTGGCAGCGCGGCTGACCGACGGCCGGCAGATCGTGGTGCCGCGGCTCGTTGGTGGGCCGTCCGCAGGAGGGGGAGCCGCCGGCGGCGCTGGGGCGACGTTGCCGCCGGGGACGAAGATCAGCGTCAACGCCGCGACGCCCGAGCAGCTCGACGGCCTCGATGGGGTAGGGCCCGCGATGGCGGCGGCCATCATCGAGCTGCGCACCAAGCTTGGCGGGTTCACCAGCCTTGACCAGCTCGATGAGGTCTCGGGGGTCGGCGAGAAGCGTCTGGCGACCCTGCGGGAGCAACTCGACCTATGACGGTCGTTGCGAGCTGGCTGCACGGGAGGCTCGAGGCGCGGTCAGCTCGACGGGTCGGCGTTCCGGACGAGGCGACGGTCCCGCAGACGGCACTCGGCTGGGCGGCGATTGCAGCGGGGATCGCGCTCGGTGCAGCGATCAGTGGGCCCAACCGATTGGCCGTGCTGGTGCTCCTGGTCGCGGTGGCTGCGACCCGGCCTTCGCGAGCCACCTGGCGGCGGGGCGGCCGCAACGTGTGGCGATGGCCCGCCGACGCCGCGTCGGTCGTCGCGGCCGTTCACGGGCATCGGCGGGCCGGACTTTGGCTGCTGGTGGCCGCGGCGGTGTCGGTCGGCGGCCTGCGCGCGGCGGCCATCGACCGCAGCGCGCGTCCTCTGCAGGAAGCCGCGATCACCGGCGTCGCCGCGACGCTGACTGAGGCCCTTGAGCCTGCGGCGCCTGGCGGCAGATCACCGTCGGTGATTGCCGAGGTGGGTAGCCGACGGGTCCAGCTCGTGGCCCCCAAATTCGGTGGCGCTGTGCCCGCGCTTGAACGCGGCGAGGTTGCGACGGTGACCGGCCGCATGGTCTCGCTCGGCGGTCGGCCTGGTGACGCCCGTCTGCGTCGCCAGGGCGTCGCCGGCCGGCTGCTTGCGACGTCGATCGCATCTTCAGGGGCACGCCGGGGCGGCGTCCTCGGTGCGATCGATCGCTTCGCCGAAGCGGCGCAGCAGCAGTTGGTCGCGACGCTCGGGCAGCGGCGTGGTGCGCTCGTCGCGGGAATGGCGCTCGGAACGGCCGAGGGGATCGGTGATGCGGATGCCGACGCCCTCAGGACCAGTGGGCTTTGGCACTTGGTCGCGGCGAGCGGTGGCAACATCGCCTTGGTTGTGGCGCTGGTGATGGCCCTGGGCTGGGCCGTCGGCGCGGGCGACCGCACCAGACTGGTGGCGGCGGCCGTGGCGGTCTGTCTCTACGTCCCGTTGGCTGGCAGTGGCCCGTCGATTCAGCGTGCGGGGGTGATGGGACTGGCCGGTCTCCTGGCGCTGGCGCTCGGCCGTGAGCACCGAGGTGCCAACGCACTGGCGCTGGCCGCTGCGGCCACGCTCCTCGTCGATCCGCGCAGCTGGCTTGACGTGGGCTGGCAGCTGAGCTTTGCGGCGGCGGCCGGGTTGATCGCCGTTGGGCCGGCAGCGGCCCGGCGGCTGGCAGGATTCGGGGTGCCGCGTTGGCTTGCGGCGGGTCTGGCCTGCACGGTCGTGGCGACCGTCGCGACGGCTCCGATCATGCTTGCCACGTTCGGCGAACTCTCGTTGATCGGGCTCGTCGCCAACGCGATCGTGTTGCCGCTCGTGGGCGTCGCGGTCTGGAGTGGGGCGCTGGCGGCCGTGCTCACGCCGCTCGCGCCAGCGGCTGCGGCGCTCGTCGCCCAGCCAGCGGGAGCAGCAGCCGGCGTCACCCTGTCGGTGGCTACGTGGGCGGGCTCGCGGACGCACGCGGTGGCGTCGCTCCCGGAGGTCCTGGCGATCGTGGCTGGTCTCGCGCTCGTGGCGGTCGTGCGGCCGCCGCCGGTGGTCGTCGGTGGGCTCGCGGTCGTCGCGGTGGCGGTGCTGATCTGGTCGGTCCCGCGCCCGCCAGGTGAGCCCAGGCTGGTCGTGCTCGACATCGGCCAGGGCAACGCGACGCTGCTGCAGGACGGCAGCGACGGCATCCTCATCGACGCGGGGCCGGTGGACGGCGGCCTCGTGGCCAAGCTGCGCCGCACCGGCGTGACGCGGCTGCGAGCCGTGATTCTCAGCCACCCGGCTGCCGATCACGACGGCGGCGCCGCGGCAGTGATCGCGGCCTTCCCTACGGATCTCGTGCTCGACGGCGGGGAACCGGGCGGAGGGCCGACGCACGACGCGGCCGTTCGCGCGGCGCGCACACGGCGCACGCCGGTCGTCCTTGCGCGAGCTGGGCAGCGCCTCGTGTTCGGCAGGGTCTCGCTGCGTTTGCGCTGGCCGACCCCCGCGGCCGCACGAAAGCCCGGCGACCCCAACGACCGCGCCGCGGTCGTCGAAGCTCAGGTCGGCAAGCTACGCGTGCTGCTCCCGGCTGATGCCGAAGGCGGGGTGCTGGGCACGCTGCCAAACCTGCTTCCGGCCGACGTGCTGGTCGTCAGCCACCACGGCAGCACCGACGACTCCCTGCCCGCGACGCTCAAGCGACTTGAGCCGCAGCTGGCCATCATCAGCGTCGGCAAGCGCAACACGTATGGCCATCCGACGCGCCAGGCCTTGGGTGCGCTCCGTGCGGCCAAGACGCCGACCTTGCGGACCGATCAGGCGGGCACGATTGACGTTCGTGCTCGGGCCGATGGCAGGGTCCTCGTCAGGACTGGAGGCTGACCGGCCGCCGAGCCCTGCCCCGGCGGGTGTTCAGCCGACGTGAATGCTGTGGTCGTCGACGGAGACGATCTCGCGGCCCAGCGGCGTGAACGCGACGGGGATCATCTTGAAGTTCGCCAGGCCGAGTGGGATCCCGATGATCGTGAGGCACATCGCCACGCCGGTGATCAGGTGGCCGAGGGCGATCCACCAGCCAAAGAGCACGATCCAGATCACGTTGCCGACGGCCGACGCCGCGCCGGCATCGCCACGGCGCTCGATCCGCCGGCCGAAGGGCCACAGGGCGTAGAGCGCGATCCGTCCCGAGGCGATCCCGAATGGGATCGTGATGATCAGGATGAAGCAGATGATGGCCGCGATGCCGTAGCCGATCGCGAGCCAGAAGCCGCCGAAGACGAGCCAGATGATGTTCAGCAGGATGCGCACGCAAGCATCATCCCACCACGGGTGGATCAGCGGATGATCTTTGCCAGCGCCGAGAGCTGGTGGGCGGCGTCCTGGATCAGCGGCGGCCCGTGACCGAACGCGATGACCTTCGGGCGCAGCTCGGCGAGACGTACGATCGAGCGGGTGACCGACTCGTCATCGGGGCGCAGCGCCGCCGCCGGGCGAAAGACGCCGGTGTGGAGGCGAGTCGACACGCCGATCAGCGCGTCGCCAGCGATGAGAATGCCGTCGCGCTCGCGCCAGAGTGAGTGGTGGCCGGGAGAGTGTCCTCGCGTTTGGATCGCCACGAACCCTCCACCGACGTCGTCACCGTCCTGGAGCGGACTGGCCCGGATGCCGCGGTAGCGGACGAGCGCGCGCTGCACCGGAATCATCGCGCGGCCGAGCTTGATCGGGGGAGAAACGCCAGCGGCGAGATCAGCGAGATCTGCCGCTCCACACAGCACCTCGGCGCCCTTCTCGGCTGAGACCCCGGCGACCGTGCCGGCGTGGTCGACGTGGGCGTGCGTCAGCACGATCCGGTCGATCTCCTGGTCGCGGAGCAGTCGAAGGAGTCGCTTTCGCTGATGCGGCATCCCCGTGTCGACGAGGATGTGCTCGTCGATCAGGTAGACGTTGAGCGCCGCGCGAGGCGCAAGTGAAACTCGGATCACGCCATCGGCGATGGTCTGCATCGGCGCAGCGTACCCCTCGTGAGCGGCGGTCTCGACGGGTTGACGGTCAGGCGCACGCTGGCGTTGCGTCCGGTGCTCTACCGTTGGCGCTGTGGCGAGTCTGAAGCCGGCCTACCTGCTCCACGGAGATGACCACGGCAAGCTCGCCGAGCGCCGCGCGAATCTCCGCGGCCTCGCGCAGCGACTCGGCGCCGACCTGGAGTTTCTCGAGGGTGAGCGGTCCACCCCGGATGCCGCCGCGGCGGCCCTCGGTGCGCTGACGCTCGGCAGCGAACACCGCGTGGTGATCGTCGACGACGTGCAGAAGTGGAAAGACAAAGACGTGGCGGCGCGTCTGGTCCCGGCCCTGGCGCAGATCGACGCCACCACGACCATCGCGTTCTTCGCACGCGAGGAGAAGAGCAAGCCGGCGCCGCCGTCCCTCATCGAGGCCGTCGCGAAAGCCGGGGGAGACGTCGCGAAGGTCTCACTCCCCGAGGAGAAGAACCTCGCCGGGTGGATCGTCCGCGAGGCGCAGGCTCACCGGATCGAGCTCGATCGCGAAGCTGCCGACCTCATCGGCGCTCGCATCGGCCGCCGCCCGTCGCGGCTCTCGCGCGTGCTCGAGGTCCTAGCACTCGGCACCGAACCCGGCCTCCGTCTCACCGCCGCCGACGTCGCACCGTTCGTTGGCGACGACGCCGACCTCGTCGCCTGGCCGCTCGTCGACGCGCTCGTCGCCGGCGACGAGCAGCACGCGCTGCGTCTCATGCTTGAACTTATTGGCCGCGGCGAGTCCGCCGTCCGCCTGCTGATGATGGTCCAGTCGCGGGCCCGTGAGCTGCGGGACCTCTCGGTGCGCTTGGCTGCCGGCGAGTCGCGCCAGCAGGTTGAGGCATCGGTGAAGGGGCCGCCGTGGGCGCGCGGCAAACGCGTGCAAGAAGCCGCGCGGGCCGATCGCCAGTGGCTCGACGCGCTCGTCTTGCGGCTGAGCAACCTTGAGGTCGACAGCCGTGGCGGTGGCGCCAGCGATCCCGACGTGATGGTGATCAGCCAGCTGTTCCGGCCGCCCGCTGCAGCCGGCGCACGGTAGCGACGGGGGTCGCGAGGGCCTGCAGCCCTGCTGCCCCAGGAACGACAAAGCGCCCGGACAAGCCGGGCGCGAAAGTCAGTCCTTGCGGAGCGCCTGGTTAGGCGCTGACGCCGCGACGAACGCGGACGGCGCGGGACTTCTTGCGAGCGCCGGTGTTCTTGTGCAGCGCGCCGCGCTTGACGGCCTTGTCGATCGTCTTCTGCAGGAGGCGCAGGGCCTCGCCGGCAGCCGCATCGTCATTCGAGGCCACGGAGGCCTCGAGACGGCGGAAGTACGTCTTGATCGACGAGGTGTAGCGCTTGTTCTCAAGCCGCTCACGCTCGCTGCGCAAAATGCGCTTCTTCTGGGATGCAATGTTTGCCATAGAGCGACGACGCACGATAGCGAGAAGGAAGCGCGCGTGCGGCGTCCCCGGGCAAGAGTGCTTACGATCCAGCAGTTCATGGCGGACGAACTCCCACCGCTGACGGCCGCTGCGCAGCGCGCGGCCGAGCGAATGGCCGCCCGAGCGGAGGCTGCAGCGCGCGCCGAAGCTGACGGCATCGACCCGCGCGAGGCCGCGCGCAAAGCGGCGGCCGAGGTCGTCCGCGGGCAACGCCGCGAGCGCGGAACGCGCCGCAGCGCCAGGCCCGAGCCGGCGCCGGCACGCCAGCGCGAACGCGTCGACTCGGTCACGGTCACCAAAGACCGCCAGCCGCGCCCAGAGGGCGTCACCGCGTCAGCACCACGTGGTGCGGCGCCGGCCCCCGTCTCCCACGAGGAAACCCCGGAAAAGAAGTCCGGCCGCGCGCGCAACACGGCGATCTTCTCGATCCTCACCGCCTTCTCGCGCGTCGCAGGACTGTTCCGCGAGGTCCTTGCTCGCGGCTTCTACGGAACGGAAGGCTCGGCGTCGGCGTTCACGCTGGCCTTCCAGCTCCCGAACTTGCTGCGCTCCCTCTTTGCGGATGCTGCGCTGTCGGCGGCGTTCGTCCCCGTGTTCTCTGACCTGCTTCAGCAAGGCCGGAGACGAGACGCCTTCAAGTTGGCGACCGAGCTGGCTTGGATCGTGATGCTCGGGCTCTCGGCGCTGGTGGCGATCTCGATCCTGCTGAGCCCGGTGGTCGTTCCGCTCTTTATCGATGAGACCAAGATGAGCGCCACCGACAGCCAGCTGGCGGTGCATCTCACGCAGATCATGTTCCCGGTGGTCGCATTGCTCGGACTCAACGGCCTGCTCGTTGGGATCCTCAACGCCGAGGACCACTTCACGGTCCCAGCCCTCTCGCCGGTGGTCTGGAACCTCGTGATCATCATCTTCATGGTGGTCACGCACGTGACCCTCGACGGGCCCGACGAGCTCTACGGGTACGCGGTGGGCGTGCTCGTCGGAACCGTCGCTCAGTTGGCGATGGCCGTGCCGCTGGTGCGCCGCGCGGGGTTCAGATTCGGCCGGCCCACACTGCGTGGCACGCGGGATCCCGAAGTCCGGCGCGTCCTGACCCTGATGGTTCCGGTTGCGATTGGCCTTGGGCTCGTGAACTTCAACTTGCTGATTAACACGACGCTGGGCTTCCGGATCAACGCCGAGGTCCCGACCGCGATCGACGCCGCGTTTCGGCTCTACATGCTGCCGCAAGGCATCTTCAGCGTCGCTATCGCCACGGTGCTGTTCCCGGCGCTGAGCCGCGCGGCGGCTCGGCGTGACTACGCCGACACGCGGGAGATCCTCGCCGACGGAATGCGTCAGATCCTGGTGCTGCTCATCCCGGCCGCGGCCGTCACGATCGCCCTTGCTGCCCCGATCGTGCGGGCCGTCTACGAGCGCGGCCAGTTCGATGCCGACTCGACGCAGATGACGGTCGAGGCCTTGTGGGTCTTTTCGTTGACGCTCCCGCTGAATGGGCTGAACCTGCTCTTCACTCGGACGTTCTTTGCCTTGGAGCAGCCATGGACGACGACTCGCCTTGCCGTCCTGAGCCTGGGGGTGAACTTGGTCGTGTCGGTGGCGCTCTACCAGCCGTTCGGGATCGTCGGGATCGTGCTCGGCACGGTGGTCTCCAACGTTGCGGTCGTCGGCGCCCAGATGGTCGTCCTGCGTCGGCAGTTGCACGGCTCGCTTGGCCTGGCTCGCACCCTGCAATCGGCGGGGCGAATTCTCCTCGCTACTGGGGTACTGACGGCGGTGGCATTGGGGGTCGACGCCGTGACGAGGGGTCAACTCGGCGGGAGCTTCCTCGCGCTGGTGATCAGTCTTGGTTTGTCCTTGGCGATCGGCGGCGCGGCCTACGTCGCGGCGCTGCGGGCGTTGCACGTGACCGAGGCGATCCGTCTCGAGCAGGCGCTGCGAGCCAAGCTCGGCCGGTAGGCGTCGCCCCGCCCGTCTCGCCGGGCCACTGGCAACGCGTTGGCGCGCAGCCCGCGGCCTAAACGGCGTCGTTGACGTGCAGCGTCTCGCCGCGGTCGACGAGCGCCCAAGCACTCGCCGCGACGACCCCGCTGACGACGAACACCGCAGGCCAGGCGCCGATCTCGTCGCCCAAGACGTGCGAGAGCGCGAAGGCGGCAAGGAAGACCGCGACCAGGCCGAGCGCGACGCCAAGCCCACGAGCCTGCTTCCACCGCAGACCGCACCAGAGCGCGCCGACGAACAGCACGACGCCACCGAGGGGGCGCACGCCGGTGAGGTCGGCGACGGCGAATCCGAGGATCAGCGCGCCTGCCGCGACAGGCCAGGTGGGGAGGGAGCGTCCAGGCACGTGCAGAGCCTACGGCGGCGCGGCGCGGCGCGGCACCGTGGTGGAGTCGTCGATTCGATGAGTGCGGCGAACCACGTTGTGACGGGAGCGGCGACGCGTCAAGATGTGGGCATGTTGGTTCGTTCCCCTCGAGGGCGCCTGACGCTTTCCGGGTTCCTCGTTCTCGCCTTCGCGATGACGGCTCCCGTTGCCCCCGGGGCCGCGGCGCCGAAGGTGCGCTGCAAGCCAGGCCAGGTGCCGGTGATCGCTGGCACCGCCAGCAAGCCCAAGCTCACGCTGAAGAAGGGCAAGGCGCAGTGCAAGACGCAGCCAAAGCTGAAGTCGAGCCTGGTCGAGCCGGCTGCCGCGACCTCGCAGGGTGCGGTCGCCAGCACGGCGGACTCGCTCACCCAGGCGCTGGCGGCCAACCCGGCAGCGCTCAAGAAGGTCGAGAGCAAGCTCGGGAAGCGGGCCACCAGCCAGCTCGTTGCCCGCACCATGCAGGACTGGCGCCAGGGGGCCTCGGCACAGGCGCGCCGTCTCGCCGACGACGGCGGCTTCCACTTCGCCGGCAGCTTTGGCGACGCCGCGAAGGGCACGGCCGGCTCAGCCAAGATCGACGCTGGTGCACCATCACCCGGCGCCGCGGGCATCAAGGCCAGCGCAACCATCGAGTTCACGGCCGACAGCAAGGGCCTCAAAACGCTCGGTGCCGACAAGATCACCTCCGGCAAATCCGCCAACGTGAAGCTGGAGATCGCCTTCGAGGATGCCCCCGCGACCTGCCCGACGGCGGCCGGTCGCGTCGACGGCAAGCTGAACGCCTCCGCCAAGCTCACGCTGACGATCGACGGGCAGACGACCACCGTCTCAGCCAAGGTCGAGGGGAAGTACTTCCTCACGGTCGGCGGCGACGCGCGCTGGAAGACGATCGACGGCGTCGACGTGATGACCACGTTCTCGTACTCGGCTCCGGGCGAGAGCACCAGCACCTGGCGCGGCGAGCGCGCGGGGGCGGGCTTCACCGAGAAGGGCATCTTCGGCGAGGGCAGCGGCGACTTCGAGTCCGCCATCAAGGAGCAGCGCTCCCATATTCGCGACGACCTCGGGGGCGTCTGGGGACCCAAGGGCCGCGTGCTCTACAGCGACCCGTCGACCGACAACATCTTCAACTACGGCGGCTCGATCGCGCATCTCAAAGGGATGGTGCTGACGGAGATCGCGACGCAATACCTCACGTTCGCCGCGGTCGAGTACATCCGCCAGGTCGTCGCGCCGCGCGGCCAGAAGCACTGGCTCGACGCGGAGGGGTGCCTGAAGATCGACGGCGCACCTGAGAAGGCCAAGCTCGGCCCGGGTGAGTCGACGAAGGTCACGACGAAGAACGCCCGGGCCTTCGACGGCACACCGGCGGCAACGACGCAGACGGCGACCGGGCAGGCCTCCTTCACGCCTGGGTCCTCGTCGGTCGCCGCGGGCGGGAGCTTCGACTACACACTGACGGCCACCACCACCTCGCCCGCGAAGGCGAACTGGCAGGTCGTAGCGCTGAGCCCAGCGGGGAAGAAGACGATCAGCGGGTCGCTCGAAGAGCAGGCGGCCTACACGGTGAAGCTCGACTCGACCGAGCAGGGCGACTTCGCCACCCACTACGCCACGGCGAAGCTGACGGGCGAACTCAAGACCAAGCTGATCCCGTTCAGCTCCACCGGGGAGTCCTCAGCGAGCGGGCCGGTGACGTGGACGCCGCTGTCGTTCGACTCGAAGATGAAGCCCTACAACTGGCTGCAGACCCCGTCAGGAGTGGGCACCTGGACGGCCGTCGTGAGAACCACCGGCCCCGACGAACTCACCGTGCAGCTCTACTTCAGCGAGGACACCGTGCTCTGGTTCACGCACGTCAACGACGAGCCGCCGGATCCGCCGCCGTGCAGCGGCCAATGCGACCCGCCGCCGGTCTACACCCAGATCCAGGGCGCGATGCCGGTCGCCCTCGGGATGGTCGGCACCTTCACGTTGCCGTCGGCCGGGGGCGTCAAGACGCTCAGCAACTCGGTGTTGGACGGCGGTGAAGGGCTCACGTCGAACGCGACCGTGACGGTGACGCCGGGCGGCTGAACGTCGTCAGCAGCCGTCTGGTTTGCCGGGCTCGGCCCGTCGATCATCGACGTTCATCGACCGCCAGACGGCGCACGGGTCCTGGAGGTCGATCGGCTCACCGCCGACCGGGACCGAGGGGTGCTTGATCCAGGCGTCGACGGCGCCACGCCACGAGGCGACGACCTCACGGGTGTACCACTTGGCGCGCTTCTTCATCGCGTAGACGCCCGTGTCGGTGCCGACGGCGCCAACGACGTCGATCCCCGCGGCGTTGCAGAGCACCACGGTGCGAGCGCGATGAAAATCGTTCGTGACGACGATCGCGCGCTCGACGCGGAAGACCTGCTTCGCCCGGTAACACGAGTCCCAGCTGCGCCGCCCGCCGTAGTCCACGGCGATGTCGGTCGGCTGAACGCCGTCGGAAATCGCCAGCGCCCGCATAGCGCTCGGCTCGCTGTACTCCGTCCGCGAATTGTCGCCCGTCATCAGCAGCACGTCGACCTTGCCGGTGCGCAGCAGCGTCTCGGCGGCGCGGACGCGGTCGCGCAGCAGCGCCGACGGTGCGCCGTCGCGATTGAGGCCGGCGCCGAAGACGATCGCCGTGCGGTGGTCGCCGACTTTGAGGACCGGAACGCCGTCGGGCTCGGCGGCATCGGCCGTGCCGGCGGCGCCGGCGAGCAGCATCGCGCGCCCGCCGAAGACCACGACGAGCCCGACGGCGGCGAGGATGAGGAGGCGCCTGAGCATCGAGCGAACTTACCCACGGCTGTGGCAGACGAGCGCCAGTGCGACCAGATCGGGCTGGCGTGGACAGGGCCGCCATGGCAGAGTCGGCGCGGTGTCCTCGCCCGACGACCACGTGACGGTCCACCACCTCGACGACGGCTGGGTCGTCCACGTCTCAGGACCCGTCGAGGAGGAGATCGGCTACTGCGGCGGTCATGTTGGGGGCGGCCGGCACTTCTTTCGTGACGAAGGCACGTCGGACGAGGAACTCCGTGTGCTGATGGACGCCCAGCGCGCCGAAGATCTCCAAGAGCTAAGCCGGACCCGCGCGTTCTGCGTGAGAGTCGTGCGGGATGGGGTCGACGTCACTGTCGTTGACGAGCAGACGTTGCCGGCCGAAGGCGTGGGCGACCTCCTGTGGCCGCCAATCGTGACTCCGACCGGTCTCGTGCTGCGCTGGGACCGCACGATCACGCTCGCGGAGCATCAGGAGGACGGCCGCGAAGTCCAGCCCGGTGAGGCTCCTTTGTACACGGACACTGAGGTCCAGCGGCCGTGGCACGTTGGGTTGTCTGGCGAGATCACCCAGCTTCCGTTCGAGCTGGCCGTCCGGCCATTGGCAGCCGACGTAGACGGAAGGCTCCTGCTTCCGAGCTGCCATCCGCTGTGGTGGGACGGCGACGACGAGTCGTTCACCTGGATCGACGTTGAGGGCGTGACCGAGACGCTGCTCATCGACGGAGCGCCGGTCACCGTGAGTCGGATCTGTACGGCGATCGGCGAACCGTTCAGCAACGGGGTGGAGGACGCCGATGACGGCGTCTTCTGGGAGCCGATCCAGGGACGCCTCAGTGGTAGCGAACTCATCGTGCGGCTTCGGGGCGACGCAGACGAGCGCGAGCTCACGCCGGAAGGCTTGTACCGGATGCCGTGGGTGACCGTCAGCCTCTCGCTGGGTGGCCCGTGGTTGGTCCGCGTGGTCGAACGAGGTCTGGTCGAGATGGACGCCGTTCCGCTGCCGCTGTAAGCGCGCCGCACACACTCCGGCCGCATCGCACCACGCGGTTTTCGCCCTGCCTCTAACCTGAAGGGCTACTCGATGTCAGACCAGAGCAAGATCCGCAACTTCTCGATCATCGCGCACATCGACCACGGCAAGTCCACGCTGGCCGACCGCATCCTCGAGATGACGAAGACGGTCTCGGCGCGTGACATGAAAGCCCAGCTGCTCGACTCCATGGAGCTCGAGCGCGAACGCGGCATCACGATCAAGTCGCAGGCCGTGCGCGTGTACTACGAAGCCGACGATGGCGAGACCTACCAGTTCCACCTGATCGACACGCCCGGCCACGTCGACTTCACCTACGAGGTCTCCCGCTCGCTGCAGGCCTGTGAAGGCGCGCTCCTGGTCGTCGACGCCTCCCAGGGCGTCGAGGCGCAAACGGTCGCCAACACCTACCTGGCCGTCGACGCCGGCCTCGAGCTCATCCCCTGCCTGAACAAGATCGACCTGCCGGGCGCCGAGCCCGAGCGCGTCGCCGGTGAGGTCGCCGAGCTGATCGGCGAAGACACCTCCGAGATCAAGATCATCTCCGGCAAGACCGGTGAGGGCGTCCGCGAGGTCCTCGAAGAGCTCGTGCGCCGGGTTCCGCCGCCGGACGGCGATCAGGAAGCGCCCGCCCGCGCCCTGATCTTCGACTCCGAGTTCGACCAGTACCGCGGCGTCATCGCCTACATCCGAATGGTCGACGGCGTCCTGAAGAAGGGCGAGGCGATCCGTGCGATGGCCGCCGACTTCAACGCCGACGTCGACGAGATCGGGTTCTTCTCGCCGACGATGACGCCAGTGCAGGAACTGACGGCCGGCGAGGTGGGCTACCTCATCACCGGCGTCAAGGACGTGAAGCTGCTGAAGGTCGGCGACACGATCACGACGCGCTACCACGGCGCCGAAGAGGCGCTGCCTGGCTACCGCGAAGTGCAGCCGATGGTGTTCTGCGGGCTGTTCCCGATCGAGGCCTCCGACTACCCCGACTTCCGCGACGCGCTCGAGAAGCTCTCGCTCAACGACGCCGCCCTCGCCTGGGAGCCGGAGAACTCCGACGCCCTCGGCTTCGGATTCCGCTGCGGCTTCCTCGGCCTGCTCCACATGGACATCGTCCGCGAGCGCCTGGAGCGCGAATACGACCTCTCCCTGATGGCGACGATGCCATCGGTGGGCTTCGAGGTTGAGATGAACAACGGCGACGTCATCCAGGTCCACAACCCGTCGGACTTCCCGGACCCCAACGGCATCGCCGAGATCCGCGAGCCCTACATTCGCGCGTCGATCCTCACGCCGAAGGCCTACGTCGGCACGATCATGGAGCTGTGCCAAGAGAAGCGCGGCACCACCGGCGGCATGAGCTTCCTCTCCGAAGACCGCGTCAACCTGCTCTACGACCTGCCGCTCGGCGAGATCGTTCTCGACTTCTTCGACCAGCTCAAGACGCGCACCAAGGGCTACGCCTCCCTCGACTACGAGTTGATCGGGCTGCGCGCCTCCAACCTCGCCAAGCTCGACGTGCTCCTCGCCGGCGACTCCGTCGACGCCCTCTCGATGGTCGTCCACAAAGACAAGGCCTACGAGATCGGCCGCCAGCTCACCGAGAAGCTCCGCGAAAAGATCCCGCGCCAGCAGTACGACGTGCCGATCCAGGCTGCCATCGGCGCCAACATCATCGCCCGCGAAACCGTCAAAGCCTTCCGCAAGGACGTCACCGCCAAGTGCTACGGCGGCGACATCTCCCGCAAGCGCAAGCTGCTGGAGAACCAGAAAAAGGGCAAGAAGCGCATGAAGCAGGTCGGCCGCGTCGAAGTCCCGCAAGAGGCGTTCCTCGCGGTGCTGGAGCTCGGCGACAAGAAGTAGTCGCGGGTCGGCCGGTCGGGGCGGGGTGGTCTCTTCCGGGACGCGGATCGCGAGGTCCGCTTACGGCCTGGCGGCCGGAAACGTACATCGCGACGCGGACTCTCCCGGAAGAGACCACCCCGCCCCGACCTGCTGTTGGCGGTGTTCTTGTCGCCCCGTCAGCTCCGTGTCGAACGCCGTTGACGGGTGCTCGGTGGGTTCGACCTGGGGCGT
The DNA here is from genome assembly GCA_032119795.1 of Solirubrobacteraceae bacterium. Taxonomy (GTDB): domain Bacteria; phylum Actinomycetota; class Thermoleophilia; order Solirubrobacterales; family Solirubrobacteraceae; genus JAGIBJ01. The sequence goes on from JAUMFO010000026.1 coordinate 48,002, forward strand.
CGACCGTTCGTCGTCTGCTCCGGGTTCGCGGTTGGATGGCAGACGAGGGACGACGCCACGCCGGGGTAATCTGCGTCTCGTCGGCGCGCTTTACATGGCGACCCGACGCAGATGGGCCAGGGCCTATGCCGTGGTGAGGGCGGCCGCACGAGGACCGTGGGCCTGCTCAGGAGTAAAGAGCTCGGCCAACAACGGGCGCACGAGTCTCTGACTCATCAGAGGCGGTACGGCATTGCCGATCAGTCTGGCCCAGTCGCCGCGCCGACCGTGCGTCTCGAATGGCTTGAGCATCCAGTCAGGGATAGTCTGGATGCGCGCCGCCTCGTGGGGGGTGATCGTTCGCCTTTTAGAAGGATGGACATATCGTCCTTGTCCCATCGATCCATACCCGGTCGTGATGGTCTGCGCGGGGGTGTCCCAGTTCAGACGGCCGTAGATGGTCTTGTACGACTGTGCCTGGGTCGGGTTATCCCGGTGGCACGGCGGGCGAAGCGCCGCATCTAGCTCGTATTCATCGTTGTCGAACAGCCAATCCATTCGTCCGCGGTTGACTGACGACGAGATGGAGGCGGTGTCCAGCAGCCGGATACCGCGGTCTGGCAAATGCGCAAGATCCTCGATCGCCCACCGAAGGGTTCGCGTGTGGGCACACGACTGAGCCAAAGAAGTCTCGATCAAACGTCGGGCATCTCCGCATTCAAACTCATCGAGTGTAACTGCGAGAAGGATCCGGCGGACTCGCTTCTGAGGCACGCCGAGCTGGACGGCCTTAACGTCGCAACTGAACACGTCGTACTGCAGCCGTCGCAGCTCGGTGGACGTCCGCTCCAAGACCTCCGCTCGATCGTGACGGACCCCCGGGACGTTCTCGATGAGGACAGCTCTTGGTCTTAGACGCGCGGCCGCACTGGCCATTGTGAAGTAAAGGGCGTTTCGGTCGTCAGCTCTGCGTGTTCGGTTGTTCAGATTGGAGTGCCCTTGACAAGGCGGCCCGCCCACGAGCAAGTCACAGCCTTCCGCCAGAGCTGCGGCAGAGTTGGAGCCGTCCGAGGGGAAAAGTGCGTTGACGGACTCCCTCCGCACGTTCGGGCTGCCCGACCAAGCTTCAAAAACTGCCGCGGCCACCGGATCGGTTTCGACCGCGAGCGCTACATCGAGGTTCAGCCCGAGATCGGCGGCGGCAAGCTTCGCCCCAGCCGACAGCCCGCCGGCGCCGCTGAACAGGTCGACGATCGACGCGGTCCGTCCGCCGCCTCCCGCGGGGGGCTCGTCGGCCCTTAGCGCGGCCCGCTCCCAGTCACACGCCGGACACCCCGCAAAGGTCTCAAGGGGTGCGGCCACTGCCCCGAGTCTACTGGCGCGATCGGCAGTAGCGCCGTGGCTGCACAAACCCTGACAGGGTCGGCAGTCGGCCACGTATAACGTCTGCGCCAGCCCGTGTCCTCCCGGGCTCCGGTTTTGTCAGCAGCCCCAAGAAGAATCAAATTCGCCGTCGACTCCGCACTCTTGCGCGAGTTGGGACAACGCCTGGTCGGCAACCAGTACGTAGCGCTTGCGGAGTTGGTGAAGAACGCGTACGACGCGGACGCCACCGAGGTCGAGCTGCTCTTCGAGAGCGACCAGATCTCGGTTGTCGACAACGGGCATGGAATGACCGAGCATGAGTTTGAAACGCTCTGGATGCGCGTAGGCTCGCCTCACAAGGCTCGCCTTGAATACTCGCCGCGATACAGACGACCTTTGACTGGCTCGAAGGGCGTCGGACGTTTGGCCGCTCAGTTCCTCGCCCAGGAAGTCCAGGTTCTAACTCGAGGGCACGGCGGGGACATGGAACGGCTGGCGCCCGACGCTGCACTCTGCGTCGCTGACCTTGATTGGGAGAAGGCGGTCTCAGAAGGAAATCTCACTGAAGTCGAGGCAGAACTTCGGACGGGCGCAAGCGCGGACGAACGCGCGAGGGAAGTCGCCGCGCTTGCTCCGCAGGGTTTCGGCACTACCGTTGTCATGCGCAAACTCCGACAGGAGTGGGACTCGCAGCAGATCACCCGCTTGGCAAGAGAGATCTGGGCCCTTCGACCGCCCGTCGACCTCCCGGAGGGTGACCCGGGTCGCTTCGACGTTTCGATCACCGCAGACGCGCATGAGCTGGAGCGCGACTTCGAGAAGCAGATGGCGGCGATCCTTGAAATCTGGACCGGGAGGGTGACCGGTACCTACCGTCGTACGACCAATGAGAACGGCGCGCTCGTCGGAGAGCTAGACGTTCGTGTCTACCTGAGTGACGGCGAGCGGGTCCGGCACGTCTTTACCGTTCCGGACCCAGCTATCGAGGACTGGGCAGAGGCTTCGCCGCAGATCGACCAGCTTGAGTACGACATCCGCATTTTTGATCTCAGCCGGCGGCAGCCTCGTGGAATCCGCGTCGAAGATGCGCGTAAATATCTCCGGCGCTTTGGCGGCGTGAACATCTTCGACGCGGGCTTCCGACTTCCCCATCACGGTGCCGGCGCGGAAGGCAACGAATGGCTCGGCCTTGATCAGGACCACGCGACACGCAGAGAGCGCAGCTCGCTTTTGCCGGAGGACCTACGGGTCAACGCTGGCTTGACGCATTTGCCGGTCAGCTCCCGGGTGTACGGCACGGTTGACATCAATACGTCGGAGGAGCAGCGCCGCGTCCCCGATTCCCTAGCCCCGCCCGAACCGCTCACCATTCAGGTGACGCGAGATCGTCTCGTGACCAATGCTGGGTTCGAGCAGCTGCGGAAGCTGGTCCGGATAGGGATCGACTACTACGCGCAACAGGCAGCCACACGGCAGTTCTCGCTTCGCGAGCGCCGCATGGTCGACCTTACGGGGCCAAACCGATGGGAACCAGTTAGCAAGACGCTTGAGGAGTTTGAGCCGCTGTTGCCTGAGCGGGCGCTGGTTGCGCTCACACGACAGGTTGCGCTCGCAGAGGATCGAGGCCGTGATGAGGAGCGCCGCGCTGCTCAGAGGATCGCGCTCCTGGGAGGACTTGCTTCGGCCGGAATGGTTGCAGTGTCTCTTGAGCACGAGCTTCACAGACAGCTTGGCCAGGTCCGGGCAATCGCCGAGAACGTTCCGGGTCCAGATGGGGAGCGGATCAGAGAGCTGCTAGACGTGACTGTGCAGACCCGGAACCTGCTCGGCGGGTTGGCATCGGATAGCGGCCGGCAAGACACTCGCCGTTTCCGGCTGCTTCCGCTCCTGACCCAGACCTTCGATCAGCTCGGGCCCATTGTTCGAAGACTGGACCTGGACGTGGATGATGTTCAGCCCGATATCCGGCTGCCTGTCGGCAGCTACTCCGCGTGGTCTGCCATCTTCCACAATCTGATCGTGAACGCAGTAAACGCCACCATGAGCATCGATACTCCCAAGATGCGGGCATCAACTGAAACCCATGGTGCCCGTAGGGCGCTCAGTCTTGAGGACAACGGGATCGGAGTCGACGTGTCCGACTCGGAACGGCTCTTTCAGCCGTTCGAACGTGCCCTCGCGCTGGACCCTTCGAAAGCAGCTCTCGGCTTTGGAGGCAGTGGACTCGGCCTGATGATTGTCCGGACGGTCGCGGAGTCCGTCAACTGCACGGTCCGTTTCGCCCAGCCGTCAACCGGCTGGAGTACTCGGGTACTCCTCGAATGGGAACGTTCTGATGAATCGTGAAGCCACAGACCCTCGTGCGCCGATCCAAGTCGTGGTGGTCGATGATGACGCCGAGCGCTCGGAAAAGTGGGCTGCGTCCGTCCGTGCCGCAGAGCAACGCGGAGCAATCGAGGTCCATACGATCTCGGGTGCCGATCTGGTTGTTCTCTTTTGGGTTCTTGAGAGCCGACGCGCGGCGCATCGGCCAGATGCGGCGGCGGCTCCAAAGATGCCTCCTCCGGGGAATGTCGACCGTGTCACTGGGCTCGTCGACGTCGCGGCGGTGTGGTTCCTCGATTTTGACCTCGTGTTGGCAGACTCGGTGGCGGTTCGATCGGGTGAGGAACTGGCCTACCTCCTCCGACTGGGCGCCAAGCGGGCTGGATTTGTCGTGGCAGTCAACGCAAAGAGGCCGTACGGCGACTTCTTTGATGCGGCGATGGAGTACGACCTTGAGTCGTTCGCCGATTGTCATATCCCCGAGCACCAACTCGGGAATCCCGGTCTATGGACTGGGGAGCCGTCGCTTTGGAAGGTCTACCGACCGTGGTGCTGGCCTTCGATTCCAGCGGCAGTCCGCCACGTCGACGCTCTAGCTGCTCATCTTGAGTCGAGTTCCGACGACCCGCTGAGACAGGTGCTGCGACTGAGCGACGTGAGACTGCCTCAGTCCGCTGAGGAATGGCTCCCAGACGAGAATGTGACGGTTGAACAGCTCCGCGCAGGTTTGACGAAAGGCGACGAGGAGCGCTGGCGCCTTGGTCTGCGTCGGGCGGACAGACTGCCCGACGGTGACGGGCCAGCGGCACTTCGATTTGTCGCGTCGCGCCTTCGTCTATGGGCGAACAACTGTGTTCTTCCTGGGCGAGACATCGTGGTTGACGCTCCCCGGCTACTAACGTGGCTACCCGGCGTCATCGGCCAGCGGCAGTCGGCTCTATCCGACTGGCAGGTTGCCACGGCACTCGACGGCGGGGCGGAGTGGGTCTCAGCCGACGCCGCGATGCGATTGGCTCCGCATCGCTGGGATGTCCCGGGCCTGCTGGATCGGCCTGCGTGGTTCTGGGATCGCGTCCGTAACGATCCTTGGCTCAGCGCACATTGTGATCCGTTCGCCGAGGGTATCGGCGTTCCCGAGAGCGAACCGACCTTTTGCGAGAACGTTTCTGGCTTCGTTCGACGCGACCTCGCGAGGCGGTTCTTTCCCTCAGCTCGCGCAGACCGGAATCGGTCTCCGTTGTACCTGGTGCCGGAGCTGACAACCGAGCTCCGAGCTGATCTGGGAATCCGGTCCCGGTCGGATCCCGAATCCACCCGGCTTCCTGAACCGATCCCGAAGAGCGCGCTACTTGACTAGCGCGCTGGCCATCGACCCGACCACGGCGCAGGGGCTTCGAGGCCTAGATGTCTCGGACGGAGAGGACGGAGCGATCCAGCTCGTCTACGCGCGACAACGCGACGGAGAGTTTAATTCGGAGACGAAGATCGTCCGGATTTGGGAACTCGGGCAGCCGATTGACGCAAGCAACGATGGTTTGACGGTGCTGCTCCCGCGCCCTGGGCATCTCAAGGCCGCGGGGTCGCCGTGGCCGATTCTTCAGATCGTGCGAAAGTCGAATGTAGCTGCGCACTCCGTTCACGTACTTTGGGCGGTTCCGCCAGTCCCGGGGCCGACGCTGCCGCATCGAGCTCGAGCGCTGAGTGAGAAAGGTCTTGCCCTAGAAGTCCGCGCCGGTTTTGGGTTCGAACCGCCTGAGACAAAGGAGGAATCGGTCCAGGATGGTTCGCCTAGCACCGAATCGACGGCCCGCCCGCGCCACAACTTCTGGCATCTCCAGCTCAGTACCGGACTTCTCGGCGGCGATACGTCGCATTGGCCGTGGGGTGACCCCGGCTGCGACCTTCACAGCCTCATGACGATTCCGGTCCCAGCGCATGACTTCAAGGATCTGCTCTGCGTCGCATTGATCTCGATCTACGATCAGTACGAGGCGGCTGATTTCGCGCGCGCGGTTGGTTTGAGCGCTGGCCGGGTTCCACAGGTGTTGGCCTTCCAGAGGCCGCCAAAGACTTGCTGATCGGCGTGATTCAGTGCCCGGCCTTACGACGGACCATGACCGCGGATAGGCCGCCACTGATGCCTGACGGCCCCAGGAGTCCCTTTCACATCTCCCAGATTGGCTCGACCGATGAACGAGAAGGGATTGGTCTAGCGCTTCTGCAGAAGATCGCCGCCATCTTCAGAAGCGAATTCGGTGATATCCCACGGCTCGAACCCCCGCCGCTCGGGCCGCAGTTCGACTACTCGCGCAGTCGCGAGCTGTTCGGAACGCGGCCTGGGGCGGGGCCCCTTCATATCGCGTGGGATACCAATCTGCTCGTTGACTACTTCGACTTCGGGCGAGCGCTGTGGGAGTTTGACCGTCTCCCGGCGGAGGCCCACGATCGCGATGAGCTTGAGGCTCTCCAGTTCGTTATGGCTGTATGGGTCATCAGGGACGTACGTTTCCATATCCTGCCGCGGTTCCTTGAGGACGCGAGGAAGGGCCTCTCGGAAGCTCGTCGTCGTCGCCGCGCAGTGGCTCTCGACGCGTTTGAAGCTGCGCTGTCGCATATGGGATATGACCCGACCGAACCGGTTCCGACGACGGGTCTGCTGCTCCCTGATTCTGCGCGCGAGTACGAGGTGCGCAAGATTGGCGATCCCCTTGACCGTCTGCTCGTGCGGCAGGCCCTGCACATGGGCGTCCATGTATTCATGACACGGGATAAACGGCTGATCAGCTGGGGCGCCGCACTTCGGCCTTTCGGTCTCTGGATTGCGAGCCCGGGCGATCTTCTTGAGGAGTTTGTTGCGTGCGGCGCGTTGCACTGTCTAATCCATCCCCGCGGCCATGCGTACTGGCCTATCCCAGACCTCACACGCGTCCTCTTCCTGCTTGAGGCATTGCCTCCTGAGCAGCGGCCGGACATTCCGGTCTGGGAGTAACGCGCCCGAGCAGCGCCGAGTCATTCGGACTCTGGCCGGCGGGGCGTGGGTGCCGGGTCTCGAATCGTCGCTGGCTCAATCGCGGCGAAAGGACCGGAAGGGACCAGTCTGCCGACCCGTTTGCCGCGCTTCGTGATGACGACCTCCTCGCCCTGCTTTACGAGGGCCATGTAGGTAGCGAAGTCTGCGCGGAGCGCCTCTATTCCTACGGTCGTGCTCACCCATCAAACGTAGTTCATCGTGCGGCCGACGCCTAGGTCGTAGAGGCCTGCTCAGCGGGGTGAAAACGTGCCCCCAACGGGCGGCTCACCGGCGCCGCGCGCGCAAGGTCGAGTCAGAAGGCGTCGCCAGGCGGCTCAGCGAAACCGCATGGGGCGAAGTCGCCGCCAACGGACAGCGCGGGGTGAGGTGGTCCCGCCAGGGAGAGTCCGCGTCGCGATGTACGTTTCACGCCGCCAGGCGGGAAACGGACCTCGCGATCCGCGTCCCAGGCGGGACCACCTCACCCCGCGCGCAGACCCCGTTGGACGGCGACTACGCCCGAGCGGTGCTCGTCGAGTCGGAGCGCGTCATTTTGACGGACACCTCAAGCGCCCCGACGGCGGAGCCGAAGTACACGCCTTTGGTCGGCGGGACCTCGGAGTAGCCGCGGCCGTGGCCGATTTTGACGTGCGTCTCGCCGGCGAGGATGCGGTTGGTGGGGTCGGCGCCGACCCAGACGGGGGCCTCGTCGTCTCCTCCGGGGAGGAGCGCCTCGATCCAAGCATGGGTTTGCACTTCGACGGAGTCGGTGGTGTCATCTCCGGCTTCGCGGGTGGAGAAGAAGTAGCCAGAGACGTAGCGCGCGGCGATCCCGTGGCGGCGCAAGACGACCAGCGAGAGGTGGGCGAAGTCCTGGCAGACGCCGGCGCCGGCAACGAGGAAATCGTCGACCGTGGATCCCACGTACGTCGCTCCCGGCTGGTAGGCGAAGCGGTCCGGGAGGACCTGGCAGACGTTCATCAGCGTCGCGAGCGGGGTCGGGCCGGTGGTCAACGCGACGATGTCGTCGATCGGCGTGTTGGGGTCGTTGGGCATCGGCAGCAGGAACTCGCCTGCGGCGTCGAGGTAGTCGTCGCCCGAGAGTTCGTGGAGCTGGCCTTCCGGCGGCGCCGGCGGCGACTTGGTCACCACGCGCGCCCGCACGTCGATCACGAGGTGATCGTGGGGTCGAGCGACGCCGAACTCGAGCACCTCGGTCCCGAAGTAGTCGATGTGGCGCGTCACGCGAGCTTCTGGGTCGAGTCGCACGTGGAACTCGTCGCAGCGCTGGGTCGACGTCGTCGCCGGACGGACCCGGAGCGAGTTGAGGTTGTCGGTCACGGTGCCGTCGTAGCGGTACTGCGTGAGGTAATGGATGTCGTAGTTCATGTGAGAGCCTGGATTCCCGGGTCGAGCCGCTTAGGCGAGCACGAGGCCCGAGGCCGGCGTGGCGCCGGCGAAGTACCGCTCGGAGATGTCGCGGTCGACCTGCGAGAGCTCGTCCTGGACGAGTTCGCACGTCTCCGCGAGCGGCGACTCGAACGTACCGGTGGCGGCGGCGCGGCCCCGGAAGTCGAGGTCGGCGCTGAGTCGACCGAGACGCAGCACCGGCTCGGAGCGGCGAGGCATCTCATCGGCACGGGTGAGCGCGAGCTCAAGCGAGTCGACAGAGGCAGCGACGGAATCAGGGTAGGCGCGTTCGTAGAGCAGGAACCGCGCGACTGGGCCGGCGTGCGCGGGGGAGGGGACGGCGCGACGGAAGGCCTGGAACCCACCGACGGCGTGGAGCAGGGCCTGCGCCTGGGCATCCTGCAGGCCGGCGTCCTCGACGGGGAGATCGGACTCCTCCGGTGCCTCGGTCTTGGGCATCGCGGGGATCGCGACGCGCAGCATCCGCAGCACCATGTCGGCCGACTCGATCCGGCCGCCGGCCGTCAGGAACGCCGACGCATCGTCGCGCAGCATCGTGCGGCTCGTGAGTCCCCAGAACGTCGCCGAGCGCTCGCGGACGTACTGGAACACGCTGTAGGGGCCCATGTTGAGCTGACCTTGGAGGTCGCCCTGGGCAAGGGTGAGCTGCGTGGTATTGATCGCCTCCCACATCTCGGCCGAGACGACGTCTCGCACGGTGCGCGCGCCCTCGCGGGCACGGTCGATGCACGAGATCAGCGACGAGGGCTCGTTGCGGTCGAGCGTCATCCGTCGCAGCACTTGGCTTGAGCCCTCCGACGGATCCGGGACGGCGCCCATGATTGAGACGATCGAACTCCAGTCCAGCTGGACGGCCGCCGACTGGTTGCTCGTGGAGTAGGCGGAACTCTGCAGGCTGGCCTGGAACACGCCGTCGAGCATGCGAGCGGTGTGCTCGGCGCGTGCGACGTTGCGGCCGAGCCAGAACAGCTCCTGCGCGATACGAGAGAGCATCTAGACCTCGCGGTCGGTTGAGAGGACGTCGGCGGGACCGTTCGTCTGCTCGTGTTGCTGGGGTCCAGCCCGCCGCAGGCGTTCGGTCTCGCGGGGTTCGTCCGAACTGTTGCCCGCAAGGGCCTGTGGTTGTTGCTGCTGCTGTTGCTGCTGGCTGTGCCACTCGCTGCCGTACCGCAGATCCGGCATGCGCGGGGAGACGATCCGCTGCGCGGCCGTCTCCGACGACGTGACCTCACCGGGCCGGTCCTCCAGCACCCACGTGTCCTTGGACCCGCCGCCCTGCGAGGAGTTCACGATCATCGAGCCCTCCGTCATCGCGACGCGCGTGAGTCCACCAGGGACGATCCTGATCGACTCACCCATCACGGCGAACGGCCGCAGATCCACGTGGCGTGGCGCGAGCAGGCCGTCGGGGCCTGCCGTCGGCACGGTCGAGAGATTCACGAGCTCCTGCGCGATCCAGTCCTCAGGACTGCTGCGGATCACGGCGGAGAGGGCGTCGAGTGCCTCACGCGTGGTGTGCGGCCCGATGCAGACGCCTTTGCCGCCGGACTCGTTCGTCGGCTTGAAGACGAGCTCTTCCATACGGCCGAGCGCATAGTTGCGTTCGGTCTCGTTGGCCATCAGATACGTCTGGACGTTGTCGAGGATCGGCTCTTCGCCCAGGTAGAACTTGATCATCTCCGGGACGTAGTGGTAGATCGCCTTGTCGTCGGCGACGCCGGTGCCGATGGCGTTGGCGATCGCCACCGTGCCGGCACGGTAGGCGCGGATCAGGCCCGGAACGCCCAGGAGCGAGTCCGGGCGGAACTCAAGCGGGTCGATGAAGTCGTCGTCGAGGCGTCGGTAGATCGCGTGGACGCGCTTGAGTCCCGCGGTCGTGCGCATGTAGACGACGTCGTCGCGGACGACGAGATCGGATGCCTCAACGAGCTCCACACCCATCTGACGGGCAATGAACGAGTGCTCGAAGTAGGCCGAGTTCAGCGAGCCCGGGGTCCAGACGACGATCGTCGCCTCATCCTCGGCGCTTGGCGCGGCTTCACGCAGCGCTGCCGCGAGGATCTGCGGGTAATGGTCGACCGGGCGCACGCGGTAGTCGCGGAAGAGCTGCGGCACCAGGCGCGTCATCGCGACGCGGTTCTCGAGCACGTAGGAGATGCCCGACGGCGTACGGACGTTGTCTTCCAGGACCTTCCAGGAGCCGTCGGAGTCGCGGACCAGGTCGCAGCCCGCGACGTGGCAGTAGACGCCGCCAGGCGGGCGGATGCCATGCGCGGCCCGCGAGAAGTGGGAGCGAGAGACGACCAGCTGCCACGGGACGAGGCCCGCGCGGATGATCTCCTTCTCGTGGTAGACGTCGTCGATGAAGCGATTCAGCGCGGTGATGCGCTGCGCCAGCCCCTTCTCGATGTGGTCCCACTCTGCGGCCGGCAGGATGCGCGGCACGAGATCGAGCGGGAACGGACGGTCGCGTACAGGGCCGTCCTCTCCCGAGGCATCGAAGGTGATGCCCTGCTGCACGAAGATCGCGTCGCGTCGGTGGCCGGCTTCAGCAAGGGCGTTCGGGCCGAGTGTCTCCAGGCCGGAAGCGAGAGACGACGCATAATCGCGTGCTCCGCCGCCAGGCGCGTAGACCTCGTCGAACGGTCCGCCGACGGGGGGCTCGTAGGCCATTTGTGCTTGATCTTGGGACGAGGTGGTCAGGGCGATAAGACTCTTCTACGCGGACTGGGCCGCGTATGTGCGCCCGGCCGAAGTGCCTGGTCAGGATCTTGTACACCCGGCCACACGGGGACTGCAGGAAACGATTCCGTGGCGGCGCGTCGGCGCTGTGTGACCAAGGTTGAAGGCGGGTGCGCCAGCTGGGCCTGATTACCAACCTCTCGATGGCGTACGTGAACCTCGTCGGGTTCGGCGCGGCGGCCCTGATGGCATCGAACGTGCTGAGCGCGGCACTGTGCGTGGCCGCGATGGTGCTCATCGTTCGGTTCGACGCGGTGCCGGCCAACGCCCCCTCACCGACCGAGCTGATCGAGTTGCGTCCGGCGCCACACATCGCCGCGCGACGGATGCACCACGGCCATCTTGCGAGCATGCCCACCCAAGAATTTGTCGCCTTGCGGGAGGCCGTCCACGCCGTCAGTGAGCAGCGCGAACTCCAAACCTTCGCGGAGCCCGTGTTGGCGCACGCAGCATGAGCTAGACGCTGCGGCGGAGCACACTGAGGGGTGGCCGGCGACCCCGGCGGCACACGGCCCCCGGCAGGCTCGCTACAGTGCACGCACTTGATGCTCGCCGCCATGCAGGACGACGAACCTCCGCAACGGGCCACCGGCCTCGGTCTGCGGCCGGAGCCGGGTGAGCGCTGATGGAGTGGATTCTCATCGGCGTTGGGCTGTTGCTCGTCGCAGCGTGCGGCGCGTTTGTCGCTGCCGAGTTCGCGCTCGTCACCGTCGACCGCCCCTCGCTGGAGCGGGCCGCTGAGGCCGGCGACAAGGGCGCCGCGGGTGGCCTCCAGGCGCTGAAGACGCTGTCGACCCAGCTCTCCGGGGCGCAGGTCGGCATCACGGTCACGAACCTGGCCATCGGCTTCCTCGCGGAGCCATCCATTGCAGCGTTGATCGACGGTCCGCTGACGGACGCGGGACTAAGCCAGAGCATGGCCGAGGGCGTCGCGGTTGCGATCGCGCTGACGCTCGCGACGACGCTCACGATGGTCTTCGGCGAGCTGATCCCCAAGAACTTGGCGATCACCAAACCGATCGAGACGATCCGCGCGGTGCAGGGGTTTCAGCGTGGCTTCACCCGTGCGATGGCCTGGCCTATCCGGGCCTTCAATGGCACCGCCAACTGGATCCTGGGTCGCTTCGGGCTTGAAGCGCAAGAGGAACTCGCGTCCGCTCGTTCGCCCCAAGAACTCGCGTCGCTGGTGAACCGGTCCGCGGCGCAGGGCACCCTGGCGGAGGGCACCGCCACCTTGCTCGCACGGTCGCTCGCATTTGGCGATCGCCGCGCCGACGACGTGATGACGCCGCGCGTGCGGATGCAGCTCATCGAGCCGTGGGAGTCCGCGCGGGCGGTCTACGAGCTCGCCAACGAGACGGGCCACTCACGCTTCCCGGTCGTGCCGGAAGGCGCCGACCAAGTCGTCGGCATTGTGCACGTCAAGCACGTGGTCGACGTCGACCCTGAGGACCGCGACCGCGTGACGGTCAGCGACCTGATGGTCGACCCGGTCGTCGTGCCGTCGACCCTCGAACTCGACACGCTCCTGGAGATGCTTCGGGAGGGTCGCCTTCAGATCGCGGTCGTCGTCGACGAGTTCGGCGGCGTCGACGGCGTGGTGACGATGGAGGACCTCATTGAGGAACTCGTCGGCGATGTGGTCGACGAGCATGACAACGCGGACGCTTCGGCTCGTCAGGAACCCGACGGCACCTGGGACCTGTCTGGTCTGCTCCGCCCGGACGAGGCCTCGGAGATTCTCGGTGTACCGCTGCCGGAAGACGAGGAATACGAGACGCTCGCCGGTCTGCTCACGCTGCATCTGCATCACATCCCTGAAGAGGGCGATGAGGTCCGACTTGTCGTTGAGCGCTTCGAAGCGCCAAACGTGCAGGTCACGCTCACCGCAACGCAGATGCACGGGTTGCGAGTCGATCGCGTGCATGTCTCACTCGAAGACCTCCCGGGCACCGACGACAGCGACGACGAGGACGGCGGTCGATGAGCGATCTAACCCTCGTCATGATCTCGATCGGCCTCCTGCTGGCCAACGCGTTCTTCGTCGGCGCGGAGTTTGCGCTGATCTCCGCGCGCCGCTCGGCGATCGAACCGATCGCTGTCGGCGGGTCGTGGTCGGCTCGGATCACGCTCAAGGCGATGGAGAATGTGTCGCTGATGATGGCCGGCGCGCAGCTCGGCATCACGATCTGCTCGCTTGGCCTTGGCTCGCTCGGCGAGCCGGCCGTTGCGCATCTGCTGGAGGGTCCGTTTGAGTCGCTGGGTATGCCCGAATCTCTCCTGCACCCCGTCGCCTTCGCGGTCGCCCTGTCGATCGTCGTGTCGCTGCACGTCGTCATCGGCGAGATGGTCCCGAAGAACATCGCACTCGCTCGCCCGGAGCGCGCGGCGCTGATCCTCGGCCCACCGTTGGTCTGGGTGGTCCGCGTGCTGCGGCCGTTCATTGCCGGCGTCAACGCCATTGCAAACTCCATCCTCAAGCTGATGGGGATCGATGCGCGCGATGAGGTCACCAGCGCCTTTACCCGCGATGAGGTCGCCGGGTTGGTGGCGGAGTCTCGCCGCGAGGGGCTGCTCGACCTCGGCGAGGAGCAGCTCCTCACGGGCGCCCTGGAGTTCGAGGGCCGCCTCGTTCGGACGGTGCTCCTGCCGATGGCGGAGGTCGTCACGCTGCCGGTCCACGTGACGCCTCGCGCGCTCGAGCAGGCCGTCGGCCGAACGGGCTTCTCGCGATTCCCGGTCGAGGACCACGACGGCATGCTCTGCGGTTACCTGCACCTCAAGGATGCGCTGGTCACCGACCCGGAACTCCTCGACGAACCGACCTCCTCCGATCTGGTGCGCCCCCTGCCGAGCGTGCAGGCTGGGGACTCCCTCCGCGACGTGCTTGCCACCCTCCAGCGGACCGGGGCCCACCTGGCCACGGTGACGGACGGCGCGGGCGAGGTCCTCGGCCTGGTCGCGCTGGAGGACGTGCTCGAGGAGCTCGTCGGCGAGATCACCGACGAGCTCAGCAGCGAGTAAGGCGGGCGCGGAGCCGCCCGCCGGGGGTTAGCGCGCGGCGAGTGTGTTGATGCTCAGCAGCGTGCGCGCCGTAACGGCCGTGTCTGGGAAGTCGCTAAACACGCCGTCGACGCCGAGCTCGTAGAACTGGCGGTACTCCTCCTGCGGGCTCGTGCCGTAGTCGGCCGCCAGACGCCTCGGCTCATTGCGGAACGTGAACGGGATCACCGTCAGGCCGCGGGAGTGCGCGCGGGCGACGAGATCGGTCGGCGGCGCCAGGCGGCGCGAGGACTCACCGGGACCGCTCAGCGCGGGGTCGGCGACGGTGCTGACGATGTAGCGCTTCCAAGGTCCGATGCCGTCGGCATAGGTCTTGATCTCATTGAGACCAGCGTTGGTCGTCATGAACCCGAAGGTGCGGCCAAGCAAGGTCGCGTCGCCGGAGGTGGTCCAATCGTACGGGCGGTCATAGGGTGCCGCGAAGGTGATGGTGCCGTCGGCGGCGACGTCGTCGGCGTCGATCAGCTGCACGCGCTTCACCGGCGAGAGCGACTTGAGCGTCTTGAGGCTTCCGGGCTCAAAGCTCTGGAGGATCACCGGGGCGCTCCGGGTGTTCCAGCCGCTGCGCTTCAGCACTGCGACGACCTTCGGCTCCAGCGCCAGCCCCAGGCTCTTGTGGAATGTCGGATGCTTGGTCTCAGGGAACACGCCGATCGTGCGGCCCGTGCTGCGTGAGCGGCGCTTGGCGAGATCGATGACCTCCTGGAACGTCGGGATCGCGAACCGCCCGTTGTACTGCTGCGGGCGATCGGCCAACGGCTGGATCGCGCGCAGCGTCTTGATCTCGGCCAGGGTGAAGTCGGAGACGAAGAAGCCGGTGGTCGGCGCGCCGTCGAGCATGACGGTCTTCTTGCGGCTCGCGAACTCCGGGTGCGACGCGACGTCGGTCGTGTCGATGATGTTCGGCTCGTGGCGGGCGATCAGCACGCCGTCCTTCGTCGACTCGAGATCCGGCTCGATGTAGTCGGCGCCCTGCGCGATCGCCAGGCTGTATCCGGCGAGCGTGTGATCGGGCAGGTAGCCCGCTGCGCCGCGGTGGCCGACGACGAGCGGCTTGCCTGCGGCCTTCAGCGTGGGGAAGGGCCACGCTGCGGCCTTGGCCTTCGGCGGGGCAGCGGCGGTCGCAGGAGCGGCGGAGGCAAGGGCCGGCGCGCTGGCGACGGCGCCGAGCGTCGCGGCCAGCGCGAACAGCTTGGAGGGGCGGGAGAGCGTAGACAAGGGGAGACCTCGGGCTGGTGACGGCCGCGACTCTGACGCGCTCGCGCTCCGGCGATGTGACTCTCGTGGCAACGACCCGTCAACGATTCGTGACGCGGCCCCGCCTGGCAGGATCTTCTCCATGGACCTGCAGCTGACTGGCCGGGCGTGCATCGTGACGGGAGGGTCGCGCGGCTTCGGTTTTGCGGTCGCCGAGCGGCTCGCCGAGGAGGGCGCGCGTCTGTTGCTGGTGGCGCGCGGGGCCGAGGCCCTGACGGCCGCCGCCGAGCGTCTTCCGGCGGGCACCGAGGTCGCCACCCTCGCGCTCGACGTGACCGCTGACGGCGCCGCCGAACAGATCGTCGAGGCCTGCCAAACGCGATTCGGCGGCGTTGACGTGCTCGTCAACAACGCCGGTGGCACGAACGTGACGCCGATGGACGAACTCACGGACGCCGACTGGGCCAGTCAGTGGGAGCAGCACGTCCACGCCCCGATGCGCCTGATGCGGGCCGCTGCACCGGCGATGGCGGGCGCCGGGTTCGGCCGGATCGTGAACGTGACCTCCAGCTCAGGCCGGCGCCCGTCTGGCCAGAATCCCGCCTACGGCGTCGCCAAGAGCGGGCAGCTCGCGCTCAGCCGGGCGTTTGCCGAGCACTGGGCGCCGCGCGGCGTCCTCGTGAACGCGGTCGCGCCCGGGCCAGCAGCCACGGAACTCTGGGTGGAACCTGGCGGGATGGGCGACCAGGTCGCTGCGCGCAAGGGCGGCACTGCGGAGGAAGCGATCGCCGCGATGGGGGCGGGCCTGCCGCTTGGCCGCGTGGCGACCGCTGGCGAGGTCGCCGATGTCGTGGTCTTCCTCTGCTCGCCGCGTGCCTCAAACGTGGTTGGCGCAGTCTGGTCGGTCGACGGTGGAGCGGTTCGAACGATCATCTGAGCGGTCGCGCAGTCGGGCGGACCCCCGGCGTTACTCAGGCAGGCCGCGCAGCAGCCGCGTCGCCACGCCCTTCAGCGTCGCTTTGCCGACCTTGTGGCTGGGGTTGGTCGTCGTCGTGATCGACAGCACGAGCCGCCGCTCGCCACTCGTAAGGAGCGCAGTTTGGTGGTCGACCGCGCCGGAGCCCGAGCCCCAACCGCCTTTGAACGCGATCGTCCAGCCAGCCGGGAGAGCCGCCTGGGCGACGCCCCAGCGCTGCGACGGCACGATCGTCTCGAGCAGCTGCATCGCGTACTCACGGTGACGCCTTGGGATGAGCCGGGGCAGGCTTGAGAACAGCGCTACCTGCTGGCGGGCGCTCGTCGGCGTCTGGCCCCAGTGCAGGGTGACGTCTACCGCACCCATGCCAGCGCCCTTCGCGGTGCGCCGAATCGCGTCGCTGCCCAGGCGAACGACGAGTTTGCTGGCCGGCCCGTTGGCGGACTCCCGAATCATTGGCCGAAGCAGCGCGCGATCCTTTTCCGTCAGCGCACGGTCACGGACCGACGACTGGCGCAGATACGTGGCCATGAGCAGCGTCTTGAGCAGGCTGGCGCAGTGCACCTGCTCGGTCTCTCGAAAGCCCCATCGCCGGCCGGTCGTCTCGTCGTAGACCGCAAACCGCACCCGGCCCTGGCGGGTCAACGCGAAGCCCTTGGCGGAGTCGACGTCGGGCACCCATTCGGCGAGCGTGGGGTCGGCCGGAGTCGTCGGCCCTGTGGTGGCGATCGACGTCTGCCAGCGCGCCGACGGACGCTCCACCTCCGCGGCTCGCCCAGCCGACAGCCCGACCGCGAGGGCGACCAACGAGGGGATGGCCAGGGCCGCGGCACGTCGGTGCGTCACGCGCCGTATGGCGACCACCACCCCTTGCACTCGGTCGGCGTCTGCAGGCTCATGGAGCCAGGGTAGAACCTGGGTCGCACGCCTACGCCAGCCAGCGCCCAGGCGCCAGCCCCCGTGATTGGAAAGTTTGACTCTCCAGCGCGGGCTACACTCCGCGGCAGATGGCCGTGTCCCGCCCGCAGTTTCCGCCCGTCACGCCAGCGGACCGCGAACTCTTCAACCCCTTCACGAAGGGCAGCCAGCAGGACGACGATCAGGGTCCATTTCGGATTGGCGAACTGAGTCGCCGCAGCGGCGTGGCCGTTGGGACGATCAAGTTCTACTTGCGTGAAGGCCTCATTCCGGTCGGCCAGCCGACCGCCAAAACGCAGGCGCTCTATGGGGCTGCTCATCTGCGTCGCCTGCGCGTGGTGCGGGTGCTGGCCGAGGTCGGCGGGCTCTCGATCGCCCAGATCCGTGAGGTCGTGGCGGTGCTCGACGGTGGCGGCGATCTGCCGGGAGAGCTGGCGCAGCTCGTGAGCTACTCGATCGATCGCGGGCGGACGGGCAATGCTGGCCGCAGCCGTGAGGGGCTCGACGCAGACGACTGGGAGCAGTCGCTGGCGGCGACGAACACGTTCGTCTCCTGGCTCGGCCTCGACGTCGACGCGGGCGCTCCGGCGCGCGCCAATCTCGCCGATGCGCTCCACGCGCTGCGCGCGCTCGGAATCGCCCACGACCCGCTGGTCTTTACCGAGCACGCTCGAATGGCCTACGAACTCGCGGAGATCGAGATCGACTCGCTCGATCCGGTCACCGACCGGTCAGCGGCCGTGGAGGCGATCGCCGTCGGTGCCGTGGTCTTCGGCTCGGCGTTCATCGCGCTGCGCAGCATGGCGCAGGAGCACGAGACGCGCCTTCGCCTCGACGCGGCGGCGTCGGCCTCCGCTCCTCCGGCGAGCTAGCGCGCGGCGCCCTCCTGCTCCGCTTCCCAGCGATCGCGGGCGCGTGCCGCTGCGTCTGGGAAGTCGGAGATGAGGGCGTCGACACCAACGTCGAGTGCGCTGCGGTACGACGCCTCGGGGTCGAGGTCGAACGGGTCGTCGTCAGCGAACGTAAACACGTGGACGACGAGCCCACGGCGGTGCGCGCGCTCGATCAGCTCCTCGCCGGCCTCTCGCAAAAGCTCACGGGAGACGCCAATGCCGACGGCGTAGGTCGCGATCGCTTCAAGGCCGCGGTCGGTCGTCCGCGCGAGCCCCTCGTCATCGAGGCGCGCGAGTTGTAGGAGCGGCACGGTGCTGCGTCCGGCCACGAGCAGCAGGCTGTCGGCTTCGAAGCTCTGCACGAGGACCGGGGCATCGGCGCGGTTCCACCCGTGCGAGGCCAGATCACGGATCACCTCGCGTTCGAGCGGCAGTCCGAGCCGGGCATGGAGATCGGTCGACTTGAGCTCCACATGCAGGGCCGGTACCCGCCCGGCGCGCGTGCGGGATCGCCGAACGAGCCCGACGACCTGCGCGAACGTCGGCACCATGAAGAGGTCGTCGTGCGTCAACGGGCGCGCTGAGCTGCGCTGCCTGGCCTTCAGTCGCGTGACCTCCCGCAGTGGCAAATCGTGGGTGCACAGTGCGCCGGCATGCTCGACCTGTGCGCCTCGGGCTCGCGCAATCTGGAGCAGGTCCTCACGGACCGACGCATCGGTGGTGTCGGCGAGCTCAGGCTCGTGGCGGGCAACGAGCCGGCCGTCGGCGGTGGCGACGACGTCGACCTCCACGGCATCGGCGCCGAGGGCGATCGCTCTCGCAAACGCGGGGAGGGTGTGCTCGGGCAACACGCCGCTGGCCCCGCGGTGTGCGACCACGAACGGCGATCGGAGCTGGGGATGGCGGTCGCTCTTGCGGCGCCGGTGAATCGCGCGCCGACTGTCTCCCTCGGGGAGAACGAGCGGAGCTGGCGGTGGCTTGGGGCCGGAGTCCAGCGTCGGCGCGCTGAGTGCAGGCGGCGCCGCCGGCGACGGGTCAGGCAGGTCATCGAATGCCACCGGGTGACCGTCGCACCGCCTGAGGACTGTCAGGTGAACCGCGTGTGACCGGTCACAGCACGTTCACAGGAGAATTCCCTGCAGGGGGACGTTTTCGCAGGCCGCTCAGCGACCGGTCGGCGCGTCAGCGCTGCGGAGCGGCGGCGACGACCGCGACGCGGCGCTTGATTCCCATCGAGGCTGAGGCCCGGAAGCGGATCCGCAGCTCGCGAGCACCCTGTGGGGCACGCGCACTCTTGCCGTGACGCACCACGACGATGGTCGCCTTGGCCGGCACGCCACGGAACGAGACGAGCATCACACCGCCGTCGATGGTGGTCCCGCGCATGAGCAGCGCCCCAGATTTGCGAGTGATCCGCTTGCCGTTGACCTCGGCCCCGCGCAGCATCTCGATCGTGCTCCCAGCGCCCCAGACGGGCATCCGCAGGGTCACGCTGGTGGCTGCGCCGCGGCGCACGCGGTAGTTCGTCTCAAATGCCGTGCGGGCAAATGTGTGGCGGACCGCGATCGACGCTTTGCGGGAGCGCATGGTCCCACCGGCCGTCAGCGTCTTGAACGTGCCCGCGCGATTGCGACGGTTTCCTGCGACCGACATCCCCGGCACGCGGCCGCCAGCCTGGGTGCCGGGCTGGTCGTCGAGCACCGTTGACCCGCCGCGCTGGAGTCGCAGTCCAGGGGAGGGGCCGCCGAAGCCGCCGGCGCCGAGGACCGTCAGCGGCCGCTGGGTGGAATCAAAGAGGCGCGACGGCTCCAGGCCACCCTCACCCTGGGCGACGGGCTTGATCACGCCCAGGTTGTATGACGGCGTGGAGACCACCAGCCGGCCGAACTCGCTGTCGTGGGCGTAGGTGTTGCCCATCGCCCGCGCCGTCGTTCCTGGCAGGCGCACGTCGAGCGAGGCCGCGATCACGGCGAAGCGCAGCGGAGCGATCAGTGGGCTTCTGGTTCCGGCGGGGAAGCCGTTCGGCGCGTCGAACGCGGTTGCGCCTGGCAGCGGGCCGGTGCCGTCCCAGCCGATCCGGCGGAACAGGTCGAGGCCTTGCTGGGCGACGTAGCGCACGAACGCACGCTGCTTCGCGGTGCCAAGCAGGGCACCTGGGCCGGATGAACGGATCAGCGAGTCGAGGGAGAAGCCCCAGTACTGCAGGATGTGCCGACGCGAGGTGCCCAGGCCGCTGTCCCAGTTCAAGTAGCCCGAGTGGGCCCACGTGCCAAAGAGGATGTGCCGCGACCAGGCGCGGAGCCCGGCGATCTGCCTCCCATTGAGCGGGCGCATTCCAGCGCGTACCGCGGTCGCGTAGAAGCCGAGTGCCGAGTGGACGAGGTTGGCGTACTCGACGGTGTCGACCTTGTTCGCGCTGCCGCCGTTGTGCTGGGGCAGGTACCGGAAGCCGTCGCCTCGGGAGAGGTTGCTGCTGCCGCCCTTGTAGGCCTTGCGGTCGGCGTGGTCGATGAACCACTTCAGGTGTGCCCGGTAGTCCGGGAGCTGCATGCGGTCGCCGTTGACTTCGAGGTTGGCTTGGTAGACGTCGGCATTCCAGTTGATCTGGTTTTCCGCGCGCGTCGGCGCGCGGTACCACTTGCCGCGTGCCACGCCGCCGACCGCCATCTGGATCCGCTGGCTGTCCTCCAAGGGAAGTGCCGCGACGTCCCGGGCTCGCCAGGCCGTCGCGAGCGCACGAGCGATGATGGCGTCGGCAGACGGGTGCAGCGGGGCTCGCTCGGAGTCGGCGCGGTAGACGCTCTCCCAGGCGGGCGTATGCGGGAAGCTGGCGGTCGTGCGCTTGGTCTTCGTTGACGTCACGTAGACCGGGGCAGTGGTGAACAGCCGCACCAGCCCGGGCAGGCGATCGTCGCGGCGTGACGCACCCGAATGGCCGGCGAGCGCGGCGAGGGCGTGGAGCTCGAGCAGCATTGCGTTCGCGCGGATCGACACGCTGCCGCGGTCGGTGTAGACCTGGCGATTCTTCTGCCACTGCTCGTCGAGGCGCTCGACCAGGCGGTCGGGCAGCGACCACGGATCGTTGGTCGTCGGCGTCGCCACCGGGTCGGGGGTCGCTTGCGCGCGGACGGCTGGGGCCAGCTCGTCGGCCGACCGCGGGACGACGCCGGGCTGCGTGACCTGGGCGCCCGCCGGCGCCGAGACAGCCAGCGCGCCCAGAAGCACGCCGACCAGCGCCGCGCGGCGAGGCGCAGCGCGGAGGTGGCGACGGGTCATTTGGGCCGCGCGACGTCGATGGAGCGGGTGAGCTTCGCTTTACCGCTCTTCGGGGCGGCGAAGGTGACGACCAGCTGGCGTGCGCCGCGGGGCCGGAAACCGTCGGGGCGGACGGTGACGACGCCGATGCGGGCGCCCTTGGGGATGCCGCCAAGCTGGGCGGTGAAGCTGCCGCCCTCGGGGGTCGTGCCTCGCATGGTGAGCGGGGTGCTGGTCCGCACCCACCGGCCGCCCTTTTGCACGGCGCCGCCGATGATCTCGAGCTTGCTGGTCTGCCCCCACACCGGTACGCGCACCGCGATCTGCGTGCGCTTGGCGATGCGCACCAGGCGGTAGGTCGTGTCGATGCCGTTGGTCGTCAGGCGGTGGCGTAGCTCGATCCTGCCCGTCGTCGATGAGGCATTCGCGGTGACCTCCATCGATGACCCGAACGACGACGACGTGTCCTCCGGCTTGCCCACCAGACGAACGTCGCGGGTGCTTTGGCGGGTGGGAGACGCCGGTTCGGTGTCGAGGCGCACGACGCCGTCCTGAACCAGTGAGAGGCCAAGGCTCCCGGTGCCGCGACCGCCGAGGGCGGTGAGCGGGTGCATCTCCGCGTCGAACAGGCGGACGGGCTCGATCCCGCCCTGCGACTGGCCAGCACGCGTGGGGAGGACCGCGCCGTTATAGACCGGCGTGCTGAAGGCGAAGCGGCCGGTCTCCTGATCGTGCGCCATCCAGTTCGGGGGCAGGTCCGGGCCGACGTCTTGGAAGCGGCCGTCGAGTGAGGCGTCGAGCACCGCGAACCGCAGCGGCCCGATCAGTTCGTTGCCGCTGCCGGTGGTGAAGCCGTTCGGAGCGTCAAAGCTGGTCTTCGTCGGGAGCGGGCCGCCGACCTGGCTCATCTCCGGAGTCCACGCCGTGGCGAGGTAGAGGGCGATGCCGTGCTGGGCGATCGAGCGGGCATAAGCCCGCTGCTTGGGGTAGCCCAGGAGGGCGTCCGGGCCCGAGGCCGTCATGAGGCCGTCGAGCGACCACGCCCAGTACTGGCGCAGGTGGCGCCGCTTGGTCCCGAGGCCGGTGTCCCAGTTTGGGTAGCCGGCGTGCGTCCATGAGCCGAGCAGCATGTGGCGCGACCATTCCTGGAGCGTCGCCAGCTCGGCCTGGGGCAGTGGAGGCATGCCGGCGCGGATCGCCGCCTGGTACATGCCCAGGGCACTGAGGGCGAGGTTGCCGTACTCGGTCGTCTCGACCTGGTTGAGCTGGGCGCTCTTCTTGCGGTTCGGCAGGTAGCGGAAGCCGCCGCCGGACGTGAGGTTCGGCGAGCCGCCGGGATAGGCGTCGCGCTGGGCGTAGTCGGCGAACCACATCAGCTGCTCGCGGTAGTCCTTCAGCACGGCGGTGTAGCCAGCCACTTCGAGCGCCGCGGAGTACACCTCGGCGTGCCAGTTGATCTGGTTCAGCGCCCGCGAGGGGGCGCGGTAGAAGGGCGACTGCGCGAGCTCGACCATCACCTGGGCGATGCGATCGGAGACGGCTGGATCCATGTTGATCACCGTCCGGGCACGCCAGGCGGCCGTGAGCGCGCGGACGACGCTCGTGTCGATCGACGGATGCAGGACTGCCTGCTCTGGGTCTTCGCCGATTGCAGGCGTCCACGCGGGCGCGTGCGGGAAGTGCCCGATCTGTCGCGGACGCAGATTGCGCAGAACCAGGACGGGCGGCTGCGTGAGCACGCGAACCATCGGCTCGATGCGGTCGTCGTGGCGAATAGTCCCGTTGTGACCGGCCAGCGCCGCCATGCTGTGGAGCTGCAGCAGCAGGGTGTTGAGGCGCGTGTCCGGGAATCCACGCTCGTTCACGTAGACGCCCCGCGCGGCATTCCAGCGCCCGTCGACGCGCAACCCGATGTCGTCGCCGAGCTTCCACGGATCCGGGGTGGCGTCGAGGCTGCTGGCTGGCGTAGCAGCAGGCGTGGTCGGAGCAACGGTCTGGGCGTGCGCGGCGACCGGCAGGCTGCCGAGTGAGAGCAGGGCGAGCGGGATCGCGAGCGCGCGCGCCACCGTGCTTGAGGCGGGGCGACGCATCGAGCACGCGATCGTACTCAGTGGCTCGGCGGTCATGCGCCAGGACGCACTGGTGCACGCGGACGGAACGTCCGTCCTGGTGGAGGCCGAAGTGGAGATCACGCGCCCTTCAACACGGCAGGGGGCGATTCCTACCGAACTGCCTTGCCCGTTTCGTGAATTCATCGCCGCCGCACCCGGCTGCGCGCTCTCGGCCGGCTGATCGCGGGGCGGCCACGCCGTACCTAGCTACGCACCGGTAGGGTTGCCCGCGCCATGCCTGTCAACACTTCTGCAATCGGGAAGACCTTCGCGCCCGGCACCTATGCCGTGGGTCGCGAGAAGGTCAAGGAGTACGCCGCAGCTGTCGGCGAGACCAACCCGGTCCACCTCGATCCGGCCGCCGCTCGCGCCGCCGGTTACGCGGACGTCGTCGCGCCGCCGATGTTCGCCGTCGTGTTCATCTCTCAGACGATGACCCCGACGCTGTTCGACCCCGAGGTCGGCATGAACTTCGCGCTGATGGTGCACGGCGGCCAGTCGTTCACGTGGGAGCGCCCGATCGTCGCTGGCGAGGAGATCACCACGCACGTGTCGGTCAAGGACATCTACGAGAAGGACGGCAAGGGCTTCTACGTCTACGAGACCATCTCGAAGGACGAAGCTGGCGAGACGGTCGTCACCGGTGAGTGGACCTTCCTGGTCCGGGGAGTCTGAGTATGAGCTTTGAAGCTGGCCAGGAGATCAACGAGCTGAAGGTCACGCCGGACCGGTTCCTGCCGATCCGCTACGCCGGGGCCTCGGGCGATTTCAACCCGATCCACACCGACAAGGACTACGCGACGATGGTCGGGCTCCCGAGCACGATCCTCCACGGCCTCTGGTCGATGGCGCAGGTCGCTCGCGCCGTTCAGGAGAACGCTGGCGGCCCGGAGAAGGTCAAGTCGCTCTCCGTGCAGTTCCGCGGCATGGGCTTCCCGGAGAAGGAGATCACCGTCTCCGGCACGGTCCGCGAGGTCGAGGGCGGCGTCGCCACGATCGACACCGTTGCCGAGCAGGACGGCAAGCAGATCATCCGCAACGCCGTGGCGACGGTCGACGCCGCCTAGGCGCGTCTGCGTCTTATGACTTGGCGCCGGGGAGCACGAGCTCCTCGGCGCTGAACGTCGACAGATCGGGCATCACGGAGGCGACCGTGATGCCGTCGAGCTGCGCCTCGACCGAGGCGGTGAGCTGCCGATCGATTCCGCCGAGCGTCTCGGTGATGCTTGCTCCGACCGGGCAGCCCGGCTGCACGGCGTGCAGGCCGAAGATCGGCGCACCGTCTTGCACCGCGCGCCAGGCGTCGCCCAAGGTGATCTCGCTCGGCGGGCGTTGGAGCTGCCAGCCACCGCGAGGCCCAGGTCGCGAGCCGACGAGCCCGGCTTCGCGGAGGCGGCCAAGGACCCGTCGGAGGTAGACGGGGTTGGCGGCGACGCTCTCGGTCATCACGTCGGAGCTCACGGGCGTGGCCTCGCTCCCGCCGAGCAGCGTCAGCACGTGGATCGCGACGGCGAATTGGGTGTTGGTGGGGCCGGCCACGAGCCCAGTCTATCGCGCTTCGTCGTATTCGTAATCAATGCTGCTACGTTTATTCGTAGTCACCCCGACTACGAATAGATCTAGGACCCCGCCATGACCACCATCGCCATCTCTGGAGCCTCCGGCCACCTCGGTCGCCTCACCGCCGAGGCGCTCCTGGGGCAGGTCGACCCGGCCTCCGTCGTGCTGCTCACGCGCTCGCCCGAGAAGCTCGCCGATCTCGCCGAGCGCGGAGCCGTCATTCGCGCCGCTGACTTCAACGACGCAGAGGGCCTGACCGCGGCGCTGCAGGGCGTCGACCGCTTCCTGCTGATCAGCACGGATGCCATCGGCTCGCGTTTGGCGCAGCAGCAGACGGCGATTGCCGCCGCCAAGGACGCCGGCGTCACCCATGTGGTCTACACCTCCGCGCCGAGGCCGTCGGCGGAGAACCCGGCGGTCGTCGTCGCCGACCACCGCGGCACCGAGGAGGCCCTCCAGGCCAGTGGCTTGGCCTGGACGATCCTGCGCAACAACCTCTACAGCGAGTTCCAGATCGCCGAGGGTGCCCCGGCCGTGGCCTCCGGGCAGCTGTTCACCAACGCGCCGGACGGCGCCGTGGCCTGGGTCAGTCGAGTCGATCTCGCTCGCGTCGCCGCCGCGGTTCTCGCTGGCGGCTCCAGTCACGAGGGTCAGGTCTACGAACTCGGCGGCGCGGAGGCGATCACGCGCCGCCGTTTCGCCGAGCTGCTGACGCAGGCGACGGGACGCCCGGTTGAGGTGGTCGCCGTCGACGATGCCGGGCTCACGGCGGGCCTCGTCGGCGCCGGGCTCCCCGAGGAGGTCGCCGGCGTCCTGGTGTCGTTCGGCGCCGCGGCGCGCGAGGGCTGGCTCGACGAGGCCAGCGACATCGTCGAGCGCCTCACCGGCACGCCGGCCACGCCGCTGCTCGACACCCTCGTGGCCGCCAAGGATGAGCTGACGGCCGTCCACGCATAGGCCTCTGGGCTGGCCGGGGCGGGCATGCGTGGCGGCGCGTCGTTAGCGTGCTGCACATGCCCGCCCCGTGCACCGCCCGCCGATGACCGTCGCGATCACTGGTGCCTCTGGTGGACTCGGGCGGCGCGTCGCCGAGCTCCTGCTCAATCAGATGGCGCCCGCCGACCTCCTTCTCCTGACCCGCACGCCGGACGACCTCAAGGACCTGGCCAAGCGCGGGGTCGACGTGCGCAAGGCGAACTTCAAGAACCCGACGGGCCTCAAGGCCG
The DNA here is from genome assembly GCA_032119795.1 of Solirubrobacteraceae bacterium. Lineage (GTDB taxonomy): Bacteria > Actinomycetota > Thermoleophilia > Solirubrobacterales > Solirubrobacteraceae > JAGIBJ01. The sequence continues at coordinate 74,053 of JAUMFO010000026.1, forward strand.
ACCTGCAGGGGGTTGAGCGGATGCTGCTCATCAGCGCCGACGCTGGGCCCAAGCGCCTGGAATGGCAGCGCCAAGCCGTCGCGATCGCCAAGACGGCCGGCGTCGAGCACGTGGTCTACACGTCGATGGCGCAGCCCAGCTCCGACAACCCCTCGTTCGTCATCCCCGATCACGCCGGCACCGAGTCGGCGCTGCGCGAGAGTGGGATGGACTGGACGTTCCTGCGCAACAACGTGTACGCCGAGGGCGCAGTGCTCGCCGCTGAGGCCGCCCTGCGCCAGGGGCGCCTCGTGACGAACGCCGGCGACGGTGGCACCGCCTACGTCAGCCGCCACGACTGCGCCCGCGCTGCCGCCGCGGTGCTCTCCACCGACGGCCACGAGAAGGAGGCCTACGACATCACGGGGCCGCAGGCCGTCACGCAGGCCGAGCTGGCCGGGCTGATCACCGAGGTGACGGGCACCGACATCGAACTCGTCGAACTCTCCGACGACGCGTACTTCGACCACCTGCTGGACTCTGGCGTCCCGCAGGACGTGGCCGACGTGATGTCGTCGTTCGGTGAGGCGACCCGCGGCGGGTTCCTCAGCAAGGTCTCCACCGACGTCGCCGACCTCACGGGCCGGCCGCCGGCATCGCTGCGTGACGTGCTTGCCAAAGCGCTCCAGGCGTAAGCGCGGCGGCGGCCGGGAAGGGCGTCAGCGCCGGGTGGGGACTGCGTGGGCCGCGGCCCACGCCTCGGCGGTGACGCGCATGACGATCACATCCGGGCCCACGTCGACGCTCAGGCGCCGCTCCTCACGCAGGCCCAAGGCGAACGCGCCGTCGATCGAGGCTCGGTGGTCGGCTGGGGCGCAGCCCATCACGGTGGTAGCGCCGAGCTCGCCGAACGCCTGGTCGATCACCGCGTCGCTGGCCTCCGCGGCCAGGCCACGGCGCCAGTGCGCGGGGTGGACCCAGCAGCCCAGCTCGAAGTCGCTCGGGTCCAGGCCAAGCGCGTTGCGACCCAGGTAGCTGACGCCGACGAACCCGATCGTCTCGCCAACCGCCCGCTCAGAGATCGCCCGCCACCCAAAGCCGTGCGCTTTCCAGTGGTGGAGGATCTCCGCCGAGAGGACCTCAGGGTGGGCGGGGTCCCAGTGTGGGTCGCGCGCAATCGACGGCACGAGCCCCGGCGTCTGCGCGAGTCGGGCCAGGGCCTGCGCGTGCGCCGGCGCCCACGGGAGCAGGTCGAGGCGCTCGGTGTGAATGGTTCGCGCGGGCATGCGTGACGCAGCTGGACCGACCGTGGGATCGGGGCGCCGCGTCCACAACGATGGCGCGCGCCGAGGCTACGGTCAAACCAGAGGCCGGTCATCTGGACGCGCCCGCCCGCAACTCGGTGCTGGTCGGCAGCACGAACTCGCGGGTAGGACGTAGCCGGTCGGCCAGCCGCTCGTCGTGGGTTGCGAGCACCACGGCGCCGGCCCAGCCGTCGAGTGCAGCCTCAAGCGCCTCCAAGGAGCGAAGGTCCAGGTGGTTGCTTGGCTCGTCGAGGAGCAGGCAGGTCGTTCGTCGTGCGGCGACCACGGCCAGCTCTGCGCGTCCGTTCACCTGGCGACAGCGTGCTGGCCGGGCGTGATGCCCGCTCGGCGGTGAGCCCGGCCAATGCCAGCCGCGTGCGCGCGTCGGTTGGGGTGAGCTGCGCCAGCTGCCGCACGACGTCGGCGGTCGTCTCGTGCGATCGGAGTGCCCGCTCGACTGCGCCGAGCACGGTGACGACCGCGCCCGTCCCCTGGCGCCGCTGCCCGCCCGCCAGCGGCAGCGTCCCTGCGAGCGCTTGGAGCAGCGTCGATTTGCCGCTGCCGTTGGCGCCTCGCAGCACCACGCGGTCGCCCGCGGCGATGGCGAGGTCCAGCGGCGCAAGCAACCAATCACCTCGCCGAAGGACGGCGCCGTCGAGCGCCACGACGAACGCGGCGCGCTGCTCCTCCGGCGTCAGTTCCAGGGCGATCGGTGCGTCCTGCCACGGGCGGTCCGGGATCTCGACACGATTCGCGCGCGCTCCGACCGTTCGTCCTCGAGCCGCCACGCCGTCGGCACGGGCGCTGAAGAATTCGCGAGCGTGCTTGTCGTTGTCGCGGCGCGTCGCGCCAACGCGTGCGCGCGTAGCCGCGGCCCGTCGCCGGATCTCCCGTTCGGCGGCCTCCAGTTCGGCCTTACGGGCCACGGCCTCGTCGTAGCCGTGCTGCGCGTGGCGCGCGGTCGCCGCCCGCTCGCGCTCGTAGGCCTCCCAGCCGCCGCCGTAGAACGCGGGCGGTCCGCCGCGCGGGTCGAGCTCGACGACCCGCTCGGCAATCTGTGCCAGCAAACCGCGGTCGTGCGAGGCGACGATCAGGGCGCCGCGGTGGCGTTCGAGAAGTTCGCCCAGGACCTCGCGTCCCGCGGCGTCGAGATGGTTGGTCGGCTCGTCGAGCAGCAGCGTGTCGACGGGCCTGGCAGCAACGGCGAGCAACCCGGCGCGGGCACCTTGGCCAGACGACAGCGTCGACCGAGGCCGGTCGAGCAGCGCCGTGGGAAACCCGATGGCTTCGGCGCCGCGGTCGAGGTCGGCGTCGGCCGTCGGCCCGCCGACCGACAGCCAGTACTCCAGGGCGGCGGCGTGCTGCGCGATCCCCGCGGAAGGATCGACGCCGCTGGCGAGCGCCGCTTCGGCCTGCTCGAGGGCGCGGGTGGCATGGGCCACGCCGAGCGCCTCGCGGGCGAGTTCGCGAACGGGGCGCACCTCATCGCTGCTGCGGGCGAGCTGCGGCACGTAGGCGGTCGTCCCCGTCCGGCGGATCGTGCCGGAGTCTGGGGTGTCGCGGCCAGCAAGCAGGGCCAACAGCGTCGACTTACCGGCGCCGTTGTCGCCGAGCAGCCCGACGCGGTCGCCGAAGGTAACCCGGAGGTCGAGCTTGGGAATGATGGTGCGGTCGCCTCGGCGACGAACGACGCCGCTGGCGTCGATCAAGGTGGAAGACATGCGGGCCTCGGGTGAGGTCGTGGCTGGACAGCGAGCAGCCGCCGCGGCCGACGAGCAGTCGGCAGGCGTTCGGGGGCGGCTGAGGGCTATCGCGTGCGCATGGGGTGGCCCCTGAGGGCCGCCCACGACGGTAGCAGCGGTCCACGTCCGCCTTCAAGTGGCGGCGGACACGTGCTCGGGGGCCCGTAGACTGGGGGAATGCCCGTTGGCCGCCACGAGCCAGAACTCAGCGCCCGCCAGGAGCTGGTGCTGCGGTCGGTCGTCCGGGTCTACCAGCAGACGGACCGTCCAGTCGGTAGCAAGTCGCTGGCCTCCGACGAGACGCTCGGCGCTGGCCCTTCGACGATTCGCAGCGAGCTCGCGTGGCTCGAGAACCACGGACTCCTTGACCACCCGCACACCTCCGCAGGCCGCGTCCCGACCGACGCGGGCCTGCGCTATTTCGTCGACCACCTGCTCGACGAGGCACCGGCCGTCCGCGTCGACCTCGACCTGATCCGCCGCGAGCTCGACGCCGCGATGCGCCTGGTCTCCGTCCAGCTCTCCGATCTCACCGACCTGCTCGCCGTCGTCTCCGCTCCGCCGCTGGGGACCGCCACGGTGCGCCACGTCGAGGTCCTCGCGCTGCAGCCGCATGTGGTGGCCGTTGTGGTGATCACGTCGACCGGTGGCGTGACTCGCCGCGTCTTCACCTTTGAGGAGCGCGTCGATCAAGGCCTCGTGAACTGGGCTGCCGAGTACCTCAACGAGCGCCTCACCGGGACCGGCTTGGGCGCGCGCATGCTGCACAGTCGACTTCGCGACTCGAGCCTTGGGCCGCGCGAGTCAACCTTCCTGGGCGTGATCTCGCCGACGTTCACCGAACTCGAAGACGGGGGAGAGGACTCGCTCTACGTCGAGGGCACGGCGCGACTCGTGCGCGGCCGCGACCTCTCGGCCGCCAGCGAACTCCTGGAGATGCTCGAGCAGCGCCGCTCGCTCCTCGGCGCCCTGCGCGAGGCGATCGGCACGGGCGAGGTCGTCGTTCGGATCGGTGCCGAGAACCCGGATCCGGCGCTGCGCACGCTCTCGCATGTGGCCGGCGTCTATGGCCTCCCGCGTCGCCCGCTCGGCACCGTCTCACTGATCGGCCCCCTGCAGATGGACTACGCGGGCTCAATCGCGGTCGTGCGCTCGGCTGCCGCGCAGCTCTCGCGCTACATGGCCGACGTCTACGAGGACTAGGCACTCACCAGGCCGGGCGACACTTGATGCGTGATGCGTTGCGGAGTAGCATCACGCATCATGGCGCGGACGACGATTGATCTCGACCCTGCAGTCCTTCAGGAACTCAAGGCCCGCGGAGCGCAGGAAGGACGCAGTCTCGGTGCGGTGGCGTCCGATCTGCTCGCAGCTGCTCTGAAGCAGTCAGAGCCTGAGCCCGAGCCCCCTGCCTTTCGTTGGAGGACGGCGTCGTCTGGGGTTCCGCTGATCGATCTCTACGACAAAGAGGCGGTCCAGCGCGTCCTCGATGAGCGATGAGTTCGACGGTTGACGTCAACGTTCTCGTTCACGCTGCGAACGATGCCGACCCCTTCTACGGCCCCGCGAACCAGCTTCTGCGTCAGCTCGTCTCCGAACCGCGGATGCTGCACCTGTTTTGGCCGGTGCTGCTCGGTTTCGTGAGGATCGCCACTCACCCCCGGATCTTGCCGATCCCATGGGCGCTCGAAGACGCGCTTGAGAACGTTGAATCGCTGATCCAGGTTCCTCACGTTCGAGTACACGGCGAAGCCCCGGGGTTCTGGGAGTTCGCGCGGGTCGCGCAGTTGGAGGCTTCGGGTGGACCCGACGTGCCCGACGCCCACATCGTCGCGCTGATGCGTCAGCACGGCGTCCGAACGATCCACACCCAGGACCGTGGTTTCCGCCGGTTCGATGGCATCGAGGTGCGTCGGCTGACCGACGAGTAGCGCTCGCCGAGCGCCACTCGCTCTCGATCAACCGGCCAGCATCGACGTCCCCTGGCCCAACCACGTCGTCCGCGGCGTTACGTTCGAACTGCGCCCTAGCTCCACCAGAGCCGGGACGGGTTCCACGACGGGATGGGGGATCTCGTGAACGCACCGCGCACCGACTACGACCGAGCCAAGTTGCTGGTCGAGGCCATCCAGGAGCTGTCCGTCGCACGGACCGTTCTGCAGATCCAAGCCGTCGTGCGCTCCGCCGCCCGCGAGATCTGCGGCGCCGACGGCGCCACATTTGCGCTCCGCGGCGCCGGCGACCGCTGCCACTACGTCGACGAGGACGCCATCGCCCCGCTGTGGAAGGGTCAGGACTTCCCGATGGACGGCAGCATCGCGGGCCTCGTGATCCGCACGTCGGAGCCGGTGCGCATCGCCGACATCTACCGCGACGACCGCGTCGCACACGGCTCCTACCGCTCGACGTTCGTGCAGAGCCTCGCGATGGTCCCCGTGTCGCAGACGGAGCCGGTCGGCGCGATGGGCGTCTACTGGGCCACCAGGCACCTCGCGACCGACGGCGAGATGGAACTCCTTCAGGCCCTCGCCGACTCCACGTCGGTCGCGATGGACAACGCCCGGGCGCACGAAGCACTCGAACAGGAGCGGCTGGAGACGCTCCAGCGCCTGGCGCTGGCCGGCGAGTTCCGCGACGACGAGACGTTCCAGCACACGCAACGGGTCGCGTTTACCTCGGCGATGCTCGCGACGCAGCTTGGTCTGCCGGACGGCCAGATCGACCTCATTCAGCAGGCGGCGTCGCTGCATGACATCGGCAAGCTCGCCGTCCCGGACTCGATCCTGCTCAAGCCCGGCCGGCTGACGTATGAGGAGTTCGAACGCATGAAGGGCCACCCGAGCGCAGGCGCCGCGATGCTCGACGGCAGCCATTCCGAGGCGCTGCGGCTCGCGGCGGAGATCGCCCTCTCCCACCACGAGCACTGGGACGGCACCGGGTATCCGTGGGGCTTCTCCGAGGAGGAGATCCCGCTGAGCGCCCGGATCGTGACGGTCGCCGACGTCTTCGACTCGCTGACGCACGAGCGGCCGTACAAGCACGCGTGGCCGGTGGCCGACGCCGTCGGCGAGATCCACCGCCTGCGCGGGCAACAGTTTGATCCCGATGTGATCGAGGCATTCACCAGCCTGGACCCCTCGCTCCTGGTCGACGGCAACCGCTCGTCGCCGCTGCGGCTCGTCGCCTGATCGAGCACCGCGCGTCGGCACGTGGAGAGTGAGGCTCTGCACAATCAGGCGCCTTGACGCCGCGTGTGGCGCCAGAACCCGGCAGACTGGAGCACGTGCCCCGCGACCCGTATGAGGTCCTCGGCGTCCAGCGCGACGCCGACGATCAGCAGATCAAGAAGGCGTTCCGGCGGATGGCGCGCGAGCTCCACCCGGACAACAACGACGCCCCGGACGCCGAAGACAAGTTCAAAGAGGCCGCGACGGCCTACGAGATCCTCAGCGACTCCGATCGCCGCGCGACCTATGACCGCTACGGCCACGACGGCCTACGCGGCGGCGGCTTCCAGTCCCAGGCCGAGGGCTTCGGCTCCTTCAGCGACCTGTTCAGCGCCTTCTTCGGCGAGCAGTTCGGTGGTGGCGGTGGCGGCGGCCCAGCCGCCGGCGAAGACCTCCTGGTTCGCCTCGATCTCGACCTTGAGCAGACCGTCAAGGGCGGCGACGCCCAGCTGAGCTTCGACGGGATCGTCGGCTGCGACACCTGCGAGGGCACCGGCGCCAAGCCCAAGAGCGAGATCACGCAGTGCGACCGCTGCGGCGGCGCTGGCGAGCTGCGCGCCGTCACGCGGACTCCGTTCGGGCAGGTCGTGCGCGCCGTGGCCTGCGACCGCTGCGGCGGCCGTGGCACGCTCATCGCCGACCCCTGCGACACCTGCCGCGGTGAGGGCCGCGTGGTGAGTCGCCGAGACGTGAAGATCGACATTCCGCTCTCGATCGCCCATGGCCAGCGGATCCGGCTGCGCGGCGAGGGGCACGCCGGCGAGGCCGGCGCCCCGAACGGCGACCTCTACGTGCAGGTCGCCGTCAAGCAGCACCCCGTCTTCACCCGCGACGGCGACGACCTCGTGGCCGTCGCGCCCGTCGCAGCGCCCTACGCGGCGCTCGGCACCACGATCGAGATCGAGGGCTTCGACGGCCCGATCGCCGTCGACGTGCCGGCCGGCGCCCAGCCCGGCGAGGAGGTCCGCATCGCCGGCCTCGGGATGCCACGCGGCCGTGGTGATCGCGGGCAGCTGCGCGTCGTGCTCGACGTCGTGGTGCCTCGCCGCCTTGACGAGCGCCAGCGCGAGCTGCTGGAAGCGTTCGCCGAGACGCTGGAAGACCGCAACGTCAAGACACCCGGCGGTCTCGGTGAGCGCCTGCGCCGCCTCGCTGGGAAGCGCAAATGATTCGTCTCGCCGTCCGCGTGCCGCGGGAGAGCTGCGAGCTCGTCCTGGCTGAGCTGCTGGAACTCGCGCCGTCGGGCATCGAGGAGAAGGACGTCGCCGGGAACGACGGTCTCGTCGAGTACGCCGTCTACGGCTCTGCCGGTGAGCTGCCAGACCTCGGCGCCGCGGCGGCGCACGTGGCCGGAATCCCGGTCGACGTGTTCACCGAGGAGATCGCCGACGATTGGCACGAGCGCTGGCGCGACTTCCACAAGCCGGTCACGATTGCGGGCAAGCTGCACGTCCGGCCGCCGTGGCTGCCCGCTGAGCCCGGGCTGACGGACCTCGTGATCGATCCTGCGCGGGCCTTCGGCACGGGGGCCCACGAGACGACGCAGCTCTGCTTGGAACTCCTCCTCGAACTCGAGCCGGACGGCGCGATGCTCGACCTGGGCTGCGGCTCGGGCGTGCTCGCCATCGCTGCTGCGCAGATGGGATTTGGTCCCGTCGTGGGATTGGACTTCGACCCGGCCAGCGTCGAGGCCACCGACGACAACGCGAAGGTCAACGGGGTGGAGCTCAAAGCGGCCCGCTTCGACCTGATGCACGCGGATGCGATTCCGTCGGCCCCGACGATCGCGGCGAACCTGCTGCGCCCGCTGCTCCTCAAGGTCGCGGAGACGGGGTTCGCTCCTGAGGCGCCGCGGTCGCTGGTCGCCTCTGGGCTGCTGCGCCACGAGGCCGACGAGGTCGCTGCGGCCTTTGAGCGCCACGGCCTGCGTGAGACCAGCCGCCGGGAGCTCGGCGACTGGGCCGCGCTCCTGCTCCAGCGCTAAGCCGGGCTGCATAAGCGGTCGCGGCGTTCCGGAACGGGGTTCGGAAACGTCGCGGAGCGCGGCATACGCTGTTTTGGCGGCCATCGTCCCAAGCCGCCGCTGCTATGTCTCGACTCGTTCGCGCCTTCCGGGCGCCACTGCTCCGCTCGCGCAATCTCCTCGCTCCCCTCGCGGTCTTGGCCGTCGTGGCCACGCCCGGCGGCGCCGCAGCCGGGCCGCTCACGGCGACGAGCTTCGTCCGCGGCACGGCTGCCGCGGAGGGCGTCTACCGCTCGCCGGTGCGCTCGTTTGCCGGCGACTTCGACGGGGACGGCAACGACGACGTGATCTACGCAGACAACGGGCGAGGCGCCTGGCTCGTCTACGGGACGGCGCCCTCGTCCGACGCCGACCTGGGCGTCGACCTTGGCACGCGGGGTTGGAAGATCAATCCGCTCACGGCCGGCGTGTACGACGTCGACGGCGCGGGCGACTTCGACGGTGACGGCACCGACGACGTCCTGATCAATTCAAGCGGCGAGGCGTTCATCGTCTACGGCTCGCGGACCCGCCGCACGGGTACGCTCGCGCTCGTCTCGGGTCAGGCGGCGCAGCCGGCCGGTGTGACGCGGATTTCGAACGTCATCTACTCCGCCGGGAAAGCCGCCGGGATCGGTGACTTCGACGGGGACGGCTACGACGACATCGCACTTCAGCGTGATCAGGTCGGGGCCTCGATCGTGCGTGGCGGCCCGCGCCTGGCAGCCCTCAGCGCCGCGGCACAGGGTGCGCGTACGTCGCTCGTCAACGCCACCCAGCGCTGCGCCTGGTTCTGGTTCTCGTACCGGTGCTCCTCGCTTGGCGTGAACTTCGACGAGATCGGCGACTTCGACGGCGACGGCAAGGACGACCTGGTCGTCGAGAACAGCGCCGCCGACGGCAACTTCGTCCTCTACGGCCGCAGCGGCAGCTTCACGGTGCAAGCGGTGGCACAGAGCGGCATGACGCGTCTGCCGAATGGACAGACCGGCGACCGTAATCAGCTCGTGGGTAGCTACCACGGCGTCGGCGACGTCAACGGCGACGGCCGCGGCGACGTGGTCGGCTTCGGCACGGTGCTCACCCACGGCCGCACCGGCCGCCCGGCATCGATCCTGCGCTCCTCACCGCTCGTCAATCTGAGCCACGGCGGTTCGTCCGACTTCACGGTGGAGGGCGTCGGCGATCAGAACGCCGACGGCAAGGACGACCTCGCGGTCTATGCCGCCAGCGCCTCAGGCAGCCCGGTCCGGATCGTGACGTCGCTCCCATCCGCACCGGCCACGGTTGACACCACCACCGGGACGCCAGTGGCAGGGCTTCCTGCCGACGTCTGGATGGTGCTCTCCGGCGGCGGCGACCTCGACGGCGACGGCCTCGGCGACCTGCTCGTCCCGACGATCTATCCGTCCGAGAGCACCTACCTCGTCACCCATGGCACCGGCTCGCCCGGGAGCGTAGGTCGCCCCGCGCAGGTCCGAGGCAACGTGGTCCTGCGCGACGCCAACGGCAACTCGCCGGTGTCGGAATGGAGCGCCACGCTCACCACCACCTGCGGCGGTCGGACGGACGCGCCGGTCGTGTCGGTCAATGGCACCGAGATGACGCTCGCCAACGGCACTGAGGGCGAGGCCTGCACGGTGCGGCCGTCGATCACGCTGACGGACCCGGCGCCGTTTGCGCGCTGCATCTGGCGAGACACGTACACCGTCCGCTACAGCGAGCCGGTCCCGGAGGGCGCGGCGTTCACGCTCAACGCCGGGGTGAACCAGTGGCAGCTCGAACGGCGTTGCACGCTACCCGCGACCGACTACCCGACGAGCTTCCAGGCGGTCGGCTGGTCGGCCGCCGGATCGGCGCTCGATGACTTCAGCGCCCAGATCGCCCTGACTCCGATGGAACCCAACCTGGCAGGAGCAGTGATGTGGAGCGCGCCGCTGGACTACCGCAACCGCACGATCGAATTCGACATGCGAATCGCTGGAGGCAGTGGCCCCGGAGAGGGCGCGACCCTGGCCCTCGTGCGGCCCGACGCCGCTGGGCAGCCGGAAGGTGGCCGCGTCGGTGGCGCTGGGCCGCTGCTTGGCTTTGGCGGGCTTGGCGGCGTGGCCGTCGCGTTCGACACAAAACAGGACGCTGGCGACCCGTCGGGCAACTTCATCGGCCTGACGGATGGCGCGTCGGCGGGCAAGCTGCGTTGGGTGGCCACCTCGAGCCTGAGCGCCGCACTGCGCAACCCGTCTGGGCAGCGCGTGAAGGTCGTCTTCAAAGCAGGACGGACGATCGTCTACATCAACGGCGCGATGCGGATGAACACGACGACCCTGAAGGTCCCAGCGTCGGCGTATTTGGCGTTTACGGCGTCGACGGGCACGCTCCACCAGCTCCACAACGTCTACAACCTCACGGTCAGGCCGAGCTAGTCGACCGGGCGGGGTGGCCGAAGAATCACTGCCCACGGGCGGGTTTGTGGCCCTCGCCACGTTCTTGACCCTGCGCTGAGAACCACTAGCGTCGAAGGCATGGCGTGGAACGTTGTGATTGCAGGTGGTGGATTCGGTGGAGTCCACACGGCCAAGTACTTGGCTCGTGTGCTGCCGCGTCACTCCGCCCGAATTACGCTCGTCAACGACACGAACTTCCTGCTGTACACGCCGCTGCTGCCGGGCGCCGCGGCGGGCACGCTCGAGCCGCGCCACGTCGTGGTGCCGCTGCGCGAGACGTTGCCGCCGAGCATTGATCTCCTCGTCGGCAAGGTGACCGGCGCCTCGCCCGCAGACAAGAGCGTCTTCGTCGACACGGTCAGCGGAGAGCGCAAGCGGTTGCGCTACGACCAGCTCGTCGTCGCCCTCGGGTCGGTCAGCCGCACGCTCCCGATTCCCGGGCTCGCCGAGCACGGGCTTGGGCTCAAGTCGCTGCCGGAGGCGATCGCGCTGCGCAACCGCGTCCTGCGCAACCTCGAGCTCGCCGAGTCGACGGAAGATCCGGTCGAGCGCCGCGCCGCGCTGACGTTCGTCTTCGTTGGCGCTGGCTATGCCGGGCTTGAGGGCCTCGCCGAACTGCAGGACTTCGCGAGTGAGGTGCTCGACCTCTACCCGCGGGCTCGCGTCCATGGGATGCGTTGGATCCTCGTCGAGGCGCGCGACCGAGTGATGCCTGAGGTGTCGCCGTCGCTGGCGAACTTTGCCGCTCGTGAGCTGACGGCCCGCGGCATCGAGCTGCGCACCTCGACGACGCTCGAGGAGATCACCGACAACACGGCACGCCTCAGCGATGGTGAGGTCGTCCCCACGAAGACGGTCGTCTGGACGGCTGGCGTGAAGCCGCACCCCGTCGTCGCCAAGCTCGGTCTGCCGCTCAACGAGACGGGCCGCGTGATCGTCGACCAGATGCTCGCCGTCGAAGGCCGCCCGGGCGTCTGGGCGCTGGGCGACAATGCGAGCGTCCCTGATCCGGCGAGCAAGGGTCAGCGGCCCGCGCCGCCGACGGCGCAGCACGCCATCCGCCAGGGGCGCACGGTCGGCCGGAACGTCGCCGCCGCCCTCGGCACCGGCAAGGCGATGACGTACCGCTACAAGAACCGTGGCGTCGTCGTCGACATGGGCCAGCGCAAGGCGGTCGCCGAGACGATGGGGCTGCGGTGGCGCGGCGCGCCAGCATGGTTCATCGCGAGGACCTACCACCTGGCGCTCATGCCCGGATTCGGACGCCGAGCACGGCTGCTGTTCGACTGGAACGTCGGCCTGTTCTTCGGCCGCGACACCGCCGAACTCGGCCAGATCGGCCGCGCCCCGCGGCTTGGCCAGGGGGAGCATCCGACGCCTGAGGACTACGAGTCGACCGACCGGTCGACGTCCGAGGGCGAGAGCGCCGACCGAGCGAGCTAGTCGCCCGTGGCCGGCGTGGTGCCCGCAATCCGGGCGTAGACGATCGCGTCGGCTCGTCGGGCGTGGAACGAGAGAAACGACCGCAGGACGGCCTTACGGGACCGTCGGCCCGAGGTACTGCGCCGCCAAGGCGGTGAAGCGGCCCGAACGCTGGTCGAACTCGCCGACGATCCGGCCGAGCCACTTCTTGGTTTCGGTGAGATCCACGTGGTCGCAAGCGACGAGGATCTGCTCGATGTCGAGCCAATCTTTGGGGCGGTCGAACGCCGCTTTGCAGACGATCAGGTGCTCGGGGCTGAGGACCCGAATCGTCGTGTCGGAGAACGGCACGGTGCGGGCGGCGCCATCCATCGCGTCATGAAACGGGTCGTAGGCGAAGAACAGATCGAGCGGCGTCCGGCCCCAACGCACTCGGCACTGGCCGTCACGCTCGACGACCGCATCGCTGATCGACACGTCGACGCCGAGCGGGTCGAGCAGGCTCGCCACGGAGCGGAAGTCGGTCGCGGCGACGAAGAGGTTGAGGTCGATGTCAACGGTGGCGCGCGGCTCGGCGTAGTACGCGAGGGCAAGAGCCCCGCCGAAGGCGTGCCCGAGGCCGGCGTCGGTGAGCGTCTGGTGGACCGCGATGACCTTGGCTGGGAGGCTGGGCTCGCTCACGCCGCGGCGGCGGGCTGGAGCGACTGCAGGCGGGGGAAGGAGGGCGTCGCTTCGCGGCGCGGCATCGGGAGCGCGTCGGCAAGGAGAAGGAGGTCTTCGAGGGCTGCAGCGCGGTCTTGGAGGCTCGCGCCGACCCACTGAGCGGCGGCCTGCGCGGAATCTGAGGGCTTGACGGGACCGGATTGGCCAAGCAGCTCAAGGAGGACGCCAGCGATGGCCGGAGTGACGGTGGCGCCCTGCGCGAGCAGTGCCGTGAGCTCGCGGGCCGAACGCTCGGCGGTAGGAATCTCGACGGGGACCGCGGCTCGGCGGGCCGCAGCGCGGACGGCGTCCGGATCGAACGGCCGGGTGGCGCGGCCTTCGGCATGCCGAAGGACGTCGTCGGTCAAGCACTCGAAGCTGGCGAGCGTGCGGCTGCGCGGCCCGCGCTCCGTCTTGACCGACTCGCGAAGTTCCCAGCGCTGAGGAGCGCGCTGCGTGAGATACGCCATAGTGGGCATGCTACCCACTACCTGGATCTGGTTCAACGGCGTTGGCCGATTGATCCGCCTGACCGCGGTGGCGCGGTGGCGGGCCGGTACCCTTTTGGTGTGGCACCACAAGGCAGCGCAACCCGTCGAGAACTCGACATCACGAATGAGGCCGCGTCGGCGCTCGCGGGCTCCGCGGATGCCACGCTCCGCGAACTCGAACGCACCCTCGACGCGACGATCACGCTGCGCGGAAATCGGATCGTGCTCGAAGGCGAGCCTGAGGCCGTAGCGGCAGCCAGCGCGGTGATCCAGGAGATCGTCCTGCTCTCCGAGCGTGGAGTCTCGCCGGAGCCCGATGCGATCGAGCGGATCGCTGGGGGCGTGGCCAAGAAGGAGTCGGCGGCGGCGCTGCACGACGACGTGATCTGGAAGGGCCGCACCATGCGTGTGGCTCCCAAGACGCCCGGCCAGCGCGCGTACGTCAACGCCATTCGCCACAACACCGTGACGTTCGGAATTGGCCCGGCGGGTACTGGCAAGACGTTCCTCGCCGTGGCGCTGGCTGCGTCGGCGCTGGCGGAGCGCCGCGTTCAGCGGATCCTGCTCACGCGCCCCGCCGTTGAGGCCGGCGAGCGTCTTGGCTTCCTCCCGGGCGACCTGATGGCCAAGGTCGACCCCTACCTTCGCCCGCTCTTCGACGCCCTCCACGACATGCTCGGCGCCGAGAAGGTCGCCGCGTACCTGGAGAAGGGCCAGATCGAGGTGGCGCCGCTGGCGTTCATGCGTGGCCGCACCCTCAACGACAGCTTCATCATCGTCGACGAAGCCCAGAACACCACGCAGGAGCAGATGAAGATGGTGCTCACGCGCCTCGGCTTCGGCTCCAAGATGGTGATCACCGGCGACATCACGCAGGTCGACCTGCCGCGCGGCACCCGCTCAGGGCTCCTGGCGGCGCAGCGGATCCTCGGCGACGTCGACGACATCGGCATGGTCAAGTTCGACTCCGACGACGTGATCCGTCACAAGCTCGTGCGGCGCATCGTCGACGCGTACGAGGCTGACGACGCCGAGCGCGAGCGCCAGTCCGCGCAGCGCCGCGCCGAGCGCGCTGCCGGAGACTGAGGGCACCTCGATGCTCGAGATCGAGGTCGAGGGCCGCGACCACGCCCCGCAGGCGCCGGCCGACGACGAGATTCGCACGGCGCTGGAGCTGGCATTCGCCTCGGCGGGCATCGGCTCCGGCCACGTCGCGATCCATTTCGTGGATGAGGCCCGTAGCCAGGAGCTCGCCGAGGACTACCTCGGCAAGGACGACGCAACCGACGTGATCAGCTTCCCCGTCGACGGCGACGAGCCGATCTTTGGTCCCGGCGACGTCGTCGAGGACGCGTTGGCGGGCGGCGGCGTTGAGGAACTCACCCGCGAGCTCGGCGACATCGTGATCTGCCCCGAGCGCACCGTCGATCTCCTGGAGACGGTCGTCCATGGGGCACTGCACCTCGCCGGCATGGACCACGAGGTCGACGAGGGTCAGATGCTCGCGCTGCAAGCCGAGCTGATGGGCTGGCTGCGGTAGCACGGCTGACCGGCCGGATTGATAGCTGAGCTATCAGGTCCATGTACATTGTTCATGACGATCACCGCCCGAGCCGATGTCTATGTATCGACTCGCTCGACCGCCCGTTGCCATGACTCCGCCTCGCCTCCACGACGATCCCGCCCGTCGAGCCCAGATTCGGCTCGCGCTCAGCATGCATCTCGCCGACGAGGAGCAGGTTCGGGCTGCTGACGAGAAGGCAGGGTCCAGCGAAGCTGCGCGCTGCTTTGTCGAGGTGGTTACGCAGCTCGGCGAGCCCGCTCCACGTCGAGCCGGCACCGCCGCCTAGCGAGACCGAACGTACGTACGCCCGGCGGGCGTGTAAGGGTCATTGGTCCATGCATGAGGCCGACCGCATCGAAGACGGGGGCTCGTTTTCGGCCAGCAGCGCCAGACGCGATCCCGCAGAACGTTGCTGCAGCGTTTTTTGGTTTTGAGGACGACTGGGTTGTCGCTGGCGGTGATCGCTCTCGGTCGCGTGCGCCATCGGATGCCGAGATTGCGCGGCTCATCTGGCTGGCGAACGAGATCACCGTCCGCCTCCATCACATCCATCCATTCTTGGACGGAAACACTCGGGCGTGTTTCTTGCTGCGTGCGTATCTCCTTCGGCGGGCCGGGTTCCCGGCTACCCATTGCGAGGTCAGTCGAGGCCGGCTACGTGAGGCCTGGAACGACGCCAGTCCAGCTAACCACGATGCGCTCGACCACCTCCTCTACGACGACCTGGCGGCCGGTCTGACGTAACGGTGGACTTCGGACGCTCGGTGAGTCGCACGTCCGCCCGCTCTGCCGCCTGGCCTGGCGTGTCGAGCGTCACGGTTGCGCTACGGTCCCGCGATGCTGATCCGGTCCCTGGTCGCCCTGTCCTTCGCGTCTGTCGCCCTCCTCGCAGGATGCGGAGACGACGAGCCCACCGCTGCTGCGCCGAGCACGCCAGCGCCGGTCGTGCAGGCCACGACGCCGGCGGCGGTCGCTGAAGAGGCTGCCGAGCCGAAGGCAAAGAAGAGGTCCAAGGGCAAGGATCCCGAGTGGGTTGACGCCGTCAACGCGCGCTGCAAGACGTACCAAAAGCAGGCCACGGCGACGCTCAAGGAGTTCCAGGAGTCGGGGGCAACCACGCCCGAGGCTGCTGCTGAGGCCATGGGCTCGGTCATCCCGCTCGGCCGCCAGCTGATTACGGATCTGCGTCCCGTCGACGTCCCGTCCGACCTGCAAGACGATTGGACGAAGTTCCTCGACACCCTCGATGGCGCCTTCGATCTCATGCCGCAGATCGCGAAGTCGG
This sequence comes from Solirubrobacteraceae bacterium, assembly GCA_032119795.1. Taxonomy (GTDB): domain Bacteria; phylum Actinomycetota; class Thermoleophilia; order Solirubrobacterales; family Solirubrobacteraceae; genus JAGIBJ01. The sequence goes on from JAUMFO010000026.1 coordinate 90,215, forward strand.
TGTCCGGCGGGACGCCCGACCCGAAGCTGATGGAGGAGTTCGCCAAGGTCGAGAAGAACACCCGCCCGTTCGCCGACGAGTACGGCCTGAGCGAGTGCCTGTCCAGCTGAGCTGAGGCTTGGCGGCGCCGCCCGCCTGCGCCGTGGGCCGTGACCTGCTCCAATGGAGGGGTGAATCAGCGCGAGCCGCAGTACGGCCCCGAGGACGGGGTGGAGCTTCCGATCCCCACGCCTCCGGG
>JAUMFO010000026.1:90552-100387 GCA_032119795.1 Solirubrobacteraceae bacterium
CTGAGGCTTGGCGGCGCCGCCCGCCTGCGCCGTGGGCCGTGACCTGCTCCAATGGAGGGGTGAATCAGCGCGAGCCGCAGTACGGCCCCGAGGACGGGGTGGAGCTTCCGATCCCCACGCCTCCGGGCGAGGAGACGGCCAGCAAGGGTGCCGACCACCCCGAGACCGAGCTGCGATCCCCCGGTTCGCCGGAGGGCAAGACCCGCTCCGGCTTCGTCGCGCTCGCCGGCCGACCGAACGTCGGCAAGTCGACGCTCGTCAACGCCGTCGTCGGTCGCAAAGTCGCGATCGTGTCCGACAAGCCGCAGACCACGCGCCGCGCGATCCGCGGCGTCTGCACCGGCGAGGACTTCCAGCTCGTGCTGGTCGACCTGCCCGGCGTGCAGCGCCCGCGCGACCAGCTCACCGAGCGCATGCAGCGCAGCGTCGAGCGCGAGCTGCGCGACTGCGACGCGGTCTTCTTTCTCGTCAACGCCGAAGAGGGCATCGGGCCTGGCGACCGCTGGATCGCCGAGGCACTCAAGGCGGCCAATGCGAAGGTCGTGCTGGTCGTCAACAAGATCGACCGCCTCTCGCCGACCCAGCTCATCAAGGTGCTCGACGAGACCAACGAACTCGGACTGAACGCCGACGTCTTCCCGATCTCGGCCCGCTACGAGGAGCACATCGCGCCGCTGATCGACCACATGGTCGGACTGCTCCCCGAAGGCCCGTTCTACTTCGACTCCCGCGAGGCGACCGATCAGCGGATCGAGATCCTGCTGGCCGAGCTCGTTCGCGAGCAGGTGTTGCGCCGCACCTTCCAGGAGGTGCCGCACGCCGTCGAGGTCGAGGTCACCGAGATGACGCGCCGCGAGGACGGTCTGCTCACCGTCACCGCCCAGATCTGGGTCGAGGCCGACTCCCAGCAGGGAATCCTGATCGGCAAGGGCGGCGAGATGGTCAAGCGCATCGGCCAGGCAGCCCGCGGCGAGATCGAGCAGGAGCTCGACGAGCACATTCACCTCGACTTGAAAGTTCGAGTCAAGAAGAACTGGCGCCGCGAGGATCGACTGCTGGACCGGCTCGGGATCGAGTAGCTCGTCGGGGGTCTCCGAAGCAGTGGCTCGCGGGCCCGGGTCGGGGGCGGTGAATGTGCTCTGGGTGGGTCGAGGCTGTCTTCTTAGGGGTCGATTCGCCCGTGCGACGCAACGGCAAGTCGCATGCCACGATCGTGGTAGTCGCGTGGTACATTCGTGGCATGAAGCGGCGACTCTCTGCCTCGATCGATGAAGAGTTGCTTGCTGCTGCCGAGGCGGCGGTTCGCGAAGGCCAGGCGCCGAGCATGAGCGCGCTAGTCGAAGAGGCGCTGCGTCTCCAGGTCGAGAAGTCCCGCCGACTGGCTGCGATGGGCGCCTTCATTGCGACGCTCGACGAGGAGCGTGGTCGCCCGGCCGACGACGAGGTCGATCGCGTCATGCGCGAATGGCGCGCTGAGTCGGTTGCGGCGGCTGAGCCCGCCGCGCCGAGCGAGCCGGCTCATCCGCTCTCGGACGCGGCGTGACGCTGCTGCTCGATGCCGGCGCGTTCATCGCGCTCGAACGAGGAATCCACCGCGTCGAGATCGCCATCAGGGAGCAGCACAGGCTCGGCGAAGTGCCGAGAACGCACGGAGGCATCGTCGGGCAGGTCTGGCGCAATCCTCGGCAGGTGCGCGTCGCTCGCGCGCTTCGTGGCATCGAGACCGTCCCGATCACGGTCGGGCTCGGCCGTGACGCGGGCCGGCTACTTGGGAGGAGCGGGACGAGCGACGTCATCGACGCCGCACTCGTGGCGCTCGCCGACGACGGCGACGAGATCCTGACCTCCGACCCCGACGACATCCGCGTCCTCATCGTCGCGGCAGGCGTCGACGTCAGAGTGCTGGCGCTCTGACTGACGGGCGTCACAACGATGGCCTCCCTAGACTCAGCGGTCCCATGGAGCCCAGCTACGACAAAGACGGCCTCGTCGCCGTCATCGCCCAGGATCACGCCACGGGCGAGGTGCTGATGTTTGCCTACGCCAACGCGGAGGCCGTCGCCCTCACCCAGTCCACCGGCGAACTCCATCTGTGGAGTCGCTCGCGGCAGGAGCTGTGGCACAAGGGCGCCACGAGCGGCAACATCTTGAAGGTCCGCGACCTGCGCATCGACTGCGACGGCGACGCGCTGCTCGCGATGGTCGAGCCTGCAGGCCCGGCCTGCCACACCGGCGAGCGCACCTGCTTCTACCGCGCGATCGACGGCAGCGAGCCGACGCTGGTGCCGCATGAGGCGCTGCCCGCGCTCCAGCGCACCTTCACGGCCCGCAAGGCCGAGCCGACGGAAGGCTCATGGACGGCGAAGCTGCTGGCCGACCCGACGCTCGCCGGGCAGAAGGTCGAGGAGGAGGCCGAGGAGGTCGTCCGCGCCGCGCGCGAGGAGACCGACGACCGCGTCGACAACGAGGCCGCCGACCTGATCTACCACCTGCTCGCCGTCCTGCAGGGTCGAGGCCGCACGTTCACCGACGCTGAGGAGATCCTTCTTGCTCGCCGTCGATGAGTCGCTGATCCGGCCGAGTCGCGACGAGGTCCGCGAACTCGCCGGCGACTACGGGATCGTGCCGATCGCGCACACCTTCGTCGACGACCTCTCCACGCCGATCGCGGCGTTCCTCAAGCTGCGCGCCGCCGACCCCGACTCGCCTGCCTTCCTGCTGGAATCGGCCGAGCAGGCCCAGAAGGTCGGCCGGTACTCGTTCTTGGGCATCCGTCCGCACCAGGTGATCCGCTGGTCGCTTGGCGACGATGACCGCGACCCCTACGGGATCGTCGGCGACCTCACTGAGTCGGCCAAGCAGGCGCCCGTGGAGGGCCTCGCGCCGTTTACCGGCGGCGCCGTCGGCCTGTTCGCGTACGACCTCGTCCGTACCGTCGAGACGACCCTGGGTCCGCCGCCGAACCCCGACGCCGTTGGACTGCCTGATCTCGCGATCATGCTGACCGACACCCTGGTGATCTTCGATCACCTCGATCGCCGCACGACGATCCTGTCCAACGTGGACGTGAGTGGTGCGGCCGACGAGTTTGATGCCGCCTACGAGCGCGCCGTCGAAGAGATCCGCTGGGTGCGCAACGTCCTCGCCGGGCCGCTGCCCGAGGTGGACGTCGCCCCGCGCGACCAGGCCCCGCTGGAGTGGACGAGCAACCAATCTCGCGAGCAGTACGAGGGCAACGTCGCCAAGATCGTCGACTACATCTACGCCGGTGACGCCTTCCAGATCGTGCCGTCGCAGCGGTGGAGTGCCGAGCTGCCGGTGGAGCCGTTCTCGGTCTACCGCGGCCTGCGCGCCGTCAACCCGAGCCCATACATGTACTACCTGGACTTCGGCGACTTCCAGATCGCCGGCGCCAGCCCGGAGCCGCTGTTGCGCGTCAACGGCGATCGCGTCGAGACCTACCCCGTGGCCGGCACCCGCCGCCGGACGGGCAATCCGGCCGACGACGCCGAGCTCGCGGCGGAGCTGCTCTCCGATGAGAAGGAACGAGCCGAGCACATCATGCTCGTCGACCTGGGTCGCAACGACCTTGGTCGCGTCTGCAAGTACGGCTCGGTGGTCGTCGACGAGCTGATGAAGATCGACACCTTCAGCCATCTGCTGCACATCAGCTCGCTGGTGTCCGGCACTCTGGCCGACGGCGTGCGCGCCGTCGACGCCCTGCGGATGACGTTGCCGGCCGGCACGCTGTCTGGCGCACCCAAGGTGCGCGCGATGGAGATCATCGACGAACTCGAGCCCGTGAAGCGCTCGTGGTACGCCGGCGCAGTCGGCTACCTCTCCTACGCAGGCGACATGGACACCTGCATCAACATCCGCTCGGTCGCGATCAAGGACGGCATCGTCTACGCGCAGACCGGCGGTGGCACGGTGGCCGACGCCACCCCGGCCAACGAATATGAGGAGTCCGTGACGAAGTCGCTGGGCACCAAGCGCGCGATCGACGTCGCCATCAGCCAGGAGGACTGGGCATGACCCGCGTTCTGGTCATCGACAACTACGACTCCTTCACCTACAACCTCGTCCAGCTGTTGGGCGAGCAAGGGGTGGAGCTTGAGGTCGTCCGCAACGATCGCGCGAGCGTGGCCGAGCTGATCGCCGGAAAGCCCGACCTCGTCGTCGTGTCGCCCGGGCCGTGTACCCCGGACGACGCCGGCATCTCGCTGGAGGCCGTCCGTGCATTTCCCGAGGCGGGCATCCCGATGCTCGGCGTTTGCCTCGGGCACCAGTCGCTGGCCCAAGCCTTCGGCGGCAAGGTGATTCGGCACGAGCCCGTCCACGGGAAGACCACGACGATCGAGCATGACGGGCGGACCCTCTATCAAGGGCTGCCGGAGCGAACGGTGGTAGGGCGCTACCACTCGCTGATCGTCGAAGAGGACTCGCTCCCGGACTGCTTTGAGATCACGTCGCGCGGCGGTGGCGTGATCCAGGGCATCCGCCACAAGGAACTCCCTGCTGAGGGCGTGCAATTCCATCCGGAATCCGTACTCACGCCGGACGGCCGCACCATGCTGGCGAACTTCTTGGCCAGCGCGGCGTCCTAGGGTGCTGCGCTCGGCATCACACAGCGCCCGGTCAATCCTCTACCGTGTTGCGATCTGGCGCGCCGCAGGACTGTCCTGCAGCGGCCCAGTCCCCGCTACCGCGCCCCTTTCCTGTGCCTGACGAAGACGAGTCCCGAAGTCCCTCGCTGATGCCCGATCTGACTGCCGTCATCGAGCGTCTGATCAACGGTGAGAGCCTCACCGCCGACGAGGCGGAGGCCGCACTGGACTTCGTCATGCGTGGTGAGGCGTCAGAGGTGCAGACCGCTGCGCTGTTGGTCGCCCTGCGGGGCAAGGGGGAGACCCGTGAGGAGATCCACGGGTTGGTGCGCGCGATGCGCCGCCATGCCGAGCCCGTGCGTTCGCAGCGCGAGCATCTCGTCGACACCGCCGGCACCGGTGGTGGGACGACGACGTTCAACGTCTCGACCGCGGCCGCGCTCGTCGCCGCCGGGGCGGGGGCAGGCGTTGCGAAGCACGGCAACCGTTCGTCGACCAGCGCGTGCGGCTCCGCCGACGTGCTCGAAGCTCTCGGCGTCGGAATCGATACCGATCCCCGCACGACGGCCGAGGCGATCGACAAGATCGGCTTCGGGTTCATGTTCGCTCCGCGCCACCACCCAGCGATGCGGCATGTCGTCCCAGTGCGCAAGGCCTTGCGCGTGCAGACGATCTTCAACGTGCTCGGCCCGCTGACGAACCCGGCCGGTGCGCCCCGCCAAGTGATCGGCGTCAGCGATGAATCGCGGATGCCGCTGATCGCCGAGGCCCTGCTCGACATCGGCGTCGAGAAGGCCTGGGTGCTGCGCTCGCAGGACGGCCTCGATGAGCTGAGCATCGCCGCGACGTCAAATGTGATCGAGGTTGAGGGCGGCAAACTCCGCCGCTTCAAGATCAACCCCGAAGAGGTCGGCATCGAGCGACGCACGTCGCTCGCCGGACTCGACGGCGGCACGCCTGCCGACAACGCCGCCGTGATTCGCTCGATTCTCGCCGGTCACCCTGGCCCAGCCCGAGACATCGTGGTGCTCAATGCTGCCGCGACGCTCGTGGTGGCCGGCATCGCCGACAACCTTTCAGCCGGCGGCGTCCTCGCCGAGGCTGCCATCAACGACGGGAGTGCCGCACGCGTGCTCGATGACCTCGTGGCCATGACGACCGAGGCGGTCGCATGACCAATCAACTCGAGCGGATCATCGATCGCACCCGTGACGACGTGCGGCGGCGCCGCAAGCGCGTCTCCCTCGAGGAGCTCGCCGAGCGTGCAGCCTCGCGTGACGAGCCCCGCGGCTTCAATGAGGCACTGCTGCGTGACGGCGTCGGCATCATTGCCGAGCACAAGCGCCGCTCGCCCTCCGCTGGAGCGATCCGAGAGGGGTCGACCGTTGAGGAGATCGTTCGCGCCTACGAGGCTGGCGGCGCCGTCGCGGTCTCCGTCTTGACGGACGAGCCGCACTTTGGTGGCGCGCTTGAGGATCTGCGCATCGCGCGGTCGGTCATCGATATTCCCGTCTTGCGCAAGGACTTCATCGTCGACGGCTACCAGGTGGTCGAGTCGGCCGCCTGGGGTGCCGACGCCATTTTGTTGATCGTCGCCGCGCTCGAGCCGCAGGAGCTGGCCGAGCTGCATGCGCACGCTCGCGAGCTTGACCTCGACGTCCTCGTCGAGGTCCACAACGGTGAAGAACTCGAGGCGGCTCTGGAAGCGATCGAGCCCGACATCATCGGCATCAACAACCGTGACCTCACCGACTTCACCGTCGACATCGCGCGCACTCACGATCTCCTCACCGACGTCCCCGCCGGGAAGACCGTCGTAGCCGAGTCGGGCTTCTATGCGCGCGAGCAGGTCGATGAACTTGAGCGCGTCGGCTGCGATGCCGTGCTGATCGGCGAGGCGCTGATGCGCTCCGACGACCTCGCAGCGGCTACTCGCGCGCTAGCGGGTCCCACCGCCGGCGACCCTCACTAGGGTCTGGCCACCGGCTCAATCCTCGCACCGGCCAGCCGGCCTGATGCGTCCCTGCTCTCACCTCTGAAGTCTCACCGCTCATGAAGAAGTTCTTCTCGATCCTCGCCATCACCGTGCTCGCGCTCGGCGGAGGGCTGTTCGGCGCGTTCGCCTACGACGAGTGGATCAACGACGACGACGCGCCCGTCGCGCAGGCACCGCTCTCGGCCGGTGCCCAGCCCGCCAACGACAACGTGGAGGACGGCACGCTGACGCCGTCGGAGATCTACGACAAGACCGGGCCGGGTGTGGTGCTGATCAGCGCACTCGTCACGCAAGAGAGCCAGTCGCCGTTCGGTGATACCGAGGAGCAGCAGGGCGAGTCAACCGGTACCGGCTTCGTGGTCTCCGACGAGGGCTTCATCGTCACGAACGCCCACGTCGTGCAGGGCGCCAAGACCGCCACCGTGCAGTTCGGTGAAGACAAGGCGATTCCGGCGGAGATCAAGGGGGTCGACGTGAACTCCGATCTCGCCGTCCTCAAGGTCGACCCGAAGAAGCATGACCTCACGGTGCTGGGGCTGGGCTCCACGAAGGGGCTGCGGGTTGGCGACCCCGTCGTCGCGATCGGGAACCCGTTCGGCCTCGACCGCACGCTGACGACCGGCGTTGTGTCGGCGCTGGCCCGACGCATCAAGGGCCTCAACGGCTTCAGCATTGAGAATGTGGTCCAGACCGACGCCGCGATCAATAAGGGCAACTCAGGTGGCCCGCTGATCGACGCGCAAGGCCACGTGATCGGCGTCAACTCGCAAATCCAGACGGAGAGCGGCGGCAACGTCGGCATCGGGTTTGCCGTCCCGGTCGAGCGGCTCAAAGAGGTCCTTCCTCAGCTTGAGCGTGGCGAGGAAGTCCAGGTCGCGTATCTCGGTGTCTCGGCGGTCCCACTCGACGAGAAGCAGGCCAAAGTGGTCAAGCTCAAGCAGGGGCTGCTGATCGCCGAGGTCGTCAAGGGCAGCGGCGCTGAGAAGGCCGGGCTCAAGGCCGGCGACTCGGGGATCACCTACCAAATGGGTGACGGCCAGGTCGATCTCGGCGGCGACGTAATTTTGTCGGTCGACGGCAAAGAACTCACCAGCCCCAACGAGCTCGTGGAGTACATCTCCAGCAAGAAGGTCGGCGACGAGGTTGAGATCAAGTTCGTGCGCGGCTCCGAGACGAAGACCGTCAAGGTCAAGCTCGGCAACCGGCCGACGACCATCACGCCCTAGGTCACCGCTGAGGGCCCAGCCCGCGTCGACCCCGTAGGATGGGTCGAAGTGCCAAGTACACGCATCAAGTTCTGCGGGATCACGCGGTTGGAGGATGCGGCGCTTGCCGTTGACGCCGGCGCTTGGGCGATTGGGTTCATTCTGTGGCCCAAGTCCCCCCGTTTCATCGCCCCTGAAGAGGCACATCTGATCGCGCGCCAGGTGCGCCGCAAGGTGCGCGTTGCCGGCGTCTTCGTCGATCAGGGCCTGGACGAAGTCGTTCGGCTGACGGAGCAGATCGGCCTCGACCTCGTGCAGCTGCACGGCAACGAGGGTCCGGCGTACGCCTCCGAGATTCACCACCGCACCGGAGCGCAGGTCATCAAGGCTGCCCGGGTCCGGACGCTCGGCGACGTCACCGCACTGCAGGCCTACCGGATCGACGTCGACTTCCACCTGCTCGACGCGTTCGTCGAAGGGGAGCCCGGCGGTACCGGCAAGACCTTTGACCACACCCTCGCTCGCGAGCATCGGCGCCGTACCGCGCTGATCCTGAGCGGCGGTCTGAACGCCGAGAACGTCGGCGACGCGATCAAGCAGGTCGCGCCGTTCGCCGTCGACGTGTCCAGCGGCGTAGAAGTTTCACCAGGGATCAAGGATCCCCAGTTGATCAGGGCGTTTGCGGCCGCAGTTGTCGCAGCGACCCCAGAGCCCGAGCACCCAGAAGAGGTGCCTGAGAACGGGCAAGAGAGCGGCCGGCGTGAGGCGTCGGCCGAGAGAGGCGACTGGCCTGCGGGCAGCGCCGATGACGCCACGCAAAGACGTGGCTATGACAAGCCGGACACCGGCGAGGAAGTGGCGCAGATGCGCGACGAAGAGACACATGAGCCGCAGAGCGGCGAGGACATCGAGGTGACGCCGCAAGCGGGCGCGCCCGAGGAGATCCTCAGCGAGGGCGACGCCGACATGGGCGCCTACGCAAACGACGTGGCGATCAACAAGATCGTGGCGGAGTCCGAAGGCAGCGAGCTGATCGTCGACGAGGCCGCTGACGCGGAACTCGACGATCAAGACCCGCTTGAGGAATCCGGCGACGAAGCACGCCCGTTCGGCAGCGAGGACGACCTCGTGGTCGGCGACTCGACCGACGACGGCGATGGCTGGACCGAAGTGAAGTCCGAGGACGTCGCTGGTGAGGCCGGCGCTCCCGCTCGTGCCGGCGGTTACCGCGGCCCGCGTGGCGGCGACGAATCGCGCGGCCCGCGTGGCGGCAGCGACTTCGACCCGCATGGCTCACGCCCGGGCAACCGTGAGGATCGCCCGCGTGGCGGTCCGCGAGAGGATCGCGGCCCGCGTGGCGGCGGCTACCAGGGTGGCGGCGGCTACCAGGGCGGCAGCGATCGCGGCCCGCGCGGCGGCGGTGGCAGCTACCAGGGTCGTGATGATCGTCCGCGCGGCGGTGGCTACCAGGGTGGCGGCGACCGTGGCGGTTACCAGGGCGGCGGCGGTCGTCCCGGCGGCGACCGTCCCGGTGGTGGTTACCAGGGTCGTGATGATCGTCCGCGTAGCGGTGGCTACCAAGGCGGCGGTGGCGGCGGCTACCGTGGCGGCGGCGATGACCGTCCCCGTGGCGGCGGCTACCAGGGTGGCGGCGACCGCGGCCCGCGTGGCGGCGGTGGCTACCAGGGTGGCGGCGGTCGTCCCGGCGGCGACCGTGGCGGCTACCAGGGTGGCGGCGGTGGTGGCGGCTACCGCGGCGGCGACGACCGTCCCCGTGGCGGCGGCTACCAAGGCGGGGGGCGTCCCGGCGGCGACCGTCCTGGCGGCGGCTACCGCGGCGGCGGCGATGATCGCCCGCGCGGCGGCGGCTACCAAGGCGGCGACCGCGACAGCGCTCCGCGCAGCGGCGGCTACCAGGGCGGCAGCGACCGTCCCGGTGGCGGCTACCGCGACCGCGACAGCAGTGCCCCCCGTGGCGGCGGCGACCGTGGTGGCTACCAGGGTGGCGGCGGTGGCGGCTACCGTGG
>JAUMFO010000027.1:0-75713 GCA_032119795.1 Solirubrobacteraceae bacterium
GGCGCGGCGTTGCCGGATGCTCTGTCGCGCCCGGAAGCGACACCACCGGCGCCGGGCGGCTGAGCGTCTGATCGGCGGAGCGCTCGGGCATCGCCGTCAGCGTCACGATCACCGACGGCACGTCGGCTTTTCTAGGCGTCAGCGTCCGCTCGTCGCCGTCGGCTAACCACCGGATCCGGGGGCCGCAGGCGTCACGTGCCCGGCACGTTCCAGTCCTCCCCGCGCATCGCCGCAGGCGGCTCCCACAGCTCGAGGGCGTTGCCCTCAGGGTCGTGAATCCGCGCGAATCTGCCGGTCTCCGGGGTGTCCCACTCGCCGCGGGTCTCGGCCGAGATGCCGGCCTGGTCGAGCTTCTTCAGCAAGCCATCGAGGTCGTCGACGCGCAGGTTGAGCATCCACGGCTTCGCGGCGTCCCAGTACGACGTGTCGGCGGGAAACGGCGCAACGATGGTCGGGCCTCCCCGTTGGCCCCAGATCGCCGAACCGCCGATGTCTACCTCGAGGTGCTCGCGGTACCACGCGGCCAGGAGGTCGGGGCGTTCGGAGCGGAAGAAGAACCCGCCGATTCCGGTGATGTGCGACATGGCTGAACTCTCGCGGGTCGGTCGGTCGTCCGCCCGGGCAGACGCTCAGCGGCCGGTGGTGGAGAAGTGCTGCGTGTCGACCGGCGAGTCCCAGGTCCCGCCCCACCGCCAGCCGCGAGCGGTGAACGCCGTCACGGCCGCACTCCCGGCAACCGCCATGCCGGGCCGCGCGTCGGCCCGATCGAGAAAGGGCTCGGAGGCGGCGTGGCTCGTCGTTCCATCCGCGTGGACGTAGGGGTTCTCGATCGGATTGAGGTCGACTGCGCGGCCGTAGGCGTGCTCCGACCAGCCCGTCCCGCCGGTCACCCGCCGGCAGTTGAACGCCGACGTGTTGTCGGCCTCGATGGAGCGGTGGTCGCTGCCGCGGTAGCGCTCGATCGGGTGCATCCGCCGGATCGGGAAGTGCTGGTCGTAGAGCCGCCGCAGCACGCGCAAGATGGTCGGCGCGTGGGCGCGGTGCACCACGATCACGCCCTCGCGGGCGGCGCCATCGAACCCCACGTGCGTGGCGCGCACGGCCCGCAGCGAAGTCAGGCCCACCGGGCACCCTTTGCGCCACACCGGCCCCGTCATCGCCTTGCGCTCGGCCTTCGTCAGCGCCCGGACGCTGCCGGCGAACGCCGGGAGATCGTCGACCACCTCGATCGTCGTGCCGCCCTCACGGGCCGGATCGCCCGGCGCCGCCAGGGCGGGCGACGGTGACGTGAGCGAGGCGGCGACGACCACCATGAGCGCAAACCGGCGCGGCATTGGCCAACGGTACCCCGCGAGCGGCAACGAGCCTGGCAGGATGGCGCCATGCGCACCTTCGAGTCACTGTCCGAGCTGCAGAGCGCCGTTGGCGAGGAGCTGGGCACCAGCGACTGGGTGCTCGTCGATCAGGACCGCATCAATCAGTTCGCCGAGGCCACTGGGGATCACCAGTGGATCCACGTCGACCCGGCAAAGGCTGCCGAGGGACCGTTCGGGACGACCATCGCCCACGGCTACCTCACCCTGTCGCTGCTGCCGATGCTCACCTGGCAGATCTACACCGTGAGCGGGATCTCCGGCGCCCTCAACTACGGCCTCGACAAGGTCCGCTTCCCAAGCCCGGTGCCGGTCGGCTCCAAGGTCCGCGCGACGGCCACCCTCACGTCGTTCGACGAGATCCCTGGCGGCGGCCAAGCGGTCGTCACGTGCACCATCGAGACCGAGGGCGGCGCCAAGCCGGCCTGCGTCGCCGCGACGATCGTGCGGTTCTTCGCCTAGCGATCAGCGCTCGTCTGGCCGCACCCGCCACCGGATCGCAGCGGACCGAGCTACAAGGCCAGCCGTAGCGCCCCGGCGATCCGCTCGATCTGGCGTTGCGGCACGTCCTCGTCGGCCGCAAACCTCGGCCACTCGCGGACGGCGTCCGTCACCTCGCGCAGGATCGTGGCGGCGCGGCCACGCTTCAGGCCGGCTTCGCGTCCGGCGGCGCGAAGGTCGTCGGCGGTGAAGCCGTCGCGCTTTCCATTGATCGACATTTGGTGCTGGCGCATCCACCGGTTGTCTGGGTCGAACGCGTAGGTGATGTCGTACGCCGGCGAGAGCGACCACTCGCCACGGCGATTCATGAGGAACGCGATGTTCTTCACGTGATCGTCCTGGTTGCGGGCGACCACGTTGAAGACCATGCGCCGGAATTGCTCCTCGGCGGCGCCAGGCGCGAGTCCGAGCTGGCGAATCACCAAGAACGCTTGCTCATAGGCATGAGCGGCGGGTTGGTTGTAGTCGAGGTGGGCGAGCGCGCCGAGGCTCTGCAAGTGCAGCTTGGCCCCCTGCGGGGTCCGATCAAATCGGCGGGTCATGAAGTGGCGCCGCCCCTGCTCCTCCAGCAGTCGGCACTCGCTCATTGCGATGCCGGCGGCCGTCGCCATGCGTGCGTAAGCCAGCTCGATCGCCCCAAAGCCTTGCGGGTCGCTGAGGCCCCGGTCCCCGCTGCCGGTCACCCCGTCGAACTTGAGGAGCCAGTGCTCGAAGCCTGCGCCGGCGTCGACCTGCCCGGAGCGCACCTCGCCCGTGAGGGGGTTCCAGGCGATCACCGCCTTGGGCCGCGCGCCACCGGCAGACGTTCCGACGCGCAGAATGTCTCGCAGCGCACCCTGCTCTTCTCCTGACCTCAGCGACGTGACGAGCTGCTCTCGATCGGTCAACACCTCCGAGGCGAGCGCGACGAGCGCTGGCAGGTCGACCGCGACCGATCCAGCCGCGGCTGGGCCGGTACTCGGGAGGAACTCCAACGCTCCCATGCCGCGGGAACCGACGTAACAGAGCCGCTCCACCGCGCTGAACGAGCCCGGCTCTCGGCCCTGCGTAGCAAGCCAGGCGTCGATCAGCGCGCCGCCGTAGCGATCGGGCAGCGCGTCGGCGAGCAGCCCGGGCAGCCCTTGGAACGCCTCCCGGCCGAGCTGGGGGAAGGTGTAGACCCGCCGGCCGAGCGGCATGACGAGTGGCGCGACCTCAACCCCGCTAGCGGCAAACGAGGGGTCGTACTCAAACGCGGCGACGGCATCAGCGGCGTCTTGCGATACCGCCCCGATGGTCGTGCCCCACAGCACAACCTCGGCGACCGTCACGACGGCGACTCCGGCTGGCCCCACTGGAAGTCATGGCCACCCCGGGGCGCGTCGAGGCCTCGGGCCTGAGCGCCGGCTTGGCGAGGCGACGCTCGGCGGCGCTCGCGCTTTGCATCCCGCAGCTGAGCCATCGGACTCGGAGCGGAATCAGGAAAGATCTGAGGTAGCGCGTCAAGGAGATCGAGCGCGCGCAGAATCCGGACGAGGTTGAGCGTCGTCGTTGATTCGCCGGCCTCGAACCGCTCGAGGGTCCGCTTGCCGACGCCTGCGCGCTCCGCGAGTTCGAGCTGCGACAGGTTGCGCGCGACGCGCGTCCTCTCAGCACGGCGTCCAAACTCGGCGAGCACCGCCAGATCGGAGCGGACGCTGAGTTCGCTATTCGCCATTTGCGGCGACTTGGTCGGGTTTAGCGGGCAGAGTCGTCACTACTGGCGAATCGTAGTACCGCACGCTCTTCGAGTCAACTCGCCATTTTCGGCGAGAACGGCGCGATTTCGGCGGCGACTCGCCATGATCGGCGACTCCAACGCGGCGTCGGCGCCTCGCTCGCGACGCATCACGAGGGTGCCGCTTCCTGGGCGACGAGCTGGCGGGCGCGATCCGGGCCGGACTGCGAGCGGATCACCACGACGGCGAGCAGGACGAGCGCGGCGCCGGCAAGCTTGGCGGGGCTGAGCGGCTCATTGAGCACGAGCCAGGCGAGCGCGACGGCGACGACCGGCTCGAACGTCGACAGAATCGACGCGGCGGTCGCCCCGACGCGCGGCAGGCCAGCAAAGAACAGCGTGATCGCGGCAATCGTCGACACCAAAGCGATGCCCGCGATCCAGAGGTAGCCGAGGGCACTGACGGCCCCCAGGTGCACGCTGCCCGTCGCCGTGGTGATCACGGTCAGCGTGAACGCGGCCCCGGTGCAGACCACGGTCGTGAGCGCGAGCGGGGTAAGCCGCTCGGCCACCCCCTCGGAGCTGAGGATGTAGACGCTGTAGACGACGGCGGCCATGAGTCCGAGCGCGACGCCAACCGCGTCGAGCGAGCCTCCAGCGGCTCCGGCGGCGACGAGCGCGATCCCACTGAACGACAGGGCGATGCCCGCGGCCGTCCGCCAGGTCGCCGCCTCGCGCCCGAGCATCACCGACGCCGCCGCCACGATCGCCGGGAAGGTATAGAGCAGCAGCGTGAGGACCGACGCGTCGAGCCGGTCGAGCGCCAGGAAGTAGCTCCCGGCCTGCGCGCTGTAGCCCAGCCCACCGAGCGCGAGGCCAAGCCCGAGGTCGCGGCGCGTCGCACCGCGCAGCTCGCCGAGCCGGCCGGAGGCGATCACAAAGAGCCACAAGACGCTGGCTGCGATGACGAAGCGGGTCGCGAGCACCGTCCCTGGCGTGGCGCCCTCCTCGTAGGCGAGCTTGCCGAAGATGCCCATCGACCCGAACGCCGCGGCTGACGCGAGGCAGAGAAGTGCTCCGGCGCGTCCCATGGGGTGATGATGGCTCAGTCCGGGCGCGGGCGTCCGGTTGGACGACGGATCGCGTCAGTCCAGGCGCCTTTGGAGCTGCCGGCAGCCGGCCTGGCATCTCCCCTGGCTCCCATTGCCGGCAAGTTTGCGCTCAGGCAGGCACAGACGCCAGTGACTTCCGATACCGGCCGACGGCGTAACCGGCCACGACCGACGCCGCCAGACCGGCGACCAGCAGCACACCCAGGACGACCGACCATGGGTGGTCGGCGATCCAACCAATCGCGTTGCCGACAGTGGACTGGTCATTCTTCATCGCGGCCTCGAGCCGGCGGACGGCGAGGTCGTAGAGCACGATCACCAGACCACTCAGCCCGGCGACGACGAGCAGCTCGTAGCCAACTGCCCGGGATTCGCGACGCACCGCCGCGAGCCGCAGCGCGTCGAGGAGCAGCACGAGCAGGCCCAGGACGCCGGCCCAGGCCAGAACCGCGAACGCCCCGCTGACGGCCCGCAGCGCCACCGCGGCAGGCTCCCAGCCGACGGTCAACGCGAACGCCTGCGCCAGGATCGCGCCGACACCCCCGGCGAACGCAAAGGACACGACGTTGCCCAGCGGCGACACCGTGAGCACACCCGGCTCAAGCCTGAGCACCAGGGCGCCCAAGCGAACCATGCGCGGCGACTGCCTGGATGGTTGCCAGATCTCCTTCTTGGCTCCACGCAGTTCGAGCGTGGGGCGGGCCGATGCTGCGCGTCGCCACGTCAACCGCGAAGAGTAGGCGCGCGTGGCAAGCAGCCCCATCACGTAGAGCGTCGCCACGAGCATGCCGAGCTGTGCGAGCAGATCGAGCGCCGTCGGTTCGCGGCTGAAGCCCAGCTGCTGGATCGGCCACTCGCCGGTGGCTCGGCTCAGCAGCACCGCGGCGAAGACCGCAAGTACGGCGGCCAGCAGCGCACGGAGGCGAGTCGACAGCTTCAGCGTCGACCACGGCGTGGAGACCTCCACGCCGTCGAGGCTGACCTGCCCATCCGAGACGTCGGCGGCTCGGAACCTGCGGTTCGCACGGCCGCTCGCGACGTCGTAGGCCACGTCGACGGGCTGCTTGGCCTGGTCGATCGGCCGCAGCAGGACGTCGGCCGATCCCTGCCCGCAAAGTCCCGCGACCGAGGGGTGGTCGGCGTGGCCGTCAACGAACGACCAGGCCTGTGGCGGCACGTCGGCGTCAGTCAAGTTCTCCGACGAGGACGCCAGCTGCGAGGAGTTCTCCGGCCGCAGGATGTTGCCGGCGGGGACGCCGATCGGCTGGCGTAGGGCCATCCCCGTCAACGTCCACCAGGGCACGGCGTAGAGCTGGTCGGTGACCTTGACGCGGCGATCGATCAGCACCCGCACGCCGGGCTGGGCCTCACCGGCGTCCGCGACGTGGCGCAAGCCAACCTGCTGAGCCTCAGCAATCATCCACCGGAACGTCACCTCCGACAGCGCCGACACCGTCCACCGGCGAGTGCCGTCGGCGAGCACCTCAGATCGGTTGCCTCCGCCGCCAACGTCGCCGTGCACGCCGCGGACCCAGAGCTGGCGTAGCGACTGATTCTCGCGCACGTTGCCGGTGAAGGGGCGCGGAAGGAACTGGCGCCGGTGTTCGTCGAGCGACAGCAGGTGGCGGACGTGGGTGAAGCGCCCGGTGTCGATCGTGGCGTCGTTGGTGATCTCCTTCCGCAGCCCTGGCACCCCGACCGACTTGACGGTGTCCCAGACGCCGATGAAGTGGATGCGTGCGTCAGCCCCGATCGGCGTGGTGAAGTTCATGCGGACCTGCTCGGCGATCTTCGTTCGGCTGAGCTGCGGCTTGCCGCCCGCGATCACCTCACGGACCATCCCGAGGCCCTTCACCGTGGTTGCCTGTTGGTCGGGGCGTGGGGTGAAGTACACGTTGAGCAGCATCGGGAGGAGCTGCTCCTGCTCGGGCCGAATCAGGCCAAACATGTTCACCATTCCAGCGACAGCGCGCACGGTAAACGCGCCGCGAGAGAAGCCAAACAGGTAGATCTCGTCTTCGGTCGTCGCGGCGCCGAGCGTCTCGTACTTCCCGTATTCGCGACAGAGGAAGAGATAGGCCTCGCCGATGTTGTCGTAGATCCCGCTGCCAACGGCGAGCCCGAGCACCTGCCGCGCCGGACCAGTCAGGAAGCCGAGCAGTCCCGTCGGCGGTAGCCCGTCGGGCGAGCCCACCCCGGGGTCGTAGTAGACGAGCTGGTCGGGATCGCTCCGCGAGCCGCCCGCCTGGAGCATGTCCACGAGGCGCACGACGTTGGTGTCGCGCTGGCCTCCGGTGAGCGTGTTGCTCGTGCCGTCGCAGCAGACGACGAGCTGCCGCCGCGGCCGTCGCGGCGCCGCCTGCCCGCTGGTCTCCGTCATCGAGTTCTCCCCAAAACTCCGCCGCGCCCCGACGGGTGCGAACGCGCCAAACCGTAACGGGAGAGCCGGTCGGGTGAGGCGCGCTTTGCTGGACGGGGCGGGAACTGGGTCGTTGGCAGCGGCGGGACTTGGCGGGCTGTGACGGCGCCTGGGTCCTTGGCGGCGGCGGAATAGGGCGGCCGCTGACGGCGACGGGGTCCTTGGCGGCGGTGGAATGGAGCGACCGCTGACGGCGACTGGGTCCTTGGCGGCGGCGGAATGGCGATCGCTTCGGGGGATGAGGGCGTCGGGTCGGCGAAGGCCGAACCCGTTCGGCGTTTGAGCTGGTTGGCGGCGGCGGATTTGGGCGCGTTGTGGCGCCGGCGGGCGCCAGGCGGACTGGTTGGACCCAAAGTAGGCACACCTGCCGTGCCCAGGATGGGTCCAACCAGGCGGCTGCAACCTCCTGGGGTTGCACTCAGCGAGGCTCGCGCCCCGAACGCCCAAAAAGGGCGTTCCACGCGCGAGGCCCGCGGCGCCGCAACCTCCTGGGGTTGCGGTTGGCCCGGTCAAAGCGAACTCCCGTCACCTGAGGGTGTTCAGCACCCCCAAGTCACGGGAGTTCGCGCCGCAACCCCACGCGGTTGCGGCCCGCCCGACGCCCGCCGGCCCCGAAGCGATCTCAAATCCACCGCCGCCAAGGACCCAAACGCCGCCAGCCCGCACCGCCCTCGCTGCCCCGACGCCCCCAGGCCCCGAAGCGATCTCAAATCCACCGCCGCCAACGACCAAGACGCCGCCAGCCCGCACCGCCTTCGCCGCCACAACGCCCGCCGGCCCCGAAGCGATCTCAAATCCGCCGCCGCCAACCAGTCCAGGCGCCGCGCAGCCGTACTCGCCAGCCAGCTCGGATGACTCAGTCCGTGTGTCCAGCCGCACCGGAATGGAGATTCCGGTGCGGCTATAGTTGCTTGCAGCAAGCAATATCCCCACCAAACGAACCGTTCCGATGACCACCTCCTCCGACCCCCGCACGCAAGCCGCCGCCGACACGCCGGCCGGCCAACTCGCCCGCCAGCTCTACGGCCTGGCCGGCGTTCGTCGCGAGCTGGGGAAGGTCGCGAACGCCGAACTGCCCGGCCACGGATTCGGGGCGCTCGTCTCGATTCGCAAGCGCGAACAGGCCCGCGTCAGCGACATTGCCTGCGACCTGCAGGTCGACCTCTCGGTCGCCAGTCGCCAGATCGCTGCGCTCGTGGCCGACGGCCTCGTGGAGCGCCACCCCGATCCGGCCGACCGCCGCGCCCACGTGCTCGCCGTGACCGACGCCGGCATCGCCGCACTCCGCGAGTCGTTCCTGCAGATGGTCGGGGTCATCGACGTCGCCCTCAGCGACTGGACCCCCACCGAGGTCGAAGCCCTTGCCGCTGGGCTCGCCCGGCTCGTCACCAGCTTCTCTGGCGCCGCGACCGCGGCCGCCGGCACCACCGACAACGCCGACCAGGAGGTCGCCGCATGAGTCGTTCCGTCACGCAATCCCCGCCCGACGCCCTCCCCAGCAAGACCGGAGTCGGCGATCACGCCCCCGCCGAGTCCTCCGGCATGACGCACCGCCAGATCCTCGAAGCGATGTCTGGGCTGATGCTCGGCATGTTCGTCGCGATCCTCTCGAGCACGGTCGTCTCCACCTCGCTGCCGACGATCCTCGCCGACCTCGGCGGCAGCCAGTCGGCCTACACCTGGGTCGTCACCTCCACGCTCCTCGCCCTCACCGTCAGCACCCCAATCTGGGGCAAGCTCGCGGATCTCTTCGATCGCAAGACGCTCGTCCAGACCGGCCTCGTGATCTACACCTCCGCCTCCGTCCTGGCGGGCCTCTCCCAGAACACCTCGCAGCTGATCTTCTTCCGCGTGCTCCAAGGCATCGGCGTCGGCGCGATGACCTCCCTCGTGCAGGTCATCCTCGCCGACCTCGTCTCCCCGCGTGAACGGGGCCGCTACGCCGGCTACCTCGGCGCCGTCTTCGGCGTCGGCACCGTGATCGGGCCACTGATCGGCGGCGTCCTGACGGACTCGATCAGCTGGCGCGCCTGCTTCTACGTCGGCGTCCCCTTCTCGGTCTTGGCGTTCATCGTGCTGCAGCGCACCCTCAAGCTCCCGCCCCGCGCCAAGCGCGCCGTGAGCATCGACTACCTCGGCGGATTCACGATCGCCGGATCTGTCTCGTCACTGCTGATCTGGGTCTCGCTCGCCGGCCACCAGTTCGACTGGCTCTCCTGGCAGACGGCCGTCCTCGTGCCCCTTGGGCTGATCCTTGGCTTCCTCTTCGTGGTCGTCGAACGGCGCGCCAAAGATCCGCTCGTCCCGCTGCACCTCTTCGAGGACCGCACGATCGTCCTCGCCGTGATCGCCAGCATCGCCGTCGGCACCACGATGTTCGGCACGACCGTCTTCCTCAGCCAGTACTTGCAGCTCGCCCGCGGCATGTCGCCGACCGAGTCCGGATTGCTGTCGATTCCAATGGTCATCGGCCTGTTCTTGGCCTCGACGATCATCGGCCGCAAAGTCTCGGCGACCGGCCTCTACAAGAAGTGGATGCTGCTCGGCACGATCCTGCTGACGTCTGGCCTGCTCCTCATGGGCACGCTCGACGAGCACACGAGCCTCGTCGAACTCAGCGCCTTCATGCTCACCATCGGGGCCGGCGTCGGCATGCTGATGCAGAACCTCGTCCTCGTCGTGCAGAACACGGTCGCCCGGGAAGACATGGGGGCCGGCAGCTCACTGGTCGCGTTCGTTCGCAGCCTCGGTGGCACGATCGGCGTGTCGGTGCTTGGTGCGATCCTCGCCAGCCGTGCCGCCTCCAGCATTGAGGACGGCCTCAGCAACGCCGGCGTGCCGGCGGGCAGTGGCCTCGAGTCCGGCACGGTGCCCGACCTCTCCACCCTGCCGGAACCGATCGTGCGGATCGTCGAGCATGCCTACGGGATTGGCGTCGGCGAGATCTTCCTCGTCGCCGCACCGATGAGCATCGTCGCCTTCATCGCCATCCTGCTGATGAAGGAGCAGCCGCTCGGCACCAAGAGCGGCCTCGACATCGCCCGCGAACAGGAGGCGCGCCCCGACGCGGGCGCGCCTGCGGCCCACGCGGCGTAGTGCTACCGCCCGGCGGCGCGGCGGTCGGCCAGGACCGCCATCTGGCCGACCGCCTTGGCGCGGTCGGCGATCGACTCGATCGGGCCCTCGCCCTCAGCCTCGCGCTGCAGCGCCGTGAGGGTCACGATCAGCCGCTCGGGCGAGACCCAGTCGCGCCATGGCGCGCGCTGGTAATCACGGCCGCGCAGCGCCGCCGCGGCCGCCTTGGAGGGCGTCTCTCCGGCTCTGCGCTGCCGCTCGCCGACCTCGATCGCCCACGTGAGGTAGTCGCGCAACGTCTGCACCTGCGCCAGCCCGGCGACGGGACCGTGCCCGGGAACGATCACCTCGGGGGCGAGCGCGTCGATCCGGTCGAGTGCAGAGAGCCAGTTGTGCATCGGCCCGACCCACATGATCGGGCAGGCGCCGACAAACAGGATGTCGCCCGCGAAGAGGATGCCCTCCCCCGGCAGGTGGACGATCGCGTCGCCCGGGGCATGCGCCGGGCCGACCTCTTCGAGCCGCACCGCGCGGCCGCCGACCTCAAGCTCGAACGCGCCGCTGAAGGTGTCGGTCGGGTGCGTCAGGCGGACGCCCGCGTAGTCCCAACCGTCGGCCATCATCGCGTAGTAGCGCGCGAGCAGCTGGAACTGGGTGACGGGCGCTCCGACCTTCGGAATCCGCACCAGCGGCAGACCCTTCGTGGACCTCGCGACGGTCGCCAAGCGAGCCAGGCGCTGCGGGCTCTCGTGGGCAAACGCGGCAGCAGCAGCGTCGGTCGCGATGATCCGCGACGCCCCGACCACCGCGTTGCCCCACGTGTGGTCTCCGTCGGCGTGCGTATTGATCAGGGTGCCGATCGTCGCGGCCTCCGGCAACGGCGCGGCGGCGAGCATCGCTGCCGTTGCGGGCTCGTCCCACTGGGTGTCGATCAGCAACACCTCGTCGGCCTCGCCGATCACCAGTCCAGCGTTGGACTCTCCCCAGTCACCTCGGCCATGGATCCACGCATGGACCCCCGCGCCGATCTCCTGCCATTCCCGCTCGGTGGACGACATGCACCACAGGCTCGCAGAGGAACCGGGGGCCGCGCGCCGCGACCGTCGAATCGCCGCGCGCGCGCCACAAGACGCCCGCTCCCCATCGATCTTCTAGCGTGGTGCGCGTGACCCGCGCCGACGACACCGGGTTCGCCGGCGATTTCGACCCCGCTGCGGTGCGCAGGAGCGCGCTGCGCGTCACCGGCCTGATCCTGTTCCTCGGGCTGATCGCCCTCCTCACGCCGGGACTCGGGACGCTGCGTGACCGCATCGGCGACGCCGCAGTTGGCTGGCTGCTCGTCGCGCTGGCGCTCGAGGCGATGTCTGGCCTCTCGTACGTCTTGATGCTCAAGCCGATCTTCCTCCCCGGGCGCGACTGGTGGACGGCTCAGCGCCTGGGCTGGTCGGAGCTGGCGATGGGCTCGATCGTGCCGAGCAGCGGCGTGGCAGGGCTGGCGCTCGGCGCTTGGGTCTTCAACCGCGTCGGCGCCGACCCCAAGGTGATCGCTCGGCGCTCTGTGGCCTTCTACCTGATCAAAGGCTCCGCGAACTTCATCGCCGTGGCCGTCCTCGGGCTGCTGATGTTTGCTGGGCTCGGGCCCGACCTCTCCCCCTGGCTCACGCTCTTCCCGGCGCTCCTGGCGATCGCCGTCATCACCTTGGTGGTCCAGGCCCCGAGAATCGGCCCTGGCAAGCGCCCAGCGCCAGATGCCGGGCGGGTCAAGCAGATCGTCAGCACCACGCGCCGGACCATGATCCACGCCTCGCGCGAGGCCGGGGAGATCCTGAAGCGGCGCCAGGCCATCGTCTACTTTGGTGCGTTTGGCTTCTGGTTCTTCGACAACGCCGTCCTCTGGGCGACGTTCCAAGCGTTCGGAGCCAGCCCGTCGATCTGGGTGATCCTGCTCGGCTACCTGATCGGCCAGCTCGGTGGCCTGATTCCGATCCCGGGCGGCATCGGCGGCGTCGACGGAGGACTGATCGGCTGCTTCATCCTCTACGGCATCCCCGCCGAACCGGCCGTCATCGCCGTGTTGGCCTACCGGGTGATCCTGTTTTGGCTGCCGCTCCTGATCGGTGCGGTGGCGTTCTTCTTCATGCAACGCCAGATCAAGGCGATCGAGGCGGAGCAGGCACTCGATCGAAAGCTCGCCGAGCACGACCGCTAGCAGCGATCGCCAGCTGACCACCGCTGCCCGCTGAAAACCGGCCGGCGCCTCGCAGCTTCGGAGCGTTGCGAATAGGTTCGCCAGGCGCCGCCAGTAAGCGGGCGCCAGTGTCCACCACGCCCCGAGGTCCCACGTGCTCCGAGCTCGCTCCCTGCTCACCGTTGCTGCCCTCACGCTCTCTGCCTCTGCGGCGCTGGTTCCCGCCGCCCTCGCGGCCCCAGTCTCACTGCCCTCCACGCCGGTCCACACCGAGCGCCCCGGCGCGCTCGGTGGCGATCCGGCTGGCGCCGTAGCTCCCGGCGGCGAGGCGGCGGTCGTCTGGCGCAACCGGGTGAGCGCCTACGAGAGCTTCCTCTCGGTCCGCCGGCGCAGTGCGGCTGGCACCTGGGGTGCCGAGGAGCGCATCGGCCAGATCCACCCCTGGCAGTACAGCGACGCCTCGGTCGCCGTCGACCCGGCCGGCAACACGACCGTCGCCTGGACCATGACCTCCGAGGGCCAGCTCCCGAGCGGCAAGACCGACTCGTCGACCGGCATCTGGGCCGTCCACGCGCCCAAGGGCCAGCCGTTCGGGGCCCCTCGGCAGCTCGGATTCGACGAGTACTCCCTCGGCAACCGCCCGACGATCACCCGCGCGACGGCGTCCGGTGAGGTGCTCGTTGCATGGTCGGAAGGCGACAGTGCCGTGCACTACATCGCGCGCTCGCCAGGCGGCACCTGGGGCGCGGAGAGCCAGGTGTCGGCGCCAGGCTCGGAGAGCGTCACGGGCGGGATTCGGCTCGCCGTGAGCCCCTCCGGTCGCGCCGTGCTTGGCTGGTCTGACCGCGCCGCCAGCCATTCACGCGCGCTCCTCGCCGTCCGCCCCGCCGGGGGCAGCTTCGCCCAGGCGCAGGTCGTCGGCGTCGACGATGAGCGCACGCCCGCCGTGCAGCCTGCAATGGCCGACGACGGCCGCGCCGTCGCGGTGACGACCGCATGGGGCACCATGGACACGACCACGTCGACGCTCTGGACCCTAGGAGCGGGCGCGAGCCAATTCGTCGCTGGCGGGCCGCTGCCGGAGACGGTCGAGATCCCCGAAGCCGTCGTACTCGGACCGTCCGGCGCGGGCTACGTCGTCGGAACGAAATGGGGCTTCACGGACTCCGACGACCAGCCGTGGCGCTTCGCGCTCCCACTCACGGCCGCCGGGCAGCTTGGCGCGCCGATCACCCTCGCCGCGGTAGCGCAGGTCGGCGAGCAGCTCGCGGCTGGCTTCGACGGGCAGGGCGACCTCCAGCTCGCGTGGCGCATCGAGCACGACCGCTCCGACGCCACCTACGACGCGGAGATCGTGGCCCGCACGCTCCCGGCCGCCGGGTCGCCGTCAGCGATCCGATCGATCGCCCGAGCAGGCTCACTGCTGTACGTCCACGGCGTCGCCGGTGGCGGCGCTCGGCCGCTCGTCCTTTTCACCTACGGGTGGACCGGACTGGGCGACGTCTTCGCTGAGCCGCTCGCCGTGCCCGTCCCGGTCACGACGACGCCCGTCCCCGAGTCCACGACCCCGACTGGCGGCGGCCAGCCCGTACCGGACGCCGGCGGCTCGACGCCGCCGAGCTCGACGACCGAGCCAACGCCCGTCCCGGAGAATCCCACCCCGACCACGCTCACCCGGGCCGCGCCACCGGCGCCGACCGCAGCGGCGCCGGCCAACAGCCCGCTCGTGGGCCCCGCAGCGTCGCCCGGCGCGCGGTGCGTGATCCCGCGCCTCACGGGCCTCAGCCGTGCCGCCGCGACGCGGCGCCTTACTCGTGCCGGCTGCAAGGGGCGCGTCGTGCGCACGGTGAGGCGCTCCGGCAAGCGGGTCGTCACGAAGCAGAGCCCCGCGGCCGGCACCCGCGCGCCGGGCTACGTCGTCCGGCTCGTCGTCTCCCGCTGATGCCCGCCGCCAAACTCCCCTACCCCGGCGAAGAATTGGGGTAGGGGATTGGGGCGGCGCCTGATGTTTGGGGTGGGCGCCGTCCGCAGGATGAGGTCCATGCCGACGCCCTCTCGACCCTCGCCCTTGTTCGCCACGACCGCCCTCCTGACGGGGCTCGCCGCGCTGGTCGCGGCGCCCGCCACGTCGCAGGCAGGATCTGCCAGCAGCGGCCACTTGCGCCCCACCGCCGTGCGCACCGACGCCGTCGCCCAACCCGGCGGCGCCCTCGCAGTGCGCGTCGTGCTCAGCGCCACGGGCGAGGTAGGCCAGCGCACGGGCGTGGTGGTCTACCTCTCGGCCGACGCCAAGCGCTCGGCCAACGACACCCGCCTGCGCTCGACCGTCAAGACTCCGAGGTTCGCCGCGAGGAGTAAGGCGACGTTCACGGCCACCGTGAAGCTGCCGACCGACCTGCCGCTGCGCACCGTCCGCGTGATCGCTTGCGTGAACGAGTCCGTCAAGGGCCCCTCCAAGCAGCCCGCCAAGGACTGCCGCACCGCGAAGGCACCGCTACAGATCGTCGCGGCCGTCGGGCCATCCGCCACGCCGAAAGCGCTGATCGCCGCCGACCTCGCGGCCGGGCGAATCAAGCCGGATCAGGCACTCGGCTACCGCGCCCTCGCGGTCTTCGGCGACCAGCGCCTCCCGGCGAAGTACTCCGGCGGCGCCGCTGCGGGCGGCGACGACTCCGTCATGCGTGAGCTGGCCAGTGCGTGGGGGACGCTGTCTGCGCCCGTCAAGAAACAGGTCGGCAAGTACTTCCTGCCGACGCCGCTGCGCGACGCCACGCCGGCGGAGCTCAAGGCCGGTGGCGCGAAGCGCCGCCCCACCAAGGGCACCCCGAAGGACCCCAAACCAGCGCAGCGCCAGCAAGACGGCTCAGGCGCCGGCATCGACGCCGAGGCCACCCCAGAGGTCGACCCGAGCGTCTGCGACACCGAGTACTTCAAGTCGAAGTCGTGGCAAAGCCGGGCGGCAGCGGGCGGCAAGATCCGCATCCACTGGCGCACCGACCGACCGGAGGACGGCAAGGACGCCGCCAGCATCGCCTCCGACCTGACCGCCGCCTATGCCAAGTACAAGACGCTGCTCGGGCGCGAACCGCTGCCAGACTCGGAGGTCGACTGCTACCACGGGCCCGACGGCGCCCTCGACGTCTACGTCGACCGCGTGATCGGCAAGTCCGCGATCACCGTCCCCTCGACGCAGGCCACCGGCAACCAGGCCGACTGCGAGGGCTACCCGGGCTTCATCGTCACGAACCCGACCGACGCAACACTGTCGATGCGGTTCGTACTCGCGCACGAGCTCTTCCACGTCTTCCAGATGAGCTACTCCTACCACTCGGGCTGCAAGGACTACGCGTGGTTCGACGAGGGCTCAGCCAACTGGGCGGCGCACACCGTCTTCCCGACCGACGACTCCGAGCACCTGTGGGACGGCCAGCTGATCGGCGTGCACAACGACGTCGCCGACGAGTACTACTCGTGGGTCTTCACCCTCTGGATCGAGCAGACGCTCGGCGCCGACAAGATCCGCAAGACGTTCGAGCAGTTCGAGGCCCAGGGGAACGCCGTCCACGCCGTCGACGCCGCCATCGGCACGTGGCGCAAACACTTCCTCGACTTCGCCAAGCACGGCTGGAACCAGGCGCCCTACGCCTCCTTCGCGTCCTGGGATCGCCTCGCCGCCCAGCCGCGCCCGCACTACCAAGACGTGACGCAGGCCAACCTGTTCCTGGCCGGCCAGCCAACGCGAACGGCCTACGCGGAATTCGCCGTCGACACGCGCGGCCGCGACTATCGGCGCTACCCGGTGACCGACGACAAGATCCGCGAGATCGTGTTCAAGAACGACCTTGCGGGCAACCCCGACGCACGCATCGGCGCGATCCTCACGCTCCGCGGCGGGCAGACCCGCTTTGAGGACTGGAGCGGCCAGGAGTCCGTGAAGCTCTGCCGCGACGAGGCCGAGGACGACGTCACGGAGATCGTGCTCGTCTACGCCAACTCCAAACTCGACGACAAGTGGGCCACGGGCGGGCAGATCACCGGCCGCCCCGAGCTAGCCCTGCGCGACACGTGCGACACCCTGCCGTGGCACTACAAGATCCTGTCCGCCAGCCTCAAGACGCACCTGGATGGCCAGCGCGCCGCCGGCACGGGCTCCTCCTGCCTGGCCAAGGGCTACGACACCCGGGACCAGGTTGACTTCACCGCGGGCGCCGGCCCGCAGCCGTTTGATCCAGAGCAGAACGTCGTGAAGCAGCAGCGCTACGGCGACGCGCTCGAGGCCCGCTTCCAGGCGAAGGCCCCGGGCGCGAAATGGGAGCACCTGCTGACGGGCTGTGAGCGGCCGTACCAGCCGCCGACGAGCTTCTGCCAACAGCGCCGCACCGAGCAGGCCACGGGCGACTGGACGCTGGGCTTCTCGCTGCGCGCGAGTTCTCGAAAAGCTCCGTCCGCAACGCTGACGTGGTACGTCGGCTCGATCATCGGTGGCTACTTCGACGCCGACGACTCGGTCTGCAACGTCTTCACGATCAGCAACATCATCGAGGACGACGCCGTCATCGAGTCGCAGGTCGCCTTGGAGACGCTCGAGCGCACCACGCCGTTCACGCTGACGCTCAACGGCGACACCTCGTGGGATCGCGACAGCTCCGGAAAGCCGGTGAGACTGACGTATTCCTGGGACTACGCGATCACGCTGCAGCGGGTCGCCCCGGACGGCTCGCCGCTGACCTCCTAGGGTGAACGCGGTCGACCGAGAGAACGGGGAACTCATGGACCGCATCGCACTGGGATCACAAGGGCTCGAGGTGTCCCGGCAGGGCCTGGGCTGCATGGGCATGTCGGACTTCTACGGCGGCCGAGACGAGGGGGAGGCGATCGCCACGATCCACCGCGCCCTCGAGCTTGGCGTCACGTTCCTCGACACCGCCGACATGTACGGCCCGCATACCAACGAGCAGCTCGTCGGCAAAGCGCTGGCCGGCAAGCGCGACCAGGTGCAGCTCGCGACGAAGTTCGGGATCGTGCGCGACCCCGCCAACCCGCTGGCGCGCGGAATCGACGGATCGCCGGACTACGTGAAGCGGTCGATCGAGGGGTCGCTGCAGCGCCTCGGCGTCGATCACGTCGACCTCTACTACCTGCACCGCGTCCCGTCCGACACGCCGATCGAGGAGACGGTTGGCGCCATGGCCGAGCTCGTCACCGAGGGCAAGGTGAAGTACCTCGGGCTCTCGGAAGCCGCACCAGACACGATCCGCCGCGCGCACGCCGTTCACCCGATCACGGCGCTGCAGACGGAATACTCGCTGTGGTCGCGCGACCCGGAGGCCGAGATCCTCCCGACGCTGCGCGAGCTGGGCATCGGGTTCGTGCCGTACTCGCCGCTGGGCCGCGGCTTCCTCACGGGCACGATCCGCAGCCTCGACGCCCTCGAGGACGGCGACTTCCGTCGCCACAACCCGCGCTTTCAGGGAGACAACCTGGAGGCCAACATCGCGATCGTCGAGGCGATCGACGCGGTCGCCAAGGCGAAGGACCTCACCCCGGCACAGGTCGCGCTGGCCTGGGTCCACGCGCAAGGCGACGACGTGGCTCCGATCCCGGGAACCAAGCGCCGCAAGTACCTCGAGCAGAACGCGGCCGCCACCGAGGTGACGCTCAGCTTGGACGAACTCGACCAGCTCGCAGGACTCGCCACGGCCGCGGCCGGCAACCGCTACCCCGACATGTCGCTCGTCGACCGCTGAGCGGGCCGCTCCGGCGGCCCGACGCTACGCCGAGACGAGGGCGCTCGCGAGCCCGGCTTCGATCGATCGTGGTCGGTAGTCGAGTTCGCGAGTGGCCTTGTCGTGCGTCGCGTAGTACGTGACGCCTCCGGACGCGCTGACGAGTTCTTTGAGGTTCGTCGGCATGCCGAAGATCGGGCCAAGGAGGCGGCCAGCCGGGGCCACGACTTTCAAAAGCGTCGTCGGCACCGCGAGCTTTGGGGCTGGCTTGCCGCCGATCGAGGCCGCCTTCGCGACGAGTTCGGCCATGGTCGACGCCTCTCCGGAGAGGATGTAGGACTCGCCGGTCTCGCCCTTTTCCAAAGCCAGAATGATGCCGGCGGCAACGTCGTCGACGTGCACCATGCTCACGCCAAGGTCGCCGAAGGGAACCGCGGGAAGCTTGCCCTGGGCAGCACGCAGCAACGTGTCGCCCAGCTCGGAGTGATCATTCGGGCCGTAGACGGCAGATGGCTGGACGACGACGATCGGAGCACCCTGCGCGATGTGATGCTTGGCGATCTGGTGGGCCTCGTACTTGGTCTCGTCGTAGACGGAGAGGAATCCCTCACTCACTGCGCGCTGGTAGGTCTCGTCGACCACCTTGCCCTTGGTATCGCCGAAGACACCGACCGTCGAGACGTAGACGAGCCGCTCGACGCTCGCCGCCAGAATGCCCTCGAGCGCATGCTTTGTGCCGGCGACGTTGGCCTCGCGCAGCCGCTTGGCCTGCTCAGCGGTGACGCCAACCTCGTAGATCGCGGCACCGTGGATCGCGACGTCGCACCCATCCGCCGCAGCGGTGATCGCGACAGGGTCGGAGAGGTCGCCTTCGATCAGCTTGGCGCCGATCCGGCGCAGGTCGTCGGCTTTGGCGGGTGAGCGGACGAGAGCGACGACATCGTGCCCCAGATCCCGGAGCTGGCGCGCGACGGCGCCGCCGATGAACCCCGTTCCCCCGGTGAGGAAAACCTTCATGCGAGGATTGTTATCGCGCCGAGATGCCACGGCGCCAGGACGTCGATGGTCGAAATCTTGGAGTGACTTATGCGGCGGGCGAGATGACCGTGAATGTGATTCCGGCAGCTTGCAGACGCGCGAGCAAGTTGTCCCCCATTGCGACGGCGGTCGTCACCTGACCGGCCACGTCCGGATTGTCGTCGAAGGCGAGCGATAGCGCCGATTCCGCCAGCATCTTCGCGGTTTCGGTGTAGCCCGGATCGCCGCCACGAACCTCGGTAATCACCGTCTTGCCGCCGGCCTTGCCGGTGAAGCGGACGGTGAACCATGAGCGCTCGCGACGTTCGTCGTCCGGTCCGGTCCCCGCAGCCTTGACCTTCTTGAGCAGGTTCCGCAGCGGCGGGACCTTGACGGCGACCATCAGCGCGCCGGCACCAACGCCGAGACCGACGACCGTGGCCAGGCGCTTGGCCGACATCGTGTGGTCGTAGGTGAAGTCCGGGCCGTACTCGGGCAGCGCGGCGGCTGATCGCACGACGATCGCCGGGTCGATGGTTGGCAACGGCGCGAGCCATCGACCGGTCGACTCGTCGCGGCGCGGCTTGCCGGCAACCGGGCGGGCACGGCGAGTCTCATCCGGGTTCACGGCCAGCTCGCGCTCACGACGGCGCCTGGCCAGCTTCTGCGCCTCACCGAACGCGGCAAACCCACCGATCGCGGACTGGAACGTGCCGCCGGAGAACTCGGCGTCGGCCCGGACGGCCCCGACGACCGAGATCGGGAGGTCATCCGGCAGCTGGCGCACGGTGAAGAGTGCGCCGAGGTCGTGCGGCACGGAGTCAAAGCCCGCGCAGTGCACGAGCCGTGCACCGGTCTCTAGCGCCTCATCCTGGTACTTGAGGTACATGTCGTCGACGAACTGGGGCTCACCCGTGATGTCGACGTAGTCGCATCCGGTCTTGGCGGCGGCAGCGACCAACGGCTGGCCGTGGATGGCGTAGGGGCCGACCGTGGTGATCAGGACCTTGGACTTGGCCGCCAACGCGTCGAGCGCCGCCTGGTCGGTCAGCGCAACCTCGATCAGTTCGGGCGCCGGACGATCGGGAGCCACCTTCGCCAAGCGGTCGCGCACCGCCTCGAGCTTGCGAAGGCTTCGGCCTGCCAGCGCCCAACGCAGCGACGCCGGCGCATGCTCGGCGAGGTACTCCGCCGTGAGCAGCCCAGCGAAGCCGGTGGCTCCGAACTGCACAAGGTCGTAGGCGGTCTCACGCTCGGTGCTGGCCATAGGGCCACCCTACCCGCCCCAGCAATGGCGGCGTTATAGGCCTGGCGCCGGTTGCGAGCACCCCACGCAGTCGCTACGGTGCGAAGCGAGTTGCGAGCCCGCAAGACGACAAGCAATGCCTGACTCAAGGCTCAACGACTCAGCGCCGGAGGGCGAGCCCCAGCCGACGGGGCGGTTCAAGCGGGAGCCGCGTGGCGTGGTGCTCGTCTGCGCGGGGCAGGGACTCATGCCGCGCGACCTCGCGGAGCAGCTGCTTGCGTCCGACGCCGATCTCGTGCAGGCCTACGTCGATCGCCTCGGTGGCGCGTCGATCGATCTTCCCCGCCGCGACTACGCCGGCACGCAGGCGGCACTGGTGGCGCTCGGCGTGGCGCGAGCCCGGCGCGCGCTGGAGGTACTCGCCGATCCGTCCTCAGACATGGCGGCCAGTGGCCCCCTGATCGCAACCGCGGGCCACTCCCTCGGCGAGCTCGTCGCACTCTTTGCCGCCGGCGTGATCGACGGGCGGCAAGCGATCCGGATGGCCGCCGACCGCGGTGCCGCATTCGATCGAGCCCGCGAACCGTCCTGGGACGACGCCGGCATGCTCGCCCTGGTGGGTCGGGGCGTGCACGCCGCCGTCAACGACGGCCTGCTCAGCCGCCACGCCGTCGAGTTCGCCAACGACAACACCCCGGATCAGGTGGTGGTCGCTGGACCGCTCGACGCGCTGCAGACGCTCAGTGAGGAGGCTGCTCGCTGCGGCTTGCGCGCCGTCCGCCTGGAGACCACTGGGCCGTCCCACAGCTCCTACCTACGAGAGGCCTGCGGGGACTTTCTGGCGAGCCTACGGTCGAGCAGATTCACGGCCAGCGACGTGCCGGTCTTCTCGAATCTCACCGCGGCGCCGTTCAGCGACTACGCGGGTGAACTCTCGGCGCTGCTGTCTGCGCCGGTGCGCTGGCGCGACACTCTGTTGCAGCTCGAGCGCCTGCGCCCGGCCGTCCTGCTCGACATCGGCCCGGGCAAAGGCCTGGCCAAGATGGCCCGCAAGACGATTGCCACGCCAACGACGAGCCTCGATGAGCTCGTCGCGGCGCGCGCTGCGGCTTAGCCTGCTTAGACCGTCGGCTGCTTGGCGGCGGGCTGGTGGGCCTGAGCAGCGGCCTCAAGGTTGAGGTCGTCGTCCTTGCCGCCACCGGCGATGCTGTCCTTGAACTCGCGCAGGCCGCGACCGAGGCTCTTGCCGGCTTCCGGCAGGCGCTTGGGGCCGAGCACCAGCAGCGCGATCACGAGCACGATGACGAGTTCCATGGGGCCGATGTTGGGCATAGCGTGAGTCCTTGGGAGAGTTCTTGGCGACGCGCTGAGCACGCCTTGAGGTTCAGTAGAGCACCGCTTTGCCCTGAGCGACACCGTTCTGGCCCGCTGTTCTCACACTGTTCATCGGCGGAGCCGGGCAGGACTGGACGAAATCGTGCGAGTTTTGGCCTTTCAGGCGCCCCATGGACGGCCCTCGCCACGACGCATGGCGGGCCAGCGGGATACCGTGAGTGGCCATGACGGCGTCCGGCCTCCAGCCGCGGTTGCAGCGAGTCCCTCCGCCAGGCGGGATGCTGCCGCCGCCCGACTCGCAGATCAGCGTCTGGTGGGCAACCACCGACGTCTCTCCTCGTGCCCTGGAGAGTCTGCGTGCCGACCTTGACCGCGACACCCTGGATCGCGTCAACGCGCTCGTGCGCGAGGAGGACCGCCGCCGGGGCGTAGTCGCGCACGGACTGCTTCGCCGCCTCGTCTCGGCGTGCCTCGGCATCGACCCGGCTGCCGTGGCGATCGACCGCACGTGCGCGAACTGCGGCGCCGCCGACCACGGCAAACCGACCCTTGCCGGTGGTGTGTCGGCTGGCCGACCGCCACTCCAGTTCAATCTCGCCCATTCCGGTTCCGTCGTCGCCGTTGCCTTGGCGGGCCCGGGCACCGAGGTCGGCATCGATGTGGAGGCGATCCAGGCGGAGATGCGATGGTCGACGATCCGGCGCCACGTCTTCTCCGACGCTGAGTGGGATGAGACCGGCGCGACCGACGATCCCACCGCGGAGCGCTTCGCGCTGTGGGCTCGCAAGGAGGCCGCAGCCAAGACCACCGGCCACGGCCTGGCGATCGACCTGCGGCACGTCCAGATCGAAGGGCCGACGGGCGCGGCCGGCTTCCGCACCGGGCGTCTCGAAGCACCAGAACGTGACTACCCGCTGGTCGTCGCCGACCTTCCGATCGGCCATGGCACCGCTGCGGCGATCGCCGCGCTGATCCCAGCGGGCCAGACGGCGCTCCCAGCGCCGACGGTCCAGCTGGTGCAGGCCGACCTGCGCGACTAACTCGGCACGGAGCCGCGGGCAACGCGGGCAACGCGGGCAACGCGGGCAACGCGGGCAACGGGCGACTCAGCCGCTGGCGGCAGCGGAATGGGGAGCGTTGCGGGATCGGCGGGCGTTCTGCACCGAGGGCGGTGCGGGTTGGCGGCGTCTGGGCTGGTTGGCGGCGGTGGATTGGAGATCGCTTCGCGGCCGACGGGCGCAGGGCGGCCCACAACCGCCAGGGGTTGCACTTGCCTGACATAACGTGCCGCCGAGTGCCCTTCGCGTCGAACCCACCGCACGTCCGGTAGTTCTGACGCGAAGGGCTTAACCCATGACCCCAATCGGGTCCAACTAGTCCGCCCGGCGCCCGCCGGCACCGCAGCGCACGCAAATCCACCGCCGCCAACCCGCCCAGACGCCGACCCCGCTCCGCCCTCGGTGCGGAGCGCCCGCCGGCACCGCAGCGATCTCAGTCCCACCGCCGCCAACCAGCCCAGACGCCGGCGCACCGGCCAACGCTCCTGGCCCCGCCGCCTACGACCCCGTCGCCGTGCAGAACGCGAAGGCACCGCCAGCGCACAGCTCGGGGCGCCACCAACGCGACGCGAGCGATGCCCCCCCGAAGGGTGCACCGGGCAACAAGCATGCAGACCACGACGCGGACGCCAGCAGCCAGCGTCGGGGAGGGGTTACCCCCGGCGGGACCGTTCCCGACTCGAGGGAGCGATAGCGAGCGTGAGGGTGTCTCGACGGGGGTAACTCCTCGCCGACGCGCCGACCCACATTACGTCCGCGTCGAGGACTCCGCGTGGTCGTGCTGGTGCTGGTGATGAACCTCTTCGGCGGCATGCAGCGCCTGAGCTGCGGCGACCGCCCCGGAGGCGGGCGTCATGCCCTCTGCGACAAGTTTCTCCTCGTGGGCGTCGGGCTCCAACCCGGCCGCTTCGGCAGCTGCGGCTTCCTCGGCGGCGACCCGTTCGCGCTCGGCGTAGATCACGATGCGCTGCGCCTTGGTGGTGAGCGTGAAGTAGGAGACGGCGGCGCCAAGGAACATGACGCCCGTCGCAACGTAGAGGGCGAGGTGGTAGCCGGTGACGAACGCAGCGATTTGATCGGCGCCGTCGTCGATCGCGAGTTCGCGGCGCACGACGAGCACGGCGCCGATGAGCGCGATGCCGATCACACCGGAGATCTCACGGGCGGTGCTGATGACCGCCGCGGCGCCACCAGCCTTCTCAAAGTCGACCTCGTCCATCACCGCGGCCGTCATCGGAGTGGTGAGGCCGGAGCCCAGACCGACGACCATGAGGCCGAGCAGGAAGTGCCATGGCTCGCTCCCCTGCCCGATGAAGACCCCCATCAGGAGCCCGAACGCGATGAGCACCATGCCGATCGCCGTCGCGACGTTCGCGCCCCAGTGATTGCTCATGACGTTGCCGATCGCGACCCCGATGCCGATCGTGACCGCAAGCGGCACGTAGAAGAGGCCGGCTTCCCAGGCGCTGAGACCGAGGACCTGCTGCAGGAACAGCGACGTAAAGAAGAGGATGCCGTTGATACCCAGACCCCAGATCACCTGGGCCGCGGTACCGCCAGCGAAGATCTTGCTCTCAAACAGCGAAAGGTCGACGAGCGGATACTCCGTGAGTTGCTCGGTCCGCACGAAGGTGATGATCGAGAGGAGTCCGATCACGATCGCGCCCACCACCAGCGGCGCGCCAAAGCCATGCTCCTGGCCGTGCACCAAGACGAAGGTGAAGCTCATCAGGGCCAGCGATGAGGTCACGAGCCCGGGGATGTCGAACCGAGCGATGAGCTCGTTGCGGGGCGGCAGGACGACGTCTTGGGGCTGGACCGTCATCCGCACGAGGATGATCGCGACGATGCCGATCGGCAGGTTGATGAAGAACACCCAGCTCCAGTGGGCGATCTCGATGATCCCGCCGCCAACAACCGGCCCGAGGGCGATCGCGCTGGCGATCGAGCCCGTCCAGATTCCGATCCCGAGCTGACGGTCCTTCTCCTCCAGGTCGCTGCCGATGACCGTCAGTGTGGATGGCAGCACGAGCGCGCCACCAACGCCCTGGAGGACGCGCGCTGCGATCAGCGTGTTCCCCGTCGGCGCGATACCAGCGAGCACCGAGGCGACGGTAAAGATGGCCATGCCTGCTTCCAGCACGCGCCGACGACCGAAGAGATCGGTCAGGCGCCCGCCAACCATCAGCAGACTCGAGAACGCGAGGATGTAGCTGGTTCCGACCCACTGCAGGCCGGAGAGCGACAGGTCGAAGTCGTCCTGCAGCGCCGGCAGCGCGATGTTGAGGATCGTGTTGTCGAGACCCGTGATGAACGCCGACAAGCTGACGGCGAGCAGCAGCAGCCACCGGGGCGCGTACGGCGTCCCCGGGGCGTGCCCCGAGCTGCGGGCGACGCTGCTCACAGCGGAATGTTTCCGTGCGGCCGTGCAGGCGGGTCGTGACGACGCGACGAGAGGAGATCGAGCGATCGCGCGAGCTCCAGGCGGGTCTCGTGCGGCTTGATCACCCGGTCGACCCAGCCGCGCTCGGCGACCGGGTAGGGGTTGAGGTGGTCTCGGGTGTACTCGGCGACGAGGTCGTTGTACTTCTCTTCGACGTCGGTCGCGCCCTCGCTGATCATCTTCAGGAGTTCTCGCCCATGGAGGATCTTGACGGCTGACGGTGCACCCATCACGGCGATCTCGGCCTGTGGCCACGCAAGGTTGACGTCGTTGAGGGACTGCTTGGAGCCCATCGTGGCGTAGGCGCCGCCGTAGGACTTGCGCAGGGTGACGGTGATCGACGGGACCCGTGCTTCGGCGTAGGCGTAGAACAGCTTGGAGCCACGGCGGATGGCGCCGGCCCGCTCCTGCTCGATGCCCGGCAGGTAGCCGGGAACGTCGACGAGCGTGAGGATCGGGACGTTGAACGCGTCGCAGGTGCGGATGAATCGTGCGGCCTTCTCGGTCGCATCGATGTTCATCGTGCCGGCGTTGACCGACGGCTGGTTGGCGATCACGCCGACGCTGTGGCCGTTGATCCGCAGGAAGCCGATCACGACGTTCGCAGCCCACCGGGAGTGGATCTCGAAGAAGTCGCCGTCGTCAGCGATGCGGTCGATCACGTCGATGACGTCGTAGGCCTTGTTCGACTCGACGGGCACGATGCCGTCGAGTTCGAGGTCGGTCTCGGTGACGTCCCACGAGAAGTCGGGCGCGGCGAACCGCGGCGGCTTGGCGACGTTGTTGCTCGCCAGGTAGGAGAGCAGGCGCTTGGCAGACTCCAGCGACTCCTCATCGGTCTCGTCGACGTAGTGGGCGTTGCCGGTGATCGCGTTGATCTCCGCGCCGCCGAGCTCTTCCATCGTCGTCTCCTGCCCGGTGACCTCGCGCACGACCTCGGGGCCGGTGAGGAACATGTGGGAGGTGCCCGTGACCATGAACGTGAAGTCGCCGGTCGCCGGGGAGTACACGGCGCCGCCGGCGCAGGTGCCCATG
Source organism: Solirubrobacteraceae bacterium (assembly GCA_032119795.1). Taxonomy (GTDB): domain Bacteria; phylum Actinomycetota; class Thermoleophilia; order Solirubrobacterales; family Solirubrobacteraceae; genus JAGIBJ01. The sequence continues at coordinate 26,225 of JAUMFO010000027.1, forward strand.
ATCAGGCCGATCATCGGGACCACGCCAGACATCTCGCATTTGACGTTGCCGAGCATCGAGTAGCTGGCCAACGCGGCCACGCCATCCTGGATTCGCGCCCCGCCGGAGTCGTTGAGCCCGATGATCGGGCAGCCAACCTTCCAAGCAAGCTTGTAGAGGTCGACGAGCTTCTTGGCGTGGGTCTGGCCGACCGAGCCGCCGAGAATGGTGGCGTCCTGCGCATACACGCAGACCTGACGGCCGTCGATCTTGCCGATGCCGGTGACGACGCCATCGCCGAACGGGCGCTTGTCTGAGCCGTCTTCGGTGGCACGCGGGGCACGGCGCAGACGGCCGATCTCCACGAACGTGCCTTCGTCCATGAAGAGCTCAAGCCGCTCACGGGCCGTCAGTTTGCCCTTGGCATGGTGCTTCTCGACCGAGCCGGGCTTCCCCGGGAAGACCGACTCTTCGCGACGCTGGCGCAGACCATCGATCGCGTCTTCCATCGTGGGGTTGCTCACTGGGTGCCTCCCTCTTCGTTGACGCCCGCGGGACGGCGGCTGAGGGCACCACGAAGGTGCTCGGCCATCGTCAGGACGCCGGGGCGATCGATGCAGGTGATGTGCGTTCCTGGCACGTGGACCACTTCGACGTCGTCGCACAGCTGATCCCAGCCGAGCGTCTCGTCGTCGCGGGCGTAGCGCGGGTCCATCTCGGTGGTGAGGCCGCGATCGGTCGCACGGTAGAGCACGATCTTGCCGTCGTAGCGCTCGGGCAGGTACCGCTCGGCGATGCGCGCGTCGATGTAGGACGTGCGCTGGTGCTCGAGGACGGCTGGACTCATCTCGATGCCGGCCGTCTCCACGACGCCCATCATCACGGCGACCTGCTCATCCTCGTCGAGCTCCACGAGCGTCTGGATGTCGAGTTCCAGCGGCAAGTCGTACGTCTCGCTCATGTAGGCGAAGAAGCGCTCAAACCGGTCGGCGAGGAGATCGCGCTCGGTGATCCCGGGCGTCGGCTTGGGGATCGTCGTGTCGATCATCAGGATCACGTCGACCTCCTCACCGGCGGCCTTCAGCTGCTGGGCGGCCTCGTAGGCGAGCGCGCCGCCGAGCGACCAGCCGCCGAGGCGGTACGGGCCGTGCGGCGCGATGTCTCGAATCATCGCCACGTAGTGCGAGGCTTTGTCTTCGATGTGGCGCAGGCCTTCGATGCGCTCAAAGCCGTAGACGGCCTGGCCCTCGTCGAGCAGATCCACGAGGTTCTGGTAGACGCTCGTCGGTCCACCGGCCGGGTGGAACAGGAACAGCGGCTGCACGTCGGGCGCGCCTGCGCGCAGCACGCGGACGGGGTTGCCGCCGTTGCCCTCGATCAGCTCACGCAAGTGATCGGCCTGTCGCTCGATCGTGCGGAACCGGAAGACGTCCTCCGCACTCAGGTCGTCGCCGAGGCGCTCACGCATCTTCGCGATGACCGCGTCGACGGCTTCCGGCGAGCCGCCGTGGTCGTCGAAGTCGGCCGTCGCGCTGAGCGGGCCCTTCTCCAGGACGTCCTCCCAGATCTTCGCGATCCACCGCTCCGACGCATCACGCGGCTCGATGTAGCGGTCCTTGCGAGCGATCAGCGAGACGCGACGCGGGCCGGCCGTCTGCAGGCCGAGTTCCGCGGCGATGATCTCCTCGAGGTCGGCGAGGCAGCCGCCCTGGAGCAGCACCTTCGTCGGCAGCTCGATGCCGAGATCGTTCTCGACCGTGCCCTTGGCACGCATCGCCATCAGCGAATCCAGACCGAGGTCCGTCAGCGGCGCGTCGAGGTCGACCTCGTCGGGCGACTTGGCCATCACGGCCGCGATGCGATCGAGCAGGCGGCGGGCGAGCAGCTCGCGGGCGGCCTTGGGATCGGTGGTGCGCAGCGACTCGATCATCGCGCGGCCCTCGCCGACGCCATCCTCGGCGACCTCGAAGACCTCTTCGGGGACCTCGGTGCGCTCCACGGCACGAAGGACGACATCGCGGGCTTCCAACAACAGCGTGCCGTCGGCAGCGACCAGCTTGACGGTGCCCGTCGACGGGCCGCCGCTGTCTGAGCCGACGACCTTCGCCGTCACGGTGCCGCCCTGGTGGGGCTCACCGACCACGCTGAGCGAGCCGATCTGACTGACGACGTAGGGGTGTCCGAGTTCGTCGCCGGTGAGGAGACGGGAATTCGACACGAGCAGCGCCTGCAGGCACGCGTCGAGCAGCGCGGGGTGCACGCGGAAGTGGCGATCGGTGACGGCCTCCGGCGGCAGCGACACCTGGGCGGTGGCGGAGCCGTCGACGTGCAGGCGCGGATCGGCGAGGCCAACGAACGCCGGGCCGTGCTGGTGGCCGACGGCGAGGCTGCGCTCGTAGAGCTCCACCGGCTTGGCGCTCTCGTGCTCGGACCACCGGTCGATGAGGGGAGCGCCGCGCCGCTGATCGTCGTTGCGGACGGTGGCGGTGGCGAGCCGAACCATCGGCGAGCCCAGCTCCGTGGCCTTGCCGTAGATGTCGACGCGAGCGCTGTGCTCGTCGACCAGCGTCAGCGACGTGGTGATCTCGGTCGACTCGTCGAGGACGAGCAGCGCCGGGGTGTCGAGGCCGGAGACGCTGAGCGGCACCTCGCCGATGAACGCCTGGCTGGCGGCGGCGAGCGCCATCTCGGCGAAGACCGAGGCGGGAGCCACAGCCGCACGGAAGATGCGGTGGTCGCGCAGCCACGGAATGACTGAGGTGCCCAGGTCGGCGCGCCACAGGTGGCGGTCGCCTTCGGGGAGCTCAATGTGGACGCCGAGCAGCGGATGCCCGAGGCTGATGGCGCTGGCGGCCGCGGACTCGTCGATCCAGAAGCGGCGGTGCTGCCAGAACGGCAGCGCAACCTTGCGGCCCGTGGCCACGAGATCTTCGGTGGCGTCGACCATGCCCCACGCGTGGAGCGTGGCCAGCGTGGTGCGGAAGCTGACGGAGTCGTCGCCGTCGCGGCGCAGCGTCGGGAGCACGAGGCGGTCCTCGATGCCGATCGCCTTGAGCGTCTGGCGGGCGGTGATCTCGGCGACCGGGTGCGCGGAGATCTCCAAGAACGTCGTGAACCCGTCGTTGGCCGCGGCCGTGATGGCCTGCAGGTAGTAGACGGGCGAGCGCACGTTGCGGCACCAGTAGTCGACGTCAAACGCCGGTTTGGTGCGCGGATCCTCGTAGGCCGTGGAGTAGATCGGGACGTTCGGCTCCAGCGGCGTGATGTCGGCGATCAGCTCACGGAACGGGGGCAGGCCCGCGTCGACCTGCGGCGAGTGGCTGGCGCCCGTCACCGGGAGGACCCACGCCTGGCGGCCTTGGTCTTCGAAGTGCTTGGCGGCGGCCTTGAGCGCCTCGGCCGGGCCACCGATGGTGACGGCGCGCGGCGAGGAGTAGACGCAGATGCCGACGCCTTCGAACTGATCGGCGACGGCCTCCCACTCCTCCGGCGAGATGACGAGGACGGCCATACCGCCGAGGCCCTTCTTGCCCTCTTCCTCCATCAGAACGGAGCGGTGCGTGATGACCTTGACGCCGTCGGCGCGGGACAGGCCGCCGGCGACGACGGCCGCCGAGATCTCACCCATCGAGTGGCCGATGACGGCCGCGGGCTCCACGCCGTGGGCACGCCACATCGCGGCGAGCGCAACCTGCATGCCGAAGTTGAGGATCTGGGCCTTGACCATGTCGGACAGGTCCTGATCGACCTCGATCGCTTCGCGCAGCGACCAGCCCACCTCGCCGAGGAACAGGGGGTCGAGGGCGTCGATCTCTGCCGCGAACGCCGGCTCCTCCTTGAGGAGCTTGCGGCCCATGCCGTTCCACGTGGAGCCGAAGCCTGAGAAGACCCAGACGGCGCCCTCCTCGCGGGTGATCCGACCCATCGCCGGATCCGCACCGACGACGTTCGGGGCGTCGAGCCCCTCAGCCAAGGCGCGCAGGGCGATCACGAGATCGTGGCGTCCGCGGGCCGTGACGGAACCGCGGTACTTGCCGGGCACGCGGGTGCGGGCCAGCGTGTGGGCAACGTCGCGCAGGGCGACGGCCTTGCCGGCGCTGGACTCCAGCCACGGCGCCAGCGCGGCAGCGGCCGCAGCGACGCGCGGCTCCTGGGCTGCGGAGAACAGCAGCGTGGTGACGTCTTCGTCTTCGCCAGCGAGGGCGCCGGAGCGGCGGCGGTTGCGATCGCCGGACTCCTCCAAGACGATGTGGGCGTTGGTGCCGCCGAAGCCGAAGGCGGAGACGCCCGCGCGAGCGACGCCGGAGTAGCGCGGCCACGGGGTGACCTCGGTGACGACCTTGAGGTGGTCGGCGTCCCACTTGATCCCCGGGTTCGGGGTGCCGAAGTGCAGGCTGGGCGGGATCTCGTCGTGGTAGAGCGCGAGGACGAGCTTGATGAACCCGACGACGCCGGAGGCGGCCTCCAGGTGGCCGAAGTTCGACTTCGCGGAGCCGAGCAGCAGCGGGCGGTCCTCGTCACGGCCGCTGCCGCCGAGCACGGCGCCCAGGGCGCCAGCCTCGATCGGATCGCCGAGCGGCGTGCCCGTGCCGTGGGCCTCGACGTAGTCGACGGTGTAGGGGTCGACCTCGCTGCCCGCGTAGGCGTGCTGAAGCAGGGCCTTCTGGGCGTGCGGGTTCGGCGCGGTGATGCCGTTGGAGCGCCCGTCCTGGTTGACCGAGGAGCCACGGATGATCGCCATGACGTGGTTGCCGTCGCGGCGGGCGTCGGCGAGGCTCTTGAGCACGACGACGCCGCAGCCCTCGGCGCGGACGATGCCGTCGGCGTCGGCCGAGAACGACTTGCAGTGGCCGTCGGGCGCGAGGGCGCCGGCCTGGTCGAAGGTGAAGTTGATGGCCGGGGCCAGCACGAGGTTCACGCCGCCGACGATCGCCGTGGTGCTCTCGCCGTTGGCGATCGAGGCCGCCGCCTGGTGAATCGCCACCAGCGACGAGGAGCAGGCCGTGTCGACCGTCATCGACGGGCCGCGCAGATCCAGCAGATACGAAAGACGGTTCGACGCGATCGAGAGTGCCGCGCCGGTGCTGACGAACGGGTCGACCTTCTCCAGACGCTTGGTGGTGAGATGCGAGTACTCGTTGCCGGACATGCCGACGAAAACGCCGGTCGAGGAGCCGCGCAGCGACGCGGGCGCGATGCCCGCGTGGTCGAGGGCTTCCCACGTGACCTCGAGCAGCATGCGCTGCTGGGGATCCATGAGCTCGGCCTCGCGCTCGGAGATGCCGAAGAAGTCGGCGTCGAAGCCGGAGACGGAGTCCAGGTAGCCGCCGAAGCGGTTGAGGCCCTGCACGACGGCGGCCGCCGGGGCACCCGGGGGCGTGAACTGCTCCCAGCGGTCCTTGGGCACTTCGCGAATCGCGTCGCCACCCTCGAGGAGGAAGTCCCACAGCTGGGCGGGCCCATGGACGCCGCCCGGGAGCCGGCAACCGAGGCCGACGACGGCGATCGCGTCGTCGCCAGGCTCACTGGCGTCCTGGATCGCGGAGACCTTGGCCCCGGTCGAGGTCGCGTTGGCCGCAGCCTTCGGCGGGTCCTCGTTCCACAGGAGCTTGCGGACGAGCAGCGTGATGGTCGGCGTCTCGAAGACGAGCGTCGGGTCCAGGTCGCGGTCGAGGTGATCCTCGAGCTCGCCGACGAGGCCGACGCCATCGCGGGAGGACAGGCCAAGCTCCGTCAGCGGGCGGTCGGGGTCGACCTCATGCGGCTGAAGGTCGAGGAGCCCGGCAATCTCGTTGCGGATCCACTCGATGAGCTCGCGCTCTTGGGCTTCGCGCGAGTCGCTCATGCGGACGCTCCATCGGTGTGACCGGCAGGCTTGACGGCCACCAGGGTGCCGTCAAGGTAGGAGGCGCGGGTCGCCTTGCGGGCGATCTTGCCGCTGCTCGTGCGAGCGATCGTGTCGGGCTCCACGAGCACGAAGTCGTGCAGAGCGACCGAGTGCTGCTCAGAGACGGCCTGCTTGGCGGCGCGGGCAATCTCGTCGAGCTGCTCGGCGGCGTTCTCGGCGTGGCGGTAGCGCTCGGCGACGACGACCATCGTCTCGCCGGTCTCCGTCGGGATCGAGAACGCGGCCAGGCGACGCTGGGCGATGCCGTCGTGGGCCTCCTCGACCGTGAACTCCACGTCGTGCGGGTAGATGTTGCGCCCGTCGACGATGATCAAGTCCTTGATGCGCCCGGTGACGAACAGGTAGCCGTCGAGCAGCACGCCGAGGTCTTCCGTCCGTAGCCAACCGTCGACCGGGAGATCGCCGGCATTCTCGAGCTGGGCGCCGAAGACGGCCTCCGTCTCGGACGGCTTCTTCCAGTAGCCCTGGCCGACGTTGCCGCCGTTGACCCAGATCTCGCCGACCTTGCGCTCGCCGAGGCTCTCGCGGGTGTCCGGATCGACGATCGCCACGTGCTGGCCGTAGGCCTTGCCGCTGGAGACGAGCGGGATCGCGCGGCTGTCGCTGGCGATCTCCGTAGACACGACGCCCTGCTGCAGCTGAGCGGCGTCGATGTCGATGATGGTCGGCTCCTCACCTGGCGGCGTAACCGACACGAACACGGTGACCTCGGCCAGGCCGTACGTCGGGCGCTGCGTATTGCGGCGGACGCCGGCGCCGCCGAACGCGTTGACGAAGTGGTCGAGCGTGGCGGGCAGGATCGGCTCAGCGCCGTTGGCCCAGGCCACGACACCGGAGAGGTCGAGGCCCTCGCGGTCGGCTTCCTTGACGCGCTTGACGGCGTAGTCGTAGGCGAAGTTCGGAGCGGCCGTGATCGCGTTCTGGCGACCGGAGCACGCCTGGAGCCAGCGCAGCGGCTTCAGGATGAACGCGACCGGGTCCAGCAGGATGTTCTCGGCTCCACCGACGACCGGCCCGGCGGCGCCGAGCAGCAGGCCCATGTCGTGGAAGAGCGGCAGCCACGAGATGCATGTCGCTTCCTTCCACGGAAGCTGGTGGCCGTTGATGAGCTGCACCACGTTCACCGCAAGGTTGCGGTGCGTGAGGACGACACCGGCGGGCGTCCGCGTGGAACCCGATGTGTACTGCAGGTATGCGACGTCGTCGAAGCTGAGGTCCTCGGGCCAGCGGTAGCTGTCGGCCAGGGCGTCCTGATCGGTGCGGAAGTCGTCGACGCAGAGGATCTGGCTGCCAGCGGCACCGGCCGTCTCCGCCACGAACGCCTCGACCATCTCGAGCTTGTCGCGGGTCGTCAGCAGGAGCGTCGGCGCGGCATCGGCCACGACCGCCTGCAGGCGCTCGGCGTGCCCCGGGAGATCGGGAGCGTAGAGCGGGACGTTGATGACGTTCGTGCGGAGCGATCCGATGAACGCGGCGACGTAGTCGAGCCCTTGCGGAGCGACGATCGCGACGCGATCACCCGGCTGCGTGATCTCCATGATCTTCGCGGCCAGCGCACGGGTCCAGTACTCGAGCTCGGCGTAGGTGACGACGTGCTCGACTCCCTTGCGGCTCTCGCTGTAGTCGATGAACGTGTGGGCAGCCTTCTCGGGCATGACCTGAGCCCAGTGCTCGAGGAACTCGGCCAGGAAGGCCGTGTCCGTGCCGGTCTCGAGCAGCTCGACCGGTGTGCGCGTGGGAATGGTGTTCATGCGATCTCCCAACGGAATTCCAGGTGGGGCTGCAGTGGGTGGGTCGATGGAGAGCCTGAGACGGGACCGGCCAGGTGCGCCGTACGCGCAGCGCTATGAGCGCCGCTGTACGGCCGCGTAAGACCAGAACCTCGCACCGGGGGCTCTCCTAGGGGGATCGTCGACAGACGCCTTTGTGACGAGGCGCCTGAGAGACATGGGACACACAGAATCATACGAGGTGGGAAATCGAGAAACAAGCGCGGCCCGATCGGCCCGTGAAACGCCCTCCTGCCGGCGCAAGAACCTGAGCTTTTACAGGGATTTCCTAGATACCGGCAGAACGCGACTTGGAGGCGAACGGGCGCGTTCGAATTCACCCGCCTACTGGGCCCGCGAATGCCGCGCCCAAAGGCCCCGTTTCTTGTGACCCTAGTACGCCGCCGATCCGTACCGGATTGAAGCCGATTCAGTCGCCGGTCGCCCCCGCGGCGACCGCCCGCCAGGACGGACAAGCCCGTCCAATTCGCGCCGCAGCGCGTCGGACGGCACAGATTGTGGACGGCAACCGGCACGGAACGGACATTACCGGTGGCCGCGCGACGCCCCCAAGCTCACCCCGCCGTAATTGACGGTGTGACGCGTTCGGCCGTGCGAATGCGCAAAGGCAGCCGACCCCGCGGCCGACGGTACGCCCGAAACTCAGGCTTACCCGAGTTTGGAGCCGCTACGCCGCGGGGGGCGGGCCGACCTGGGCTCAGGCGGCTGGCGGCGCGCCGAACAGCGCGTACGTCCACACGGCCGAGTTGGCGGCCGAGGCCGGCTTGCCCTTCTCGATCAGGCCGTTGCTGCTGACGAGCCCGCCCTTGGTGCTGCCGGCGCCGACCGGCAGGTTGCACGCCTGGACTTGCAGCAGCGAAGAAGCCGGGGTCGACTTGCTCTTGCACTCGCCGCGGGTCTTGATGTCGAAGGTGCCGGAGGCGGTCCTCAGCGTCGCGATCGTCGCCACGCCGTAGCCCTCGTTGGACTTGTAGAGGTAGCAAACGGTGAGCTTGCCGGCGACCGGGCCGGGGGCCTCGGGGACCTGCCCGCTGACGGCGTCCGGCTGGGCGGCTGCAAGGTTGACGGTGCGAACGGCGATCTCGTTGTTCACGCCGGCCTTGACGCACTCGGGCGACTTGGTGGAGACGACCTCGTCGCGGGTACGGAAGGTGAAGAAGTCCAGGCCGGGGGTCTCGGGGCCGATCGTCGGCGGCGTGATGCCGGTGCCGGGCGCGGGGCCGGGGGCGGTCCCGAGCACGTGGGCCGTCCAGACGCTGCCCGTCGGGGCGGTATCGCTGCGGTTGAGCGTGTTGACGAGCGAGTTGCTCGTGATCAGGCCGCCGGTGACGCCAGCGGCGTTGCGGCGTACCTGCATCTGGCAGTTGAGCAACAGCGGCAGGTTGGTGACGACGACCGGCGCGAGGTTGCAGCCGCCGGAGGCTTCGACCGTCCCCGGGCCGGGCAGCGTGGAGTAGGCGTAGGCGTCGAGCAGATCGTTGCTGCCGACGTTTGGCACGGCGCAGAGGAAGCCGGGGCCGAGCAGACTCTTGGTCTGGTTCTCAATGCGGCCCGTGGCGGCGCTTGCCTCATAGGAGAAGAGCAGGGCGTTCAGGCGCGTGATGGTCGTCAGCGCGCGCAGGCCGAAGTGGTTGTTGCACTTCGTGTTCTGCGAGTTGGTGGCGGCAGCGCCGGTATCGCGCGTGCGGAACACGTAGTACTTGCCCGTATCGACGCCAGCCAGCAGCGATTTGGTGGCCTTCGACGACGCCTTCGCCTGGGCCGGGCCAGCCGCAACGGACCACCCGCCAGCGACCGCGACGACGGCAGTGAGGACGACTGCGAGCAGTCGGCGAAGGTGGGACACGGGCTGGGACATCGTCGCTCCAATACTTGGAAAAGCGTGCGGCCAGCGGAGTATACGGCTCCGTCAAGTGGGCTACGCAACGGAGCACAAGACGCCGGCGTGTGTGCACGGGCACACGGGCCGTGGACTACGCTCGCCCTCGTGATGAGCGCGGGACCCGTCGTCGAGACCGTGAACGGGCTGCTCCGCGGGCAGCTCACCGGCGCGGCCGGCGGCGTCGCCGTGTGGCGCGGCATTCGGTACGCGGCCGCGCCCGTCGGCGCGCTGCGATTTGGCGCACCCAGGCCCCCGGCCAGCTGGCCTGGAGTTCGCGACGCCTTCGAGCACGGATCGATCGCCGTGCAGCCGCCGCGGCTGCGGCCCAGGCCGCTGAAGATCTGGCTTGGAGCGAGGCGCTCGCGCAGCGAGGTTTGCCTCAACCTCTCCGTGTGGGCTCCGGCCGAGCCTGCGCCGCCGCGGCCTGTCGTGGTGTGGATCCACGGAGGCTCGTTCAACACGGGGACCGGCTCGCTCTATGACCCCACCGCGCTCGTGGAGCACGGCGACGTCGTGGTCGTGGCGATCAATTACCGGCTCGGCGCGATGGGGTTCGTGGACTTCCACGATGCACTGGGCGGCGACGAGCGGGCCGCGGCGAATCCTGGCCTGCTCGATCAGCGGGCGGCACTGCAGTGGGTGCAGGCCAACATCGCGGCGTTCGGTGGCGACCCCGGCCGGGTGACGGTCGCCGGGGAGTCGGCCGGGAGCGCGAGTGCCGCGCTGCAGCTCGCGGCGCCCGGGAGCGTCGGCCTCGTCCACGGCGTCATTGCGCAGAGCGGCGCGCTCACGCTGGCGGCCACGCGCGACGACGCCGCCCGTACGGCGCGGCAGATCCTCGACGAGCTCGGCATCAGTCGGGAGCGCCCGGACGAGCTGTGGCGAGTGCCGGCGAGCCGCTTGCTCGGCGCGACCGTTCGGGTGCAGGGGCGCCGGAGTGGGAGCCTGGCGACGCGCCCGTGGTGGGACGGCGACGTCCTCCCCGCGTCGCTCGAGGCGGCCTATGGGGCGCTGGCGCCGGCACCGCTGCTGATCGGCTCCAACCTGCATGAGCACCGCACGTTCATCCGCACGAGGGCAGACATCGTCCCCCTGAGCCGCGCTGCGCTGGCCACCGTGCTGACGGAGTCGTTCGGCTGGGTGGAAGCCTGCCGGATCCTCGACGAGTACCCGGCAGGCGATGACGGCCTCAACGACCTGGGCTCAGATCTGATCTTCCAGATGCCGAGCGTGCACCTGGCCGAGCGGATGGCGCCTCAGGCGCCCGTCTGGAAGTACCGGCTCGACTACGGCCGTGGCCTCTTGCGCTTCGGCGCCTTCCACGGGATCGAGCTGATGCTGCTGTTTGGCGTGCCGCCCCGCTTCGACCGATTGGCGCTCGGGCCGCCCGGCAGCGAACGCGACGGCCTCGCCGAGCGCTTCCGCAGCCACTGGCTGAGCTTCGTGCGCGACGGCCAACCGGGCCCCGGCTGGCCGGGCTACGCGCTGCCGGAGCGCTCGACGCTGATCTTCGACGGCGCTGATCGCGTCGAGCACGATCCGGAACGCGCGCGCCGCAAGGCCTGGGCGGGTCGCGACGCAACCGTGCACTAGCTGGCTGGGGGCGCTCCCGGCGACTGGCTGGTTGGCGGCGGCGGAGCGGGTTGGCGGCGGAGCGGGTTGGCGGCGGAGCGGGTTGGCGGCGGCGGATTGGAGATCGGTTCGCGGCCGGCGGGCGCCGGGCACCGGGCACCGGGCACCGAAGGCGGTGCAGATTGGCGGCATTTGAGCGGGTTGGCGGCGGCGGATTGGAGATCGCTGCGCGGCCGGCGGGCGCTGGGCACCGAAGGCGGTGCGGATTGGCGGCATTTGAGCGGGTTGGCGGCGGCGGATTGGAGATCGCTGCGCGGCCGGCGGGCGCCGGGCGGGCCGCAACCTCCTGGGGTTGCACGTGCCGGACAGGGCGGGGCCCGCGAGTCGGTGTCGCGGAGAACCCGCCGCACGCCCGGCGGGCTCTGCGCGACTCCGGGCGCCGCAACCCCCAGCGGTTGCGGCGTTGCGGGGCTCGCGCCCGGAACGCCCCTTTTGGGCGCTCGGGACGCGAGCCTCGCTGAGTGCAACCCCAGAGGGTTGCATCTACCTGACATAACGCGCTCGTCACCGGCGTTCGCGTTGAACCCGCCGCACGTCCGGCGGGTTCAACGCGAAGGCCAACCCCCGCAACCTCCAGCGGTTGCAGACCGCCCGGCGCCCCCAGGCGCCGCAGCGATCACCAATCCGCCGCCGCCAACCCGCGCAAACCCCGAAATCCGCCGCGCCCTCGCCGCGGAACGCCCCCAGACCAAGCAGCGATCTCAAATCCACCGCCGCCAACGACCCAGCCGCCGTCAGGGCTGCTCAGTCGCACCGCCGCCAATCAGCGCGAGGACCGCCCCCAAACAGCGCAGACGGCGCCGCCGACCAGCCCAGGCGCCGGAGCCTCCGCCCGGTTGGCGCCCGTCAGCCGCCGACCCAGCCTGCCGGGCGGCGCTCGGCCCACGGCATGGCCTGCTCCAGCTGCGCCGAGAGCTGCAGCAGGACGGCCTCGTCCGGGGCCATGAGCTGCACGCCGATCGGCAGCCCGTCGGCCGTCTCGCCGAGCGGGAGCGAGATCGCCGCCCAGCCGGTGACGTTGGCCATCGTCGTCCAGCCGGTCGTTGCGAACTCGACGTCGAAGAACGCCCGGACCGTCCCGCGCGCCTGATTGAGCAACCCGTACGGGGGAGGCGGCGTGAGCAGCGTCGGCACGAGCAAGACGTCGTGCGCCCCCATGCCCTGCACGAATGCGCGCGTCTGGGCATGGACCTGCTCGATCGCGGCGGCGTACTGCAGTCCCGTCGTCGCAACGCCCTCGCGGGCCATCACCCACGCCGACGCTTCAAGGTCGTCCGGCCCCGGAGCCCGGCCGAGCACCTCCGCTGCGAAGTCGTGCAGCTGCTGGTTGCTCACCGCATGCAGGACGGCGATCGCGTCGGCCACGGCGCCAGCGTCGAACCCAGGAGCGCCCTCCTCGAGGTGGTGGCCGAGCGACTCCAGCACGCGTGCCGTGGCCTCAACCGCCGCCACCACCTGCGGGTCGGTTACGGGCTCGACGAGGGCCACGCCGCCGCCGGTGAGGTCAACGCCGGGGAACGGCGACGCCGTCGCGACAAGGATCCGCTGCGGCGCCGGCGGCTCGGCGATCAGGTCAAGAAGCGGAAGCCCCGGCACCGGGGCCGAATACGGATCGCCGAGCGCGGCGCCCGTCACCGCGTCGAGCAACGCCGCGCTATCGCGGACCGTTCGCGTGAGCGCGTGTTCGTTCACCAGCCCCTCGAGCACATGGCCCGCGCCCGGCGCGAAGGACGTCCGCCCGCGGCGCGGCTTGAGGCCCACCAGCCCGCAGCAAGAGGCGGGAACCCGAATCGACCCTGTCCCGTCACCACCTGACGCCGCCGGCACGACGCCCGCAGCCACCGCCGCCGCCGAACCTCCGCTGGAGCCACCGGGCGTGACGTGCGCGCCCCACGGGTTGGCGGTCGGCCCAAAAAGCAGCGGCTCCGTCGTGCAGTGGTTGCCCCACTCCGGCGTGTTCGTCTTCCCGAACGGGACGAGCCCCGCCGCTAGGTAGCGCTCGACGATCCACGCACTCTCACCGGCCACATAGCCGGCAAGCGCCCGCGAGCCCATCCGCTCCGGTGCACCTGCCAGCGACGCGCTGAGGTCCTTCAGCAAGAACGGAACCCCGGCGACCGGGCCACCAGGCGCGTGGGGGCCGCGCAACGCGCCAGACGCGTCGAGCCCGGCTGCCTGCTCCCGCGCCCGCTCGAACAGGTCGGCGATCACGGCGTTCAGGGAGCGGGTCGCCTCCGTTCGCAGGATCGCCGCCTCGAGCAGCTGCACCGCCGTCAGCTCCCCACTCTGCAGCAGCGCCGCCTGGCCGAGCATGTCGAGATCCGCCAGAGCAAAGGCCGCGTTTGAGTCCATTGAGCCGAATCGTTGCGGTCTCAGCGCGCCACAACAAGCCCGCAGACCGCTGGAAGACCGGGCGTTTGCCATGACACGGTGCGCCCGCGGCCGTGAGATTGCGCGCACCAACCGATCCGGCTGCGAGCATCGTCTGCACATGAGCGGCGACGACGAACCCCTCACCGGCTCCGAACGCGACCTGCTGCGCCAGGCCGCGCGGGACGCTCCGGACGAGTTCTTGATGTCTCTGCTGGCCATGGCCCGCCAGCGCCTACGCGAACACGTCGGCCTGCTGGTGAACGGCATGATCGTGATCGGCGAACTCAACGAGCCTGAGGCGCTCGCCTCGCTGCTGCGCGTGCGCCGCGGAGCCCAGATCGAGCGTGCCGAGCGCCCCGAGGGCCTGTCGGACGACGAGTGGGACGTGATGGCGCAGACGTGGATCAACGAGCCCACCGCCATGGTGGAAGACCACCGCGCCCGCGAGGAGGCCCTCGAAGAGGCGCTCGAGCCCTACGCGATCGACGGCCCACCCCGCTCCCGGGAACTCCCGGGCGACCTGGAACGCCAGCTCGAAGCGATGCGGACGTATTCCCACATCACCCTGACCGACGCGACGATCACCGCGCCCGGCGTGCCGTCGACGACGTCGGTCCCGGTGATGCGGATCGCGGTGCGGCAGGTGTCTGGCTGGTGGCTGGCCCCACTCAACGAGGACGGGTCGTCGTCGATCAACCTCTGGGACGGCGAGCCCCGCATCTTCAACGAGGACTAGACGCTCGCCTCAACCGGGCGGGCGGCTGCCCCGCTGATCAGGCCCCGAGCCCCGGATCAGCAGCTGGCTCGTCGGCCGTCGACGGCCGGGCGCGCCGAGCGGCGCGGTCCTGCTTGACGGCGTAGGCGCGCTGGTCGGCGACACTGAGGAGGCGGTCAAGATCGTCGCCATCGGGGCCCTGCAAGGCGCCGCCGACCGACCCGGCCGTGACGACCGCAAGTCGGGCGTCGAGCTGGCCGACGAGCTCATCGAGTTCATCCCGGGTCTCGACGCGGATCGCCGCGACGAACTCGTCGCCGCCGAGCCGGCCGATCGCCTCCGCGTCTGGCAGCGTTGCGATCGCGACGCCCGCCACGGCCTGCAGGAGGCGATCACCAACGGCATGCCCCTGCGTGTCGTTGACCTGTTTGAAGGCGTCGAGATCGAGGGCGATGATCGCCAGCCGCGGCCCCTGATTCGCCGTCTGCGTGAGCGCACGCGTGGTGCGGCGCACGAAGCCCCGGCGGTTGAGCAGGGCCGTCAGCGGATCGGTGTTGGCGAGCTCCATCCGCGTGGCGGTCGCCTCGCTGAACGCCTCGTAGCCGATAGAGCCCAGAGCGTAGGCGCCGCCGAGCAGGACGACTTGGAAGGGCGCAACCCACAGGGCGTCGCTCGGCCCGAGCAGCAGCACGAGCGCCCAGCACGCCACGATCGCGGCGCTCGTCTGCTGCGACTGGCGCCGCTCAAAGGTCGAAGCGTCGAAGAGCACCTTGAGGTAGAGGCCCGCGATGATCGGCGAGGCGGCACCGTCTCCCGTGGAGAGTGCCGCCGTCCCGACGCCAAGCCCGACGAGCACCGTCGGGACCCACACCACCAGGGCGTCCGGGTCGCCCATGTGCTGGGTGCGTTTGCGAAAGAACAGACCCGCACCGATATTCGCCAGGACCCACGGGATCCCGAGATACATGATCAGGAGTTGGTAGATCGTGTCGCCGCCGCCAGCGATCGTGCTGGCCACGAAGGTGGCGCCGGCCAGGCCGATCGTCACGAATCCCGCCAGGACCCAGGTGCCGTCGAAGGTGCTCGGGTCGCGTCCTAGCGCGGCGGCACCGCGCCGGCGAAGCCGCGAGTAGGGCACGGGCGGCTCGGGCACCGGCTCCGCGCCGCGCCGCTCGACGTGACGCTCGTCGGTGAGGACCTCCCGATGCTGCACCCGCTGGCCAGGATCGGCCTTCGCGGCGTAGAGCGCGAGGTCGGCGTCGCGCAGCAGATCGTCTGCGCCAGCGAGTCCCGCCGGGCACGTCGCGATCCCCAGCGACGCGCCAACGCGCTCCGCCAACACGGCAATGAGCCGCTCGCCCAGGGCGGTGGCCTCCCCGATCGACGTGTCGCCCAAGAAGATCGCGAACTCGTCGCCGCCAAGCCGGCCAAACGCCGCCGACTCCGGCAGGAACTCCGGGATCTGACGCCCGACCCACGCCAGGACGTCGTCGCCGGCCGCGTGGCCGTGCGCGTCGTTGATGAGTTTGAAGCCGTTGAGATCGATCACCAGCAGCGCGACCGGGCGCTGCGCCGCCCGCGCCTGCTCGATCGACCACTCCATCTGCTCCAGGAACCCGCGACGGTTGAGGGCCGCAGTGAGGATGTCGCTGCGCGAGAGCAGCAGCGCTTGGCGCGACGCGCGGTAGTGCCCGAGGCGCGGAATGAGGCCAACGAACCAGCCCGAGACGCACAGCGCCATCGTTGACGCGACCTCGATGAGGTCGGCGTCCGGCTGGACCACCTGGATCACCGGCATCGACAGCAGCACCACCGCGAGGGTGATCCGCGACCACCGCTTCGGGAAGACGAGTCCCACGTAGGGCATGACGAGGATCACGGCCGTGTAGGAGACCGACGCCAGCCCCAGATCGAGCATCGCCGCGGCCGAGAGCGCCGCAACGAGGATGGACGTCCAGCCGAGATAGATCGTGAATCGCCCGCGGCGTCGCTCGGCGCCGGGCGTGTCCTGCAGCAGGGCACCGACCGCGCTGACGACGCCGAACGCGATCGCCGCAAACAGGACGAGTTCGTCGGCCCACCGTGCCGAGGGCCTGGCCGGGGGCCGCAGGCCCTCACTCAGCGCAAACGCAAACGCGCCCACGCTGATCACCATGAGCGGCACGAACGCGACGTCGCGGCGGCTCAAGATCGACATGCCGCCTTCGGGCAGGCGCGGCCGATCGCCGCTCCGCTTGCGGCCTGGGCGCTGACGGCGGGGAGAGGTCGTCATCGCAGTCGCCATCGGCACGTCACCGGCCGAGAACAACCTTTGGATCAGCGTTCATACGCCGCACGTGCCTGCGGCTATTCACTCGGCGGCGCCAGGCTCCGTGATGACGGTGTCCTCGTGCAGGTACGCGGGCGCGCAGCAGCAGAGCAGCTCGAGGTCCTCGTCGGCCGAGGCCCAGAGCTTGTGTTCGACGCCCGGCGGGATCACCACGGTGTCTCCCGCGCGCACGTCAGCCTCGACGTCGCCGAGTCGCATGCGGCCGTGGCCGGCCGTGAAGAAGTAGATCTCTTCGCTGACGTGGTGGAAGTGCTGGTCGGTTGCTTTGCCGGCCGGAACGGTCGCCTGGGCGAGCGACTGGTTCTGCGTCGGGAGCGACACGCGGCCAGCGACCTCTCGGATGGTCGAGCCGTCCTTGGTCGTGAAGGGCTCCGCGGCGTCGAGGCGTCCGATTTGCATGACCCGACGGTAACCCTGCGGGAGACCCGCCTGCATGCGAGACCGGTCACTCACGGGTTCAGCCCATGAGAACCGCCCGGCGCGCTACGCGAACACCGACGCCGCCGACCGCAGGAACGTCGTCCGCGCAACCGAGGGATCGCCGAGATACGCGGCGACCTGACCGCCGTCACGCAGCATCACCAGGAGATCGGTCGCGTACTCCGGATCGGGGTGGCCGGCCGCCGTGAGCAGCTCGGCGACCGTCGAGCGGAACCAGACGCGGTGTTCGTCGACGGCACGCCGCACCCGGCTCATGGGATCTGGGTACTCCGCGGCCGCGTTGATGAATGGGCAACCGCGAAAGCCGGTCGACGTAAGGCGCTGCGCGACCCCCTCCACGATGGCCGCCAGGAGCTGCGTCGGGTCGGTGGTCGTCTCTGCAATCTCGGTGGCCTGGGCGCGGAGCGCGAGGTCTTGCTCGCGGACGTACTCCACGACCAGATCTTCCTTGCCGGGAAAGTGCCGGTAGAAGGTGGCGCGGGTGATCTGGGCCTCAGAGATCACCCGATCCACGCCCACCGTGTGGACGCCCTCGGCGTAGAACAGGCGACCCGCCGTGGCGAGCAAACGCTCGCGGGCCGCCGACGGCTTGCGGGGCGCGGGAGCAGGGCCAGTGGACGGTGCGTCGCTCATGGCGGGACCCTAGTCGACCGATCGTTCTATCGCCGCAAGAATTGACGCATCCTGGCGCCGCTGCTAGCTTGCCTCGCAGTTCACAAATAGAACGATCGTTCTACATTCTGGACGATCGCCGTCACTCGCTCGCCAGGAGCCGTTGCCATGAACCCGTCCACCACCCCGGACACCGTCGTCTTCATCCACGGCCTGTGGATGACGCCGCTCAGCTGGGAGGGCTGGATCGGGCACTTCGAGCAGCTCGGCTACCAGACCATCGCCCCAGGCTGGCCTGGGGTAGGCGACCGGACTCCGGCGCAGCTCCGCGCGGACGGGTCCTCGATGGCGAAGACCGATGCCGCTGCCGTGCTCGCGCACTACGAGGAGATCATCACGGCGCTCGACAAGCCACCCATCCTGATCGGCCACTCCTTTGGCGGCGCCTTCGTGCAGGTGCTGATCAGTAAGGGCCTGGGGGCAGCCGGCGTGGCCGTCGATTCGGCCACCGTCAAGGGCATCCCGGATCTTCCGATCTCGACGATCCGCTCGGCGCTTGGCGTCCTCGGAAACCCACTGAACTTCGGGAAGGCGGTGCCGTTCACGCCGAAGCAGTTCAAGTA
Organism: Solirubrobacteraceae bacterium; assembly: GCA_032119795.1. Classification (GTDB taxonomy): domain Bacteria; phylum Actinomycetota; class Thermoleophilia; order Solirubrobacterales; family Solirubrobacteraceae; genus JAGIBJ01. Next base: position 44,509 of record JAUMFO010000027.1, read on the forward strand.
CGCCTTCGGCAACACGCTCACGGACGAGGCATCGCAGGCCGCCTGGGAGCGGTACGCCATTCCGGCGGCGTCGAAGGTGCTCTTCAACGGCGCCGCCTCGCAGCTCCCAGGGACGGCCTTGAAGGTCGACTTCAAGAAGGCCGACCGCGCGCCGCTGCTCTTCCTCGGCGGCGGCCGCGACCACGTCGTACCCGCGAAGGTCAGCAAGAAGAACGCCGCCAAGTACCAGCCCGCCGCCGACTACAAGGAGTACCTCACGAAGTCGCACTTCATCGTCGGCGAGCCGGGCTGGGAGCAGGTCGCGAAGGACGTCAGCGACTGGGTCACCAGCAAGGTCGGGGCGAAGGTCGCGGCGTAGTCATGGCCTGAAGCCGTAGCGTTGGGCGCGATGGCTGGCCGTCGCTCCTCACGTCGTGCGTTTGGCGGTCCCGGCTCCGGTGAGCGGATTCGGGTGGAGTCGAGCGTGGGCACCCTGGAGCTGCTGACGGATCGTTCGCGGCCCGGCGGGCGGATGCTGCTGATCGACGGGCTCTCGCACGGCTACGTCGACCTCGACGATCCCGCCCACCTGGAGCTCGACTACATCGCCCGGATCGGCGCGGCGCTTGAGGTGCTCGTCCCGCGGGGCGAGGCGGCGAGCGTCCTACACCTGGGCGGCGGCGCATTCAGTCTGCCGCGCTTTCTGGCGAGCACGCGGCCGCAGGTCACGCAGACGGTGATCGAGAAGTCCGGCGCCGTGATCAAGCTCGCCGAGCAGCACCTGCGGCTGCGGCGCTCCGAGCGGCTCGTGGTGGTGAAGGCCGACGCCTCGACGTGGATCGATCGTGCCGAGGACGCAAGCTTTGATCTGGTGATCGGGGACGCGTTCGTCGGCACCGAGACGCCCGCGCCGATGGCCACGCCGACCTTCGCCTTGGACGTGCACCGCGTCCTGAGGCCAGGCGGCCGCTACCTGCTCAATGTCGTCGACCAGCCGCGGTGGGAGTTCGCCGCTCAGCAGTCCCAGATCCTGCGGGCCCGCTTCGGTGAGGTGCTCGCCTTCGGCGGCCGCGAGGTCGTGCGCGGCAAGAAGTCCGGCAACCTCCTGCTGCTCGCCTGCGACGCGCCACTGCCCGAGGACGCACTGGAGCGCAAGCTCGCCGGCGGCGCCCACCCCGCCGAGCTCGTGTCGGCGGAGCGCATGGCGGGCTGGGGCTGAGGCCGCGGGCTAGCCTCCTCCCCATGCCGACCACCATCACGCGCGCCGAGGCCTGGGACCTGCTCACCGAGTGGGTCGAGTCGGAGTCCTTGAGGAAGCACTGCCTGGCAGTCGAGGCGTCGATGCGGGCGGTGGCCCGCGAGCGCGGCGGCGACGAGGAGCTGTGGGGCGTCACCGGTCTGCTCCATGACGTCGACTACGAACGCTTCCCGGATCTGGAGACCGGCCACCCGCGCAAGGCCCTCGAGCTGCTCAAGGCGCGCGACGCCGACCCGGTGATGCTCAACGCGATTGCCGCCCACGCGCCCTACCTCGGCGTGGAGCCGGAGTCGGAGATGGCGAAGGCGCTGCTGGCCGTCGACGAACTCTCGGGCTTCGTGGTCGCCGTCGCCTACGTGCGGCCGCAAGGGATCCACGGCATGACGCCCAAGTCCGTGAAGAAGAAGCTCAAGACGCCCGCGTTCGCGGCCGCCGTCTCCCGCGAGGACGTCGCCAAGGGCCCCGACTACCTCGGCATGGAGCTCGACGCGCTGATCTCGCTGGTGATCGGCGCGCTGGAGGCCGAGGCCGACGCGCTGGAGTTGAACGGGGCGAGCGACGCCTGAGGCCGTGCGTCGTGCGGTCGCAGAGGCGAACGCACGCGTCGACACTTCTGGATGCCAACGGTTTCTCGCCTGCCATCAGTGGGGTTGTCGGGGAGCTAGGAGCGATCTAGCTTCCACCCCATGAACCTGCGCTCCGTTCCGTTGCCCCCACGGTGGATCCCGGTGCAGCTCGCCGTGGCCTGCACCGCGCTTGGCGCAGGAGCAGCCACGTCGGATGCTGCCGTCTACTGCGTGCCGAGCACCGCCGTCGCCGCCGACTGCACTGCCGCCAGCCCAACGCCACAGGACGCCGTCGCCCTCGCCGCCAACCAGACCCTCTCTCCCGGAGCCGACACCGTCCGGCTGGCTGCCGGCACCTATACCGCGCCGGTGTCGGCAGTCGGGAGCGCGGCGCCGACGACGATCATCGGGGCCGGGCAGTCGCAGACGATCTTTGAGGGCGCGCCGGGCACCGATCTGGTCGCGCTGAGCGGCGACTTCAGGCTCCAAGACGTCACCGTCCGCGTGACCGGCGGCAATGGAAACGCCATCGATCTGGCGAGCGGCTCGCTCGAACGCGTGACCGTCGAGCGGACGGGCACCGGTTCGGGCAACGTGCTCCAGATCTCAGGGAGCGGACCGGACCAGGTCGGCGCGCGCGACGTCACCGTCACCACGACCACCGCCAACGACTACCCGGTGTACCTCTTCAACACCGGAGTCGTCGGGCTCGACGTCACATCGCTCCACGACGGCAGCTACACCGTCTTCGGGGCGTCGTTCCGCATGCAACGCTCGACCATTCGATCCGGCGCCGGGAATGCGGCCGTCTACGCCCAGGGCACCACGCTGATCGAGAGCAGCGTGATCCAGGCCGGGGGCACCGCCCCGTGGGGGATCTTTGCCATTTCCGGAGGGGCCAACGTCGACGTCTCGGTGCGCGACTCAACGGTCATCAACCGCGGGACCGCCGGCGTCGCCGCGCTGGCCGCCCAGGACTACGTCGCCGGACGCGTCGTGAACGTGGCCGCCAGCGGCATCGCCTCGACCGGCTTTGCAGCGCTTGGGTGCGCAGGGACCTCTGACGTCGGTCGCACCGCGACGATCACCGTCGCGCATTCGGTCGCGCCGTCGGCCACCGTCGGGCTCTGCCCTGCAGTCGGCGGCCTGACGAACACCGGCACCACGACCCCGACCGCCGGACCCGGGCTGGTGAGCGCCACGCCAGCCTTCGTGAATCTCGCCGGCGGCGATCTGCGCCCCGTGCCCGGCGGCAACCTCATCGACGCTGGCGACCCCGCCACGCCGGTGGCGCCGCTCGGCGTCTTGGATCGCGCGGGCGCGGTCCGCGTCGTCGACGGCAACGCCGACGGGATCGCCCGCCGCGACGCCGGCGCCTTTGAGTGGCAGCTCCCCGTGCCGGAGACGCCCACGGTGCCCGAGACCCCGGCCGACCCAGGCAGCACCACCCCGCCAGCAGCTCCGCCCGCGCCAACCGCCCCCGGCTCGGGCGCTGGCCCCGGAACCCCGCCAGTCGTGACGCCCAAGGCACTGGTGACTGGCCTGAAGTTCCGCGGCACGCTGCGCCGCAGCAAGAAGGCGGCCAAGCGGCCGTTCGTCGTCGAGACCCGCGCGCCGAAGCGCAAGTCGGTCCCGCTGCTGACCATCAGGCTGGACGCGCCCTCGACGCTCACCTTCTCGCTCAGCCGCAAGGTCGGCAAGCGCTACAAGCCGCTCGCCGGAACGGCGACGGCCGACGCCAAGTCCAAGACGCTGCTCCTGCGGCCGACCGGCTCCTGGAACGGCAAGCGCCTCAAGCGCGGGAGCTACCGACTGGAGGTCGTCACGAGCCCCGGAGCCCCGGCAAAGACGATCAAGTTCAAGGTCGTGTCTTAGCCCAGCGGCGAGGGCGGGATCTGCGTCTCGCCGGTGACGGCGGGGATGCGCATGCCGACCTCGTCGACGAAGCACCACGACCAGTCCTCGCCGGGCTCGAGCGAGCGGAGGATCGAGTGCTCCGCCGCCTCGAAGTGCGCGGTGGCGTGGTGGGCGGCGTCAGTCGATGGTGGTGTTGGCCGGCGGCGGGTCGTTCGCCGTCGGCGAGCCGGCGTACGGCAGCCAGACGCTGAACGTCGTGTGCCCCGGCTCGGACTCCACGATCAGGCTCCCGCCGTGGCGGTCCTCGACGATGCTGTGCGCCGTCGAGAGCCCCAGGCCCGTGCCCTTGCCGACGTCCTTCGTGGTGAAGAAGCTCTCGAACACGCGCCCGGCGACCTCGGGCGGCATGCCGGGGCCGTCGTCGGTGAACTCGATGAGCGCGCAGCCGCGATCCGAGCGGGTCTTGATCGTGATGGTGCCGGTGTCGCCGAGGGCGTCGACGGCGTTGTCGATCAGGTTCGTCCAGACCTGCGTGAGCTCGGGCCCGCGCGCCATCAGCTTCGGCAGCGCGCGGTCGTAGTCGCGGACGATCTCGATGTGGGTTGCCTTGAGCTTGTGGCCGAGCACCTTGATCGTCGTCTCGATGCCCTCGTGCAGGTCGAGCTCCTGCATCTCGCCGCGGTCCATGTAGGTGTAGGACTTCACCGCGCCGACGAGATCGGTCATGCGGCGCGTGGACTCCTTGAGTTCCTCCGCGAGCCCGCCGGCGGTGGACGACGCGGCGACCCATTCGACCACCGCGCAGACGACCTTTGGCGAGCCGGCAGCGGCCTCACTCACGCGTGCCACCCACGCGGCATCGGCGCCTACCGAGGCAAGCGGCTCGGCGAGCCTCCACGCTTCGGCGACGCCAGCCTCCTCGAGGGCATCGAGCACGTCGTCCTCGGCGTCAGCGGCGTCGAGCGCATCAAGTGCGGTGCGGCCGCTCGCGCCGTCCATGATCTCGTCGTGCATCGCCAGGAGCGTCCGGGCTTGCTCCAGACTGACCCCCGCTTCGATGAACTTGCGCAGCGTGTGGTTGAGCGTCTCCAGCGCCTCGGCCATCTGCGAGGCGGCGCGCTGGGCGGCTGCGGCGGGGTTGTTCAGCTCATGAGCCAGCCCGGCGGCCATCGTGCCGAGCGACGCGAGCCGCTCGCGGTTCTGCTCGACGGCCGAGATCTTCGTCATCACCGGCGCGACGGTCTCCATTACCCGCCGGTGCACGAGCGGCTGCGCCATGGCGAGCTCGCGGAAGTCCGAGGCGCCGATCGCCGCCAGGCGGCAGTGCGTCTCGGCCTGGATCCGCGCGCCCGTGGGCGTCCCGGTGAGCGTCGCGATGGCGCCCATCCAGGTGGGCGCGTGCTGCCGGCCGGCTGGTTCAACGCGGTCGCCCCGGACGATGAGGTTGCGGGCCGTGCCGCTCAGCAGCAGCTGCACGCCCTGGTCGGCCGCGTTGTCTTCGGCGATCTGCTCGCCGGGGAACGCCTCGTAGGTCAGCGTCGCTTCGAGCCACTGCTGGAGTTCGTCGTCGGTGAGCCCCTCGAACAGGTCGATGGCCCGCAGCTCGTCGAGCGTGACGGGTGCCGTGCCCATCTCGCCCGCGTCCTGCCAGGCCACGCGCTCACCGCCTGCCCCCTGCCCGGCCGGTGTGCTCATCCGTCGACCAGGTACTGGTGGACGAACGAGACGACCATCGAGCCCTCGCCGACGGCGCTGGCGACGCGCTTCATCGAGCGGCTGCGTACGTCGCCGGCGACGAAGACGCCCGGGACGCTCGTCTCCAGCAAGTGCGGATCGCGCGCGAGCGGCCAGCCGTCGCCAGCGACGTCTGGGCCGGCGAGGATGAAACCGCGGTCGTCACGCCGGACGACGCCGTCGAGCCAGTCGGTGCGGGGCTGGGCGCCGATGAACACGAAGCACGCGTCGGCGCAGAGCGAGGCCGGCCCGTCGGGACCCTCGACCGTCAGCGACGCCAGGTGGTCGTCTTCGGCGTGCGCCTCGGTGGCTCGCGTGTTCGTGCGGACCTCGACGTTGGGCAGGGCGTCGATCTGCTCGATCAAATAGTGCGACATCGACTTCGCGAGGCTGTCTCCGCGCACGAGCATCGTGACCTTGCGCGCGAACCGCGAGAAGTAGACGACCGACTGGCCGGCGGAGTTCGCGCCGCCGATGATCACGACCTCCTGATTGCTGCAGGCGCGGGCCTCGGTCATAGCCGCGCCGTAATAAATGCCTTTGCCGGTGAGCTCGTCGAAGCCGGGGTCGGTCAGCTGGCGGTAGGAGACGCCGGAGGCGACGAGCACGCAGTTCGCGCTGAGCGTGCGGCCATCGGCGAGCTTCACGATCCGGCCGGAGCCTTCGACGTCGAGCGCGACGGCGTCCTGCACCGTGAGCAGCTCGGCGCCGAGGCGGCGGGCTTGATCGGTGGCGCGGCGGGCGAGGTCGGAGCCCGAGAGGCCCGTCGGGAAGCCGAGGTAGTTCTCGATGCGGCTCGACTGGCCCGCTTGGCCGCCGGGCGCTTCACGCTCGACGACGACCGTCCGCAGGCCCTCGGAGGCGCCGTAGACGGCGCCGGCGAGGCCGGCTGGGCCGGCGCCGATCACGACGAGGTCGTAGTGCTCGTGGGCGGCCTGCCCGGAGACGCCGAGTTTGGCGGCGAGTTCGGCGACCGTCGGGCGCTCCAGCACCGAGCCGTCTTCGAGCAGCGCGACGGGGAGGCGTTCGTCGCTGACGCCGATCACCGTGAGGAGCTCGCGGGCTTCGCCGTCGCGTTCGACGTCGAGCCAGCGCGCGGGCACGCGGTTACGGGCCAGGAAGTCCCGCAGGTCATGCGACTCCTTGCTGAAGCGGTGGCCGATCACGCGGGTGCCGCCGGAGTCCAGCGAGGCGCCCGATTCCCACGTGGTGAGGAGGTCCTGGATCACGGGGTAGAGCTGCTCCTCCGGCGGGTCCCAGGGCTTGAGGAGGTAGTAATCGAGCGCCGCGTCGTTGATCGCCGAGATCGCGGCCTCGGTGTCGGCATACGCCGTGAGCAGCACGCGTTTGGCGTCCGGCACGATCTCGCGGGCTTTCGTCAGGTACTCGGTGCCGGGCATGCCGGGCATGCGCTGGTCTGCGATCAGCAGCGCCACCTGGTCGCCGCGCGTGCGCAGCTCGGTCAGCAGCTCAAGGGCCTCAGGCCCCGAGTTGGCTCGGACAATTCGGTAGTGCTCGCCAAAGCCTCGGCGCAGGTCGCGGGCGACAGCAGCCAGCACAGCCGGCTCGTCGTCGACGGCCACAATCGCAGGGCGGCGCTGATCAGGGGCGGTCATCGGCGCTCACGATAGGGGCTGGGGGCGGGTGGTGGTAAGGGTCGGTTGCGGCGACGAGTCACTTGCCACCGGGCCTCGGCTGCAACGCGAGTCGTGTCCGCGCCAATGTCACGCCGTCGGGCGTTTGCGGACACCGCGCGCAGCCCTCTCGACGACCGATCAGATCTCCAGGGCAATGCGGACGTCGACGAGCTCGAGGCCGCATCGGCGGTACTGCCTGCCCCGTGGACTTCACCATGAAGCCGTTCCGCGACTAACGAGCCGTCCGGCAGAGGATCGGTTGTCGGGGCGCGCACGGTGCGTGGAGGAACTAAGAGAACCTCGCGACCGAACTGAGCCAGTCGTCCCACTGGGCCGGGTCGGCGGTCTGATCGTCTTCGATTCCATCCCAAGTCATCCAGCTAACGAGCTCGGAAAGGTCCGGGAACTCCGACTGCGATGCCGACCTCTTCGGGACGCGCTCCTCAAGAAACGCACGGAGCGCGTCGAACGCCCTCCGCTCATCCGGGGCGCGTCCGGCCAGCTCGATCAGGCGGTCGAAAGCGGCAGCGTCCTCCGCCAGACTCCGACGTGCATCGATAACCGACGATTCCGCACCGCGACCAATGAACTGATCAAGGAACTCCACGGCTCCAGACAACACCTCGGCATCAGTCACGAGCCCAGCCTAAGCGCCCGGCGACGGACCGTCCGCGAGACGATCGGAAAGCGAGACTCCAAATAGCGGCGCGAGAACGCAGCCATCTAGCGATCAACTCCACACCGCTTCGAAAGCTGTGGATGTGATCGCTCGTTGGCCGGTCCCACGTTCCAGGACCCGCGGCCGACGCCTAGCGAGACGTTGATTTCGGACACGGGTTATGGACGCCACGACGAGGTCTTCACAGGCCTGAGCTGCGGCGACGTTCGTTCGTCGCCGCAGCGGTTGGTCCTACTCGAAGTCTGCGCTGAGCGGCTGACGGACCGTCTCACCGTTCGCGGTGACCCACGAAACCTCCGTGATCGCTGACTGGCCGGGCAGCGTGGCGACGGCAATGTTGCGGCCGGGGATGGCGCCCGCAGTCTGTCCATCAGCATTCTTCGCGCTGAAGGAGCTGATGCCGTCAGGCGTCAGCGCGGTCACCGAGGTTGACTTCGCGTCGCGGGTGAGCGTGAACATTGCCTTGTCGGGGTCTGGCTCGCCGATGCAGCTCACGCTGGCGTTGAGCGTGGCTCCGGCCAGTCTTGGAGTAATGCATACGGTTTTGCCGTCCGTGCCAAGGCCGACATCGACGACGACCTTGGCAGTTTCGACCCTGTAGGCGCGAACGATCTGCGGGAACGCCTTGAGGTCGGCCCCGGCGGGCAAAGCAAAGCTTGCCTTCGCGGGAGAGTCCAAGGCGGCGGACCCCAACCCGGCGAAAGTCGCCGTTGGATTGGCCGCCGCCGTGGCGGGATTTGCGCCCGTCGTGAGGACGGCTGCGCCGCCGGCACAGAGCCCGCCGAGGGCGAGGACTGCGACCGAGGCGCGCTTCGCGTGAACCCCGGACAGAGAATTGGTGAATGTAGTGCGAATGCTCATGTCAGTGACCAGTGGGCTAGGTGGTGGCGTAGCCGCTAAGCGCGTTCGAGCCGTTGTAGCCACTCCACGAGACGTATGCCCGCGAGTCAGGCGTGGTCGATGTGTGGAGAGTGAAGTGGTTCGACCCGCTACCGAGGCAATGGCCGCTCTGACTCGATCGCAGGTTGCCGGCCAACGTGACTGCCTTGGCGCAGATTTCGGGCAGGCCCCCTGATGGGCCCGTGACCTGAACTCCGTACCAGGGATTGTAGGTCGTTCCCTGGTTGTCGTAACAACGGACATCGTTCGAGACCGGGTTGCACGCCTTCGGGCTTGAACTTGGATTCCACTGATGGCTGTACGCACTGGCACCCGATGCGCAGCAAAGACTCGCCGCAAGGGCGACAAATGACACCCTCGTAAACTTCAAAGCACTCATACTCGCTCTCCCATGATTCGCACGCGGCGGCGCCACGTGCGCCGAGAACGTATCGCACGAACCTATACATATGGAGTGGGATCTAGATGTAGCGTTAACGCGCCATATGTTGTCACGTGATAGGTCGATAAACGTACGCGCAGCGGGAACCGCTCTGTGCGACTCATGCGCATTTGGTCGAAGTGTTATCTCGATGTGATCCGGGCTTGCTCCCCGGGCGTTTGGATGAAGCTGCGGCCGTCCGGGGTCGTCCAGCCAAGACCCGCGACACCGCCCTCGGGTAGCACTGCGACCGCGATGTTGTCGTCGATCTGGGCGACAATCTCCTCGCCGCTCGTGCTGGTTACGACGACCCTTGAGGTGCCGTCAGGAACGATGGCCATCAGGTAGGTGCGTGACCCCGCGATTCCAGAGGAGAAGGGGATCGCGTCGGCCGGGATAGGCAAGGCGACGCAGTCCAGACCGGTTAGTCGCGTGACTCCCGCGCTATGCCCCGAGAAACACAACTGCTGGCCGTCGGTTGCAACGTCCACCTGGATCCCGTCGCGCGTCGTCGTTAGGCCTCGGACCTGACTTCCCTGTAGGGGTCGGCGAGCCTGGCCGCCACCGTCGGATCCGAACCGGTCCAGGATTCCAAGAACGCTCGACACGGCGGGCGCGTCGGGTCGGGACCTGGAGTCCAGCGAGTTCGTTGTGGTCGTGACCACAACGGCAGCGGTAGCAGTTCCGACGAAAGCGGTCGCAATCAGTGCGATAGGCAGCGGCTTTGCGACGAGGCGACTGGAACGCGAACGCCAGGTGGGCCGTGGGGGGGTGCTTTGCAGGTGCGTGGCGGCTTCGTGAAGCTGGACGCGAATTCGCTCGAGTGGCGGCGGAAGTGGCGTTTCGGGCATCAGATCTGTGCCTCCGCTAGGTAGGTTCGAAGGTTCTGCAGGCCACGGTGGACCCTTTGGCGCGCGGCCTGTTCGCTACAGCCGCTCTGGCGCGCGATTACGATGTATGGCTCGTCGAACAGGACTCGACGGCGCACGGCGTGACTCTGTTCACTGGGCAGCTGGCTCAGGGCAGCATCAATCGAAAGCTCGACGTGTCGATCGACGGCGTCAAGCTCCTCGTCGGTGACCGAGATGCGCTCCATCCCGAGGCGACGGCGAGCGCCATCAGCGACTCGTTCCCTGCGGGCCTCATCTGCCAGCAGGTTACGGGCGATCCCGAGCAACCACGCGACGACTGGTCCACGCCGCGCCACGTACTGCCCACGCGCTGCGAGTGCCCGCGCGAACGTCTCCGCTACGGCGTCGATGGCGTTCTCTCGGTGACGCACTCGGCGCATGACGAACGCGGTCACGATGTCAACGTGACGCAGATAGAGAGCTTCGAAGTCGGCCGGATCACCGCTGGCCAGCAGTTGCGCATCGGTTGGAGAGAGTTCGCCCATCATCAACCTCTACGTGGCTGCGTCGTCGACGTGACAGGCAAAGGTGCCTGCTGCTGCACTCTCTCAGCCCTGCGGCCCATCCTGGTCCCGTCTTGGCGCGACTTGGGCAGCGAGAACCACGGGCCGCTGGTCGTCGCTAGGAGCTCGGAACCAACCCGCGATGTAGGCGGCCGGCTCCTCCGGCCGGACTCCAGGCCGCTGAGGCGCAGAGCATCGCGGCGCCGATCTCTCCCCGCGCGTAGGTCGGGCTTCCGAACTCGCCGGTCGTCTCGCCGCGCTTGCCTTGCCGAGATCTCAACTTGGACTGAATGCCGAGTTCTATCTGTGCCCCCAAGCCCTAGGCCGCGTCCGCGCCCGGCCTCGGAGCCAACCCAGACCCGGGCAAAGAGCGATCACGTCCGCACGAAAGTCGTCGGCCAAAGCGGGCGAATGTCCGCGCATTCCCCTGACCCAAAGCGACCTCCAACGGAGAACCCGCGGTGCGACGCCTGTTCGCGTCCGCTCAGAGCGGAGTTCTGGCCGCGGTACTCTCGGGCGATGCCTGCCAAGCCGGATCCGAGCGTCGAGGACGAGGGGTGGGAGGAACACGGCGGAGTCAGCGCGCATGCCTGGCGGTCGCAGGCCCAAGCCGATGCCGTGCAGGAGAAAGTCGGTCCGTACCTCGATAAGCATCGCCTGGCGATGGCCGGGCGCTGGCTGGACTGGGACGGCGACGACGCGACGTTCGTGGTCGCGTTTACCGAGGACGTTGATCGTCACCGCGCCGCTCTCGAGCCGCTCGGCGCGCGCGTCGTGTTTCGCCGGCATCCTGAGAGCCAGCTCGAGGCCATCGCTGAGGAACTCTTCGCCGTCGCTGAGGAGGTCAACGGCGTCGTCGCACTCGCCACTTGGGCCGACCCCATCCAAGGCAAGGCGTTTGTCGAGGCCGTCACGCAGGAGCCCGACCGCCTGCGAGCCGAACTCGCAGCGAAGTATGGGGAGCTCGCCGAGCTGGTGTGGCTCGGGCCCGACGAGTCGGTGAGCCGCACGGTGGCGTTCGACGCGTACGTGATCGACGACGATGACCGCACGTTGACCGTCGGCTGGAACGGCGGAGCTCCCGAGCCCGAGCCACTTGTCATCGAGGAGTCGAGCGATAGCATTGTGGTCACCGCGAGCGAGCTGACCCCGGTCGGTGCAGTCCCCGCATACGGCATGCGGCGCACGGCGACCGCAAGGCTTGAGCTACCGCTCGCGGGGCGCAGCGTCATCGATGCCTCGACCGGCCGAGCGATCGCGCGCGGCCACGTCGCGCACTGGCACGAACAGGGGACGGAGTTCACCGAGCGGAACGAACCCGTGCTTCAGGACGCCATCGATCTCGTCACAAAGGGAGCCGACGCCGACGCCCTCAAGCTGTTCGCGGAGCTCGCCGCAAGCCGGCCAGAAGTCTTCGACGATCCCGTCGTCGCACGCAAGCGACGGCTGGCCGAACTGCGCCTAAAGAGAACGGCTGGCCCCTGAGGTTGCACCGCCTGCGGAGGCAGCAAAGTGGCCGGCGTCCCGAAGGTCGTGATCGCACGCCGATCGAGCTGCCGATTTCGGGGCCCACGCCGGCAAGATGCCGCGCGGCCGATCACGGTGGACCATGCCCTCGCCCTGGTGGTCGCTGCTGGCACGCTAAACCGCTACTAAGTCAACTGGTCAGGGCTCGAGCCAATGATCCAGCCCCATGGCCACCGCTACGGTGACCACCACGCCGATGAGCCAAACCAGGGCGATGAACCCTACGTGTTTGCCGTCAAGTTCAGCCAAGGCGTAGTGCGTCGCGCCCGCAAGCGCAAACATCGCCACGAAGGTTTCCATTGCGCGCTCGGCGATGGGCGCTCGCATTGCGCGAAAGACGAAGGTCAATATGAAGCCGAAGAACGCGACCATTCCAAAGCCAAAACCAACCGCTTTGAACCACGACTCAGCTTCAGATTTCTCTCCCTGGGTCCCCAGCAGGGCTCCGATTCCGAACAATGCGACGGTCCCGAGACCAACTGCGACTGCGTGAGTCGCCCGATGTTTCGCAAACTCCTTCGTTGTCATGAGCGAGTCCCTGCGTCGCCGCGGTGATCCGCGGTGAGGCCCTCTCTCCGTGCGCTGTCGAGGGCCTGGCGCAGCTCGCCGGCAGTCGGTGTTGGAGTCGGCTCCGTAGCGGTTTCCATAGATCGGTTCTACCGCCTGCGCAGGGCGGCGTCGACCGCCGCAACCGAAACGCCAACGCGGTTTGGAACCGCCACCGATCGGGACGCCACCCTCGTGGTGCGCGAGGCATCCAGCGCGCTGGAGCCCTCCAAGCGAAAGCAATGATCAACTACGGTGGCCGTCGTAGTCAAGGCTGGCGAGGACCTCACTATCGAGGGCGCATCCACGTCTTCGGCGCTAGCTGGCACGGGACCTAAAAGGCAAGAGCGCTCTGGGAGTCTGAGTCTCGCGTGGCTGAGAACGCGACGACGGCCCCAGGCATCCCCGCGGACGTCCGGTGTGTGCCTAAGACTCCGAGGCCGTGAGTCTGGCCATTCTTGATTACACGGGCGTGGCGCGTCGTGTCGAGCGCTGACCTTCTTGCCGAGTTGTTCCTCCTCATCGGGAACGCCCGACTGGTCGTCGCCGCCACAGCGCCGTCGGAAACCGTGCAGTACGCCCAAGTGGCGACCCCGTTCGTGGCGATGGCGGCCGTCGCAGCGACGGTGTGGGGACTCTCCCGAGCGGGTAAACAGCAAAACGCCGCATTGGCTGCTTCGCAGAGAAACCACGACGAGGCGCTCAGCGCCGCTGACGACGCGCGTTATCGCGAGGCCACCCGAGAAGCAGTCGCCGCCACAATCGCCGCCTTCCATTCCCAGATCGAGGCGCTACGCGCTCTCGTGGTCTGGATGCCTGCGTACAACGACATCGTTGGCCAAGTAATCATGGGGCCCACGCCGCCGGAAGGCGCCAACAAAGTGGTTGAGGCGTATCGCCCGTTCTACGAGGCCGCTAGGTCCGCGGAATCTGAATCGAGGGTCCGAATGGCCCTTTCGCAGATGTATTTTGCGCGCGGCAGCGAGATAGGTGATGCCACCGTACGCGCATACCACGCCATCTTGGACGCCCGACAGGGAGTGATTGCGGTCACTCACGTAGACGAACTCACCGAAATGAACATCCGGCTCGACAAAGCCCGCGAGGCCCTTCAGGGACTCGCCGCCACCGTAGGAGCCGCTTACCGCCCTGACCGCCAGGAGACGGCCCTCCCGCCCTGGTGGTTTGGAGTATAGGCCCGGCGCTAGGGCAGTTCAGAAGCGCGAAGTCGGTCGAGAGCTGAACCTCGACCGAGGAGCGCATAAGGGCCATGCGGGCATCAGAACACACGGTCCGGGAGACCCTGATGCCGCAAGCGCCGGCCGTCGCTAGGACGCCTCAAGCCCGGAGCGCCGACCCTCGAGACGCTCCTCGCCGCCAATGGCGTCGATGACCCGTCGCCCCGCGAGCGGCGAAGCAAGACGACCCGTCACCTCATGGCCCACGCCGACGGCGGCGGAAATGCCGTTGTAGCGCTCGAGCTTCACGCTGACCGACACGGCCTCAGCGGTCTCCTCGATGACGAGTTCCTGCCGTCGCTCGTCCATCCCGCCCGAATACATCACCGTGAGCTGCGCGCCGGATCCGTCGACGGCCCAAGACGTGAAGCCACACTCGGCTGCGCGCCACTCCTCGGTCGCGACAACCTCAAGCTCAACGCGGTCGCCAAACGTGTTCGCCAGCATCATCTCGAGTTCGTTCGCTCGAGCCGTGATCACGCTGAGCACCGCCCGGTTGTGCATCGGATTCACCCAGGCGCCTTGGACGTTCACGCCCGCAACCTCGTGGGCCAGCGCCTCGACGGCCGGCACGAGGGCCTCTAGCTCTGCCTGGTTGTAGCGAGCCTGGGCCACGTGAATATGCGGCGCCAACGTGGCGAGCGCTGCGCGGTGCGGAGCTAGGTCACCGGTGAACGCCATCACGTCCTGGCCTTCGTCACCGCGCCACGCCCCGGCGAACGTGTCGGCGTTCTCTGACTCGTAGACCATGTCCGGGCCAGGGCCGATGAGGGCCTCGAACGCCCTCTGCTCTTTGCGTCGTCGCCGCGAACTCCTCACCGTGCCAGCGTAGACGCGAGGATTCCTGATGGGCGCCTTATCCAGCCCCGTTTACGATCCGCCTATGGCGCGTCTTCTCCTCGGTCCCCTCTTGCGTTTCGTGGGCGAGACCGAGGCGACGATCTGGGTCGAGACCGACGCGCCTTGCACGGTCGAGATCCTGGGGCAGGTCGCCAACACGTTCTCGGTGATGGGGCACCACTATGCGCTCGTCGTCGTGACGGGGCTGGAGCCGGGGTCGACGCACGAGTACGAGGTTGCGTTCGACGGGGAGACCGTCTGGCCGCTGCCGGGTGGGCGGTTTGGCCCGAGCGTGCTGCGGACGCTCGGCCACGCCGAGCCGCTGAAGGTCGTCTTCGGCTCGTGCCGGGTGTCGTCGCCGGACGTACCGCCGTTCACGCACACGCGCGACGAGCACGAGCACGGCCGCGAGGTCGACGCGCTCGAGGGCCTGATCAACCGCATGCGCGTGACGCCAGCCAGCACCTGGCCGGACCTGCTGCTGCTCGTCGGCGACCAGGTCTACGCCGACATCCTCTCCCCCTCCGTCCTCGCTCGCGTCCGCGCGCGGCGTGGCGAACGGTCGCCCGACACGCTCGACGAGGCGACCGGCGAGATCGCCCCCGAGAACCAGGTCGCAGACTTCGAGGAGTACACGTGGCTGTACCGCGAGTCGTGGCAGGACGAGTCGCTGCGGTGGCTGCTGTCGACGACCTCCACGGCGATGATCTTCGACGACCACGACGTGCACGACGACTGGAACACGTCGGCCGCGTGGGTCGCCGACATGCGCGCCCGGCCGTGGTGGCGCGACCGGCTGGTCGGCGGCTACGCGACCTACTGGATCTACCAACACCTCGGCAACTGCTCACCCGCCGATCTCGAACACGACGCCCTCTGGCAGCTCGTCAAAGGCGGCGGCGAGCACACCGAGGCCGTCCTCGACTTCGCGGGCCGCGCCGCCGACGAGATCGCCGGCACGCGGTGGAGCTTCCGCCGAGACTTCGGCCGCACCCGCCTGATCGTCTTGGACGTCCGCGCCGGGCGCCAGCTCGAAGAGGGCCAGCGCAAGATGCTCTCCGACGAGGAGATGCAGTGGGTCGAAGGCCAGGTGATGGAGGGCGGCTACGACGACCTGCTCATCGCCACGTCGCTGCCCTGGCTGATGGCGCCCGGGCTCCACCACCTGGAGACGTGGAACGAGGCCGTCTGCGCCGGAGCTTGGGGCCAGCGCCTGCGCGGGCCCGCCGAGAAGATGCGCCAAGCCGTCGACCTCGAGCACTGGGCCGCCTTCAGCCGCTCCTTCACCCGGCTCACCGAGCTGATCGCCGCGGCCGCCTCGGGCCCAAGCGCCCCGCGCACGATCTCGGTGCTGTCCGGCGACGTGCACCACGCCTACGTCGCCGAGGCGTCCTTCCCCGGCCGGCCGGAGGTGCGCTCGCAGGTGATCCAGGCCGTCTGCTCGCCGATCCGCAACCCGCTCAACAAGCGCGAGCAGAAGATCCTCCGGGCCCTGCAATCGCGGCCGGCTGGGCTCATCGGGCGCGCACTCTCCATGGCGACCGGCGCGACAGCCCCGGCGGTGAAGTGGCGCTTCACGCAGCCGCCGACGTTCGACAACCAGCTCGCGACGCTCGTCGTCGACGACCAGGGCGTCAGCCTCGACATCGAGAAGACGAGCGGCGCCGACTGGAAACACCCGGTCCTGCGCCAGAGCATCTCGTGGCGGTCCTGGGCGAGGACTCCACCTCGCGTTTAGAGTCCCGGCGGTGGCCTGGCCCATCGACGATCCGGCGCTGATCGAGCGACTCACGCTGCCAGACGGCGCCTTCCGCGACATGATCTCCGGGTTCATGGCGGCGTTCGACCTGCCGCCCTACGACGACGCGTTCTACGACCGCGCCGTGACGTACCCGTGGTCGCGACCGACCGGCTCCTACGCGCTCGACGGGGAGACGGTGCTTCCGCTCGATCCACGGACGACCGAGGCCGTCGGCGGCGATCTCGCCGCCCGCGTCCCACTCCTGGCGATCGGCTCCAACGGCGCACCGTCGACGCTCGTGCGCAAGTTCGCGCACCTGCCGCGCGAGGACCAGAACCTGCTCGTCGTCGCGGGCCACCTGCACGGGTTTGACGTCGGCCCAGCCGCGCGCGTCACGCCCTATGGATCCCTGCCCGCGACGCCGTTTGCCAGTCCCGGGACGGCCGTGCGCTCGAGCATCCTGTGGGTGACGCCCGCTCAGCTGACGGCGCTGACGTGGTCGGAGCTGAGCTACTTCGTCGGCTGGCTCGGACCCGTCGACTTCGAACCCGACGCGGCGCCCGCGGCCACCGGCACACCTCCGGTGAGCCAGGCCCTGCTCTACGCCTCGCGCTGGGGCACGCTCACCGACGGCGAGGCGCCGCTGGCCCTCCACGCGCTGCCCGCCCGCGGACGGACCGCCGCCGCGCGCACCCAGACCGAGCTGCTCGACCACCTGGCGCTGGAGGCGTTCGGCGCCGGCGTCGACGGTCGCGAGCTGCTGCGCCGCCTCGTCGCCGACCCGGGCGTCTTCATGCGCGAACTCGAGCCCTGGATGGCCGAGCGCGCCGCACCGTTCACGAGCGATGCCTGGCACCCCTTCCCGCGGGAGCCGGTGGGCAAACCGGCGACCTAGCCCGTCGCCGCTCCCGGGGCGTTCGCGGCACGGCTCTTGAGTGCCGCGTGATCGGCGCGGATCTGCTCGACCTCAAACGCACGCCTGGTGTCCTCCAAAGCACCCTTCTCGGCCATGCGGTCCAGGCCACTGCGCAGGATCGAATCCGCGCTGAACCCTGCCAACAACGCGGTGGAGATTCCCTCGACGTCGGCCAATGAGGCGTTCGTCACCTGGAGCACGCCAGCGACGACAGTAATCGGAATCAGCACACGGATCAGGCTGGTCCAACGGACGGCAAACCAGTCGCTGTAGCGCCCGTCCTTCCCCTGAATACCCAGTCCGTCGTTGAAGTTGACGGCGGCCAGCGACTTTGACGCCAGGTGCAGAGCTGCTCCGCCTGCGACCAGTGCGAACAGCGCGACCAGCTCCCAGAAGGCGTGGTGCTCGTTGAAGTGGAGGTTGAACTTGACGGGATCGATTCCGCCGAAGCCAGCCGTCGCCAGCAGACTGATCGCCAGCCACAAGACCAGAATCGCGGCAACCGGCGCCCACAAGATCGTCGAGACGGCGGCCCACTTCGTGCGGGTCGACGTCGGCGCACCGAAGATGGCGCCCTGGCTCATCGCTCGCGTGGGCTGCATCTTGACCTCCGCGATCCCCAGCTCCAGCTGCGCGACTCCGCGCCGGTGGGGCACGTCCAAGAAACGCGGAGGCGCAATAGCGATCCACGACTTCACCTTGTCGGCGTCGCCTGGCGCAAGGACCCAGCGGGAGAGTTCCTCGGCGATTCCGACACGGACGCCCAGCGGCGCTCGCTGCGCCTTGCGCCAGAGCAGGAGCACGGCGACATGCTGCGTGGCTCGCTCGAGCGTGGCAACGAGGGAGGCCTGCGCGCCCGTCAGCTGCTCCCCCACGCGCTGGCCGCCCGCCGGGACGCCCTCAGGCGCCGGCCAGTATTCGTCGGCGATGCTGAGTTCCTCGACCAGCTCGGTCAGGTGGGTGCCTCCCATGCGCTCCGCCTTGGTGATGGCCGCGCCTTCGTGCGACCGCTCACCAACGAGGAATTCCGCCGCATGCCCTGGGCGCCATTCGGCCCGCAGGAGGGCTTCACCGTAGGCTGCCGCGCGCTTGCCCGCGTCCTCCGAGGCCAGCTCGGCGGCGAGCGCCCGCCAACGAAAGAGCGAGACGCCAACCCGCTCCACGCGGCCGATCAGCTCGTCGAGGTCGACGGGCTCGGGGTACGACCGCTGCGCTACTCGGTCGGTGGCAGCGGTTGCGGCCCGGCGACCGGTTGAGGGGAGGTGCGACTGACTGAGCAGCAGGGCTTCGACGTGCAAGTCATCCATGCCTTAGAGGTTGACCCGAAGGCCGGCCAGGGCGTCCGCCCCGCTGCGCAGTTCGACTCCGTAGTTCGCCCCCGGCCAGCCGCTCGGGGGGACATCGAACACTCCACCCGAACCGCATAACACCGTAATTCTCGAAATCGACTCGCTTCGCGGCGACTCGTTCTCTACCGTCGTACGGGTGTCCCGTCCCGTCCCGCTGCTCCTCGCAGTGCTGGCCGCCGCGTTCCTCGCGCCGGCCAGCGCCCTTGCCGTCCAACCCGCGGCCCCCGAGCCCGATCTCACCGCGCCGTTCCTGCGCGCCGCCGCGACGCCGCCCACCACGCTGCCGACGAACTGGGCCTGCCACCCAGACCAGACGCCCAACCCCTGCCTAGATGACGGCGAGACGACCGTCTTGCGCTCCACGCAGCTCCAACCGCGGGTCGTCGACCGCGTCGAGCCCGCGCCCGACAAGACGACGCCGCCCGTCGACTGCTTCTACGTCTACCCGACCGTCACCGCGGCCGGCGGGACCAACGCCCCACGCCACACCGAGCGCGCCCTCGAAGACCTGCTGCGCTGGCAGGCGCCGCGGCTCGCGCGGACGTGCCGCATGTTCGCGCCGATCTACCGCCAGGTCACGTCGGTGGTGGGCATCGGCGGCAGCATGGCGACCGGCCAAACCCGCACCTCAGCGGCCATCAATCTGGCTTACTCCGATGTCCTCGGCGCCTGGCGCGATTACCTCGCGCATGACAACGGCGGCCGCGGCGTGATCTTCCTCGGGCACTCACAGGGCACCGCGATGCTCGTGCGGCTGATGGAGCGCGAGGTCGACCGCAACGCCGAGATGCGCCGTCGGCTCGTCGGCGCGTTCCTGCTCGGCGGCAACTTCACGGTGAAGGAGGGCAAACGCCTCGGCGGCAACTTCGCCTACGTGCCGACCTGCTCCCAGCCGGCCGAGTACCGCTGCGTCGTGGCGTACTCGGCGTTCGGCGCGGCGCCCGGCGGCACCTCGATCTTCGGGCGCATCGGGCCGATCAGCAAGGCGTTTGGCGCGCCCTACGGCAAGCCATACGTGCCGGCCTGCACCAACCCGGCTGACCTCTCTGGCGACGCCGGCGTGGTGCGGCCGGTGCTGCGCGGCGCGCCGCCGTCGGGCGCCGAGGGCGACACCGACGCCCAGTTCTGGAACAAGAAGCGCCCGAAAGCTCCGACGGCTTGGGTCATCCCCGGCGACCGCTTCACCGCCCGCTGCCGGAATACGCCGACGACGGCCACCCTGATGATCCAGCGCGGCCCAAGCACGCTGCTCCCGGTCGCCGTGCCGTGGGCCGACTGGGGCCTGCACGCCCGCGAGGTCCAGCTCACCATGGGCAACCTCGAGCGCATCGCCCAGCTGCAGTCGACGGCCTGGCTGGCGGATCACCCCTCCTGAGGCAGATCTCGGAAACGGACCGCGGTCCACTGTCGAAGAGCGACCGTGGACCGCGGTCCGTTTCGGCGATTCGGCGTTAGGGATCCGTCGCGAGCCGCGACCAGACGACGACGTCCGGGCGGCGCCCACCGCGCTCCTCAAACGCGCGCAGCGTGCCCTCGCGGACGAACCCCGCCCGGTCGGCGACCGCCAGGGAACCGGTGTTGTCGGCGTCGATGCGCAGCTCGATCCGGTGGAGCGGCAGGCTCGTCAACGCCCAATCGGCGAGCAGCGTCGTGGCGGTCGTCGCAGCGCCGCGGCCGCGACCCCACGGCGCCAGCCAGTAGCCGATCTCAGCCCGCGCGGCGATCCAATCGAGTCGCAGGAGCGAGGCCGTCCCGAGCAGCTCGTCGGTGGCGGCGTCGGCGATCACGAACGCCAACTCCTCACCGTGGGCCCGCGCGTGGTCGAGCCCATGGATGAACACGCGCAGCTGCGCCAGCGTCTGGCCCGGCGGCACGTGCGTAAACCGCGGAATCAGCGGGTCCTGGGTCGCGCGGTAGGCCGGCTCGAGATCCTCGTCGCGCCACGGCCGCAACACGACCCCACCAGCCACCAGCGGCGGATCCGGGAACGCGAGCGGCAGCATGGGCCGACCGTACGCAACGCCGCCACGCGTTCCCAGGCTGGGCACAAGTCATTCACGGCCACGTAACCGCGAAGCCTCAGCCCCCGCATACGGTCGGCCGCGTCGGCGACGTCGCGTTCCCACGGCCCCGCCTGCGCTCCTGCTCCGAGAGGAACCCCCTTGCTCCGTCTTCCCCGCGCGCGACTGCTCGCGCTCACCACCACGGCTGGCTTGGCGACCGTCGCCGGCTTCGTCGTCCCGCCCCTGGCCGCCGCGGCGCCGTCGGGCGTCGTGATCAGCGAAGCCCGGTTCCGAGGCCCCGCCGGCGGCAACGACGAGTTCATCGAGCTGCTCAACACGACGGCCGCGCCGGTCGCGATCGGCGGCTGGAAGATCCAGGGCTCCAACAGCGCCGGCACCAACTCGGCCCGCGCGACCGTCCCGGGCGGCACCACCCTCCCCGCCGGCGCTCGCTACCTGCTGGCCAACACCGCGGCCGCCGGCTACTCCGGCACCGCCACGCCCGACGTGGCCTACACGACCGGCATCACCGATACGGGTGGCATCCAGCTGCGCACCGCGGCCGACGTCGTCGAGGACGCCTTCGGCAGCACCGCCGCACCGGCCGCCTACCGCGAGGGCGCAGGGCTGGCGCTCCCAACGACCGCCCAGCCAGACAACGCCTTCGCACGCAGCCCCGCAGCCGTCGACACCGACAGCAACCCGGCCGACTTCACGCTCACGGCGCCGTCGACGCCGGCCGCCTGCGGCGCGCCGTGCGCGGGCCCGGTCGGTCCCGCGGTCACCCCGATCAGCGAGGTCCAGGGCTCCGGCTCCAGCAGCCCGAAGTCCGGCCAGAGCGTCACGATCGAAGGGGTCGTCACCGGCATCGACGACGAGATCGGTGCGAGCTTCACCACGACGTTCCCCGAGGACGCCGGCGTATTCGTGCAGACCGTCCCCGGCCAGGAGGACGCCAACCCCGCGACCTCCGAGGGCGTGTTCGTCGGCTTCGTCCGCGGCCCCGGCAACGACCGCGCCGCCCTGATCGGCAAGCGCGTGCGCATCACCGGCCAGGCCAAGGAGAAGTTCGGCCTGACGATGATCGCCGAGGCCGTCGACACCGAGCCGACCGTGCTCGGCGACGCACCGCTGCCGGCCGCCGTCACGATCGACCAGGCCGCCGCTGAGGCGCAGACCGTCGGCACCGACGGCACCCGCCCCTACTACGAGACGCTTGAAGGGATGCGCGTGACGCTGCCCGTCGGCACCGCGAACTCCGGTGGCACATCGAAGTTCGGGGAGCTCTTCGTGACGCCCGGGACGACGAAGCAGCGCGTCTTCCGCCAGAACCCGGCGCCGAGCCTGCTCGCCCTGATCGACGACGCCGGCTCCGGTGACCCGGACAACCCCTACGTGCGCAGCGCTCCGAGCACCACGCTGGTGCGCGGCAACCTGTTTGCCAGGGTCGAGAACGCCACGGGCCCGATGGCCTTCGGCTTCACGAACTACGACGTCGTCGTGCAGGAGGGCGGCCAGCCGACCGTCACCGAGGACGCGTCAGTCCCCGAGGTCTACACCGTGCCCGCCGCTGGCGCCGATGAGGTCCGCGTCTCCGGGTTCAACGTCGAGAACCTGTTCCCGCCCGGCTCCGAGCTGGATCTCCACACCGTCACCCAGGCCGAGTACGACGAGAAGCTCGAAGGCCTCTCCGTCGCCATTCGCGATCGGCTTCGCGCCCCCGAGCTCGTCGCCGTCCAAGAGGTCGGAGACAGCCAGGGCGCTGCCGGCGGCAAGTCCAGCCAGCAGGTGCTCGATGATCTCGCCGCGGCGATCGGCGGCTACACCGCCTACGCGCTGGAGGGCAAGGACAGCCGCGGCATCGACGTCGGCTTCCTCGTCAAGGACGGCGTGACCGTCCACGGTGCTCCGCGACAGGTCGCGGCCGACCGCCTCACCACCGGTGGGCTGAGCTGCGGCGACACGGCGTTCCTGTTCGATCGCCCGCCGCTCACGCTCGACGTGACGCTGCGCGCTGGTACCCGCTTGACGGTGCTCAGCAACCACTTCGCGTCGAAGGGCTCGGTCGACGGGTGCCGCGTGCAGCAGGCCAACGCCGTGCGCGTCGAGGCTGAGGCCTTGCAGGCTGCCGGCACCGACGTCCTCGCGATTGGCGACTTCAACGCCTTTGAGGACGAGTCACCGCTGATCGAGGCCCAGACCGGCGGCACACTGACCAACCTCTGGAGCCAGGCACCGGAGCAGGAGCGCTACAGCTTCATGTTCCAGGGCAAGCTGCAGACGCTCGACCACGCGCTCGTGACCGACGGACTCGCCGCGCGGGTCAACGACATCCGCTACGCCCACCTCGACAACGACTACTACGAGCGCGCTGGCCTCGGGCTCCACGTGTCTGACCATGACCCGCCGCTCGTGACGATCGACGCCGACGTTCCGGCGCCAGCGATTGCGGCTACGACGCCGACATTCGCCGACCAGGCCGCCGGGACGATCGGGACAACCCAGACGGTGACCGCCACCAACACCGGCGACTACCACCTGGCCGTCCGCGCCCGCACGACCGACACCGACGGCCGCTCGGCCGACGAGTTCTTGATTGTCGGCGGCACCTGCCTCGACGACGATCTCGGCTACCTCGCTCCCGGTGCCACCTGCACCTACCGGATCCGGTTTGCGCCGAGCACCGCCGCTGCGGCGTCGCTGGCGCAGCTGGCCATCAAGGGCCAGGTCGACGTCGTCGCGGGCGACGAGCCGACGACGGTGACCTCGGTCAGCGTCGGCGTGCCGCTGGCGGGCCAGAGCACCGGCCTGCCGCAGGGCCCCAAGGGCGACACGGGCGAGACCGGTCCGGTCGGCCCGCAGGGCCCGGTTGGCCCCAAGGGTGACGTCGGCGACGCGGGCCCCGCAGGCCCGGCCGGTCCCGTTGGCCCCGCAGGCCCGGTTGGCCCGATTGGCCCGATTGGCCCGATTGGTCCGGTTGGCGCTGCCGGTCCGGTTGGTCCGGCAGGCCCGACAGGCCCCGCCGGACCGAAGGGTCCGAAGGGCGACACGGGCGGGATCACGATCGTCATCACCGTCGGCGGTTCGCGCAACGCCGTCTCGGCCGCCGGATCGCGCCTGCGCGTGCGCTTGACGAACGGCAACAACGAAGCCGTCCGCGACGCGCGCGTCAACGTGACGCTCCCCAAGGCGCTGCGCCCGATCAAGCGCACGTCGGCCACGATCGATCGCATCGCCCCGCAGCGCAGCAAAAGTGCCTACCTACCGGTGCGCCTCACCAAGAACGCGGGCGGCAAGTACGCCGTGAAGGTCGCCGTGACGATCGACGGCCACACGATCACGCAGCGCGTCCCGCTGACGATCTAGTCGCCAAAGCGCCACCAAAAGCTCAACGGACCGTGGTCCACCCCCGCTTTGGAGGGTGAACCACGGTCCGTTGGCGTTGGGCCCAAACCGCGACGGTGTTCTCACCTTTGGCCAGTTTTTGGGGAATTGAGTGAATTGGCTCGACGAACCGGCCCTTCCATGACATAACTCAGGCCGCCTGTGTGTCCCCGCGCACGGTTGTCCCAGTACGCGCCGAAGGCTCCCCATGTCCCCGTTCCCCTCGCTCCGTGCGGCGGCCGTCACCGCGGTCGCCGCACTTGCGATCCTCGCGCCGAGCGCCGTCGCGTCGCCGTTTGCGAAGGGCCCAGACCCGACCGCCAGCGTGATCGCCTCGACGGTCGGCCCATACGAGATCGGCGCCGAGAAGGTGGCTGCCTCAGCCAGCCCACAGTTCGGGAATGCGACGATCTGGTTCCCGAAGGCGCCCGCCGGGGAGACGTTCGGCGCCGTCGCGCTCTCGCCCGGGTTCCTCGCTGACGGCACCACGATGTGGTGGCTCGCCCGCCGGCTCGCGACCCAGGGGTTCGTGACGATCGTGCTGCAGCCCAACTCGATCTTTGAGGAGCCCGCCGCCCGCGGCAAAGAGCTGCTCGCAACGCTGGAGTACCTCACCACGAAGAGCCGTGCCCGCACGCGCGTCGACGCCTCGCGCCTGGCGGTCGTCGGCCACTCGATGGGCGGCGGCGGCACGCTCGAAGCCGCCAAGCGCAACCTCGCCCTGAAGGCCGCCGTCGCGATCTTCCCGTGGGACCGCCAGACCGACTTCCAGATGGTGCAAACGCCGACGCTCGTGATCGGCTCCAGGCCCGACTGGATCGCGCCGATCGCCAAGCACGCCGTCCCGATGTACCGCTCGCTGGCTCCATCGCTACCGAAGGCCTACCTGGAGCTGAACGTCGATCACGCGCAGCCGATCGTCCCCGTCACCGAGATCTCCCGGGCCGCCACCAACTGGCTGAAGCGGTTCGTCGACGACGACGCGCGCTACACCGAGACGCTTTGCCCGTCGATCGCTGGCGTGAAGACCAAGACGGTCACGAAGTACCTGAGCACGTGCGGCGCCGGCCCGCTCGGCAGCGCCGCTGAGGCGCCCGCCGATCGCTAACGCCTCGCCCCGCTCCACCGGCTCGCGGGCCACGCGAACCCTCGGACTACTTGCTCAGGTCAACCGGCGAGTCGTCGCCGGGCTGCACGAGCATCGCCGTCAGCGTGGCACCGTCACCGGTGAGCAACTCCAGCAGGATCCGCTGGACGACCTCGAGCACGTCGGCCTCGGGCGCAACGCTCGCCGCAAAGCCCGAGAGGTAGAGGAGGTTCTTGAAGAAGAGGACGAGCTCCTTCGGCATCCGGAAGCCGTTGTTGGCCAGGACGACGATCAGCCGCCCGAGCGTGAGGCCGAGCTCGTCGAACGTGACCTCGCCGCGTTCGCGGGAGTCGATCGCGTCGACCTCCTTCTGCAGCTCCGCGACGAGTTCGTCGATGTCTGCATCGGAGTCGATCGCGCCGAACGTCTGCATCGCAGCGATCTGGGCGGCCGCGTCGCTCGCGGCGAAGGCGGCGAGGAACTGGACGAGGCCGGCGCGCTGGGCGGCGTCGAGGCGGCCGGCGATGCCGAAGTCGACGAGTGAGAAGTTGGCCGTGGGGACGTCGATCAGGACGTTGCCGGCGTGCAGATCGCCGTGGAACATCCCGTACATCAAGGTCGCCTCCAGGACGCCTTTGATGCCGCGGTAGAAGAGGTCGTCGCCGTCGATCTCGTTTCCCGCCGGCAGCTTGGCGTAGGACACGCCCGGCAGGAACTCCATCACCAGCACGCGCGAGGTGACCATCCCGGGGATCGGCCGCGGCGCATGCATCGTGTCGGCGCCGAGATCTTCCAGGACGGCCGTCGACTCGACGAGGTTGGCGGCCTCCAGGCGAAAATCGAGCTCGGCCATCGAGAGCTGCGCGAACAGCTCGACGAAGCCGCGGACGTTGGCCTGCTTCGCCGCGGGGTGCAGGCGCTCGGCCGCAGCCGCGGCGATCGCGAGCGTCTCGATGTCTGCACGGAACTTGCCGCGCAAGCGCGGCCGCCGGACCTTGACGACGACCTCCGTCCCATCGTCGAGGCGCCCGCGGTGGACCTGCCCGATCGAGCCGGCGGCGAGCGGCTCGTCGTCGAGCCACACGAGGCGCTCGCGGGCGGCGCCGAGTTCGTGATCGATCACCTTCTGCGCGACGCCGGGGCGCAGGGGTGGCGCTTCGTCGCGGCACCAGGCGAACGCCTCGACCCACTCCTCAGGCAGCAGTCCGTGGGCGGTGGCGATGAACTGGCCGAGCTTGATGTAGGCCGGGCCGCCGGCGCGGACGAGCTTCTCGACGCGGTCGAGCGTGTTTTGCGACGTGTTCGGCGCCTCGACGCGCAGGCCAACGGCGGCCGCGGCGGCGGCGAGCAGCTGGAACGGCGCCTCGGGCGCGGCCGTGGAGAACATCCGCCAGCCGGTCGAGGCCAGCGAGGCGATCGTGTCGGTCCAGATGCGGGGCGTCGCAAGACTGCGGGCGTCGCGGGCAACGGCGCGGCGCTCGCCGACCGCGTCGGCAGACCAGCGCAGCGCCTGCTCGGTGAGGCCGGGGATCTCGGCGAGTCGCTTGGACTGCCGGATCAGCAGCTCAGGACGCGGGAGCGGCGGCGGGATCTGGCCCTTGGGACGGCGAGCAGCATCGACCATCGGCGGAGAATGGCACACGTACCTACACAAGTGTAAGTAGAAGCGTCACTCAAGGGACGAGCCTGGCGCATGGGCCCGGTAGCCTCTCGCCGAATGGAAGAGATCCCGATCCGCGGCGACATGATCCGCCTGGGCCAGCTGCTCAAGCTCTCGGGCCTCGCCCAGGACGGCGCGCACGCCAAGGAGATCCTGCTCGAAGCCATCGTGCAGGTCAACGGCGAGCGCGAAGACCGCCGCGGCCGCCAACTCCACCCCGGCGACGAGATCAACGTCGACGGCCAGAAGCTGCTGCTCGTCGCGGGCGGCTAGCCCCACCACGAGCCATCTACGCAAAACGGACCGCGGTCCACTGTCACCTAACGACAGTGGACCGCGGTCCGTTTCTCGCTGGGGGGGGTCCGGCGACCCCGACCAACTACTTGACGGAGATCAGGTCCACGACGAAGACGAGGGTCTCGTCCGGGCCGATGACGCCGCCGGCGCCGCGCTTGCCGTAGCCGAGCATCGGCGGGATGGTGATCTTGCGGCGGCCGCCGACCTTCATGCCGTCGACGCCCTTGTCCCAGCCCTCAATGACCTGGCCCTTGCCGAGCTTGAACTTGAAGGTGTCGCCGCGGCCCCAGGACGCGTCGAACTCCTTGCCGGTACTCCAGGACTTGCCGACGTAGTGAACCTCGACGGTGTGGCCGGGGATCGCCTCGTCGCCGGTCCCGGCAACGAGATCGTCGATCTCCAGCTGGTAGGACGGGTCACCCTCGGGGATCTCGAACTCGGGCTTCTCACTGGTGCTCATGCCGGCGCATGCTAGCCGGGGTACCCTCCGCCGAACGGACAGGGCCAGACGGACAGACCTGACCCCGAGCGCTCAAGCGCCATATTCGCGGGTCGACCAAGTGGTCAGACCACAACGGTCTACATGGCTGACGGATCCGCCGGGGGGCGGGTGCCACTTGAAGCCATCGGTCCCCGGGACAGGGACTTTGCGAAGGGCGGCCGGGGACAGGCCGCCCTTCGTCGTTCCCGGGCACTGCGTCACCCCTGAGCGCGTCGACGCGACGCCAATGTGAACTCTGATTCACATTGGCGTGAATCTTGGTTCGCATCGGTGCTACGGTCGAGAGGCAAGCCCTGCTCCCCACGCCGGAACCCCTTGACCACACCGCCGATCGATACCGCCGATCCCCGTCAGGCCTTGCCGCGGGCCGTCACCAACCAGTCACCGCCGCTGCGGCCGATCGATCTCCTCGCGACCGACCGGCCACTGCTCGACGCCCTTCACCGCGAGGGCGGCAGCTGGGGGCTCGACCATGTCGCCGCGACGGGCGCGGCGGCCGGCAGCGAGGAGTGGTGGGAGCACACCCGCCGCGCCGACACCAACGTGCCGGTACTGCGGCCGTACGACCGGTATGGCAACCGCGTCGACGAGGTCGAGCTCGACCCGTCCTGGTACTGGCTGCTGCACGACGGCATCGGTCGCGGCCTGCATTCGCTGCCGTGGACGGACGATCGCGAAGGCGCGCACGTGGTGCGCGCCGCCTCCTTCCTGCTCTTCGGCGCGACGAACCTCGGCGTCTCCTGCCCGATCTCGATGACGTACGCAGTCGTCCCGGCGCTGCGCGACGGCTCCGCGGAGCTGAGCGCCAAGTGGGAGCCGCGCCTCACGTCGACCGACCCGGCCACGGCCGCGATTGCGGGGATGGCGATGACGGAGCGCCAGGGCGGCTCGGACGTGCGCGCCAACCTCACCCGCGCCGTTGACGTGGGCGGCGGCGACTACGAACTCTGGGGCCACAAGTGGTTCTGCTCCTACCCGCCGTGCGACGTCTTCCTCGTGCTCGCGCAGACCGACGCCGGTGGCGGCTCGCCGTCGTGCTTCCTCGTGGAGCGCGGCCCCGGCATGGAGTTCCAACGCCTCAAGGAGAAGCTCGGTACCCGCTCGCTGCCGTCGGCCGAGGTCGAGTTCCGCGGGATCCGCGCTCGCCTCGTCGGTGAGGAGGGGCGTGGGGTGCCCGCGATCGTGCGGATGGTCAACCACACGCGCCTGGACTGCCTGATCGGCGCGGCCGGCTCGATGCGCCACGGCGTGCTCGAGGCCCTCCACCACGCCCGCCACCGTGAGGCGTTCGGAGCACGCCTCGTCGACCAGCCCGCGATGGCCAACGTCCTCGCCGACCTTGCTTTGGAGTCCGAGGCGGCGACGGCCACGGCGCTGCGCGTCGCGCGTTCCTACGACGACGACACCCCCGACTTCCGCCGCCTGGCGACGGCCGTGGAGAAGTACTGGGTCTGCAAACGCGCCGCGGCCCACGCCGCCGAGGCGCTGGAGTGCCTGGGCGGCAACGGCTACGTCGAGGAATCCGGCCTCCCCCAGCTCTTCCGCGACGCGCCGCTCTGCGGGATCTGGGAAGGGTCGGGCAACGTCGCGGCGCTCGACGTGCTCCGAGCAATCGAGAAGGAGCCGGCCACCCTGCCGGCGTTCTTGGCGGAATGTGATCTGGCCGCCGGAGCCAACACTCACCTGGACCGCCACCTCGCCGGGGTGCGCGAGCGGACGGCGGCGCTGGCCGCCGGCGCACCCAGCGCCGCGACGCTCTGGCAAGCCCAGTTCGGAGCGCGGGCACTCGTCGAGGATCTCGCCGTCGCGCTGCAGGCCAGCCTGCTGGTGCGCCACACGCCCCCAGCCGCCTCCGACGCGTTCTGCGCCGCACGCCTGGGCGGCGCCGGTGGGCGCGTCTACGGCACGCTGCCTGGCGGCGTCGACACGACGGCCATCCTCGAGCGGGCGCTGCCGGCATGAGCGCGCGGGTCACCAACGCCGACGCGACCGGCCCAACCGACGCCGCGCCACTTGCGGCAGACGGCACTCCGCGGCGCCGCGCCACTGATCGCTCGCCAACGCGCGAGCGCCTGCTTGCGGCGGCGCAAGAGGTCATCGAGACCGGCGGCTACAGCGGCGCGTCCGTGATCGCCATCGCCGAGCGCGCGGGTGTCGCCTCCGGCACCCTCTACCGTCATTTCCCGTCGAAGGCCGACCTCTACGTCGAGGTGTTCCGCGACGTCTGCGGCCACGAGATGGCGGCGGCGGAGCATGCCGCCGAGGCGAGTTCCGCGCTGGGCCCACTCGCCCAGATCGACGCCGTCATCGCCGCGTTCGCCCAGCGCGCACTCGCCAACCCAACGCTGGCTTGGTCGCTCATCGCCGAGCCCGTCGACCCGGCTGTCGAGCGGGTCCGTTTGGAGTTTCGTGCCGCCTACCGCACGACCGTCGCTGGTTACGTCAGCGCCGCCGTCGCCGCAGGCGAACTCCCCGAGCAGAACGCCGAACTGACCGCCACGGCGCTCGTCGGCGCCGCCAACGAGGTCCTCGCCGGCCCACTCGCGCACGCCCGCGCCGACACCGACGCCGCTGCGATCACCGAGGCGCTGCGCACGCTCTGGCGGCGCGCCGCCGGAGGCTGAACCGGCGAGTCGACAGCCAGCCGCTCGGCCGGCCGACGGCCTTAATCGATCTGGCGACCCAGGATCGCGATGAAGCGGGCGACTTTGCCGCGTTCTTCATCGCTGAGTGCGCCTTCAGATTCCACGAGGAGCGTCATCTGCCCGCGGCTCTTGGCCCACTGGCGCGCTTCGTCGCTGAACGACGCGCCGATCCAGACGAGCGGGAGGCCGTGGGCGTGTTTGCGCACAGTCGTCTCTTGCAGCGCCGGCGTGGCCTCATGGCGCAACACGGTGACGGCTTCGGCGCCGAGCGTGTGGGCGGCGGCGCTGATGGCGTCGACCCCTCCCGCGTCGATCAGGAAGCTCACGTGCCCCTCGGTGAGGATGTCGGTCGCCCAGCCCTCGGGGGCTCCATCGAGCGCAGCGGGGCTCGTGACCAGACGGAAGTTCGGCGTGCTCACCCCCGGGAACTTAGCGACTGTTCGGCCGTCACACAGGGCTGGAGCAAGACTGGCCCCATCAGGGCCGCGCTCAGCAGGCGCCCATCGCTGGCGGGCGTGTCGAGCAAGTTGAGCGGCAGCGGGACTGGGCGGCCGCGTCGGCGTCTTGGCTGTTGGCGGCGGTGGAATGTCGAGCGCTTTGGGGAATCCGGGCGTTTTGCACCGAGGGCGGTGCGGGCTGGCGGCATTTGGGCCGTTGGCGGCGGCGGGACGGGGATCGCTTCGTGGTCGGCGGGCGTCGGGGCAGCGAAGGCGGAGCGGATTGGCGGCATTTGAGCTGGCTGGCGGCGGCGGAATGGAGATCGCTGCGGGGCCGGCGGGCGTTCTGCACCGAGGGCGGTGCGGGCTGGCGGCATTTGAGCTGGCTGGCGGCGGCGGGACGGGGATCGCTTCGCGGCCGGCGGGCGCCGGGCGCGCCGCAACCGCCTGGGGTTGCGGTTCGAACTCCCGTGACTTGGGGGTGCTGAACACCCGCAGGTGACCGTAGTTCGCTTCGACCGGGGCAACTGCAACTCCCTGGGGTTGCAGTTGCCGGACAGAACGGAGCTCCGAGGCGCTGTCGCGTTG
>JAUMFO010000028.1:0-1874 GCA_032119795.1 Solirubrobacteraceae bacterium
CGTCGAGCTTGGCGGCGTGGACCTCGGCGCCGAGCGCCTTCGCGAGCGACTCGGTCTCAGCCAGGCCAACCTCGTTGACGTCGGAGATGGCGAGCTTGGCGCCGCGTCGGGCGAGGCCCAGCGAGAGAGCGCGGCCGATGCCGGAGCCAGCTCCAGTAACGACGGCGACTTTGCCGGTGAAGGTGCTCATCGGGGCCTTTCGGGCGGGGTGGTGGGGTCCTGAGAGGGACCAGAAGGTGAGGGGCCAAGAATCGCGGCGAGCCAGATCGTCACGAGCGTGTCGACCACCGCCGACTCGTCGATCGAGGGCGTGTCCTGGGCAAACGTGGCGTGCAGGACGCGTTCGTTCATGAGGTTGAGCGCGGTGGCGAGATCGCGGGCGGAGACGGCCGACGGAGGGAGCGAGCCGACCTCCTGCTGGTGGGCGATCACGCCGGCCGTCATCGCGACCCAGCTGTCCATCACACGCGACCAGAGCTCGCTGGCCTCCGGCGTCGTGATCCGCGACTCGGCGGCGGCGAGCGCGACGGCGCGGTGCTCACGGAAGGTATCGTAGAAGGCCGTGATGCCCGCGCGGACGAGGTTGCGCGGATCCGGGCCGGCGGCGGCGAGCGCGGCATCCCGCCGGGCGTTGGCCTGGCCGATGACGCGGTCCATCAGGCTCAGCAGCACGGCCTCTTTGGACGGGAAGTAGAAGTAGAACGACGACCGCGAGATGCCGGCGCCGCGGGCAATCTGGTCGATCGAGAGCTCGTGGAGCCCGTGCGTCTCGAGGAGCTGCTCGGCGGCTTCGAGGATCGCGGCCTCGCGGTCGTCGCCGTTCATCCGCTTGGCGCGGCGGCCGCGCGTGGCCGGCACCGGCCCTGAGGCGCTGCCGGGGACTGAGGGAGTCGTGCTCACGGCGGCGACGATAGCGAACCGATCGCCGTCTGTCGACAGGGTGTTGACAGTATCGACACCGTGTCGATACTCTGCCGCCATGTCGCAGCCAGAGCATCTCGACGTCCTCATCGTGGGAGGCGGCCTCTCCGGAATCGGTGCGGCCTACCACCTCCAGCACACGCACCCGGAGCGTTCGTACGCGATCCTGGAGTCGCGCGACGAACTCGGCGGCACGTGGAGCCTCTTCAAGTACCCCGGCATCCGCTCGGACTCCGACATGTCGACGCTCGGCTTCGGTTTCCGCCCGTGGACGGAGACGGCCGCACTCGCCGATGGCCCGGCGATCCTCGACTACCTGCGCGACACCGCGACGGAGTACGGGATCGACCAGAAGATCCGCTACGGCAAGAAGGTCCTCGGCGCCTCGTGGTCGAGCGCCGACGCACTGTGGACGGTCGACGTGGAGGACGCCGCGACCGGCGAGGTGTCGCAGATCACCACCAACTTCTACCTCTCGTGCACCGGCTACTACCGCTACGACGAGGGCTACACGCCGGAGTTCGCCGGCAGCGACGACTTCAAGGGCCAGATCGTCCACCCGCAGCACTGGCCGGAGGACCTCGACTATGCCGGCAAGAAGGTCGTCGTGATCGGCTCCGGTGCGACGGCCGTGACGCTCATCCCTGCGATGGCGGACGAGACCGAGCACATCACGATGCTCCAGCGCTCGCCCACCTGGATCGCGCCGGTGCCGTCCGTCGACAAGATCGCCGAGCGGCTCTCGTCGGTCCTGCCAGACAAGACGGCCTTCGGGATCGTGCGCTGGAAGAACATCCTGCGGCAGATCGCGATCTACCAGCTGAGCCGCCGCCGGCCGCAGGTCCTCGCGGACTTCATCCACAAGTCGCAGAAGCGCATGCTGCCCGACGACTTCGACATCGCCACGCACTTCACGCCGTCCTACAACCCGTGGGATCAGCGCCTCTGCGCCG
>JAUMFO010000029.1:0-6949 GCA_032119795.1 Solirubrobacteraceae bacterium
GCCGCCTCGACGCAATCCGCGAAAACAATCCGACGCTGCACAAGATCAACGTCTCCTGGAAAGGCGAAGACGGAACGTTCCGCTACATCCAGAGCGGTCACGTGCACGACCCCGCAGGCATCAAGCGCGACGTGACCACCAAGGGCGCGCAGGCGGCAGCCGCCGGGACCACGACGCCATTTCAGGAAGGCGCCAAGGCCTACCACGAGGTCAGCGCGGCCGACGGCGCCCACTACGCCGAGATCGATGAGCCGGTCGTGCGCCGCGGCAAGGTCCGCGCGATGCTCGAACTCCACTACGACCTCAAGGACCTCGATGCCGCGCTCGCCGAAGACAAACGGACCGTCATCATCGCGTCGGTCCTGACCGCCGTCACCCTCTGGCTCGTCTCGCTCCTGCTGATCAACCGGGCGCTCGTCCAGCCGCTGGGACGCCTCGGCGCGGCCACACGCCGCATCGGAAGCGGCGAACGGGGAACCCGCCTGCACTGGAGCCGCCGTGACGAGATCGGCGTCCTCGCCGACGACTTCGACCGCATGGCCGATCAGCTCGAGGGAGCCCAGGCACACCTGGAGACGCTCGCCCTGACCGATCCGTTGACGGGACTCCTCAATCACCGCGCCTTCAACGAACGCCTCGAACAGGAGCTGCGTCGCGCGGAGCGCAGTCAGACGAACGTGTCGGTCGTCGCGCTCGACGTCGACAAGTTCAAAGAGGTCAACGACGCCTACGGCCACGCCGCCGGCGACGAAGGTCTCCGGCAGCTCGCCGACGTCATGCGAGAGCACCTGCGACCCGGCGACCTGTGCGGCCGCGTAGGAGGCGACGAATTCTGCCTGGCGCTGGTCGACGCCGACGCGATCGAGGCCGAGCGCGTTATCGAGCGCCTGCGCCAACACATCATGCAGACCGAGGCCGGCCCGGCCCGCACACGCTTCACGATCAGTGCGGGCATCGCGCAGTTCCCGGTCCATGCGCTCTGCCGTGACGAGATCCTCAATCTGGCCGACGGCGCGATGTACTGGGCCAAGACCTCAGGTCGCAACCGCACCTGCATCTACACCGCCGACAGTTCGATCGCGATGTCTCCCGAGGAGCAGGCCGCGAGGGTCGCCGCCCAGGGACTCGTCAACACCGTCCACGCTCTGGCCTCGGCCGTCGACGCCAAGGACGGCTACACAAGCCTGCACTCCGAGCGCGTCGGCCTCTACGCCGCAGCGCTCGCCCAGCGCATGGGCTACGACGGCGAAGAACTCGAGGCCATCCGGGCTGCCGGTGTCCTCCACGACGTGGGCAAGATCGGCATCTCCGACTCCGTGTTGCAGAAGCCGGGCAAGCTGACTACGGAGGAGTGGGACATCATGCGCCGCCACTCCGAACTCGGCCGAGACATCATCGCCGGCGCCGGCATGGAGCGCATCGCGACCTACGTCCTGCACCTCCACGAGCGCTACGACGGTCGCGGGTACCCCGCCGGCCTCGCTGGCGAAGAGATTCCGCTGCAGAGCAGGATCTTGCACGTCGCGGACATGCTCGAAGCCATGACCTCCTCGCGGGTCTACCGCCCGCGCCTGAGTACTCAGGCTGCCATCGACGAGCTGTACCGCATGCGTGGCACGCAGGTCGACCCGACGGTGGCTGACGCGATGATCGACCTCGTCGTCTCAGGCCAGGTCATCGTTCCCGAAGACATCGACATCCACGCCGAGCCGCTGCCCGCCAGCGCTTGAGGCGGTTGGCGGCCTGATGACTAGCGCTGCCCAGCGCCCCTTCCTGCTGCGCATCCCGCGCGAGCCATGGCCCTACCTGCGGGTCATCACCGTCACCGCGATGCTCGCGCTCGCGATCGGTTGCCTCGTTCACCCCTCGCTTGGGCTGCCGATCTTGTGGGGCATCGTGGTGCCCGCGCTCCCGCTGGTTTGGGTGCTCGCCCCAGGCATCTGGCGCAACGTCTGCCCGATGGCGACGGTCAACCAGATCCCGCGACTGACGCGCATCACCCGCGGCCGCACGTTGCCGCCGTGGGTCGAGCGCCATGGCTACACCATCGGCGCGTCGCTCTTCTTCATCACGATCTCGCTGCGGCCGTCGTTTCTGCAGACCAGCGGCCCCGGCGCCGCCGTGATGCTGGTCGTGGCGCTCGGCGTCGCGTTCGTCGGCGGGACGCTCTACCGCGGCAAGAGCGGCTTCTGCGGCAGCGTCTGCCCCTTGCGGGCCACCCAGTCGGTCTACTCGCGGGCCCCGGGGGCGGTCGTGGAGCACGCCCACTGCAGGCCATGCGTTGGCTGCACCACCAATTGCCAGGACCTGCTTCCCAAGCGCGCGCTGCTCGCCGACCTGGCCCACTCCGATGGGCGCGGTGAGTCTCGCTGGGTCTTTGCTGGTCTACTCCCGGGCTTCATCTTCGGCTTCAGCCTGGTTCCCGTCGGGACGCCCTACGGCAAGACGGTCTGGTTCCTGGCCGCCTGGGCACTCTTCAGCCTCGGCCTGCTGACCGTCGCCGACAGCTACACCCGCCTAGGCCGTGGCCGGCTCACCGCGCTGTGGGGCGCCGCCGCGCTGGTGCTCTTCTACTGGACGAACGCACCAACCAGCGCCGACGCGATCGCCTACCTCGCCGACGTCGAGATGGGAGACGCGGCGGTCTGGGAGGCCCGCGCCGTGATCCTCGTGATCGTGGCGATCTGGTTGGCTCGCGGTCTGAAACTCGCGGCTGCCGAAACCAATCGCGACGCGGTCGACTCGTTCACGCCGGTCGGTACCGACCTGCCGATGGTCGCTCCCGACGTGCAACCGCGCCGACTCGCTCCACATGATGCCCCGCTCGAGCAGGAGCCTCTCGTGGGCGCGGCGAGCACCGGCGCGCAAGCCCAGATCATCGCGTCGGCGGTGGCGGCCGCTGCGCCCGTCGCAGCCCCGGCTGACTCGCTGCTGCAGATCGCCCGCCACGGCGACGCCTCGACCGTTGCATCGGCGGCCGCCGTGATCGCCGGCAGCCCGCCCGTGCAGATCCCGGACCGCCGTGGCCCGGGCCGTCCCGACCGCTCACCGACCATCATCTTCTGGCCCGACGGTTCCGCCGTTCCGGTCCCGGCGCACGAGCCGACCGTCGCCGCCGCTGCGCGCCAGGTCGGTATCTCACTGCCCGAAGGCTGCGGTACTGGCCTTTGCGGCTGCGATCCCGTCTACATCGTGTCGGGGGCTGACGGCCTGGCGCCCCCAGCCGAGCAGGAGCGCTCCACCCTCGAGCGTCTCGGCCTGCCAGCCAACGCTCGCCTGGCCTGCGCGACCCGCGTGATCGGCGACGTGGTCATCAGCCTCGAGCCGATTGCGGAGGCCTCAGCGCCCCTGGCGGCGCAGGCACTGGCCGCGGTGGCTTCGCCGTCGAGCGCCTCAGCGGCTCCCACGACGGCCGCGGCAGGCAAGGTCCTCGCGCCAGCGCCGGCCGACGTCAATCGCATCGTGATCGTCGGCAATGGCGTGGCGGGCATCACCGCAGCCAGCCACATGCGCCGCCTGCATCCGGACTGCTCGATCGATCTCGTCAGTCGCTCACCGCATCCCTTCTACAACCGGATCGCAATCACCCGCCTGATCCACCGCCCGCAGGGTCTCGGCAGCCTCCAACTGATGCCGGACCGCTGGTACGAAGATCAGCGCGTGACGCAGTGGCTGAACACGTCGGTCGCGCGGATCGACCGCGATGGCAAAGAGGTGGTGCTGGGAACGGGCCAGGCGCTGCCGTATGACCGTCTGATCATCGCCACCGGCGCGCGCTGGGCCAAGCCCAACCTCCCGGGCATCACGACTCCGGGCACGTTCGGGCTGCGCGAGGCGGCCGACGCGATTCGCATCCGCGCCTACGCGCAAAGCCGAAACGCCCGTCGCGCCGTGGTCCTCGGCGGTGGGCTCCTCGGTCTGGAAGTCGCTGAGGCGCTGGCCAAGCTCGGGATCGAAGTCACGGTGGTGGAGCGCGGTGACACGCTCTCAGGCCACGTCCTCGACGCCCAAGCCAGCCGACTCCTCCAACGCTCGATCGAGGCGGCCGGGGTCAAGGTTCGCCTCGGCGCGACCGTGGCCGAACTCCGCGGAGAGCGGCGCCTCGACGCACTCCGTCTCGACACCGGCGAGCTGATCGCCGCCGACCTAGCGGTCGTCTGCGTTGGTATCGAGCCGATGGTCTCGATCGCTCGCGACGCTGGGCTCGAGGTCGGCAAGGGCATCGTCGTCGACGAGCACATGCGCACCAGCGACCCGTCGATCCTGGCCTGCGGCGACGCGGCCGAGTTCGATGGCAAAGTCGGTGGACACTGGGCGATCGGTGCTGCGCAGGCCGAGGTGGCCGCCGTCACGGCGTTCGGTGGCTCCCGCGCCTTCCGCCACAGCGCCGTGCCGACGGTCCTCAAGCTCG
This sequence comes from Solirubrobacteraceae bacterium, assembly GCA_032119795.1. Lineage (GTDB taxonomy): Bacteria > Actinomycetota > Thermoleophilia > Solirubrobacterales > Solirubrobacteraceae > JAGIBJ01. The sequence continues at coordinate 4,412 of JAUMFO010000029.1, forward strand.
ACGACCTCAGCGTCCTGAGCGTGGGCGACATCAGCGGCGCCGGCGACGTCATCGCGGTCGCGGCCAGCACGAACGGCGACGACCGCTACCAAGTGACGTTCATGGACGGCGCCCATCCCGTCGGGCTGATCGCCATCAATGGGGGAGGTGAGGTCGACGCGATCGTCGACTCGATCGTCCACGGCACCGCCCTGCCCGAGCACCTTGATCCTCGCGGGGAGCTTCCCGGGCCGCGGCTCCTGCGCGAGGTCTCTTGATCGCCGCCCTGGAGCCGGCGCGCGGGCCGGCTACTCGTGCTTGCTTGGCGCGAGGTTGACGGACGCGGCGAGGGCCAGCAGCACCGACAGCGTGCCGTAGCCCTGGAAGCCGTTGTGGAAGAAGAGCACGGCGGCGACGAGTCCGATGAGGATCGTGACCGACCAGGCGATGCGTTCGATGTCCATGAGGTGTGGGCGCCCGGAAGGCCGACGCCGACCCTCATCGTCGCCGATCGGGCGGCGCCCGTGTCGCGCGGCATCGGTCTGGACCGCGTCGCCGGGCGCGTGCCTTACCATCGCTGGCCGGTGTCCACTCGCGTCTCTTCTCCGCCCTTTGGCGACCGTCTCGCGGCCGCCGCTGACCACCGGGGCACCCCGCTGGTGCTCGGACTCGATCCCGATCCGGCCAAGCTGTGGCCAGGGATCACGCCGAGCGCATCTGGGCCGGCTGCCGCTGCGCTCGGCCTCGCCGCGGCCCTCGACGACCCCGCTAGCCGCGCCGGCGCGCTCGCCTCGATGGCCGTCTTCGAGCATTGCCGCCAGGTCATCGAAGCTACGGCGCCAGCCTGCGTCGGCGTCAAGCTGCAGGTCGCATCGTTTGAGCGGCTCGGACCGGCCGGCTGGGCAACGCTGCACGCCGTCGCCAAGCTCGTGCGCGACGCCGGGCTCCTGCTGATCGCCGATGCCAAACGCGGCGACATCGACGTCACTGCCGAGTCCTATGCCGCCGCGCTCTTCGACGGCCACGCAACCCCCTGGGGGCACATCCCCGGCCTGAACTCCGACGCCGTAACGGTCAATCCGCTGATGGGGCACGACGCCGTCAGCCCGTTCCTTGAACGCGCTCGCAGCGTCGGCGGCGGCATCTTCGTGCTCGTCCGCACCTCCAACCCCGGCGCCGCCGATCTTCAAGAGCAGCAGCTGGCCAGCGGTGAGCTGCTCTGGCAGCGCGTCGCCGCCCAAGTCGTCGCGCTCGACGACGGCGAAGGCGTGCTGTCTGATGCCGGAGCGGTCTGCGGTGCGACCGTTCCTGAACGCGTCGCCGCGCTGCGCGAGCTCATGCCGCGGGCGCCCTTCTTGCTGCCCGGCGTCGGCGCGCAGGGCGGCACGATCGAGGGGCTGCGCGCGGCGTTTGCCCCTGGACTTGGTGGTGGCCTGGTGACGGTCTCGCGGGCGTTGGTCAAGGCTCATGAGGCGACGGGAGGAGACCCCGCGCAGGCCGCGGCCAAGTCCGCCCGGGAGCTGCGCGACCAGTGCCTTCGCGCGGCCGGCTGATCGTGGCCACGTCACGCTCAACGGCTGGTGGCGCGTTCGCGCGCCTGCTGCTGCTGTGCAGCGTCGCACTGGCTGCGCTTGCCCCAGCCGCCGGCGCGGCGCCGCCGTCGATCACGGCGCCGTCCGCCGCCGTGATCGAGACGTCGACCGGCACGGTGGTCTACAGCAAGAACGCCGACGCGCAGCGCGGGATGGCGTCAACGACGAAGCTCATGACGGCGCTCGTCGCACTCGACGAGGCTCCACTCTCGACGGTCTACTCGGCGATCGACTACCGCGCCGCGGCCGCCGAGACGAAGCTTGGGCTGGTGGCCGGCGAGAAGATCACGCTGGCCGATCTCGTCCGAGCGATGATGCTGCCGTCGGCCAACGACGCCGCCGCGACCGTGGCGGTGCGCGTGGGCGGCACCAAAGCCAGGTTCATCCAGCAGATGAACGCCAAGGCCAAGGCCCTCGGCTTGAAGCGCACGCACTTCGCCAACTCGATCGGGCTGGACGCTCCGGGCCACAAGACCACGGCGCTTGAACTCGCCAAGATCGGGGTCGCGGCCCACAAGAACCCCTTCATCTCGGCGACCGTCAAGCGCCGGGCGATCACCCTCAAGAGAGGGACCACGATCCTCAACCGCAACCGGATCCTCGGTACGCCACTGCCTGGTGGTGGCGCGGTGGACGGCATGAAGACGGGGCACACCACGTCGGCCGGGTATTCGCTCGTCGGCTCAGCGACGCGCGGTGGCGTGACGATGGTGTCGGTCGTACTCGGCGAGCCGTCGGAGGCCGCGCGGGACGCCGACAGCGCCAAGCTGCTGCGCTGGGCCAGCGGCCTATTCACCCAGCGCACGCTCGTCCGTGAGCGACAGCGCGTCGTCCCGGTCCCGGTGATCGACGGCAAAGAGGAATCCGTGATGGCCGTCGCCCCCGAGCAGCTCCGCAAGATCGTCCCCCGCGGGGCCAAGGTCGAGTTGGTCCCGGTGGCGATGTCTCCCGGTCTGCAGGCGCCGGT
>JAUMFO010000030.1:0-10844 GCA_032119795.1 Solirubrobacteraceae bacterium
AGTTCGAGCTTACGCTCGTGCCTGCCACGCGGGCGCTGGTCCGCCGACGAAGATGCGTGAGACGAACGCTCCGACGTCAGCCTGCCGCGTCCATCTCCATGCGGCTGACGAACAGCGTGAGCGGTTCTGGTGGCACGTCGCCGGCGCGCAGGCGAGGCGTCGCGAAGATCGAGTAAGCACCCTCGGTGGTGGCGGTGAAATTCACCACCGTGGAGAGGTAGGCGGGCACCTCGTAGCCATCCATCGCCCCGGCAGGCAACTCTGCTGAGGGGATGGCGACGGTGTGCGTCTGCGTCCCGACGGGCCGCTGCGCGGGGTCGGTCACCACGATCACAACGTCCAGCTCGGTGTCGAGCTCGTGCCGCGGCACCGACAGGCAGATGAAGAGCGGCGTGTGGGCGTTCGTCTCGCCGTCGCTCAGGACGAGGAGGTTGGCGCCGATGCCAAAGAGCGCGTGTGAGCCCCGAGCATCGACCGAGCTGCCCTCACAGGTCGTGGCCCACCGCACCCGCATCAGAGCATCGGGGAGGCGTGCTGGGGGAAGGACAGCGTGGCGCGCGCGTTCACGACAGGTCTACGAGCCCGGCCAGCACCGGGATGGACGACACGGCCGCAGGCGTAAGCACAGCCACCGCGGTGAACATCGCGCCAACTGTCACCGCGGGGTAACAGCGCGCCGGTGGCCGCCTGCTGTGGTGCGCCGCAATGCGATCACTGCGAACTCTCGTCCCCATCCTCGCCGCGACGGTCGCGGCCGGCGCCGCGGCTGGCCCGGTCGCCGCGACCCCCGGCCACGGATCGGCTCACGAGTCGTCCCACGCCAAGCACCGCCAGGCAGACCCGCTGGTGATCGGCCACCGAGGCGCCTCCGGCTACCGGCCCGAGCACACGCTCGCGGCCTACCGCCTGGCCGCGGAGCAGGGCGCCGACTTCATCGAGCCCGACCTCGTGCTGACCAAGGACGGCGTGCTCGTGGCCCGCCACGAGAACGAGATCGGCGGCACCACCGACGTTGCGCTGCGCCCGCAGTTCGCGGCCCGCCGCACGACGAAGGTCATCGACGGCGCGAGCTTGACGGGCTGGTTCACGGAGGACTTCACACTGGCGGAGCTGAAGACGCTCCGCGCGAAGGAGCGCATTCCGGCCGTGCGCCCGCAGAACACCGTGTTCGACGGCCAGTTCGAGGTGCCGACGTTCCAGGAGGTCCTCGACCTGCGCAAGCAGCTCTCCAGGGAGCTGCGCCGCACGATCGGCGTGTACCCCGAGACCAAGCACCCGACGTACTTCCGCGCGATCGGGCTTGCGTTCGACCGCCCGCTTGTCAGGACGCTGACCGTCAACGGCCTCAACCGAAAGGGCGCGCCGGTCTTCGTGCAGTCCTTTGAGACCGGCAACCTGCGCGACCTCTCCAAGAGCCTGCGCGTGCCGCTGGTCCAGCTGCTGAGCGGGCCGACCGCGATCATCCCCGGTGATACCCGGACCTATGCCGAGCTGGCGACGCCGGCCGGCCTCAAGGATGTCGCGAAGTACGCCGACGGCATCGGGCCCTCGAAGGGCTACATCGTGCCGCGCAACGCCGACGGCAGTTCGGCAGCTCCGACGAGCTTCGTCGACGATGCCCACCGCGCAGGGCTGCTCGTGCACCCGTACACGTTCCGTCGCGAGAACCAGTTCCTGCCGCTGGAGCTGCGCTCCTCCACCGATCCGAACGCGGTCGGCGACCTCGCTGGCGAGATCCGCCAGTTCCTGCACCTCGGCGTCGACGGCGTGTTCACCGACAACCCCGACGTCGGCTTCTCCGCGGTGCACGGCGCCGCGCCGCTCAGGGCCGCAGCGTAAGCATCCGACCGCAGACCGCCCACTGACGCTGCCGCGCCGAGGACCGAACGGGCTCGACGCGGCAGCTACAGCGGGCTGGACTTGCGCCTTAGCCGACGGAGATCCTGAGCTTGGGACCGTCCTGGATGCGGACGACATAGACGCCCGCCTTGAGCTTCCTCTTCGTGCTCAGCACCACGCTGCCGCGCTTGGTGGTGCCGGTCGCGAGCACCTTGCCGGAGCGGGTCTTAAGTTGCACCTTCACGGCCGTCTTCGCGGTCACGGTGATGGCTGCTTTGCCGGTGAAATCGCACGTGATCTTCGTGCCGACCTTCGGGTTCTGCAACTTGCACGGCAGTTTCGCGTCCGCGCCGGCAGCGCCCGTCGCACCGGCAGGGCCGGTCGCACCGATCGCTCCGGTGGGGCCGGTAGATCCGGTGGGGCCGGTAGATCCGGTGGGGCCGGTAGATCCGGTCGCACCGATCGGACCGATCGGACCGGTCGCACCGATCGGACCAATCGGACCGGTCGCACCAATCGGACCAGTCGCACCAATCGGACCAGTCGCACCGTCAGTCCCGTTGGCTCCGTCCGCGCCATCCGTGCCGCCGGCACCCGCGGCGCCGTCGGCACCGTCAACCGGAGCAGGAGTACCAAGGCCACTCAAGGCCAAGCTCGTCTCCGGGAGCATGCGACCGCGGACGCGGAGCGTCCCGGTGCGGGTCCCGGCGGCAGACGGCGTAAAGCGCACCCGCACCGTGCAGGACGCTCCAGCGAGGAGCACCCGGTCGCCACAGCGGTTCTCACTGATGAGGTAGTCGTCCTCGTCGATCGACACGCGACCCAGGGCGACGGCGACCGGAGCCGGGTTCGTGAAGGTCACCGTCCGGGAGGCACCAATGCTGCCAGCGGGCTGGTCAGGGAACGAGGGCGTCGCCGATGCTCCAAGCGCATAGGGAGCAAACGACGGAGCACAGACGCTTGCCGGTGTGGCGCCCCCGTTGGTGCTGCCGACATACGAGACGAGCCCGTTCCCGGACGGCAGGGCCGCCGCCTGGGCGCAGAACCGGATCTCGCCGTCCTGCTGGACGCCCATCTGGAACTGCACGTCGACGCTCTGGCCTGGGTTGAGCGGCGCGCCGGAGTTGACGTCCTGGACGGTCAGCAGGGAGTTGAAGCCACCGCCGTTGGGCTGGCTTGGCCCGGTGAGGGTCGTCCCGAGGAACTCCCCGCTGGTGGGCGTCGTCTGCGGGCGCAGGTCGGAGACGCCTGACGGCGACGGGAACGTCGTGACGTCGGAGACGCGGAACGCCAGCGACGTCACCGGGACGGTCGAGAGGTTGGTGATGTGACGCCGGATGATCACCCGGCCAAACGTCGCGTTCGACGCCGGATCAGAGGCCAGCGGCTGTGCGAGGTTCGGCTGAGCGTCTGCAGACACGTCGGGGTCGACGAGCGTCACCGACAGGGTCCCGGGGCCGGTGAGGGGGGAGGCCAGGTTCTGCGGGCCTGGAGCGCCGAGGCGCTGCCCCGCTCCGGCCGACGTGCCGTTGGTGTCCACGAAGACGAAGTCGTTGCCGTTGGAGTCGGTGTCCTTTGGCAGGCCGGGGCGCTCGTCGCGGTAGAACGAAGAGTCGATCGAGAACGGCGTGATCGCGGCGTAGCCCGGGCCTTCTCGGTAGAGGGTGTCGCCGACGCTGGTCGTGCCGAACGCGTCCATGCGGTTGCCGAGGGTGAAGTTCCCGGGGTTGGAGGTCTTGAAGAGCGCGACGCCGGCGTTGTCTGGGATGTCGACGGCGTAGGTGACGTCGGCGACGGCCGTGCTCGAGAGCGAATAGGCCACGGAGTTCGCCCCGAGGTAGTGCCCGCGGGCCGGGATGACGGTGCCGTTCGGAACGGTGAATCGCGTCGTCCCGTCGCTGGCCACCACCGCCCAGCCGCCCGAACCGTCGATGGTGGCGACGGTCACGGCCGAATCGGAATCGTTGTAGAGCTCGACGAACTCATCGTTGGCACCGCTCGGTCCACGAAGCCGTCCTTCGCTGATCTGCAGGGCCTGCGCAGGGCCGGCCGCAACGAGCGACACCGCGATGGCAACCACGGGAAAGAGTAGGTGACTAGACCTGGGCATAGAACCTCGGAGGGAAGCGACCGGCAAGTGCCGGAGCGCGGCCCCACACTGCCAGCGTCAGCTCCTCAGAACGGGTGGCTGGCCGAAGCGACCATCTGTGCCCGTTTTTGCGCCAACCGGGTCAAGTTCTTGGCGCGCCGCGGGACGTCAGACGAACTGCGCCGCGGCGTGGCCTGATGCCCAGGCCCACTGGAAATTGAAGCCGCCCAGGTGGCCGGTCACATCGAGCACCTCGCCGATGAAGTACAGCCCTGGGCTCTTGAGCGATTCCATGGTCTTCGACGACAGCTCGCGGGTGTCGACACCGCCGAGCGTGACCTCCGCCGTCCGGTAGCCCTCCGTGCCGGCCGGCACCACCTGCCAGGCGCCCAGCCAGTCTGCGAGGTCGCGCAGCTGCGCCGGGGTGTACTGCTTCATCGGCCTGGACGTGAACACGTCGTAGGCCAGGACCGCAGCCATCTTCTTGGTGAAGAGCTCACCCAGCAGGGTCTTGAGTTCGCTGTTCGGGCGCTCGGCCTGCTGGGTCTGCAGCCACGCATGGGCGTCCTGGTCGGGGAGCAGGTTGATCTCCACGGCGTCCCCGAGATTCCAAAACGACGAGATCTGCAGGATGGCGGGGCCGCTGAGGCCGCGGTGCGTAAAGAGCAGGTTCTCGCGGAAACTCTGGCCGTTGCAGCTCACCGAGCAATCCACCGACGTCCCAGAGAGTTCGTTGCAGAGGTCTTTGAGCTGGTCGGTGATGATCAGCGGCACAAGCCCAGCGCGCGTGGGCAGCACCGTGTGGCCGAACTGGCGAGCGACGTCATAGCCGAATCCGGTGGCGCCCAGCGTCGGAATCGACAGGCCGCCGGTGGCGATCACCAGCGACGAGGCCGTCACCGCACCGACGTCGGTGTCGAGCACATACCCGGCCTCCGACTTCTCGATGCGGTGCACCGAGGTGTTGACGTGCAGATCCACGCCGGCCCGCTGGCACTCATCCAGGAGCATGTTGAGGATGTCCTTGGAGCGGTTGTCGCAGAAGAGCTGGCCGAGCTTCTTCTCGTGGTAGGGCACGCCGTGCTCGCCGACCATCGCGATGAAGTCCCACGGGCTGTAGCGCGCCAGGGCCGACTTACAGAAGTGCTCGTTCTGCGAGAAGTAGTTCGCCGGCTCGGCGTACATGTTGGTGAAGTTGCAGCGGCCTCCGCCAGACATGAGGATCTTCTTGCCCGCCTTGTTCGACGAGTCAAGGAGCAGCACCTGGCGGCCGCGCTTGGCGGCCGTCAGCGCGCACATCATGCCGGCGGCGCCGGCGCCGATGATCACCACGTCGGTCGAGCGCACAGCTCCATCCTGAGGCACGCTGCGCTCAGGCGTCGTCAGCTGGCTTGGCCACCGAGTTCGTGGTCGCGGGCGTGGCGCGCACGGCGCCTGATGGCGTCGAGCTCGTCCGGGTCGATCTTCTCGAGGCTGCGCAGCGGCATCGCCATCCGTCGGTTGCCATCGAGCTCCGCGCGGTGGCGATCGAGGAAGTCCCAATACAGGGCCGTGAGCGGGCAGGCGTCTTCGCCGGTGCGGCGCCGCGGGTCGAAGCGGCAGCCACCACAGTGCTCGCTCATGCGCTTCATGTAGTTGCCGCCGGCCGCGTAGGGCTTGGTGGTCATGCCGCCGCCGTCGGCGTAGAGCGCCATGCCCGCGGCGTTGGGCGCCATCACCCATTCGGCCCCGTCGACGAACGCCGTCTGGAACCAACGGATCGCGGCCCACGGCTCGACGCCGACGAGCAGCATGATGTTGCCGAGCACCATGAGTCGCTCGATGTGATGGGCATAGCCCGTCTCGGCGACCGACTCGATCGTGGCGTCGAGGCAGGCCCAGCCACTTTCCCGCCCCCAGAACGCGTCCGGGAGCGGCGCGGTGGCGTGGAGTGCGTTGCGGCTGGGCCAGTCACGGCGTCGCAGGTGCGCGACGCCGTGCACGAACTCACGCCAGCCGAGCACCTGTCGCACAAAGCCCTCCGCACTTTGGATCGGCACGGCGCCGTCGCGGTAGGCACGCTCGGCCGCTCGCACCACGCGCAGCGGCTCGAGCACACCGAGGTTCAGTGGGACGGAGAGCAGCGAGTGGTAGAGGGTGCGCTCGCCGTCGACCATCGCGTCCTGCCACGGCCCAAACCACTCCAGGCGCGTGTCGATGAACGAGTGCAGTGCGCGTTCGGCTTCGTCGGGCGTGACCGCGAACTGCCGCGGGCCGTCCTCGCCCCAGAGATCGATCGTTCCGGCACCGGCCCACCGGTCGAGGTCGCGGCGGACCTCCTCGTCGATCTCGCTCTCGTGCGGGTGGTAGGGCGTCGGCGCTGAGAGGCCAGCCTTCGGAGGCTGGCGGTTGTCGCGGTCGAAGTTCCACTGGCCGCCCGCGGGCTTGCCGCCGTCCAGCAACACCTCGTGGAGACGACGCTGGTCGCGGTAGAAATCCTCCATCCGCAGCGCGGTGCGCCCGTGCGCCCACGCCCCGAAGGCCTGCGAGCCGACCAAGAACTGGGTTGAATCCCGAAACTCCGCGCCGGCCGCTTGCAGCCGCGCAAGGCCGCTGGGGTCGTTGGGCTCGGCGCAGATCACGTGCTCGCCCGCAGCCGTGAGTTCGCGCACGACGGCCGGAATGGACTCCGCCTCGCGGCGGTACTCCACCTCGTGGCCAGCAGCACGCAGATCCCGCACCAAGCAGCGCATGCCAACGAGCACGAGATGCGCGCGGCGGCGATGCAGCCGGCGCCGCCCAAGCCGCCCAAGCGACTCGACGACGACGACCCGGTCCGCGCCGTCGAGCGCGGGATTGCCACGCATCAGCTGGTCGCCAAGAATCAACGCGGTGTGGCCCACCAGGGGACTACGCGACGGGGACGCCCCTGGATGGGTCAGATCAGACGGTACGCAGTGCCTCCGTGGGGGAGAGCTTGGCGGCGCGCATCGACGGGTAGAGACCGGCCACCGCGCCGATGATCAGCGCAGCCAGGATCCCGCCAACGACGGCTTCCAATGGCACGACCGTCTGCAGCCCCTGAGCGACCGAGTACGCGACGGTGACGACCGCGCCAAGCAGAGCGCCCGCCACGCCACCCATCGCTGAGAGCAGCAACGATTCGGTGAGGAATTGACTCGTGATGTGGCGCCGCGTGGCTCCCAGCGCGCGCCTCAGCCCGATCTCGGAGCGGCGCTCGATGACGCTGATCACCATCACGTTCGCGATTCCGACTCCGCCGACCAGCAGAGCAACCGCACCGAGCCCCAGCAGCAGCGACGTGAACGCGCCTTCCGCGGCGGCCTTGGCCTGGAGCACGTCGGATGGCCTCGACACGCTCACCTCCTCCGGATGCTCTGGGTTGGTCGCCGCGCCGACGATCGCGCGAACACGGTCGAACTGCTCTTCATCAGTTCGGAGGTAGATCTTCGCCGGAGTCGTGTCGGCATCCCAGTGCGCCTTGACCTCCTCGAGGCCGATCAGCGCGGCGCGGTCCAGCGAGGAGTCCAGCGTGACCGGCGCCAGCACGCCGGACACGGCGTAGTAGCGATCGCCGATCCAGACTTGTGGCCGGGCGTCAAGGTCGGTGATGCCCAGGCGCCGCGCCGCGATGCTGCCGAGCACCACCGTCGGGAACTGGGCGGTCGCGTCGGTCAGGAACGTGCCGGATTGGAGCGTCGCACTCAGCGCACCAGGCAACGAGAGATCGCTGCCGTACACGGTGATTCCGCTCGTTTGCGAGGCGTCGACGAATTCGCTGCGCCGCACCGATGCGTCCGGGGCCGCATAGAGCGCGGCTGAGCCCTGGACTCCGTCGATCGTTCGAACGCGGGCGGTGGAGGCACCCGGAAGTGTCGAGGTTCCGCCGCCGATGAAGGACTGGCCCGGCTCGACCGTGAGCAGGTTCGTGCCGAGGGCGTCGATCTGATCGAGCAGCGCAGCCTGGCTCGACGAGCTGATCCCGAGGACGGCAACCATCGAGGCAATACCGATCGCGATGCCGACGGCAGAGAGCGCCGCGCGTAGCTTGCGGGTCCGAAGGCCAACGGAACCGACCGCCAGGATGTCTCTCGGGAGCAGCCGGCTGGGTTCGAGTTCCGGGCGGCCGGAGGCGGTCGTCACGTCGTCACCAGCCGCAGGTCGAGGCGCTCATCACCGATGATGGCGCCGTCGCGCACCGAGACGCGCCGAGGGAAGGAGGCAGCCAGCTCGACGTCGTGGGTGATGACCACGATCGTGGTGCCGGCAGCGTTGAGCTCCCGCAGGAGATCCACGATCGAGGCGCCGGTCTTGGAGTCCAAGGCGCCGGTGGGTTCGTCGGCAAAGACGATCGCCGGCTCGCCAACGAGCGCACGGGCAATGGCGATGCGCTGCTTCTCTCCACCGGAGAGTTGGCTTGGTTGGTGGCCGAGACGGTGCCCCATGGACACCTGCTCCAGCGCCTCGCGGGCCCGGCTGCGCCGCACCTCGAGTTTGAGGCCCGAGTAGAGGAGGCCGCCCGCGACGTTGTCGACCGCCGATACGCCATCGAGCAGGTAGAACTGCTGAAAGACGAACCCGATCCGGCGGGCACGCAGCGCCGAGAGTTCGTCGTCGGTGGCTTGCGCGGCGTCCCAGCCGTCAACCCACACCTCACCGGAGGAGGGGCGGTCGAGGGTGCCCATGATCTGGAGCATCGTGGTCTTCCCGGATCCCGACGGCCCGACGATCGCCAGCAGTTCGCCGTCGGCCACTTCAAGGTCCACGCCAGCCAGCGCCTTCACGCCGCCGGGATACTCCTTGACGACGTTGCTCAGTCGAAGCGACATCAGACCCTCGAGTTGGTGACGGTCATGCCGGCCCGAAGGCCTTCGCCCTCGATCTCGACGTAACTATCGGTGTAGAGCCCGGTCGTGACCTCAACGATCTCTCGCCGGCCGCCGTCTCTGACTTCGACCGCGAACTTGCCGCCCTGCTGGGCGATCAGCGCCGTCACCGGCACGGTCATGACGTTCCTGGCGCGCGACTGGGTGAGGCGAACATCGACCGGCGCTTGATCCAGCCCAGTCCCCGCAGAGGACTTCAGCTTGATCACCAATTTGACGGTCGCCGGAGGATCGTCATCACCGGCCGTCGCTTTCTGCGACGCCACGGCGCCAACGGTGGCGATCGTGCCTTGGACGTCCTTCCCGCTCGGCATCTCGACGGAGACCCGCGCACCGCGCTTGGCCAGCGCCTGCTTCGTCGCCTCAAGGTCGACCGCCACGATGCGCTTGGTCGAGGTCGTGGTCATGACGATCGCGCTCACGTCGGCGCTCGTCGTCGCCGCGCCCGTAGAGCCTCCGCTCGCGCCGCTTGCGCCGCCGCCTGCGCTCGGAGCGCCGCCTTGGGCGCCAGCCGGGGCTGCGCCAGCGCCGCTGGCTCGAGGTGCGGCCGCTGGCGGCCTCGCGGTGCTGGTTTGCGGTGTCTGCGCTCGGGGCGTCGTCGGCGTCGGCGTGGTGGCGGGGGTCGTGCCCTCGAGGTCGTCGGTCGGCGCTGGAGTGGTCTGGGCGCGGGCCGAGGCGAACACCATCGTCACGCCTTCCTCGGCCGACGCGGGGGCGTTCGACGCGCCACCGCCACCGCCGCTGCCTGAGGCGCTCTGCCCAGCCGCGATCGCGACGTCCGCGATGCGCCGGGCGCCGGGCTGGAACACGATCCGGCCCTTCTCGATCTTTCCGGTCTCGTCGAGTCCTTTGCGGCTCTGCCACCGGCGCACGGCCGCCGTGGTGCCAGCGTCCCAGCTGCCGTCGACCGCCATGTCGCGGCCGCCGTCGAGCCCAAGCGCACGCAGGTTGCGTTCCAGAGCCAGCACGTCCTTACCGGTGAGGCCTGGCTGCAGCGTGCGGTAGGCGGGGTAGGCCCCACTCAGCAGGTAGACGGATTCGCCGTCGACCTCGTAGAGCGTGTGGTTGACGTCCACCACCGAGCCGAGTCGCGGCGTCCACGTGACGGTGCCGGCCAGACGGTTCACCACCGGCCGGGCGTCGGAGTAGCCGAGGGTGCCGTCGACGGTCTCGCGCTCCTCGAGGTCCTGCACCACGATCTTGGTCGTGGCCGTGGCCGAGGTGGCCGCGACGCTCTGGTCGTCTGTTCCCCCGCCGGAGACGGCCACCGCGCCGACCGCCGCCGCCCCGGCGATCCCGACGGCGCCGATCGCGACCCACGTGCGCCGCGGGGTCACTGGCCTGCCCCCGGGCCGCCCTGAGGCAGCTCGTCCTGGCACTGCTCCATGGCAGCTTTGACGTCTGGGTCATCTTGGTTCAAGCGGTTGCCGCCGGCCGGCGGTCCGTCACCGGACCCGAGCTCGGGCACGTCAACGCCCTCGTCGCGCATGCACTGAGAGAACTTCTGGAAGGCGTCCTGCATCTCTTGGCGGTCGCCCCCGGCGATGTTGCCGAAGGCCCCCTGCTGCAGGTCCTTGCACGGGCCCTCCATCGCCGCCTGGATCTTGTCGCGATCGATGTCTCCCGCGCCGGCGCCGCCGCCGGCTCCTGGGTTGTCGGGCACGTCGACGCCGTTGTCGCGCAGGCACTGCGTGAGCTTCACGCGGCCGGCGTCGGAGTCGTCACCAGCGCCCGTCGATGGAGTCGCCGAGGTGTCGCTGCCGCCGCAGCCGGCAAGCACCAGGGCCGAACAGACGGCGAAGGGAAGGAAGGCGCGGCGGACCGCGAGGTGAGAGAAGAACAAGACAACGGTCCTGAGATGGGGAAGGGGGCACAGCGCTGCGGCTGGCACGAGCAGCAGGAGCTCGGCTAGCTGGGTCGCGTTCGCTGACGACCACATCCAACGACCCGCGGCGAAGCGCCGGTGATGAACTTCTGAAGAGAACGAGAAGAGCGCCGACTCTTATGAAGCGCTTCAGCGGCGTGCGCGG
>JAUMFO010000031.1:0-239979 GCA_032119795.1 Solirubrobacteraceae bacterium
CGACCGGGGCAACTGCAACTCCCTGGGGTTGCAGTTGCCGGACAGAACGGAGCTCCGAGGCGCTGTCGCGTTGAATCCGCCGGACGTGCGGCGGGTTCAACGCGACCCCGAGCCCCTGCAACCCCAGGAGGTTGCAGCGCCGCGGGCCTCGCGCCCCGAACGCCGTTTTAGGGCGTTCGGGGCGCGAGCCTCGCTGAGTGCAACCCCAGGCGGTTGCAGCCGCCTGGTTGGACCCATCCTGGGCACCACAGGTGTGCCTACTTTGGGTCCAACCAGTCCGCCCGGCGCCCGCCGGCGCCGCAACGCGCTCAGATCCGCCGCCGCCAACCAGCTCAAACCACGAACGGGCTCGGCCTTCGCCGCCCCGACGCCCCCAGACCCCGACGCGATCCCCATTCCACCGCCGCCAACGACCCAGGCGCCGTCAACGCCCGCCAAGTACCGCCGCCGCCAACCCGCCCAGTCACCGCCCACGACCGGCTCAGTCCCACCGCCGCCAACCAGCCCAGACGCCGCCAAAGACCGCCAGGGCCCGCTCGCTGCCAACCGGCTCAGTCGCCGCCGACGCGCTGCAGCTCGCCAGCCGCTTGGCCGACGACGACCGCCGCGCCCGTGCGGGCGTCGACCGCCACCGAGTTCGGCTGGCGGACGGTCGGGTACTCCCGGATCACCTTCAGCTCGCCCGAGGTGTCGATCTCCAGCGCGCGATCAGCCCCGGAATCGGTCACCCAGAGCCGACTCCGTTGGGTGTCGATCGCGAGCCCGTACGGAGATCCGCCCGTGTGCAGCTGCTGGATGAACTTCAGCCGCGGGCGCGTCTCGTAGACCAGGACGTTGCCGCCGCGCGTGTCGGCAACCATCACGCGCCCGTCCTGCGTGGCGACCGCATGCGAAGGCCCGTAGCCGGCGTTTTGCGAGCCGCCGGTGCGCAGCGTGGCGGTGTCGAGCAGCTCGATGGTGTTGGCCCGCACGCTGATGATCGCCACCTGGCCGCGGCCAGCGTCGACGATTCCGCCTGGCTGCACGTCGACCGGGAGCGTCGCGCGCAGTTTGCCGTCTCGCAGAACGGAGACCGTGCCACCGAACTCGTCGCCGACGAACAGCTGCACGCCTGCGGCCGTGGCGTCGTGCGGGCCGTCGCCCACTTTGGTCAGCACGGGCTCGCCGCCGGCCGGGCGCACCTGCGCAAGCATGTCGACGTCTTCAAGCGGCACGAGGAAACGCCCTCCACCGAATGACACATGCCGCGCGCCGCCGGGCAGCCCGACTTTGCTGCGTAGCGCCAGCGTGCGCGCGTCGAACAACCCGAACTCGGTGGCGTCCGCACCGAGCGCCACGCCGAGCGTGCCCGTCGCCGGATCGATCGCCACACCCTCGGGCCGCCCACCGATCCGCACCACGGTGCCGGCGGGGGCTGGACCGCCGCCGCGACTCGTCGCGGGTTCAAAGGCCGTCGGAGGGAACGGGAGCGCCGGCGTCGAGGCCCGCGGGGCCTGCCCGCCACCGTCGTCGCCACATGACGCCAGCGTGAGGAGGAGCATGACGGCCGCGCCGACGGCCACCGTCAACCGACGAAACATCTGCATGGCCCGCACCCTCGCAGAGGCGGCCCTGAGATTCCTGAACATTTGGGGAGTAGCCTCACCGGCATGTCCCCCTATGAGACGGCAGTCACACGCCGTCGTTTTCTCGGCCAGGCAGCGCTCGCGACCGCCTCCGCTGGCGTCGCCTCAGCCGCGCTCCCAGGGCTGGCTCGCGCCGCCGACCCGACGAGGGAATACGTCCCCGCGATCGTGGTCGGCAGCGGATTCGGTGGGTCCGTCGCCGCACTGCGGCTCGGCGAGGCCGGCGTCCAGACGCTCGTGCTGGAGATGGGCCGGCTGTGGAACAAACGCGCCTGGGACGGCAAGGTGTTCTGCCCGACGCTCCTGCCAGACGGCCGCGCGATGTGGTTCAAGAACAAGACGCAGACGCCGCTGGACTCGTTCGCCTGGGTGCCGATCGACATCCCCACCGAGCGCCGCGCCGGCATCCTGGACCGGCTGCAGTACCGAGACATGGGCGTCTACGTGGGTCGCGGCGTCGGCGGCGGTTCGCTGATCCATGGTGGCGTCGCGGAGGCCCCGCGGCGCGTCGACTTCGAGCGCTTCCTGCCCGAGATCGACGCCGACGCGATGTACGCGACGTACTTCCCCCGCGCCTACCGCGCACTGGGCGCCAACGCCGTCCCCCGGGACTGGTTCGAACGCACGCCGATCCACCAGTACTCGCGGGTCGGGCGTGCCAGCGCGCAGCGGGCGGGCTTCAAGACGTCGTTCGTCAGCACCACCTACGACTACGGCTACATGCAGCGCGAGGCCCTCGGCCAGGTCCCCGCATCGGCCACCGCCCAGGAGATCTACTACGGCTGCAACCACGGCAAGCGCAGCCTCGACAAGACCTACCTCAGCGACGCGCTCGGCACCGGCAAGGTGACGATCAGCGCGATGAGCGAGGTGACCCGGATCCGGCAGCAGGCCGACGGGACCTACCTCCTCGACGTGCAGCAGATCAACCTCCATGGCAAGGTCGAGCGGCGCCGCGAGATCGCCTGCAAGCACCTCTTCCTCGGGGCCGGAACGATGGGCACGAACCAGCTCCTGCTGCGGGCCCGTGAGAACGGCGATCTCCCAGACCTGACCGACGAGATCGGCCGCGGCTGGGGCAACAACGGCAACGTGTCGGTCTCCTGCCTGAATCCGCTGAACCGGCCGACCGGGGTCGCGCAGACGACGATGCCAGCCATCGCCGTCGACAACCGCGACGACCCGAAATACCCGGTGTTCTGCGAGGTCGCGGCCCAGCCGACGGGCTTTGAGAACTTCACGACCAGCTACCTCGGCGTGACCGACACGGGCGAGCGCGCCACGCTGAGCTTTGACCGCGGCAGCCAGAAGATGGACCTCAACTGGAATCGCTCCCAGGCGGACCCAGCCATCCACGCGGTGCGCCAGACGCTCGACCGAATCGTGCACAAGAACGGCATGACCTACCGGACCGATCTCTACAAGGGAAACCGCGCATTTGGCGTCCGGAGCTGCTGGCACCCGCTCGGCGGCTGCGTGATTGGCCGCGCTACCGATCTCTTCGGCCGCGTCGACGGCTACCGGAATCTCTACGTGACCGACGGGGCACTTGTGCCTGGATTTGCCAGCCTCAACCCGTCGATGCTGATCACCGCAATGGCCGAGCGAATCATGGATCGGGTGGTGCCGGAGGACGTCCTGATGTAGCTCCCAACTCAGTTCAGGCTCCGAACCCCTAGGCTCCATGGTTCGATAAATGCCAGATCAGACGTTCGCCATTGCATCCGAACGCTCGCTGACCGTCCTCGAGAAGGAGGCCGTGCTGCGAACGCCGTTCGACGTCGCCCTCATTGAGGCGATTCGCGCTATCCCTGGGCGTGTGTTCGACCCACGCACCAAGTTCTGGCATGTGGGCCTTGCGAACGAGCGTCCCGCGTCGCTGCTGATGATGCTCGAGAAGTTCGACAACGTCGCCGTCGACCCCGACGGGATGGAGCACCTGCGCGCGATGGCGGCGCGCCAGCCCAAGACCTTCGGCCTTGAGCTCGTGCAGCCGGTGAAGGGCGCGTCAGCGTGCGTGAGCCTGATGGATCACTGGCGTGACCGCGAGATCCATCTCCTGCTCGAGCGCTTCGATCACTTCATCCACCCGGAGGTCGGTCGGATCAGCCTGGTCCTCACGCCCCAGTCGGCGCTGGCGGTGCAGGAGATGCACTCCCGCCGCAAGGACGTCCTGTGGACGCGCAAGCTCGGCGAGCAGGTCGACACGCTCGCCGCACGGGCCCGCCCACGGCTTGAGCCGACCGACGAGGAGCTCGCCGGCGGCGACGGCTCGGGCGCCGATGGCAGCGGCGTCACGATGGAAGGCCGCTTCCTCACCGTGCGCTTCACCGAGGGCCGCAGCCGCGTCTTCATCACCACCTCCCAGCCCAAGGAGGTCATCGCGGCGCTGCCCTACGCCGAGCCCGACGGCTTCCAGGTCGTCGTCGCGCCCGCCAGCCGGCTCGTCGCCGCCGGCCTCGCTCAGCTGCAGCACAACGGCCACCAGCTGCAGATGTCGCCGACGGTGCGCGCCTGGATGGAGTCCTCGCTGCGGTGGGACGCCCAGCTGACGACCATCTCGCTCGACGGCGAGCCGCGCTTCCAGATCACCGGCGAGGACGAAGCCCACCCGCCGATGCTCGACGAGAAGCCCGTCGAGCGCTTGGACGACGAGACGTGGCTCGTGCCGCTGACGCCAGCGGGCGCCAGCGTGGTGACCGATCTGCTCGAGGCCGAGCCGCTGATCAAGGTCGACGGCAAGGCGCGCCGCTGCCTCGACGCCCTCGACCAGCACCCCGAAGAGGCCGTCCGCCCGGCCCTGCTCGTCGCCGAGAGCGCCGCCGACGGCCAGACGGCCTTCCGCCTGACGGTGATGTGGGACGACGAGGCCGCCACCGACTTTGCCTCGCTCCCCGGCTCCGGTGGCGGCGGCACGTCGCTCACCAAGACCGATGTGGCCGTCACGATCGGCGACGCCTGGAATGCCGGCGCGCTGCGCGAATTCACCCAGCGCCACGACCTCGACATCGATTCCGACACCGACGCGGTCCTCACGGAGCTGTCGGTCGATCACGAGCGCGCCGAGCAGATCGTGCAGATGTCTCAGGCGACCGCCGGCACACTCACCTTCGATCACCTGCCTGGCGGCGATCCGATGCCGTTCCAGAGCGCCGGCGTGGAGTATGCGTTGGATCGTCGGCGCACGTTCATCGCCGACGAGCAGGGCCTCGGTAAGACGCTCCAGGCGCTACTCACGGTCGAGCAGGCCGACGCGTTCCCGGCGGTCGTCCTCTGCCCCGCCTCGCTCAAGCTCAACTGGAAGCGCGAGATCGGCCGCTGGCTGCCGCACCGCAGCATCCAGATCGCCACGGGCCGCGGCCGGGTGCCGTTCGACGCCGACCTGATCGTCCTCAACTACGAGATCGTCGAGGCGCACGGCGACGCCCTCGCCGCACTGCAGCCCGGCGCGCTCGTGCTCGACGAGGCCCACTACTGCAAGAGCCCCAACGCCAAGCGCACCCGCGCGGTGCAGTCCCTGGCAGACAAGCTCCCCGAAGACGCACTACGCCTCGCCCTCACCGGCACGCCGCTCGTGAACCGCCCGAAGGAGCTCGTGCCGCAGCTGCGGATCCTCGGTCGCCTCGCCGAGTTCGGCTCCGGCGCCGGGTTTGAGCGCCGGTTCGGCTCGGCCGAAGAGCGCGAGCGCCTGCACTGGCACCTGCGCCGCACGTGTTACCTGCGCCGCCTCAAGAAGGACGTGCTGCCGCAGCTGCCGGAGAAGCAGCGTGCCGTCGTGCCGCTGACCCTCAGCAACCAGGCCCAGTACGAGCGGGCCGAGCGCGGCTTCATGGAGTGGCTCGTGGACCAGTTCCGCGGGACCGACGAACTCAACCAGCGCCTCAACGCGGCGCTGCGCAGCCAGGCCCTGGTGAAGATCGGCGCGCTGCGCAAGCTCGCCGGCCACGGCAAGGTCCACACGGCCGTGCACTGGATCACCGACTTCTTGGAGTCCGGCGAGAAGCTCGTGGTGTTCGCGTCCCACCGCGACGTGCAGCACGCGATCGCCGAGCACTTCCCGGATGCCGTGCACATCCTCGGCAGCGACTCGCCGGAGTCGCGCGACGCCGCGGTGCAGCGCTTCCAGTCCGATCCGTCGGTCCAGCTGTGCATCTGCTCGCTGAAGGTTGCGGCGCACGGCCTCACGCTCACGGCCGCGGCCAACGTCGCGTTCGTAGAGCTGGGCTGGACGCCCGCCGAGCACGACCAGGCTGAGGACCGCTGCCACCGCATCGGCCAAGAGGACTCCGTCACCGCCTGGTACCTCATCGCGACGAACACCATCGACGAGCGCGTCGCCACCCTCATCGAGCACAAGCGCGAGATCGTCACGTCGATCACCGACGGCAAGTCCATCGGCGACATCCCAGCGATCGACGCGATCCTGGCGGACTACCTCGGCACCAGCGCCGAGGAAGCCGAAGCCGGCGCCGCCGCCTAGGGCGGCCTGGCCCCGGGGGCCCCGGGGCAGCCGCCAGCTCAGCTGTCAGGCTCTAGCGGGTGATCATCGAGCTCGCTCCTGGCCGCCTCGACGAGGTTCGCGAGCTGCGGCTCGCGCTGCGCGACCACCACCTGGAGCTGCCGACGCCGCCGGGCTACGCCGTCCGCGAGGCCGACGAGATGTGGGCGGCCTGGCTGAAGGCCGCCAAGCTCGCCGTAACGTTTGGCGACGAGGCCGTCTTCGTCTCAGGCGAGGACGAGTTCGGCCCGTGGGACGCCATGGCCCACGTGGCGCTCCTCCCGAAGGGTCCGCGGCCGATGCTCGAGCAGACGGGTCGCCACGGCGAGCTGAAGGTGTTGGTCGTCGCCGACGACGCCCGGGGCCAAGGGCTCGGCACGGCGCTTACCGACGCCGCGGCGGCGTGGCTGAAGGCGAAGGGCGCCGTCGCGATGCAGATCTCCGTCCGCGCGACCAACGAGGCGGCGCTGCGGTTCTACCGCGAGCGCGGCAACGTCGACGGCTTCGTCGAGCTGCTGGAAGACCTCACCTCCGACGGCTGACCAGGCCGTCGGGCGGCGCCCGCGTGTGCGCAGCTGCACCGTCGCCCCGGAGGCCCCGTTGGCGTATCGTCCTGGGCCCGCAGCCGACCTCTGGAGGAGGCCGATGCAGTCCACCGACATCGAAGCGCTCGGCCAGCTCCTGGCCGAGGCGTCCGGCTCGACCGGCGCCGCGGTGCAAGGCACGCATGAGGCGATCGCCCAGCGCACGTTCGACGCCCTCGGCGGCGCTGCCGAGCCCGTCCGCCGTATCCACGACGGCATCGCTGCAGCGGTCTACCGCGGCGTACGCGGCAGCCTGCGCGGTGCCTCGATCCACGGCAGCCGCGCGTGGGCCAAGACCGTCTCCCCGGGCGCCGAGCCGCTGGAGGCGAGCCCGGCAGGCCTGGTCGCGATCGGCGCGATCAACGGCATCTGGGGCGACTTCCTCGAAGAGACCGGCAACGCCCTCACGCTCACCATGACCGTGCGCAGCGCCCACGGGGATGAGGTCGCCGTCGACGCCGCGTCGCTCGCCGCCGCGCACCCAGATGCCACCGGCCGCATCGCCGTCTTCTTGCACGGCCTCTGCGAGACGGAGCTGGCCTGGAAGGGCGTCGAGCTGGGCCGCAAGACTCCCGCGACCGAGCGCCCCGCCCCATTCGGCGAGCGCCTGCGCGACGACCTCGACGTGACCTCCGTCTACGTGCGCTTCAACAGCGGCGCCCGCATCTCGCGCAACGGTCGCGAACTCTCAGCCCTGCTGGAGCAGCTCACGCAGGTGTGGCCGGTGCCCGTCGACGAGTTCATCCTCGTCGGCCACTCGATGGGCGGCCTGATCGCCCGCAGCGCCTGCCACCACGGAGACGACGACGGCCTCGAGTGGACGCGCCACGTGCGGCACGTGTTTTGCCTCGGTGCGCCACACCTTGGCGCCGACCTGGAGAAGGGCGTGCACCTACTCGACTGGGCGCTGGGCCAGATCCCCGAGACGCGAGCGCTGGGCGGACTCCTGCGCCGCCGGAGCGTCGGCGTGAAGGACCTGCGGTTCGGCGCGATCACCGACGCCGATTGGCACGGCCACGACCCCGACGAGTTCCTACGCGACCGCTGCCAAGAGGTGCCGTTCCTGGAGTCGGCGCGCTACTACTTCGTCGGCGCGCAGCTTACCGCCGGCACACTCGGTCGCGTGTTCGGCGATCTGCTCGTGCGCGAGCCCAGCGCGTCAGGCAAAGGTCGGGCACGGCAGGTGGCCTTCGAGATCGACCACGGCGTGCACCTGCCGGGGCTCAATCACTTCGACCTGCTCACCCACAACGCCGTCTACACGCAGCTGCGCGAGTGGATCGAGCGGGCCGGACTCGTCGTGGCCGCGGCGACCGCCGCCAGCCTCGACTGACGATCGCCGGCAGCGCAAGCCAGGCCGGGAGCCTGGCTTGTGGCCAGGGCCGGGACTACTGCGGCTGACCGAGCCCCTGCGCACCGGCGGGGCCGAGGCCGAAGGCCTGGAGGACCACGACGACGCCGATGACGGGGGCCGTGGGAAGAAGGCGGGCGGTCGCGCGAACGCGATCCATGCGGGACAGCAACATCAGGTCTCTCTCCTGTTGGGACAGCGCCGGGACGTGGCGCCGTTCCAGAGAAATCGGCCTTACCGACCAGAACTTGAGCGCAAACGCGCCCACGACTCGATCACCGCGTCCCCCGACCGGCCGCTCGGTAGAAGAACCGCATGAAATCCCTGGTTAGACCTCATCCGTTCATCGCTTTGGCCGATACTTGGAGTGAGGCCAAACACATCATGTTCTCCATGCATCCCACCACCACCCCACTCCCCCAGAACGCCGCCGTGCACGTCCGGCTGCGGTGGCACAAGGGCCTCCTAGGCCTGCCAGTTCTGACGCCCGCGGTGGTCGTCGACAACCGCCGCCCGCGCTCCTAGCGCCAGCGCCGCACGCGCCTTCGGTGAACGTGAAGATTTGGGGGTTGGAGCCCCCAAATCGACACGCTCGGTAGAACGCGCAACCCCAAGCGGTTGCATCTCCTCGCTGGACGGCCACAACGCTGCGGTGCATGATGGCGCCGTGACCGGGTCACCGCACGATCGCGCCATCCTCACCGTGTTGGAGCAGGTGCTCGGCATGCAGGACGTCGACGAGTTCGCTCGTGCGCTGCTCGTCGGCATCCACGCGGTGGTGCCATCGGACTGGGTGTCGCTGAACGGCATCGGCCCGGAACCCGCCGACATCTGGTCGATCACGAATCCGGTCACACCCGAGGAGCTCTTCCCGGCGTTCCAGCGACTCGCTCCGCAGAACCCGCTGATCGCCCGCCTGATGCGCACGCACGACGGCCGCGCCTACCGGTTCTCCGACGAGGTCACACTGGAGGAGCTGCATGCGCTCGAGATCTACCGGGAGGTTTACGCGCACATGGAGATCGAATACCAGCTCGCGTTCACGCTCCCCGCCGAGCGTGACCACTTTCTCGGCGTCGCCCTGAGCCGAAAGCACGAGGACTTCAGCGACGACGAACGTGACCTCCTGAACGCCGCGCGGCCGTTCCTGATCCAGTCCTACCGCAACGTGGTGGCGTTCGATCGACTGCGCCGGCAGACGCTGCCTGCGCTTGCCCCGCTCACGGGCGACGCACGCGGCCAGTTTGGCCTCACCCCGCGGGAGTCGGAGGTCCTCACGGCGGTCGTCGGTGGACGCAGCAACCAGGAGACGGCGGACGAGCTCGGCCTCAGCGTCCGCACCGTGCAGAAGCACCTCGAGCACGCCTTCCGCAAACTCGGCGTGAAGTCGCGAACGGAGGCCGCCGCCCTACTCCTGCCTGGCACCGGCGAGCCACCGCCGCGGCCAGGGATCAGCACCTAGCGGGCCGCGCCGCGCCCCAAGCAAGCTCTCGGGGGCGTTTGCCGGGGCACCGTCCATACGTGTACGGCATCGCGACACGCGCTCCTGGCCGTTAGCCTTTGGCGCATGCGCGCTCTTACACGTCGACTCCGAATTGCGGCGCCGCTGTTGGCCATGGTCTGCCTGGGCGCGGCCGCTCCCGCCGCTCAGGCCGAGGGTGTCGCCTACCTCGACGGCGACGAAGTTTGGGTCGCCTCGCTCGACTGGGGTTGCAGGGGCTCGGGGTCGCGTTGAACCCGCCGCACGTCCGGCGGATTCAACGCGACAGCGCCTCGGAGCTCCGTTCTGTCCGGCAACTGCAACCCCAGGGAGTTGCAGTTGCCCCGGTCGAAGCGAACTACGGTCACCTGCGGGTGTTCAGCACCCCCAAGTCACGGGAGTTCGCGCCGCAACCCCAGGCGGTTGCGGCGCGCCCGGCGCCCGCCGGCCGCGAAGCGATCCCCGTCCCGCCGCCGCCAACGGCCCAAATGCCGCCAGCCCGCACCGCCCTCGGTGCAGAACGCCCGCCGACCACGAAGCGATCCCAGTCCCGCCGCCGCCAACGGCCCAAATGCCGCCAATCCGCACCGCCCTCGGTGCAAAACGCCCGCCGACCGCGCAGCGATCTCAAATCCACCGCCGCCAACGGCCAGATCGCAGTAGCGGCCGCCAAGTCCCACCGCCGCCAACCAGCCCAAACGCCGCCAGGGACCCCTGCCCCGGCCGCCGCCAAAGCCGCTCAGTCGCCGCTGCCGCGCCAGCGCCTCAGGTGCGGCTGAGCGCGCGGGCGGCGAGCGCCTCGGTGACGGCCTCTTTGAAGTCCATCGGGTGGTCGTTGACGCCGGGCGGCGGAGGCTGCGTGACGACCATCTCGGCCCGCAGGCCCTCGACGAGCGGGCGCACCAGGGAGTACTCCACGCCGCCGAAGAGGCTGACCCAAAGGGACGAGAGCTTGGGCGTCATGAACGGCACGGGCACCATCGGGGGCGCACGGCGACCCATCGCCTCCGCGGTGAGGTCGATCAGCTCGCGGTACTCGTGCGCCGCCGCGCCACCAAGCTGCACCTCGCCGGATACGCCGTCGAGCTCGCCAAGGGCCACGAGCGCGGAGACGACGTCGCGCGCGGCGATCGGCTGGCTGCGCGTCTGCACCCACTTGGGTCCGATCATCACGGGAAGTCGGCGGACGAGGTTGCGCAGGATCACGAACGACTGGCTGGTCGCATCGACCACCATCGCTGCGCGGGCGTGCACGAACTCGGGCACATGCTGCTCCAGCAGATGGGCCACCTCGGCGCGGCTCTGCAGGTGGTGAGACTCCTCGGCGCCGACGCCGTCGAGCCCACCGAGGTAGACGATCCGCCGCACACCTGCGCGCTCAGCAGCGAGGCCGAAGAGGTTCGCACCCTGGCGATCCAGACGCTCGAAGTCGCGGCCGTTGCCGCGCCCCATGGCGTGGACGAGGTAGTAGGCCACGTCGACACCTTCAAGCGCCTCGTCGAGACCCTCACCGGCGAAAATGTCTCCGCGGACGGTGTCTACCTCCGGCGGCAGGTGGGCTCGCGCCGGATCACGCACGAGAGCGCGCACCGGCGCCTCACCCTTGAGCAACGCTGGCAGCAGCATCCCACCGATGGAGCCCGTGGCGCCCGTCAGCAGAATCCGCTCAGGAGTGGTCGACGCAGGCATACGCTCAACCTACGCGCCAGCCGGCCAGGCAGATGATCAGTCAGGGGACACGACGGCCGCGATGCCCGCCACGAGCGAGACCAAGCCGAGCAGCGTGAAGGCGACGGCGGCGATCGTGTCGAGGCGAGCGGCGCGGCGACCCAGCAGCGCTCCCACCCGCGCCGACGAGGTGAACAACGCGAGCCCGCAGAACCACGCAGCGGCCGTCGCCACGAGCACCACGGAGAGCGCGACGCGATCGGCGGTGCCCGCGTCGCCAGGGACGAGCACCGTGAAGACCGTCCCGAAGAAGACCAGCGCCTTGGGGTTGGAGAGGTTCGTCGCGAGGCCCAGCCCGAGGGAGCGACCAACCAACGAGGAGCGGTCGGCGCCCGCCTGCTCTGCGGGCGTGGGCGCCAGATCCCCGAGCTCGAACTCGTGGGCGCCGCCGGGCGCCATCGCTGCGCGCACGCCGGCGATGCCGAGCGCGACGAGGTAGGCGCCGCCGAGGATCTGAAGGGCACCGAGCAGGCGATCGTCGGCCTCGAGGAGCACGTGCGCGCCGGCCATCGCCAGCGTGATCCACCCGACGATCCCCAGTGCGATCCCCACCGCGGCGGCGACGCCAGCCGCGCGCCCACCCCGCACCGTCTGACGCAGGATCAGCACCACATCCGGGCCGGGGGCGGCGATCGCGATCAGCCAGACCCCGAGCACGGCTGCGTAATCAGCGAGCTGCATCCGTCTTGAACGTAGCCGCTTGGCGCGGAGCCACTCCGCGCATACGGTCGGCGATATGCCCAGCGTGTCGATTCCTGGCCCTCCCCCGCCGTCGCCGGGGGGCGGTGACCCACGCGGGCCCGTCCGCAAGGGTCGCGTGATCGGCGGGATCCTGCTCCTCGTGCTCCTCGCCGCGCCGAGCCTCCTCGTGATGATCGGCGCCGTCGTCGGAGGAACCGTCAGCGAACGCACGAGCCCGGCCGCCGAGGGCAGGGCGCCCGGCACTCTCACGTTCAGGTCGCAGGACAAGCCCTACGTCGTGGCACTGAGCGCCAAACCCGACGGCTTCTTCGACGGGCTCACGACGAGCGAGCGCCGAACCAAGTTCCGCGTGCGCGAAAGCGACGCGACCCAGGCCCGCTGCACAATCCGCCAGCCGGACGGCTCCGTGAAGCAGATCCGCGGCGACCGACAGACCTCCAGCGTGATCCTCGGCACCAGCTACGCGACGGTCGGAACGTTCCGCGGGCAACCCGGGACGACCGCCCTAGCCTGCAGGTTCGATCCGCCCAAGGACCTCCTGGGCACCGTCACCGAGGCGCCGCTCATGGTCCACGAACGATCCGGGCTGCACAGCGTGGTGTGGGCGTCGCTCGCGGCGTTGCTGCTCTTCAGCGGCCTCGGCATCCTGCAAATCCTGCGCGGGACGGTCTGGCGCAAACCGCGCCGCGCCGCGTGATCGGGCCGCTGCACGCCGGCGGGATTTTCACACCATCGCCACCGGTCCCTGGCGCTAACGCGCTCGCGCTGGTAAATACCGGCGCACCTTGATGGACCTGGATCTCCTCGTCATCGGCTCCGGACCCGGCGGCCAACGTGCCGCCATCCAGGCAGCCAAACTCGGCAAGCGCGTGGGGATGGTCGAACGCCGCGAACGCGTCGGCGGCGTCTCGCTGCACACGGGCACGATGCCAAGCAAGACGCTGCGCCAAGCGATCATCGAAGACATCAACGCCCGCGGCATCGACCTGCCCGATCCGCTGCACCCCGATCGGCATGAGGCGGCGTCGGCGGAGTACCTGCGCGACCGCACGGCCCGCGTGATCGCGCAGGAGACGTCGGTCGTGCGCGACCAGCTGCGGCGCAACAACGTCGGCCTGCTGATGGGCGACGCGTCATTCGTCGACGACCACACGATCCTCGTGCAGGACCGCGCCGGCGGCACCGGCGACGTGACCGTCACCGCCGAGAACATCGTGATCGCCGTCGGGACGCGTCCGTCTCGACCGGCCGACGTGGCCTTCGACGAGCGCCGCATCATCGACTCCGACGGCATCCTGCGCCTGGAGACGCACGTGCCGCGGACCATGACGGTCGTCGGCGCCGGGGTGATCGGCGTGGAGTACACGTCGATGTTTGCCGCGATGGGGACGCGCGTGACGCTCGTCGACGCGCGCCCCAAACTGATGCCGTACCTCGACCGCGAGATCGCGATCGCCCTGCGCTACCTGCTCGGCAAGCGCAACGTGACCTTCCGGTTCAACGAGGAGGTCGTCAGCGTTGATCGCGTGGAGGGGCGGGCGATCACCCACCTGAAGTCCGGCAAACAGATCTCCTCCCACACGCTGCTCTACGCCACCGGCCGCCAGGGCGCCACCGAGGGCCTGGGCCTCGAGAACGCGGGCCTGCAGGCCGACAAGCGCGGCCGGATCGACGTCGACGAGACCTACCGCACGGCCAAGCGCCACATCTTTGCCGTGGGCGACGTCGCCGGCCCGCCCGGCCTGGCGGCGACGTCGATGGAGCAGGGGCGTCTCGCGGCGCTGCACGCCTTCGGAGAGCCGGTGATGCAGCTCCCCGAGCTCGTCCCGGTCGGCATCTACGCGATCCCGGAGATCTCCTATGTCGGCCGGACCGAGGAGGAACTGACGGCTGAGGCCATCCCCTACGTCGTAGGCATCGCGCGCTACAAGGAGATCGCGAAGGCGCTGATGATGAACGAGGAGGACGGCCTCCTGAAGATCCTCGTCTCCCCCGAAGACAAGTCGCTGCTCGGCGTGCACATCATCGGGCAGCAGGCCACCGAGCTCGTCCACATCGGCCAAGCCCTCATGGGCCGCGAGAACGCCCTCGACTTCCTCCTCTCCGCCGTCTTCAATTACCCGACGCTGGCCGAGGCCTACAAAGTCGCTGGCCTCGACGCCTTCAACCGCATGCGGGATCTGATGTGACACCGGTATCCGGCGGCACAGGGAGTTCGTTGGTGGACGAGCCCGCCGCCGGATAGCTTCGCCCCATGCTCGACTCGATCACGATCTTTGACTGGGACGGGCCGAGCTTTGGCATTGGGAGGCGCGGCCGCAAGCTGCTGAAGCGGGGCGAGGAGGCGACGGCGACGATTGCCGGCATCAAGGTCACCAAGACCGGCAGCGACGACAGCGGCAGCAACAGCAACCACTACGCCTACGCCCTCGACGTGATGACGGGCGCTGGCGCGCCGGTGCGCATGGGCTGCCGGCAAAACCTCACGCCGGTACGCAAGCTCGTCCACGTCGGCTCGCAGGTGGTCGTCAAGCACCGCAACGGCCGGGTGATCATCGACTGGACCAAGACGCTCGATCGCCTGAGCTACGACCACCAAGGGATGGCCGACTGCCCCGACTGGTGGAAGCCGCTGAGCGGCGGCAAGATCCCGGCCGCCGGCGTCGCCGACCACGAGCAGAACCGCGACCGCCGCCGGATCGGCGGCGCGACGCCAGCGACCGCCACGGTGCTGCGCATCAACGCGCTGGGCGGTGGGCTGTTCGGCGGCGGCATCGAGAACGTCGACGTCGACGTGGAGCTGAAGTTCAAAGACGGGACGAGCCGCCAGAGCCTGCTGCGCAAGGCCATCGCGCCGGACTACGCGCACTACCTCCTCAAGGTCGGCACCGTGCTGCCGGTCGGCGTCGACCAAAACGGTGAGCGGATCACGGTCGACTGGGTGGCCGCAGCCAACGGCGAGACGTCGACGGATTCGGCGCCGGCCGCGCCGACGCGCGACCCGCTGGAGCCGCTCCCACCGACCGGAGCAGACAAGCTCGGCGGCGCCTTCGGCAGCCTCATCGGCAAAGCGCTCGACGCCGGCGGCATGCCGACCGTGGCGCCAGAGGGGATGGACATCCCGTTCGAGACGTACGTCGACGTGAGCGCACGGCTCGCCCGGCACGCCATCGCGCCAGAGCAGGCCGACGCCTTCGCCGAGCAGTTCGGCGTCCCGCCAGGCGCGTGGGGCCCAGCCAGCCGCGCCTGGCAGTCCCGCTGCGCCCGCGACTGGAAGCTCGGCGCCCAGTATGGCCAGGCCTACCAAGACGCCTACCAGCGCCTGGGCTAGGGCACGCCCGGCGCCTCGAACCAGGGCCGCTCAGGCCCCAGGTGCGAGCACCGCGAGCCCATTGCTGGCGGCCGCCTCTGCGAGGCGGCGGTCGTACGTGACGAAGACCTCGAGATCGTCGCCGAGTGCCAGCGCCGCGGCGATGTGGAGGGCGTCGAGCGACCGAAGACTTGGCGGCGACAGCAGCCCAGCAGCGTCGAAGACCTCGGTCCGCAGCGGCAAGACCGTCATCGCCTCGAGCACGGCCCGGGCGATCGGCGCCGCGGACGCATCGCGGCGACGCGTCGCGCGCAGCAGCTCCGTCCGAGCGAGGTCGCACGTGACGGGGTCGCGATCGGCGACGCCGAGCCAGTCCGTCAGCGCAGCCGTCTCGCGTTCCGCGGCGACGAGCTTGACGAGCGCCGAGGTGTCGAAGTAGGCCGCCACGTCAGTAGCGCTCGTCGTCGCGAAGCTCTGCCAGCGACGACGACAGCTCCAGGCCAACGCGCGGCGCTGGTAGCGCTGCGATCGGGCGACGCGGCGCGCGCACCAGACCGGCAGCGCGCAGATCCGCGAGTGGCGACCCCGAGATCGGCAGCAGCTGGGCCACAGGGCGCCCGCGATCGGTCACGGTCACACGCTCGCCAGCGGCGGCAGCTTGGATCGCCGCCGCCGGGTTCTGCTTGAGTTCCCGCATTCCCACCTCGCCCATGATCTACATCGTAGATCATGGGCCTTGGTCTTGGGTTGGTATCTCGACACGGGTCCTAGTCTGGCGAGATCTCTGTCTCCATTGGAACTCGCTCTGCACCAAAACGCGCACCAGACTGCGACAGCTTTGCCTCGGAAGCGACAGGCTCACGTTGTTCAGCCGTGACGACCTCGCCGACCTCGCCAACCGAGCCCGGCGGCACGGCGCCCCCAAGCGCCTCGCCAAGGCCTGGCTGGCCGAGCAAAAGACTTGATCCTCCGAACATGGACATGGGCTTAGACCCCTCCGACGAGTAGGACGGCGAGCAGCGTCAGCGCCGCTCCGGTTGCTTGCACGCGAGTCATCCGCTCGCGCAGAACGAGTTGGGCCAGGGCGACCGTGGCGACGGGGTAGGTCGAGGCGATCACCGCGAGACTGCCGCTGCCGCCGGCCGCGTCGGCGCCGACGGCGTAGAGCGTGTTCGCACCGATATCGAGCACGCCGACGGCAGCGATCACGAGCAGCCCGCGCACGTCGAACGGCTCTCGCGCCTGCGACCGCAGCGCGATGACCAGCAGCGGAAGCGTCACCGCGACGGCAAAGACGCGGCTGACCGTCACCGCTGCGACCGGGTCGCCACCGGCGACGGTTGCCTGCTCCAGGAGCAAGAAGAACGTGCCAAACGCCACGGCTGAGCCGGCCGCCAGCGCCAACGAACGAGGGCTGGCAGCCGGCTGATCCCCGCCGCCGATGCCGCCGTCCCAGCTGACGAGCGCGATGCCCGCGAGCGCCGCGACGAGGCCGACGATCGCGGTGGCGCTCAGCGCATCGCCCGCGACGAGGTGGGCCGTCAGCGGGACCAGACCCCCAAGTGCCGCGACCGGTGCGACCGGCCCCATCGGCCCGCTCGAGAGCGCACGGTAGAGCAGGGCAAAGCCAGCGACCTCGCAGAGGCCGGCCCCGGCCGCCAGCAGCACGGCGTCGGTGGTCGGCACCGCCGCTCCCGCGATCGCAGCGCCGATCGCCATCAGCGCCAGGCCCGTAACCATCGAGCCGCCGAGCACCAGCAGCACCGAGCGCTTGCGGGCGGCGACGCCAGCAACGAAATCGGACGCACCCCACGCGACGCTCGCGCCGACCGCCATCCCGAGCTCGATCATGCGAGTCCCGGAATGCCCACGCGCGCGCTCTGCTCCAGCGCTGCGAGCGGGTCGTCAACCACGAGGACACGCTGGAGGGTGGGATCGCTCGCGCCGCGCAGGTGTGCGCCAAGGCGAACGGCGTCGCGCAGCGCCAGCAGCGCCTGCGCGTCGATGATCTCGCCGGGCAGCACCGCAGGGATCCCCGGCGGGTACGGCACCAGCGCCTCAGCAGCCACGCAGCCACCGGCCTGCTCGACGGGCACGAGCACGGACGGCGCCCAGAGCGCCTCACGCGGCGTGCAGGTGGCGCGCGGCGCCGGCGGGGTCACGGAGGCCGACGCCCGCGAGCCCGGAGTGAGCTCGGGCCCGGCCACGGCGTTGCCGCGGGCGGCCGCGGCCCGGCGCCAGGTGGAGCTGAGCCGAAGCAGTCCGTCGACCAGCGGCCCCGCCGAGAGCAGCGGCGACTCCCCCACACCGAACACGGCCACCACGACGCGCTCCTGTGCGAGTTCCAGCTCGACGCCGGCGGTCGTCCGTAGCGCCGCGGCCAGCTCGTAGCCGGTGCGGCCGGTGCCACGCACGTCGATCGTGAGGCGCAGCGGATCGAGCCCGGCGAAGCCCGGCTGGCCCCGCCAGCGCTCGTCGATCACGTCGAGCCCCGGGATCGACCGGAGCGCCTCGCGGACCTCCTCCAGCTCCCGGGCGGCCATCGCGAGCAGCGGCGGGCCCTCCACCTCGGCGCGGGCGCGCGCCGAGTCGAGCGAGGCCAGCAGCAGACTGCTGGGGCTGGTGCTGCTCACCAGGCCCAGCGCACGGTCGATCGACGACTCCGAAAGCCAGGCCGGTGCGTGCTCGCCGAGGTGCAGCATCGCCGAACCGCTCAGGCTGCCGAGGTGCTTGTGCGTGCTGGAGACGACGAGATCGGCCCCGCACGAGAGGGCGTCAGGTGGCAGCACGGGCGAGAAGCGCAGGTGGGCGCCCCACGCCTCGTCGACGATGAGCGCCGCGCCGTGGCGGTGGGCCACGAAGGCAAGCCCGGCCACGTCGGCGCACGCACCGAAGTACGTCGGGCTCACCACGAACACCGAGTGGATGCCAGCCGCTTGGGAGAGCACCGCGTCGAGCGCCGCGGGGGTGACGCCGTGGGCGATGCCGAGTCGGCCGTCGACCTCGGGCATCACCGTCGTCGGGTGCAGACCAGCGAGCGTGACCCCGTTGAACGTGCTCGAGTGCGAGGAGCGCTGCACGGCGGCACGGCGTCCCCGCCCGGCCGACGCCACGGCCAGGCAAGCCGCGAGGTTGCCTTGCGTGGCGCCGCCGGTGAGGAACCACGTCCGTGCGGCACCCCACGCGGCGGCCGCGCGGCGCTCCGCAAGCTCAAAGGGGCTGAGTCGGCCGGTCTCCCGGTCGACGCCCTCGATGAGCTGCGGGACGTCCAAGGCCGCGGCACCCCCGATCAGTTCACGCAGGAGCGAGACCGGTGCGGCGAGCCCACCCTTGTGCCCGGGCACCGTGAGGCGCGCCGGAGCGCCGTCGGCGTAGCGCCGGACGGCATCGAGGTACGGCGTCGCCGCCGCCGGCTGGGAGCCAGCGTGGTGGGCGGCACGTAGCCGCCGCGACTCGGGAGCACTCACGACCTTGGTCATCTGCCAGCAGCCTGTTCTGGCGCGCCCGCATTTACATCGGTGAGGGCACTGAACTGCAACGCGCCAACGCACCACCAACCCCCTCGGTGCCCCACAACCGGGGGACGACACGAAGGGGATCGGATGGCAGCCGTACACCGATGTTCGGAAACGCAGGTAGATTCGACCCGTGCTCATCGAGCGCGAAGCTCCCCTCGAACGCCTCACCATGCTGGCCAGCCGTGCTGCCAGCGGTGCTGGCAGCTGCGTGGTTCTCGAAGGCGGCGCCGGGATCGGCAAGACGGCGCTGCTGCATCACCTGCAAAAGGGCGCCGCGGAACTCGGCCTGCGGACGCTCACCGCCACCGGCGCCGACCTCGAACGCGAGCACGCCTTCGGCGTGGCCCGCCAGCTCCTCACGCCCGCATGGCGCGCGGCGAGCGAAGCCGAGCGCGACGACCTACTCGACGGGGCAGCGTCGCTGGCACTCCCGCTCCTGGACCTCACGCATGAGAACCCGGGGAGTGCCGGGGCGGCCGAGACCCAGTCGATCCTCTACGGCACCCATTGGTTGCTGGCGACGCTGGCCGAACGCACGCCGCTGATGCTGG
Source organism: Solirubrobacteraceae bacterium (assembly GCA_032119795.1). Taxonomy (GTDB): domain Bacteria; phylum Actinomycetota; class Thermoleophilia; order Solirubrobacterales; family Solirubrobacteraceae; genus JAGIBJ01. The sequence goes on from JAUMFO010000031.1 coordinate 19,348, forward strand.
TCGTCGACGACGCGCACTGGGCCGATGAGCCGTCGATCACCCTGCTGGAGTACCTCGCGCGGCGCGTCAGCGAGATGCCCGTGCTGCTCGTGATCGGCAAGCGCCCGACGACGCCTGGGACGGCCAGCCTCGTGCACTCGGGCGAGACGATTCGCCTGGAGCCCCTGTCGCTTGCCGGCGTCGTCGCGATGGCCGACGAGTTCAGCGACACCGCCGAGACGGCCGCACTCGCCGGCGCCTGCCACGAGGCCACGGGCGGCAACCCGCTCTACGTGTACGCCGTGCTGTCTGAGCTGCGCGATCGCGGCCTGGAGCAGAATGCCGCGCAGGCCGTCGCCGACCTCGGCCCAGAGCCGGTCGCGCGCTCCGTCGACCGTCGACTCTCCGAGCTCCCGCCTGCCGCGGCGGCCACCGCCGAGTCGCTCGCGATCCTCGGCGATGACGCGACGCTCGTCGCCGTCGCCGAGCTCGCCGGCCTGGAGATGTCTGAGGCGGCAAGCAGCGCCGACGCCCTCGTGCGGGCCGGCATTCTCGCCCGCGGTGATCGCCTGGCGTTCGCTCACCCCGTCGTGCGCGCGACGATCGTCGGCCGCATTGGCGACCACGAGCAGGGCCTGCGCCATGCCAAGGCTGCCGCGCAGCGCATGCGCCGCGGCCGCGACCCAGACAAGGTCGCCAGCCACATCCTGCGCGCGCCGGCCGGCCTCGTCGACGACGCTCACGCGGTGCTGCGCGCCGCCGCCGCCAACGCGCTCTCCCGCGGAGCCCCGACGCTCGCGGCGACGTTCCTGCGGCGCGCGGCCGACGAGCCGTGCACGCCAGAGGAGCACCTCGACGCCTTGGTGGCGCTCGCCGACGCCGAGCAGCGCGCCGTTGATCCGGCCGCCCTCCACACGCTCGCCGAGGCACAGGCTGCGGCGACCGATCCGGATCGCCGCGCCGCGATCACGATCACCCGCTCGCTCGTGCTCTACCGCGAGGGCGACGGGCGGATCGCCGTCGACGAGCTGCAGCGCCAACTCGCTGGCGGCCAGCTCTCTGACGATCTCACCACGCGCGTGAAGGCCGCGATGCTCACCCTCGCCGATCTCGATCTGAGTCTTCGGCCGCAGCTGGCGGGCCAGCTCGACGGGATCGTCGCCGACCTGCGCCGCGAGGGCGGCACGCCAGCGGCCCTCGTTCTCGCCCACGAGGCCGTCGAGGAGCGACTGCGCTACCGCGACTCCGTCGCCAACGGCGACCTCTCCGAGCGGGCCTTGCGCGCTTGCTTGCAGACCCTCGAAGAGACGCCCGGCGCTCAACCGATCCATGAGGCCGTTCTCGGCTTGCTCGTGCTCTTCCTCGACGCCTCCGAGCACCTGGGCGCCCTCGACGAGCTGGTGAATCGCGCACTGGTGCTGGCCGCCAAGAACGGCAACGCCGTGACGTACGCCCACCTCGGCGTGACCTACACCTGGTCGCTGCTGCGCCAAGGGGCCCTGGAGGATGCCGAGCGGCTTGTGCTCGGCGTGCGCGACCAGGGCGCCCCGAAGACCGTCTGGATGCGCGCGTGGGTGTCTGGCCTCGGGCAGGCCGTCCGCGCGGAGTTCGAGCCCGAGCTGGGCCTCGATCCCCTCGGAACGCCGGATGAACTCGACGTCGGCGAGAACGAGGTGCCGCCCGCAGAGCGCTGGCTCCTCAGCGTGTTGCGCGGCAAGCTGCTCCTCGCCCGTGGCGAAGTCGAGGCTGGCCTCGCGGCACTGCTGGCCGGCGGCGAGGGCCTCGCGCGCCTCGGCACGCCCGCGGGCAACTACCACTGGCGCTCCGACGCCGCCCTCGCGCTCGGGCGCCTCGGCCGCATCGACGAGGGCCGCGTGCTCGCCGCCGAGGAGCTGCAGCTCAACCAGCGCTGGGGCGCCCCGCGGGCACTCGGGCATTCCCACCGCGCCGCCGCGATGCTGGCGGTCGACGATGACGAGCGCCTCGCCGGCCTCCATGAAGCCGTCCGGCTGCTGGAAGGGGTACGGGCCCCGCTGGAACTCGCGCGCACGCTCGTCGAGCTTGGCGCTTCACTGCGCCGAATGAACCGCCGCGCCGACGCCCGCGAGCCGCTGCGTCGAGCCATCGAACTGGCAGACAGCTGCGCCCCACGCACGCGCGTCGCCGCCCAGGCCCGAACGGAGCTGGCGGCGTCCGGTGGGCGCGCGCCGAAGAGTCACGCTGGTGGCGTCGAGGCCCTCACGGCCAGCGAGCGTCGGATCGTCGACCTCGCGGTGCAGGGGCTGTCGAATCCGCAGGTCGCCCAAGAGCTGTTCATCAGCCGACGGACGGTCGAGTCGCACCTGGCGAGCGCCTACACGAAGCTCGGGATCGCCGGTCGCGGCGAACTCGGGCGCGTGCTCGAGCCCGCGAACTAAGGCGCCTCAGCTGGCGAGCACCGTGAGGTGCGGAGTTCGGGCCCGAGCGGCATCCAACGATGCCATGCGGATGCTGCTCGGACCCGTCCTCCTGACCGGGCTCATCGCCCGGAGTTCCCCTTGCTCATCGGCCGGCCGGCCCACCGCGTGGCTCTCCCCCTGAGTAACCACGCGGAGCCCGGCAGCCGAGTGCTGCACTTGGGCGTCACTTCGCCACGCATCCACGGCCGCCCCCCAGGCGGTCGTGAGTCGGCGGCGGGTGACTTGCAGCGATGGCGTCGGCTGGGTCCCGCAACCGCGGACGACACCTACGAGCAAGAGGGTGATGACCAAGACAGCGGCATCGTTAAACCCACGGGAGCCAGCCGGCGAAGCACTGCCGGCGGGCCGCATGGGCCTGGGAATGTCGTGGACCTCGGTCATCGAGGACTACCTTCGACTGCGACCGAATCCTTTGCATCGGTGAGCCCACCGAACTTGCCGAGACCTCACTGAGGGTCACCTAGGTGAGGCCTCGGTGAGGGGCGGCTAGCGTGGTCGTTGGCCGCCCGTACTCCCGGTTGCCTTGCCTCGGAGGACCCGCATGAAGCTCGCCATCCACTTCCCCAATTTCACGTTGCCCGGTGGGCCGCAGGCCATCGCCCCGGCGCTGGCGGCTACCGCCCGTGCCGCGGAGGACGGCGGCGTCGACACGCTGACGCTCATGGATCACTGGTTCCAGATGGAGAGCCTTGCCACCGTCCAAGACCCGATGCTGGAGGGCTACACGTCGCTGGGGTTCCTGGCCGGGCTGACGGAGCGGCTCACGCTCGGACTGCTGGTGACGGGCGTGACCTACCGCCACCCGGGCCTGCTCGCCAAGACCGTCACCACGCTCGACGTGCTCTCCGGAGGCCGCGCGCAGCTTGGAATCGGCGCCGCCTGGTACGAGCGCGAGCACCTGGGCCTCGGCGTGCCGTATCCGCCGATCGCCGAGCGGTTTGAACGCCTGGAGGAGACCCTGCAGATCGTGCACCAGATGTGGTCGGCCGACGACGGGCCGTTTGCGGGCAAGCACTTCCAGCTGGCCGAGACGCTCTGCGTGCCCCAGCCCATCAGCGGGCCGCGCCCGCGGATCCTGATCGGCGGCAGCGGCGAGAAGAAGACCCTGCAGTTCGTGGCGAAGTACGCCGACGCGTGCAACCTCTTCGCCCCGGACGCCGCGACCGTCGCCCACAAGCTCGAGGTGCTGGCCGGCCACTGCGAGGCCGAGGGGCGCGACCTCGCCGAGATCGAGAAGACGATCATCTGGAGCGGCGACCCCGTCACCAACCCAGCCGCCTTCCTCCCCGCGATGGAGGAATTCGCCGCGCTCGGCGTCGAGACGGTCTACCTCAGCGCCATGGCCGCGGACCCCGCCGCGTGGGTGACGGCGCTCTGCGAGCAGTTCGGCGAAGAACTAGCCGCAATCGAGGCGTCGTAGAACGGTGAGCGTCGGGCCGCCGCCTCAGTCGTGGGAGAGGCAGCGGGCGACGCCGGCGCCCGCGCAGTCCTCGCAGACGACGACGCGCTCGCGGCAGCCGTCGTCCTCGCAGCGATCCATCCGGTTCGTCGGCGCTGAGCAGCGGATGCAGGTGCCTACGAGCACCGGCTCGGCGCCGTAGGACAGGCTCGTCCGCTTGTCGAAGACGTAGAGCTCGCCCTTCCAGAGGCCCGTGTTGCCGTAGCGCTCGGCGTAGCGCACGATGCCGCCGTCGAGTTGGTAGACCTCTTCAAAGCCGCGGTTCTTCATCAGCGAGGTGAGCACCTCGCAGCGGATCCCGCCCGTGCAGTAGGTCACGACCGGCTTGTCTTTGAGGTGGTCGAACGCGCCGGCGTCGAGCTGCGCCAGCAGATCGGGGGTGGTCGCGGCGTCGGGGACGATCGCGCCCTCGAACCGGCCGATCTCCGCCTCAAAGGCGTTGCGACCGTCGAAGAACACGACCTCCTCGCCGCGCTGCTCGACGAGTTCATGCACCTGCCTGGGCTGCAGGTGCGTCCCGCCGCCGACGACGCCATGCGCGTCGACCTGCAGCTCGCCGGGTGCGCCAAAGGTGACGATCTCGTCGCGCGCTTTCACCGAGAGCCGCGGGAAGTCGACGCACTCACGAAAGCCAGACGGGCCGGGCTCATCCGTGAGGCCCGAGCCGTTGCTCCACTTCAGATCGACGCCGCGGAACGCCTCGTACTCCCGCAGCGAGCGCGCGTATCGCTTGAGCGCAGCCATCTCGCCGCCGACCGTCGCGTTGATGCCGTGCGGCGACACGATGATCCGCCCCCGCAGCCCCAGCGAGCGGCAGAGGTCGAGTTGCCACACGCGGATCGCGTCCGGATCCGAGAGCGGCGTGAAGACGTAGAAGAGAAGGATCTTCGGGAGCGCCACCGGCGAATCGTCGCAGAGGGCGGGCTCCCGCGCCGCGGCCAACGCGTTCCGTCCGAACGGCTTGCGAACGTACGTTCGGTGATCCCCGGTCGTCGAATGGCGCAGCCTCCGTTGCCGCTGCAGCTTCTGTCCCCGTCAGTCGGCATGATGGGCGCTGTGCGCCGACCGACTGTGGTTTCTCTGTATTCCGGCGCAGGCGGACTGGATCTCGGGTTCATCTCGGCCGGGTTCGAGGTGATCTTCGCCAACGACGCCGACCGCTGGGCCGTGGAGACGTACCGCCACAACATCGGCGACCACATGGTGGGCGGCGACGTGCTGCAGACGCCCTTGCCGAGCGTCAGCCCGGATGTGTTGGTCGGCGGCCCGCCGTGCCAGGGCTTCTCGGTCATCGGGAAGATGGACGGCGAGGACCCTCGCTCTCAGCACATCTTCCACTTCATGGACGCGGTCGACGAGCTGCAGCCTGAGGCGTTCGTGATGGAGAACGTCAAGGCGCTCTACGAGAACGCGCGATGGGCACCGCTCCGCGAAGAGCTCGCTCGCCGGGCCGCGGCCCTCGGCTACACGACCCAGCTCATGCTGTTGAACGCCGCCGACTACGGCGTCCCTCAGGCGCGCGAGCGGATGTTCTTCGTTGGCGTGCGGGGCGCCAACGCCGTTGAGCGCCCCACGCCCACCACCGCCGACCGGCCAAAGACGGTGCGCCAAGCGCTCAGCGCCCTGCCCGCGTTCGGCGCACCGGGCAACCGCACCGCCACGGGAGCGCGCGTGGTGCCATCTCGCGAGCCAATCATGCGTCCCACTGCCCACACCGGATCGCTGCTGTTCAACGGCTCCGGCCGTCCGCTGCACCTGGATCGCCCAGCGAAGACGCTTCCGGCCTCGATGGGCGGCAACGCCACGCCGATCATCGATCAGGAGGAACTCGACTCGGGCGCGCCCGCATGGGTGGTGGAGTACCACCGGCACCTCGCCGACGGCGGCAAGCCGTACAAGGCCGCACCGGCGCGCCTGCGCCGAATCACGATCGAGGAGGCGGCCGCCTTGCAGTCATTCCCGCAGGACCACGAGTTCCTCGGGCCGCGCGTCGCGCAGTACCGCCAGATCGGCAATGCCGTCCCGCCGCTACTGGCCGAGGCGGTCGCGAAATCGGTGATGCAGGCGCTGGCAGGTGCCCGCGAGTCCTCACTCGTCGCGGCTTAGCCTGGATCCAGGCTGAGGGCGTCAGCGAGCGTTGCCGACCAGCGGTCGTCGATGCGCTGCAGGGGTGCGATCCGCCCAGGGTGGGCGCGGTGCTCCGTCAGACGCGAGCTGCGGCAGAACCGGAAGGCCCACTGCTTCGTCGGGCCGTAGAGACATGCGGCCACGACCTCAAACGCGTCCGGCGCGTAGAACCGGCTGAGCGGGTCCGACTTGGAGGCTCGCGTCTTCTGGATCTCAACCTTGAAGACGCCGTCCGCCATGGCGCGCGGCGAGGCGTTCTTGCATTCGACGGTCACGTTGCGACCGTCGGCCATCGTGACGTGGAAGTCCGGCGGACCGTCGATCGTGCCCTCTTCGGCGGACTCGACCGACGGGTCCTGGGCCAGCGCCAGACCGAGGTGGTGCTCCGCTACCCCGCCGCGCATCGCCATGGCCAGCCGACTCTTGCGGTTGATGATGCTGAGCAGCTCGTGCGACGAGAGCCCGAAGTCGCGCTCGAGCTGATGGGCCCCTCCGACGGAGGTTTCGGCGACGGCCTGCTCCGCCGCCCGGTAGCGCAGGGCCTGGTCGAGCCCCAGCGCCTGAGCGCGGCGCTCGAGCGCCACGAACCGGAAGAGTTCGCTGGGCCGAAAGCCAACGACCGTCTCCAGCCCCGGCTCGGTCTGGCTTTTGCGTGGGCCTGAGTGCGTGTCTCGCTCCCAGACGTGCCAGCCGGCCTGGTGCACGGCCTCCACCAGCGTCTCTTTGAAGTAGATGCTGTTGCCAAGTGGCAGCGGGTCGTAGGCGTAGGGGTCCAGCCCAAAGAGCACCCCCGCCTCCGGGTCGACGACGAGGACCGCGGTGACGTCGACGCCGGTGGGATCAAAGCCGATCGGATGGCCGGCCTCGCGCCACTCCCGGCTGGTCACGTCGCCGTAGCGAATCTGGCCGCGGTGCTCGTCGCTCGGCCGGTTCTTCGTGATCACCCGGTTGGCGTGGAAGACGTAGGCCATGAGCCCAACGCGCGCGCCCGTCGGGTCCTCCACGCCGAGAAACAGCGGAGCACTCGACGGCCCAGACGTAAACAGCACCCGGCCACCGGCGTCGGCGACCGCCTGTTCCACGAAGCCGTGGTCCCGGCGTTTCTGCACGCGCTCATAGCGCCTGGCGTAGGTCCGCGCCGGATCGCTCACGGGCGGATTGTGTCCGCTGGTTCGGCGGAGCAAGAAACAGCAGGACGGCCGCAGGGCGTCGGCTCAGCCCGGCCGTCGAAGAAGACCGAGTATTTCTCGACGAATCTCGACGGCCGCCGAGAAGGGGCGGACTCAGCCGTTGCGGACGCCCGCGAAGACCAGCCCCAGCAGGCGCTGGGCGCGCACGGGGAACTGGTCGTCGTGCGGCAGACTCCAGAGGCCACCAAGCGCGAGGAGCAGCTCCTCGCCGGTGGCGTCGGAGGTGATCGTGCCGGCCTCGCGGCCGGCCGCCAGGAGCTTGTCCATCGCGCCGATCAGCACCGTGCGGGGATCGACGGTGATGTCACCACTCGCGCGGGCAGCCTGGAGGGCCTCGCCGAGCCCGCGCTTCGTCGTCGCGTAGTCCAGGAATCGGGTGCCCCAGGCATCGAGGGCCTCGTCTGGCGCCATCGCGGCGAGGTACTCGTCGACGGCCGAGCCAAGCGCATAGAGCTCTTGCGCGTAGACCGCGGCGACCAGCGAATCGCGCGTCGGGAAGTTCCGGTAGAGCGTTGCCACGCCAACTCCAGCCCGTCGAGCGACCTCGTTGAGCGACGCCTCAGGCCCATCCTGAGCGAACTGAAAGAGCGCCGCTTGCAGGATTTTCTCGCGATTGGCCTGCGCGTCGGCGCGGAGCTTCTTGTCGGTGGACGTGGTCATAAGTGGAATAGCGCTCCATTTCGCCGCTAGTGTCAGAACAACGAAGCGGAGCAGCGTTCCGTTTGATTCTAGCGACACCAGAAAGGAACCCGACATGAGCAAAGTTTGGTTCATCACCGGCACCTCCAAGGGCTTCGGCCGGGTGTGGGCGCAGGCGGCCCTCGAGCGCGGCGACCAGGTCGCCGCTACTGCCCGCGATCTCTCCACCTTGGACGCGCTCGTGGAGCAGTTCGGGAGCGACGCCGTCCTGCCACTCGCCCTCGACGTGACCGACAAGGCCGGCGTCGACGCCGCGCTGGCGGCGGCCCACGCGAAGTTCGGCCGGATCGATGTCGTCGTCAACAACGCGGGCTACGGCCTCTTCGGCATGGTCGAGGAGATCAGCGAAGTGGAGGCCCGCGCGCAGCTGGAGACCAACGTCTTCGGCGCCTTGTGGGTCACGCAGGCGGCCCTCCCCTATCTGCGCGAGCAGGGCAGCGGCCACCTCCTGCAGGTCTCGTCGATCGGCGGCGTGAACGCCTTCCCGATGATCGGCCTCTACCACGCCTCCAAGTGGGCGCTTGAGGGCTTCAGCCAGTCACTGGCCGCCGAGGTCAAGGACTTCGGGATCAACGTGACGATCATCGAGCCCGCTGGCTACGCCACCGACTGGGGCGGGCCGTCGTCGATCCACGCCACCCCGCTGCCGGCCTACGACGAGGCGCGTGCGCGCGTCGCGGCCTGGCGCGCCGAGCGGGCGGGGATCGCCGGCGATCCGAACGCCACGGCCGACGCGATCTTCGCGGTCGTCGACGCCGAGGCGCCGCCGCTGCGGCTGTTCCTCGGCGAGGTCGGCCTGCCGATGACGCGCGCGGAGTACGCCAAGCGAATCGAGGAGTGGGAGCAGTGGGACGCCGTGGCCTCGGCCGCCCAGGGGACGGTGCAGGCATGACCGCGGTGCAAAGCAGCCGCGCCCGCGGCGTCAGTGGACCCAGCGCGAGCTGGCCCGGCTGGCTCGGCTACCCGGCGGCGCCCCGCGGCCCTGAGGCTCGCCGAGCGCGCGCCGCTGCCGCAGGCCTGATCGGCGCGCCGACCTGCGGCCCTTCGACACGAAGGAGCGCGCCGGGCGCGGTGACGGCCGAGGCTAGAACGCCGTCAGCAACTGCACGTCGGATGAGTCCTCAGCGAGCGATGCGATCCCCGAGTCGAACGTCACGAGGGACAACCCTCGACGCCTTGCGAGGACCAGCAGGTGCGCGTCGGTGACCTGGCGGTGCCCCAGCAGGTGAGGGACGTCGGCATCGCGCAGTGACACGTCGTCGGCCAGGAACGTATGCCCCGGCGCCTGGCACATCTCGGTGAGAACGTCTCGTGCGTCGGCCACCGAGATCGCACTTGGGAGCACCTTCGGGTTGGAGGACACGCGAACGAATCCACTCTCCGTCACGGCACACGTCGACCACCCACCCGTGGCGTTGCCGGCGAACCATGCCCGCGCAGCGGCGTGATGCACATGGGAGTCCCAGGCCAACGCCACGAGGACGTTGACGTCGAGCAGCGCCACCCGCGATCAGTCCTCGTCGAGTGCGCGCCGCACCATCTCCGGCGTGATCGCCGGAGTCCCAGCCGGAACGCGGATCACTGGCAGCCCAGTGCCGGACTCGACTCGCGCAGGCGTCAGTCCGCGGCGGGCGAGCTCCGAGATCACCGAACCGAGCGAGCGCTTCTCCGCGCTGGCCAGCTCACGCGCCGCGGCGACGACATCGTCATCGAGTGAGAGGGTCGTGCGCACAGATTGATGCTAGCGCATCACCGCATCAAACTGGCCGAAACTCAGGCCTTTTTCACCACGCTCGACTTCAGCTGCATCGCGCCGAAGCCGTCGACCTTGCCGTCGAGGTCGTGGTCGCCGACGCCGTCGATCAAGCGGATGCCCTTCACCTTCGTGCCGCGCTTGATCGGCTTGGGGTAGCCCTTGACCGGGAGATCCTTGACGATCACGACGGTGTCGCCGTCGGCGAGGACGTTGCCGACGGAGTCCTTGATCACGGGGTCGCCGGAGGCGTCATCGCTCGCCGGCGCGTCGCCGATCCACTCGTGGGCGCACATCGAGCAAACGGTCAGGCCGCCGAGCTCGTAGGTGTACTCGCTGGCGCATTCGGGGCAGACGGGGACGGATTCGGTCATTGCAACAAGCGTAAGGAAGTGCACCCACCCTGCGCCGGACGACCCCGTCCTCTTCGGCTCGCCGGGCAGCTCCGCGGAGGTTCCCGCCGAGCGCTCGGCGAACTACCCACGCGCAGGTGCAGCGCTGCCCATAGCTTCGGCGCATGGGCATTCGACGTTGGTGGCCGGTCCTCGCCGTGGCGGCGCTCTTCGCTGGGCCGTCGACGGCAGATGCGGCGCGGCCGATCCTGCCCGCACAGGTCTCCGGGACGCATTTCGTCGTGCACTACTACCCGGCCACGGCGTCGACGGAGTATGCGACGGCTGGCCTCGCTGACTTCGAGGAGTCGTATGCCCGCCTGGTCGCTGGTGGTGGCGGCATACCCAACGCCGGACTCCGCGCGCCCGTCAACGACGCGCCGCTGGGTGGCGACGGCCGAACCGACGTCTACCTGATGGCCCCGACCTCCCTGCCGGACTTCACCGGAGGCTTGGAGGTCGGCGATCACCGCAGCTTCCCGGACCCGCTCGTCGACAGCGGCTACCTCTACATGACGCCCGACCTCACCCGAAGCGGGTTTCGATTCCGCGCCGCCCACGAGTTCATGCACGTGATCCAAGACGCCTACCTCTCCACCGTCGGCCTGCTCACCGAGAGTTCGGCCAACTGGGCTGCGGAGCAGGGGTTGGCGGACGTCGACCCAGGAGACAACAACTTCAGCGTGCCGTGGCTGCCACTCGACTGCACATATGGCGAGTGGAACGGTGAGAAATGCGGCAACGGCTACCGCCAATGGCCGTTCCTGCAGCGCCTCACCGAGCGATTCGGAGTGGGCTTCATGGACCGCCTCTGGATGCGCCTACGGACCGAGTGCCCGTGCGACGTTACGACCCCCGCCCTCGACCGCCAGCTCCTTGAGCACGCGATCGCGGCCGAGCCTGGTGACGAGACGCTCGGCTCGATGTTTGCGGACTATGCGGCGGCGCTGTGGAACCCGAAGGGCTGGGTCACCTCGGCGATCAGCACGATGTACCAGTACGAGGTGCCTGCGGCCACCGACGTGACGCTGACGCGCGATACCCCCTCAAGCGGCGTGCAACCCGTCGTCATCGACCACCTGGCGACTCGTTACCTGCGCCTGCGCCTCGCCGGGCCAGCCGCCGCTGGCGATGCCGTGCGCCTGACGGTCACGCGGCCGGGGACCCCGGCCGCGCCGATTCGTGTGCTCTCCGGCGTCGGCAGCGACCAGCCGCGCCAGATCGCCGTGCTGCCGGCGACCGCACCCGGCACCTACTCCGGGACGGTGTCGCTTGACGTGGCCAGCGTGACCGACGTCGTGCTGCCATTGGTCAACGACGGGATCACCGACGGCGCAGGCTTCACCTGGCAGGCCGAACTCGTCCCGGGTGGCCCGCCAACGCCGCCAGCTGGCGACCGTCGGGCCAGTCCGGCGCGGATCCAGCCGCGGACGACCACCGTCGTCGACAATGCCTACGCCACCGACGCCACCGACGAGCCTCCGGCCTGCCCGACCACGCTCTCGGCCACGCGCGGCGTTTGGTTTGTGGTGCTCGTCGACCGCGGCCCGCTGGTGATCGACCCGCGCGGATCGGACTTCGAAGCCGCTGTGGCGGTCTTCGACATCTCCACCGGCGCCCCGACCCTCTGGGCCTGTTCCAAACCGGGAGAAGGCGGACTGATCTCCGCCGACACCTATGCCCGCGAGTACCTCATCTACGTGGGACGAGCTCGCTCCGCCACGGGGCTCGGCCACACGCTGCGACTCGCCATCGACGGCGTCCCGAACTCCTTCGGGACCGAGCCCGAGCCGCTCGACGTGACCGCGCCAAGCGTGGGAGAGCTGCGGCTCACGCCCGCCCGCTTCCGCGCCGCCAAACGCGGAGCGCCGTTCCCGTCGACGGCGGCCAAGAAGACGGGCTCGACCGTGAGCTTCACCCTGTCGGAGGCCAGCGACGTGCGCTTCGGCTTCCAGGCGCGCGTGACGGGCCGCAAGGTCGGGACGAGCTGCGTGCCAACCACGTCACGCAACCGCAGTCGCAAACCGTGCAAGCGGTGGGCCGAGATCGGAAAGGCCACCGTCCGCGGCGTGAAGGCCGGCGACGTGCGGATGCCCTTCAGCGGGCGTCGCACGGCCAAGCGCGCGCTGCGCCCTGGGAACTACCGCCTGTCGGCCGCCGCGACCGACGTCGCCGGAAACTCCAGCTCGGCCGTCACCAGGACGTTCGCGATCAAGCGGTAGCCCGACGCGGGAAGCTACTTCTTCAGCTCGAGTTCCAGGCCGCCGAGGTAGCTGCGCTCGGCGGCGTCGGTGCAGACGATCGCCAGCGAGGTCTTGAGCTTGCTGGCCCTGGCGAGCTTGGCGCGGTATTTGCGGTCGACGGCGACGCCGATCTCGGTCGCGGCTCCGGCCTTGAAGGTGATCGCCTTGCTGGTTCCCAGCGTCAGCTCCTTCTTGCCGAGCTTCAGGCGCTTGGCCTCGCGCTTGCTGACGGCGATGGCGATCGCTCCGGTGCAGGTGGCGTTGGCCGTGAGCGTGAGGGTGATCTTCTTGCCCTTGGCCAGCGCGCGCGGCGTCTGCAGCTTGGTCACGCCACCGGCAAGCGTCAGCTCTGAGGAGGCGCTGGGAGGGGTCGCGCCGGGGCCGCTGGGCGGGGTGCCCGGGGTCGTTCCCGGGGCGTTTTGCGCGGTGCGGTCGACGCTGGTGCAGGCGCTGACGACGTCGGCGGTATCGACCTCGGCGGCATCGGCGCCGCCGCCGCAGTCCACGGAATCGGGCTCGCCGTCGCGGGCGAAGAGCTTGTCGTTGCCGCCCGCGTAGAGGGTGCCGCCGTCACCGAGGAGGTTGTCCCGGCCAGCGCCGCCGATCACGGTGTCGCTGCCATCCCAGCCGTCGACCTTGTCGTCGCCGTCGCCGCCGTCGACGGTGTCGTCGCCACGGCCGCCGGCAAGGTCGTCGTTGCCCGTGCCACCACGGACGGTGTCCTTGCCGTTGCCGGTCTCGATGGTGTCGTTGCCCGGGCCGGCGTCGATCGTCTGCGCGACGTCGATCGTGATCGCCCGCTTGTAGTAGTCGTCGCCGCCGCCGAGGTTCGCGACGATCGTGTCGGTCGCGGCAAAGATGCCGCACGCCACCTGGTCAGGGCCGTCCTGGAAGCACCCGGGGCCGGGCGTCACGATCCCGCCGGGCAGCTCGTCCTGGATCGCCGTGTCGGTCGAGTCAAACGGTGCGACGAGACGGCTCGCGGTGTCATCGCCGGTGATCGTCACGACCGAGCCGACCTTCGACACCGTCGTCGCGGCCGTAGCGACCGACGGAACGAGCGCGAGGACGGCAGCTGCCAGCACCGCCGAGACGCAAGAACACAGTGCTGATTGGGGGCGGCGCATGCTGCGGAAGATAACGGGTGCATCGTGAAGCGAACGCCGCGGCGCTAGAAAGGGACCATGCAGATCACCCGCACCCCTGACTCGGCGTTCGACGGCCTGCCGGACTATCCGTTTGCGCCGCACTACGCGGAACTCGGCGGCGGCCTGCGGATGCACTACGTGGATGAGGGAGACCGCGGGGCGGCGCCGGTGCTGATGCTCCACGGCGAGCCAACGTGGTCGTACCTCTACCGCCACATGATTCCGGTCTGCGCTGCCGCCGGGCACCGGGTGATCGCGCCCGATCTGATCGGCTTTGGCAAGTCAGACAAGCCGAGCTCGCGCGGCGACTACAGCTACCAGCGCCACGTCGACTGGATCACCGAGCTGGTGGGCCAGCTGGACCTCACCAACATCACCCTGTTCTGCCAGGACTGGGGCGCGTTGATCGGCCTGCGAGTGGCCGCGGAGCACTCCGATCGCTTCGCGCGGATTGTGGTCGGCAACGGCGCGCTTCCGATCGCCAGCTCGGGGGCGCGCCCGACGCGAGCCAACGTCGCCGCGTTTTTGGCGTGGCGCACGTTCGCGATCTACAGCCCGGTCTTCCCGACGGGCCGAATCGTCAACGCCGGGAGCTTGCGCAAGCTAACCCCCGGTGAGCGGGCCGCCTACGACGCACCGTTCAGGGCCCCCGCGTCCAAAGCCGGTGCGCGGGCATTCCCCGCGCTCGTGCCGCTGAACGAACGCGATCCGGCGATCCCGGCAAACCGGGCCGCGTGGGAGGTACTCGGCCGCTGGGACAAACCACTCTTGACGGTCTTCAGCGACCGAGACCCGATCATGCGCGGCGGGCACAAGGCGTTCCAGCGGCATGTGCCGGGTGCCGCCGGCCAGCCGCACACCACCACCCACGGCGGGCACTTCCTCCAAGAAGACGCTGGCCCCGAGCTCGCCGCCCAGATCAACGCGCTGATCGCCGCCACGACCTGAGCCGCTACCCACGAGCCCGCGGCGCCTCAGGCGCTGCTCGCCTCAGGCGAGCGGCGTCAGCTCGCCGGCCTGCGGCACGACCATCAGCTCACGGACGCGATCGTTGGGGTGCTGATCAAGCAGCACCATGAGCTTGGTGATCGCGCTCTCGAAGGTGAGGTCGAGGCCGGAGATCGCGCCGGTCCGGAAGAGTTCGGCGCCGGCGGCGTAGTGGCCCTCGCGGACGGTTCCTCCGCCGCACTGGGTGGTGATCACGATCACCACGCCGGCATCGGCGGCGCGACTGAGGACCGCCAGGAAGTCCGGTTCGGTGGGGCCGTTGCCGGAGCCGTAGGCCTCGACCACGGCGCCGCGCAGTCCGGGCCGCGAGAGGATGGCGTCGAGCGCGACGGCGTCGAGCGCCGGATGCAGGCGCACCGCGGCGACATCGGTGCAGACGCCGGCGATCCGGCGCAACGGCCCGTGCCGCGCCGGCAGCATTCGTGGCCCGTCGATCTTCAGCGTGACGCCGGCCTGGCCGAGGACGGGCAGGTTGGGCGAGGCGAAGCCGTCGTAGCTGTCGGCGTCGACCTTCGTGGTGCGGTTACCGCGCAGGAGGTGGTCGTAGAACCAGATGCAGACCTCCGGGACGACCGGCAGCTGGTGCGTCCACGGCGAGGCGATCATGCAGGCCGTCGTGAGGTTCTGTGGAGCGTCGGAGCGCGGCTCAGCGATTGGGCGCTGCGCCCCGGTGAGCACGATCGGCCGGTCGACGCCCGCGAGCATGAAACTCAGCGCCGAGGCCGTGTAGGCGAGCGTGTCGGTGCCGTGGAGCACGACGATCCCCGTGTGGCCGGGGGCGAGCGCAACGATCGCGTCGGCGATCGACACCCAGTCGCCGGGGCGCATGCGGGAGGAGTCCAGCGGGCGCCGGAACGACGCGAAGGTGACGCCAAATCCGGAGTCGTCACGCGGGCGCGCATGGGCCACGAGTTCGGCGACGGGCAGCGGCGCCAGCGCACCGCCCTCGCCCGGCCCCATGCCGATCGTGCCGCCAGCGTTGAGAATCAGGATCCGCTCGGACCGTTCAAAACCCCAGGAACCTTCGACGATGACGTTCGAACCGAGGCGCTCGGTGGGCGCCTTGGCTTGGTGGCTCGCTGGGTCGTGCGGGGTCGTGGAGATGGTCGGAGCGTACCGGCAGCTTGGGGGTGGCAGGCCAGTCTGGGCCAACCCCTGCACGCTGAGGGTTAGGCTGGTCACATGGCGCCGTCGTCGATCATCCGCTGCCCGAACTGCAACGCCGCGAACCGCGTGGGTGCGGTGGCCAGCGGCACGCCCCGCTGCGCGAAGTGCCAGGCGATGCTGCCGTGGCTCGTCGACGCGACCACGGAGAGCTTCGATGCCGAGGTCACGGCGTCGGTGCCGGTGATCGTCGACTTCTGGGCGGCGTGGTGCGGCCCCTGCCGCATGGTCGCGCCGGTCTTGCAGACCTTGGCCACCAAGCACGCCGGCCACCTGAAGGTCGCGAAGCTCGACGTCGACGCCCACCCCTCGCCCGCCGAGCGCTTCGGGGCCCAGAGCATCCCGCTGCTCGTGCTCTTCAAAGACGGCAAGGAGGCCGACCGTTTCGTCGGCGCCGCACCCGCACCGGTCCTTGAGGAGTGGCTCGCGCCGCACCTGAACTAGCGCGGGCGCGCTGCCCCGGGCCGGCCGGATCGCTCCGACCAGCCCTGGGCTCCGCGACGGCTGCGCTTAGCCGGCGCTCGGCGCGCCGCACGTCACGGTCGCCGAGAGGCGCTCGCTCACGGTGCGCCCGTAGCCGTCGACGACCGAGAACGCGAGGTTCCGGGTGTGCGCCGTGCCCAGCGGGAACTGGACGTTGATGAAGTCGTACTCGCCGGCAACGCCGCCAGGCCCGGAGGCGGGGGTCGTCCACGATGCGTCGGCCAGGACCGCGCTGCCGTTGCTCACGATGATCCGGGCCTTGCGCGGCGCCGGGACCCACGGCGCGGGGCGCACGAACGCGCCGTTGAAGCTCGAGCTCCAGCCGAAACCGCAGTAATCGAGACCGGGCGTGTCGACGTAGCTTGACGCCGAGAGCCCTTCGCGGCCAGCCGCGTTGCCGGCAAGTGGGCGACCACTCAGGCTGACGAGCGCGACCTGGTCGTTGTAGGCGACGGCCGCGAAGCGCCCGTTGCGGGAGATCACCGACTCTGGATCAGTGCCGTCGACGCTGCGCAGGCTGGTGGAGAAGGCGCCACCGAACGGGCTCCATGCTCCGCCGACCGTCCACACCTGGGCGGGCTTCGGCTCGCTGGCGTAGGTGTCTTGGTAGTTGAGGGCGTAGGCGATGCGATCACCGCTCGGCGAGATCCAGAGCGGCCGGGCGTTCCACGTCTCTTCGAACGGCACCTCGGTGGTGAAGCTCTCCCCGGTGCCGAGGCGGCGAGCTGTGATCGTCGTGCGCTCCGGCCAGTCGCCTGCGGCCTTCGTGGTGAACACCGTCGAGCCGTCGGCGCTGATCTGCGGCTCGGTGCCGGGTCCGCGGTAGTCGTAGGCCTCCACGAGCGTGGTCTTCTGGGTGCCGCGGTAGAGGACGGCGTCGATGCGCTGCGCCTCTAGGTTGAGGTCGACGGCGGCGATCGTCTGCCCGTCGTCGCTCACACTGCGAAGACCGATGGCGCCGAGCGGTGCGATCTGGGTCCACTCGCCGGTGGCCAGGCTGTAGCGCCGCAGGCCGTTGCGGTCGCTCGTGACGACGA
Organism: Solirubrobacteraceae bacterium; assembly: GCA_032119795.1. Lineage (GTDB taxonomy): Bacteria > Actinomycetota > Thermoleophilia > Solirubrobacterales > Solirubrobacteraceae > JAGIBJ01. The sequence continues at coordinate 36,489 of JAUMFO010000031.1, forward strand.
ACTTCCCGTTGCCCGACAGCACGACCGGCTCGCTGACCGACTCGATCGGAAGGTCGCGCAGATGGGTGCCGTCGAGGCGGCCGACGGCGTACGTCGTCTTCCACTCGTACTGGCTGACGACCTCTGCCCGGCGAAACAGTCCGACCTGCTCGAAGCGGTCGGTCGCCATCAGCTGGCCGACGGCGGGACCCAGGTTGCGGGTCTGGTTCGTGACGGTGTTGCGCAGCGTGGCCGTCGGCGCGACGAAGCCAAGGTTGAAGTTGCTGCGCGTCTCGGTGAACGCGCCGGTGAGCCCGAGATCGCTCGCGAAGCTCGGCTCCGGCGTGGTGAGCGTGTCGAGCTTCGCGAGGCCAGCAGGGCCAGACGCCCGCGAGATCTGCTCGTAGGTGTTGGCCGCGGCCGCCGGTGGCGCGGTGGGTGGCGGGGCTGGATCGGCGTGGCTGGCCGCAGGCGCGGCCAAGGCGGCGGCGCCGAGCGCGAGCAGCGCTCCGCGCGGGAACAGGGTGGGCATCGGGGACTCCTGGGACGTCGAGTCGAGCGGGACATTCCGAACGTAACGCCAGGGAATCTTGATTACCGAATGCGGTTCCGGACGGGGCCGTCCACCTCGGATGGGCGTCGGCGAGCCCTCGAACCATGCCGCGTACGATGGCTCGATGGCGCCTTTCTCAGCCCGCGGCGACGCACCGCTCATCCTCGGCATCAGCGGGGCGATGCGCTTCGGCTCAGCCAATGAGCAGGCGCTGCGGATCGCGCTGGAGCGGGTCGAGGAACTCGGTGGCCGCACGCAGCTGATCCCTGGCAGCCGACTGATCTTGAGCAATTTCGACGACGAGGTGGAGCCGGAGACGAAGGCGCGCTGGCTGATCGAGGCCGTAGGCGAGGCCGAGGGCGTCATCCTCTGCTCGCCGAGCTACCACGGCGGCGTGTCGGGCCTGCTGAAGAACGCGCTCGACTACCTGGAGCTGACGGCCAAAAGCCCACGGCCGTACTTGCGCGGGCTGCCCGTCGGCTGCATCGCCACCGGCGACGGTTGGCAGGGCCCGCACTCAACGCTGCTGGCGCTGCGCCTGATGGTCCACGCGCTCCAGGGCTGGCCGACCCCAACGGGCGTCGCCCAGAACCTGAGCGACGGTGGCCTAGGCGACGCCCGCGACCCGATCCGCCGGCTGGCCGACCAGACCATGGAGTTTGCACTGATGCGGCGGGCGCTGGACGCTACGGACTGACGCCGGAGCGGCCTCGAGCGAATCCCCATGCCAGAAACGCTGACCACCCTTGACACGGCGCACTCCGGAAGATGGAGTAAGGGAGTGATCACCCCCGCGGCCTCGCCCGTCCGATCGTCCGGCCGCGCCCCAGGTCTCTACGTCGCCGACGGCGTGAAGATTCCCGACGACGTCGTCATCGGCGTCAATGTCGTCTTGCATGCGGGCGTCGAACTTGGCGCGGGCTGCGTGATCCAGGACGGCGCCGTGCTCGGCAAGCAGCCGCTGCGCCACCCGACGTCTCGTGCGCCCGACGACGCCGGCGGACGCACCGTGCTCGGCGACGGCGTCCTCGTGGGTGCCGGCGCGGTGCTCTGCGACGGCGCGAGCGTCGGCGCGGGTGCGGTGATCGGCGACCACGCCTTCATTCGCGAGGGCTCGACCATCGGGGCCGGCTGCGTGCTCGGCCACGGCGTGGCGATCGGCTTCGGCGTGCCGATCGGCGCGGGCTCAACGATCCGCAACAACGCCGTGCTGGCGCCGACGACGATCGTCGAGGAGTCGGTGTTCATCGGCGTGAACGTGAGCACGACCGACACCAACGCGATGGCGCCTGGTACCGGCGTCCCGATGCAGGGCGTCACGCTGCGACGCGGCTGCCGGATCGGGAGCGGCGTGACGTTCCTGCCCGGGGTCGAGGTCGGCGAGGACGCCGTGGTCGGGGCGGGAGCCGTGGTCACGGCGTCGGTCCCCCGCGGCGCGCTCGCGATGGGGGTTCCAGCACGTGTGGTGCCGACGGCGCCACCGCGCGCATGAGCCTGACGGTCCTCTGCCCCACGCGCGATCCCGGCCCTCGGGTCCGGGCGCTGCTCGAGCCGCTGCGGCCGGTCGCCGACGAGATCATCGTCGCCGCCGACGCCGCGGCGCCGCAGGAACACCTCGGCCACTACGCCGCCATCGCAGACCGGGTGCTGCGCTTTGAACGCGGGCCGCGCCACAGTGCCCTGAGCTGGCTCCACGCGCAGTGCCGCGGCGACTGGATCCTGCTGCTCGCCGGCGACGAGGTCGTCTCGGGGGATCTCTTGGCCGCGCTGCCCGAGCTGACGGCGCGACGCGACGCGCAGCAGGTGTCGTTCACCTTGCGTTGGCTGTGGCCAGACAGCGCCCGCTGGCTCTCGGGCGCGCCGTGGTACCCGGACTTTCAGACGCGCCTGATGCGCAACGACGGGACGTTGCGCTTCCGCGGCCTGCAGCACGAGCTTGCCGTCCCGGCCTCGCCGTCCCGCTTCCTCGACCTGCCGATCTGGCATCTGAGCCTGCTCACCTCGGGTGTGGAGGCCCGGCGCGCGAAGGTCGCGACCAACGTCGCAGCGCGAGGCGGCCTGCAGGCACAGGGCGGCGGCGAACTCAACGCCGCGTACTACCTCCCTGAGGACCGGCCGCAGCCGCCGGCGACGACCGCGGTGCCAGCTGCCGATCGGGCCCGGATCGACGCGGTGCTGCACGCCAGTGGCGAGCTGCTCCCGGCACCAACGATCGCGGTGGCTGGGCGCGACGTGATCGATCCGCTGTGGAGCCAGCGCCTCGCCGGCGGCCCTGGGCTGCGCTGCGCGATCACGCTGCTCGACGCCGGGCCGGTGCAGATGCAGCGCGGCCAGCCCCGGACGATCTACGCCCGCGTGCGCAACGACGGCCCCGAGCCGTGGACGTGGGGCATGGACGGCCTACCTCCGTTCCGTCTCGGGATGCGCTGGCAGGGCGAGGACCTGCCGCCAGAGGCGCGGGCGGCGCTGCCGTGTGACGTGCCCGTCGGTGCCGAGGCGATCGTCCCGGTGCACGTGGCGGCCCCAGATCGGATCGGCCGGTTCACGGTCGAGCTCGACATGGTGCTCGAGCACGTGCAGTGGTTCGGCTGCGGGCTCCAAGTGGCGGTCGACGTCGACGGCTAAGCCGCCGAACGCCGACCACCCACCGGGCCCAGATCAGCTGAGCGGGATCGCCTTACGGCAGCCCGGTCACGTTGACCGGCGTGAAGCGGTTCTGGTTGAAGCCGTCGCCCATTTCGCCGTCCTGGCCGAAGCCCCAGCACTTCAGGCCGCCGGTGTTCAGCAGCGCACAGGAGTGCTGGAACCCGGTAGTCGTCGCGGTCGCGTTCGCGATGCCGCTCACCGTGGCCGGCGCCGCGCGCACGGTGGTTGGGCCGGCTGGGGCGCCGCTTGGGCCGCCGTCACCGATCTGGCCGTACTCGTTCCAGCCCCAGCACTTCACGGTGCCGGTCGCCAGCGCCGCGCAGCCGTGGGTGTAATCGGTCGACATGGAGACGGCATTCGAGATGCCGCTCACGGGCACCGGAGTGCCCTTGTCGGCCTTGGTGCCATCGCCGAGCTGACCGTGGAAGTTGACGCCCCAGCAGGAGACGCCCCCGCTCGCCAGCAACGCGCAGGTGTGGCCCACACCAGCCGAGACCGAGATGGCGTTGGTGATCCCCTGCACGGCGACCACCGCGGTGGTCGGATTGGTGTTGCCGACCCCGAGCTCGCCGCTGGTGTTCCTGCCCCAGCAGCTCACGCTGCCGGTGGCCAGCACCGCACAGGTGTGCCCGGTGCCGGCGCCGACCGCGACGGCGTTGGTGATGCCGCTGACGGCCACCGGCGACGTGCTCGGGGACTTGCTCCCGTCGCCGAGCTGCGCCTCACCATTGGCGCCCCAGCACTTCACTCGCCGCGTCGACAGCACGGCGCAGGCGTGGGAATCGCCTGCGGCGATGGCCGTTGCATCGGTGATGCCGGTGACGGCCACCGGCGTGGTCTGGTCGCCTGCCGCCGGGTTGCCGAGCTCGCCGGAGGCGTTGGAGCCCCAGCAGAGCACGCCGCCGGCTTTGCGCAGGGCGCACGTATGGTCGTGGCCGGCGACGACCGTGGCGGCGTCGGTGATGCCGCTGACGGCGACCGGTACTGGGCTCGCGTTCTTGTTGCCGTTGCCGAGCTGGCCGTGGGTGTTGAGGCCCCAGCAGGCGACGCCGCCCGTGGCAGGCCGCAGCGCGCACGACTGGCCGTAGCCGGCCGCGAGGCTCGTCGACGGGGTCGCGACGTTGTTGACGACCACCGGCGGGGGCGGCGTCTCGCCCGGTGCCAGCAGCGGGCCGCCGGCGTCAGCAAGCGGGAAGCTGCGCTGGTAGACGTGCAGCTCGGGGCTCGTGAGGTTCAGCGGAGCGATCGAGATGCTGGCGGTCAGGTCGACCGGCACGTCGAGGGTCCACCACGGGTTCGCGGTGGTGTCGGCGGCGAAGGCAACGCCGGTGCGCAGCGCCACTCGGGGGCCGACGATGCCGTAGAGGAGGACGTCGACCGTCGGCGTCACGTTGATCGCGGCGCTTGCGCCAGCGGACAGCGTCGGCGCGTCGAAGCCGAACTTCGGCGTGAAGCTCTGCACGCCCTGGAAGCCGCCGGCCTTGGTCCACGCGACGCCGGCCGAGGCCGAGAATCCGGCGCTGGCACCGGTGGTGAGCTGCGCCTGCGCCGAGGCACTGGCGTCGAGGTAGACGGTGAGCTTGGAGGTCATGACGACCGGCACCGGGCCGACGAATCCGCTGATGCTCGGGCCTTTGACGCTCAGCAGCGAGCGCTTGGCCAGCGAGCAGGAGCCCGCCGCGCCGATGATCGCCTGGACCGAAGCGTCGACGCTGGCGTCGGCGGTGAGGCTCGCGCTCTGCAGGCCACCCTTGAGCACCGACCAGTCGCCCTTGAGCTGCAGGCCCGAGGAGAAGTCGACGCTATGCGTGATCGACGCGCCGACGGCGCCTTCGCATGTGACCGACGACTTCGCCAGGGCACCCGCGCGCGCGGCCTTCACCGACTGCGCGACGAGATCCATCGAGCCTTCGGGGACGGCCTGCAGGAGCGTGGCGGGCACGGTGTCGACGATCGTCTCGCCGTCCTTGCGTTCCACATCGGTGACCTTGCCGAGGAAGCCTTCAGGCGTGGCCTCGCCTTGGCCGACGACCATGATCTGGCCGACCTTCGCGTCGTTGCCGCCTGCATACGTGACCGAACCAGGCTGGCCGGCGGCGGGCACCGACTCCACGACGGCCGGGCTAATGATGCGCGTCAGCGGCGAAACTTTCACCTTCGGCGCGCCCTTGGCCGGCGCGAGGATCCGGAACGACCTGGGCTTCGAGCGTTGGCCACCGAGCTTGGCGCGCACGGTGACGCTGCTCTTGGATGACGGCGTGATCCACGTCAGCGAAAAGCGCCCCTTGGCGCCGGTGCGTCCACTGGCAATCGACTTCCAGCCCTTGCCGCTCTTGCGCTCAATGCTCACTTTGCCGCTGGCGCGCTTGCCGGCGGTGCCCGTGAAGGTGACGAGCGACGACGGCTTTTTCTTCGCCCCGACCGACTTGAGCGTCACCGAGCTGGCGGCCTGCGCCGACGCCGGGATGGCAACGGCGACGAGCGCCATGCAGAGCGCGATCAGCGCACCCACCATTCCTCGCGCGGTCCCAGGGGACGTCCAAAGACCACGTTTCGTGTGCATCGGGCGAGGCTACTGCTGCAGGGTGAAGCGCGCCACTACGCCGTCGGCGTCACGCCGCGGCCTCTCCGTCGTCCCAGTCTGAATCGTCTCGAAGAGCGTGCTGGTCGAGGAGCCGCGCCATCGCGGCGCGAGCAGCATCGCTCACCGTCACGTCTCGATCGGCGTGCGCGATGGTCTGCAGGAGGCGCAGCGAATCGTCATCGCCGATCCTGCCCAGCACCTGAACAGCCGCGCGACGTACGGCGGGCGACTGGGTGTCTCGAGCGGCGCGCTCCAGCGACCGCTTCGCGTCGACCCACGCCAGCTCGCCAAGGGCGTGGATGACCGCGGTGCGGACCTCGGGATCCGTCTCAACACCCACCCGCTTGCACAGGTCTGGACCGGCAGCGGACGCCCCGATCCGCCCGAGGGCCTCGGCAGACCGACGACGCACTACGGACTCTCCCGCGACCAGCAGGCGCAGCAGCTCTGCAACCGCCGCCTCATCCTTGAGTTCTCCGAGCGCCCAGACCAGCCGATCCTGCACGTAACCGGGCTGCGGCTTGTCCAGCGCGAGCCGCAGCGCTTGTCCTGCGTCTTCGACTCGCAGCATCCCGAGCGAGAGGGCTGCCTGATCGCAGACTGGTGGCTCGTCGCCCAGCGCAGCTGAGAGTGCCGACACCGACTCGTCGGTGGCCCCCAACCGACCCAGTGCCCACGCGCTCGCCTGCCGGACCACGACCTCGTCGTCGTGCTCAAGCAGCGTGATGAGATCCGAGAGACTCTCGACCGCCGCGAGTTCGCCCAGTGCCCAAGCCGCCGACCGCCGAACGGCCGGCCGGTCGTCGGCCAGGGCGTCGCGAAGGGGATCGACCGCTTCGCTGAGCTTGAACTCAGCCAACACGCGGCCCGCCAACCGATAGATCGGCTCATCGGGCCCGACGGAATCGCCAGGGTCGCCAAGGACGCAGATCAGCAGCGCCTCGAGTACCCCCCCGTCCTGGGGACGCAGCCTGGCAATCGCCAGCAGCGCCGCGCGCCGAAGCTCCGGCCGCGCCTCCTCATCGCTGGCGATCTTGTAGAGCAGTGGGGCCGCCGCAGGGTCGCCGCCCTTACCGATGCTCTGGATAGCGAACTGGCCGGTGTACCAGTCGCCATGCACCGCGAGACGCAACAGGATCGGCAGCGCACCCTGGCCGACGAACTCCCCCAGGATCGACGCCACCTCCGCGAGCTGGACGGCCGGGTCGTCGAAATGCTCGTCGACTAGCTCCGCCAGCGCGTCCAAGGTCTCGTCGGCACCGAGAGCAAGAATCGCCTGCCCTCCCCGGACCCGGGCATCGTGGTCGGCGACCGAGATGAGCGCGCCGAGTGCGTGCTCGAGGTCGTCGTCATGGGTCTGTTCGATGTGCCCGACGATCAAGTCGAGGGCCGCCGAGCCGGCCGAGCGCAGCGGGGCGTAGTCGCTCGCGACGGCGTCGTCGACCAGATCCGCCGTCGCGACGGAGTCCTCGGAGTGCCATGCGAGCACCAGTCGGTCATCGCGCAGTACCTCGGCGACCGCATGACTGGTCGTCGGCGTGCGGCAGTCGAGCATCGCTCGCGCGCAGAACCGGCGGGCCTCGTCCGACGCTGCGTCGTCGGCGATCGTGAAGAACAGGAGGTCGGTGGCGCGATCGTCGCCGAGCGGCGCAAGGACGCAGGCCGCCGTGACGGCTTCGGGCCCGTCAGCGTCGAGCGCGTCGCGCAGGAACGCGAGGGTCTGCTCGTGGGGCATGCCCAGGATGATCTCGGCCGCCCGCGTCCGCGCCTTGGGGTCGCCGGAGTCAGTGATCGACTGCCACAGCGCGAGCCCCGCCGCGCTCATCATGCTGCCGAGCAGCTCGACCCCGGAGACCGCGGGAACGGCCGAGTCGTTCAAGAGCGTCTCTGCGGCTCCTCGCAGCAGGTTCGCCGAGGAGCTGGCGAGGGCCTGCGCCACGGCGACCCGAACCTCGGGTGTGGGATCGCCCAGGCCGCGCGTGAGCCCGCCGATCACGGCGGGCGACGTGCGGCCGCTCAGCGCCTGCGCAGCCAGGATCCGCATCTCCGCGGGCCTGCCATATTCGAGGCTTCTGAGGAGTTCGTCGTCGTTCACGGAACATCTGGCAACTCACCACGTCGTCGAACACGTGACCAGCAGCCGAGGGCTGATCATAAGCCCGCCGCGCACCTCGTGGTCAGAATTTCAATGACTCGCCGCTCGGGTGCTGTCACACCGATTTGCGGCGTGTCACAACGAAACGATGCTCGGATCGTCAGCCTTGGTGCCGAATTGAAAGCCGACTACGGCGCGACCCTCCAGCGCTTCGGCAACCTTCTTGAGGGTGGCGGTGTTCGTGGGGTGCTGCCCGCTCTCGATCCGGGAGACGACGGACTGCGACGAGTCCATGCGGCGAGCAAGATCGGCCTGCGACAACCCGAGCTGGGCCCGCCGCACGATGACGAGCCGCGCGAGCTCCTCAAATGCCGCCAGGCGCTCGAGCTCGGCACGCTCCGCCGGATCGGTGGCAGCGTGTTCAGCGACGCTGCGCCCGAAGGGTTCCTGTTCGGCCCCACGTGCCAATACGGCGTCGGGGCGAGCAGGCTGAGCAGTAGGCATGGCGAGGCCTCATCAAGGAGCAGTGGGAGGAAGAACGGTGCGCGTCGCGGAGAAGCACAATGGGATCGACGATAGCACTAGTGCTATATCGGGGCAACAGGCCGCCGACTTGAATCGGATTTCGCGGGTCTCCGAGTGAGCCCAATCACCGGCCGCGCATCATGGCGCGTCGTGGCCCGCGGCCCTAGGGGGTTGTCGGGAGCGCGCATTCATGCGTTGCTTGAAGTCGTCCCAATGCGTCTCTGCAATCTCGATCTCCGACTCCGGCGTCCGCTGCCCGGCCTTGTGGAAGGCGTGCAGCAGAATCAGCAGTCGGCCCGACCTCGCGTAGAGGATTCGCACGTGCTTACTGCCCCAGTGGCATCGCAACTCTCGCACCTCACCTCGGACCTGACTGCTGTGCGGATATGGCAGATGCGGAACGGTGTCGTCCAACAGATTGAGGCGCCCCATTTGCCCCTTGAGTGCGGCGCGGCCCTTCGCAGGGATGGTGTCGATGAAGTCGGCTACCGGCTCGCGCCCAGACGCATCCCGGTAATAGACCGCTTGAAAGTTCGTCATGCGGTGTCTCCTCAGGCGACGGGCTCACAGGTGTTTGCCGAACTGGACATTGCCGATTCTTCTTGCAACTCTTACCAAGACGTTATGCGATCTGCGCCGAGAACTCCACTGGCCGGTCACCGTGGCACCGCGTAGCCGCAAGGCGGCAAGCCAGGAACTTGCCGAGCTCGACGCCCAGCTGGCCGAGATCCTTCCGGCCGCAGAGCTCGAGGCGCTCGTCGGCGCCACCAGCGGGCTACTCAAGACGGCCGCACGCGTCGAAGACGACGGCGTGGGAGCCATTTCTCCGGTCACCGGTCGCGCGCGGGCCTCGGCCACCGCGGTGGTCTCGGCCCAGCGCAACAACCTGCTGCGAGCGTTTGCGCGTCGTCGCGCCCTGCTCGAGCATTCGCTGACGTCGACGGAGGTCATCGAGCTGCTCGGCGCCGCCTCGCGGCAAACGGCCCACGACCGACTCGCCGCGGGCAGTCTGCTGGCAATCAAAGACGGCGGGCGACTGCGCTACCCGATCTGGCAGTTCGATGCCGAGGGGCCAGATGGCGTCGTCGAAGGAATGCCCGAGGTACTGGCCGAGCTCCGCCTCACCACGCAGCTCGGGAAGATCTCGTGGTTCGTGTCTCCCAAACGCGCCCTCGACGGCATGACTCCGATCGACGCGCTGCATGCCGGCGACATCGACGCGGCCATCGCCGAGGCACGCGCGACGCACACGGGGTAGTCGTCGACGTGCCAACCCCTCGTCGAACCAACGCGGGCGGGCGCCTCGTCCTCTCGGGCCCATCGCCGGCAACCTCGATCGCTCGAGCCAGCATCGAGTCGCTCCCCGTCGACACACTGCTGCGCCGGATCTTCTGGCCAGCCCCTTGGGGCGTCACTCCCGCAAGCTTCCGATTCAACGGGCCCCGGGCACGCTTCGACCACCACCGGCGTCCGGGCCCGTTCCCGGACGCATGGGATGACCCCGACCGGGGTGTCTTCTACACCGCCGAGAGCTTTGAGTGCTGCGTGCTCGAGTGCTTCGGCGACGACTGGGTCGTCGAGACCGCCGGGGCGCGCCTCGCCGTCCTGAGGGTCGAACAGGAGCTGGTGCTGCTTGACCTCCGCGGCCGCGCGGCCAACGCCGCCGGCACGTTGGCCGCGATCAGCCAGGACGGGGAGCGGGAGGTCACACAGGATTGGGCACGCTGGTGGTACGACGCACCCACCCTGGCTGGCCTCCACGGCCTGCTGTTCACCGGCGCCCACAACGGCGAAGACGCCATCGCCGTCTTCGAGCGCGCCGCGGGCCGGCTGACGTCCATCTTCGACGAACCACTCGACGAACCAAACGTCTACGCCGAGCTGCTCGTCACCGCCGACCAACTCGAGCTACCGGTCACCACCTAAAACCGCAGCGCCGGGGCCTCCCTTACGCCGCGCGGCGCCACGACCCGAGCACCATGAGCGTCTTCGTGCCGATCACGCCGGCGGTGCGGCGCAGCTCGTTGATCACGTCTTGGAGCTGATCGACGCTCTCGACGAACACCTCGACGAGCGCATCCGGATCGCCGGCCGTCATCGATACCTGCTCCACCGCGTCGATCTTCTGCGCGACCTGCAGGATGTGCTCGACGTCGGTGTCGCCGGAGAAGCGCAGCTCCACGTAGGCGTGCACGCGCCTACCCAGCGCCGCCGGACTGAGCACCGCGGTGTAGCCGGCGATCACGCCGTCGGCCTCCAGGCGGTCGATCCGTCGCTTCACCGGCGCGGCCGAGAGGTTCACGCGCTCCGCGATGTCGGCGATCGTGCGGCGCGCATCCTGCTGGAGCAGGTCGAGGATCTGCTGGTCGATGTCGTCGAGCTTGATGCCGCGCATGCTGGGATCGTAGACGCAAGAAACGTGCGTCAGGCTCGGCTTGGACCGATGGATTCCTGCGCGCTAAGCCCGTTGACTGCGTGTGACTTGCGTCACGGTCCGGGGAGGAGTTCCGTGGCTCTATGACCGCCACACCCGTCGCCGCGTCCTTTGCGCCGTGGGCCTCCGAAACGCTTGTCTTCTGCTCGGATCCATCGGCGGGGCTCCGCGCGGTCATCGCGATCGACAGCACCGCGCTGGGGCCGGCACTCGGCGGCGTGCGGCTCAAGGCCTATGCCAGCGACGCGCACGGCGCCCGCGAGGCGCAGCGGCTCGCAGCCGCGATGACGCTCAAGAACGCCGTCGCCGGCCTGCCCTACGGCGGAGGCAAGTCCGTCATCTTCGACACCGGCGCCCACGATCGCGTGGCACTGATGGGCGCGTTCGGCGAGGCCGTCGCCCGCCTCGGCGGCGCCTACCTGCCGGGCGTCGACATGGGCACCACCCCGGCCGATCTGCAGATCATGCGCACGCGCGGCGCCACGGTGTCCTGTGCCGACGACGACCCCTCACCGTGGACGGCGACCGGCGTGCACGCGGCGATCCAGGCGTCGGTCGGGCACCTCGATCACCGCACCGATCTGCGCGGGGTGCGCGTGCTCATTCAGGGCGCCGGCCACGTCGGAGCGGATCTCGCGTGGAAGCTCGCCAGCGACGGCGCGCAGGTGCTGATCGCCGACGTGGCCGCAGAACGCGCCGCACTGGTGGCCCATGAGGTGGGCGGCGAAGTCGTCGCCCCCGAGGCTGTCTGCCACACAGAGTGCGACGTGTTCGCGCCCTGCGCCGCGGCGGGCGTGATCGGCGCGGAGCAGATCGCATCGCTGCAATGCCGGATCGTCGCGGGCGCCGCCAACGACACGTTGACCGACGACGCGCTGGCGGGCGCGCTCCGCGAGCGAGGCATCCTCTACGTGCCGGATTTCGTCGCCAACGCAGGTGGCGTGATCCACATTCACGCGCTGCGTGCGGGGTGGAACGCGGCGCGGCTGCATGCCGAGGTCACGGCGATCGGCCAACGCGTCGGCGAGCTGCTGACGCGCGCCGACGACACGGGCGGCACACCGCTCGACGCCGCCAAGGCGCTCGCCGCCGAGCGCCTGCAGGCTGGCGCCGCTGCGCCAGTGCAGGCGGGTCCGCTCCAGGAGGTCGCGGCGTGAGCGCGCCAACGCTCACCCGCCCGGGCGTCCGGCTCGACGACCGTTACGTCGCGACGAGCGGGCCGATCATGATGTCTGGGATCCAGGCAATCGTGCGGCTCCTGCTCGATCAGCGACGGCTCGACCTCGCGCGCGGCTTGAAGACGGGGATGTTCGTCTCGGGGTACCAGGGGTCGCCGCTTGGCGGCCTCGACCTGGAGATCGAGCGCGCGGCGCGGCATCTGGATCCGCTTGGGGTCGTGTTCCAGGCAGGACTCAACGAGGAGCTTGCAGCGACCGCCGTGGCCGGGACGCAGCTGCTCGGCGAACTCGAGCACCGCCACGTCGATGGCGTGACCGGCTTCTGGTTTGGGAAGGCACCAGGACTCGACCGCGCGGCCGACGCGATCCGCCACGGCAACGTCAGCGGGACGGCACCCCTCGGCGGGGCCGTCGCCCTGATCGGCGACGACCCGGCGAGCAAGTCCTCCACCGTGCCGAGTTCCAGCGAGCCGATGTGCCGGTCGCTGATGATGCCGGTGCTCGCGCCGGGCACCGTGGGCGAGCTGCTCGACCTCGGCCTGCACGCCGTCGCGCTCTCGCGGCATTGCGGACTGTGGACGGGCCTGAAGATCACGGCCGACGTCGCCGACGCCTCGGCGATCGTCGACTTGGATGGCGGATTCTTCGACCGTATTCCGCCGCTGGCCGCGCGCGAGGGGTTCAAACCCCCGGTGATGCTGCCGCCGACCAACGTCGCCGCCGAACTCGACCTCATGACGGCCCGCCTGGAGCGCGTCGCCGAGTACTCCCGCGCGGCCGGGCTCAACCGCATCGTTCGCGGCGCCGGGCAGACGCGCCTCGCGGTCGTCGCCGCCGGCGCCGGCCACCAGGCCGTCCTGCGGGCGTTGGGCGATCTCGGGCTCGACGAGTCCGCCACCGACGCACTGGGACTCCGGATCGTGCAGCTCCGTATGCCCTGGCCGCTGGCCGCACGGGAGGTCCGCGAGCTCGTCGGCGACGTGGAGACGATCCTGGTCGTCGAGGACAAGCTCCCGTTCGTCGAGTCGCTCATCAAGGAGGCGCTCTATGGCGCGCCGGCGCAGCCGGCGGTGGTCGGCAAGCACGACCAGTCGGGGCAGCCGCTGCTCTCGGCCGCCGGGATGCTCACCGCCGACGACGTGGCGCTGGCCCTGGGTCGGCTCGTCGGAACCGACGGCCTGCCGGAGCCCGCGCGCTCACGTGTCAATCAGCTCGCGAGCCCGACCTCGCGAGCACCGCAGGCGGGCACTCTGGCGCGCAAACCATTCTTCTGCGCTGGCTGCCCCCACAACGCGTCGACGCGGGCCGAGCCCTCACAGCTCGTGGGGGTCGGCATCGGATGCCACATCATGGTCGCCCTCGACGATGGCGAGCGCCGCGGCCAGCTGCTCGGCTCGCCGCAGATGGGTGGCGAGGGGGCGCAGTGGTTTGGCCTCGCGCCGTTCACCAGCGATCAGCACTTCATCCAGAACCTCGGCGACGGCACCTTCCACCACTCGGGGTCGCTCGCGATCCGCGCCGCGGTCGCCGCAGGCGTAGACATCACCTACAAGCTGCTCTACAACGACGCCGTCGCGATGACGGGCGGCCAGCAGCCCCAGGGCCAGCTGGCGATCCCGGCGCTCACGCACTGGCTGGCGCTCGAGGGCGTGCGCCGGATCGTGGTGACGACCCCCGAGCCGGGCGCCTACCGCGGTGTGCGGCTCGACGCGATCGCGTCGGTGCACCATCGCGACGACCTGCCCGAGATCCAGCGAGACCTCGCAGCGCTCGGCGGCGTGACGGTGATCATCCACGACGACCAGTGCGCGATCGAGCTACGGCGCGAGCGCCGCCGCGGCTCGAAGCCAGCGCCCGCCGAGCGCGTCCACATCAATGAGCGGGTCTGCGAGGGCTGCGGCGACTGCGGCGAGAAGTCGACGTGCCAGGCCGTCCTGCCCGTTGAGACCGAATATGGCCGCAAGACCCAGATCGACCAGTCCTCCTGCAGCCAGGATCTCTCGTGCGTGAAGGGTGATTGCCCGTCGTTCCTGATGGTCACGCCGGCCGCCACCAAGGGGCGTCGGGTGAAGGGGCGCGGGAGCAAGGGCCGCGATCGGGGCGAGACTCGGGTCCGCGCCGTGGGCGACTCGGCCCCGCCCGTGGCCCTCACGCCGCCGGAGCTGAAGGTCGGCGACGAGCTGCTCATCCACATGCCGGGGATCGGCGGCACCGGCGTGGTGACGATCTCGCAGATCCTCCAGATGGCGGCCCATCTCGACGGGCGCTTTGCGGCCGGGCTGGAGCAGACCGGTTTGGCGCAGAAGGGCGGCCCGGTCATCAGCGACATCCGCCTCTCGCGGACGCTCGTCACCGGCCAGATCCGCGCGACCCGCGGCCGGGCCGACGTGCTCATCGGATTCGACCTCCTCGGCGCGGCGACGGCGTCGGCGCTGGATGCCACCGATCCGTCGCGCACGATCGCCGTGGTGTCGACGCACCAGACGCCAACCGCCGACATGGTCGCCGACGCCACCCGGCGCTTTCCGTCGGCGACACGCACTCGGGCCCGCATCGATGGCTCGACGGTCGCGGCGCAGAATCTGTTCCTCGACGCCGGCGCGCTCGCCGAGCAGCTCTTCCACGACCACATGCCGGCCAACATGCTGCTGATCGGCGCCGCCTTCCAGCACGGCTGCCTCCCGCTCAGCGTGCACGCGATCGAGCACGCGATCGAGCTCAACGGCGTCGCCGTCGACCGCAACCTCGCCGCCTTCCGGTGGGGACGCGCGGCGGCGCTCGACGCCGAAGCGGTCGAGCGGGCGCTGGCGGGGGACGCGCAGGAGGTGCGTCCTGCGAGCACGGGCGACCTCATCGAGCAGCGCGCCGCCGACCTGGTCGCTTACCAAGATGCGGGCTACGCCGCCCGCTATCTCAGCGCGGTGGCCGAAGTTGAGCGCCGCGAGCGCGCCCGCACCGGCGAAGGCCCGACGCCCGTCACCGAGGCCTTCGCGCGGCACCTCTACAAGCTGCTCGCCTACAAGGACGAATACGAGATCGCCCGCCTGCACCTCGACCCCGTCGAGCGGGCACGCGTCGCGGCCGAGTTCGGCGAGGGCGCCAAGGTGCAGGTCCTGCTCCAGCCGCCCGCGCTGCGCGCCGTCGGCATCGATCGCAAACTGCGCTTCGGCCGCTCTGCCCCACTGCTCTTCCGCACGCTCCGCCCGATGCGCCGCCTGCGCGGCACCCGTCTCGACCCCTTCGGCCGCGCCGAGATCCGCCGCCTGGAACGTGCCCTGCCAGCCGAGTACCAGCAGCTCGTCGACGCCGCACTCGAGCACATGGGCCCTGAGACCGTCGACCAGGTCGTCGCGATCGCCGAGCTGCCCGACCTGATCCGCGGCTACGAGAGCATCAAGCTTCGCAACGTGGAGCGCTTCCGGGCGGAGGCCGACGAGCGCCTCAACCACCTCCAGCAAGGACCCCGCCCAGCCGCCGCAACCCCGATCGTCCTGCCGGTCGCGGTGTACACGCCGGCAGGCCGAACCGCGGCCTGAGCGCCGGCCGCCTCTCCCACGATGACTCACTCGTAGGAGAATGGGGTTTTCTCGTATCGACTTGCAACCTGACTTTGGGGTTATCTCGTAACGAGTTACACTCATCCTATGGCCGGAAAGACCCCGAGCGAGAGTGAGGCGCAGCGCGTGCGCGATCGCGTGCTCGGATCGCAAGAGCGGATCTGGCTCATCGAAGACTTCGAGGGAACCCCGAAGGCCGTAAACAACGAATTGCGTCGTCTCGTCGAACGAGGCGAACTGCAGCGGGTCCGGCGCGGGGTCTATTGGCGTGGACGCCCCAGCCGCTTCGGCATGCACGGGGCGGACGACGGTCGAGCCGTCCAATCCGTCATCGGAGCCGACGAGGCCGTCGGTGCCACAGGCTGGAACGCGACGAACCTCCTCGGCCTGTCGACCCAGATCGCCCCATCGGACGAGCTGGCGGTCACGCATCGAGTTCCGACCGGACTTGAGCACGTCAAGCTGTCCTCTCGCGCAGCGCGTACCGGTCGCCGCAAGGCCCAGCTGACCGGTTTGGAGGTCACCCTCCTCGAGGCACTGGAGGGTTGGGAGCGCTACGTGGAACTCCGTCCGGTCGACGCGATCCGGCGTTTCGGCGAGATCCTCAGCCGCTCCGATGTTCGGATCGACAAACTCGTCGAGGCGAGCGCCACCGAGCCGCCGGCCGTCCGTGAGCGACTCCGAGCGGTTCTGATCGAAACCGGTCATGCCCGAGCTGCAGAGCGAGTCCGCCGCGCGAGAGACCAGCGCACGAGAGACCGGGCTCTCCGCGTGACACGGTGGGCGACATGAGCGCGGCCACGCCCACGCCGACTTGGTCTCTGAAGACGCCTTAGCAAGCCGTTCTGCCAGACCAAGTGGGCCGGCGGCCTCTCAGACGAGGTGGTCGTCGCTGGCGCGCGCGATCGCGGCAGCGCGCGACGACACGCCGAGCTTCATGTACACCGACCTCACGTGGCTGTGGACACGAACGCCGACCGGTCTGGGTTGCCGCGCCAGCGCCGGGCTGCGAGCATCGGAATATGCGGCTCCCCCGATTCCGGCCCACGACGCCTCGCGGGGCCGCAGCGCGGACGACGGCCGTCGCCGTCATTGCCGCCACGGGTCTGCTCGTCGGCGCTTCCGCCGCGGCGGCGAGCACGCACACCTGGATCGGGCCGCCTGGCGGTGCCTGGTCGAACGTGGCGAACTGGCAGGAGGGCGCGGTCCCGACCTCGGGCGAACCGGGCGGGACGATCGTCGCGATCAACACCAACGCGTCGTCCACCATGGACATCGACGGCCTCGTCGTCGACAAGCTGTCTTTCAACGGCACGAACTCGACGATCGACGCGGCCGGCAAGACGCTCTCGATCAGCGGGAACGTGGCGCTCGTCAACATCGACTCCGCCGGCGTGGGCAACAGCATCGGTGTGGGACTCACGCTGCAAACCGTCGGCAACTCGACGGTCGCGGTGCGCTCGCAAGCCGGCCAGTTCACGATGAACGGACCGATCGCTGGGAACCGGCCGCTCACCTTCGCGACCACCAGCGTCGCGTCCGGCAATGGGACCAAGCTCAGAGGCTCGAGCACCTTCACGGGGGCGGTGACGGTGGCGAGCGGCGAACTGATCCTCGACAACAACAACGTGAACGCCGCCATCACCGGCTCGTCGCTGCAGATCGGCACCGGCTTGGGCTCCGGCGCCACCGTGAAGCTGCTGCAAGCCCTCGAGATCGCGGACACCACCGACGTGCAGCTGCTCGCCGATGGCACGCTCGACCTCGGCGGAGCCAACGAAACGATCGACAGCCTCGAGGTGACCGGTGGACTGGTCACCAACCTCTTTACCGGGACGCCTAGCCTGACCGTGAGCGCGCTCACGATGGAGGGCGGGACGCTCGGTTCCGTCGGCGCCAACGGAGCGGTCCGCGTCAACGGCGACGTCGCCGCCACCTCGAAGGCGATCGGTCCGGCAACGATCAACGCCCCGCTGCAGGTGGCCAGCGGCGCATTCCAGGTCTCCGATGGACCGAATGCCGTCGACCTGCTCCTGAGCGGGGCCAACCAGAGCCTGGGCTCGCTCACGGTGGCTGGCGGCGCGGTCGAGCTCGGCACGCGCACCCTCACGCTCGGCGGAGCCCTCTCGATGACCGGCGGCGCGATCACCGGCGCGGCCGGGGCGCAGCTCGTGCTCGGCGGGAACGTGACCGCAACCTCGGGCGCGTCGGCCGGCGCCGTGATCGGCGTTGCCACGGCCCTGGCCGGCGCCCGCACCTTCACCGTCAACGCCGGTGCCGTGCAGCCTGAGCTCAGGCTCGGCGGCAACATCACGAACGGTCCCGCGACGGGTTCGATCACGAAGGTCGGCGCCGGCACGATGCGCATGCAGCCGCCCTCCGGGAACCTCCACACGGGCCCGACGGCGGTGAACGACGGCCGGCTGCAGATCAACGGCCCGGTCACGGCGTCGATTCCAACCGGCGCGCTGACGATCGGCGATGGCACCGGTGCGCCGGGCAGCGCAGTCGTGGAGGCCCTGATCAATGACGACATCAAGGCGCCGACGACCGTCAACGCCGACGGCCTGCTCGACATGGGCGAGTTCGGCCAGAACATCCCGAGCCTGAGCATCACTGACGCCGAGGTCCGCGTCAGAGGCAGCGCCGCCGCCTTCATCGGCCAGCTGTCGATGACCGGAGGTGCGATCACGGGAACAGGCAGCCTGAACGTCGCGACGTTCGGCGGTCCGCCGTCGATGACGCTCGCGTCGTCGACGAAGGGCCCGGCCCGGATCGCCCACACCGGCGGGACGTTCATCAACGCGACGACCACGATGACCGTCAACGCCGGCGCCGCGCCCGAGGTCGTGATCGACGGTGCGCTGCAGATCATCGGCGGCGGGCGTCTGATCAAGCAGGGCACCGGTACCGCGCAGCTGAAGGGATCGGCGATCGATCAGGGCGCGCTCGACGTGAACGCGGGCACATTGATCGGTGAGCAGCCGCTCCTGCTGCCGACCATCGTCGCGCCGGGGGCAACGTTCGCGCCTCAGTCCTCCATCGGCACGAGCACCGTCAACGGCACGCTGCGCCTAGGGCCGAACACTGCCGCCACCGGGACGCTTTCGTTCGGCCCGACCGGCGTGCTCAGGGTCGCTGTGCCCTCGGCGATACCCTCCGAGGCCCCGAACCTGCGCGTCTTCGGCACCGTCACGATCGCCAGCGGCGCGACCCTCGATCTCAGCGTTGCCAGCGGCGTCGTCCTCCAGCCCGGCACCGTGCTGAAGCTCATCACCAACGACTTGGCGGACGCCATCACCGGCCAGTTCGCCAATGCGCCGGCCGGGCCGTTTACGGAGCCAAGCGGCCACGCGCTCTCGATCGCCTACGCCGCCGGCACGGGGAACGATCTCGAGGCGACCGTGGTGGCCGTCCCTCCGACGCCACCGACGCCCACGACGCCGGGAACCCCCAGCACCCCGACAGCACCGACCGGATCTACGCCGTCGACGCAGACGCCGATCGCCGGCCCGCCCACCAAGCCGGCGAGCCTCTCGCGCCTGCGTCTCTCGCCGAAGGCCTTCCGCGCCGCGGCCTCCGGCGGCCCGATCGCGGCGAAGGGATCCTCGCGCAGCACCACAGTGCGGTTCACGCTCAGCTCCGCGTCAGCCGTCGAGTTCACCGTCTCCCGCGAGCGCCCAGGCATCCGCTCCGGCGCTCAGTGTGTCGCCCCGCCCAAGCGCAAGCCCGCGAAGGCCAAGCGGTGCACACGCCTCGTCTTCGTCGGCACCTTCTCCACCCCGACGCCAGCTGCCGCCGGCGACGCCACCGTTCGCTTCACCGGCCGCCTCGGCACGCGGGCCCTTGCCGCTGGCAACTACGAACTCGCGGCCCGCCCCACCGGCGGCGTCACGTTCACCACGCGCTTCACGATCCTCAAGGCGGCGCGGAGGTAGGCGAGGGCGCCCCACCGCGGAACCGCCCCGGCTGGATTGGGGCGCGGGGCCGCTAGGACACGTTCACGCCGTAGTCGCGCGCGATGCCGCCGAGGCCGGCGGCGTAGCCCTGGCCAACGGCGCGGAACTTCCATTCGCCGCCGTGGCGGTAGACCTCGCCGAAGATCATGGCCGTCTCGCGCGACGCGTCTTCTGAGAGATCAAAGCGTGCGAGTTCGCGGCCGTTCTCGAGGTTCACGATGCGAATGAAGGCGTTGCGCACGTCGCCGAAGTTCTGGGAGCGCAGCTCGGCGTCGTGGATCGAGACCGGGAAGACGATCTTGGTGATCTCGGCCGGAAGCTGCGCCAGGTCGACCTCGATCGCCTCGTCGTCGCCATCGCCTTCGCCGGTGAGGTTGTCGCCCGTGTGCACCACCGTCTCGTCGGGCGACTTCAACTGGTTGTAGAAGATGAAGTGCTCGTCGGAGAGCACCTTCTCGTCGGCGCCACAGAGCAGCGCGCTCGCGTCCAGGTCGAAGTCCGCACCATCGGTCCTGCGGGTGTCCCAGCCGAGTCCGACCGAGATCTTCGCCAGGCCCGGCGCCTCCTTGCTCAGTGAGACGTTGCCGCCTTTGGCCAGTGTGACGCTCATGAATCCCCGTTCGGTGCAGCTGCTTGGTCGAGCTGACGCACAGGCTATTCGCAGCGAGCGGCTCAGGCCACCGCACCTGCGCGGGACGGGCTGCGTCCACGCATGTTGCGGCACGGCGGCAGTCGCCGCCTTCTCTCGCACGGAGAACTACCTCACGGCGTATGGGGCGCGAGCGAGACGATGGGCGAGGTCTGGCTCAGGGGTGCGTGGTCGGCGGGCGGTGCGTGAGCGGGGCGCCCACGAGTGGCGCCAGCAGGCAGACGCCGAGGACGCCGGTGGCGAGCGGCAGGAGGCCGACGACCAGCAGGACGACGCCGAGCGTCCCACCGACGAAGAATCCGACGACGACGAGCAGCGCTCCGACGACCGCCCGCAGGACGCGCCCGGCGGTTCCTGCCATGAAATTGACGAACGACATCGTTGACCTCTCAGGTGGTGGACGTCCAGCGTCCTCCCGGCGACCAACCGGCAGAACCGCGATCTGCCGCCCACCGGCTGCGGAAAGTCCGCGGCCTCGTGTCCGGGCGCCCTGGTCCGCCGCCCTCGTCTCCGTGCGCTGGCGAGGCCGCGACGGATCACGTAGACGTTGCTGCGCGCCACCGAGGTGTGCGAGGTGCTGAAGAGGAAGTGGCCCCAGCCACCGCAGTCCGACGGGAACCCGGCGCATGACCTTGGCCATGCGCCGGACCGAATCGCGCACCACTGCCCCGGTCGGCAAAATGGTCGACGGCGCGTTCCCCCAAGCTCTGCCCGCGCCAGCCTCGCCCATGAATTGTCGCCGCCCCGCAGGCCTGCTCGCCTGCGCAGCCCTCACGCTCACGCTCTCCGCTGGCCTCGCCGGCTGCGGCGATGGCGCCACCACCCGCAGCAGCGCCCAGGACGCCCCGGAGATCGGCCAGGCGAAGAAGCCGCCGATCCAGGCGAGCCTCCTTGGGGACTCCGAGAGCGCCGGCGCCACCGAGGGCTACACGCCGACGGACGAACTCGTCGCCGACAGCGGCTTTCGACCCGAGGTGAACGGCTTCTCGTTTGAGAACTACGGCAACGACGTGCAGCCTGCGAACCTCTCGACGGCCAACGTGCAGGCGCTCTTTGGCGATCAGGTCTGCGTCGGCGGCGACGGCGACAACTGCAAGCTCATTCCGCCGGCCAAGCGCTGGATGGAGCAGGAGAACGCGCGGATGGCTGGCGGGCACTGCATGGGCATGTCGGTCGCGGCGATCCGCATGTTCCTCGACACGCTCCCCGAGGCCGACTTCGGCGGCGAGGATGCCAGCGCCGACCTCGAGATCGTCGACAACGTGCCGCTACAGCGCTCGATCGCCGAGCACTGGGTCTACCAGGATCTCCCGACCATCCAGAAGGCCACGTTCACCGGCACGCCGAGCGAGATCGTCGACGAGCTCGTGGCCACGCTCAACAACGGCAAGGAGGACTACACGATCGGCCTCTACATGCCCGACTATTCGGGCGGCCACGCGATCACGCCCTACGCCGTCGAGGATCACGGCGACGGCACCGTGAGCATCCTGGTGTACGACAACAACTTCCCGGGCGTGACCCGCGCGCTTGACGTCGACCTCGAGGAGGACACGTGGCGGTACGTCGGCGGCACCAACCCGAGCAATGCCGACGAGGTCTACGAGGGCGACGCCAAGACAGGCACCCTCGAGCTGCTCCCCACCTCGCCGGGCGAGGAGGTGCAGCCGTGCGCGTTCTGCCGCGGAGACGCAAGCGCTGAGGGCGGCGACGACTTCGGCACCACCCTCAGCGCAGATGAGCAGTACGCCGAGCTGACGCTTCGCACGCAGGGCCGCGGCGAGCATCCGCACCTGGTGATCTCCGATGAGGAGGGGCGCCAGACGGGCATCGTCGACGGCAAGATGCTCCGCGAGATCCCGGGCGTGCGGGTCGCTGGCTCCCTGGGCGTGCAGAACTGGGACACCGCCCCGGAGCCCCGCTTCCAGCTGCCGCTCGGCAGGCCGTTGAACGTGACGATCGACGGCTCCGCAGTGGACCGCACCTCGATCTCCACCCTTGACCTGACGGGCGGCGGGCTCGTCGTCTCCGCGGAGACGGTGCGCATCACTCCGGGCCAGCAGGATGAGCTGACGATCACCGGCGAGTCCAACGGCTTCCTCTACGAATCGAACGCCAAGAACGAAGAGGTGCCGGAGTTCTTTGCGGGCCTGGAGGACGGCGACGCCGCCTACTCCCTGCTTGCCACCGCCGTCGGCGTGAAACCCGGCTCGGAGTTCGGCCTCTTTATCGACCGCGAGTCCGGCACCGTCCTCGTCGATGCCGACGGCGTGAAGGGCAGCGTCGACGGCAAGGCCTTCTTCGGCGTCGCCGTCAACCGCATCACCGCCGCCGCCGACGACACCTGGATGCGCCAGCTCACCCTCTCCGGCCGCAAGAAGGAAGGCCTCTACTTCAACTACAAGGACGCCCCCAAAGCCGGCCAGCCACTGCCCCTGGAGATCGGCCCCGAGGACGGCCCGTTCCGGACCGTGCGGGCGACGTACCAGCGGTAGGGGGCTCAGCCAAGGCGGCCAAGAGGTCGGCAGGTGCGAGTCCACGCGGCCGATACGTTCGAACGTCGCCAGCCGTCACCATCCCCTCGACTAGATCAACGACCGAGCATCGTTCCACACCGTCTGCGCGGCCTCACTGAGGTTCCCGGATTTCTTCGGGCGGAACATGGATGCCTGGATCGCCTGCATGTCCGATCCGGACTTCAATGACGGACTGCGCGAAGCGCTCGCGACCCTGGCGACGTTCTCGTATGCAGTGGGAAGCCCTGACACCAGAGGTCACCGCCCGAACGCACGCGCGAAGACCCGCATCGCGGGCTACGCCGGCCTGCGCCGCAGCGAGCCCGTCCCCCTGCGCTGGTCCGAGATCTACTGCTCCACCCGCCAGGCCGTTCAGTCCACCGACTCGGGATGGCTGAGGTGAGATCCCCAGTGCTGTACACCCATGAGCTTGGCGCCCGCGAGATTCGCGCCCTTGAGGTCTGCCCCGGCGACGTCGGCATGCCAGAGGTGCGCGGTGCTGAGGTCGGAGCCGGCAAGATTGGCCTCAGCCAACGTTGCTCGGCTCAGGTTTGCACCGTGAAAGTTCGCGCCGATCAACGTCGAGGATGCAAGCCGAGCGCGATCCAGCCCGGCACTGGCGAAGTTGGCCCGACTGCCGTCTACGCCGTAGAGGTTCGCTTCGCTGAGGTTCGCACGCTCGAGATCTGCGTCAACCAAGATCGCCTTCCATAGTCGGGCCCGGTATAGGTCGGCTCCGGTCAATCTCGCGGAGCGGAGGACCGCATTTTCAAGGCAGGTGGTGGTCAGGTTTGCATTGGTGAGGTCGGCGTTCGTGAGGTCTGCATTAGAGAGGTCCGCGGCTACTAGATTCGCGTCGCTCAGCTCCACGGCAACGAGATTGGCGTTAGTCAGATCCGCGTCAAAGAGTTTTGCTCCCGAGAGGTCAGCGCCAGACAGGTCGAGAGGGGTCGGATAGCGACGGGAGCGAGCGGAGGCAGCGCAGGCCACCCGTTGGTCTGGCGAACTCGCTGGAGCCTCCTGCTCCGAGGCGAGCGCTGCGACCCGTTCCTCACGGTGGCGCTTCGTATAGTTCGTGAGGATCTGCACGACCGTCTCGCTGGTGCCGTCCGGGTCTTCTCTAGCGAGGGCCTCAAGGGTGTAGATGCCGCCTATTCGAACCGACTCTACCTCGTGCGCGAGGTGCTCAATCGCCATCGCGAAGCGGCTGTCACGTCTCTCCGCCTCCGTGTTGGACTGCGTCCTCCAACGCACCATCAACCCCAGCGCCGTGAGAACACCCGCGGCGACCGCAAGCAGCCCAGCTCGCAGAGCCTGGCGTCGGGCAGTGACCGCCGCTTGATCGGCGCTGTACTGCGCAGTGGTCGCAGCAACCCGTGCGGACTCTGCGCTCGCATAGGCCGTAATGGCGGCGGCTGCTACGCGGCTCGTCCCGTCTGCGGTCGTGTTGATCTCGATCGTTGTTGACGGCCGTGCCGGGTCCAAGTAGACGAACTCCGGCAGGGTCAGCCCCAGAACCACTGCAACAAGCGCGACCAAGATCCACAGGCGTCGCTGCACAGATTCGGTAGATGACACGAGCGCAACGTACAGGCCGCGTCAGACTGCCGGTTCTCAGACGATCGAGCGCTCAGCGCGCTTCGTCCGCCGTCGCCGTAGCAGTTGCAACGGGAGAGGCATCGACGACGTAGATCTCGCAACCGGCATGCACGTCGTCGACCGGAAGCCCCGTCGTGAGCCCTACCTTCTGGCCGGCCTCCGCGTTGGAGGCATGTGCGTCGTTCAGGCGAATCGACAGGACCGAGCCTTCGTAATAGTCGATAGGACCACGGACTGCGACGGTGTCACCGACCGAGAACGGGCCGATGGCGACTACCGAAAACGCCTCCGTCTTCGGCCAGACCTTTTCTACCGCGCCTACCTTCCGGTAGTGCGACGGCACGATCTCGGGCCGACCATCCACATAGAACAGGTCGACGATCGTCTCGAACGGCCAGCTCAGGCGCGCCGCGTTGCGTGCCAGCTGGAACAGCTC
The DNA here is from genome assembly GCA_032119795.1 of Solirubrobacteraceae bacterium. GTDB lineage: Bacteria > Actinomycetota > Thermoleophilia > Solirubrobacterales > Solirubrobacteraceae > JAGIBJ01. The sequence goes on from JAUMFO010000031.1 coordinate 61,199, forward strand.
CCACGTCGTCACGAGGGTGATCGCCTGATCGGCGGCGTTGATCAGGACATCGTCCTGGAAGGTGCGGGTGTTCTCCCTCTGCAGCGGCGGCAGGCTGCGTTGGTGGTTCACGACCGACAGGCACCTCAAGCTCGTATCGCTCCATTCGCGCATCCGCGGGGCGAGGTACTTCGTCACCTGCAGCGAGTTCGATTCCTTCGGCAACCCGCCGATTCCTTTCACCTCACCCAAGATCGTCGGGCGACCCGTTTCCCGTACATGCAGGTCCTCTCGTTTGGGGCCCGTGTCGCCCCGCGCCTCCATCTCCGCGTCGGCATCCCGAACGTCGCTGAATCCGAGGCCGACCAAAGTCGTGATGACGGCATCCACAAGAGCGTCGTCGGTCCCCGTCAACAGCGTGTGGAGGTGCGCCTGTTCCTCCGTCGCCTCGGCCATCTCCACCTCCAAGGCCGTGACCTCGTCTTCTGCCCGCTGCTTCACCGCTCGAATCGCAGACTTGATCCGCTGCACGTCCGCGTGCTCGTAGCTCTCGTCGGAGGTCCAACTACCTTCGCCAACTTGTTCAAAGAGCCCAGGAGAGAGCTGGGGCAGGACACTCTCAACGAGCAGGAGGACGACCTCGTCGATACGCGTGAGCGGGGGCAGCAAGACAACGAGCCCGTTCCCGGTTCCATCGACCGGGAGAAGGATGCCCGCGACGTTCTTGCCGTATTTGCTGGTTGCCAGCGGGACGAAACGCTCTTCCATATGAGAGCTGACGGACAACGTGCAATCGAACGTGCCCGTCCAAAACTCACCCCCGAGACCAAAGCCGACCGCCACGTCGGTCGGGTTCATCTCGTGGCCAAGATCGTCGGTGGGATAGAGGTCAGACAAAGCGCCGCTCAGCTCCCAGTTGGTCGCCGGCACCTCGCTTTCGATATAGAAGCCCGTACTGGCGTGCCCCACGACGTACGGCTCGGTGCCCTCGCTGGACGTGATCACCACCAGAGCCCCGCCGTGCTCATGGATGCGGTCCACGTAGGTACGCGCGTAGTGCATCGCTCGGGGGCGGGGGTCAACGACGCCGTGCTTCGTTGCGCACCAGTAGTCAGAGACCCCGGGGCCGGGCCTATCGGTCTCGGGACGCTCGTCTGCGATCGGAGGTCCGTCGAGGTCAACCACCACGATGTCGCTCTCGGGTAGGCCCGGAGCCACAAGCTGGTTGGGGACCGGCAGGTAGTCGTCATCGGCCACGACTTTGAACGCCTTGCCGTAGGAGCCCACGGTCACCGCGTATCCGCGGTCCTTGAGCTTGACCGCCACGGACTCGGCGTCCATCACAATGATCTTCGGCCGCCCAATATTGGCAGTCGGTTGGGCCGCACCTGGCTCATTTTCGGCCCCCGGGGGCTTGCCTGGTTCGTCGGACACCCGCCGACGATAGAACGCTCCGCGGACACAGCGTCGGGACCGACGAGACCGCCGGTGAGGGCCGCGCATGAGCCCGCGGGCCACCCGCGCACCGGTGCCAGTCAGTGATCCGGCGTCTGCCTCTGCGTTCGAGGGTCGTCGCCCGGATTGTCGAAAGTACAGCCGACAAAGACCCGATTCGGGTCCCGGAACGCGTCCAGAAGGAACGTCGCGACGTCTTGGAACTCGGAATCCCTGAACGACGTGTTGCCCTCGAACTCCGATGTGAAGACGGCCGGGCCCGAAAAGGTCACCTCGAGAAAACGGGCCGAGCCAACAAATTTCGTCTCGTTGAACTCCACAGACTTGTCGAACCGCGCCGCACCGAAATGCGCGACCTTCGCGAACTCGCCTTTCCCGAAGTAGGTGTTGTGATGAAACGTGCACCCGGAGAAGATCGCCTGGTCCGTGGCCTTGACCCCCGTGAAGACCGCCGGACCTAGGAACTCCGCGCGCGCCAGGTTGACGGCAACGAAGGTTGTGGCCCGCATCATCACGCGCCCCTCAAACCGGGCCTCCGCAAAGCTGACGACGTCGTGAAAGGCCGCGCCGCTCCAGGACGAGTCGCCTGGGAATACTGCTCCGTCGAACGAAACGTTGTTGCCGAACGCTGCATTCTGCAACGTCAGCCCGGGGTAGGTGCCGCGGAACTCCACCCCTGCGAGCCGGGCTCCTTCTAGGTCATACGTCGTGTGTTCCGGGGTGTGGTCGAGCCGCCCGAGAATCGAAATCGCGGCCCGGACCGATGCGGGAGACCGGTAGTCCGACATGACACGAGGGACTTTCTTCTGCGACGCTCGATCGCGAACGTACCCGCAGAGGGTCTCAATCACCGAGCGACGGAGCGAGTCGACCGCCGCTCCGACGCCTTCGTCGTCAGACCCGAGCAACGCCGCGTCTTGGTAGACCCGTTCGAGCGTGAATATGGCGGCCGTTCGCACCGCGTCGTCATCGTCGCCGAGCCGGCCGGCGGCGTTGTCGAAGAGCTGACTGACGTGCAGCCGATCCGCGTTGGCGCGCTCGGTCGCGTTGCGTCGCTCGGTCTGTTGGTGAGTGCGCCACGCGACCCACAGCGACCAGAACGCGAGGACGCCCGCCACCACCGCAGCGAGGAAAGTGCGTCGCCCGGTCCGCTCGGCCGCAACGCTCGCCACTTCGGCAGCGTCGATCGTGGCCGAGGCCGTGCGGCGGCTTGCGTCTGCCATCGCAGCGGCCGTGATCTTCGCGGTATCGGTGGGCGTCGTCCCGACCACGAGTAGCGCGTTCGGTGGCGGCACCTGAAGCGAGCCCGTGGCTCGCGGCGCATTGGCCCAGACGAGACCTACGAGGAGCGCGGCGACCACTGCGGTCCCGACGAGACCCCGCCTCCACCACGTGAGCTTTGACGGCGTCGGGGGCGGTTCGGGGACGGACGATGCCACCGAGACAGGTTCTCCTACTCGCCTCGAAGCCCTGCTAATACTTAGCTAGCCGCCAGTCGTCGAGCTGGTTTTTGTTGGCATCTTGGTGCCAGGTCACCACCCACCGTCCCACGTGGTGCGAATCCCACATGGTCAACTCGATCCGATCGAGGGACATGTTCGAGTCGTAGGCCATCAACCAACATCCCGCGTCGTCGGGGCGCGCCGAATGCGGATGACGACCCTCTGGCCAGTGGTACGGACCAAGCGTCGCCCGGCGCTCGCGGGCAAGCTGAGCACCGCCGCGAGTCGCGGTCATCTCTAGATCCAACAGCGGCCCTTGCCCCGGCGAGAGGTTGATGATCTGATAGCCCTGTCCATCCCCGAGAGGCCGCATGTCGAGCGTCGGCTCAAGCCCGAGTGCAAGCGCGTGACGAGAATCGCGCTGGGCGACCAGGCTTGCGCCGGCCGCCTTCATCGCTGCCCACGCCGCAAACGCCGCTGCGATTGCCGCCACAACCTGCGCCACTGCCGCGACAGCCGCCCAACCGCCCCAGCCCCACACGGACGCGACCGGCAACAAGTAGTCCGCGAAAGCCTGAGGCACCGAAGGATCGAAGCATGCCGGCCAGACACAAGGCCTACTCTTCGACTCAGAGCCCCCAACCGCTGCGTCGACGCCACCAGGGCGGACCGACGACTAGTTGGATAGCAAGCGCTGAGCGATCGTGACATCCGCTCGGTCATCGACTATCTCCCCCATGTCTCTTGGTCGCTTGACGAACTTCACTCTGCGGGCAGGCGCGTCTCCTGAAGGACCGCCGCGTCTGGTGGACGTGGGCGCAGTGACCGTCGTGGTCGGTCCGAACAACGGCGGGAAGAGCACGTTGCTCGCCGATCTGCACACCTTCACTAGTCGCGGACAGCAAAGCCATTTCCACATGGGTGGGGCGCAACCCTGGGAGGGCGGCATCGTCGTCCAGAGCGCTGAAGTCAGTGCCCCGACCAGCATGGACGAGGTCACAGCGTTTATGGAGGCCCAAGACGGCTATTCGGCCCTCGCTCGCAAGGGGATGTTCGCGGTGCGCGGCCAGCAGCAGCAGCTCGACATCAACGTGGTTAAGCACGCGATCGATCGAAACGACCGTGGACTTGCGGGGCTGGCGCTGCTGTCGCCATATGTGCTCTCTTTGAATGGCCGCGAGCGATTCAACCTGGCTCAACAGGTTGAGTCGGGCGCACTCAACGCCTCCCCGACGAATCATTGGATGGCGATCGAGCGGGATCGCGGCCTATACGAGCGAGTCGACAAGATGATCTCGGAAGCGTTCGGCGAGCATCTTGTCCTTCAGACTTTCGTCCCACCACAGATCCAGCCCGCCCTCGGCGCGACGCCCGTGCCCGAAGTGCTGTGGCAGAGCAGCAGCGAAGCGGCAATCGCGCTTCAGGAAAAGGCTAGACCGCTCAAGCAACTCTCCGACGGTGTTCAGGTGTTCTGTGGACTTGTTGCGGCGGTAGCCACGCTTCCCCACCTGCTGATCCTCGTTGACGAGCCTGAAGCTTTCCTCCATCCGACTCTCAGCCGTCGCCTCGGAGCTGATCTTGCCCGGATCGCTCGGGAGCGAGACGCCAGACTCATCACCGCAACCCACAGCGTCGACTTCCTGCTCGGCTGCATCGACGAGGTACCCGAGACGACGGTCCTAAGGGTCGGTAGGACTGGCAGCGTTGCCTCATCTCATCTGATCGAGGCAGACGAAGTTGCCCGGCTCGCCCGAGACCCTTTGCTTCGATCTTCCAACGCTCTGCGCGCACTTTTTGCGCGCTCTTCCGTGGTGTGTGAGGCCGACGCCGACCGCGCCTTCTATGAGGAGATCAACCGTCGACTGATGGCCTCGGATGACTTCGACGGAGCAAAGGACTGTGAGTTCATCAACGCGCAAAACTGGCAAACCAGCGTGCGAATCGCCGCTCCCCTAAGGGCTGCCGGAGTTCCCACTGCCGTGGTCCTTGACGCAGACACCCTGGTGCAAGACGACAAGTGGTCGGAGCTAGTCGGGATGGCCGGCCTGACGAACGATCGCCGGGACGCTGTCCTGCTCGCACGAGCGTCAGCACGCGATGCCATCAAGAAGGTAGGCCGGGTCGCCAGCGCAGAGGATGCGCCGTACCGGGTCAAAGCTCAGGGCGTTGATTCGCTACCGGACGAGGAGAAAGCCATCGTCGTAGCCGCCATCGAGCTGCTCGCGGAGATCGGCATCTTCGTGGTTGACGTCGGAGAGCTTGAGAACTGGTTGTCGACACTTGGCCGCATTCCGAAGAACGTATGGGTACCCGAGATGTTCCTACGGCTCGGTACGCCCGGAGGAGCCGTCTACATAGAGCCGCAGAACGCCGATGTCTGGCTCTTCGTTCAAAAGGTCGCGAGGTGGCTCGAAAACCCGGTTCGTGACGGCGTGCCCGTCTCCTGAGGCCGACGCCAATTGGGTGGGTTATCGAAAAGGTCTAGGGATGCGAAGGACTGTCTAGCCCTCGATCATGCGGTTCTCTCGCGGTCCTGCCCTGGGGAGCTGCGCGAGATGCCCGGACCGGTCCGGCGACGACTCGGCAGCCACGCTCCCGGCCGCTTGCAATCTGTTGCCGTCTATAGAGGCGGCCTTATGTTGATAGAGGGCATGGGAATGCCCCGTGTTCGCGTCGCCCAGCGGTTTTCGCTGCGGGCTCTGCCTGGCTATCTGTATAGGCCAGATCCCAAATCAAGGTTGCCACGATTTGGGGACGGTCCGAGCTTTCGGCGCTTGAGTCCCGGGCCGAGGAAGTCGACCGGGGGGCGTGGCCGACCTCGTGTTGACCCAACGATGATCCACAGCCACTTTCGAGGAACGAGGGGAGTGTGTGGTCACGCGCGCCGGCGCCGGAAAGGCCCGCCAGCACTGGAGATCGGGTGGGCCGGGGCGGGAACGCGGTCTACAGCCTGGTCAAGGGGAGCCCGCAGCGGGGCGCCATTGGCTACGCCTTGACTCGCGTCTTCAGCCGAACAGGAACGCGCGCATGCACCTGCTGCCGTACAGGAAGCTTTGCTTCGATCGGTGTCTCCAGAGTGACTGCAATCGCATACGGCATCGGACCCGTCCAGATCCCCGCGTCTGCTCGCGCAGAGACCCGGACCGCCAACGACGAGTCTTCTGCCAATGCAATGGCCTCCTTGCCGTCGAAAACGTCGTGGATCAGGGTTCCGCGTCGGCTCGCCCGGTAGTCCGCCCCAGCCTTAAGCGGCGCCAGCTCAGATGCCTCGGCACCGTACGTCAAGCCGACCGCTGCCCGCCTGTAGTAGCGGTGTCGTGGATTGATTGGCGAGAACCAGGCACACGTAACCGTGATCCGGCGAACGACCGCAGTGTCAGATAGGCACTCGGGGACCGGAAACGTCCAAACGTGGTCCTTGTCTGACCCGATCCTGGCCGCCGCGATCAGCGTCGCTCGGTGCTCCTCGTCCGACAGAGGCCAAGCAGCGCGAACCTCCCCATGCCCCAAGAAGGCACCCACTTGAAACTTTCCGGGGGACAAATGGGCTTTCCTCAGTGCCGTCTTCACGGGTTTCGCCCCGAGATCCCACGATGCGCCGTGCCCGAGCAGTGACTTGGTCATGACGGCGTCGAAGTCATCGTCGGGAAAGCCCTCATACGTGGCGCGCATCTCGTCCAAGAACTCAAGGGCCCGCCCAGCGGCATGCGTTGTCACAGCACAAGCGCCGCTCGTCCCAACGCTGTGAGCGACGGCATCGAGAACTCCAGCTCGACCGGGCGCTGCTGCTGCAATACCGGGGCCGCTGGGCGTCCCTACTGGATGCAAGGTGTTCGATCCCGCGACGGGTCGATAGACCTGCCGCCCGGCTGGCGCCACAACGTCAGGCTTTACCGCGCGACGGAATCCTGCCCCCACGCGTCCCACTGGACTCGGCGCCGGATCCCCAGCAAACGGATCGACCAGTCCATCGGGTACCTCGCCTTCCGACGCGTCTGCGTGCCAGCCGCCGACCGTCAGCGCGTTGACCGCTTCCGCCGGCGCGATGATCTTGTGCAGCAAAGCGCGATCAGCGACTGCCCCAAGCGCTGCCCGCCTCAGCTGGGCACGCGTGGCCTTGGACGGATCGACGTCCAACAGCAAAGGCTCTTCGATGTTGCCAGCCGAGACCACGAACAGCAAGCCATACTCCGCCGCGAGGAAGTCCACCATTCGAGCGAACGGGCTAACGAACCGGTCAAAGACTTGGGATGGGTCCCCTACTGACAAGTTCACCACCCTCACCGCCGGCGCTACAGCGTCGTCTCCCACGACCATCCGTTCCACCGCTTCCTGCAAAAACTCCGCAGGCAGTCTGTCGGCTGGGATCGTCTCAGCAGGGTTCCGAACCCACGTCATCGCGGGATCCACCCGCAAAATCGGGCGACAGTACACCGGGGCCCGCAGAGCACCATCGCTGGAGTTCAGGTCGCCCCGAACCACGAGCGAGAGCATCGCAGTCCCATGCCGGCGATGCTGAGACTCTTCAGTGGCCTGCCAACCGAGAGGATCGTCGACCACCACCCGACCTTGGATGTCGTCGTGGTCGGCAAGCGGGACTCCGTCGAGCACCGCAACTCTAGGTTGACCGGACGGACTGACCGAGGAAATTGGGGTCGACTCGTCATCTGTCAGCGCGCCATCGAACGGCACGGGGAACTGACCCGCAGGCCGAAGAAAGCGGACACCATCATGCGAAAGCCAGGGAACCGACAGGGTCTCAGCCGCGCTGCTGAGCGCCGCGGCCGGCGCTTCTGCGAGGACTCCGTGGTACTCGATCTCCTGGATCTCCACGCCCCGGATGACACGCCCGCCGATGGCCTCGAGATCGCGTGCCAATGCCGCTTGCTCACCGGTCCTGCGACTCGAGTCACCGCGATACCAAAGCTCAGCCTCAAATCGGACGGGCTGTTGTCCCTTGACCGCGAGGTTCTCACTCCACGCCTCAACGGCGCCGGTTCTAGCTAGCCGATCTCGATCACTCCAGCGCCGCACACTCCGGAGCCTCTCGAACAACTGCCTCCAGCGGCCGAAGTTTGGCGGGACCGATCCGGTCTTGACCCACTCGTCCCACAGTCGCTCCAACTCGCGACTTGCGCGAATGTCAGTCGCGACGACGAAGAGTTCAACATCCGCCGGCGAGCGCCTGCCCTCGCCGTCAACGAGAGCGAAATCCTCAGTGTCGGGAACCTTCGCATCTTCTATGGCCTCAGCGAGGAACTCCAAACCCGGCACCCTCCGGACGGCGCGATCGAAATCGTCAATCGCTCCCGCGACCTCCAGAATCAATACGGCCTCCGGATCCAGAGACTGTGGCCCGTCCGATTGAGCGGCAAGCCTGTCGGAGTCCAGAGCTTTGGTCAGTCGAGAGAACTCACCTCCGAGCCTCTCGTTCTGCCTCTTGCGGCCCGGGCCGACTTTGCTCGGCCTAGGGGTAGGCTTACCGGGCCCTTTCTCGGCCTCCTGGTAGCGCGGAAAGGGTAGAGGTAGGTGAATGGCCACTCAGGCTCTTTGAACGGTCTTGGTATTTGTGGACACGCATCTGAGCCGTGCGAGCCGCGTCGGCACCCGGATTGAGCACCAAATGACGCTGAATATCATTCGCTAGATACTCAAGTTCAGAGAATGTATCCGTTGGCACGGCGTCCGCAAGGTACTCCGCGTCGAGGAAGTGATGCAACCGGCGGGTTTCAATAAACGCTCGCCACCATGCTGCTCTCGTTGCCGAGGTGGCAGTGGGAAGTTCGTGAATCACCTCGAAGCGGCGCCACGCCGCCGAGTCGAGGATCTGCTCGTGGTTGGATGCCGCTACGAGCACTACGTGCGATGGAAGGTCATCCAAGAGGAGCAGCAAGTTGCTGACCAATCGGCGGATCTCGCCAGTCTCGTGATCATCGGTTCGCTCCTTGGCCAGAGAATCGAATTCATCCAAGAGCAGGACACAAGGGCGGTTCCGAACCCACTGGAACGCGTCCGCGAGGCGCTCTGCGGTCTCACCCAACAGACTTCCGATCACCCGTTCGTATCGGAGCCGTACGAGCGGGAGCATCAGCGCATCCGCAAGCGCCGACGCAACACTTGTTTTTCCGGTCCCGGGCCGGCCATAGAGCAGGACCCGATGTCGCGGCTCCAGCCCGTGGTTTCGAAGGAGCTCGCGACGGTTCTGTTCCTCAACCAACTCTTGAAGATCAGAGAGGACCACCTCGGGCAGGACTAGGTCGCCGAAATCCATTCGCGGCGCCGAAAGCTCAATAGCGTCCGGGCTGCCTTGCGTGGTTTCTACGACACGCGTCGCGCGTCCTGTAGACAAGGCGTCCCTGAGTCGCTCCGCCACAACGCCATGATGTTGGCGTTCCTCATTCGCGATGAGAGCCTCCGTGACGCGGCGCACCTCGCCGGTCTCACCGCTAACAGAGGCGCGAACGAGGTCGACGATGAGATCAGCTCGGGCCATCCCACAACAATGACGCGCTCACAGGACAGCTGCAGAAAAGATCCGAGGAACGGGCGCGGAGACCTCCTGGCTAGCGCTGCGACGCGTGGAGTAATTGCGCAACGAATCGAACACCGACGCGAGGCCGCACGACCTCCGAGACTGCGACCGATAGCGCGCATGAGCGACTGCGAGCTACGCGGTGCCGACTCCGTGGTACCCACAACCCCCACCTGGCGCGCAAACGCACCCCAGAAAGACGAAAACCCCCGCGGCGGCAGGGGTTTTCGAGCGCGCCCGATAGGATTCGAACCTATGACCTTCGGTTCCGTAGACCGACGCTCTATCCAGCTGAGCTACGGGCGCGGGACGGGGAACAATAGCGCGAGGCGTTGATTGATGTCGTTGCGGGTGGAGCTGAGCGCCTGCGGTGCCTGGGTGAGGCGGCGCTAGCCGCCGCACTCCTCGGTTCGGCCCTCGATACTGGCGTCGGTCGACCCGCGCGTGAACGGCGTCGACCAGCCGATGGCCGCCGAGCCGACCGTCGGCACCACGGAGACGAGCAGCCAGGCGTCGTTGTAGGCGTCCGAGCAGAAGTCCGCGCCTGAGGAGACCTCGTCGATCTTGAGCGACTTGGCGAAGCGCTTCCCGGCCGCGATCGGCCAGCGGCCAACCACCTCGGTGCTGGCGATGGTGGTCTGCGTCAGCAAGCCGGTGGGCTGCGTCAGCGCGATCGTGGCCCGGAGGCCCGCCTTCTCCGGCACCTTGCCAGCGTCGACGGCCTGGGGCAGCTTGAGCACGTCGGCGGGCGGCGTGAGCATGCTCGTGGCCACCGCCGGACTGGCAAAGCGACTGAACTCGCTCTCGCCAAAGTACGTCTCATAGAAGTACCCCGAGGCGCCCCGCCCCTCCGACTTCGGGCGGTCGACCGACTGCACCACCTGGCCGCCGCCCGTCACCCACGCAGCGACCAGCCACGTCACCCGCAAGGACTTCACCTCGCGGTCGATCGTCTCCAGCGGCCCAGGCGACGGCGCCACCCCGCGCAGCCACGGCCGACCCTCACGCCACGCCCACACCCGGTCGCCACCAGCGCCGCGCACCGTCCAGACCAGCGACTCGTGGTCGTCGTCGGCCGCGATGATCGAACGGCCCGGCGTCCACGGGCCGATCCGGCTCACGTCACGCGGGCCAAAGCACACATAGAGCGACGTGCCCTGCGCGAACACGGCTGAGCCCTTGGCGCCCGGCAGCTTGCCGACCTGCTTGGAGCAACGGCTCGGCGCCGCGCCCGCAGCGACCGCCGTTGGCGCGACCGCCACGGCCCCGATCGTCGCCGCAGCAGCGAGCAGCGTCCGCGCGATCCTGCGCCGCTGGCTGGTGACTGCGCGGTCTCTCTTGAAGTCGAACATGCCGAACATTGCGTCAGCATTCCAACGGCCAACGCGAGAATCCACATCCCTGGGGCTGAACGTCGCCCGCCCAGGCGTTCTCGCACCGTTTACCCCGTCATAGCGTCGGGCAACGCTTCGAGAACGCTCGCGGGCACCCCGAGCGAACTACGATTCGTCGACGTGACGGTGCTCAGCGAACACGACTGGCGGGCCCGTGAGGCCGCCCACCACGCGCGCGTCGACGCCCTGACGGCCGACCACCTCCACCGGCGCGTCCGCGGCGAGCAGCACCCCGTCCTCGACTTCCTCTTCGACTACTACGGCTTCTCGCCCGCCAAGTTGCGGCGCTGGCACCCCGGGGCAGGCGTCGCGCTGGAGAACGCCGCAGCCGAGCCACGCGCCGAGTGGAAGCACCTGCGGGTCGCCAGCGACTCCACCGTCGAGCTCGACACCGCCGCCTACCTCGCCGCCCGCGGCTCCGCCGTTGCGTTCGTCCGCGAGCTGCTGGCGCGCACGCTCGATCGCCCGATGCAGACGGCCTGCTTCGGGCTGCACGAGTGGGCGATGGTCTACCGCCAGCCCGCGGAGCGGCGCTACCCCGATCAGCAGTTGCGCCTCGGGGCCGAGGGCACCGACGCCGTCGTCGACGCCTCCACGCTCCGCTGCACGCACTTCGATGCGACCCGCTTCTTCACCGCCGAGGGCTCGGCGCGAAACGTCGAATCGCCGACGCGCGACACGATGCTCGACTACGAGCAGCCCGGCTGCGTGCACGCCGGCATGGATGTGTACCGCTGGGCGTTCAAGCTCTCGCCCGCGGTGCCCAGCGAACTGATCGCCGACACGTTCGAGCTCGCCACCCAGCTGCGCACCCTCGACATGCAAGCCTCGCCCTACGACCTCTCGGCACTGGGCTACGCGCCAGTGAAGATCGAGACGCTCGAGGGCCGCCGCGAGTACGCCACGCGGCAGCGGGAACTCGGCGAGCAGGCGCAAGTACTCCGGCAACGACTCCTCACGGCACTGGAGCCGCTCGGCCCCGCCGAGCGCACGCCGCACCGGCCGATCAGCGCGGCCAACACCACCGCTCGCCACCCGGCTACGACATACGGCTGACCGGCGAAACCCGGCGACCGCCGCAGGTCCCGACAAGAATGAAGACCATGCGCGCCAGCCTTCGCCACCTCGCCGCGTCCAGGTGCATGTTCGTTGCGGTCGGCATCGCCGTCGCCACGACCGCGGTTGCGCCCGCGGCGGCACGTGCGGGAACGGTCTTGATACCCGAGACCACGATCTACCGGGACACCGAGTCGCCCGTTTACGTGGCGTTCCGCGCCGCAGCCGGCGAGACGAACCGCGTGACGCTCACCTCGACCGAGGCGTCCGCCGCCACGTCGGCCCCGGCCATCCCGCAACGCTGGACCTTTAGGGACACGGGCGCTCCGCTCACAGCCGGCCGGGGCTGCGAGCAGGTCGACACAGCAACCGTGGCCTGCGCCCCCAAAATCGTCGATGAGAGTCCGTGGGTCAGTCTCTCGGACGGAAACGACGAGTTCACGTCCGAGACCGACGCGAAGGTCTTCGGGGGCGACGGCGACGACACCATCCGGTTTGCCGGCGACGTAGGCTCGTCGAACAATGCCGGGCGCTACTACGTACACGGCGGCGCTGGCAACGACCTGATCGACGCCGCGCTCGGCGGCGACATCAGCGCCGACGGTGGCAAGGGCGGCGACCTGCTGATCGGGTCTGTCTTCGGAGACCACCTCATGGGCGGCCCCGGACCCGACGAACTACGCGGCGGCGACGGCTACGACCGCCTCATCGGTGGCACCGGCATCGACCAGCTCACCTGCGGCCAACAGGAGGACACGGTCAGCATCGACCGCTCCGACCACCTCGTCGCCCCGAACACACCGACACCCGAACTCGGCCTCGGCCTCGACCTCAAGCCGGCAGGACGGGAGCAGACCTTCGACGAGCTGCCCGGCCAGTCGGCCGAGCTGCAGACCGACTGCGAGACCCTCGATCTGGCGTTCGGCGACCCACCGACCACGATCCACCTCGCGGAACAGGGGCGGTTGACCGCCGGCGTCCTCGCGCTCGGCACGCGGGCCGGGGTGCGCCGCCCCTACGAACTCCAGCTGCGCGACAGCGCAGGCCGCCTCCTGGGGAGGGCCAACTCGTTTCGGCGGACGCCCCTGAAGATCGTCCTCACCGGGGCCGGCATCGCCGCACTGCAGCCGGGCACGGTCACGACCGTGCGCCTGCTTCGCCGCCCAGCGGGCGCGAAGGGCGCCGGCCCGAGGACGAAGCCGGGCATGCAGCTCGACCTGACGATCGGGACCTAGCGGCCCCGCGAGGACCTAGTAGTCCTCGTCCTCGTCTTCTTCGTCTTCGTCGTCGATCGAGTCGAAGCCGAACTCGCGCTCGCGGCCAAAGCCGTCGCGCTCGAGTTCTTCGAGGTCTTCGACGTCGTCGTCGTCCTCGTCCTCGCCGGTCGCCTCGATGATCGCGGCGCGCGCGGGATCGACGACGGCCTCGTCGGCCTCGATCTCCTCGGCACGCAGGGCGTCGAGCGAGTCGGTGGCGAGCTTCTCGGCCTCCGGCTCCTCACTCGAGCCGCCCCCGCCGCCAAGCAAGGCGCCAAGGTCGATCGTCGACGGGAAGTCGTCTTCTTCGGTTTCAGTTTCGGGGGACTCGTCGAACGGATCCATCAGGTGCTCCTGCGGGACTGAAGGGCTCTCAGTGCGGTCCGAGAGCCTTCCTGGCACGAGCACTGTACGACCCCCGGCAGACGATCGGCGCCGCGGGGTCGGCCGCCTGGCTCAGCCGCGCTCAGGTGTCGAAGTCTCCGCCGAGTTCGTCGGCGTCGCCGTAGATGTCGTTGTCGACCTCTGAGTCCTCGTCGATCGCGTCAAACAGGATGTCTCGGGTGCTGCCCTCGCTGTTGGTCGCGTTCTCCACGAGCAGCGCCTCGGACTGCTCAAAGCCCTCCGACACACCGCCGCCAGCCTCGATCACGGCCTCATACGCGGGGTCGATCGGCTCGTCGTCGCCATAGACGCCGTCGACGAGCGGGCCCGCCTGGCCACCGACGAGATCGAGCGCGCCGGCGTCGCCGCGGACCTCCGTCACGTCGTCGAGCGGAATCGTCGACTCACTGGTGCCGGGGACGTCGTCATCTTCGGTGCTGTCGATCGGCTGGCTCATCGGTGAACTCCTTGAAACCGGGGCGTATCCCCACCATAGGCCGCCCGCTGCATGGCTCGTGAAGATTTGGCCAGCATCCGCGGGCGCGCCGTTTACACCTTGGGCTTCGGCCCGCGGTAGGGGTCGATCTTCGGCCGGCCCCACCCCATCAGGCCCGCGACGATCCACGGCACCCCGACGACGATCGGCAGGATCCCCACGGACTCGCCGATCAAGATCATCAGGATCCCGAGCACGATCAGCAGGCGAGCGGTCGTGTCGAGCTTGGAAAGCGTCTCCGGAGTCATCCGCGACGCATCCTCGCAGCGGCGCTAGATGATGTCGACCGGCGTGCCGGTCGGAGCGGCCGCGGCGATGCGCGCGATGTTGCTGTTCTCCACGCGGACGCAGCCGTGGGAGGCGGCGGTCCCCACGGGCTGGGCGAGGCTGGCGCCGCCGCGGCCATGGATCGCGATCTGCCCGGGGCCGCCGTCGAACTGTTGGAGCACGTCGGAGTACGCCGTGATCGGCAGGACCCAACTGCCGAGGAAGTTCCCGGTGTCGCGCACCTCGAGCTTGTCGAGCAGCGCGAAGCGGCCGGCGGGCGTCGGCGTGGCGCCCGCGCCGACCACCACCTTCATCGAGCGCTTCGTCTTGCCGCCCTTGATCAGGCGCAGGGTCTTGCTCGAGCGGTTGATCTCGATCCGATACGGCGTCTCGCTGAGCTGGGCGCTGTCGGCGCGGATCCAGCCGTGGTTGCCGTTCGGGCGCCCCATCAGGCGCACGTCGAGCCAGAGCACACCCTGGGTGCGCTCGCTGTCTCGCACGAGCAGCTGCGTCTGCCCACCCCACTTCGTCTTGCTGTCGACCGACTGCACCACGCTCGCGGAATCCGACGGGCCCGAGCGGGCCTGCGTCGAATAGACGACCTTCGCCAGCCACGACGACGTGTTGCCAGGCGGCGTCGGGTCGCCGACATCGGCCTGGGCGCCGACCGGCGCGGCCGCCAGCGCACCGAGCGCCAAGACCGCCCAGACCACGCCAGCCCGCAGGCGCTGCGTCAGCACACTCCTCACCAGCTCACCCCGTGAACCCGCGGACTTGCCCTGAGCTGACCTTGCCGTCGGTGGTGACGGTCGCCCGGGCCGTGCCGGCGACGCGCGTGGCGTTGTCGGCGACGGCCGTGGCCTTGTTGGTGAAGCCGCCGCGCTTGGCGCGAGCCAGCACACGCACGCGCACCTTGAACGTCTTCTTCGCCCCCGGCGCCAGCAGCTTCTCGCGGAAGCAGAGCCGGGCGTCCTTCAGATCGCCGCCGCGGGTCGAGGTGAACGCCAGCGGGCCGGGCAGCTGATCGCAGACGTCGACGTTGATCGCCGGCTCCGTGCCCGTGTTGCGCACCTTCAGCGTGTAGGTGACGCGCTGGCCGCCCTTCACGCGCTTGGAGGACGCCTTCTTCTCGAGCTTCAGCGTCGTGGGCTTCTGCTGCGGCACGGTGCCCAGCGCCACAGCGCGGTTGTCTGACATGTCCGGATCGGTCGTGGCCGCGGAGAGGACGGCGTTGTTGACGAGCATCCCAGCCTTGTTCGGGGTGACGGCGACGTTGATCTTCACGCTGTCTCCCACCGCGAGCTTGCCGACGGGGCAGCTGATCGTGCCCTTCTCGTAGTCGCACTTCACGCCCGAGCTCTTGGCCGAGCGGAACACGACGTCACCGGCGAGGGCATCCGTCACGACGACCTCCTCGGCCACGTCCGGGCCTTGGTTCGTGGCGGTGATCAGGTAGTTCAGGCGCTCGCCGGCCCGCGCGACCTGGTCGGTCGTCTTCGTGAGCGAGAGCTGCGCCTTGGGCACGACGGGCTCCGGCAGCTGCTGGGGAATGGCGGGGGGCTCGACGACCGGCGGCGCGACGACCTGCACCGTCTGGCCGGCGGCGGCGTTGCTGCCGTCCGGGTCGGGCTGGTCGGAGGTGACGGACGCAAGGTTCGTGAGCGTGCGACCGCTGGCACCGGGCGGGACTTTGATCGTGAGGGTCATGTCGACGCTGGCGCCATTGAGCACGTTGCCAAGCACGCAGGTGACGGTCTTCCCGACGACGGTGCACGCGCCCTGCGCGCTGCTGACGCTCTCCACGCTGATGTCGTCGGGGAGCTGGCTCGTCACCGTCACGCCGGTCGCCGTTGACGGCCCCGCGTTGTGGGCGACGATCGTGAAGGTGGTGTTGCCGCCCGCCGTGCTCGTGCTCGGCGCACGCTGCGTGACCGACAGATCGGCGGCCGGCCCGACCTGCGTGGAGGCCGAGGCGACGTCGTTGGCGGGGTTCGGGTCGATCTCGCTGCCGCGGACCTCAGCGGTGTTCGTCACGGCGGTATCCGCGATCGCGATCGCCGCGCGGACGACGATGCTGCGCGTGGCCGTCGCTCCGCTGGCCAGCGAGCCCACCGGGCAGGAGACGGTCTGGCCAGCCGCGCCGCAGCCCGGGTCGCCGCTGACGAACGAGGTCCCCGCCGGGAGCGTGTCGACGATCGCCACGCCCGTTGCCGGATCCGGGCCGGAGTTCGTCGTCGTCAGGACGTAGGTCATGTCGCCGCCGGCCACGACCGTTGCAGGCCCCGTCTTCGTCAATCCGAGGTCGGCGGCCGGGGTCACGGTCACGGTGGCCGTCGCCGTGTTGTTCGGCGCGACGGGATCGGTCGTCGAGGTGGAGATCACTGCCGAGTTCGTCTTGACGCCCATCGTGGTGCCACGGACGGTGATCCGGCGAGTGCCGGCGTCGCCGCTCGCAAGGGTGCCGAGCGTGCACGTGACGACCTGACCAACGGCGCTGCAGCCAGCCGGACCACTGACGAACGTCAGGCCGGCGGGGAGCGTGTCGACGATCTGCGCGGCAACGGCATTCGACGGGCCGGCGCTGGCGTAGCCCAGGTCGAAGGTCATCGTCTGGTCGTGGCCGATCGTCAGGGCCGACGCGGTCTTCGTGAGCGAGAGGTCGGCGCGCGCACCGACGGGCACCGTCACGGTCGCGGCGTTGTTGCCGGAGACGGCGTCGGCCGTGCCCGAGGAGGCCGTCACCGTGTTGTTGGCGTTCGTCGTCGCCCCAGCGACGACGGTGGTGTTGACGGTCGCCGAGCGTGACGCACCAACGGCCGTTGCGCCGGCGTAGGTGCAGGTCACCGAGTGCGGGCCGGGGGCATAGACGCACTCCGGCGACGCCGACACGAAGCTCACCGTCGCCGGCAGGACGTCCGTCAGGACGACGTTCTGGGCGACCGACGGGCCGTTGTTCGCCGCGCCGAGCGTGTAGACCAGCGCCTGGCCGGCGGTCGCCGGGTTCGGCGAGGCAGACTTGGTGGCGACCAGATCGGCGCTGGGCGTGAGGACGACGGAGCCGGTATCGGTCGCCGGGGTTGCCGTCTGATCAGACACCGCCGACGCCGTATTCGTGATCGTGCCGGCCGGCGCGCTCGAGCTGGTGACGAGCGGGACCGTGATGTTGACCGAGCCACCCGCGGCGATCGAGGTGATCCTCCACGTGGCCGCGCTCGCAGTGCCGGACGTCTCGCTGAAGCCGGTCGCGGGGACCGCAGTCCCCGCCCCCGGGGTGTAGGTGAGACCCGCCGGGAAGTTGTCGGTCACGATCACGTTCGTCGCCGCGACCGCGCCCGTGTTCGAGATGACGATGTGGAACGGCACGGTGGCGCCCGAGGCGTAGGCGGCGGCGTCTGGCGTCTTGGCGACCGTCAGCGTCGGCACGTTGAGGATCGCGGTGGCCGTGTTCGCCGCGCCGAGGAATGCGCCGTTCTCGTCGGCCGTGTTACCCACGCCGTTCTTGACCGACGCCGTCGCCGTATTCACATGCGGGTTGCCGGCACCGGTCCCGGGGGTGGTCGCCGAGGCCAGAGTCGGCTTGGCCTGGTAGGTCAGGAGCGTCGTGCCGCCGGGCGCCAGCGAGATCGACGTCGACCACGTCAGGTCGTCGCCGGTGGCGTGCGGCACGATCGTCGGCACGGAGGCGCCGCCGGGCGCAAAGCTCGCCGAGCCCGCCACGTACGTCCAGTTTGGCGGCAGGACGTCCTTGATCGACACGGCGGTCGCCGTCTCCGAGCCCGAGGTGTTCGTCACGCGGACCCGCCAGTTGAAGGTCTGATCGACCTGCACGGATGCCGAGTCCGGGTAGGCCGGGCCCGCGCCCGAGCCGGTCGTCTTGTCTACCGTGATCGTCGGCGAGTCGAACGTCGCGCGCGTCAGATCCGTGACCGACGTGTACGAGCGGTAGATGAAGCCGTCGATGAGGCGCGTCGCGCTCGGCACACCCCAGCCCTGCGTGACCTGCGCGGTGTTGTCGAAGTGGTCGCCGTCCTTGATCGACGTGACGACCGGGAGCGAGGCGGTGTAGGACACCGTGACCGTGCCACCGGGAGCGATCGGCCCCGGAATCGTCCACTTCAGGTCGTCGCCGGGAGCCGCCCACGGGTCGGTGACGTTCGTCGTGCTGGGTGCGCCCGGCGTCGTGACGAGGTTGCGAATCTCCGCGTTCGGGGTGTCCGTCACCTCCACGTCATACGCCGGCGCGTTGCCCGTGTTCGTCACGGTCAGGCGGTACTTCAGCGCGTCGCCGTCGCGCACGAAGATCGGCCCGTTGCCGTAGCTGCCGCTGTTGGCTGCGAGCTGCTTGTCGACGGTGAAGCCTGGCTCCACGGTCGTGACCGTCCGCGTCGCCGCAGCCGAGGTGTCGTCGTAGACGCCGGCCGGGATCGTCCCGGCGCTGAACGCTCCGACCTTGTCCGTCCGGTTGGCCATCACGCGGACCGAGTTGACCGACGTCTGCGGCCGAACGACGTTGCTGCCGCCCAGGCGGTGCGTGTTGCGCAGGTGGACGCCGTAGACGAGCCGGAAGTCGCGGGCGACGGGCGCCTGGGTCGTCAGGTCGCCAAGGTCCCAGGCGATCGTGATCGTGCCGGTTCCCCCGTTCGGCGGCGGCACCGAGTACGGCTGGATCGTTGGCGTCGTCGGGCCGGGCGAGCAGCCGGCCGTGCACGTCTGCGAGATGAACGAGTCGAAGTCGACGGAGTCCGGGAGGGTGTCCTTGACGATCGCGTCGTAGTTGATGGTGTTGGCCGGGATCGTCACGTCGACGGTGTAGGTCGTGCGCTGCCCGACCGTGAGGGTCGCGTCGGCGACGGCCTTCGTGACCGAGGGCGTGAGGACGTTCAGCGTGTTGGCCTTCGTCGCGGTGTAGCCGACCGTCCGCGGGCTGGTGATCGTGCGCTCGCCCACCACCGTGCCGGCGATGCTCGTGGTGGTTGTCGTCGCCGTGTTGGTCAGGTTCTTGCCACCGATCGCCGGGTCGTTCACGCGCACGCGGTAGATGAACGTCTCGGTCGTCCCCGGGTAGATCGTGGAGCTCGGGGAGAACGTCAGCGTGCGAGCGGCGAGATTCCAGACGCCGCCGGCCAGCGTCGACTCGCCGTCGAGGATCGGATCGCCCGCGGCGTTCAGCGGGGTCATGTCGCTCGGGACCGTGTCGACGAGGGTGGTCTCATGGGCCGGGCTCGCGTTACCGGTCGCGTTGGTGACGGTGACGGTGTACTCGATGAGCTGATTGCCGACGACCGGCGCCGAGCCTACGTCGGCGACCTTGTCGATCGAGAGTGCAGGCTCGACGACCGTGGTGGTGACGACATTCGACGGCGTCGCCGTGCGCGCGCCGCCGCTGACGGTGCCCGGCGGCGTGTAGTACATCGTCGAGCCGTTCGAGAGGTCGGAACCGATGCGGTAGTTGGCGGTGGAGTCCTTGACGGTGACGTCGAACTCGAAGGTGAAGGTGGTGTCGGCGCCGGTTGGGGCCGTGTAGCTCGCGCCGAGCGAGAGCGACACGGTCGTGCCCGTGATGCCGAGCGTCGCTGCCGGGCCGGCCGTCTGGGTGAGCGAGGCGGCCACGTACTGCTGGCGAGCGTCGATGACGTCCGTCACCTCGTAGTCGCGCACGGTCTCGCCGGCCGGGACGGTCGCGCTGACGGTGTAGTGGATCGTCTCGCCAATCGTGGCCGTCGCGTTGGAGTTCCAGTCGATGCTCGAGCTCGTCTCGGTGATCGCGGTGTCGCGGGTCTTGCTGATCGTCGGGATCGCGCCGGTCACCGTCGCGGCGCTCGCCGGCGACACGAGGTTGGCGCTCGGATCCTGCGACGGGTCGACGTTGGCGGCGGGGATGTAGACGAAGGTGCCGCCCGTATTGGTCGGCGTCTGGAACTTGCGGATGCCGGCCGAGCTCGTCAGGGCCTGCGTCGGCTCCAGCGTCGTCGGGATCATCACCGAGTACGTGAGGTCCTTGCTCGCGAGCGGGGCCACGTCCGGCCCGATGGCGGGCGTCGCGCCCCACTTGATGATGCCGCTGTCGCAGACGCCGCCGTCGGAGATCGGCAGCGCGCTCGCCGTCACGTCGGCGCACGTCACGCCCGCCGGAAGGGCGTCCCAGGCCTCCGACTGCTCGGCCGCCTGGTCTCCAGTGTTGGAGAGGCGCACGCGGTAGGTCACGACCTGGCCACCGCGAACGACCTGCGTCGCCACGCCCGCCGCGCCGCCAACCGGCGTGCCGTCGAGCGCGGTGACCCGCTTGAGGGTGCTCATGACCGGCATCGACAGGCGGTAGGGCGCCTCGTCGCGCAGCGGCAAGGTTGCGCCGGCGGTCGTCGCGATCGTCGATTTGAAGAGGTTCTGGGTCACGTCGCCGACGGCGGCGCCGGCAGGCAACTCCACGCGGGTGGCGATCCGGTGCTCGAAGACCTGCGCGCTGCCGACGTAGCTGCTGGGGAGCGTCCACTTCACGCGTCCGCTGGGGCCCGGAACCGCCGTCGTGGAGTCGAGTGTGGTCGCGCCGAGGGTGTCGTTGGCCGTGGACTCGTCGCCGCCGGTCCCAAAGGTCGTGTCGTACGTCAGCGATGGCGGCAGGTAATCAGCGAGCGTGGAGCCGCCCGTGGCCACGCCGGCCGGGTAATCGACGCGCAGCAGCCAGCAGATCCGGTCGCCCGGGCGGTAGGGCGGAGCGGAGAGGCCGTCGGTGTAGGTGGCGGTCGTGCAGTTGCTGGAGGTGTCGGCGACCTTCTGATCGAGGAGCGGCGCGTCGGCCGTGATCGCAGCGCTGGAGGCGTCGGTCACCGCCGTCGTGAGCGTGCCGAAGTTCGCGATCTCGTTGCCGGTGGGCGCGCCCGGCGGGCAGGACACACCGCCGGCGCAGATCACGCGGGCATTCGCCGCAGCCGAGACGCCATTGGTGGCGACGTCGCTGGCGACGATCGGCGTCGCGTCGGCAAACGCCTCCTGGTAGTTCTGCCGCCCGCGCGTGGCGAACGTGATCGTCTGGGTCGAGCTCGGAGCCAGCTCGGCGAGCCCGCTCCAGACCACCGAGAACGTGCCGTCGCTGTTCTCCTGGACGGTCGAGTACGGCGTCGTCGGCGCCGGGCCCGTGCCGCAGTCAGCCAGGTCGGAGGCGTCTTGCGGCGCCTGGGTGAGGTTGGCGCTTGCCGAGAGCGGGCAGAGGCCGTCGGGCACCGTGTCGGTGATCGCGAGGCTCTCGGCGCTGCGGTACTCGGAGGTGCGCACCGTGAGGTCCCAGAGGTTCACGCCGCCCCGCGTCAGCGTCGCCGACTGCGCCGCCTTCTGCACGGTGAGGTCTTTGATCGTGCGCGCAACGCTGCCGTCGGCCGTCTGAAAGACGGTGTTGTTGAACTGGCCTGAGGCGCGCGTCCAGTTGGTGATGGTGGCGCCGTCAGCCGTCTCAGGCCCGGAGTTGTTGTTGAGGTTGGCGGCATGCAGGCCGGTCGTCGTCGCCGGAAGCCCGCCGATCCAGCTCGTCGAGTTGGCCCGCAGCGGCACCGCGGCGCGGTACTTCACCGAGACCGACGCGCCAGCGGCGAGGGTGCCCAGGCCAGACCAACGCACGTGGGTGTAGACGCCGCTTGGAGCCGGGCCGGCCGGGTCGACGCTGACGGTCTCGACGATGTTCGGCGTGACGCACCCGGCGACAGCGACGACGGGAATCGCGCCGGCCCCGGGGTACTCCTGGGCCGAACCCGGATTGGTCGTCGTGTTCGTGGTGTGATCGGTGCTCACGTTGCCGCAGCCGCCGATGAACTCCAGCCCGGACGGGAGGTAGTCGTCGACGACCAGCGTGGTCGTCGACGCGACCGTGTTGTTGCGGATCGTGACCGTGTAGATCGCCTGCTGGCTGTGGACGCCGCGCAGCAGCTGGCCCTCAGGCGCGCTGTCGGAGGTCTTGTCGATCTCCAGGGCGACGATGCGGGTGGTGTCGGTCTTGTTGGCCGAGAAGCCGGTGTAGGGGTTGGCGACGGTCGCGTCAGCTTGGCCGGCGGCGGTGAAGGCCGGCGGGTAGCGCTCGTCGGTGCCCGCGTAGACGCTGGCGTTGATCGAGAAGATCGATCCGACGACGAGCGACAGCGGCGCGTGCTGCACCCGAAAGTTCAACGCGTGGCTGGAGCTGGGGGCGACGTCGGCGACGTTCTTCCACAGCAGGGTGGTCTGGCTTCCGAGCGGCTGGTCGGCGATCGCCGTCGGCTCGCCCGCAAGCGCCCCAGCGCTCCCCGCCACATAGGCGACCCCCGCCGGGAGGACGACGCGGTAGGAGAGGTTGTGGCCGGTGCTGCCGGCTGGGTTGGTGGTCGTCAGCGCGACCGTGGAGTCCTTGCCGTAGAGCACGTTGTCTTGGGCGTCGATCGCCAGCGACAGGTTCGGCGTGCCGTCGGCGCGGGCGACGGCCGGAGCCAGCACCGACGCGGCCACCACGAGCAGGACCGAGGCCAGCAGGCGAAGCGCGAGCGCCAAGCGAGGCGAGGAGATGGGGCGTGCCGACATGGGGGAAGGCAGACGCACCGCCACACCCCGTCGGGGCTAGCGAGAGCCGCCTGCACCCCTCAGATCGGTATTTGGTCGAACCACTTGAGCAGTTGACCCCTTTGCTTGGCGCATGTTCGGCAGGCGGAAACCAGAGCAATGGACACGCTCGCCACTTGGTCGAGCGTGTCCATTTACGGGACTCCCTGCTACTGCACGAACCCGAACTCGGTCAGGTAGGACTTCGCAGCGTCAGCCGCCGTCTGCTTGTCGAGGTCCTTCTTGGCGTTGAGTTCCTGGATCACGGCGTTGTCGAGCTTCGCGTTCACCAGGTCGATCGTCTTCTCGAGATCCGGGCCGGCCTTCTCCAGCACGTCCTGGCGCACCAGCAGCGTGGAGTTGTAGGGCGGGAACATCGTCTTGTCGTCCTTGAGGAGCACGAAGCCGTCGCGCGCAATCTGCGGATCGGTAGTGAAGACGATCGAGACGTCGGCCTTGCCGCTCGTCAGCACCTCGTGGCGCAGCGAGATGTCGACGGGCGTGAACTTCTTGAACTCGAGCCCGTAGACGTCCTCCAGGCCCTTCAGGCAGTCGATGCGGCTCCGGCACTCCGGCGAGCCGTAGAGGGTGAGCTGGTCGTCGACCTTGGCGAGGTCGGAGATGTTCGTGAGGCCGAACTTGTCTGCCGTCTCCTTGGTCACGGCCACCTCGTTCGACGAGGTGAACGGCGTCGGCGAGAGGGCCGAGATGCCCTCCTTCTCGAAGTTGGTCTGCACGAGTTCGTAGGCCTGCGTCGGGTCCTTGGGGATCTCGTCGCCGGGGACCTCAAAGAACGAGCCCAGCGCCGTGCCGGTGTACTCCGGGTAGGCGTCGATCTCTTTTGCCTTCAGCGCCCCCAGCGCCGCTTTCTCGTCGCCTTGGCCGAAGTCGCGCTTGACGGTGTAGCCGGCGGCTTCCAGCGACTGGGCGTAGACCTCGCCGAGCACCTGCTGCTCAGTGAAGTTCTTGGAGCCGAGGGTGATGGTGGTCGCCGCGTTGGCGTCGTTCTTGGCGATCGCCGTCGACGACGCCGCCGTCGTGGCGGCCGGCTTGGTCGACGACGACTCCTCGTCGTCGCCACAGGCCGCCAGGCCAAGCGGGGTGGCGACGAGTGCCAGCGCGGTGAGGGTGCGCGCCAGGCCGGCGCGGCGTGAGCGCCTGCGCGAGGGCAGGGCGGGGAGTTGGACCGTGGTGCCCATGATCGGGTGCTCCTAGGTGTCGGTGTGGGTGGAAGGCGCGATCATCGGAGGGGCCGGGGATCGGCGCCTCCAACGGGGATCGCGGGTGTGCCGGAGGCCGGCGGGAGTGACGGCTCGCTGGGCCTGCGCGAAGCCGACCTCGGTGAGGACGGCGAGCAGAGCGACGAGCATCGAGGCGGCTAGGCGGCCGGCGTCGCCGTAGACGCTGGTCGCGATGATCGGATCGCCAAGGGTCAGGACGCCCGCCAGCGGCGCAATCGTGGCGGTGGCGACGACGTTGACGGCCGACGTGCGCAGGCCGCCGAAGATCGAGGGCAGCGCGAGCGGCAGCTCCACGCGGCGCACGATCTGGCGTTCGGTCATCCCCTGCCCGCGGGCGGCGTCGACGATCTCCGGATCGACGGCGGCGACCCCAACGTAGGTGCCGGTGAGGATCGGCGGAATGGCGAGCAGGACGAGGGCGAGGGCGACGTTGACGAAGCCGGTGCCCACGAACGCGACGAAGAGCGCGATCAGTGCGAGACTCGGCACGGCCCGGCCGACGTTCGACGTCGCGATCGCCAGGAACTCGCCCTTGCGGGCGTGGCCGAGCGCGAGGCCCAGCGGAATCGCCAGCAGCGAGGAGGCGACGAGCGCGACCGCCGAGAGCTGCAGGTGCACGGCGGTGAAGTCCCAGAGCTGGCCGGGACCACCGATCGGCGTGCCGTCGGTCGACGTGGTGCCCTCGAAGATGAACGTCATCGAGTCGCCGAGCAGCGATGCCACGGGCAGCTCGGCCAGCGGCTGCAGGAGCAGGGAGGTGACGGAGTTCATGCCTGGGCCGCCCGAGTCCAGGGCGTCAGCGCGCGCTGCGCGAGCACGAGGATGAGTTCGAGCGCCACGGCCAGCAGTACGCAAAGCGCGCTCGCCAGGACCACATTGCTCTTGAAGGTGAGGTCGTCGTAGATCTTGCCGCCCAGGCCGCCGGCACCGGCGAAGAACGCCAGGGTGGCCAGGCCGACGGTCGTCGAGCAGGCCACGCGGAGCGCGGCGATGATCTGCGGCAGCGCGAGCGGCAGCTTCACCTGCCACAGCAACTGGCGATCGGTCATGCCGATCCCCTTCGCCGCGTCGACGGTCTCTGGGGGCACACCATCCAGGCCCGTGCGCACGCCTCGAAAGAGGATCAGCAGCGTGTAGGCCACCAGCGCGACCTGGGCCGTGAGGAACCCGCGGCCGGTGATCGGAATCAGCAAAAAGAACGCGGCGAGCGTCGGGACGGTGTAGAGGATCGCGCTGATCTGGGTGACCGGGCCGACGAGCCAGCGGCGACGCTCGGCAATCAGCGCCAGGGAGAAGGCGATCGCGAAGCCGATCACGACGGCCGTGATCGTCAGCTCGGCATGACGGCCGAGTGGCCCCAGGTAGCGGTCGAAGTTGTCGACGATCCAGGCTGGGCAGAGGCCGTTGTTGGCGACGCAGGCGTCCTCCCCACCGCTGGCGCTGCGGTCCTTGAAGAAGCCGTCCTGGGCGACGACCAGCGCGGTGGCCAGCACGCTCATTCGGCGGCGTCCTCGCCGTCCGGGAGCAGCACGTCGGAGATCTGGGAGGCCGCCAGGACGCCGAGGGCTTTGCCTCGCTCGTCGACGACGACGGCGTAGCGCACGCGGTGCTGCAGAACGGCGGAGAAGGCGTCGCGCAGGATGGCGTCCTCGTCGACGATCGCGACCTCCGAGCCGTCGGCGCCGCGGACACGATCTCCGGTGAGGTCGGTGTCGTCGAGCCAGGCGACCGGGCGGTCGTCGGCGTCGACCACCAGCGGGAACGGCACGGCTGCGCCGGTGAGTTGGCTGCGGACCCAGTCGGAGGGGTCGTCGTCGTGCACCTTGGTGACGGGCAGCAGCGTCAGGTCGCGGACGCGACCAAGTGCGAGGCGCTTGAGGGCTCGGTCGGCGCCGACGAACCGCTCGACGAAGTCGTCGGCCGGGTGCAGGAGCAGCTCCTCGGGCGTGGCGTACTGGGCCAGCACGCCGCCGGTGCGTAGGACGGCGATGCGGTCGCCCATCTTGATCGCCTCGTCGATGTCGTGCGTGACGAACACGATCGTGCGGCCAAGCGTGCGCTGCAGCCGCAGGAACTCGTTCTGCAGGCGGTCCCGCGTGATCGGGTCGATGGCGCCGAACGGCTCGTCCATCAGCAGCAGCGGCGGATCGGCGGCCAAGGCCCGGGCCACGCCGACGCGCTGGCGCTGGCCGCCGGAGAGCTGGGCGGGATAGCGGCCCGCAAACTCCGGTCCGAGGCCGACGAGCTCGAGCAGCTCGGCGGTGCGTTCGGCGATGGCCGGCTTCTTCCAGCCCAGCAGCGACGGCACCGTGCCGACGTTCTCGGCGATCGTGCGATGCGGGAACAGGCCGATCTGCTGGATCACGTAGCCGATCTCGCGTCGCAGCTCCGACGGGTCACGCTCGCTCACGTCGCGGCCGTCGAGCAGGATCTGGCCGCCGTCGCGGTCGATCATGCGGTTGATCATCCGCATCGCCGTCGTCTTGCCGCAGCCGGACGGCCCGACGAACACGCAGATCTCGCCGGCGGGGACGTCGAGGCTGAGTCGGTCGACCGCGGGCGAGTCGGCGCCCGGGTAGTGCTTCAGCAACGCCTTGAGCTCGAGCCGAGCCGCAGGGTGGGCCGCGCTCAGGGTCGGCGTGGGTGGCCCGTCAGCGACGAGGTGCTGCGGGTTGGGGCTCGGCCCCGGCGTGCGGGCATCAGCAGACATACAACGGCAGGTCGGAGGAGCGGAGGGTGGTCGACGTACGCGGGGGTGGGCCTGTGGAGGCGGCGAACGAGAGACCGGTTGCGGGGCAGCATAGTGCGTGGCGCCGCGGGCTCTTTGTGGCCCGTAAACTTCGCCGCCATGGCTTCGACCCCCCGTGCCCTCCCGTCGGCGGACGAGATTCTCGCCCGCGAAGCGACGCAGAAGCGCCTCGCGATCATCACGGCGATCGCGTCGGCGATCCTGACCGCGATCACCGCGATCATCGATCAGGTCGTCAACACCGGCGTCCCGAAGGCCACGAGCGCCGCGGATCTCGTGGAGACGCTGAACGCGACGGCCACCGGCGCCGACTTCCCGTCGAGCTTCTGGGCCACCTACGCGGCGTTCCGCATCGATCACGGCGCCGTGACGATCCTCGCCAACACGATGCGCGGCGCGGCGTTCGTGCTGCTGATCCCGATGATGCTGCTGCTCCTGCGCGGCGCCCGCGAGCGCGGCGGCACCCTGGGCAAGTGGCTGGAGCCGCTCGTCGTGACGGCCCTGACGATCCTGGGCGTCGCGATCTTCGTGCACGAGATCCTCGAGGTCCAGGCGTTCCGCGGCACCTCGCCGGAGTTCGTCCCGCAAGACATCCTCGATGCCGTCAGCAACACCGACGTGCTGGCCCTAAGCAGCCTGATCGGCATCGTCTCGCTCGCGGTCGCGCTGCCGGTCTCGCTCGTCGCGATCCAATCGATGCGCGTCGGCCTGCTGCCGCGCATCCTCGGCTTCATGGGCGTGCTCGTCGGCCTCCTCTTCGTGCTGAACGTAGACAAGTCAGGCCTGCTGCGCGCCGGCTGGTTCGCCGCCGTGGCGTGGGTCGTCGCCGGTCGCCTCGCGTCGGAGCTCGCGCCGGCCTGGACGACGGGCACCGCCGTGCTGCCTGAGCCGCGCCAGCCCCCGCCGCCGAAGGCACCCAAGGGCAGCAAGGGCGAGAAGCCGCCCAAGCTCACCAAGTAGCCGCCTGGCTGGCGCGCTGGCGCTGGCTGGGGAGCGATACTCGGGGCATGCTCGTGCGTGCCGTCCCGTCTCGCTCTCGATCGTGGATCCGCGGAGGCCTGCTCGGCGCCGCGGCGCTCAGCGCCACCGGTGCGGCGTGCAGCCCAGCTGCAGCCGCTCTGCCGACCCCTCCCGCCTCAGCCCAGCCGCAGGCAGCGAAACCCGGCACGACGTTCCGGGTGTCGGCGGCCGTCAAGGGCCTGCAGAACCCGATCTGGGTAGGCAGTGCCCCCGGCGACGCCGCCGGACTCTGGGTGGCCCAGCAGGGTGGCCAGCTCCTGCGCGTGACGGGCAGCAAGAAGTCGGTGAAGCTCACGATTGCCTCGAGGACGGACGCCGACAGCGAGCGCGGCCTCCTCGGCGTGGCGTTCCTGCCGGGCTATGCGACGAACAAGCTCGTGGTCTTGCACTCCACGAACCTCGCCGGGGATACCCGCGTCGAGCTGTGGAAGATCGGGTCCTCCGCCAAGAAGGGGCGGCTCGTGCGCACGCTGCTGCGGCAGAAGCAGCCGTTTGCCAACCACAACGGCGGCCAACTCGAGTTCGGGCAAGGCGACACGCTCTACCTGGGACTCGGCGACGGTGGCGCGGGCGACGACCCCCAGCGCAACGGCCAGAACCTCGGCACGAAGCTCGGCAAGATCCTCTCGGCGACCGTCACGCCGACCAGCAAGCCGACGTGGAAGATCGAGGCCTACGGCCTGCGCAACCCGTGGCGATTCTGGTTCGACGCGCCACGCAACGAACTGTGGGTCGCCGACGTCGGCCAGAACGCGATCGAGGAGATCAACCGCATCCCGCTCGGAGCCTCCACCCCGCCGAACCTTGGCTGGAGCGTCTTTGAGGGCGGCCTGCGCGACGAGGCCGGCGACGACGCGCTCTCGGGCTCCGGCGAGCTGATCTGGCCCGTCATCGCCTACCGCCACGACGACGCCGGCGGGTGCTCGGTGACGGGCGGCGAGATCTACGGTGGCAGCGCGATCCCCGGCTTGCGCGGCCGCTACGTCTACGGCGACTTCTGCAGCGGCCGCCTGTGGTCGGTCGAGCCGGACGGCGCGGGCGTTGGCCCGCTGCGCCTGGAGACGGCGAACGTGCCGCAGCTCTCAAGCTTCGGCGCCGACGCCAAGGGCGAGCTCTACGCCGCCTCGCTCGGCGGAACGGTCTACAAGCTCCGCGCGCCGCGCTAGCGGCGGCGGCGCATACGCCGCCAACGGCCTCACCGGCTGAAACGACGCCAGCAGCAGGTCAGGGCGCCCGAAGAGGCTCAGCCGGTGACGCCGTTTGCGCGCGTCGGGCGGCTTCCGCGGATCACCACGGGGTAGGACTCTGTTTTGACGCGGCTGTTGCTCGAGGTGCCCGTGAGCTTGGGGCGGCTGCGGCCCGGGCCGCCCACGACCCGCGTCGACAGGACGATGCGCTTGTTCTTGCCGGCGGCGAGCTGCGGCGAAGTGAGGCAGAACCGGGCGCCGCGCTGGGTGAGGCCGGGCGGGCGCTTGATGAGGACGACGCTCTTGGGGAGCGTGAAGCAGGCGACGACGTCCTTGGCACCAGCCTGGCCGACGTTGGTGACCTTGACGGCGATGCGAACCCGCCGGCCGGGACGCGAGTAGGGCTCCAGCGGCTTGATTCCCGCGACCACGAAGGGCGCGCCGCTGGCCTGCACGCGGGCCCCGGCGATCTGACCGGCGTCCTGCGCGTTCGGGAGTTCGGCGGCGGTCACCGTCGCGATGTTGTTGATCGGCGCACCGGTGGTCGCGACCGCAGTGGTGATCTTGATCGTCACGGTCCGCCCCGGCTCCAGGCGACTCACCAGGCAGGTGATCGTCCGGGCGTTCCTGGAGCAGGTCGCGCCGGTCGCCTTGGTCGAGATGTAGTCGAGGCCGGCCGGCAGCTGGTCGACGATCCGCACGCCGGTCGCCACCGCGCCGCTGGTGTTCTTGGCCGAAACGGTCCAGATCACCTGGTCGCCGGCTACCACCGCGGTCTTGTCGACCGTCTTGGTGAGCGAGATCGCGGGCGTCGGCGCCGCCACGGGCTGGCCCTCTCCGCCGGTCGAGATGCGCGCGCCGTTGTTGGAGCCGTCGATGTCGAACTGGCCGCTGTCGGCCGCGCCGGCGTTGAGCAGCGCCTGCTCGGCGCCCGCGGCAGCGACGACGACCACGACGACGAGGCTCGCCGTCTGCCCGTCGGGGATCGAGCCCAGGTTGCAGGTGATCGTCCGGCCCTCCACGGTGCACGTGCCCTGCGACGGCGTCGCCGACTGCAGCGTGACGCCCTCCGGAAGGGTGTCGACGAGGACGACGTCCGTCGCGGTCGACGGGCCACGGTTGAGGACGTCGGTCGTGATCGTGACGCGCGAGCCGACGGCGGCCGACTCGTTGTCGCTGCGCTTGGTCACGACCAGATCAACCGCGGCGGGGACCGACACCACGCCAGCGCTCGCCGCGTTGTTGGCGGGCGCCGGATCGGGCAACGCACCAGCGACGCTCGCGGCCACCACGAGTGACGTCTCGGCCGCCGCCCGGCCCGCCGTGCCGGAGAGCGCGATCGTGGCTGACGTGCCGGGAGCGAGATCGGGGACGGTGCAGGTGATGGTCGCCCCGCTGACGGTGCACGTGCCGCCGGGGACGGTCGCACGCGGCGCGCTTACGCCGGCCGGCAGCTCAAGCGTGACGACGGTGCCGGTGGCCGTCTGCGGGCCGGCGTTGCCGACGACTGCCGTCCAACCGATCTCCTCACCGACGACCGCCGACGGGCGATCGGGCGAGATCGCGACCGACAGATCGGCCGCCGGGCCAGCGGCCGCACGTGCCGCCGCGGTGTTGTTGGCCACGTTCGGGTCGCGCACCCCCGAGGACGCGGTCGCGGCGTTGTCGAGAACGGCGCCGCCGGCGGAGGTCGCCACCGACGCGTTGACCGTGACGGTCGCGGAGCTGCCGCTCGGGATCGAGCCAAGGTTGCAGGTGACGCTCTGCCCCACGCGGCCACAGCTGCCCGCCGACGAGGTGACGCTCGTGATCGGCGCGCCGGGCGGCACGACGTCGGTCACCTGGACGGCCGGCGCCGTCTGCGGTCCGTCGTTGAACACCTGGATCGTCCACGTCACCGCGTCGCCGATGTTCGGCGTGGCGTTGCTGACGAGCTTGGTGAGGCGCAGATCGGCCGCCGGACCGACGGTGGTCGTCGCCGCCGACACGTTGTTGGCCGGGTTGGGATCGAGCTGGGCGCCCGTAATGGTGGCTTGGCCCGTCAGCGGCGTGCCGGCGGCCGCGGTGCCGATCGTCCCGACGACCGTGATCGTGACGGTCGCGCCGTTGGCCAGCGCGCCGAGGTTGCAGGCCACGGGGGCGCCGACGGCGCAGGCGCCCGCGGTGGTCGTGGCGGAGGTGATCGTCACGCCAGCGGGGATCGCGTCGCTGACGGCGACGCCGGTCGCGCCGAGCGGCCCGAGGTTGCGGGCCGTCAGCGTCCACGTGACGGTGTCGCCGATCTCCGCGGTGGGTCGGTCGACGGTCTTGACGATCTCCAGGTCGGCGGCGTCGCCGACGGCGGTGCTGGCCTGATCTGCGTTGTTGGCCGTGTTCGGATCGAACTGGTCGGCAACGGCGCTGGCGCGGTTGGTCATCAGCGCGCCGGCGTTGCCCGTCTCGGCGCGCGCAATCACCGTCAGCGTCGCCGTCGCGTTCGGAGCGAGCGTCCCCAGGGCACAGCTGCGCGGGTCACCAGGCGTGCAGCTGCCCTGCGACGGCGTCGCCGACAGGATCGTTGCACCCGCCGGGAGCTGGTCGGTCAGCACGACGCCCGTCGCCGCTTGCGGACCATCGTTGGTCACGGTCACGAGGTAGGTCACGGTCCCGCTGACGGTCGTCGTCGGCTGGTCGGCCGAGACCGTCACGAGCAGGTCCGCAGCCGGCGCGATCGCCGTCGACACGATCGCGGACTGGTTGTTGGCCGGGGCGCGGTCGGTCTCGGTCGCGGTCACGGTGGCGCGGGCATTGACGGTCGTCCCCGCCGCGGCGGTATCTGCGCGCACCCGGACGGTGACGGTGGCGCTGCCTGCTGCGGTGACGGCCCCGAGGTTGCAGGTCAGGGTGCCAGAGGCGCTCGCGCAGCCGCCCTGCGTCGCGCTCGCGCTCACGAACGTCGTGTTGGCCGGCAGCAGGTGAGTGAGGGTGGCGCCGGTCGCCGTCGAAGGGCCAGCGTTGGCGACCGTGAAGGTGTAGAGCAGCTCGTCGCCGATGTTCGCCGTGGCGACGTTCACCGCCGCGCTCGTCGTGAGATCGATCGACGCGCCGACCGTCGTCGTGACCGTCGAGAGGTTGTTCGCGGTGTCCGGGTCGAACGTCCCGGATGTGATCCGCGCGACGTTGGCCAGGGGCGTCTCGGCGGCGATCGCCTCGACGCGGGCCGTGAGCGTCGCGGTGACCGTCTGCCCGCTCGCCAGCGGGCCGGCCGCGCAGACGACCTGGGCGCCGACGGGGGTGCACGTTCCCTGGGTCGCGGTCGCCGTCAGCAGCGTCACACCGACCGGCAGATCGTCGGTGATCGTGGCCCCTGCCGCCGCCGACGGGCCGTCGTTTGTGGCCGCGACGGTCCACGTGATCGTGTCGCCGACCTCCGCGTTGGCGCGATCCGCGGTCTTCGTCACGCGCAGATCGGCGGCGGCGTTCACGTTGGTGGTCGTCGTGGAGAGGTTGTCGGCCGGATCTGGGTCGAACTCGTTGCCGGCGACCGTCGCCGAGTTGCTCAGCGGCGAGCCGGCCGACGAGCGAGCGATGACGCCCGTGAGCGTGACCGTCCGCGTGGAGCCGCTCGCCCACGAGCCGGCAACGGCACAGGAGACGGTCTGGCCGACGACCGTGCAGGCGACGCCCGAGCCGGCGCTCGCCGTCACGCCGGTGATGCCCGCCGGCACGGTGTCGGAGATCGTCGCGCCCGTCGCGGCCGAGGGACCGTCGTTCGTGCCCGTCAGCGTCCAAGTGATCGTCTCGCCGACGTCGGCCGTCGGGCGGTCCGCGGTCTTGGTCAAGCGCAGGTCGGCGGCGGCCCCGGTGGAGACGCCAGCGCTCGCCGCGTTGTCGGCGGGCGTCGGGTCGTACTGGGTCGCCGAGGCCGTCGCGGTGCTGAGGAACGTGGCGTTGGCGCCGCTGTCGACGCGCAGCCTCACCACGACCGTGGCGCTGGCGCCGGGGGCGAGCGTGCCGAGGGCGCAGGTGAGCGGGTCGCCGCTGGCGGCGCAGGTGCCCTGCGAGGTCGTCCGGGAGATCAGGGTGGTGTTGGCCGGGAGGTCATCGCTGAGGTCGACGAGCGTCGCCGTGCTCGGGCCGTCGTTGCGGACGGTGATCGTGAAGTCAGCGGTGTCTCCGACGTTGAGCGTGGTCGGGGTCGCGGTGTGGGTGACGACGAGGTCGGCAGCGGCACCGATCGCCGTGGTGACCGGCGGGCCGCTCGTGTCGTTCGACGGGTCGGGATCCAGGCGCGAGCCCGAGACCGAGGCGACGTTGCCGACCGTGCTGGCCGAGGCGCCGGGCCGGACGCGGGCCTGGATCGTCGCCGTCGCCGTGGCGCCGCTGGCGATGGAGCCGAGCGAGCAGGTGACGCTCTGGCCGGTCACGATGCAGGCGCCCTGGGTCGAGGTCGGGGTCGCGACGATCTGCAGGCCGGTCGGGAGCGTGTCGGTGATCGTCGAGCCGGTCGCCGTCGAGGGACCGTCGTTGGTGGCCGTCAAGGTGTAGGTGAGGACGTCGCCGACGTTCGCCGTGGCGCGATCGACGGTCTTGCTCAGGCGCAGATCGGCGGCCGGGCCGACGGCGGTCGACGCGGTCGAGAGGTTGTCGGCAGGATCTGGGTCGAAGACCGACGACGTGACGCGCGCGACGTTGTCGACGGGCGATTCGGCAGCGGCCCGCTCCACGCGCGCCGTCAGCGTGACGGTGGCGGTCGCCCCGCTGGCGAGGGCGCCGAGATTGCAGACGACCTGCGCGCCGGACGGCGTGCACGTGCCCTGCGTGGAGGTACGCGTGAGCAGCGTGACGCCGGTCGGAAGGTCGTCGGTCACGATCACGCCGGGCGCCGTCGACGGGCCGTCGTTCGTGGCGATGACCGTCCACGTGAGGGTGTCGCCGACGTTCGCCGTCGCCGTATTGACCGACTTGGCGACGCGCAGGTCGGCGGCGGCGTTGACGGTCGTCGTGACGGCCGAGAGGTTGTTGGCGGTGTCCGGGTCGAACTGGCTCCCGGCGACCGTCGCCGAGTTCGAGAGCGGGGTGCCGGCGGCGGCGAGGTTGACGGTGCCGCGCAGCGTGATCGCGACCGACGCACCGCTGGCGACCCCACCGGCAACCGAGCAGCTGACGACCTGCCCGGCGACCGAGCAGGTCACGCCCGACGGCAGGCCAGACGGGGCCAGGAGCGTCACGCCGGCCGGCGCGGTGTCGGTGATGATCACGCCGGTGGCCGTGGAAGGTCCCTCGTTGGTCGCGGTCAGCGTCCAGGTGACGGTCTCCCCCACGTCGGCCGTCGCGCGGTCGGCGGTCTTTGCGATCCGCAGGTCGGCGGCCGGGTTGGTCGAGGTCGCCGCCGTGGCGCTGTTGTTGCTGAGGTTCGGGTCGAACTGGGTGGCGGTCGCCGAGGCCTGGTTCGAGAAGGTCGTCTCAGCGGCGCCCGTGATCCGGACGTTGACCGCGACGGTGGCGCTCGCGCCGCTCGCCAGTGTGCCGAGCGCGCAAGTGAATGGGTCGCCCGTGCCACAAGTCCCCTGCGACGGGGTGATCGACAGGACGGAGACGCCCGCCGGTAGGTCGTCGGTGAGCGCGATCCCAGTCGCGGCCTGGGGCCCGTCGTTGCGGACGGTCACCGTGTAGGTCGCCGTCTCCCCGACGTTGACGGTCGGCTGGTCAACCACCTGCGTCACGAGCAGGTCGGCGGTGGAGCCGATGACGGTGCTGGTCGGCAGCGAGGTGTCGTTACCTGGCGTGGGATCGAACTGCGCGCCGTCGATCGTGGCGGCGTTCGTCACGGTCGTGGCGGAGGCCGACGCGAGGACCCGCGCGGTGATCGTCGCCGTCACCGTCCCGCCGCTCGCGACCGCGCCGGGCGAGCAGGTCACGGTCTGGCCCGCGACGGCGCAGGCGCCCTGGGTCGCCGTCGGCGTCCCCACGAGCTGCAGGCTGGCCGGGAGCGTGTCCGTGAGCGTCACGCCGGTCGCCGGCGCCGGGCCGTTGTTCGTCCCGACGAGCGTGAAGATGAGCGTGTCGCCGATGTTCGCCGTCGCGCGGTCGACGCTCTTGGTGAGCTGCAGGTCGGCCGCGGGCGCGACCGTCGTCGTCGCGCCGTCGGCGTTGTTGGCCGAGATCGGGTCGAAGGTCGTCGCCGTGACGGCGCTGTTCGCCGTCTGGGTGGTCCCCGAAGCGGCTGGGAGCACACGAACGGTCACGGTGCCCGTCGCCGTCGCGCCGCTGGCCAGCGACCCCGTGCACGTCACACCCGGCGACGCCGCGCAGGTGAGCCCGCTGCCGGTGAACGATAGGAGCGACACTCCGGCCGGGAGCGCAGGAGCGAAGACGACGCCCGTGGAGGTCGACGGGCCGTTGTTGGTGACCGACCAGCTGTAGATCAGCGTGTCGCCGACGTTCGCGCTGACCTGGTCGACCGTCAGATCGACGGCCAGATCACCAGCGGCCGCGATCGTGGTGCTCGCCGCGGGCGACGCATTGTTGGCCGGGTCCGGGTCGAGCTGGGCCCCAGCGACGGTGGCGCTGTTGCTGACCGTCGCCCCGGCGGCCGAACTCTGAACGACCGCCTGGATGGTGATCGTCGCGCTGGCGCCGGAGGCCAGTGCACCCACAGCGCAGGTGATCGTCTGCCCCGCCTGGCTGCACGTGCCCTGAGAGGCCGTCAGCGCGCCGGTGCGCAGGAGCGTCGCCGGCAGCGTGTCGCTGACGACCACACCGGTCGCCGCCGAAGGACCGTCGTTGGTGGCCGTCAGCGTGTAGGAGATCGTCTGGCCGACGTTCGCGGTGGCCGTGCTTGCGGTCTTGCCGATCCGCAGGTCGGTTGCCGGGCCGATGGTGGTCGAGGCGGTCGCGAGGTTGTTGGCGGCGTCGGGATCGAGCTCCGAGGCGGTGGCGCGCGCCGCATTGTTCACCGGCGACTCGGCGGCAGCCCGCTCCACGCGCGCGGTGATCGTGGCGGTCGCGCTGACGCCAACTCCGAGGGCGCCGACGTTGCAGAGGACCTGCGTCGCCGTGGCGCTGCACGTGCCCTGCGAGACGGTGCGCGTGAGGAGCGTCGTCCCGGCCGGGAGGTCGTCGATGAGCTGCACGCCGGTCGCGACCGACGGGCCGTCGTTCGTCACGGTGACTGTCCACGTGAGCGTGTCGCCGACGTTCGCGGTGCCGACGTCGACGGTCTTGCTCACCCGCAGATCGGCGGCCGCGTTGATCGTGGTCGTCACCCGCGAGAGGTTGTTGGCGGCGTCGGGGTCGAGCTGGCTGCCGGCGACCGTCGCGACGTTCTCCTGGGGCGTCTCGGCCGCCGCCCGCTGGACCACGCCGCGCAGCGTGATCGCAACCGACGCGCCGTTGGCGATCGTCCCACTCACGGGGCAGCTCACCACGCCTGCGGCCACCGAACACGTCACGCCGCTCGGCAAGCCCGTGATCGGCTGCAGCGTCACGCCAGCCGGGATCGTGTCCGTGATCGTCACGCCGGTCGCGCCTTGCGGGCCGTCGTTGGTCGCGGTGACGGTCCAGGTGATCGTGTCGCCGACGTCGGCCGTCGCGCGGTCCGCCGTCTTCGCAATCCGCAGGTCGGCCGCAGGCGCGATCGTGGTCGATGCCGTCGCGGTGTCGTTGCCGGGTGTGAGGTCGTCCTGCGTGGCGTCGACGGTGGCGGAGTTGATGGCCGCCGCGTTGGCGGCGCCGACGCCCACGCGGGCCGTGACCGTGATCGTCGCCGACGCGCCGACGGCAAGCGAGCCGAGGTTGCAGCTGATCGGCGAGCCCGCGAGGCAGGATCCCTGCGACGGGGTCGCGCCCAGGCGGGTCACCCCGGCCGGGAGCGTGTCGACGACGGTGGTCGTGGTCGCCGCCTGCGGGCCGCTGTTGGTGACCGTCAGCGTGTAGGTGAGCGTGTCGCCGACGTTGGCCGTGGCTCGGTCGACGGTCTTGGTGATCGCGAGGTTGGCGACGCCGGCCACGACGGTCGTGACCGCGGGCGTGGTGTTGTTCGAGCCGTCCTGGTCGAACTGCGCGGCGCTGATCGACGCCGTGTTGCTGAGGGTGACCCCCGCCGCGCCGGGGGCGACGGTTCCCGGGACGCTGATCGAGCGCACGCCGCCGTTGGCGAGCGATGCCACGGTGCAGGTGAGCGTCTGCCCGGCAAAGGCGCACGTCCCGCCGGTGATCGTCGGCGTGCCCGCGGGCGTGAAGCCGGTCGGGAGCGTATCGGTGATGGTCACGCCGGTCGCCGTCGAGGGCCCGTCGTTGCGGGCGTTCAGCGTGTAGGTGAGGGTGTCTCCGACGTTCGCGGTCGCCCGGTCGACGGTCTTGGTGAGCTGCAGATCGGTCGCTGGGCCGACTGTTGTGGTCACGTTGGTCGAGTTGTTGGCGGCGTCCGGGTCGAACTCGGCGCCGGTGACCTGAGCGACGTTCTGGAGCGGCGTCTCGGCTGCGGCGCGGTCGACGCGGGCCGTGACCGTCAGCGTGGCGGTCGCACCAACGGCCAGCGTCCCGACCGCACAGATGACCTGGGGCCCCACGACCGAGCAGGTGCCCTGCGACGGCGTGCGCGTCAGGAGCGTCACGCCGGCCGGCAGGACGTCGGTGAGCTGCACGCCCGTGGCGGGCGAGGCGCCGTCGTTGGTCGCAGTGACCGTCCAGCTGATCGTGTCGCCGACGTTGGCCGTCACCCGATCCGCCGTCTTGCTGACGCGGAGGTCGGCGGCGTTGTTGACGTTGGTCGTGACCGACGAGAGGTTGTTGGCCGTGTCCTGGTCGAACGTCGACGAGGACGTCGTCGCCGCGTTCGTCAGCGGCGAACCGGCGCTCGCGCGGTTGACGCGAGCGACGATCGTGACGGTGCGCGTGGTGCCCGAGGCCAGCGGCGCCGGCAGCGAGCAGGAGATGACCTGCCCGGCGGTGGAGCACGTCACCCCAGCCTGCGGGGTGACCGTTTGGATCGTCACGCCGGCCGGCGCGGTGTCGGTCAGCGACGCGCCGACGGCCGCCGACGGGCC
This sequence comes from Solirubrobacteraceae bacterium, assembly GCA_032119795.1. Classification (GTDB taxonomy): domain Bacteria; phylum Actinomycetota; class Thermoleophilia; order Solirubrobacterales; family Solirubrobacteraceae; genus JAGIBJ01. The sequence continues at coordinate 99,242 of JAUMFO010000031.1, forward strand.
AAGGTTCGTGAGGGCGACCGTCCACGTGATGTCCTCGTCGACGTTCGCGGTGGCCTTGTCGGCGGTCTTGACGACGCGCAGGTCAGCCGCCGGGTTGACCGTCAGCGGCGAGGTGGCGGTGTCGTCGGAGGCGTCGGGATCGAAGGCCGTGGTGGTCGCCGAGACCGAGTTCGTGAGGGTCGTCCCGGCAGTGGCGACGCCCGGGCGGGCGGCGATGGTGACCGTCACGGTGGCGCCGCTTGCGATCGTGCCCAGCGCGCAGGCGAATGGGTCGCCCGTGCCGCAGGTGCCCTGCGAGGGCGTGATCGACTGGACGGTCACACCAGCGGGGAGGTCGTCCGTCAGCGAGACGCCCGTGGCGGTGCCGGGACCGTCGTTGCGGACCGCCACCGTCCAGGTGACGCTGCCGCCGACGTTCTGGGTCGCCGGCGTGACGGTCTTGGTGAGGTGCAGGTCGGCGGCCTGGTCGATCGCCGTGGTGGCGGAGGCGGAGTTGTTGCCGCTCGTCGGGTCGGGATCGTCGCCGGTGATCGTCGCCGGGTTCACGATGCTCGTCCCGGCGCCGGCGGCCAGTACGCGAGCGGTGATGGTGACGGTGGCCGACGCGGCGTCGACCATCGCGCCGATCGGGCAGGTGACGGTCTGGCCCGCGGTGGAGCAGGACCCCTGGGTCGTCGTGGCGGTCAGCGGCTGCAGGCTCGCAGGGAGCGCGTCGGTGACGACGACGCCGGTCGTGTTCGACGGGCCGAAGTTCGCGACGCTGAGCGTGTAGGTGAGGACGTCGCCAACCTGCGCCGTCGCTCGATCGACGCTCTTGAGAACGCGCAGGTTCGCGCTCCGCAGGATCGTGACGACGTCGCTGTCGGTGTTGTTGTTCGTCCGGACCTCGTTGCCGCCGCTGACCTGCGAGTTGAACGTGACCGAGGTGGCCGACTGGGTTGGCGTCACGTCGAGGACGATGTCTGGGTAGGCGGCGCCGCCGGCGAGCGGGTCGGTGCGGTTGCAGGTGATCGTCGGCAGCGTCGTCGTGCACGTCCACCCCGTCGACGAGCTGATGCCGGTGAAGGTGACGCCCGCCGGGATCGTCGTCTGCACGTTGACGGGCTGTCCGTAGGTCGACGCGCCGCCGATGTTCGACGCGGTGAGGGTGAGGCTGCCGGGTTGGCCGGCCGTCAGCGCCGGCGAGGGCGTCTGCGCGACGACCATGTCGGCGCGGCGCACGGGGGTCGCGGCGACCGACGACGGGTCGGCGTACCCCAGCAGGCTGGTCTGACCGACGTAGCTACCGGACGCCGTGTTGACGAGCGGCACGCCCTCGTCGGCGTTGGTGGCGATCTGGACGCGGAACCGCACGGTCGATGAGCCACCCGTGGGCGCGAGGATCCCGCCCTGGGTGGCGTTCGCGCCCGTGCCGAGGCGCATCGTGACTTGATTGCCGGCGAACGTCGCTTGGTCGTCGCCGGCGGCGTCGGTCTTCGCACCGGCGTTCGGGCCTGTGACCACCTCCATCGACCCTGGCACGTAGGTCGTGCTGCCGGGGATCGGGTCGGTGACGGTGACCTGCGCCGCCCCGTCGTTGCCCGTATTGGTCGCAACGATCTGGTATTCGATGACGTCGCCGGGCTCCACCGCACCGCCGTTGACGTCCGTCAGGGTCTTGGTCAGCACGAGGTCCGGCTCGCCGAGCTCGATGGCGATCGCAAGCGCGAAGGGGTAGTAGACGTCCTGCGTCGAGGTGAAGGAGAAGTTCGCCGCGGTGGCGGCGTTGGGGATCGCGCCGTTGATCTCGTCGGCGTGAATGTCGAACCCGTAGTGGTTGGTCGAGTTCGGGTTCTTCGTGGATTGGTAGCCAAGACCGCGAATCTCGGAGTCCATGAGGTTCGGGGTGGTGGCGGTGTCCAGGGTCCTGGAGCCGAAGACCGCGTTGTCGCCGCTGATCTCCGAGTCGCCCTCGCCGACCATGTAGCTCAGGGTCGCGGAAACCGCTCCGGTCGCCGGGGCGACGAACCCGGAGGCGCTGATCGTCGTTGGCGCGCCGGCGCCGACGCGCTGGAAGCCGTCGGCGAGGACGAGCCGGCGCAGCGGTTCGCTGGAGAGCTCGTAGATCACGTAGAGACCCCATCCGCTCCAGTGGTCCGGAAGGATCGCCGCCGTGTTCGGACGCTGTTCGATGCCGCCGAGCGTGTAAGCGCCGCTGCCGGCGGCCTGCACCAGCGTGGTGACGTCGGCGCCGCACGCGAACCCGCGAGTGTTCGAGCCGGCGAGATTGGCGAGGCTCCCGCAGCTCGTGGCGTAGGTCGCCGCCACGCTCGAATAGGCGATGCCGGCGGTTGCGGGCGTGTCGAAGCTGACGGTGGCTTCGCCGTTGTTGTCGGTGCCGTCGCCTGCACTGCCCCACAGCAGACGGGCCGACCGGACGATCGCGCCGGGCGGAAGCGCGAGCGTCGAGCTGCTGGAGTTCGTCGTCGTCCCCACGCCGTCGACGTCAACGAGCGCGCCGTAGGCGTTGTTGGAGTTGCCGTTGCCGAGGGCGTTCGGGGTGCAGCCGCCCGTCCACGCCGCGCGGCAGGTGGAGTTGGCGTTGCCGATCAGGGCGACATCGCCGTGAAGCGTCTGGGCGTAACTGTTGGTGAAGGTGCGAGCGGCGGCCTGCGCACCCGCGGGCGCCAGTCCGAGGACTGCGGCAACGGCGACGAGCGTCGCCACCAGCCACGCGGCCGTTCGCGAACGCTTGCACGCGACCGACCGATCGGTCGGAGCGACGACGTTTGCTGGCGAGCGGAGCACGGTGGGGGAAGGACCGCACGGGGAGCATCCTCCGTCGGTCTACCCCGGTTCGTCGACCATTCGGCCATTCCTTTCAGTGACGTTCACCTTGTTCGCGCGCCCCCGCGCTGTTTTGACCTGTCTTCGGCGCTACGAATCGTCCCGAAACACCGAACGGTGGTAGGGAAACCGCGCGTACCAGTGGCATCTGAGCATCGCGGCCGACCTGCACGACTGCACCCACCGAGCGCCAGGGGTCGGATCGACGGGGCCATAGCCGGGGAGTCCGACCCGTCCGCCTCAATCTGTCTCAGCTCAAGCAACGCCGCCCCGTCCGGAACGGCCCTAGAACTTGTTAGCGCGAGCTGACGACCGCAGCTGGCTGCGGTGCGTCGGCGGCATGCGCCAGTCCGGCGCTGCCGGCTCCGGCGCCGGTTGCGGCGAAGAGCGAGATCCCGAACATCACGCGCAGAGTGGCGCAGCGAACGGCGGGGCGGTGGTGAACGGCGGAGGAGGTGGGGCGGGAAGTCATGGGGAAGCTGAGGGCGCGACTTGGGATTCGGTGGTGCGGCTCGGCACAACGATCGGTCCGGCAAGGGACCCCCTTGAAACCCACTGGACCAGTCCTGGACAGTTGCCCCCGCACCGATGCCGGATCCATACGCAAGCGCGGGATGCACTGGACTTTTGCCGACTTTGCGGCCCGAACATTCAGGCCAGGCGGCCCCCGCCGATCGGCCGAGGCGTCAGGTGATCTGAACGGGTGTGCCCTCGACGGCGACCTTCGCCAAGCGACTCACAAACGCATTGCCCATCCGCACGCACCCGTGCGACCGAGACGACCCGAGCGGATCGTTCAGGAGCGCGCCGCTGCGCCCGTGCAGCGCGACGCGACCAGGTCCACCACCGTAATTGTCGAGCACGGCCGAGTGGGCCGTCAGGTGCAGGGCCCAGGGCCCGATGGCCTCCCCCTTGGGCTGGCGGACGACCTCGAGCACCGCGAACGAACCCGCCGGCGTCGGCGTGCCGGGGGCGCCGATGACGATCCGCGTCGAGCCGACCTTGCGGCCGTCACGCAGGAGCGTCAGTCGGTGCGACTTGCGGCTGACCGTGATCCGGTACCGCAGCTTGGTGACCTCCACCCGCGACTCCGGGAGCCAACCGCTCGCTCCGTTCGGCCGGATCGGAAGACGAACGCGAACCCAGCGCTTGCCGCGGACCGTCCGCACCTCGGCGATCTGGAGGACCACCGGTCCACCGTTCCAGCTGCCGAAGGGCTCCAGGCGCGTGATCGTGCGGGCACGAGCTGACGGTCTGCTTCGGGCCACCACCGGGACGACCAGCCGCGCCGCGAACGAGACTTTGCGCGTCGGGGCTCGAGCGATCACCCCGGCCGGCTGCTCTGCGGTCGCCGGGGGCGTCGTGCCGACCGGCGCCGGAGTCGTCGCCTCAGGCGCGGCGACCTGGGGCGTGGTGGCCGGCGGCGTCTGTGCGGTCGCCGCGACCGCAGGAATCAGCGGTGCCACGAGGGTCGACGCCAGGAGGCCTGCGACGGCAAGGTTGCGGCGCTGAGCCAACCCAGGAGTGGTTCGGGAGTGGGCGCCGGTCACGTCCACCATGATCGGCTACCCACTGGCGAAGTGGAACGGAGCCGCGCGGGCTCAGCCGCCGAGCAGCAGGCGCGCGGCCTGATCGGCAAGCTTGAGCATCGGCTGCGGCCAGACGCCGGCGGCGACGACCAGTGCCGACGAGGCCAGGGCCACGGTCACGATCTCCCATGGAGCACGCGGTCCGGCCGGCGCCTCCGCGGTGGCCGAGACAGGGCGGGCCGCAACCGCCACGCCGCCGGCGGACTTGTCGCTCGCGGGCACGGAGCCGCCGACGGGGAGGTGCTCGCCGGTCCTTGCGGCTGCCGTCGCACCAGCGGGTGCCGGGGCCGAGCGCCACATGCGCAGGACCGGCGGTGCGTAGTAGGCGAGCGAGATGATCGAGCCGACGATCAGCAGGACGGCCAGCCACGTCTCGCTCCCGGAGATCAGAGCGCCGGCGACGGCGATCTTGCCGAAGAAGCCGGCGGTGAGCGGCAGGCCGGCGAGACCGAACAGGCCGATCGTGCCGAGCCAGGCGAGCAAGGGGCGGTCTCGTCCGAGGCCGTCGAGGGCCGCGACATCGTCGGAGAGATCTGGGCGCTCGATCTCTCGGGCGGCGACCACGGCGAAGACCGCCAGCGTCGCTGCGGAGTACGCCATGAGGTAGGCGAGCATCGCCCCGAAGGCGCCGACGGAGATCGCCGCCACGAGGTAGCCGGCCTGCGCAATCGACGAGTAGCCCATGAGGCGCTTCATGCTCGGTTGGCCGAGCGCGCCGACGTTGCCGACGATGATCGAAGCCGCCGCCAAGACGTAGAGGACCGGCTGCCAGAAGTCGAAGAGTTCAGGGTTGCCGAATGCCGAGAGCACAAGGCGGGCCGTGACGATCACGGCGGCGGCCTTCGTTGCGACCGACATGAACGCGGTGACGGCCGTCGGTGCGCCGTCGTACACGTCGGGCGTCCACTGGTGCAGCGGCGCGAGCGACATCTTGAACGCGAACCCGGCGAGCAGCAGCGCGAGGCCCGGAATCAGGAGACCGGCCAGCTCGGCGTCGCCGCTGACGGCCGCGATCCGGTCGAACTGCATCTCGCCGGTCGCGCCGTAGATCAGCGCGATGCCCATCAGCGCCGTGGCCGAGCCGACGGAACCGAGGATCAGGTACTTCAGGCCGGCTTCCAGCGAGGCGGTGCGATCAACGTGGGAGGCGCAGAGGATGTAGAGCGGGATCGACAGGAACTCAAGGCCGACGAACACGGTGACGAGATCGTTCGACGACGCCAGAATCGTCGCGCCGAGCGCCGAGGCGATCATCAGCGACGCGGTCTCCCCGTGGCCGGCGTCTTCGGTGCCGCGGGCGCGAGCGGCCAGGGCGATCCCGGCGATCGCCGCCAGCGACGCGATGATCGTGCCCGCCAGCGCGCCGCGATCGATGATCAGCGACCGACCGATCGCCGTGGTGGTGAAGGGCTCATCCCACAGTCCGCCGGCGATGATCACCGCGGCGACCGCGCTGGCGACCGCCGACCAGACGGCGGCCATGCGGCCAAGGCGCCCAGGGAGCAGCCCAGCCATCAGCGCGACGACCATGCCGATCGCCAGGGCAAGGATCGGGGCGGTTGCGCCCCACTCAAAGGATGGTGCTTTGCCGGCCGCGAGGATCATCGTGGGGTCGCCTCCTGGAGCTGCGCAGCCGTGGGGGCGGCGTCGCCGTCGGCGACGCGCTCGCTCTCATAGAGGGCGCGGGCCGGCGCGACGGCGGCGCGGGTGGCCACCGTGCCGGGGTTCAGGCCGATCTGCGGGACGAGGGCGAGCAGCGCGAGCGCACCAACGGCGGTCCCGAGCACGGCCGCGTCGAAGCGACCGATCTCGGGGGCGTCCTCAGGGACCGCGCTGCCTCGAGCGTTCTGGAGCGCGCCGATCATGAGGCGCAGCGCGTAGGCGGCGGCGAGCACGACGCCGAGCGAGGCGATGATCGTGGCCCACGGAGCGACCCGCCACTGGCCAAGCAACACGAGGTACTCAGCCATGAAGTTGCCCGTCCCCGGCATCGCGAGCCAGCAGAGCGCGACCACCAAGAAGATCGCCGTCAGGACGGGTGCCCGCTTGGCGAGGCCACCGAGCTGATCGAGGCGCTCGATGCCGCCGGCGCGCTCGCTCACGAGGGCGACCAGGATGATCGCCGGCACGACGACCAGGGCGTGCGTGACGGACTGCAGGATGGCGCCCTGCGCGCCGGCCGGATCCAGCGACGAGATGCCCAGCAGGATGAACCCGAGCTGCGCGATCGACGAGTACCCGAGGATCAGCCTGGGCTCGTTGGTGGTGAAGGCGCACAGCGAGCCGTACAGGATCGAGACGAGCGCAATGATCACCAGCGCGATGCGCCAGTCGACGACGGCGTCCGGCAGGATCGGCAACGCGATCTTCAGCATTCCGTAGGCGGCGACCTTGCTGAGGACCGCCGCGAAGATCGCCAGGGCCGGCAGCGGCATCGCGCGGTAGGCATCGGCAAACCAGCCGTGCAGCGGGACCACCGGCATCTTGATCAGGAAGGCGGCAAGGAAGGCCAGGAGGATCCAGCGCTGCTGCACGGGATCGAGCGAGCCGGCGGCGAGGGTGGCGATGTCGAAGGTGACGGCGTTGCCCGTGGCTTCCGCGGTGAGGATGGCCAGTGCGACGGCGGCGACGAGCATGAGCAGCGAGCCGACGAGCGTGTAGACGAGCAGCTTGATCGCCGGGGAGAGTCCTGGTGATTCCCACGTCGACGCCTGCGCCGTGATGATCACGAACGGCAGGAGCATCAGGTCGAAGAACAGGACGAACAGCATGAGGTCCTGCGCAACGAACGCGCCCAGGACCGCGGTCTGGCCGAGGCCGAGCAGCAGGAAGTACGTCGGGGTGGCGAGGGCTTTGTCTCGCATCGACCAGACCGTGCCCAGGCACCACGCGAAGGCGGTCATCGCCACGAGCACGGCGTTGAGGCCGTCGATGGCCACATGGAACGAGATCCCGAGCGCCGGAATCCACTCTTCTTGCACGTCGACTGGGGCAATCCGCGCACCGGTCTGCACCTCAAGGAGCAGCAGGATCGCAAGGACGAACGTCGCCACGGCGCCGGCGGAGGCCAACAGCGGCGCGATGCGCCGACCGAGCACCATCCCGAGGAGGCCCGTCGCGGTTGGGACCACGAGGAGCGCGATCAAGACGGCGTTCATCGCTGCACCAGCGCGTAGAGAAGGATGAGAGAGACTCCCGAGGTGACGACGGCGGCATAGACCCGCAGCGAACCGGTTTGGGCGGTGCGCACCAGGGCGGACGCTGCGCGGACGACCCCCGTCGTGCTGCCCATGATCGCCGTACCGGCGATCAGTCGCTCGGCGTGGTGATCGAGGACGGCGCCGGCCCAGCGGGTCGGGCGGACGATCAACAGCGTGATCAGGTCGTCGATGTAGTACCCGCGGCGCAGCAGCGTGTGGACGGGGCTGAGCTTGGCCTGAATTCGGGCCGGCACGTCTGGCGTCCGGAGCCAGAGCTGCGTCGCCAGGGCGATGCCCGCGATTCCGCAGGCCGCTCCGATGAGCATCCCGAGGATCGCGGTGCTGTCTGAGGGGTGGGTGAGCTCCAGCAGCTTGCTGTCTTCGAACGTCGGGTGGAGGAACTCGTTGAGGTACTCGGTGACGCCCGGCGTCTGGAAGAGCCCGGCGAAGACGGCCAGCAGCGCGAGCGTTCCCATTGCGATCTTCATCGGGAGGTGGTCCTCGGCCGAGTGGTGATCCGGCCCGGGGAAGCCAACGCCCGTGTCCTCAGCCTCACCCGTCGAGGGGTTGGCCGGGGAGAAGTGCAGGTGGTGCCCGTCGACGACCTGCTGCGTCTCCGCGTTCGTCTCGCCGTGGAACACGCGGTAGACGGCCCGGAAGGAGTAGGTGGCGGTGAGCAACGCGGCGAGGTAGCCGATCGCGGCGATGGCGGTGTACCACTCGCCACGTTCGAGCAAGCCAGCGAGGATCTCGTCCTTGGAGAAGAAGCCCGAGAGCGGCGGGATGCCGGCGAGCGCCAGGGAGCCGATCAGGAAGCAGACGTAGGTAAACGGCAGCGCCTTCTTCAGGCCGCCCATGCGGTTGATGTCTTGGACGCCGCCCATCGCGCTGATCGTGGAGCCGGCGGCCATGAAGAGCAGCGCCTTGAAGAAGGCGTGCGTCATGAGGTGGAAGATGCCGGCCTCGTAGGCGCCAGCGGAGACGGCGACCACCATGTAGCCGATCTGGCTCATGGTCGAGTAGGCGATGATCCGCTTGAGATCCGTCTGGACGATCGCCATGGTGGCGGCCATCACGAGCGTGATGGTGCCGCCGATCACGCCGATCGCGGCGGCGACCTCGGAGAGTTCAAAGAGCGGATGCAGGCGCGCGATGAGGTAGACGCCCGCCGTGACCATGGTCGCCGCGTGGATCAGGGCGGAGACCGGGGTCGGGCCCTCCATTGCGTCCGGGAGCCAGGTGTGGAGCGGGAACTGGGCGGACTTCGCGAACGCGCCGACGAGGATCAGGACCAGGCCCCAGGTGAGGTCGCTCGTCTGCCCGGCGAAGGCTGCGGGCGCGCGCTCGAAGACCTGGAGGAAGTCGACGCTGCCGGTGTGACGCAGGATCAGGAACGAGCCGAGCACGATGCCGACGTCGCCGAGGACGTTGATGAGGAAGGCCTTGATGCCGGCGCTGGTGGCCGTCTGGCGGCGGTACCAGAAGGAGATCAGCAGGTAGGACGCCATCCCGACCAGGCCCCAGCCGACGATCAGCAGCACGAAGTTGCCGGCGAGCACCAGCACGAGCATCGAGAAGACGAAGAGGTTCAGGTAGGAGAAGAACCGGGCGTAGCCCTCGTCGGACTCCATGTAGGACGTCGCATAGAGGTGGATCAGCGACGAGACGCCGGTCACGACGAGCATCATCACGATGCTGAGCGGGTCGACGAGCAGCGAGAGCTTCACGTCGAGGCCGCTCGTCACCGCGTAGTCCCACAGGGTCGCGGTGACTTGGCGTTCCTCCTCCGGCAGACCCAGCAGCGCCACCATGGTGGCGAGCGAGAGCGCGAAGGAGCTGAAGAGGACGGTGGTGGCGATCGCGCCTGCGCCCAGGCCCTTGCCGAGCTGGCGGAAGCCGAACGCGATCATCAAGGCGCCGAACAGCGGCAGCAAGACGACGAGCCAGGCGAGAGTGCCGACGGTGGAGGTCATCCGTGGAGCTCCCGGGTCTTGTCGACGTCGATCGCCTGGCCGCGGCGGTGCATCGCCACAACGATGCCGAGGCCAACGGTGACCTCGCAGGCCGCAACGACCATCACGATGATCGCCAGGATCGAGCCGTCGCCTTGCGCGTGGTAGCGATCAAAGGCCAGCAGCGAGAGGTTGGCGGAGCCCAGCAGCAGCTCCAGGCAAAGGAGCAGGACGAGCGGGTTGCGGCGCACGAACACGCCGAAGAGGCCGATCGCGAACAGGATCGCGCTCACGGCGAGGTACCAGGCGATGCTCATGCCGCGCCACCGTCGCCCGCATCGGTCTTCTCGGCGGCGGCCTTCGCTGCGCGCGTGCGCTCGGCAACGACGCGCTCGGCGAGGCGGTCGGCCTCCATCGCGCGGGCCGCGAGCGTGCCGCGGGTGCCCTCCGTCATCGAGCCGGTACCGGCGCTGGGCACCAGATCGGTGACGGCGAGGACGCGCGGGCCCTCAGCCAGGCCACCGTCGTCGCGGCGACGCGCGAGCAGCACGGCGCCGACGGCGGCGGCCAGGAGCAGCAGCGACGAGGCCTCGAAGGCGAGCAGGTACTTGGTGAGCAGCAGCTCGCCGATCTGCGCGGCGCCGCCGAAGCCGGCCTCCAGCGTCGGCAGATCGCCCTTGTCGGCGAGGCCGCGGAGGCCTGAGCCGAGCATGGCGATGAGCAGCTCGGCGCCCAGCGCGCCAGCCAGCAGGAAGGCGAGCCCGCGCTGAAGGCGACCTCCGCTCGACCACGTCTCCCCTTCTTCGCCCACGTAGGCAGCGACGAAGACGTAGAGCACCATCACGGCGCCGGCGTAGACGACCACCTGGGCGGCAGCGATGAACTCCGAGTGCAGCAGCAGGAAGAGCATCGCGAGCGCCACGAGGTGGACGACGAGCGCGAGCACGCTGTTGAACGGGTTCCTCAGCGCGATCACGCCAATGGCGCCCGCAATCGCGACGATCGCGCTCAGGAAGAAGAGGACCTCGGTCATCTGGGTAGCTACTCGCCCTCGGCCCGCAGCGGGGTGCGCTCGAGCGGCTCGGCGAGGAGCATCTCCTTGGTGAAGATGAGGTCGGAGCGGTTGTAGTCCGCCAGCTCGAAGTCGTTGCCCATGGTGATCGCGTCGAACGGGCATGCGAGTTCGCAGTAGCCGCAGAAGATGCAGCGACTCATATTGATCTCGTAGACGGCGGCGTAGCGCTCGCCACCGGAGACGCGGTGATCCGGCGTGTTCTCGGCCGCGACCACGCGGATGCAGTCGGCGGGGCAAGCCGCGGCGCAGAGCGAGCAGCCGACGCACTTCTCCAGGCCCGTGTCCTCGAAGCGGTGCAGGCGGTGGCGCCCACGGAACCGCGGGTACACCGGGATCTTCTCTTCGGGGTACTGGACGGTATCCGGGCCCTCGATGAGCCGGTTGAACGTCGTCTTGAGGCCGCGGATCGTCTCGCCAAACGCGCGACCGACGCCGCCGGCGCCGCCCGGTTCGGGGCCGCGCTGGATGAAGTAGGAGTCGTGCTCGGGAAGGGGCATGGTCTAGATCGCCACCACGACGATGGCCGTGATCAGGGCGTTGAGGGTCGCCAAGGGAAGCAGGATCTTCCAGCCGAAGCTCATCAGCTGGTCGTAGCGCAGGCGCGGCAGCGTCGCACGGATCCAGACGAAGAAGAAGACGAAGATGAACGTCTTGATGATCACGACGAACGGCGCGATCCACGTCGGCGCGTCGGACCAGCCTGGGATCGCCCAGCCGCCGAGGAAGACCGTCGTGGCGACGGCGCCCGCGACGATCATGTTGAGGTACTCCGCCGCGTAGAAGCTGGCAAAGCCGCCGCCGCCGTACTCCGTCATGTAGCCGGCGACGATCTCGGAGTCGGCCTCGACGAGGTCGAACGGCGCACGGTTCGTCTCCGCCATGCCGGCGATCACGAAGATCAGGAAGCCGACGGGCTGGGTAACGAGGAACCAGAGGTTGGCCTGCTGGTACTCGACCATGTCGACGAGCGAGAGACTGCCGGTGATCATGATCACGCCGACGAGGGCCAGACCCATCGCCACCTCGTAGGAGATCAGCTGGGCGGCGGCGCGCATGGCGCCCAGGTACGAGTACTTGGAGCCCGAGGCAAAGCCGCCGAGCACCAGGCCGTAGAAGGCGATGGAGCCGAGGGCGAAGAGGTAGAGCGGGCCGATGCCGACGTCGATGCCGTAAAGGCCGACGGGCTGCCCGAAGATCGTGACGACCTCGCCGAGCGGGATGATCGCGAACGTCGCGACCGCCGCGATCACGGCCAAGATCGGCGCGAGGTAGAAGAGGAACCCGTCGGAGGCGGCCGGGCGGAAGTTCTCCTTGCCGAGCAGCTTGAGGATGTCGGCGCCGGCCTGCAGCGTGCCATAGGGGCCCGCGCGGTTGGGGCCGTAGCGGTGCTGGAAGCGGCCGAGCAGCTTGCGCTCCACGGTCACGGCGGCCGGGATCAGCGTGAAGCCGATCAAGGCGATCACGATGCCCTTGATCACCTGGACCCACCACGTCTCCACGGCGTAGGTCGTGGCGAGCGGCAGCACGTTGGTCGCCAAGGCCGAACTCATGCTGGGCGCACCTCAACCGGGCCGAGCGGCAGCTCGTCGGCGCCGCCACCGGGCACGCCGGCCTGGGCGACGACCGTGCCGACCGGCACCCGGGAGTCCAGGCGGGTGGTAAAGGGAATCTCGATGCCCTCGACCGTCAGCGTGGCGGGCGCGCCCTCGGTGAGCTGCAGGCGCTCGGCGTCGGCCGGAGCCAGGCGCGCGTCGGCCTGCGGGACCAGGAAACGCAGCGCCGGTGAGGCCGAGACCTCGGGGATCCGCCACATCGAGCCGGCGCGTGCGAGGCGCAGCGTGCCATTGGCGCTCGGAACCACGGCCGGATCGGCGCTGGAGGCCAGCTGCGTGGTGCCCTTCGGCCAGGCGCCAGCGGCCGGCGTCGACTGCCAGCGCAGGCCCTTGCCGCCGATCGCGTCGAGCGTGATGCCGGCGTAGAAGGCGACGTCGTCGACGAGCTCGGCGTAGACCATGCCGGCGGTGTAGAGCGGGGTGCGATCGCCGAGGCGCGAGGCGAGCTGTGCGAGGACCCACCAGCCGGACTTCACGCCCTCGGGGCGCTTGATCGCGGGGCGGGCGCGCTGCAGGCGCCCGTCGGGATGGGTGAGCGTGCCTTCCTGCTCGGCCGGGGCCTCGGCCGGGAAGACGACATCGGCGTAGGTGGCTACGCCGTCCGTGAGGAAGCCGGCGACCGCCACGTAGCTGGCCTTCGTCAGCGCCGCGCGCCAGGCGGGGCGGCCTTGGAGGTCGGCGAGGGGATCGGTGCCGACCGTGAGCAGCGCCTCGAGCGAGCCGTCGGCGAGGCCGGTGGCGATCTCGGGAAGCGCGCGGCCCGCGGTGGCCAGCGGACGCAGCCCCGGCGCGGCGTCGGGCAGGACGCCGACCTCACGCAGGCCGCGGCCGTTGGTCGTCGCGGGGATCTCGAAGAGGCCCGAGCCATCGCGTCCGGCGCCGTCGGCGCCAGCGACGCCGAGGGCCTCAGCGATGCGCAGCAGCGCGCGAGCGGACTCGTCGGCCGCGGGGCCGGCCAGCAGGGCTTCGCTGTAGAGGACCACGCGATCCTCACCGGCGTCTTTGAGCGTGGTCGCCAGGTCGGTCAACGCGGCGGCGTCGACGCCGGCCGCAGCAGCGTGGGCGTCGACCGGCTCGCCATGGAGGGCGGCCGCGAGGGCGCGCAGCAGCGCCTCGTTTCCACCCGGCGCGAACCGAATCGCGGTGGCCTTGGCATCCAGCGCCGAGGGGCGGCTGGAGACGATCGAGAGCTTCGTGCCCAGGCGGCGAGCGCCTTTGCGCAGGCGCAGCTCCAGGATCGGGGCCGATTCGCCGGGCTCGGTCTCCAGGATCAGGACGTGGTGGGCGTACTCGAGATCCGGGACCGTCGCCTGGAGCGCCGGGGCGTGCAGGGCGGCGACGAGTTCGCGTGACGGGCCGGGCGCGACGCGTGACTCCAGGTGCGGCGAGCCGAGCTGCTCGCGCAGCAGGCGCTGCAGCAGGTAGCCCTCCTCGTTGAGCGTGCGGCCACCAGCCAGCGCGGCCGTCTGCTCGCCGGCAGCCTTGAGGATCGAACTCGCGCGCTCGAGGGCGTCGTCCCACGTGGCGGGCTCAAGGACGCCTTCGTCGCTGCGCACGAGTGGCTGCGTGAGGCGCTCTTTCACATGCGTGGATTGGTAGGCGAAGCGACCCTTGTCGCAGAGCCAGCCGTCGTCGACGTCGTCGTTCTGGCGGGAGAGTGTGCGCAGCACCTTCTCGTCGCGGACCGTGTACTCCACGTTGCACTGGCCGGCGCAGAGCGTGCAGACCGAGCCGCCACCCTCGATATCCCACGGGCGGGCGCGGAAGCGGTAGGGCCGGCTCGTGAGCGCGCCCACCGGGCACAGCTCGATGATGTTGCCGCTGAACGGCGCGACGTAGGGATGGCTGTCGAACGTGCCGACGTAGGTGTCTGCCCCGCGCTCAAGGAAGACGAGCTGGTGATCCTCGGCGACCTCCTGGCTGAACCGCACGCAGCGGTAGCAAAGGATGCAGCGTTCGCGGTCGATTGCGATCAGCGGCGAGAGTTCCAGCGGCTTGGTGAAGTGGCGCTTGGGCTCCACGACGCGGCTCGTCCCCCGGCCCCAGCCGTAGGTGATGTCCTGCAGCGGGCACTCGCCGCCCTTGTCGCACACCGGGCAGTCCAGCGGGTGGTTGACGAGCAGGAACTCCAGGACCGACTCCTGCGCCGCCTTGACCTTCGGGGCGGTCGTGTTGACGACCATCCCGTCCTTCACCGGTGTGGAGCAGGCTGTCTGAAGCTTCGGGATGCCCTCGACCTCGACCAGGCACATGCGGCACGCGCCGACGGGCTGCCCGAGCTTGGGCTCGTAGCAAAAGACCGGGATCTCGACGTCGCCGAGCTTCGCGGCGTCGGCGAGCATCGTGCCCTCAGGGGCAGCGACGTCTCGTCCGTCGATCGTGAAGGTGATGTCTGCGCGGAAAGGGCGGGGCATGAAGGCGTGCCGGAAGGCGCGGAGCCTAGGCGAGGATCCGGATCGGTGTCTCGACGTCGCTCGTGTCGCCCAGCAGGAAGTTCGGGTCGGCGCGCTTGGCCTCGATGTGGTCTTCGAACTCCTGGCGGAACTTGTTGATCAGCGAGCCGACCGGCATCGCCATCGCGTCGCCCAGGACGCAGAGGCAGTTGCCCTTGATCTGCTCCTGCACGGAGTCGAGGCGGTCGAGGTCCATCGGCGTGGCCAGGCCCTCGTCGATGCGCTCGAGCATCCGCAGCGTCCAGTTCGTCCCCTCACGGCAAGGGGTGCACTTGCCACAGGACTCGTGGCGGTAGAACTGCGCGAGCTTGAGCGCCACCTGCACGGCCGAGCTGGTGTCGTCACACACGATGATCGCGCCGGAGCCGAGCATCGAGCCGGCCTTCGCCATCGAGTCGAAGTCGTAGGGCAGGTCGAGGTCCTCGGGCAGCAGCACCGGAGAGGACGAGCCCCCCGGGAACCAGAACTTCACGTCGTGGCCCTTGGTCGGGCCGCCCGCGAGGCCGTAGATGATGTCGCGGGCCTTCATCCCGAGCTCGATCTCGTAGTTGCCCGGCTTCTGCACGTGGCCGGAGATCGAGATCAGCTTGGTGCCGGCGGAGCGCTCGACGCCGAGCTTGGCGTACTCCTCACCGCCCATGCCCAGGATCACCGGGATGGTCGCGAGCGTCTCGACGTTGTTGAGCAGCGTCGGGCCCTGGTAGAGGCCCTGGTTGGCGGGGAACGGCGGCTTGAGGCGCGGGTTGCCGCGCTTGCCCTCGAGCGAGTCGAGCAGGCCCGTCTCCTCGCCGCAGATGTAGGCGCCGGCGCCGCGGTGGACCCACAGCTCGAAGTTGTGGCCCGTTCCGAGGATGTCGTTGCCGAGATACCCGGCAGCCTTGGCCTCTTCGACGGCCGCCTCCAGGATGTCGGCCTGGTGCATGTACTCGCCGCGGATGAAGATGAAGCCGCGGTTCGCCGTCACCGCGTAGGACGCGATGATCATGCCCTCGATCAGGCGGTGCGGGCACTTCTGCATGAGCTCGCGGTCCTTGAAGGTGCCCGGCTCAGACTCATCCGCGTTGCAGACGAGGTACTTGTCCATCGGGCCTTCGGGGATGAAGGAGGCCTTCATCCCGAGCGGGAACCCGGCGCCGCCGCGGCCGCGCAGCCCAGAGGTCTTGAGCTCCTGGATGATCCCGTCCTGCGGGCCACGCAGGGCGTTCTTCATGACCTCGTAGCCGCCGCGACGCTCGTACACCTCAAGGGTGTTGAGCCCCGGCTCGTCGATCCCATCGAGGAGGAGGTGCGGTGCGGTTGGCGCGCTCATGCGTCCTCCTCCGGGTCTTGGCCGGTGGCGCGGCGCGTGGTCGCGTCGTCCTTGCTGGGATCGGAAGATGGCTGCGTGGCGCTGGACTCGCGCCGCGGATCCGCGGCGGCGCTCCCGCCAGCATCGGCCTGCGGCGCACCCTTGAGCGGGGTTTGCGGGCCGGCGGCGCCGTGGCTCGGCGTGGCTCCGGCGCCAGCGTCGGCGATCTTCATGTTGTTGATCTGGCGCTCCGGGAAGATCTCGTGCGCGCGGCCGTCGGCGACGGCCTCCAGGATCCCGGAGACCTCATCGAGGTTGATCGGGCCGATGAAGAGTCCGTCGATCGAGACCATCGGGGCGATGTCGCAGGCGCCGAGGCATTCGAAACCGCGCACGTGGAACTCGTCTTCGCGGCCGGCCGACTCATGCTCGAACCGGTGCAGCAGTGCGTCGGCGCCGCGCAGCGTGCACGAGATGTTCGTGCAGACGTAGATCGTGCTCTTGCCGACGGGCTCGGTCTCGAACTGGTCGTAGAACGTCGCGACGGCCATCAGCTCCGCGGGGGTGCGGTGCAGCACGGCGCCGACCTGCTGAACGGCCTGCGGGGAGCACCAGCCATGCAGGCGCTGGGCCGCCCAGAGCGCCGGGATGATGGCCGAGCGTGGATCGGGGTAGCGCGTGAGGTAGCCCTCGATCTCCTCGCGGAGATGATCGGGCACCGGCGTCGTGGCCGGATCCGGAATCGTGGCCGGAGCCTTGGTGAGGTCGGCTGGGGTGTCCCAGCCGGGAATACGCGATCCATCGGGACGGCGCGGGATGGACTTGTCGCGGGGGCCGAGTGAACCGGGCTCCGGAGCGACGAGCGGAGAGTCACGCGTCTCGATGTAGGGACCGTGGCTCAACGGGCAAGGCCCCTTGTGCGGCAGGGGCCAACCGACCCCATCGCGTTACGGCACATCACGGTCACGGGGCCCATCCTTGCACCGAGTCCGGCGAGTGCAAACATCGTGCGTGTTGTTGCACGGCACTCGCGCCACCTGAGGCGCGTGCGCGGGAGACGTCACTCCAGCGGATCAGCCCGGCGCACGGCCCAGCTCAAGCACCGCCTCCAACACGCTCGCGGTGCCGGCATCGCCGAGAAACAGGGCGCCTGGGCGCTCGTACTCCGCGTCCCAGCACACCCGCCCCTTGATGGTCCGGCAGACGGGCGCCACCCGACCGGTCGCGGCAAACGCAAACCCCCAACCGCGGCCGGCCGCGTCGTACTGCAGGAGGTAGGCTGCGGCGCCGCGATGCCCGGTGAAGACGCCGAGCTGATTGCGAGCACCCCGCCCGGCGATTGGCCCGTGGCGGCCGCGACGCCCCACGTCGGACGGCGTGAGCCCGAAGGAGCGGGCCTTGACGCACCGGCCATACGGCGGCGGAGCGCCGGCCTCCAACCCGAGCTGGCCGCGAGCCCGGTGCACGCAATCGGCAAACGCTTCAGCCACGAGCCTCGCCTGGTGCTGCGCCTGCCGCGGGCTCCCCGCCGGGAACGGCCCGCCGTCGTCCGGCAGCGCCGGCGCGTAGACCGGCACGAGCGCCTGCTCGCTGGCTGCGCCAGCGTCGTACCAGCGAGCCGGCGCTTGCGTGGCCATCCAGAGCATCGCGGCGGTCCCCACGAGTCCGAGCACCCACCCCAGCGTCCCCGCCCGAATCCGCCTTCCCTTGCGGCGGCGAGGCCTCGGCCACGACGGGTCACGCCAGGCGCGGTCGGTCAGGGGTGGGCGGTCCACCGCACCATCGTGCCAAGCACAGGCATTCAACGCCATACGCTCCGTAGCTGGTGTCACACAGCACCGGGGGCGCTCACCACCGTTAGGGTCCCCGTCGATGCGCGCCCCAACCCTCTCCTATGCCAACCTGATGTCGACGGTCGCCGTGTTCATCGCGCTTGGCGGCACGTCATATGCCGTAACCAAGCTTCCCAAGGGCTCCGTCGGTGAACGTGAGCTGAGGGCCGGCGCCGTCACCGGCGAGAAGGTGAAAGACGCCTCGCTGTCCGCGATTGACCTCGCCCCCGGGACCCTGCTGACCGGGCCGCGCGGCCCGCGCGGAACGGAGGGGCCGGCTGGCGCCATCGGACCGGTTGGTGCGGTCGGCCAGACTGGCCCATCCGACATCCTGTTTCAGCCACATGGCGGGGCCGCCCTGAGCAAAGACGCCTCGACCTGGTCGCCGACCGCCAAGCTCGTGAACGTTCCAGCTGGCAACTGGCTGTTTACCGGCACCGCGGCCCTTGTCTTCGGCGGCCCGGGAGCCGATTGGTTCCACTGCCGTCTGCAGTTCGGGTCGCAGGACGGCACCTCCGCCTCCACCGTCAGGCTGGGCGTGGGCTACGAGGATTACGGCGCGGCCCCCAGCCCGGCGGACGCCAGCAACCCTCCCCACCGGTGGATCGACGATGCCACGGCGGCGTCGACCGTCGTCGTCCAAGAAGGGTTCCGGACGACCGGACCCACCACCGTCACGCTGCGGTGCGCCCACCAAGGCGCGATCGTCAGCGGCGATACGCCGCGGACCGACTACGCGACCCTGTCGGCGATTCGCACCGAGAACCTGCAGATCCAGTAGGCGGCGACACCGGCCATCGACCTAGATCGGCGACGGCGACTGGGTCGTTGGCGGCGGCGGGATGGGGATCGCTTCGCGGCCTGAGGGCGCTTTGCACCGAGGGCGGTGCGGGCCGGCGGCGCCTGAGCCGGTTGGCGGCGGCGGGACTGGGATCGCTTCGCGGCCTGAGGGCGCTTTGCACCGAGGGCGGCGCGGGCCGGCGGCGCCTGAGCTGGTTGGCGGCGGCGGGATGGGGATCGCTTCGCGGTCGGCGGGCGCCGGGCGGTCCCGCAACCGCCTGAGGTTGCGGCGTTGCGAAGCTCGCGCCCGGAGCGCCCGTTTTGGGCGTTCGGGACGCGAGCCCGAAAATCGCAACCCCAGGCGGTTGCAGCTACCTGACATAACGGTGCGACCAAGCGCCCGTCGCGTCGGTATTACCGGACGTCCGGAAATTCCGACGCGAGGAACAAAACGCGCAACCCCAGACGGTTGCATCCCGCCGACCAGACCCCGTGACCACGCGCGGCGCGCAACCATTGGCCCAACCAGCCGCCCTGCGCCCGCCGGCGCCGCAGCGATCCCCATTCCGCTGCCGCCAACCAGCCCAAACCACGAACGGTCTCCGCCCTCGGTGACCCGACGCCCCCAATCCCCGCAGCGATCCCCATTCCGCCGCCGCCAAGCGCTCGGTCGCCGCCAGCCCGGCTCGTCGCAAAGCGCGGTTCCTCAGCCCGGACGCGGTCCGTCACCGTGCTCTACGCCTTTTGGCGTATATCCACATGAACGATGCTTGCGCGCCATGATTGGCGTGCCTACGCTAGCCGCCGCGTTGCAAGATGTCCCCTGGACGTCCTACCCCGCGCCCTCGAACCCTATGCGCCGTTTCTTCCTCGCCGGACTCTTGGCGCTCGCCCTGCCGAGCACCGCGTCCGCCGCTGTGGGAACGATCACCGTCAGTTACGCGCCAGTTGCCGGGCATCCCGAGCAGGAAACGCTGGTGCTCACCGGCACTGCAGACGACGAGGCCGTCAGCATCAACACGGAGACCCTCTCGGCTGGACTCGGCGGTGGGGAGGGCTTCTCGATCATCCCGCGCTTCAGCTCAACGCCAACGGTGGTCGCCCCCGCCTTCTCCGCTCGCTGCGAACCGTCTGCGAATTCCGCCCTCGGCCTGCGCTGCCGCAAGCGCATCACCGCACCGTCGACCGTCACCGTGACCTCGATCAGCTCCAGCCTCGGCAACGGCGACGACGCCCTCGAGACCAACGGTGCCGGCAACCTGAGCGGGACGAGCACGCCGTACCCAGTGACGGCCGACGGTGGCGTCGGCGTCGACTTTCTCGGCGGCGGCAACGGCAACGACGTCCTCACCGGAGGACTCGGTAACGACGACATCTGGGGACGCGGTGGCGCGAACACCCTCGACGGCGGCGACGACCACGACACGATCCGCGCCGAAGGCGCCGACACTGTCACCGCTGGCACCGGCAACGACACGGTGACGGGCGGCAGCGGCACGCAGACCATCCATGGCGACGCCGGCAACGACACCCTCTCCGGCTATGACGGCGAGGACGCGCTCTTTGGCGACGACGGCAACGACACGCTCAGGGGCGATGGCAACAGCGGGCCGTCGCCCGGCAACGACACCCTGAGCGGCGGCAACGACGACGACACCTTCGCCGGCGGCCCCGGTTCGGACACGTTCATCGGCGGCAACGGCACCGACTCGGTGAGCTACACCGACGCCAGCAGCGCCGTCAGCGTGACGCTCGACGGCACCGCCAACGACGGCCGAATCGACACGGACGCTGGCACCGCCGGCAACCAGGGCGAGGGCGAGAACGTCGCAGCAGACATCGAAGGCGTCACCGGCGGCAACTTCGCCGACACGCTCACTGGGGGTCCGGGCAACGACACCCTCGACGGCTCCTCCGGCAACGACACGATCACCGGTGGCCCCGGCAACGACACGCTGCGGGGCGCCAGCGGCGACGAGACGTTCCTCGCCGAACTCGGCGCCGACACCTACGACGGCGGCGGCGCCGACACCATCGACGTGGTCTCGTACGCCGCGCGGGGCGTGGCCGTCACCGTGACGCAAGATGGCGTCGCCAACGACGGCCAAGCCGGCGTCGACGGCGCCGGGGCTGGCGGCTCCGGCCCGGCGGCCGACAACGTTCCGGTGAACATGCACCGCGTCATCGGCTCCTCCGCCGGCGACACCATCACCGGCGGCACGGGCAACGACCAGCTCGTCGGCGGTGGCGGCACGGACACGATCCACGGCGGCCCCGGCGGCGATCTGATCGACGGCGGCCTCGGCGGCGACACGCTCGACGGCGACGCTGGCAGCAACACCGTCGACTACACCAGCCGCAGCGCCGACGTCGCCGTCGACCTCGGCAACCCAGCAACCGACGGCGAATCCGGCGAGGGCGACGTCCTCGCGAACTTCGTCGGGATCCGCGGCGGGAGCGGCAACGACACGCTGACCCTCGCCCCCGCCGCAAACGACCAGACCTCACTCGGAACGATCCGAACGATCGACGGCAACGGCGGCAACGACACCCTCCTCGGCACCGAGGGCGGCGACAACCTGAGCGGAGGCGGCGGGACCGACACCGTCACCGGACTCGGAGGCTCCGACCGCCTGACGGGCGGCGACGGCAACGACACCCTGAGCGGCGGCAGCGCCGACGACGTGCTCTTCGGCGACGCCGGCTACCTCGTGAGCGGCGCGCTGCAGCAGCCGAGCTACAGCGAAGGCGGCGTCGCGCCTCCTGGCGACGGCAACGACACGCTGATCGGTGGGAGTGACCAGGACACCCTGGTCGGCGGCGCCGGCACCGATTCGCTCCAGGGCGGCACCGGATCCGACGCGCTGTGGGGCGGCATCGGCCCCGACGCCGTCGACGGCGGCGAGAGCGGCGGAGACTCCGTGGACCTCAGCTTCCGCGCGGCCGGCGCCACCGTCACCCTCGACTCCGGGAGCGGCAACGACGGCAACGACGTCGACGGCCCGCCCGGGGCCCGCGACACCTTCACCGGCGTCGAGAACGTGAAGGGCTCGCCGCAGGCCGACTCGATCACGGGGACCGCCGCCGTCAACTCGTTCGTCGGGCTCGGCGGCGACGACACGTTGCTCGCCCTCGGCGGCGACGACACCCTCGACGGCGGCGATAGCGGCGGCCTCGGGGCCGACGTCATCGACGGCGGCGAGGGCGCCGACACCGTGACCTACGGCCTGAACGGTGGCTCGGCCGTCAACGTGAGTCTCGACGGCGTCGCCAACGACGGTCGGCCCGGCAACGACGCCGAGGGCACCGGCGCGGCCAAGGACAATGTGCTCGGGGTGGAGCGCGTCATCGGCAGCGCCGGCGCCGACACGCTGACGGGTTCAAGCGCCAACGAGGTGTTCGAGGGCTGGTCCGGCAACGACACGATCAACGCCGGTGGCGGCGCCGACGTGATCTTCTCCGGCGCCGACGCCGACACGATCGACGGCGGCGACGGAAGCGACCTGATCGGCACGGGCTACTACGACCCGCGCTTGCCCACGTACGGCTACGCCGACTACGCCAAGGACATCGCGACCGGCGGCGCCGGCGACGACACGATCGTCTCCAACGACACCGGCGATCTGGTCGTCCGCGCCAACCTCCTCAGCGGCGGGCCGGGCAACGACACGCTGACCTACCTCGGGGAGTACGAACCCGTGCGCATCAGCCAGGACGGCGTCGCCAACGATGGCGTGATCCGCGGCGGCAACGCCGCCGACAACGTGGCCGAGTTCGAGACGCTGACGGGCTCGGGCGGCGCCGACACCATCACGGGCGGCGGCGGCGCGACCGACCTCGTCGGCGCGGACGGCCCGGACGCGATCAACGGCAGCGACGGGAACGAATTCATCGACGGCGCCGGCGGCGACGACCTCATCAACGCAGGCGGGGGCAACGACACCATCGACGGAGGCACGGGCAAGGACACGATGACGGGCGGTGCAGGGACCGACGTCGTCACCTACGCCCAGCGCACGAAGGCCGTCACCGTCAGCCTCGACGGCACGACGACCGCCAACGACGGAACCCCGCCGGTCGCCGCAATCCCGGCGTCGCCCGGCGTCCCGTTTAGCCCAGCGATCCCCGGCGAGCAGGACAGAGTCGACACCGAAGTCGTGGTCGGCGGCGACGGCAATGACCTGCTGAACGGCGGCCCGAGCGCCGACGTGCTGCGCGGAGGCCCGGGGAACGACACCATCGACGGCGCAGCCGGCGATGACACGGTCGACGGCGGCGCCGGGCTCGACCTCCTGAAGTCCGGGACCGGGACCGATCTCCTCGACGCCGCCGACGGCCAGGCCGACACGCTGACGTGCGACACCCGGGCGGGAAAGACCGTCACGGTCGACACGACGCTCGACGCGTTCGACAGCTGCGCCGACCCCGCAACGATCGCCGACGCCGGCTCTGGCGGCGCGCCGCTGACGACGGCGCCGTTTGCGACGCCCGCCGAGTTGAGCAGCCCGCAGGCGGGCCCGCCGCTGCCGCCGCTCAGTGAGGGCGTCGCCTCCCGCCCAGCCAAGGAGCTGGCCAAGGCGCTGAGGCTGAAAGGCCGCGCGTCAGCCAAGCGGCTGTCTACCCCTCTCGCGGTCGGCACGGCCACCTGCGCCGCCGGCCGCAGCTGCACCCTCAGCGCTGTGCTCCTCTCCGGCAAGAAGGTCGTTGCCACCGGCACCGTGAGCGGCGCCGGCAAGCTCAAGGGGACGGTGCGATTGACGTCCAAGGGCTGGTCGACCGTACGTACCAAACGAACGGCGACGTTCATTCTGAGGGCAACGCTGATCGAGGGCGGTTCGCAGGCGACCCTCAAACGCTCGTTCTCCGTCTCCGCGGCAGGGGGTCGCTGATGCGCCGGATCAAGGCGACGATCCTCACGGCGGTCACCGTCGCGGCCAGCGCGCTGGCCCTCCCGACGCTCGCCGGCGCCGCTACCGTGCAGCTCGGCAGCCGCCCGCCCGAGGGAGGGGCGGGAGGCATCACCGGCACGGTGTCGCCGTCGGTCGTGCGCGTGAATGAGAACCAGGCGGTGACGATGGACACCACCTGGTCGACGTTCCGCTCGCCCAACGCCGAGTTCGGCCCGATCATCTGGCGCACGTCGACGCCGTCACCCGGCGGCGGCACCCTCATCGGCCAGCCGTGCGCGGTGCTGTACCTCGCCGGGAGCACGAGCTGCACCTACAAACGCACGGGCGCGACCGGCAGCTGGGCGATGGCCGGCTTCACGATCACGCTCAACAGCGGCGCGAGCGCGACCTACCAGGTGCCCTACGCCGTGCTGCCGGCCGACACCTACAACATCGGCGGCAAATTCATCAAACGCGGCAAGACCACCCAGGGCGCTCCGAAGGAAGAAGCGGCGCCGGGCGTCGAGGTCGTCGTCGAAGAGGTCGGCGGCACCGAGAAGTACACGGCGAGCACCAACGCCCAAGGCCAGTACGACGTGCAGGTCAAAGCCGGCCAGTGGCGCGTGCGCACGACCGACAAGTCGTTCTGCCACGACAGCGCCGGCGGCGGCGGAGGCGGCTGCTCGAGGCGCCCCGTCACCACGACCGGGGGCGACAAGACCGTGAACTTCGTCCAGCCAGGCCCGATCGACGTGACCGGCACGGTGACCACCGACGACGGCACCCCGGTGAAGGACGCCAAGGTCCGCGCCACGCAGATCGACGGCGACGGCGAGACGATCCGCACCGAGGCGGTCAGCGACACCGAGGGCAACTACGCGATGAAGGGGCTGCTCCCCAGCACCGAGATCGTCTTCGACAGCCCAGTGCCCTACATCTGCCCCGTCACGCCCGGGCAGGAGACGGAGATCGGCGACAACAGCCTCTGCAAGGTGCCCAAGCGGACGGTCCCCGGCACCGACAGCGACCTCACCCAGGACTTCGAGAAGCCCGGCTGCGTCGCCAACATCGACTTCGAAAGCTCGATGACGGCCCGCTCGCGCTGCTTCAAGCTGACGGCGCCCGAGACGTGGGAGACCGACGAGACGTTCCGCCTCAACGGCATCGACTTCCACCCCGCAGCGGGCCGGATCGTCACCTTCAACAAGAAGGCCAGGACCGTCGACTTCGGCCTCGATTCGCTGCCGATGTCGATCGAGAACAAGGGCACGTCGTACTCGTTGCTGCCCGCCGTCGCGTTGGGCCTGGTGAGCTTCGAGTCGTCGAGCCTCAAGTTTGCCTACAACCTGGGCCTCGGCGTGCCGAAGACCGCGAAGTTCGCCGGCTTCCCGATGTCTGAGCAGGCCACCGTCGAGATGACGAGCGGACAGTCCGTGATCACCTTCAAGCTGACGGTCCCAGTCGACAACGGAAGGCGCTTCAGCCTGATCCACGGCTGGCCGGAAGGCACCGAGACGTTCGGCGTCTCCGCGACCGCAACGACGACCACCGAACGGGCCGTCAAGGGCCTCAGCGTCTCCCTGGAGAACCCGGGCAACATCGCCGGGCTCGTGAACCCCGCCTTCAAGAACCCGATCGTGTCCCTGAAGGAGCTGGGCGCCGGGTATGACTGGGAAAGCAACCTCTGGTCGTTCAAGGGCAAGCTCGAGCCCGAGTTCCTCAAGAAAGCCCCCGGGGGGCAAGCGGCAGGGGCTGAGAGCGGCGGCGAGATCACGGCCGAGATCACGGCCTCAGGCGTCAATCCCTTCGGCGAGTTCAAGACGCTCACGTTGAGCGGCGAAAACCTCAACCGCAAACTCGCCAGGGGCTACTACCTGCAGCGCTTCCAGGGGACGATTCCGCTCGCCCTCTGGGACGCCAACTCGACGATGAGCGTCAACTTCGGCATGGGCGCCACGCTCGGACCGGCCAACCCCAAGCCGCAGACCTTCCGCGTCCCGTCGACGCCGCTCACGTCGGCGTTTGAGTTCCCGCTCACGCCGAAAGAGGCGATGGGCTTCGACGGCGACATCACCGTGAAGTGGTCGCGGCTGCAGCAGGAGATCGCCGACAACCTCTCAGTCACGGGCAGCGTGACCGTCACGATCTGGGACCAGAAGGTCGGCAAGGCGAGCCTCGTGCTCTACCCCTACCTCGGGCTCGGCGCGGCCAAGCTCGACAACATCGGCCTGACCGACCCGCTCGGCGGGCGCATGTTCGCGTTGCGAGGCGAAGCCGAGCTTTGGCTCGACCTGCGCCGCGAAGGCATGTATTGGATGCGGGACCGCGGGGCGATCACGCTCGGCGGCCGCGGGGTGACGGCCGAGTGGATCCTCACGGGCCCCACCCCCACGCTCCTGGGCGCCTGCAGCGAGGAGTTCGGCGTCAGCATCGGCGGCGCCATCAACTTCGACGACCCGCTCTCCAACGCCGGCGGTGAGGACGGGCAGTGCGACCTGGCACCCTTCCGCAAGCTGAAGCCCCAGCTCCCGGCCGACCTGGGAGGCGCGCCGCCCCCACCGTTCTCGGTCGGTGCTGATCGCCCCGCCACCACCAAGGCGAGCCGTGCGAAGACGACCCGCGCCGCAGCGCCGAAGGCGCGCGCGGCCAAGGCCTCGGCCACCCAGAAGTTCACCATCCGCGGCGACGAGGGCGTCGTGCCGCTACAAGTCACCACCACCGGAACGACCCCGGGCCTGCCGGACATGAAGCTCAGCGGGCCGGGAGTGTCGATCACGGTCAAGGACGGCAAAGCCGCCGACACGAAGAAGGCGATCGCTCTGGTCTACGCGCCGCAGCGCCGCGTGCAGTTCGTCCTCAACAAACCCAAGAAGGGCACCTATCGGATCGAGACGCTCAGCAAGGGCAAGGACGTCCCGCTCTTGGAGGCCCCCAAGTTCTCGCAGGTGCTGCCTGAGCCGCAGGTAGAGACGGGCCTAGACCGAGCGAAGTGCAGCCCGACGATCCACTGGAGCGCCGTCGGCATCAACGGGCAGAAGCTGCGGTTCGTCGAGCGCACCGCTGCCGGCGGCGAGACCGAGATCGGGACCGCGACGGCAAAGACCGGCAAGCTCACGGTGACGCCGCTCGCTGGCGGCGGGCGCTCCGAGCTCTTCGTGGAAGTGATGAACGGCGCGACGCTCCGCAAGACGGTGTCGATTGGGTCCTACACGTCGCAGGTTGGCGCCACGGTTCCTGGCCCGTCGGGCGTCGCCGTCCGTGCCGCCAAAGCCACCGGCAAAGGCAAGACGACCGTGAAGCAGTCGACCGTCACCTGGGCGCCGGTGTGCGGCGCAGAAGCCTATTCCGTGATCACGTCGAGCGGCAAGACCGACAGCAAACCCTTGGTGGTGACGGGGACCACCGCCACGATCCCGCGCCCCAAGGGCAAAGCGACCGTCACCGTGACCAGCCTCGGGCGCGGCCAGGTCGCTGCCGGCAGCACCCTCGTGCCACTGCCCTAGCCAGGCTTTGCTGGTTTTGTAATGGAATTGGGGTGTGAACTCCGCTCCGTTTCGGTATGTAGTAGGTCACATGGTTGAAACGGCGTCAGGGAACACGGCTGCAACGGCGCGATCAAGCATCAGATCGCCCCGCCCCAGTCACGGCGCCGAGGAGGCCCGTTGACGCCCGACCGGACGCCCACGTCGACCGACGTCGTGATCGGAGAGGCCGCCATCGCCGCCGTCGGTGCCCTGACGACGGGCCAGCTGCTCTCGGCCGTCACCCCGGAGCGCATCGGCGAGCTGACGGGCTACTCCGCGTCGTCGATTCGCTACCGGCTCAATGGGACGTCCGTTCGCACCGCCAACGGCTCTCCGGAAACCAACGGTGGCCGTGGGCGCGGCTGGAGCTTTGATCGCGAACGGCTCCTCGCCTGCGCCGTCGATGCCTACCGCGTGCACGCCCACGCCGCACGGGAGCGCGCCCGAGACCGCTACCTCGCGGCGCTCACCGAGCTGGGCCAGGGAGACCCCATACCGCTTGAGCGGGCACTCGACGCCGAGATTCGCGACCTCGCAGAGGGCGATGCCGAGCGGCTCTATCTGATCGCGCTGGCTGGCGGGCCGCAGTCACCGGAGATTGGCGACCTCTTGCGGCAGGTCGAGGCCGACCGGCGTGACGCGAATCGCTCCCTCGTGCACCATGGGCTGTCGATGCTGGGTCGGCAGCCCAGCGCCGGCGTGACGGCGGATGGCGTCGCCGAAGCCGTCAACCACTATCTGCGTGGCGTCGCGTTCCGGCGGGGCTTTGAGCCGCAGGCCGGCGACGGCATCCTTCTGCGGGCCGTCATGGGACTGATCTTCGCTCTCACGCATGCCACCGCAGACGGCGCCAGCGAGCGCATCGATGCCATCCTGGCCGGACTTGCGCACGCGAGCTAGGCGCCAACGCGCCGAGCCGCTGCAGCGCGGCTCAGATACCGCCGACTTCCTGTTCGGGATCCCGTGCCAACCCACCACCCTCCGCGCTAGGTAGCTTCCCCAGCCATGACCCAGTCCTTCTCTCTCCGCCGTCTCGGCGTCGCCGTCGCTGCCGTCGCCGCAATGCTGGCGTTCGGCACGCCCGTGGCGTCTGCCGCCACGTTCGGATACGGCGACAACCGCCCCGACATGTTCACCGACGCCCGCTGGCAGGCGTTGCCGCTCAAGGACGTTCGCCGGACGGTCGACTGGGACACGCAGTCCTACCCAGACAAGCTCGCCGGCCTCGACGCCTGGATGGCCGCCGCACAGACCGCGGGCGCCCGCCCGCTACTGGCGATCGACCGCAGCTGGTCCGCTGGCCAGGGCAGCAAGAAGCCGACCGTCGCCCAGTACACGGCCCTGATCAAGTTCCTCAAGGCCCGCTACCCGTTCTGGAAGGCGCTCACGCCCTGGAACGAGGCCAATTACATCCTTCAGCCGACGGTCAAGAACCCCAAGCTCGCCTTCCAGTACTGGCAGGCCGCCAAGAAGGCCTGCACGGGCTGCACCGTCACCTCCCCGGCGTTGCTCGCGGGCGGAGTCGGCACGAGCAAGAAGTTCATCCCGGCGTTCAAGAAGCTCGCCAAGGGCAAGGTCAAGATCTGGGCGGTGCACGTCTACGGCGACCAGAACCGCCTGACGGACAAGGGCCTCAAAGAGCTCGAGAAGCAGCTGCCGGGCCGCCTGTGGGTGACGGAGACCGCCGCGTGGGTGAAGTTCGGCGACACGCCCAAGTGGAAGTACGACGAGGCTCGCGCCGCGAAGGTCATCGACTACATCTTCAAGTCCGCCAAGAAGCACAAGCGGGTCGACAAGCACTTCTTCTGGCAGTGGAAGGGCGACGCGAACCCGCTGACGACCCGCTGGGACTCCGGCGTGCTGAACTTCGACGGCACCGAGCGCAAGGGCTACGCCTCGCTCGTGAAGGGGCTCAAGGGGTGAGGCCCACCTACGCCAACGTGATGTCGACCGTCGCGGTGTTCATCGCGATGGGCGGCACCTCGTATGCCGTCGCCTCGCTGCCGAAGGGCTCGGTCGGCGAGCCGCAGCTCAGGAAGAGCGCCGTGACCGGAGAGAAGGTGAAGGACGGCTCGCTCACCTCCGCCGACCTCGCCGCGGGGACGCTGCAGAGCGGGCCACGCGGGCCACGCGGCGCCGACGGTCCGACCGGCGCGAACGGTCCGACCGGCGCAGCGGGCCCGACCGGACCAAGCGACGCCTGGCACACGAACGGGATCTCCCTCGGCAACCTGTCCCGTGAAGCGGATCAGCACACCGTGGTCGCACAACTGACGAACCTCCCGCCCGGGTCGTACGTCTTCCACTCGACGGTGTCGATCGTCGCGCACGAGGTCGGCGTCGCCACCAACCCCGGTACCGCGGTGACGACGTTCTGCGGCATCCTGACCAACGGCGAACTCCAGGGCGCGTCGGTGGGCCTCTTTGGCACCCCGGCCGGCGCAACGCGGGCCGGAGCCCTGACTCCCATGGGCTCGGCAGTCATGAAGGACGGCTTCCAGGTCACGCTCGAGTGCTGGAACTCTGGGCCCACTGCGACGATCCCGGCACCAGCGAACGTTCCGAGCTTCCAACAAGTCGGGCTCGACGCCATCCGCGTGGGGACACTGCACTAAGCCGTCCGAAAGGCGGCTGCGGCCCACGTTTTCGCTGCGACGCAGCTTGACGCGATCGCTGATCGATGGCTCCGCGCTACGCTACGCCGTGGCCATGAGAGTTGACCACGCATGACGCTTCGCCCGACCTACGCCAACGTGATGTCGACCGTCGCGGTGTTCATCGCGATGGGCGGCACCTCGTATGCCGTCGCCTCGCTGCCGAAGGGCTCGGTCGGCGAGCCGCAGCTCAGGAAGAGCGCCGTGACCGGAGAGAAGGTGAAGGACGGCTCGCTCACCTCCGCCGACCTCGCCGCGGGGACGCTCCTGAGCGGCCCTCGCGGGCCGCGCGGCGCCGACGGCACGGCCGGGCCCGCGGGCGCGACGGGGGTGCCGGGACCGACGGGCGCGACGGGCGCGACGGGCCCCGCCGGACCGAGCGAGGTCATCATGATCTCGCGACCGAACGAGGTCGCTATCAACACCGCCGCGTCGTCTACCACCCCGCTGGCCTCGCTCAACCTCCCACCAGGGAAGTGGAACCTCGACGGCCAGGTTCGCGTCGACCACGAGGGGTCGAGTCCTAACTGGCTCGACTGCGACCTGCAGCCCTCGATCGGCGAACGATTCGTGCGTGCGACCGTCAAGATCGGTGACCCCGCGACCTCAGCCACGATGCCGCTCGTGTGGTCGGCGACGTTGACCGTCGCGACCCAGGTCACGCTTCAATGCTCACACGTGACGGCGCTCGCCGGGTTCGCCAAGGCGTCGAACGTCGTGTTGCGGGCGACCCGCGTCGGGTCGATCGAGCAACGCTAGACAGCGAACCCCGCTGAGCTGGCGCTAGCTGCGGCGCAGCTTGACGCGATCGCTGGCGCCGCAGACGGCGCCAGCGTCGCAGACCGCTACCCACGCGGCGCGCTTGATCGGGAGACGCAGGTTGACGCGTGCCGCGACGCTCTTGGGCAGCTGCACGCGCACCGTCTTGGTCTCGAAGGCCTTCAGGGTGACGGCGCGTCCGTCGTGCCACTTGCCGGCGCCGAGCTTGACGCGGCCAGTGCAGCCGGCCGACCCAACGCACCGGATCGATAGCGCGACCCGGCGCTGGCGCCCCATCGTCGGGCGTTTGCCGACGAAGTAGAGGCGGCCGTTGGCGGCCGCGCCGGCGGATGCGGGACGCCGCGATACGCCCCCCGGTGCGACGGCATCGACCGGGTCCTCTGCGGCGGCCGCGATCGCTGCCGAGTCGACGATCGGAGCTTGTTCGCCGCCGAGCGCCACCTTCCGCTTGCCGACGTTGGCGCGGACCACCTGCATGCTCTCGCGCTCGTGGCCGTCGACGCGCAACAGCGCCGAGTCAAACGGGCTCCAGGGCTGCTGCCACATGCCGTAGAGGTAGGCGCGCTGCATACGCGGGTTCTGGCTGGCCAGGGTGAAGATCCAACGCAGGGAGTCTGCGGCTCGGGCCTCGTCGTAGGGCAGCGTGCCGGTGTCGGAGCGGAAGGTCACGAGGCCGCCGGTCTCCGTCAGCCAGATCGGGCCGTCCGTCACGGCGAGCATCTGATCCAGGCCGGAGCGCCCGAAGTAGGTGGCGTCGAAGTAGTTGTGCAGCCCCCAGACGGCCGGCTTACTCTTCAGCGCCGCGCGGTACGACTTGAGGTAGCTCGTCATGCCGATCCCGTCGAGCAGGTTGCCGGCGACGGCGGTGCAGCGTCCGCCCTCGCACGCTGCGCGGGCCGCCTCAAAGTAGGCCGCCGCGAGCGGCGCGCTACGGGACGTCGGTTGCAGGCTGTGGTTCGGCTCATTCCACGCCTCCACCGACGTAATCGCCGGAGCCATCACCAGCAGCTCGCGCAGCGCCGCCTGGTACTCGGCGGCGGTCGGGCCGATACAGCTGCCCGTGTCGCAGTCTCTGGCCGTATCGATGGTCGGCGAGACCATCACCTGCCAGCCCTGCAGACGCGCACGCTCCAGCCACTCTCGCCACGTTCCGTCGCGCCGCGCGGCGTCCCAGGGCAGCACCAGTCGCACGTGTTGGAAGTTCAGCGCGTGGAGGTGCGGTGAGTCGAAGAGTCGCGGGGCCCCGTCCGACATGCCGAACTCCGTCGCGGCCGCCGGCTGGGCAGAGGCGAGCGTGGCCGCCATCGTTGCACTCGCGGCGATCAACTTCGCGAGCCGCCGAGCGACGCGAACGCGGTGGCTGCGGTGCTTGGGGATCCTGCTGGGCAATGTCGTGGAGAGGCGTGAGTCGCAGACCGGCCGCGTCACGGAAACCGGGACCGTAGCGATCCGCAGCAGCGTGACCGCGCCAGCGATCGCTGGCTGCGCGCTACGCTACGCCGTCGCCATGAGAGTTGACCACGCATGATCCTTCGCCCGACCTACGCCAACGTGATGGCCACCGCCGCGATGTTCGTCGCCCTAGGTGGCACTTCCTACGCAGCGGTGAAGCTCCAAAAGGGCTCCGTCGGCGAGCGCGAGCTGAAGACGGGCGCCGTGACCAGCGTGAAGATCCAGGACGGCGCCGTCACCGACGCCGACCTTGCCCCGGGGCTGCTGCGCTCCGGCCCGCGCGGGCCTCGAGGAAGCGAAGGGCCTCGAGGAAGCGAAGGGCCTCGAGGAAGCGAAGGGCCCGCGGGACCGACGGGCCCGGCTGCGCCTGCGGCGGCAGGACCCGAGACCTGGAGGCCGCTGGGGTTCGGCGAGACCAACGGCTGGGCGAACTACAGCATCTACGGAGCGGATTGGGAGCGCGGCGGCTACCGGAAGGACGCTGACGGGCTGGTCTCGTTGCGTGGCCTCGTGACGTTTGCGGTCGGGTCACCAACGTCGCAGTCCAAGATCGCCCAACTCCCGGTTGGGTACCGGCCGAAGCGCTCGCGACTGTTCGTCGTCCACACCGGAGGTGGGACCGCCTACAAAGTGGGCCGCGTGGATATCGGCTCGGACGGCTGGATCTCTTGGATCGACGGTCAGACCGGGCCGACGAACTACACCGGCCTCGACGGGATCACCTTCAGCGTCGACTGATTGCCGGCGAGCCTGGTCCGCCGCCGCTATTGCGCCTCGATCGAGCCGACTCGCATCGCGATCAGGCGGGCGTCGTCGAGGCGCACATCCTGGCTGGTCGTCCGCTGCCAGCAGTTGGCGCTCACCGTGGTGGCCTGCGGAAAGGTCATGACGTCGGAGATGACGAGCGACTGCTCGACCGCGGCCCCGGCACTGGCGCCGACCTTCACCGCGGACTTGTTCAGCACCTTGCCACCGGCCTCAAGCGAGCAGTCGCCGTAGGTGCCTGAGCCGGCGGTGTAGATGTGGGTCTCAAAGTCGAGCCGGTAGGAGCCGGCCGGCAGCCGCAACGACCCCGCGACGAGCCGCTCAGGACCGGTCGGCAGCAGCGTCGTCGCGCTGCTGCGCGACACGTAGACCTGGGAGGTTCCCTGCGGCCCCTGCGGACCTTCCGCCCCCTCTGTGCCGCGCGGGCCGCGCGGCCCAGCTGGGCCAGCGGCGGCAACGCCGGCAGCGAGGTCGGCCGCCTGCAGGCTGCCGTCCTTCACCTCGCGAGACGTGACGGAGCCCTTCTGGAGCTTCACCGCCGCGTACGACGTACCGCCAAGCGCGACGAACAGCGCCAGACTGGCAATGGCAACGGGGAGCCGCTGCTCGCGGCTGATCTTCAAAAGGTCTCCTCGGTGAGGCTGGGATCGGGCGCGGGCGCAGGCCCGAGCGGCGCGGCGACGAGTGCCTCGGCCCACGCCTGGGTGATCTCAGCGGCAAGCGCGGCGCCGTCAGCCGGGACGAACTGCACCATCGGCGTGGTGTCGTCGGTGTGGATCTGCCACAGGCCAAAGGTGCCGGCGTCGATCCAAGCGAACTTCTCAGCGCCGACGACGCCCGTCCGGTCCCGCGAGGTGATCGCGACCGAGCCAGAGCTCACGCGGGCATAGAGCAGGTCGGCTCCGAACTTCGGGATGCAGTCCGGGGCGGGCTCCCGGCGGTCGAACGCCTCCACCGCACCGGTGATCATCCGGCGCGTCAGTTCGATCGGCAGGCGCCCTGGCGGGCCTTCGCCGTGCGGGAGTTCGAGTTCTGCGGCGAGCAGCAAGCCGGCACCGCCGACCCCGTGGGCCGTCATCCGCTGGATGGCCTGGCCAGCGAGCGCCTCTTGATACACGACGACCTCGTCGTGGGCGAACAGCGAGACGACCCGCGTGAGCGCCGACGACTCTCGGCGGATCGTGGCCAGCGCAGGCGCACCGAGGTAGGCGCCGAGCATCGTGGCGTGCGGCTCAAGGAAGCTGATCTGCGGACGCGTGCGACTCCCGCTCAGCGCGATCGCGCGGCGCGCCACGAGCCCGCGGAGCGCCGTCTGCTGCTGCGCGCGGCGGATCGCGTCGCCGCCGGCCCGCTCAGGCCGGCGAGCAAGGTCGGTGCGGTTGAACGCCGACGCGAGCGCGTCGAGCTCGTCATCGGAGTAGTCGATGCTGATCGTCTTGACGAATGGTCCGTCGGTCATGCTCACGCCCCGGCGCGGATGAAGACCACGTTGCCGACGCCCATGTTGCGTTCCATGCGCGTGACGGCATCTTCCGCGTTGCCCTCGACAGCGGTGAAACGGCCACCCTCGACCTTGGATTCCAAAAAGCCGATGTGGCCGTCGCTGGCGAAGTTCGAATCGCCACCCCAGTCATAGGCGACGATGTCTCCCGGCCGAGCATGTGCGGCGTCGACCAGCTGCAAACCATGCTGGCCGTTCTGCGCGGCACTGACCCACGTCGCGACGGCCGCCCAGCCGGTGCCAGGCATCTCGTGCCCGTTCTGCTGCAGCGACCAGGTGACGAACGCCGCGCACCAGGGGTTGCCCGATCCCACCTGGGCGGTGCGCAGGTACTCGTCGACTTTGGGACCCGCGTTGGTCCCGACCTCGTGGACGCCCAGCTGGCTGCGCGCCGTGGAGAGCGCGTCGCCACCGCCAGACGCTCCACCGACCGCTCCGGCCGTCTGTTTGCACTGATCGACGAGCGTATTCGCCGCGTCTTGCGCCCCGGAGAGGGTGGCTCCGTCGAAGTTCGGCACCGCATCCGCCGCCCAGCGCCCCAGGGCGTCAGGGTCGTCGAGCTTGGCGTCCCGCAGGCCACCCTCAACGCCACGCAGGCGCCCGAGGACCTCGTCGAGCTGAGCCTCCGGGTTGTCGGCCCACCAGTCGCCGCCAGGTGGCACGTCGCGGCTCTGGCCGTGGCCCGCCGGAGCGTAGGCCGTGCGCGGATCGAGCCCGAAAAAGCCCACGTCGTCGCTGGCTGCTGGCGTGTTACGCAGCCCGCTCTGTGCCAGGGCAAGCATCACCGGCAAGGCAGGTGGCAGCCCGTGATGGGCGGCGGCGCCAGCCATCCAGCAGGCCCACTCCTGGCGCGCAGCATCGGGATCTGAGGGCATGTCGGTCGGGACGGGCACGCCCTTGGCGTCGCTGCTCGCGGCATGCTCGCCCGGCGCCGGGGCCGAGGGATCCATCTGGTCGCCAGCCGTAAGGGACTGGGCAGCCCCGACAGCCGCCGGATCGGCCGGATCGCCGCCGCCGCCACCACCACCGACGGCCTGCTGGACGGCGGCCGCCGCTGGCCCCTCGATCGCCGCGCCGGCCGAGGTGTCGCGGCCGGTTGCAGGCTGCGTCGCAGCAGCGGATTGCGCGTTCGGCGGGCCGGCGGGAGATGACGTGAGCACGTCGCCTCCGCTGCGAACGAGATCCGGCAGCGTCACCTTCAGGCCCGAGGCGGTGCTGGCCTGAACGGCGCCGCCTCGAACCTCGAGGCGCGCCGTCTCAACCTTGCCGCCCTGCATCAGCACGGTCGTGGTCGTCACCACGGCAGCCTTGAGCGTGGCCCCGGCCGCGAGGCCGCGACCGTTGCCGGGCGCGTCGGCGGCCTCCGCGGCGGCGGCGCGGACTTGCATCTCAGTACCGGCGCGGCCGAGGTTGTCGCCAGCGGTCGTCAGACGCCCAGCGACGGCAGCAATCGCGGGCCCATGCTCCGCCGCCATCGCTGGCGGCATCGGCGGCATCGGCAAGCTCGTGAGCTGCCCGGCCTGGGTCTGCAGGTCGTCGGCGACGGTGACGGCCGCCAGCCCAGCCTGGCGGACCTGCACCGGCGCGATGCGGATCGTCGTCATGAGGAGGTTCCCTGAGCTTGGGCCGGGCTCGTGGACTCGGTCGTCGTGGTGGTCGTCGACGTCGTCGTGGTCGTGGTGGTCGACGTACTCGGCGCGGAGCTCGTCGGCGTCGGCGTGCTCGTCGGCGTGGTGGTCGGCGTGGTCGTGCTCGTCGTCGTCGGCGTGGTGGTCGAGGCGTCGGCCTTGGCCTGATCGAGCGCTTCCTGCGCTTTGGCCTCGGCCTGCTCCTGCAGCAGCCGGTTCTGTCGCTCGACCTCGTAGGCGTCGGAGATCAGCTGGCCGGCCACCGACCGCAGCTGGGACGCTGCATCCGACACTTGGGAGCGGACGTCGTCGACCGAGCCGCGAATGCGATCCGCCGCGGTGCCCTCAAAGGTGGCATCGTCGAGCGTCGCGGTGGCGCCGGTGGCCGTCGTGCCGATCAGGTCGGCGCGTGCGACCAGCTGGCGGGCCAAGTCCCGCATCGCTTCGGGATCTCCGACCTTCGCGGCAACCACGGACGGCAGGGCAGCGTCAGGCACTGGGCACCTCCAGCGGCTCAGGAATGACGATCGGATTCGGCTGCTCGGCCGGCTCGGTGATCTTGGTCGGCGCAGCGCCGGGCGTTCCGTCGTCGGCCATCGATTGCCCGAGCACGAACCCGCCGACGCCAACCAACACCGAGGCCAGCAAGGTCGACAGGACGAGCACGCGAGGGACGGCGGGAAAGCGCACGGAGCTACGGTATCCGGTGCGTTGCGGTGCGTCCATCTTGCGTCACCCCTCAACCCGGTAGCCGGCACGCTTGAACCGATTCAGCGCGCCACGCATCTGCGCCGTCGTGGCGGCCGCGGCCTCACGTGCTGCGCGGTCAGCGGCCGCGGAACGACGGTCGATCGCGTCACCCAAATCCTCGAGCGCGGCGGCCTGAGTTGCGAGGGCCTTGCTCACGAGCGCCAACGCCGCGGCCGTCCCAGGGTCGGCGCCTTCGATCTTCAGTGAGCCCGCGGCGTCCCGCAGCGAGGTCGACAGCTGCTCGGCGGCTGCCGCGCGCTGCTTTCGGCTGCCCTCCATCTCACTGAGGGCCACCCCCGACTCCTGCTGCACCTTGCCGAGCACGTCGCGCAGCGCACCAGCCACGCCTTGGTCTGGCGTCGCTGGGACCGGCTTGCCGGGGCTCTTGGCGTACGTCACCAGTGCCGCACATGCCTGCTCGCTCACGCCGTTGCAGCGAGCCCAGAGGGCGCCCTCCGTCGTGGGGCGCGCGACGACCATCTGGCCGTCAGACCGGTAGACCACCAGCGGCACCCGGCCGCTCATCGCCGGCTCGGGCTTGGGCGCCGGCGCCGCACCGACGTCGGCCGCGGGCACCGGGTCTCCCGGCAAGCGCCCGTCCGTCACGGCCACGGTCGCCGACCCGCCACTCGCGGTCGACAGCTCAAGGCGCTCACCGCTGCTCTCGACCGTCCACGCCGCCGGCGGGCTCAGCGAGAAGTCCCCGATCGACACGGCCGCCGGGGGCTTGGGCGCCGTCATCCTCCCGATGCCGATCGCAGCAAATCCGACGAGCAACACGATCGTCACGCACGCCGCGTAGGTCGTCCAGGCGATCTTCGTCTTGGCAGACTCCTGGGGAGCGGCGACTGGGCGGCGGTGCTCGACGCGGGTCAGGTCGCGGGCCGATGGCGCTGCCTCTCCGCTCCCCGGCGGCCCCGCAGGGGGAGGCTCCTCCAGCGAGATGAACGGCACCGCTTGCGCGCGGATCTCGGCGGGGAGCGCCGCGACGGCGGCGGCGAGCTGCGCGGCGAAGGCCGCCGGCTCCGGGCGGTGCGCAGGGTCGAGCGCCATGCCGCCGGCGATCGCCGCCGTGAGCGCGTCTGCGGGGCGTCCGTCGGCGAATGCGAGCGTCGGCGGCGGCGCGGAGGTGCGAAAGACGACGAGTTCAGCGGCCGGTCGGTCGTGGTAGGGCGGGCCACCGGTCAGCGCCCAAACGGCCACCGCGGCAAGTCCATAGACGTCCGACGCCGCTGTCGCGGGGCGACCGAGAATCGTCTCGGGAGCGGTGTAGCGCAGCGACTCCAGAACCTCGGCCCGGGTCAGCATCCCGGTGCGCCCGCTCGTTCGAGTCACGCCGAAGTCACGCAGCAGCGCATGCCCCCAGCGCGAGATCATCACGCAGTCCGGGCGCACGTCGCGGTGCAGGACGCCGTGGGCGTGGGCGTAGGCCAAGGCATCGGCGAGTTCGCTGACGGCACGGGCCGCCTCACTCGGCGTGATTACCCGGGCGGCTCCGCGCTCGGCCAGCGTCTCGCCGCTGGAGAGCGCCGAGGCGATGTAGAGGCCGCCCGCATGCTCACCGGCGGCGAAGACGGGGGCGATCCCCGGATGCTCGAGGCGGGCAACCGATGAGGCGTCGCTCCGCGCAGCCCGGACGGCATCGGCCTCCTCCGCAAATGCGGCAGCCCGGAAGACCTTCAGGGCGACGTCGCGGTCCAGCGTGCGCGACGTGGCCCGGTAGGTCGTGCTCGTGCCACCCTCAGCGACGACCTCGACGATCTCGAAGTCGTCGACCTGGTCGCCTGCGGCGAGTCGGATGGCGTCTGGCGGACTCACGAGCCCCACATATTGACCGGTGGCACGCGTTCGTGGCGCACGCATCACGCGACTTGTAACGGAGCAGAGTCACCTGCGAGCACGCGGGTTGTCATACGCGCTACGCGACGGGTAGGGTCACAACGCTTCCCCACCGTCTACCAACGAGGTAAAAACATGTCAGGTCGTATTGGCGGCACCGTCGAGCAGATGAACACGATGGGCACGAAGTTCAACAGCGAAGCTGCTGAACTCGACAGCCTCGTCTCGCGCGTGACCGCCCAGCTCGCCGGCACCGACTGGGAAGGCGGCGCCGCTCAGCGCTTCCGCGACCAGTGGAACGGCGAGTTCAAGGCGACGTTCGTCGCCGTCTCCAACGGCCTTCGCGAGTGCTCGGCCGAGCTCAACAACCGCGCCAGCGCGCTGACGCAGGCCGGCGGCTGAGCCAAACTCGGTCCGTCGAGGTGCCGGGCCGCTAGACCCTGCACCTCGACGATCCGCGCCGCCATGGGTCGGCGGCGCGGCTTCAGGCCTGCGCGACCTGCGCCAGGCCGACCCGCCCGTCGATCACGACGTAGCCCCGGCCGGGCGGGAACACCGCATTGCTGCGGCGCGGGAGGCGAGCGCCGAGGAGTTCGCCGTCGAGGTCGAGGTTCGGATCCAAGAGGATCCCACGGCCGTCCTTGCGCAGCTCCCGAATCCATGCGGCGTAGTGGCGCGCCTGCCCGGTCTCCAGCGACGCGACGATCCGCACGTGGGCATCGCGGCCTCGCTTGATGATCATCTCCAGTGAACTCGCCACGTGCGACTCCGAGAGCTCGCCGGCGTCGTCGATCACGATGAGCACGGGTGCAGCGTCCGGCTCAGCCGCTTCGGCCAGGAGCTCGTCGAGCAGCTCGGCGATCGTCGTCTCGCACTCTTCGACGCCGCGAGAAACGGTGTCCCAGCCTTCTTGGTCCAGCAGCGACGAGCGCCGAGGCGCGAGCAGGTGCACGGTGAGATCCGGTGTCGAGGCGCGCAGTCCCGTCGCAAGGGTGTGGAGGGCGGTGGAGCGTCCGCTGCGGTACGGGCCGATGACGACGAAGTGGGAGTCCGCCACCGACACGTCGACGGTCGCCAGGTCGAGGTCGTCGAGCGCAAACGGTGCGGTGAGCGGTCCGTCCGTTGCCGACAGCGAGGAGACGGGGACGGCCTCCGGGAGCGGGTCGATGACGAGCCCTCGGTGCGGCGTCTCCTCCGAGAGGCGTTCGCCGAGCGCCTCGATGGCCCGCGTCTCGACGGCCGGATCGGTGGAGCCACTCAGCGTGGCGATCTGCACGTCGAGCCCTTCAGCGGTGAAGCCGCGACCCGGAGGCAGCACCGCGGCGGCGGCCGCTTTGCCCATGCCGAGCATCTGGTACTCGTCGTCGCTGGCCATTCGCAGGACCAGCCGCGACGCCACGAGCGACGCAATCGGGGTGGGAACCGCCGCGCGTCGATCGGCGGTGATCACCAGGTGCACGCCAGCGGCGCGTCCGTCGGCCACGATGCGCGGCACCGCGTCGACGAGCGCGCCGAGGTCGACTCGCTCGTAGGCCTCGGTGAACCCGCCGTAGGAGTCCAGGAGCACGACGTAGCGCGGCAGCGGCTCGTCCGGGTGCAAGCGGTTGTAGGCGTCCAGATCGGCGACGCGCTCGGTCGCAAAGCGCCGCGATCTGGCCTCGATCGTGCGGCGCATGAGCTTCACGAGCCGCGTGACCCGTTCCTCATCGTCGCCGGAGATCACCGTGCCGCAGTGCGGAAGCGCCTCGAGGGAGCGCAGTCCCAGGCCGGCGAAGTCCAGGCCAAAGAGCTGGAGCTCGCGCGGGTCGTGCTGCTGAGCGAGCGCCACGCCAAGGGAGCGCAAGACCGTGGTCTTGCCCGCGCCGCTGGCGCCGAAGATCAGCAGGTTGCCCT
Organism: Solirubrobacteraceae bacterium; assembly: GCA_032119795.1. GTDB lineage: Bacteria > Actinomycetota > Thermoleophilia > Solirubrobacterales > Solirubrobacteraceae > JAGIBJ01. The sequence continues at coordinate 139,525 of JAUMFO010000031.1, forward strand.
CAGCGGCGAGGTTGATCGCCAGCGGCACCTGCTGCTGGACCTTCGGGTGATCGACGAGCCCCAGCATGGTGCCGCCGACTCCGCTGGTCGCGCGCTCGGGCACGTCTTCGAGACTGAGGTGATCCGGGAGCGACGGCAGCCACGGGCTCGATGGCCGCCTCACCGCAAGCTGCTCGGTCGCCTCGTTGATCGCCGTCACAAGCAGCTCCAGGTCGGTGACGTCGAGCACCGGCGTTCCGCCTCTGGTGGTGATGGTGGGCTCAGGGACGAGGTCGGCGACCTCGATGCGCCCGGCCGCCGTCGACGCGTTCGTGAGCCCGCCGACGTAGCCGGCCTGGAAGAGCTCGAGCTCCGTCGGCCCACGGCGCGCGAGGGCGCGGCCCGGAATGGATCGCGGCAGGCGCGCGGCGTCCGGCGCGCCGATCACGTCGTCGCTCTCGGGGGCGCCAGCTACCCGAAGCGCCAGGCGCAAGCTCGTGTTGGCCCGGATGTTGTCGGTCACGGCGTTGCCTGGGCGCTGCGTGGCGAGCACGAGGTGCACACCGAGGCTGCGGCCTCGCTGCGCCACGTCGACGACGCCGTCGACGAACTCGGGGACCTCCTTGGCGAGCGTCGCGAACTCGTCGATCACGATCACCAGGCTTGGCGGCGCCGTCGCGGGGTCGCGGCGCTCCAGCTCGATGAGGTCGCGGGCGCCAGCGTCGGCAAGGACATGCTCACGGCGCTTGAGCTCGGCGTTGAGCGAGATCAGCGCCCGCTGGACCTGGTGGGCATCGAGGTCGGTGACCATGCCGACGCAGTGCGGCAACAGCGCACAGTCTTTGAACGCCGCGCCACCCTTGTAGTCCACGAGGAGGAAGGCGATGCGATCCGGCGGATGCGACGCCGCCAGCGCAGCGATCAGCGTCTGCAGGAGCTCGCTCTTGCCAGCGCCGGTGGTGCCGGCCACCAGTGCGTGCGGGCCATCCGCGCGCAGGTCGAGGGAGAACGGGCCGTCGGCCGAGACGCCAACCAGGGCGTCGAGCGCGTCGCCAGCCCGAGTTCGCCAACGCGACGCGACGCGATCGGCGGTGGGTTCGGCGAGGTCGAGCAGCTCTACGAGCGGCACCGAGCGCGGCACCGACTGGGCGGCGCCGCCCGCCGTCGTGTCCTCGACTGGAGCCAACGAACGCGCCACGGCGTCGGCCAGGGCCAGCGAGACCGCGTCGATCGACGCGCCTTCCGCCCGCCGACCGGTGGCCGTCCAGGTGACGTCGGCGACGGCCCGGTCGCTGCTCGTCTCCACGATCACGCCGGCACCGCCGGGCAGGTGGCGGGACTCCCGCGCGAGCCAGACGGCGACGATGTCGAGTTCGCCGCATCCGTCGAGCAGCGCGTCGACGACGGTGGCCTCGGGAGCGACGTCCTCGTCGACGAGGAGCATGATCGACGTGCGCCGGCGCGCCCGACCATGCTGCTCAGGCTCGTTTCGGCGCTCCGCCGCGATGGTGCTGATGGTCCTCAGGAGGTCACGCGCGTCTTGCTCGCCGACGGCAATGTGATCACCTTCAACGGGCGACGCGGGATGGTGGGTGTGCGGCAGCCAGTTCAGCCACTTCCACTCGCGGGCACGCTCATGTGAGAGCGCCGCGACGATGACCACATCGCGGGGGCTCTGCAGCGTGGCGTGCTGCAGCAGAATCCACCGCGCCAGCCCGTCGACGGCCGCCGGGGTGCCGACCACGCCGATGGTCCCAACGTCGGTCGAGCGCACGATCACGGGGACGACCGGCGTGTCTTTGAACGACGCGATCTTCTGCTCGATCGGCTCCCGCAGTGCCGGGTCGCCGCCGTCGGCGAAAGCCACCGAGATGATCGAGGGCTGATCGGCGACGCCAAGGCGAACGTCGAGGAAGTCGCGGTCGGCGGGGCGTCGCTCCCAGAGGTTCGGGAGGTGGTCGAGCGCGCGAGCCGCAAGATCGGCCGCATGGGGCGCTGCAGCTCGGCGCTCGTGCTGTTCTTGCTCGCGGGCGTGGTCGAGCTGCCGGGTGAACTCGGTCGACGCCGTCTTGAACGTCTGGACCTGCTCGGCGTGTTCCTTCTTGCCCGAGCGTTTGGAGCCCATCGCCGAGCCGATCATCATGACCGGGCTGAACGCGCCCATCAGGAGCATCATCGGAGACTTCGTGACGAGGTAGATCACGACGCCCATCAGCAGCGGCACCATCGCCACGAAGAAGGGAATGCTGATCGTCCGGCTCGGCTGCGGCGGAGCGGCGAGGCGGATGACGGGCGGCTCGTAGCCACGCGACACACGCGGCGGGCGGTTGAAGTGGATGGTCGGCCCGCGGCGGGAACGGGCGCTGCCCACGGGGCGATCGGCGGAGGTCACCGCGAACGTCGACCGCCCGGCCTCGATCGTCTCCGACTCCCGCAGCGCCCTGGGCGAGCGCGGAGCAAGGCCCGCGCCCTCGATGGCCGTCCCGTTGCTGGAGTCCAGGTCGGTGACGACCACCGCCCCGTCGCGGTCGACCTCAATGGAGAAGTGTGCGCGCGACAGCGAGGGATCCTCGATCGGCAGATCGGCCCTGGGATCTCGCCCGACCTCGTAGCGGCCAGGCGCGAGCCCGAGGCGAATGCCAGCCGCCGGCCCGCCGGTAGCCAAGAAGACGGTCGCCGGGGCGGTCGTGCCCAGGGGCGAGGCGACGCGCGCGCGAACGGGGCCGGCCAACGAGACCACGTCGCCGCTGCGAAGACCGCTCTCCGCCAGCAGATCGCCCGGGGCAAGTCGGCCCTGGCGATCGGTGAAGAGCACGCCGTGCGTCGGGACGGCTGCATGCGCGGCCAGTGCCTCGCAGAGCTCGGCGATCGTGACGGCCGAGTTGGCATCGACGCGGAGGTCGCGGTCACGATCGGGACCGCGCAGCGTGAGCTCCAGCCCGAGGCGTGTTGCGACGGTGCTCATGTGCCGTACCCAGCCGCTTTGAGCCGCTTCAGGGCTTGGGCGAGCCTCTCTTCTTGCTCGCGGACGGCGGCGCGGGCGCGCCGGTAGCCGGTCGCGTCACGCTTGCCGGCGGCCTGGCCGAGGGCACTGAGCCAGGCTGCCTCGGCCGTCAGCGCGCGAGCCAGCGTGACGAAGAGCGCGGCCTCTTGCGGGCGTGCGTCGATGGCTTTGACGGCCGCGCTGGCCTTGCGGTGCGCGGCGGCGAGGGTACGGCTCGCTGAGGCCCGCTTCGCGATGCTCTTGGCGCGAAGCCCTGGGGCCGCGTTGGCCCGCGCGGTGCCGAGCGGCTTAAGCGCGGCGGCGAGTGCGGCGGCCACCTCGGCGTCTGCCCCAGGCGTCACAGGGGCTACGCCGGGCACCTTGAGCGTGGCTCCCACGGCGGCGCAGCCGGCGCCCAGTTCGGCGGCTGGCCCTTCGCAGGCCACCGCCGTCCAGCCCTTGGCGTCCGGCGCGAGCGCAACCCATAGGCCGTCACCGGTCTTGAGCTTGCCGGCGTACCGGACGACCGTCCGATCGCCGAGCTTGGCGGTCGTCGGCGTCGCCGCCAGTGCAAGGCGTTGGCGCGTCGCCTTTGGCAACGGGTCAAAGCCAGCAGCCGATTCCGGGAGCCGGCCGGCCACCAGCTTCACGCCGTCGGCGCGGCGCAACGTGACGGCCCCGTCGAGCTCGAGCCCTTCGATGCCGCTGGTCCCTGGCTTCCATGCGGCGTCATGGGTGACGGCCACGGCGGCGCTGCGTGCGGCGACCGGCTCGGGCGGCGACGGGGAGTGCCCAAGCAGGTAGCCCGCGACCGGCGCGGCCACGACGAGCAGCGCCAGAGCCGCATAGGCAGCCGGGCGCTTCCACCGACCTGAGTTCGCCGCCTGGTCGTCCTCCGGTGCCTCCTCGCTCGAGGGCCGACGCGAATCGGTGGTGGTGCGATCGCTTGGCGGAGCTGGCGCACCTGCGGCGGCAGCAGCGCCCGCGCTGGCTGGAGTGGCCTGCGGGGCCGGCGCACCGCGAGCTGGGACGGGCGTGGAGACAGGCGTCGGCGGCGGGACGGCCGGGGGCGTCCACACGAAGCGATCGGGCTGGGTGCCTGGTGCCGGCTCGCTCGTGGCCTCGGCCTCCGAATCGTCGACCGGCGGCGGGAAGCTCGGGGTGCGGTCCAGCTGGTCGGCCGGGGCAGCCGCCAGCGCCGCAGCGCACGCGTCGATCAGCCCCGTCGCCGTCGCGTAGCGCGCCGCCGGGTCTTTGGCCATGCCGCGTGCGAAGACGGCGTCCAGCTCCCGCGGCCCCGAGATGCCTCGCTCGCTGAGCGTCGGCGGCTCGGCAGACATGTGCGCGTGCATCAGCGCCGCGTCGGTGTCGCGCTGGTAGGGGTAGGCGCCCGTCAGTGCTTGGAAGAGCACGGCGGCGAGGGAGTAGATGTCGCTGGCGCCGCCGACGTCACGGCCCTCGATCTGCTCGGGGGCGACGTAGTTGAGGCTGCCGACGAAGTCGCCGTTGTGGGTGAGCCCGCCGTGGTCGGAGCCCTTCGTGATCCCGAAGTCCGCCAGGTAGGGGTGGCCGCCCCTGGTGAGCAGCATGTTCTGCGGCTTGATGTCTCGGTGCACCAGGCCGGCCTCGTGCGCGGCATCCAGCGCCGACGCGATCGACCGCAGAATCCCGATGGCCGCGCGCCCGCTGAGCTCGCGCCGCTCGATGATGTCGGCGAGGCTCGGGCCGTCGACCAGGCGCATCGCGATGAACATCAGCCCGTTGGACTCCCCGGCCTCGTAGACCGGGATGATGTTCGGGTGATCGAGGGCGGCGGCGTGCCGGCCCTCTCGACGGAAGCGCTCGCGGAAGGTGCGGTTGCCGACGAGCGTGCTCGAGAGCACCTTCAGTGCCACCGGCCGGTCGAGCGAGGTTTGCGTGGCGCGGTAGACCACGCCCATGCCGCCCACGCCGGCGACCGCCTCCACGCGGTAGCCCGCGAGGGTGTCTCCTGCCTGCAGCATCAGATCAGCACAGGGGGCCGAAGCAGACGTCCCCGCCGCCACCGCCGCCCGAGGACTTCTTCGTCGGCGCGGGCGCAGACGGCCTCGGAGCCGATGCCGCTGGCGCCGAGCTCGCGGCGGGCGCACTCGGCGAGGCAACGACGGCGACCGCTGCCGCACTCGTCGTCGACGTGGCCTTCGGCTTCGGCTTGGGCTTGGCGGGCAGGTTGGGGAGTGCGGGCATCGAGCGCAGCGCCGGCACGTCGGCCGTCTGGACGGCGCTGACGGGCACCTCACGGCCCACCGGGGCGGGCGTTGGCGCCGAGCCACCTCCGGCAAGGAGGAACGCCACCACGAACAGCGTTAGGCTCGCAAGCCCTGCGCCCACCGCCACGCGACGCGTCACCGCGTCAGAACTCCCGAGCCACGCTGGTGCAGGCCGTGGCCTTGAGCACCTTGTAACGGAAGCGGCCGTCGATCTTGTAGACGACGCAGACCGGTGAGGCGTCGGGCTCACGGACGCCGAGCTCGATCGTCTTGTTCTTGAGCTGTGCCGAGAGCTTGAACACGGCGACCTGGCCCTTGGACAGCTTCACGGAGTCCTCGGAGATCATCAGCTTCGGGGTCTTCTTTTTGCCGCACGTCAGGCAGACGAGCTTGAGCGACGACTTACTCTCGATCGTCGAGACGATGAGCTTGCGCTTGGGGCCGTTGAGCGTGAGGCCAGGCGTGCTCGTGATCTGTGGCCGGGAGATGCTCTCGCAGTCGCCGGCGACGACGTCTTCGCGATCGATCGTCGCCGTATCGAGGCCAGGGCCGCATTCGATCACGTCGACCTCGCTGTCGCGGGCGAAGATCACGTCGTCGCCCTCGCCACCAAAGAGGGCGTCGGGCCCGGGGCCGCCGGTGAGCCGGTCGGCGCCGATCCCACCGTCGAGCGTGTTCGCCGACGGGCTGCCGGTGAGGCGGTCGTCGCCGTTGCCGCCGAAGAGGTCCTCGACGTCGAGGCCGACGTTGTCTCCCTCGCCAGCCGCGCCGTCATTGGCGACGCCGTCGATCGTCACGTCGACCGGGGTCCCACCGGAGTAGGAGACGGCGTCGCTGCCTTCGTTGCCGCTGAAGGAGTCCGCGCCGGGGCCACCGTCGAATTCGTCGTCGCCACCGGCGCCGCTCAGCGTGTCGTTGCCCGCGCGCCCGTAGAAGGACTCGGCGGCGGCCGTGCCCGTCAGGACGTCGTTTCCGTCGGTCCCGGTGACGACCAAGCCGTCGGCGACGGCCGTCGACGCCATGAGGATCGACGCCACCAGCGCAACCGAGAATCGTGTTCGCATGCCCAAGTGCATAGCGGGGCAGTATTCCTGATCCAGTGCACGGATAACACCACGCTCCGTGGAGTACACCATCGCCGGTGGCATTTCGGCCAGCTCACACCTGGTTTCACGCCGCACCGGAAGGCGGGCGACTGGACGCTTAGAGGGGCGCGACGAGGCTGCCGCTGAACGACGTGTCGGGGTCGTTCAGCACCGACCGGGTGACGTCTGCGGTGCCCTCTGGCGGCTCAACGTGGACGTTGACTTCGACCGTGTCCCCGCGTTCGAGCTGCATCAACCCGGTCACCGTCGCCTGCTGATACCCGACGCTGTGCTCGTCGGTGCCGCGGACGTGCATCGAGCTGCGGCTCGAGATCAGCCGAATGAGCGTCCTCTGAGCGCCCTGGGTGACTCCGATGTAGCCCATCATCACCGACGCCTCAAAGCGGTAGTAGCCCGCCAGTGGGGCGGTAAAGAGGCTGGTCGCGGGGTTGAAGACATCCTCCGGATCGAAGTCCTCGGCGCCGAAGAGCACCTTCTGCGCAACGAGCGCCTTCGTGGACTGCAGCGCCACAGCGTGGGCGCGGAAGACCGTGCGGGAGGCGCTTCCACCGCCGGCCGGGCCCTCCGCCCCACGCGGTCCGCGCGGACCAGGCGTGCCGGCAGGCAGCACCGACGACGGGAACTTGCCGTTGCTGCCCAGCGGCAGGAGCTGCCCGGCCTTGGGTGTGCGCGACGCGGAGACGCCGTCGACCGTGTCGGCATTCAGCGCGCGCTTGACGGCCTTGGCGGCGTCGGCCGGCGTGATCCCGGAGACGGCGATCAGCAGCGCCAACGACGCCACCACGAGGCTCAGGGTGCCGCGATCCAGGCGGCGACGGGTCGAGCGGGACGAGTCGACCGGTTCGGAGCGCGACTGATCGGAGCGGAGCGACTTCACCCGGCGCAAGGTAGCAAGGAGGCGTAGAGGGGTTGGCCAGTTGCGACGGGCGTAGACCGACCAGCGTTCGTTGCGTCAAGGCCAGAACCGGAGTCTTTCGGACAACGTTGACGCGAGCACTTTCGCCGCTGTGCGTACGTTGGAAACCGCCCGAACGAGCGGTGAACCGTGAGCCAACTTTCTGTCGAGCCCGCCGAACTCGACTACATCGCCCGCCAAGCCATCAGCTTGTCGAACGACCTCCTCCAGACTCTGCGGAGCGCGATGTTTGCCGTCGCTCTCGGCGACGCAGCCGTCGCGGGAGCCCATAGCGAATTCGAGGCGAACTGGCACCGCAGCGTCGACCAGATCGCGCACAAGCTGACGTGCCTCGGTGAGCAGCTCCAGCTGGCCGCCTCGACGTACGCCGCGGACGAGTCTGGCATCGCGTCTAGCTTCTCAGGAACTACCGTCGGCAAGCCCGCCTTGGGAACGCCGAAATGACTTCGGTCGCCGACATCATCGGGGCCGAGGCCGCAGCCGGCCAGCCGGAGGCCGTCCGGCGCCAGGCCTCGCACTTGCGGGACCTCGCCGACACCACGGAAGCGATCCGTCGCCAGCTCGGCGATCTCACACCAACACGGTGGACCGGCGTCGCGGCGACCGCGTTTCACTCCAATCGGGACCGCGATCTCCCTGGGGAACTCGCCAACCTCGGGGTCTCACTCGACCGTGGGGCCGCGGCCCTTTCGACTTGGGCCCACGAACTCGACGACCTCCAAGCACGAGCCCGCGAGATCGCGGCGCGTAAGGATCAAGCGATGCGCGCAGAACAGGCTGCTCGCGCGCAGGCGGCAACCGCACGACGCGAGGTTCAGCGGGCAGTCCGGCACCACGCGGCGTCGTTCGGAGACCCGGTCGCTTCAGCGAAGACTGCATCCAAGCTCGGAGCCGCGAAAGGCGCGTCGCATCGTGCCGACTCGGCCGCAAACGACGCGTCTCGCTCGCTCGCGACCGTGAACGGGCAGGCACAGGCACTCCGTGCCGAGCTCGACGTCAAAGCCAACCATCGAGCCCGCGAGTTGGGAGACGCCAGCGGACCGCCCAACCTCATGGCGATGCTCGCCGGCCTCACGGGCGCCGGCCTCGTCGCCGGGCTCGGGGTCCTCGGCTCGCGCCGCTGGTTTAAACATCTGGGAACCGGCGGAGGACGCGAGGGACGCACGCTGCTGAGGGCGCTCCTCGACGACCGCAATATCCAAACTGCTTTCAACTACATCGACCGAGGCTTTGACGCCGGGAAACGCCTCGTCGGAACGACTATTGGCGCCCTCCAGAAGGCGCCGAAGGCCCTCCAAGGCACGGTGTGGAAAGCCGTCACGATCGCCGATCGTCACGCGGGAGGACTGTTTCGAGCCGCGCCGAAAATCCTCGGGCCCGTCGGTGCCGCCTACGGCGCATTCCAAACGTACTCAAACGTCGAGCGGCGTTTCAGCAAGGGTGACTACGGTGGCGGCGTGGTTTCGGGGATCGGCACCGCGATCACGATCCACCCGGTGTTGGCACTTGGAGATTTCGTCACCGGTGGGTTCCTAGGGGCTGACAAAGGCGTTGTCTCGGGGACCTATGGCTTCCTTGCCGACAGCGTCACCGATGCCGACTCGGCGACGCAGCGCGCCCACAACGGTGATTACGGGCCGGTGATGTGGGGCGTCGAGCGAATCGGCACCGCAACAAGCGAGCCGCTCTACATCGCGATGGAGAGCTACCACCTCACCTACGACGTACTTACCGGGGACTCAACCGCCGTCGATCGCGCACTCGACGGCCAGTACGGCGACGGTGTGCGACGGATCTCGGAGGTGGGCAACGACCTCGGCGGGGCCATCTACGACACCACGAGTGCGGCGGCCAAGGGTCTCGACACCACGCTGCAGGCGACCGGGCAGGCCTGGAACAGCGGCGTCGACTCCGTCCGCGGCTTCATGCGGTTCTAAGGAAGCTCATGTCCCAACCTGTGGATACACGTCCGACAACGGAACCGCCCTTCATGCTCCAGCTCGATCCGATCGACGTCATGCTGCTGCCAACGGTGCTGCAACCTCCTTCCGAGCGCTCTCATTCGATCCACGGACTCGACGTCCAGTGGACCGAGGACGCAGCGCAGCTGGCGGCCGATCTCGCTGATGGGCAACCTGCGGCGCGCTTCGGCGCCTCCCTCCTCCGACCGACCCGAAAGGTGCAGCTCGGCGCCGTCGCAGCAGATGGCACCAGTGCGGTCCTGAACCTCCTTGGCACCGACGACCTGCTCGTCTCCGGCCGGGTCGGCGACGATGGCGGAGTCATCATCGTGGCCGCGTCCTCGCTCGACGGATCCGCTGACATCCTGCAAGAACAACTCGTCGGCAACTGGATCGAACGGGCTCCGGCAGACTGCCGCCCCACCGAGGCGTGGTGGACTACCGCGTCGCTTGACGGGCATCGGGTGACGGGCGCAACGACCTGCGCCTTCTCCCTGATCCGCGACACGGACGAGACGGAGGTGGTTCTGAAGAACTCCGACCCCGACGCTGCGGTACTCGACGACGTCGCGAGCTGGCTACGCCAGACCGCAGCGGCGGCATCGACGGGCGCGGCTCCGCCGCCCCGCCTCCTGCGCGAGGTCGCCGCCGACCCTGCGCTCTCACCCCTCTACGACACCATTCGTGCCAACACATCCGTGGGGCTGCTGCTGACCTCAAGCGAGTTCGCCTCGACGCTGCTCAGTGGTCCCGCCGGTACCGCCCGCTTCGACGTGGACGCTGACGCCGACGACATGGCGTGTTCGATTTCCAACCGTGGACTCGTCGGCGAACTCATCGAAACGCTCTACGCGTTGGCCGAGTTCGGGACCGCGTTCTCGCTGGCCGGCGACTTCGGCGGGCGAAGTGCGAAATGGACGGTGTCGGAAGAAGCGGGTGACTGGCTGCTGAGCGACGCAAACGGCGTCCACCGCCGGGGGTCGACCGTCGATGAACTCGTCGGTGCAGTCGCCCAAGCAGTGGCGCACGAACTGGCCGCGCGCCCGTCAACGAACTAGCCGAGGTCGGGCGTCACGAAACGCCGCACGCCGTCATACCTGCCCGACCCGCCAGATCTTCACCCAGGCTTCTTTGCCTGAGACTCGGTCGTTGTAGTTCCCGATCGCAAGCTGTTCATTCCAGCGGGAGTTCGAGTCAGCCACCGTCACTGGTGGGCCCGACTCGATGATGATCATCGTGTGGACGGAGCCGTCGTAGCCTGGTCCCATCCACTGGACCACGTCCCCCGGAACGGCCTCGGCAATCGATGGAACCTGGGTGGCTTTGCTCGCCCAATAGTCCTGGTAGACCTGCGAGTTGTTCCAGTCCACCCCGCCGGCCCCGACCGGTGGAATGTCGTAGCCGGCCTCCTTCAGGACGTTCTGTACCCAGACGATGCACTGGCCGCCGTGGCCGCCGCGAGCTGCTTGCTCGCGAGCGAGGTCGGCGATCCTCTGGTTGCTGATCTGATGCGGTCCGGACGGGCGAGCGGGCGTCGCATTCCAACGATCCCGCAGGGACCTCTCGCGGGCGCGCGCGCCCGCGTCGTTCGGTCGGCCGTGGCCTCCGGGAGTGACTCGCCGGATCACGCCAATGGCGGTGCCGACAACGGCAGCACCGCCAGCTGCCATCTCGACCGGCGTGAGCTGCTTCTGCCCAGGCGGCGGGCGGAGGCCGCCGAGCTCTGCAGCGCACCGGTGGGCTGCGGCGTCGAGTTCCGCCCGCAGGTCGGCGCCCTCGCCACGAAGACCCGCGAGGCGCTGCTGCGTCGCGGCCGTCTGCGCTCGCATCCGGCCCTGATGCTGCTTGGCCTCCTTCAGCGCGTAGTCGGCCGCGATTTTGGCGGTGGGCGTCAGCGTGCTGACCGTCGCGGCGACTTTGGCCGCGGTGACCAAGCCCCCAGCGAGTTCCTCGTCGCGGCGGTTCGTCCCGAGCTTGTGCTCCTCGGCCGTCATCGCCTTCGCGATCTCACGAGCACGCTGCTGAATCTCTTCGAGCCGGTGGCCATAGCCGCGGAGCGCCGAGACGGCCGCGTCGTAGTGCTGGTCGATCGGCGCGAGGTCCTGATCGACCGTGGTGTCACGCAGCTTGTCGAACCGGACCCGCGCCTGGCCGCGCCACTGCGCCGCCTCGACAGCTGCCAGCGACGCACGCAGACGCGCGACCTCGCCCCCCACCTGGTCGAGGTCGCGCGCTGCCGTGTGCAGCATCTGAGGCCGCCCCGCGGCCCCGTCTGCACCGATCAAATCCGCGACCGTCGTCATCTCCCACCGACCTTCGTGGTCGCCGAAGCCGCCGCGGCTTCGGCAACCTTGCCGTCCTGCCGGTGATAGGCCTCCGCGGCAAGGTCGACGAGGGCGCTCATCGTGGCTACCTCGTCGCTGCACTGCCCCACGAACCGTGCCCAGCTGCGGCTGAACTCCTCGTAGGCGCGCTCTACCTCAGCGCGACCAGTCAGGCCGCACCCCTGCAGCGCCGGCGGCTGCGTCGACGCAAATGAGCGAGCGAGCCCCCGGATCTCGCCCGCCATGTGGTCGAGCTGCTCGGGGCTGACGTGGGTGGTGGCCATGCCTTGCTTTCTTGGCGGAGCGCGGTGCCCGGGCTACCCGAAGGAGCGGGCGACCGAAGCCTCGGTCTCGGCATAGGTGTTGCCGGCCTGGCCGAGGAGCTGGCTGATGCCGGTAAGCGCCTCGATCAGCTGAGCCGAACTCTGGTTCCACTGCTCAAAGAGCGCGCCGAACTGCCCCGACGCGGCACCTTCCCAGCCGGCGCCGACGATGCCCTGAACCTGGCCGCGAGCGCCGTCGCTCTCGCCCTGGATGCTGCTCGCGGTCGCAGTGAGCTGGCTGCTGAGCTGATTGAGCTCTTCTGCAGTGACCTTGATGAATGACATGACGTGCCTCCCGGGGCCGGCCCGAATCGGGCGCCGCAGCTGATCGGGGCGCCGTGGTTTCTCCACAGAAGTACCCCTCCGAAAGGCCCGCTGCCACACCAACGTTGAGCGGGTCTCGCGCCCGCGCGCGGCATACCGTCCGGCCTCGTGAACGGCCTGAGTGGGACTGAGATCACGGCACTGGGCCTCACGGTCGAGCATGCCGGTGCCCGGGAGGACGTCGTCGTCGAGCTGCCCGCCGGGGCGACCGTCGGCGCGCTCGCCCACGCGCTCACCCTTCACCTCACGGAGCTTCCCCCCGTGATCGACCTCGCCGTGCAGCGCACCGGCGAACGCCTGCCGGCCGATGCCGCCGCGATGGACCGCGACCTGCGCGCCGGCGACGTCGTGACGGCGATCCGTTCGAGTCGATCGCCCGTCGCCGCTCGCCCCCGCGCTGGCACCCCGGACGTGGAAGTCAGCCTCCGCGGCAGCAGCGCAGACGATGAGGTCGTCCTGCGTGGCACTTCACGGCGATCACGTGAGGCAGCCGGCCAGCGCAGCCAGCCAGCTGCAGGGCAGGCCGTCGCCACACTCACCGTGCACGGCGCCAAGACCGACGTCCCTTCCGGCGAGCACGAACTCAGCGCCGACGACTGGGCTGACCTGCGCCTCCGTGGCCTCGACGGGTGGGAAGGGCGGTGCGCCCTGCGCGCCGAACCCGGGTCCCTCTGGGTCGCCAGCATCGCCGGAGAGACGCCGATCAGCGCCGACGGCTCGGCCGTCGGCGCCGCCTGGGTGCAGGTCCGCGACGGGAGCGAGCTGCGGATCGGGCCCGGTCGAGTGGTCGTCAGCCTCACCCAGCCCGAGCATCCGCGGGCCGGCCGAGACCGCATGATCCTCGGTGACCGCCTTGGCGAGCGCCCCCGGCTCGACCTCGGGGTCGGAGGGTTCGTCCCGGTCAACCGCCCGCCCCGCAAACTCAGCTCCTGGCGGCCGACGAAGATCGACCTGCCCGAGACGCCGCGGCCCCAGCAGCGCATCCGCATTCCACTCGTCGCGTCGCTCATTCCGCTCGTCGCCGGCCTGGTGCTGTTCCTCGTCCTCGACAGCGTGATGATGCTGGCGTTCATGCTCCTCTCGCCGCTCATGGCGGCCGGTACCTACTTCAGCGACAAACAACACCGCAAGCAGGAGGGCGAGAACTCACTGGCTCGCTTTGAGGCCCGGCTTGGCGAGGCGCACCAGCGCATGGCTGCCGCGCTTGAGGTCGAGCTCCGCGAACGCCGCCAGGCCGCTCCGCCTGTCACCGAGCTGCTGGGGCGAATCAACACCCTCAGCCCGCTGCTCTGGGAGCGCAGGCCATGGGACCCCGACTTCATGACGCTGCGACTCGGCACGGGCAATCTCCCGGCCAGCACCTCCGTCGAGTTCCGCGCGTCATCTGACGTCGACCCAGACCCTCGGCTCCAACAGCTCGTGAGTGCGGGCCAGGTGCTCATCGACGTGCCCGCCGCCGTCCCCCTGGCGCAGGCCCCGATCATCGGGCTCGCCGGTCACCGTGTGACGAGTTCAGACGTCGCCCGATCGTTGGTGCTGCAGTCTGTTGCGCTGCACAGTCCGCTGGAACTCGGCGTCGCTGCCGCGCTTGCCCCGGGCGCCGACGAGGGATGGGACTGGCTGAAGTGGCTGCCGCATGTGCAGACCGCCGCGGGCCTGCTCGAGGTCGCTCCGCTGGGAACCGGACGCCGGGCGATCGACGTCCTGCGAGGCGTCCGCGAGCGTACGCACCGCGTACTGGCCCAGCAACGCTCCGCGCTGCGCAGCAGCGAAGACGGCGACGGCCCTGCGCTCCTGCTCATCATCGACGAGGCCCTGCAGCTCGACCGCTCGCTGGTCTCCGAGATCCTCGGGAATGCACGCGCCCTGCGGCACTTCGTGATCTGGGTCGGGAACGATCCGCGCAGCCTTCCCGGCGAATGCGGCACAACCGTCGACTGCGGCGTAAACGGCTTCGGCACCGCCACCTCGATGGCCGACGGAGCGCACGAGGTCGGCGTCCGCTTGGAAGGCGCCACGATTCCGCAAGCGCGATGGGCAGCGCGCGTGCTCGCGCCAACGCGGGACGCGACCCTTGCCGCCGGCTCCGCCGCCGTACCGCACCGCGTCAAGCTCGTCGATCAGCTGAGCCTCGGCGAGCCCACCGGCGCCCAGATCGCCGAGCGCTGGCAGCGCCGACGCGGCGGGCTCGGCGCGCAGATCGGCATGGCGGCCGGCGAGGCACTCTCGATCGATTTGCGCACCGACGGGCCGCACGCCCTGATCGCGGGGACGACCGGCGCCGGCAAGAGCGAACTGCTGCGTACGATCATCGCGTCGCTGGCCGTCGCGCACCCTCCGAGCCGCCTGAACTTCCTGCTCATCGACTACAAAGGCGGCGCGGCGTTTGCCCCATGCGCCGCGCTGCCGCATGTGCTCGACGTCGTCTCCGATCTCGACGCCGAGCTCGGCGAACGGGCCCTCATCTCACTCGACGCCGAGATGAAGCACCGCGAACGCCTCCTGGCCGAGGCACGCGCAGACAACCTCATCGATCTCGAGCGCCGTGCCCCCGGACTCGCCCCGCCGAACCTGCTGATCATGGTCGACGAGTTCGCGAAGCTGCGCGACGAGATCCCCGACTTCGTCGACGGCGTCGTCGATGTTGCCCAGCGCGGACGCACCCTCGGCATCCACATGGTGCTTGCGGCCCAATCCCTACGCAACGCGTTCACCCCCGCCGTTCGCGCCAACACGAACCTGCGGATCGCGCTGCGGGTCACCAGCGACACCGAGAGCCAGGACGTGATCGAGGCCAACGAAGCAGCGCGCATTCCGAGCGGCGAGTCGATGCGCGGCCGCGCGTATGCCCGGATCGGGCATGAACGCCTGATCGAGTTCCAGTCCGCGCACGTCAGTGGCCGCCACCGCCCACCCGGCGACGCAACGGTCCTCGTGCGGGAGTTCGCCTTCGATGACCTCCCCGTGCCGTCGGCGCGCCGCGAGGTGCGCGAGGACGGGCCGCCGCGTGCCGATGAGACCGATCTCGCCGTGCTCGCCGGCGCTGCGCAGGATGCGTCGGAGCTCCTGGGCTTGCCCGCACCACGACCCGCCTGGACGCAGCCGCTGCCGGACGAACTCTCGCGAGCCGCAGTCCAGCGCCACACCGACGCCCTCCGCGGCCGCTGCGCGATCGGCCTGATCGACCAGCCAAGCCAGCAGCGCCAGGTCCCGCTCGTGCTCTCCCTCGACCGCGGACACGTCGCGATCTACGGTGCCGGCGGCGCCGGGAAGACGGTCGCGCTGCAAACGATCGCCGCGTCGCTGGCCTGGGACGCCTCGCCCGCAGATCTGCACCTCTACGCGATCGACGCCGACTCCGGCCCGCTGTCTCTGATCGAGCCGCTCCCGCACGTCTCGACGGTCGTCCCGGCCAGCGACGCCGAACGGGTCGAGCGACTCCTCCAACGCTTGGAGGCCGAGGTGCTGCGCCGGATGACGC
Source organism: Solirubrobacteraceae bacterium (assembly GCA_032119795.1). Classification (GTDB taxonomy): domain Bacteria; phylum Actinomycetota; class Thermoleophilia; order Solirubrobacterales; family Solirubrobacteraceae; genus JAGIBJ01. The sequence goes on from JAUMFO010000031.1 coordinate 155,171, forward strand.
TGCACTCCGCCACCGGTGCGGCCAGCCTCACCGAGTACCTCGAGCAGGGGCGCGGCGAGCCGCTGCCACGCATCGTGTTGCTCGTCGACGGCTTCGGCGAGTTCACCAATACCTACGACACCGCTCGGGCCGACTCCCTCTTTGACCGGTTGCTGAGTCTGCTGGGCAACGGCCGCGCCGTGGGCGTCCACGTGATCGTCACCGCCGATCGCCGCTCTTCGATCCGCTCCGCCGTCGCCGCCAGCTTCCCGCAGCGCCTGCTCCTGCGGCAGGCCTCCAGCGACGACCTCGTCGGCTTCGGCATCCCCGCCAAACTCGCCGATCGCACCTCCCTCGGCGACGGTCGAGTGTTTACCGGCGAGCAGGAACTGGCGCAGCTCGCGCTGCCGACCCCGGCAGACGACGCCACCGACGCCGCCGACGGCTTCCGGCTCCTCGGGGAGCACCTCGCGCAGACGTGGCCGCTGCTTCGTGCCCCTTCAATTGACACCCTCCCCGACCGGATCGACGCGAGTACCCTTGCCGGCCTGCCATCGACGCTTGACGCGTTGCCGATCGGCGTCGGAGGCGCCCAGCTGGGGCCGGTGTTCGTCGACCTCAGCGAACGACACTTCCTCATCTCCGGCGGCTACCGGACCGGGCGAACGACGGCGCTCACCGCCCTGGCCGTGGCCCTCGGCGAGAGCCACGAAGTCGACGCGATGTATCTGTTTGCCCCGCGCCGGTCCGCGCTGACGGAGCTGCCGGGCTGGGCCGACGTGGCACGCGGCGCCGACGCCTGCGCAGAGCTGGCGACCCGGCTGGCCGCCGAGGTCGCCACCATGCCCGACGACCACCTCCCGCGGCACGTGGTGGTGATCGACGACGGCGGCGAACTCCAGGACCACGCCACCATGCTGGCCCTCGAGCGACTCGTTCGCCTCGGTCGCGACCGAGGCGTACGGGTCGTCGCCGCACTCGAGACGACCGCCGCACGTGCCCTCGGCAACCTGTGGTGCCGTGAGCTGCGACGCGACGGCCATGGCTTGCTCCTCTCGCCAGATCTGATGGCCGACGGTGACCTGCTCGGGGTGATGCTCCCGCGACGCTCCAACGTGGCCAGCGCCCCCGGCCGCGGCTATCTGGTCGCTCGTGCCCGCAGTGAACTCCTGCAGGTCGCCGCGGGGCAGGAGACCCTCGCGTGACCTGGCTTGCGCGTCCCCTGATCCGACCCAACGTTGACTGCGATCCGGCGCCGCTCGCTCCTTACGGTGGTGGCGTCTTGCATGTTCCGCCCCGCACCCCAGCCCGATGAGCCAGATCCAGGTCACGGCTGAGGAGCTGCACCGCGTCGCCTCGCACCTCCAGGTGACGGCCGCGGGGATCTCAGGCGACAACGCCCACGCGCTGGCCCTCGTCAACGGCGTCGCCCGCGAAGGCTGGCAGGGCGCCGCGTCGGCCCAGTTCATGGAGCTCTTCACCCTCTGGAAGTCGAGCTTCGAGCACCTGACGGACGCCCTGACGCAGATCAGCGCACTCCTCGACGCAGGCGCTACGACCTACGAGACTGCTGAGGAGCAGATTCGCCGCTCCATGGGCTGAGACGCCGCCTCCGACCGCGCGGCTGATGGCGCCGTCAGCCGGCGAGCCGGCGAGCCGCGACTCAGCCGTCGATCTGGCCGAAGACCTCGAACTGCCGGATCTCGCCCTCGATGGCGCAGTCGTCGGTGCCCTTCGCCGCTTCGCAGTCCACGCGCACGGCCGTCCACCAGTACTTCGCCGGCTTGTTCGTCCAGAAGGACGGGAAGGCGTTGTAGATCGGCACGGTGTGCGCGTAGTCGACCCCGCCGCGAGCCTCCATCTTCCGAACGTACGTGGCCTTCTTCACGGAGTCCGCGTCGACGTCCTTCAGCAGGTCCTTGTCTTTCGACACGACCACGAACACCGGTCCGCCGGCGCTCTCGACGGTGAACGGGACCTTCGTCGAGACCGTGACGCCGTAGGGCTTGTCGCTCTTCTCAGCGTAGCTCTTGTCGATCGGCGATTTGAGGACTGGGGCCGAACCTCCCGCGGCAACCGCGGGAAGCGCAACGACGGCGCCGACGAACAAGGCAAGACCGGCACACCGAGCGGCCGACAGGACGGAGATCGACATGCCTTCGACCGTATCGATCCTCGGTCTCAGATCCGAGCGCAGACCAACGTTGCGTTGCTCAACGTTGACTCCCAGACCTACGCTCGGCGCTCGCCTCATCTCTTCCTGCCGAGCTCGCGTGCCTCAACCACCCAACTTCGCCCCGACCCCCGACGCGGCCGTCGGCCTCCAGTGCCCCTACTGCCAGACGCCCATGGGCGCCGGCGAGCCGGCAGCTGCCTGCGGGGACTGCGGCATCACCCACCACCAGGAGTGCTGGGCCGAGAACCAGGGCTGCGCCGTCCCGGGCTGCGAGAGCGCTCCCGATCCCCTGGCCGCGACCACGACGGTGCCTGCCGCCGAGATGGCCGGCGCCACGACCTCAGGCGCTTCCGCCACGAACACGCGGATCTCCATCCCAGTTGAGGACTCACCACGCCGCAGTGGCCTCGGCCGCCGGTCCGCACCCCAGGCCACGGCCCCAAGCAACTTCCCGCCGCGCGCTCGACGTTCGCGACGCCCGCTCGTCGTCGGCCTCCTCCTGACACTCCTCCTGGCTGGCGTCGTCGGCGTCCTGCTGTCGTCCGGTGGCCAGTCGACCATCGCCTCCACGTCGTCGAGCACCTGCCCAAGCAGCGCGCCGGGGTCCTGCACCGACCTCACCGTCGGGGGTAGCAAACACTCCCTCACCGAGGCCGAAGTCAAAGAAGCGGTGCAGGACCTGCTTCGCCGCTATTACGGGGCGCTCTCCCTCGGTACCGAGGAGGGTCGGCTCCGCGCCCGCCAGATGCTGTCGGCAAGCGAGCTGACGCGACTGGATTCCGACGACACGGCGTCGCAGCAGTGGGAGCGTGACGCGGCCCTGATCGGCGAAGAACTCGAAGACGCCAGCGCCGCACGCGTCACCGCGCTGGTCAACCGCATCAATCGCAGCCAGGAGACCGGCGTCGCTCGCGTGAAGGTCGCTGGCATGGGCTGGGCCGGCACGGGCTGCACGGACGGCAAATTTGAAGGAGTCACGTGGGCCCAGCATGAGGGCGACGCGGCGACCGGCAGCTGGCGGCTGGACCCCGATCCGAGCAGTCGACTCGATAGCGTCGACCCGGGCGACGTGCTCGGCGCAACCTGCCTGGCTGGCAGCGAATAGCTGGCTGCTCGGGGCGCGCGGCTCCCTAGTCGAGCGCCGCTGGCACGACGCCAGGCGACAGCAAACCTGCGAGTTCCGCCGCGGCGAAGTCGAGGCGATCCAGGCTCAGGCGCAGGCGTTCGCTGGCCGGGTCCGGAACGAGCCACTGCGCCTCGCGGAGCGGCGCCGCCATACCATGGGTACCCTGAATCCGAAGGACAGTCCGAGCCAGCACGCCGCTGGCTGCGCCCTTGGGTCCAGCAGCCAGTCGGCTCTTGGGCAGCGGCGCCGGCCAACGCGACGCGAGGGGCACCGTGACCTCCACGACGACGCCAGCGGCGACGGACTCCACACGGTAGGTCCCGCCGGCGTCCTCCATTAGCTCGCGGGCGGAGGCAATGCCGCGACCCGGGATGACCGGCATCCCAAACCGTCCGCCGGGGCTCGTCACGCCCACCAGCAACCGGCGCTGGCGTGTGGCCGCGCGGATACTGACGGTGGCGTCGGGTGGGCCATGGCGCGCGGCATTCCCGAGGGCACCGCAGACGGCGACCGCCAGGGCCGCCGCTTGGGCGGGCGCCATCGTCCGGCGCTGCGTGGCGATGTCGCTGCGCTCTCGCACGACCATCGACGGGTACCGCGACGCAACTCCGCCAGCAGCCCGGCCAAGGACCGCGCCGACGGTGAGCGTCGGGCGTCCGCTGCTCGCGCCGACGTCGGCCAGCAGAGCCAAGAGCGCCAAGAGCTCGTCGCTGCGGGCGAGACTGCGATCCGCGGTGGCGACCGCCATCTGGCGGGCCTCGGGGTCGTCGAGCGCCGTGGCCGCATCACGCCATCGACTCGTTGCCAGCGAGCAGGCGCGGGCCGCGTGTTCAAGGGCGTCGAGCGCAGCCACCACCTCACCGCTGCTGAACTGCGGAGCACTTGGGCCGGCGGCAGCGACTTCGGTCATGCCGCGGACGGCACCACCCGGGCCAACGCAGCAGAGGCCTGCTGGGACGGCTCGTGGGCGAGGTCAGCGAGCACGTGCAAGAGGAACAGGAGCCGGACCCGCTCGGCATCGTCCGGCGCCGAGGCCTCCAGCACCCGCGAGACCTGCAGCTGGCGCCCAGCCTGGTCGCGCGAGTCCAGCGCCCCGAGCGCGCGATGCCAGACTCGGCCGCAGCGGCGGACGAGGGCGATGTCTGCGTCGGAGATCCGGGCGAGTTCAAGCAGCCGCTCATCGGCGAGCGCCGAGACGGCGAGGTCGACCGTGCCGGCGCGGACGGGCTCGGTGAGCGTGTCACGCACGCACCCGGCCAGGAACCCCTGCGCGAGCGGCACGACGAGGTCGACGGGGACGCCGCGCGCCTCCTTCACCGCCCGTTTGAAGTGGGCCACGGCAGACCGGGCCCCGACGATGTCTTTCAGTTCGCGGTTGGTGATGGAGTCGCTGACGCCCTGCGCCAGATTGCCGACGATGTAGAGATCGCCAGGCCGCGGCTCAAAGCCAAAGTGCTCGACGAAACGGTGCTTGATCGACCGATCGACCTCGACCGGCGTCTGGGCCCGTGGGAAGGCGCGTCGGCGCCCCCCTGCCTCGGGGTCGGTGACGTGCCGCAGCGCCTCGCAGGCGTCACCGTGCAGATCCTCTCCCGTGGTCTGCAACACGGCGGTGACGCACGTCCCAAGTTCAGCGAGGACCGCAAAGCAGTTGTGCGCCGTCATCGCCACGGGGGTGCACCGGGCGCGGAGTCGGGGATCGTCGTCGATCGTGCGCAGGAGTCGAGCGCCCCGCATCTGTCCCGTGCGGCTCTCCAGATCGATGAACGCGACCGCGTGATCGACGTGCTCGACCACCGTCAGGACCTCGGTGCGGCTACTGCAGTCCACGACCTCGCAGCCGGCGTACCGGCCCAGCTCGGTGCCGACGGCCCGCTGGGCGCTGAGGAGCAGGTGGCGCCGAAGCGGCAGCTGCTGAGGATCGTCGTCATAGACGACGATCACGACGCGAGGCTCAACTCGCATCGGCCGCCGGTGCGGGTGCATCGTACGAGCCCGTTGCGCGGGCGGGACCGGCAGCGCGCGGTCGACAACCCCGCCCGTCATTCCGCCACCCGGCCGCGGCGCAGCGCTGACGCGTCGGCGCGCAGCGCACGCACTGCTGGCCGGACTGGAGTGGGACGCTGCGAATCGTGGTACATCGGCTCGTGGCGCATGTTGACCGCGAGTGCCTCGACCGACAAACCCTTTGCATTGGAATTCGCCGGTAGCGCATTGCAATTCGTCGGTATTTGCCGTTTTGCACGTTGGTGGTAGTCAGCCGATCTTGCGGGTGGTCTCGCCCGTCGCCGCGACCGACGCTTGAATGGGATCGACCTTCAGCTTCTTGCCCCCGACGGTCGGCTTGAACTTGAAGGTGAAGGACCCGAGCTTGCCGTCGTACTTGTGATCGAAGTAGTACTCAAAAGCGAGACGGCAGACGCCCCCCTTGGATTTCAAGGTTCCCTTGGCAAGATCGCCGGCGGCCACCTTCTTCGGCTTGCCCTTCTTGCTCTGCGCGAAGACGGTCGCTGAGGGCTTCAGCGCTTTCGTCGTGCAGGCCTCCGGCGCAGCGGCTTTGATCGTGACGTTGGCTTCGAACCGCAGTCCGTTGAACCCCAGGCGCTTGATCTTCTTGAACTTCAGCGGCACCAGCGCGAGGCCGGGGACGACGATCGTCGCGTCCGCGGCAGAAGCGCCGGAGGTCGCTTTGATCTTCACGCTCGTCGCCGGCTTGGTGCCGGCGGGTGGCGTCAGCGTGAGCGGGAAGACCACGGACTTGCCGCCCTCGAGCTGCGGCACCTGCAGCGTGCGGCCGTCGGCGGCGAGGCCCGCGACCGGCTGGGCCGTCCAACCAGCGAGTTCGAGCACGACGGAGGTCGGGCCGAGCGTGATCTCCTTGCTTGAATTCGTCGCCGTCAGTTCGACGGTGGCGACGTTGCCGGTGAAGACGGTCGTTCCGAACTTCAGGTCGGGCGCCGTCGGGTAGAGCACCTGCAGGGGCGTGCCAGTGCTCGCCAAAGCGCTAGGCGCGAAGGTCAACGTTAGAGCGGTGATCAACAGGAGGAGCTTGCGCACGGTGGAATCCTGAAAAAGGTGGGGAACGTCGCGGAGGCGACCGACGCCAACTATCTCCTGTGCCTGACTCCGTGAACAGCTTTCGGCCTCCCAACGTTCGCTTGGCCCTGCCGGGCTTTGCGCCCGGTGTACGCGACGCGATTTACTCGCACGTCTACGCCGACCCCGCCAACGAGGTCGGTGGCCTGCTGGCGGGCGATCGCCGGCCCGACGGCGTGATGGTCGTCGGCGCCGTTCGCGCGGACGGCGCCAGCGGCGACGTCACCTCGCTCACCTTCACCCACGAGTCCTGGACGAGCATGCTCGCCGAACTCGACGCGCAGTACCCCGGCGCCGAAATCGTCGGCTGGTACCACTCCCACCCGGGCCACGGGATCTTCCTTTCTCGCCACGACGAGTTCATCCACCGCCACTTCTTTCCGGCGGCCTGGCAGTTTGCGATCGTCGTCGACCCCCACCACCACGACGAGGGACTCTTCATGTGGCGGGGTGGAGACCTGCCACGTGTCGCCGGGGCCCCCGTCGATCCGCGGTGGGCGGCGACCACGACCGCACACCAGCCAGCGGCGCCCAAACCAGCGGCACCCAAGGCGCAAGTGCCCGAGGCGAAAGCGCCGCGCGCCATGCCAGAACGGCTGGGGCCGAGCGCCACACCCGAGCGCAAACGGCGACCGGCGACTCGCACCGCTGATCAGCGCACGCTCGACCGTGAGGCGCGGGCTCGTCGCCGTGCCGAATTTGCCAACGAGCGCGCCGCCGGGGCAGGCCGGACGGGCGCTGCGACGGCATGGGCCGTCGCAGCGGTGCGGGCAGGTGCGGTGATCGCGCTGGGATTCGCGATCGGCGCCGTCGTCATCGTGCTCACCTGAGGCGGCAGATCACACGTCTGGGCGCTTGGGGCGAGTCCCGACGCCGGCCGTCCGCGCCTCCACGCGCAGGCCCTCGACACGCGCCTCCCAAGCCTGCTGGGAGCCTTCCAACTTGGCGTCGATGTCTCCGTTCAGTGCCTCGTACTCGGCCCACGACGACGTCGTCCGAGCGGGCTCCTCCGCCATCCACGCCTCGTCGACGGCGTCGAGCATGTTGCCAAGTCCGTCGAGGGAGCGCAGCACCGGTTCGACGAGCGCAGCGTGCTCGGTCTGCGCGGCCGTCGGCGCCTGCGAGGCGTACTGCTCAAGGTCGGCGATGGTGCTCTGACGATCGTTCTGGAAGCCGAGCACTCGCTCCCTGGCCGCCTGGTAGTCCTCGCCTTCGGAGAAGTCGTAGTCGTCGACGTCCTCCACGAACTGGTCGACCTGCGTGCGCCCTTCCTCATAGTTGCCGAGCACACCGCGCACCTGCTCGCGGTACTCGGCGATGCGCGCGCTGCGGCGCTGCGCGGCCGCGACGCGGACGTTGTAGGCCTTGAGCTTCACCCGCCATTCGCGCAGCTGGAAGCCCGCCGATCGGACGGTCTTGTCGACCGTGTCCGTCGCGCGGCCGACCCCGTCGAGGTCGACGGCCGTCTGCCCCGGGAGCTGGAGCGCCGCAACGGGTGCCTGGGCATCCTTCATCGAGCGGGTCGCCTGCTCGATCCGGGTCTTCGTCTCCGACCACCCCGGCATCTGCGACTTCAAGAGGTCGGACTGCTCGAGCGCCTGCAGTCCGCCGAGGCCCGCGAGGTAGGCGCGCTGCGCACGCAGCATCGCGACCGTCTGATCCCGCAGGCGGGCGTCCTCGATGGTCGTGGCCGTCTGCTCGCGGCCTTCCAAATCGGAGGCAGCGGTCGCCGCCTCGCGGCCGACGGTGCGGAGGGTGACGAGCTTGGTGGCACGGCCGGCTCGGCCAGCGAGATCGGTCACGCGCGTCTGCGCGGCTTGGAGCACGGAGCCGGCGGTGCGCTCGTCGGCGGAGCCGCGGCCAAACAGCATCCAGCCGCCGATGCCGAGCAGGATCAGCAGCAGGGCCGCGGCGGGACCGAGCACGTGCGGGCGACTCCACAGCGGGCCGCCGCTGCGGTCGCCGCCAGCTGGCAACTGAGGTGGCGCGGGCGGGCCGCCCGGGGGCACGAACGCCGGCATCGTCCCGGTGACGGGCTGCCACGGCGCCGGCGGTGCCGGGGCCGGGCCAGGCGGCGGCGCCCAGGCCGGTTCCGGCAGGACCGCGGGCGGGGCTGGCGGTGGAGGAGCAGCGGCTGCCGAGCGGGCCACCGTCGGCGCTTCATCGGCGTCGCCGAAGTCGTCGAGTTCGACGACCAAGCTCTTGCGGCGCGGGCCGACGCCCGGCAGCGCTCCGGGTGTTCCGCTGCTCTCGGGCGCGGCGGCCGGCGCCGGCAGGGGCGCAGCGGCCGACGGGCCCGACCCGTTCGTCGACGCCGGCGACAACGCGCGGCGCGGCTTGAGCACCACCTCGAACTCGTCGTCATGGTCGGCCGCTGCGACGGCGCCCCCCGCCGCTGCAGCGCCCGCCGCCGCTTCCTGCTCGCCAAAGCGGTGCCCACAGGAGCGGCAGCGCTCATCGGCCGCGCCGCCAAGCGCGCCACAGGCTGGGCACGTCATCGCGTCAGGCTCGTCTGGATCAGGTCATCCACACCGACAAGCCTGCCGACCGCGACGCCCAGACCAAGGTCAACGTTGGCCCTCGAAAGCGGCTCCAGACGTTGCCCCAGAGCCCGGCCCGTTCCTATGGTGGGCGCTGGTCGCCTGCGACCGCCACGCCCATGAGCCGCACTGTCATCACCGAGGACGACCTCGCGCCCGACCGCCCACCGGCCACCGGCGAGCACATCGCCGTCCCGCCGCCCGCACCGGCCGCTCCCAGCGAGCGGAGTCGGCTGAACGGGCCGCTGCTCGCCGTCGGCGTCGTCCTGGCCGCCGTTGCGCTCGGCGGTGCGTTCCTCCTCGGCCAGTCCACTCGCCCGAGCGAGGCGGAGGTGGCCGCCGAGGTGCGCGACGCGATCCGCGAGGTGCGCGACGGCATGCGGGCCGAGCGCTCGGCGATCACGAAGCGCGCGCTTGAGCGCCAGCGGATCCAGCTGCGGGCCAGCCACCGGCGCGAGCTCGCTGCGCTGCGCAAGCGCTACGGGATTCCGGATCCGGCCGCGAAGGCTGCACCGGCCCGCGTGCCGGCGCCGAAGCCCAGTAGCGGCGGAACGTCAGGCGGAGGCGCAGCGGCGCCCGTGCCTTCCGCACCGGCGCCGCCGGTGAGCGGGCCGGCCGCGCCACCCAAACCGGACGTCGACAGCTCACCCACCCCCGGCGCGGGGCTAACCAACAACGACAGCCCGACTCCGAACAGTCGGCCCGAGGGCCTCCAGTGACTACCTCGCGTACTCCAGCAGGCCGCTGATGGCTCGCCGCGTCATCACCGACGACGACCTCTACCCCGTCCCGCAGCAGGGCGGCGGCGTCCCGCCGGCTCCGCCGAGCGCCCCCGGATACCCGGTCGGGCCGGTCGCCGAGCCGCCGCAGCCGTGGCAGGTGATCGACACCTCCGGGCCGGCCGCCGCCGAGCGCTCGTCGGGCAACCGGGCCCTGCTGATCGTCGGCGTGATCATCGCCGTCACCCTGGCCGGCGCCGCCGGGTTCTTCGGAGGCCGGGCGAGCCGCCCGTCGGATGCTGCGATCGCCGCCGAGACCAAGCGGGCCGCCGAGAGCGCCACCGAGAAGATGCGGATCCAGGCCGACGGGGAGATCAAGAAGGTCCGCGCGGAGGCCCAGCGGGCGAAGGACCGCGCCGTTGCCAAGGCCGAGAACAAGGCCCGCACCGAGGGTCGCAACGCCGGCCTCTCGCAGGGCCGGGCTGAGGGCACCGCCGACGGCACCGCCACGGGGCGCGACATCGGCCGCCAAGAGGGCCTCTCCACCAATCTTTGTTACGACGTCGGCACGCCCTACTCGTGCTGACGCCACCCCGCGACCGCCGCCCACGCGGCCGGAGAAGCCGATGCGCCATGCCACGCTGACCGCCACCACGCTGCTACTCGCCACCACCGCCGGCAGCGCCGACGCCAAGACGCCGCAGGCCGTGTCGAAGGCAGCCTCGAGCGTCGAGATCGTCCGCTCCAACACCGGGCAGGGCTCGGCCGTCCGCATCGGGCCAGATGGCGGCTCGGTCACGTCGACGGTGCTCGTCTCGCGCACCAGCGAGATCGCGTTGACGGGCGCCGACAAGCGCTCCACCCCGGCCGACCGCGTCCTCAGCGACGCGCCGACCGGCCTCGTGCTGCTGACGCGCCGCGGGAGCGAGGCGTCTGCGGGCCTCACGCCGGCGCCGAATCGCGCCCGCCGCGGGCAGGCCGTCTACCTGATCTCTCGCCCGCTGGGGAAGAACGCGACCACCGCGACGATCACGCCGACGAAGGTGCGCAGCTCGACCCGTGAGAGCCTCGGCCTCTCGGCGAAGAACCGCTCGGGCCTCAACGGCGGCGCCGTCGTCGACGCCCAGGGGCGCCTGCTCGGCGTGACGGTGCCGCCGCTGCCCGGCTCCGGGCTCGGAAGCCCGCAGCGCGCGATTCCCGTGAGCGCGGTCCCGGCCGCGCAGAGCAGCGAGGTGGCGGCGAAGAGCTCCGGCTTCCCGGCGATCCCGGTGACGGTCGGCCTTGGCGTGCTGCTCGTGCTCTCGCACCTGCTCCTGCTGCGCCGCCGCCGCACCGCCACGACGGTGCCGGCCATGACGCCCGCGGCCGCGACTCAGGCGCCCGCCGCGCCGGTGGCCGCCTCCGCGGCCGACCCCGCAGACGACTTCGAGATCACCCTGCGCCCGCGGGGGTAGAGGGACTCTAGTTCGGACCTCCGCCCGAGAACCCCGATCCGCCAGTGTTGTTGGGGCCGCCGCCGCCGGTTCCAGCACCACCGGTTCCTGCGCCGCCAGTTCCTGCGCCGCCAGTTCCAGCACCACCAGTTCCAGCACCACCAGTTCCAGCGCCGCCAGTTCCAGCGCCACCAGTTCCAGCCCCACCAGTTCCAGCCCCACCAGTCGGCGGGTCGCCGGGCGCGACTCCGCCTGGCGCCGGCTTCGGCTCCCGCGCCTTCTTGTACGCCTCGACCGATGTGCTGTTCGCGCCGATGAAGGCGGCGATCGCGTTCCTCTGCCCATCGCGGGCGGCCCCAGACTGCTTTTCGGCGTTCGTCTTCGCCGTGCCCTGCGCCTTCGTGTCGGTGTACTTGCTTCCCCCGACGGTGCCGCCCTCGCCACCGCTGCCGGTGGCCACGGCGATCCCGACGCCGCCGAGAAGCACCACGCTCGCGGCGCCCGCGAGGATCGCCCGGCGGCGCCGGGCTGCCTGGCGCGCCGCCTCGGCGCGCGGGTCCATGGGGCGCGGAGGCGCCGGACGAGCGACGCGGGTGCCGACGCCCGTTGACGGCCCACTCGACGCGGCGCCCGCCGTCGCGGCCCCCGTGGCGAGAACCACGCCACGTTCAACCGCCGCACCATCAGCGGGCCGCGGCGCCGCCGGCTCATCAACATCCGTGAGGTCGTCGAGGCCGATCGTCAGCTTCCCGTTTGACGGTGGCGCCTCGGGGAGGCGCGAGAGGACGCGCGGCGCATGCTCGACGGTGGGCTCGTCGCCCGCCATGACGGCGATCCCGTCGGCACCCGTCAGGTGCGTCGTCGAGAACCCGACCACGTGCTCGAACTCCGTGATCTCGCCGTCGCGCCAGCCGAAGATGCCCTCGCTGCGCTCGATCGGATCGACGACGTAGGCGAACTGGTGGCGGTCGCTGAAGTAGTTGCGGTGGATGAACTGATCGGGCTCTGACAGGAAGATCCCGAACGTCGGATGGGAGTGGTACCAGCCGATGATCTGCGTGTTCGGGAACTCCTGCTCCTGCCGCTCGTGGATCACGCTCCAGGCCTCGTGCGTGAACGTCACGCTTGCCGTCTCCCCGACGGCCTCGAGCGCGGGAATGACGCCCGTCACCCGCGGCCGGCCGGTGCGACCGTCGACCTGGCCCACGAGCACCCCGCCGACCTCATGATCGGGGTGCGCGAAGACGTGCCGGTGCATCGTCGTCCGGTGGCGATCGCCGAGATCGGCGATCCGCAGTTCCTGCACGCCAGCGCTCATCGCGCCTCCTCTTCGACGAGTTGGGCATCCACGAGTTCCCACGGGTGTGGGTCGTCGAGGATGAAGTGCACGCGCGACGTGAGCGTCCGCGCGGTAATCACGTCAGCCGGGGGCAGGCCAAGCTCCGTCGGAGTGAGGCCCAGCAGCTCGCCGTCGGCGGCGCTCACCGAGTGGCGCACGTCGAGGCCGCGTTCGGTGCCGCAGTCCGGGCAGAGCGCGCTTCCGGTCGTCGCCTTCGTGAGGAGCACGGGCTCGTCGCCGCCGGCACCGTGCACCGGGCAGGTGAACGCCACGATCACGTCGTGCTCCAAGTCGATCGTCACGTCTGAGCGGTCGACCGAGTGTGCCCACGCGCCGCGCTCCAGCAGCGCCTCAAACGTCTCATCGCGAGACACCTTCTCCGCGTGATCGAGCGCGTAGGTGTCGTGGCTCATGCAGGTGTCCTGCCGCGGGTAATCGACGACGTAGGAGTCGTGCGTCATACCGTTCACCACGAAGCCTTTTCCGGCCATGCTCGTCGGGAGCCGGTCCTGGTGCAGGAGCTTGATCGCCTCCTGTACCTGCATTCCGGCCACGACGCTGGCCGACGTCCCGGTCGTCGGCACCTTGCCGTCGAGCATCTCCTCGCGCGTGAGGAGCGCGCAGGTCCGGCGGGCCGCGAGCAGCTCGTGGTCGCGCTCGCTCATCGTGCACTCGTAACACGCCGAGTCCGGCGGAGTGAACACGCGCACCACGCCCATCAGGCCCTCGATCGCGCCGTCGATCCACGGCACCCCGGCCTTCCAGCACGCCTGGTTGGTGTGCAGGCGCGCCTCGCGGTTGTCCAGGCCGCCGAGCACGAGATCAAATCCGCTGAAGCTGCCCAGGCCGACCACGTGGCGGATGTCTCCGATGACCGGGATGAACTCCACATCTGGGTTGAGGCCAGACGCCGCCTCGCACACCACCTCGGCCTTGAGGCGCCCCTCGTCGGAGGCGCGGAAGAACACGCAGCGCGACAGATTTGAGTTTTCGATCGTGTCCATGTCGGCGACGACGACCGTCCCCACGCCGGCGAGCGCAAGGTTCTTCACGAGCTCGTTCCCGAGGGCTCCAGCCCCGACGACCAGCACGCGGGCAGCGGCCAGACGGTCCTGCTCCCACCAGCTGATCAGCGATTGGCGGTGGTAGCGGCCGTTTTCGTCCTCGGCCCCGGTCTGCGCAGCGTCCACGCGGTGCTCCGTCAGCCCGCGGTGATCTCGGCGACGAGCCGCAGCACGTCACCGTCGCCAACGCCCGCAGTCTCGAGCGTCTCGTTGTCGCCGATCTGGCGACCGCTGCGCTTGTGGTGGAACTTGTACGACAGCGGCTGGCCGTCGGGGCCGACGCTGGGGAGCTCCATGAGCTCGATCAGCTTGGCCATGATCCGGCCGGCGGGAGCGTTGCCGGGGACGGTGGCGTCCTCGGTCTTACTCCCGGTCGCGTCGATGACGGTGATGTCCATAGGTGGGTCGTGGTCCTCGGAGGTCGTTGAACGTGGCGTGGGGCTGAGCCGTGAAGGCTCAGTCCCGCTCTTGGAAGAGCAGGGTGGTCGCGCCGATCTGGATCTGGTCGCCGGAGCGGAGTGGGCGGGCGCGAATCGAGGCGCCGTTCACGGAGACCGGGGCGCCGTCGAGCGCGGTGAGCACGCGACGGGGGCCGTCGACGGCGATCTGGGCGTGGAACGGCTGGGCGCCCGGATCCTTGATCAGCGTGATCTGGCATTTCGGTGCCGAGCCGATCGTCGAGACGTCGTGGTAGAGGATGAACTCCTTGCCGGCCATCCCGCCGGCCACGACGCGGATCCAGGCCTGGCGTCGGGCACCTTCGACGAGCCCGATCGCCGCACCGGTACAGACGCCGATCGCCGCGAGCCCGATGAGCCGCGCCTCCGCGTCGCCGTCGACCCGTTGGCCGACGTAGTGGAAGAGCGCGCCACCGATCGCGCCGCCGATGAGGCCGCCGATCAAGCCGTTGACGGCCTTGCGGCCGGAGCGCTCCGTCAATCCGCCGACGAGGCCGATCCCGACGCCGAATGCCGCCCAGGCGAGCGCGCGCAACAGGTAGAAGCGCGGGGCTCCAGGGTCTTGCGTCTGTTGCAGCTGATCAAAGAGCAGGTAGGACAGCGCACCGGCTGCGGCGCCCACGACCGCTCCCACGGCGGCTGCGAGCGCACCGCGGACGAGTGCGCGATCCCAGATGCCGTCGCGAACGTCGGAGGACGCCGCCACGATCAGGGAGTAGATCGTCGCCAGGACGGCGGTGTAGAGCGCGACCGGTCCGAGGCTGCGGCCGTCGGCGATTCCGGCGGCCTCGGTCACCGCCCAGCCCGTCACGATCGCGACGTAGCCCAACAGCGCGCCCCCGACCGCGAGGCCGAGCGTCGCCTCCCAGGCGGGACGCCCGCCGACGTCGCCACCGATCCGAGAGCGCGCCGGCCCGGCGCTGACCTTTGGGAGGGCCGAAAGGTCGCGCTCGCCGGGTACCACCGGGGCGCTCATGCTCCCGGCTCCCGACGTAGCGTGATCGCGAAGTCTTGGTCGTCGGCGAGCGCCGGCGCGGGCGCGGCGGCCACGGAGGCGGTAGTCGGTGCGTCGCCGCCTGCCTCTGCCCCGGCCGCTGCGGGGCGCAGCTCGATGTCGAAGTCGGCGGTGCCGAGATCGACATCGCCGATCGGGAGCAGCTCCTCATGCTCGGCTACCCATCGCGCCGCCACGGCGTTCAGGGGGCTCGCCACGTTGTACACGCGGAACTGGAGCATTTCGCCCATCTTCACGATGATGTCCGTGAGGGGCTGTCCCGCCGACCAGTAGTCGGCGATGCAGTACTTCGTCTTGTCTACGTTGGGGTGGAAGACCTCGCTGCGAGGCACCGCGATCGGCTGCTCGCGCGGGTAGCCGAGGGGAAGCTGAAGATCGACGACGTGCTCGTCGGTCACGAACGGCTGGTCGCCCTCGATGCGCAGGCTCTTGAGCGAATACGTGATCCGGTAACGCTCCGGCGGCATGCCACCGAGCGGCTCGACGCGGATGTGCGGGTGCCCCGCGAGCTCCGCCCGGATGGCCTCGAAGTCGGCCATCAGTCGCCGCTGGCGCGGGCTCATCGACGGCTGAACGGGCGGTGGTTGGGGCGGCGTAGGGCTCGACATCGCTTGAAGCGCGATGCTGCCAGAGGGGGTGACCCCACCGGTGGCAAACGTTGGTGGCGAAACCCGGCCTCAGCAGGTGCGCCGTGCTCGCGGAGGCTCTACGGTCGGCGCGATGACCGCACCACCGCCAGCACCGAGCAGCGCGAGCTACAGCAGCGCGACGATCTTCGCGTCCGGTTTCGGACTGCTCCTGCTGCTCGCGCTCCTGGGCGTGCTCAGCGTGGTGGTTCGCGACGCCAACGCCGACGCCCTGCAAGACAAGGTGGTCCCCGGCAAGATCGGCGTGATCGGCGCCGCCAAGGTCCGCACGTGGGAAAGCAAGGGCTTTCAGGTGCAGATCCCGGCGAGCTGGGGCAACATTGCCACGGGCCGCGTCGAGCTCGCCAACACCGGCGACTTCGCCAGCCTCACGCCCACGCAGCGCGCCAAGCGCCAACAGAGCTTTGAGTCGCGTCGCCTGGTGGTTCACCGCTGGCAGGGCACGCTCGATGCCGCGCCCGGCGAGACGGAATGCCGCCTCGGCACGATCTGCGCGGAGATCCAGGTCGAGCAGGGCTACGGGCGGCGCGATCGCACCGTCAAGAAGTTCGCCACCGAGCGCGTCACCGAGTACGCCACCGACAAGAACCTCCGCTTCATCGATCTTGGCCCCGTCACCGCGCGCGGCGGCCGCTGGGTCTGGCGCTGGAGTGCGCGACTCGGCGACCAAGAACGCACCGCCTACTTCTTCGCGACGTGCCAGGCCGGTCGGGTCGCCCAGTACTACCAGGTGATTCTGCGCGCACCAGCAGCCGCCAACGTGCAGGATCAGTTCGCTGATCTGTTGGCGTCGGTCCAGACCGATCTCCCAAGCCAGCCGCGCGGCGAGCGCGGCCGCGAGCGCGACTGCAGCGACGTCGTCGACCGCTGAGCGGCGCTGCCCAAGCCCGGCGAGCCGTGGGTTAGCGGCTGCTCGTAGCGACGGCGGCCGTCACCACGGCACCTGCTGGCGCCCGGAGGCTGAGCTGGCGCTGCACGAGCTTCGGCTCATAGGCCGACGCGCCGAGCGGCGAACTCCCGCCGACCCGCACCGCGCTGTTTGCGCCGGCCGCGAGCGACCAGGCCACCACGCCGTGCTCATCGGCGACCTCCAGGCCACGGCCGAGCTGGCGGGTCCGGGCTCCGGCACGCAACCGTGCCCCGAGGGCCACCGTGCAGGAGCACGGGGCGCGGAACGTGGCCGTCAGGCGACCACCCGGCCCGATCCGCCAGCGCCACCGCGCGCGACCTGGCAGCTCGATGCCGCTGACCGTGTCTCGCCAGGTTCCCGTTACCAAGGCCGATCCGTCGGCCGCGGGCGCGATCTGCACGCCATGCGGCACGAACCGCCGCCCGACCGCGAGCACCGTGAGTGTAGAACCGAGTTCGGCTGAGAGCGCCGGCTCCGGCACAGCCGCCGCCCAGACGCCACCGCGCCCCTCGCGTCGCACCGAGAGCACGCCGGGGCCATAGCGGGCGTCGGCGCGGTTGCGCCCGTCGGTCGAGATGGCCGCCCACACTCCGCCACCGGTGAGCGTCACCAAGCGCAGCCGGTCCCCGCCCGAGGTCGCGCCGGGCCGGGACGCGGGAACCACGGTGGGCTGAGCGTCGCCCAGGCGGCGCAGCAGCGGCTCGGCCGCGTCGAGCGCGGCGACCGCGAGCCCGTTGTAGGAGCGCGTGCTCACGTAGCTGTCGACCCCACGGCGGGAGATCGACTCCGCATCGCCGGCTCCCGGCACGAGCTCGAGGCCGTACCGGCCGACGCTGTACTCCCGCTGGAGGCGGTGCATCGCCGCCGCCGCGATCGCCAGCGCCGCGCCGCGCTCGGCCGAGTTCGTCGCGTCGGCCGCCACGCGCGCCGCCGCTGCGACCGTCACCGCCGGGACCCAGACCTGACCCTGCCCGCGTCCGTAGTAGGAGAGGTCTCCGTCGGGGGCCGACAGGCGCAGCAGTGCCCGGCCAGACCGGTCAAGCGCCGCCCGGACATCGGCTGGGGCGCTCGCGCCGAGGCCGTCGACCAGCTCTCCGAGCAGCATCACGGAGAGCGCGTGGTAGGCGAGCGGGTTGCGAGGCGGATCGCTGAGCACCCCCGCGGGTGCAGCTCCGAGCGGGCCCCCGCGCTCGCGCCGCACCACGTCGGACGCCACCTCAACCGCGACGCGCCCCGCCACGTCGTCGACGCGCCGCTGGAGCGCCACCGGATCGGCCAAGAGCGCTTGCCCGCGGGCAGCCCCGAGCCGAGTGCGCAGCAATGCCTGCGCTGCCAGACCGGCGACGAGCTTCTGATTGCCGTAACACTCCGAACGTCGCAGGCACGAGATCACCGCAGGGTTCGCCGTCAGCGAACCACGGGTCGCGAGCGCCGCGGCCACCGCTGGTCGCACGCGACTCCACGTCCCAATCGCGAACGGGTCGCTGAGCAGCGTTCGCTCGCCCCATCCGTAGCCGCGGGCGACCGCAAGCAACTCAAAGACGCCGAACGTCGGCAGTTCGGCTGGCTCGCGAATCGCCAACGCACCCGCGGTAAGCAGGCGCCCGTCGCGCCGCTCATGCCCTCGCCGGAGCATCGCGAGGCCGAGCATCGCTGCGCCGTAGTCGCTGCGAGCCTGCACGACTGGGTCCGGGAAGGATCCGTCCGGGCGCTGCAGCGCCGAGTAGCGCTCAATGACGGCGTCAGCCGCGCTGCCGGCCTCGTCGGCGAGCTGCGACGCCGACCGGCCAGCCGCCGGTGCAGCGCCGTTCGCGGCACTACCCGAGCGGATCACCCACGCCGAGAGGCCCGCGAGCAGCAGCAGCGTGGCGGCGGCGGCGATCGGCGCGGCCCGCCGCGCGCGCTCAGCTCGCGGCACCGGGTGACCGATGCTCAGTCCAGCCGCGGCCGTCCCACCAGCGCCAACAGGGCGCAGCGTCGGCCTCGGGATCTGGGTACCAGCCGGGCGCCGACGGGCCGGCGCCCGCGCGGCCCGCGGCGCCACGGGGTGTGCGCCCGGGATGACGCTGCGGGAGGCGACGGGGCAGCCACGCCGGCACCGCCACTGGTGCAGGGCTCCAGCCGGAGGCCAGCACCACGGCGGACGCGAGCAGCACGGCGGCGGCGACCCCGACGAGCGCAAACCACGGCCGGCCACCCAGACCCGCCAGCGACCACGGTGCCTGAGCGCCGAGGAGCAGGGCAGAGCTGGCGAGCAGCAAACCCAGACCTCGCTGGCCACCTCGGAGTTCTCGCCACGCCCCCAGGACGACGCCCACGACGCCGGCCGCGACCACGCCAAGATGCAGATAGGCAAGGCCGACCGTGTAGCCGCCATCGACCGTCAGCCCAGCGACGACGTCGACCGCCGCGAACCCGGCGCCGGCGAGCGCCAATGCCACGGCAGCTTGCCCTCGCGGGCGCGGGATCACAGGGGCACGGGCCCGGGAACACTCACGGCGAGCACTGTGGCAACGCGGGGCGATCGGGTCTTGCCAACGATGACCGGACGTGGACGAGCCCAGCCGGTACTCCTGCGTGGGTCACCCCGCCAGGGTGGCCGACCAAGGGATCCCCGATCACTGCCACACCCCAACTCGACCTCACGCTCGTTCTCCCCGACGGAACGCGGCAGCCGATCGCGCTTCCCGTCAGCGCCGAAGCCGGTCGCGCGGCGGCCAAGATCGCGCTCACCCTCGAGATCGACGGCGCCGCACTCAGCGGCTGGACACTCGTCCGCGACGGGTCTGGGGCTGCGATCCCCGCGGGCGTGGTGCTCGGCGACGCCGGGCTGCTGCCTGACGAGCCGGTTCGGCTCGTGGCGAACCCGATGGGCGAGCCGACGGCGGCCTACGCCGCTCCCCCACCGCCCGCCTATGCCGCGCCTCCGGCAACGGCGGTCTACGCGGCTGCCGCCCCACCGCCGCCGACGTGGGCTGCGGCGCCGCCTGCTCCCGCGAGGCCGAGCAGCGGAAACGCGACCCGGTACGCACTGGTGGGCGGGTTTGCCGCCCTGGTCGCCGTGATCGCCATCCTCGGAACGCTCCTGGCCACCAGAGGCTCCGACGACGTTGCCGTCACCCCGGCACCGCAGGTCGACCTCGAGCCCTCCGGCGGGAGTCCCAGCTCCGATGACCTACCCGTCGACCCGCCGCCAGCCGATGCTCCGTCCGGCAGCGGTGGCCTCGGCGACACGCCGCTCAGCCAAAGCGGGGGCGTGACGTCGTTCAGCGTTGCGCTCCCCGGTGCCTGGGACGCCGCGCAGCTCGACGAGCAGCAAGACACCGCCAGCAGCACCGTCACCCGTAGCCGGACGAAGCTCAACGCTCCGACGGGCGGCGCTTCGATCGTGGTCGATGCGCTGCGTGGCTTCGACACGCCCGCCAGCGAGAACCGCGCGGTGCTCGACAACTCCTACTCCGCGACGCAGCCCGCCTATCGCCGCGTCGCCTTCCTCTCGGTTCCCGTCGGCGAGACGACCGGCTACGAGTGGCGCTATGAGCTCTACGACGAAGACAAATCGCGGATGGCGCGGCGCGCGAACGTGATGTTCGACCTCGGCGGCTCGTCGTTTGCGGTGATGGCCAGCGGCACCACCTCGACCCCGTTCGCCGAACTCAGCCAGCTCGCGCGGCGCGTCGCACGGACGGTACAGCCATGACCTTTCAACCCGACGGAGCACGCCGATGAGCACGCCCGAGCCTCCACCACCGCGCCGGCGGCTGGTGGTCTCTTTTGACGACGAGCCGGCCGCACCGTCGCTTGCCAAAGCTGCTCCCGCTCCAGCTGCGCCAGCCCAACGACCTGCCCCGCCCATCCCTTCGCGGCCGCCAACCTCAGGGCTTCCTCCTCTGCCGGCGCCGCGGCCACCGGTGCAGATCGACGACGCGCCACCGCCACCGCCACCGGGATCGGCCCCCGTGTTTGGCACGCCGCCTCCGCCACCTGGCGCCACCGGCCCGGGAGCTGCCGGGCGGCCACTCGGGTCCCGCGGCGCGCGGGTCCTCTCGCGCCTGATCGACGGGATCATCCTCTCACCGATCTCGGTGCTCTTCTTCGTCCTCGCGTGGGTCGTGGTCGCCGGCATCATCAGCTCGAGCGCGAGTACCTGCGAGTACGACAGCTACGGCGACTACGTCTGCTCGGAGGACGCCTTCCTCGCGGCGGGCGTCGGCAGCATCGCGGCGGCGTTCTTCGTGATCCTGATCGGCAACGCGGTCGCCCTCGCGATCATCGCCGCGCTCACCGTCCGCAAAGGCGAGAAGAACGGCCAGACCCCCGGGCGCCAGCTCGTCAACGTGCGGCTCGTCCGCGTCGACGGCCGACCGATTGACTGGGGCACCGCCCTGCTTCGCGAGGCCGTCTACCCGACGTTGCTCGCGATTCCGCTCGGGCTCGGCACCCTCCTGGACTGGTTCTGGCCGCTCATCGACTCGCGCAAACGGCGACTGGTCGACATCTGGTGCAAGACCGAGGTGCTCATGGCCCAAGGAACCGCGCCGATCCCGCCGACGATCGGCGCTCCGCCGTCGGCCTTCGGGCCGCCGCCAGCCGCGATGCCTCCGCCTACCGCCGGTCCATTCGGAGGGGTCCGATGACGGCCGCTCAGGTGGTTCCGCCGCTGGCCTCATTGTGGCTGCGGCTCGGAGTGCGGCTGCTGCTCGCGACCCTCGGTTGGCTGTCGACGGTCGGCCTGGCGCTCTTGGTCGGCACCACGTTCGGGATCGTCGAGGCGTTCCTTCTCGTGCTCGTAGGCTTCGTCGTCCGCGCGGCGTTCGCCGCGTTGCTCGTGCGGCCCGGCCGCTACAACGGCCAGTCGCTGAGCAAGCAGGTCGCCGGGATGCGCGTCGTCGACGAGCGCGGCGTGCCCATCACCTACGGCAAGGCGCTCGCCCGCGAGGCAGCCTGGCCGCTGCTGATCGGGCTGCTGTCGATCGCGCTGATCGGCGTGCTGCTTGCCTTCGCCGACGGGATCTCGGCCCTCGTCGACGATCAGCGCCGCCGGCTCGTTGATCGGATCCTTGGGACGCGCGTCGTCGTGTCCGAACCGGTGCCGTATTGGATCCCGGATGCCACCGGGGCGGCGCCGGCTGCGGCCTGGTGGCCGGGCGCCTCGGCCACGCAGACGCCTGGGATCGCGTTCGCGGCGCCGGCAGCACCCGTGATGCCTGATGGTTGGTACGCCGACCCGTCCAACCCCGCGCTCTTGCGCTACTGGGCCGCCGGAAGCTGGACCGACCACACCCACCAAAGCTGAGTATGGGCGGGCGATTCTGACGCGGGCGTCAACGTTAGGGGCCCAAGGTTTGCGGCTCAAGGTTGACGAGAAAGGCTCGGTGGCTGAGGCGTACGTTCGCCGTGCTCACTCGAAAGGACAACTCCGATGGCCTCGACTCCCCGACCGCAGGGGCATGCATTTCTCCACCCCTCGATCTCGCTCCCGAGGGCGCTCCACGTCGACGCGCCATTTACCTCGTTTGCGGCGCTCGCGCACCTCCCGGAGTACCCGAGCACCACGAGCGCTACCGCAGACCTTTGGGCCCGCATCGTCGAGGCCGTCCGCCACCACCACCCCCCGACGGCCGAGCTGTCGTTTCACACGATGCGGCTCTGGTACGGCGACCCAGAGTTCTCGCTGTCTCGGATCGGCGCGTTCGTCGTGGTCGGTCTGCACGACACGCCTCGCCACGCGACGCTCGTCGCGATCCCGGGGGCCCGCACGTCGCCGCCTGTGGTGGCGCAGCTCGCGGCACTGCTGCAGGTCTGCGACGTGCGATTGGTGTCTGAGGCGACCGTCGAAGCGCTCGCCGCCGCCGTCTCGGTGGCCGGGGCAGCCGCGATCGCTGACCGCGACACCGCGGATTACGTGCTGTCGATGGACGCGATCGCGACGATGGACGGGCCAGAGCTGCGAACGCGGCGTCGCGAGGTTCGCCGGTTCACCGCCCGGCACGGCGCAGCCATCGAATTCCGGTCAGGACACCTCGGCGAGCGCTGGGCCCAGGAACACCTCGCGGCAACGATGCGGCACTGGATCGACCGCAAGTTTGCGACCCCAGCCGCCATCAGTGCTGCCGTCCGTCGCGAATGGCGCGGCATGCTCACCTGGGGTCAGGACCCCTCCGACTGCGATCTACGCATGTTTGGCGTGCTGCTGGACGGCCAGCCGGTCGGCGCGTCGGTGGTCGCGCCGATGTGGAGCGGGACCTGGATGGGCGTGGTGATGAAGACCGACCCGACCCTGCCAGGACTCACCGCCTACCTCCGCCAGCGGGTCTGCCAGATCGGAGTTCGTGAGCTCGGGCCAGGCGCCGAACTCAACATCCAGCAGGATGACGGCCTCGCCGGGCTCCGCCAAGCCAAGCTCTCGTACCGGCCGCTGCGGATCGTGCCGAAGTACTCGATCCACCGCGGGGCCTACGCGGCGCAGGAGGCGGCGTGATGCTCACGCTCAACAAGGCCCGCCTCCGCGCGCTCTCGGTGAACGATCTCGACCGACTCGCTGAGCACTGCGGCGATCTCGCGATCACCGCGGCCGCCCAACCAGACCCGCCCTTCCCGATCGTGCTTCCGGCCGTCCGCGCACGGCTCGAAAGCGGCCACGCCGCGCCGCTGACTGGGGGCCAGCACGACCATGAGTTCGCGATCACCCTCGCCGACGACCCGTCCGCCGCGATGCTTGGCATCGCAGGCCTCTATGACGTCGACCGGTTCAACTCGATCGCCGAGATCGGCGTCACCATCACCGATCCCGCGTCTCGAGGCCTGGGCGTCGGCATCGACACCTACGTGCTGCTCGCCCGGTTTGCCTTCCGTGGCCAGCGGCTCAACAAGGTCTACGCGCAGGTCAAGGGCAGCAACACGGTGGCGCTGGCGACCTGCGAGCGGCTCGGCATCCGCCGGCACGGCGTCCTTCCCGAGCACCGCTGGATCGACGGCGCACCAGACGACCTCCACATCTTCGGGCTGCTCGCGCGGGAATGGTCGGACGACCTCATCAGGTGGCGAGCGCACCGCCCTGCGGAGCGGCGCGCTGCCTGAACGCGGTGGAAGTGCGCGTTAGGCGTCGAGCACGGCCGCCGAACTCAGCGGCGGCTCCGCGCTCCATGGGAACACGATCCAGTCGTCGGTACGGCGCCAGACGTACTCGCACTTGACGACCGAATGGGACTTCTCGTAGAGCGTGGCGCAGCGCACCTCGCCGACGCGTTCACCGCAGAACTCCTTGACCAGCGCAAGCGTCGCGCCGGTGTCGGCGACGTCGTCGGCGATCAGCACCTTGGCGTTCTCCAATAGTGCGAGATCGGGCGCGGGCGGCAGGATCATCGGGACGGGCAGCCGCTCGTCGACGCCGGTGTAGAACTCGACGTTCATCGTGTACGTGTTCTTGACGCCGAGGGCATAGGCCAGCGACGCGGCGACGATCAACCCACCGCGGGCAATGGCGAACACGACATCCGGCACGAAACCATCGCCGTGGATCGACCGAGCGAGGTCACGCGAGGCATCGCCCATCTGCGACCACTCGAGAACTTCGCGTCGCACGTCATGGGCCTCAGCGATCGACATGCAGCCAGGGTAGCGACCCCGCATGACCGGCCACCGACTTGCGGCGCACCGCCCGCCGCGGGCATCAGCCGACTGGCCAGCCAGCCGCAGCGCCGTCGGTGGCCTCGATCAGCGCACGCAAGTCGTCGAGATCGACGTCGGTCGCCAGCGCCAATTCGCTCATCGAGCGGCCGCACCACCGCACCCCAGGGCCGTCGTGGACCACTCCGGCTACCTCCGCCAGGCCACGTTCGCCGACGAGCGCCAGCGCCGCGGCCGCCCGCGCCTCCGGGTGATACAGCTCATCCTGACGAGCGTCATCCAGCGCCACGAGCGACTCGTCGAGCTGAACGAGCAGCCCGTCGATCATCTCGTCGATGTTGTGGGCTCCAGCGGCGTGGTGAGCCGCTCGCCGCCCGGCCGCCCACCGGCGTTCCTCTCGAGCCTCGTCGGCCGCGGGGGCGCCACGCCGCACCGGCCGGCGCTCGCGCCAGCTACCAATCAGCTCGTCCATCGCCTGCATCTCCTCCACCGCTTGAGCGCTGAGTCCCGCCGCCCGAACCAGCGACGGGGCCGAGCGCGACAGCTTGACGCCGAGTTCCAGGCTCAGCGATACGTGCGGGCGTTCGGTGAGCGGCCGTCGAGACGCGATTCGGATCAGCGCCTGCGACGCAGCGGCCGCCACGGCGGCGGCCGAGTTGCGGTGCTCACCGGCGACGATCCGCGCAAGCTTGCGCATCCGTGCCTCAGCTTGCCCCGTCGAGCCAGCGGCACCGACCTCAAGCAACTCCGCGGCCAGGGCGCGTCGGTCACCACCGGTCGCCAACCGGCACAGTGCCGGCTCGATCCACGGCTCCCAGACGACGTCGAACTCCTGCTGAAACCACGACTGCCAGCGGGCTTCGTCGGCGGGCCTCGCGTCGACTCCGGGCGGCCACGACTCCTCGCCGGTCGCGACGAGCCGCAGCTGCGCCTGTTCGGCCCCGTCATCACGGCCAGCAACGACAAACCCGAAGCCTCCGTGGCTGCGCACGCCCTCGATGGCGTCTTCGGCACGGTGCGCGGACCATGCGACCGGTCGGACGTGGCCCGTCCGAGGGCTCAGCCGAAGTCGCCGAATCAGCCGCTCTCCGGGCCGATCCAGCGAGAACCGATCGGTCGCGAGGAGATCGACGAGCACCACCGTTCCCGGCGGCATCGACTCTGCGACCAAACTCACCGCCACCGAACTACACGTCGCAACGACCGTTGCGCCAGCCACCGCTTCGCGCACACGACTCGCGCGCCAGCGCAGCGCGTCTGGGTTGCTGTCAAAGACGATGATCGGGGAAGCAGACATGCAGGCGGCGATCGGCTCCTCAGAGCGGTCGAGCGTCATGGCCGAGCATAGGAGAGGGTCAGGGCGTCAGGTGTGGAGCGCACACCAATTCCAAGCGTCTCTGCCACGACCGTCAGCTGCGTGAGGCGTTCCCGGTCGGGAGGCCCAAGCGAGGGATGGGCGACCAAGGACAGCACCAGTGAGTTCCCGCCCGACGAGTGCCACTGCGGCTCAATGCCCGCGAGTCGCCGCCGACCCAGGATGCCGGGCGGCGTGCAGCTCGCGCGCTCGTCGGCGGCGAGCGCCGCAAGCTCGAAGAGCGTGATCCGGTCGACGGCCCCGGCCGCAACCCCAACGGCGTCGGACGCTTCACCGGCGTCGAGCGTTCCTCCGAGGGCAGCCGCGAGTCCGGCCGTCACGATCTCCCGCGGGTTCAGCGACGATCTGGCCGCCCGATCGAGTCGCCCCAGCGCCGCTTCGAGTTCGTCGGCGGCCGCGTGGGTGGGTTCGTCGGCCGGATTTCGCGCGAGCACGTCGATCGCGTCGTGCTGCAGCGAAAGCCCACGCACCACCGCAGACGCGAGACTGGCACGTCCAAGAGCATCCGCCACTCGCTCTTCCAGGTCGCTGGCGCGCTGGGTGAACCGCAGGATCGTTCGGACCAACAGGTAGATACCGAACGGGTAGACGAGCAGCAGACCAGCGTTGGCCGCTGGATCGGAGGCCAGGAGCGGCGCGACGGCCAGCAGCCGCAAGCCCTCAGCGAACCCCCACTCCCGCCTCGGCGACGTGAACAGCACCAGCGCCGGGACGAACACGCTCGTCGTGGCCGGGACGACGGAGTCAGGCCCGCCGGGCGCCCAAGCGAACGAGGCTGCGACCAGGGCCGAGAGCACGCTGGCGAGCAGTGCGGCGCGCGCGGGCGTGAGCGCACCGATGCCCGCCCGGCCAGCGCGGATCACGGCCTCGATCACGATCGCGCCCACGGGCATGATCAGCCAAGCCGCTCCGAACGTGTCGGAGATCGACGTCGCCGTCAGGGTGTCACCGACGTAGCCCGCCAGCCGAACGGCATCCAGGATGCCCAGCCCAAATCGCTCGAGTTCCTGTCGGAGCGACCGCGCACCCAGATCTGACGCCGACGGCAGCGCAGTCGCCGCCACGTGGACTTCGAGTCCGACGCCGTGTTCCCCAGCGAAGTACCGAGCAGAGCCGCCGACTCGAGCGAGCTGACGGCTCGACCACGCCGAACCGACGCCAGCTCGGGCCGGCAGGCCTCCGCCGCCGTCGTCCTCGACCTGCAGCACGAGCACGCCTCGCTGTTGCTCGGCCCGCACCCAGATGGCGGTCGCGTCCGGCGCGTGCCGGACGACGTTGTCGATCTGGCGGCGGATGACGCTGAGCACGGCGTCGGCGACGACGGCCCGCAAGGCCACACGTTCGGCGCTTGGTGCCAGGTCGACCTTGAGCTGGGGCGCGTCCGGGCCGAGTTCCAGGCGAATACGCTCGACGAGGGTGTGGAGCTGAGTGGTGCGTTGGACGGTCGACTCCCCAAGATCGACCTCCTGCGCCAGGCGCTCGCGTAGGAGACGGAGTTCAGGCGAGAGTTGCTCACCGCGGCCCTGGAGCGCCGACGCGAGCCGATCGGCGCCGTTGCGCACGTCGACGAGCGCCTGCCTAAGCCGATCGACGACCCCGAGTTCGTGGACTTCCACCAGGTGCCAGCGGTTCAGCGTGGCTGCGGCGACCCCACTGACTCGCCCCATCCAGAGCCCAGCGGCAACGGAGGCGGCGAAGGCGAGAATCGCCGTCCCCAGCGCCCCGTCATCGTCGAACCCCCCGGTGTCGCCGTCGACGAGTACCCACACCGGCACGACCGCGCAGGCCACGATGGCAAGTGCCGCAATCCAGCGCCGGCCGGGGAGCGCCAGCCCAGCGAGGATGAGCCAGCACTGTGCCGAGGTGATGTAGGCCCGGCCCGCCCCGGACCCACCGAGTGCAATGACCACGGTCGCCGCGAACAGCCCGAATGCCACCAAAGCGCCGGGCCGCCGGAGGATCCAGCCTCTCAGCCTCCGGGGTTGGGTCACCCAGACGACGCCACACAGGATCTGGCCGACGCCAAGCGCGACCAACGCGGTGGCGGCCGCACCAAGCGACAGCGGCGTTGCACCGAGGACGTAGGCGACCGCCAGGGTGGTGCCGCCGAAGATCTGCAGGCCGCCGACAAACCGCTGCAGCGCAAGCGCATGGTCACGGCCGGGGGGAACGGCCTTGGAATGGGGGAATGAGGCTGACATCGACGAGCCGGCGTGTCACAGAACCCAGAGAGCGTAGACGCGCCACGGGAAGATGACCAGCTCCTCGTGGCCAACGACGGCGTCCGAACGACCAAGGTGGGGTGCGCGTGGCACGCGGCAGCCTGTCAACGTTGACAGGCTGCCGGGTCGCTGAATCGCTCTGATGCGTGGGGTGTTGCACCCGATCCCAGCTCTCGCGCGCGTCGCGGCCATCGCTGCCGCTGCGCTCACCATCACCGGCTCCGCGGCTGCCGCCCCGACCTCAGAACTCGAACCGAACGACACGATCTTCCAGTACACGGGACCCGTGGCGATCGACGGAGCCGTTGGGGGTATGGCGACCGCCAATGATCTCGACGTCTTCCTCATTCGGCTTCGCCCGCAGCGGCAGGTCAAGCTCACCTACGAGAACACGAACGGCTGCGCGGGCCGATCATCACTGAACTACAGCCTGCTGACGCCGACCGGCACCGACCTCGAAGCCCCCAACGGCTCGTCGGACTTCTACACCAGCTCGACGAAGGCGTACACGATCACGACGCCAGGGGTGTTTGGCGGGGTCTCGCAGGAGTACTACCTCCGATTTTGGGCCGATGCCTCCCAGGCGGTCGGATGCCAGTACCGGTTCACCGTGAGCGGGGCCGCTGGCGAGGCGACCGACGCGATCGACGCGACGCCTCCGTTGACGTACCCGATGGTCGAGACCTCTGAGCCGAACGACCTCGACGCGCAAGCAACCGGGCCGATGGCCGCCGACACCCTCTACGCCGGAACGATCGACACCAGCAACGATCTCGACCTCCTGTATGTGCCGATCAAAGCTGGCACCGCTCCGACGTTTGAGCTGCAAAGCGCGTCCGGTGGCGTGGACGGCGAGATCTTCGTGCGCGGTGAGCGGTACTCGAAGACGTCCCTCTCGACGGACTACCAGCCACTCGACACCGAAACCCTGGCTGTGGCCTCCGCCGATACGACATACCTGGTGTCGATCTCGGGCGCCGTCGGCGCAAAATGGCGGCTCCGTGTGACGCCACCGCTGGCTATCGGCACCACGCCTGCCCCGCCCCCGACGGTCGTTCCCCCCGTCGTCACGCCGCCGCAGTTCATCTCCCGCCAGATCAGCATCTCGCGCGCGGGTGGGCGCTACCGCGGCCGCGTCACCGGGGCCAAGAGCTCGTGCACGTCCGGCGTGACGGTCACGCTGCGGCGAAAGGGCAAGAAACAGTCCTACGGGTCCGCGACGACCCGACAGGACGGTTCGTGGACCATCAACCGTTCCGCAGTGCGCGGAAAGGCCTATGCGAGAGTCGAATACGAGGAGCGCAACGGGTTCGCCTGCGGCGCAGACGACTCCAAAACCATCAAGCGCAAGTAGCGCCGGGCCACTCAGGACGTCGGGGCAGCAGACACCTCAATCGTCCGCGTCACCGTCCGCGTCTTCGCGGCCGGCGACGTGATCACCACCGTCCGCGTGCCGGCGGGAGCGCGCCCGCCACGCGGACTCGCGACGACACGGACCTGCGCGCCGGACGCAAGCCCGGCGTAGCGGACCGTCATCGCTGCGCCGGCGGTCGTATAGGCCTGGAACTCGAGAGCGCCGCCGTCCGCCCGCCAGCCACCGCGGCTCCGCGTCGCCCCTTGAGCGAACTGGATCTCCGCGCGATCGCCCCATACCGGGAGTCGAAGGACCACGCGAGTCGCGCGTTTGCGATGCACGACGTACCGCGTTTGGATGCGGCCGATCGTGAACTGGTGGAAGACCGACACCCGATCGGGGCCGGACGAGGTCGTCCCTGCCGCCGACGCGGAACCGCGCGCCGCCGTGCGGTTCCGCAGCGCCGCTGGCACGCCAACAAAGCGCGCTTTCAGACGGTGGGTATGGCCGGGCTGTGTGCTCACCAAGACCTTGCCTTCGCGCAGCAGCCGCACGTCGGGCGCTGGGCCGACGAGCCCGTCCGCACCCAAGACGGTGAGCGGGCGCTGGCGCGCGTCGAAGAGCCGCGTCGGCTCCAGCCCACCCTCAAGGCCTGGCCCGGCCCGCACGACCGCCAGGTTGTAGCGGCGGCTGCTGAGCGCCAGGCGACCGGTCTCGCCATCGTGGCTGACGAGCAAACCCGGGTCGACCTCCGCTACGCCCGGCAGCAGCGCGTCGGCCTGTGCGGCGATGATCGCAAAGCGCAGCGGTGCCATCACATCGGTCCCCGTTCCCTCCGGGAAGCCGTTGGGCGCGCCGAAGCTGGTCGCACCAGGCAGCGGGCCGGTGCCGTCCCACGCGGTGCGAGCGAACAGCTCCACCCCGCGCCGACCGACGAGCCGCACGAACGCTCGCTGCTGCGGTGAATCGATGAACCCGTCCGGCCCGGCCGAGCGCAGTACCGAGTCCAGCGCGAAGCCCCAGTACTGGCGCAGATGGCGGCGTTTGCTGCCCAGTGCGGTATCCCAGTTGAGGTAGCCGGACTGTGTCCAGGTCCCGAGGACGACCTGCTGCGACCAGCGCGCAAGCCGCCCGCGGACGGTCGATGACAGCGGTTTCATTCCCGCCCGGACGGCACCGCGGTAGTACGCGAGTGCGCCGTGGATGAGGTTCTCGTATTCCCCTGCGCCTTGGACGTTGATCGGGGCGCTCGGTGGGAGCGAGGGGTCGTACCGCAGCGCGCCGCCGGCAGTGACGTTCGTCGACCCGCCCCGCTTGACGGGCGCGCGCATGCGCTGCGCAAACCAGACGAGCTGCGTGCGGTACCTCCGAAGACTGGCCGCGCGGCCGTTGATCACGGCGTCGGCGTAGAGGACGTCAGCGTTCCAGTTGATCTGGTTGGCGGCCCGGTGCCCGTCGCGGTAGAACCAGCCTCGTGCGACCGCACCGATGGCCTGGCGGATCAGGCGGAGTTCCTCGTCGGTGAGCGCCAGCGCCGTGCGGGCGTACCAAGCGGCGAGCAACGCCCTGGCAACGATCGCGTCGGCCGAGGGATGCAGCGACGCCTTCGACGACTGCCGCGTGTAGACCGCCTCAAACGCTGGCGCATGCGGGAACACGGCGCTCGATCGCTTCACGCGCGTGCGGCGAACCAGGACTGGCGGCGTGGTCAGGAACCGGATCAGCGCGCGTGCATGCTCGTCGCTGCGTGCTGGCCCCTCGTGCGCCTCACCTGCCGCCAGCGCATGGAGTTCCAGGTACATCGCGTTGGCCCGTACCGAGAGGTTGCCGGTCCCGCCGTAGGCGCCGCGGGATGCGATCCAGTGTCGGGCAGCAACAAGGGCGATGCCGTCGGCGAGCTGCCACCGCTCGACCGGAGCGAGCGGTGCGCCCGCAGCGCGGCTGGCGAGTCCGTCGGAGGGCGCGGCGTCGGGGAGGACCGGGATCCGCTCCACGTGGACACCCGCCTCGACGTCCCACCGCGCTGAGGCCTCAGCCGCGGCCAGCGGGCCGGCGCCGGCGCACAGGGCGAGCAGCGCCAGTCCTCGGCCGAAGCAAGCTCGCAGACTCGAGTCGCGCATGCGCCCGGAGACTACGGGCCGCTGCACCGCGTGGTCTACCAGTCGGCCACGTCGTCGCAGAACTCGTTCGCGTACGTCAAGCAGCTGCGAACCGGGCTCCCCGAGCTCACGTCGCTAAACCAGATTCGGCCGTCCGGGCCATACGACCAAAGCATCAACTCACGCTCGTCCGCGAGGAACCCCACCTTGCCCACGTGCCGCGCAGCACGGCGAGACACGTAGCGCTCGCCTTCTTTGACGTTCGCGATCGGCACCCCCGAGAACGTCGGATCGTCGCAACGAAGCGGGTCGTCGAGGCGCTCCATGCACTCCACGAGCTTCTGCTCGAAGACCGCGGCGTGCTCGATCGGCGCTTGCTGGCCGGGGTCCCAGTGCACGGTGGCAGCGCGGATCGAGTCCCGAGCGTCGACGATGCCAAGCACCGTAATCGTGACGGCTAGCAGGCCAGCGGCCGCGAGACCAGCGGAGGTTCCGGGCGTCATTGGACGCTCGGCGATCGCTGCGTGCGGGCGCTCCTCGGGTAGGTCGTTTCTGACTGCCGCGACGACCGCCGTACCGCAGAGGCGATCGAAGAGGCTGCGGCGGCGCAGGTCGACGAAGATCGCAAGCCAGGCAACGAGCAGGACCACCCAGGTCAGCAGGTCGACGACCGAGCCGACCACCACGGCGAGCACCCCGCCTGGTATCGCCAGGCCGATGGCGCTGGCCGCGGCCAGTAGTCCCCACTTGAGCGCGGCGCGACCGGCGACCATGTCGCCCTGCACCGGAGAACCGTCGGCGGCAACGATCCGAATGCGCAGCAGCCACTTGCCGGGCGTCTGCCCCGAGACGCCGCGCTTGCGGCGCGCCGCACTCGACTCGTAGAGGACGCCGACGACGGCGAAGAACAACCACGCCCGTGCGTAGGCACGACTCTCCCCATCGGAGACGGCCGGTGAACGCACCTCGGGAATGAACCAGGATGTCGGCGAGAGATCCGAACCGTTCCAGGCGAGGGCGTAGAGCCCAACGATCAAGCCGAAGCAGATCGACAGGTCCAGCACGCCGGCGGCCAAGCGCCTCCAAAGCCCTGCCGGCTGCTGTGGATCCCCTGCCCGTGACGAGGCCCCCTCAGCCGGGGCGGGTGCGAGGTCGGAGAGATCGAGAGCCACGGCCAGCCGACCCTAGACTCGGCTGCCGCGGCCCGGGGGGCCAACGTTTGTCGCCCAACCGCGGTGTCTCTGCACCTGCGCGAGGGCGCCGCGACCAGCGACAACGTTGGTGTGCGTCCGCGAGACACTGCTGGTTGGGTCGAAGGCGTTCATGTCTCCCTCGTCTGGAACCACCATGCCTGCTTCACCCGCCTCCCCCAAGCCGCGGCGCGGCCGACTGCTCCGCCACGTTCGGAGTCAGGGCGTCGCCTACCTTGCCCTCTTCGTCGCGCTCGGCGGCACGTCCTACGCGGCCGTCTCCATCTCCGGCGAGAACGTCCAGGATGGCACCTTGACGGGCGCCGACATCCAAGCCGAGTCCATCCCCGCGTCGGCGCTCGACGAGTCGGCGCAGCAGGCGATCCGAGCGGCAGCGACGCGGGGCCCGCGTGGTCCGCGTGGCAAGCGCGGCTACCGCGGCTGGGATGGAGCGACCGGACCGGTTGGCCCGGCCGGCCCGCAAGGCGCCCAGGGCATTCCGGGTACCCCCGGCATCACAGGTTGGGAGTATGCGCGGGCTCAGAGTTCGGTGTCGTCAAACATCAGCCGCAGCGTGACGGTGACGTGTTCGACCGGGAAGCGACCGATCTCGGCCAGCGCCGACATCGATGGCGTGAACCCGGACGGCACCGACGCACCCGTCACGATTCCCGTGTATCTCACGGCGAGCTACGCCTCCACCAGCGCTGGCGTCCCCGCCTGGACCGTCGAAGCCTACGAGGACACCGGCGGCTACGAAGAGCCCTGGCGGATCGAGGTCTCGGCTCTCTGCGCAATCATCGGTTAGCGAGGAAAACCTCACCGATTTGCACGTGGACAGGAGCGCCCAGGACGACAGCATACGAAGGCTGACACTCCAAATGACCTGCAGCAGGGCGTAGGCGCGATCTGTACTCAGTCACCCGACTGAATTGTAATTCGGTGCGAGTGGCTGCTCGAGGGATTGAAAAGGCGTCAGGAATGACGTTGAATGCACCGACGCGCGACATATTCGCGCGATCGCACCGGCGTCCTTCCCACGTCAATGCGTCTCTCTCGTGGCCCGCCCCCTGCCCGTCCTCCCTTTCGCTCCCCGCGCCGATGCGTCCTTCGGCACCTGGGCGGTCGAAAGCGTGATGGCACGTGGATCGTCGTCAAGCGTCTTTCTCGTGGTAGATCCCGACGGGCGGCGCGGAGCGCTCAAGGCGCTGGAACCAGGCAGCGACGCCCGGGTCCAAACGCGGTTCACGCGAGAACTCGACGCCCTCGACCGGCTCGATCACCCCAGAATCCCGAGTCTGCTGGATCGCAGCCTGCCCGATTCGAGCCTGTCCTGGTTCGTTACGGAACTCGCCCCAGGCCGTACGCTTGCCGACGCCCTCGCCACCGGACTCGATGTCGACGTGGTTGGGATTGCGATCGCCGAGCAGATCGGTGACGCCCTCGCTTCCGCGCACGCCCTCGGGATCACACATCGAGACCTCAGCCCGCGGAACATTGTGTGTGACGGGTCGGCCGCCTACCTGATCGACTTCGGCATCGCCGCCGTCGGTGGAGCGCCTGACCTCACGACCAGCGAGGCCATCCTCGGCACCGTCGCCTATTGCGCGCCCGAGCAGCTGCGCCACACCGGTGCCACCACACCGAGCGCAGACCTCTACGGCCTGGCCGCGTGCCTCTTCGCCGTCTTGACGGGCCTGCCACCACACCCCGGGGCAAGCGCCGCCGAGATCATGGGCCGTCGCTCGCTCGGCTCCCGGCGCCAACTCGCCGCCGGCACCGATGCGGCGCGAGCTGCGTGCACGCTCATCGAGGCGGCGCTTGCAGAGGACCCGCGGGCACGGCCGACCGACATCGGCGCGTGGAGCCAAGAGGTAGCTGACGCTCTCGACGCGCTCCCGCGCCCGCTCCGCCAGCACTTCGTCGTCGGTTCGGCCGATCGCACGCTCGCGAGCGAACCGACGACCGGCCGCACTTCACGCCGACGCCGACTCCTCCTCGGCGCGGCGGCGGCGATCGCTGGTGCCGCCATCACGTCCGCCGCTTGGCCCGACGCCCGCCCCGTCACCGCAGCTCCGACCGAGTTGCGCGCTGCCCCGGAACGCACCACCGTGCCGGCCTCTTGGTCGGTCGGCGCCACAGCCGCCGACGGCTCAGTGCGCGTCTTCAACCCCGCGAACGGATTGGTCGCCGAGCTGCTCGCGCGCGGTACCCGGATGGCGCCCGCCTGGACGACCGATCGCGCGGTGGTGACGACGTCCGAGCGACGACCCGTTCTCAGCTGGCACACCGCGCGGCGAGCGCGAGTCGCGCTGCTCGGCGCGACCGGTGCGACGGTCTTTGAGTGCTCCGGAGGCGCGACCGACATCCTGGTCAAGTGCCGCGGGCTCCTGGCCGACTCCCAACGCTCGGACGCGGCACCCGCAAGCCTCGCGCAGCTCCGTGTCGAACTCCGCAACGCGCTCAGCCCTGTCGCGCGCCCGTGGTCGGTGCCGGCCACCGGCAAGCCAAATGCCGGCGCGCTTCGCGTCCGGCGTGACGAGCTCCGGCAGGCCGCTCGGAGCGTCCGCTCACTCCAACGGTCCACCGGCTACGGCTGGGTCGATGAAGTCGAGACGCTTCGAGCTTCGCTGCGGGCGACGGCCGACGCGGCCGCGAGGTACGGCGAGCGGCCAAGCCTCGCTCGGCAGCGCGCCCTTGTGGCCCGCGCCGCCGCCGCGCGCGCCGCCGCCCGGCGGCTGAGTCAGCTCGTCGCCGTGCCACTCCCGGCCCGCGTTCGACGGATTCCGACAGCACCTGCCACCAGCGAGCCGATCGCGAGCTCTGCCGGGTCGACCGTTCGAGTACCGGGCACCGGCGAGACCAGCTCGAGGGTGCAGGCCTCCCCCGTCGCGCCACCATCAGCGGTCGACCGCCCCGCGGCACGCAGGCCGCCCGCCGACTCCGAGCCAGCGGTCGAAGAACCCATCGTGGTTGGGCCGGCGCTATGAGGCTCCTCGTCTCGACGATCTACGCCGTGGCGCTGCTGGCGGTCGGCAGCGTGACCGCCGAGGCAAGCGTCCAGCTCAGCGGGGAACTTCCGGTGGTCTCGAGCGTTGAGGGGCCCGTCGACGCACCGCTCGACCCGGCAGCGGCCTACGACCAGACCCTTGATCGCTACCTCGTCGCTTGGTTGCAGCACGACGGGGCCGGCGGCACGGTGAACGTGTGGGCCCGCTTTCTCACACCCGATGGCACGCCCGTCGGGGCCCCGTTCCTCGCTGGCACCGTGGGCACAGGCATTGAGGGACGCGATGCCCTCGCCGTCGAAGTCGCCTACGACTCCGTGCGCCGCGAGTACCTCGTCCTCATGATCGGCCACCCCAACGCGTCGACACCGGACGCCACCGAGCTCTACGGCCAGTGGCTCGACGACCAGGGTGAGCGCCTCGGGCGCGCGGTGGCGATCAGCTCCATCAGCGCCGGTCAAGTCAGGCAGCCGGCCGTCGTCCATGACGCTCCGCGAGACCGGTTCGTGATCGCCTACCAAGCCGATCGGCCGTCCATACCCCTGCCCACGACGCTGATCCAGGTGGTCCGCGCGGGAAACATCGGCGCCCCGCATGCGCCGTTCGCCGCCGTCACCGCCACCTCGCCGTCGGTCGTGGTGCGACCGCGCGACGGCGCGATCATCGTCGCCTCAGCGAACGGTGCAGCGAGCAGCGAGATGCAGGTGGCCGTCCTGGATCGCGCCCTGGTGACGGTGGAAACCGCGACGTGGCCGGCGGGCACCATCCAGAGCGGTCCGCAGCTCCAGTGGCATGGCGGGCAAGACGTCGGCCTGCTGAGTTGGTCTGCGGGGAGCCAGCTCAGTGGCGTGACGCTGCTGCCGGATGGCCGCCCAGGCGCCCCGGCACCGTGGGGGACCCTCGCATCCCCCACGGGGTTGACGCTCGTGCCGCTCGAGCGGTCAAGTCGCCCTTGGCTGGCGCTCACGACGAGCCCGGCCGCTGACGGCGTAGCGGCGCAGCTCGTCGGGGCTGACGGCAGCAGCGGAGGCGGCGTTGGCTTCCCAATACAGGAAGCGCGCGCCAGCGGCTACGGTGCGCCGTCAACCCCGGCCGCCCTAGACCGCACCCGGCAGTGGGTCCTCGTTCCCTATGGCGTCAGGAATGGCGCGAGTCGCGCGGTGGTCGCGAGAATCGCCGCCGCGCCCGCTGCGCGCGACTCCCAGCCAACCGCGCTGACCGACTCCACACCCGCGCTTCGCTGCCCGGCGGGCGCCCAGCTCTTCACCCCCGCGGCTGGGTCGGCTTGCGCTCCGCTGGCGGTGTCGGCGTTCACGGTGTCACCGATGACCGACCGCAAACGGCGCAAGCTCGTGGGCCTCGCCGTCTCCCCGACGACCCGGGCGTCGCGCGTCCGCGTGGAATGCGTGGCGAGCTGCGGTCGCCTGCGCCCGGTGCTCAAGATCCGAGGCCGGCCGCGGGCGACCGACCTGCTGTTCGGCCGCTGGCGACTGCCCGCTGGCGCGCTGGTCGAGGTCAGGATTGAACAGCCCGACCGCACCACGCGCTTTCGCCGATTCCTGCGCGTGCGTCGGTTTCCGTTCTTGGAAACGCGCGATCACGCTTGCCGCCTACCGATTGGCGTCACGGCCTCATGCTGATGCGACTGCTGATCGGAGCCTCTGCTGTGGCGTCCATCGGGGGTGGGGAGGCGTCGGCCCAGGCCCTTGCACCGGGGCTCCGTGCTGGCCCCGTCGACGAGATCAGCGCCGGGCCGGCCGAGGGCACGGCGGGGAGCTGCGAGACGGCGCCGATGGCGTTCGCGCGCGCGAACGACGTGCGAGCGTCGCCCACCCCAGACTGGTGTGTCGCCGCCAACCTCGGTGCGATCAGCGCCGCGCCAGCCTGGACCGCCGAGTTCGAGTTCCCGCTCGGCGTGCGCGTCGCGCCCAGCGATGCAACGACATGCGGGCCTGCACCCTGCGCGCCCTCGCGAGCGGTCGGCTCGCTGGCGGTGAGTTCCGTGACGCCGCTAGGAACCATCAAGGAGTCCGGCACATTGGCCTTTGCCGGCCCAACCCAGCTCGCGGCCACGTTCGGGCAGGCTGGTGCGGGACTACCAACCCAGTCCGCCACCCTCGATCTCCTCACCGGCCCGTACGGGGGCCAGGTGCTGCGAGTGACCGCCTGGCCCGGCCTGCGATCGACCGAGGCTGGCGACGTCAGCGCGGTACCGCAGAGCCTGACGCTTCGGTTCTGGGGTCGCCAGGGCGGATCGGCGCTCCGCATGCTTGAGCGCTGCGATGTGCGGCACCAGACGCGGCTATTGCTCCGAAGCGCCGGCGCAGCACAGCCCGATGCGGCGATGGTTGATGACTACGCCCTGACGGGCTGTGCGGGTCGCACGACCGCCGGACCGCTCAGCGACCTCAGCGCGCTGCCGTCTGCTCTCACGCCGTTCTTCGCGACGCAAGCCCGTGCCAAGCGACCAGCGACGGACGCCCTGGGCTGGCTGCGGACCGTGCTGGTCCCAGAGCTAGCCGCCGGTACCGAAGTCGTGGCCATGCTCCGCACCCCCGGAAAGCCCACCAGGACGGCTCGCGCATCCTACGGCGCAGCCGGCGACGCCACGCTCCAGCTGCGCCCCCGCGCGGTCATCACCAAGGCGAGCCGGCTGTCGATCACCTCGACCGTCTCTGGTGGCGAAGCCGTCCGAGAGCGGTTCCGGTTCCTGCTCGCAAGCGGCGTGCTGCGAGCACGGCACCTGCCGCAAAGCCCCTCGTCCAACGCCCAGACCGCACCCTCCTCATCCCGCCCACGGTTCGACCAGTGAACGCCGCCAACATGACCCGAGTCACCCTCCTTCTTGCCAGCGCCTTTGCGGTGCTGCTGACGGCACCGCATCCCGCTGATGCAGCTGTTCCACCGGCGCCAACGCTCAGTGGGCCAGACGAAGTCGTGGCGGGCCGGATGCTCTCGCTGACGGCCACCACGACTGCCACGGGCCAAGGCTGTGAGCTCCTGACTACCTCACCGACGGGCGTGCTGCGGCGCTTGTCCGTCAGCGGTCTGCGCGTCGCCGGAACGGGCGTTCGCGGCCGAACGGATGCCACCGCCATCGCGGGCCGTTGGACGCTCCAGCTGAAGTGCGGAGCCCGTGCGTCGCAGCCGTTTGCGCTGCGAGTCCTCGCGGGCAAGGCCCTCGGCCGGCGCCCCTCGCTGACAACCACCCTGTCGGCCTACGCGTTTCGTGGCCGCAAGCCATCCGCGTGGCGCAAGCCGTCCGTCGACCAAGACGCCAAGGGTGCCCCACCGTTTGCCCCGGAGCGACTCGACGGACTTGGTGCGTCGACCCCGGAGCGCGCCGCCCGCGCGCTGCAGTGGGCACTGAAGCAGGTCGGTCGCGAGGACTATGCCTTGTGGTGCCTGCGCTTCGCCGCGAACGCGTACAACGCTCCGAGCGCCGGGTATCCGACGGCGCAGTCTGCTGCGGATGCGCTGGATCTCCGCGGCAGGGGCGGCTCGCCCGCGAGCGCGCCAGCGGGCTCGCTTGTCTTCTTCCATGTTGCAGGCGTCCGCGGCCAGAGCTACGGCCACGTGGGACTCTCACTCGGCGACGGGCGGATGGTGTCGGCACTGGCAACCGTTCGCATCGACCGGATCAAGGACGTCGCGCTGTGGCGGGAGAATTACCTCGGCTGGGCGTGGGCACCGGCCGCGTGGCCGGGCTTCCCACCGGCCGCTCCGGCGGCAGCCTCGCAGGCGCCCCAGAGCCAGGACTTGCCGGCCGGTGGCGGTCTGCACCCTGCGGCGACTCCGCCCGACCCACCGGTGGCCCCGCCGTCCGGGACCCGCATTCCGCTGGTGGTCGACAACCGCGTGACGAACGGCCTGTCGATGGTCGAGGATCCCAGCCCGCTGCGTTTGCAGACGCGCCCGTGGGCCTACTGCTACTCCCGGGGCTGCGTCGTTCCGCTGGCGAAGGACCCGGGGAGGTTTTCGGGGGGCATCTTCGATGCCGCAACCTGCCAGATCCGCGGTGACACCATGACGAACGGCAATTGGGGCAGTTCCGCCGACGATGCCAATCCAGAGCTGTACACCTCGAACCTCTGGTACGGCACGGAACTCGCCGACGGCACCTTTGGTTACCTGCCCGAGACCTGGATCAACGCCGCCTACCGCGGTGGCCTCGGCCTTCCGAACTGTCCGCCCCTTGAACTCGCCAGTCCGCCGGCCAGCGGAGAGGCTGTCGGCAAGGCCACCATCGCCGCCGACAACCGGTACGACGTCGGCAACGGGTTGCTTGAGGATTCCGAACCGGTGCGCCTGCAGACGCGCCCGTGGGCTGGGTGCTCGCGGCGTAACTGCATGGTCCCGGTCGCCGCTGACCCTGGCCGATTCTCAGAGGGCACGTGGGACGGCGCGGTGTGTTGGACCCAGGGCGACGAACTCGCCAACGGCGGCCCGACGAGCACCGACCCTGACTACGTGCGGTCCCGGCGCTGGTACGGGGTCCAGCTCGACAACGGCACCTACGGCTACGTGAACGAGGCCTTCGTTCAGGTCCGTTTCCGCGGCGGTCTGGGGCTGCCGTACTGCCCGCCGTACTCAGACGTGGCGCCTTAGCCCTGGATCGTGGACTATCGCGGCGCTTGGTCTGGCGGAGTCGTGTCGTCGGGAACGCTGGGCTGATCGATCAGCCCAGCGTTGCGAAGAGCGGCGGGAAGTCGGCTGCGATCGATCAGGTCGTCGGCTCCAGCTTCTCGTGCTTTGCGCGTCGCGTCCTTGAGGTGGGTCCGGATCGTCTCGACGCTGAGCCCGAGGCGTTGCCCCAGCTCGCGATTGGTCGCGGACGGCTCTGCCTCGAGCGCGAGGACGACGTCGCGCTGGCGGCGGGTGAGCGCGGCGCTCGGTTCGGCCTGTGCCTCCGATTCCAGCCGCACCGTCCGGTGGGCGGCCGCCTCGGGCGGGAGCCTGACGTAGAGCGTGGTCTCGCCGAGTCTGATGGGTTGTTGGTCGTCCAGCGGGACGCGTCCGCGCAGCGCGACGTCGCCGATGGCGAGCGCATTCGTCGGTTCGCCAGCCGGCTCGATCGTCAGCACCGGGCCATACCGTTCGATGATCGCGTGGGTACGCGACACTGAGAGGTCCCAGCCGATGACGATGTCGCACCATGCGGCGCGACCGACCGTCAGCCGACCCTGCTCCGGTACGGCTCGGTACAGCGCCCCATATTCGGGGTGCTCGACGACGAGGTGCGGAACGCGGACGTCCATCTGCATGATGGTGCGGAGGGCCAGCGGCCGAGCTGGCCGGGTCCAACCGTCAAGACTGGGTGGAACCGCCACGTCCCGACTCTACCCAGCGGTCAAGTGCGCCGTGGGCGACGAGGAGCTCGTCGAGTTCGGAGGTGAGGCGGCGAGCGAGGCCGTCGGGGAGCAGCGAGGCATCAGCGTTCGCGATCATCCACGGTCGTTCGGCGTTCCACGACTCGCCTCCGGCTCCGGTGCTCCAGGTCGGGCGGACGCTCTCGGGCAGAACGGCCAGCGCTTCGATCGCCGCCGCGAGCCGAGCTCGCGGCGCGTCGGGGGCTTCATGGAGGGCGTCTCCGATGGCGAGCGCGGCGCCTTGTGCGTCTGTGAGGCATTGCGCTTTGAGGCTCGCGATGGTTCCGGCATCCGCTCCGAGTTCGGCGGCGCGGCGGCCGGCGGCCCAGTCGCGTTCGTCGCGTGAGGCTCCACCGTGGGGCGCTCCGACGTCGCGTTCGACGTCGGAGACCCGTCGCGCGAGGTCGCGTAGCGCATCGATCTCGGCAGACGTCAACCCGGCGGCTACGGCGACCGACGGCGACCGTTCCAACCTCAGCGCGGAGGTGAGGATCGGCGGATCGATGGCGAGCGCGACGTTGAGTGGCCGGGCAGACGAGAGGCCGACGATCGCACGGTGCGCCTCGCGAGCGACGATGCCAGGGCTGCGGTATTCCTCGCCGCCAAGTTGTTTGCTCACTTCCCGCAGTCGCCGGACGGCCGCCGGCCGGCTCGCGGCCAGGCCTCGGCGCACGAGGTCGTCGGAGCAGGCGCCGCGTTCACCCGCCGACGCGAGGTGCAGCAGGATCGCTTCGGTGTCTTGGTCGGCCCGTAGCCCGCAGGTCTCAAGCAGCCACGTCTCCCATTCCTGCACCTTCCAGCGCGGGCGTCCGGCTGGGAGGACCGTACCGTCGGGCGTCACGATCGTCTGCGCACCGGCGCGCCGGAGTCTCGTCCACTGGTCGGGGGTGGGGTCGTCCGCGACGACGGTCAGCGAGACACCGGGGGCGATCGTGACGAGGCGTCGGATGGCCCGTTCTGCTCGGCTGTCGAGCGGGTCGTTGGAGGGGACGTCAACGACGACGCGTGCGGGGCGGACGGCTTGGGCGGCCAGCATGACGCCGATCCACGACAAGCAGCGAAGCGCCGACGGTACGGCAGCGTCGCGGCGGCACTTGATCCGCTCGAGTTCCTCGGCTCGCGCCCCGAAGATCAGGGAGGCGCGTTCGGCAGGAGACGTTTCCTGGACGTCGCGTCGGCGCGTCCGTGCGGTGTTCCGCGACATGACGATCGGACGTCCAGTGGGTCGCGTGCGAGACGCGGGGCGGGCAACAAGAGACATGCAAAGCGGGGCGGTGCAGCCGGGACACCCCGGTGATCGCCACGCTATGTCTCGAGATCACTCCGGATCAACGGGGGTGAGTCACCCGGTGAGGGCGTCTGATCGCAGGCCCAGTCGCGCCTCAAGTGGGCAGGATTGGTGCCATGCGCGTACGGTTATCAGCGATGTTCCGCGTGCTCAGTAGCTACACCTTGCGAGCGATGATGCTCGCCGTCGCCACCTTTGGCACTGCAGGCTCGGCGGCGGCACAGTCCCCCGCGCCGGCATCAGATCCCGCCTACCGCGTCACCCTTGGCGGCACGATCGGTGGTGTCCCCCAGGGGACCGTCGACGCGTTCATCGCGAAGTACGGCCAGCCAGACTCCTCCGAGAGCGAAGACACGCCGAACTGCAGGCTGACGTGGGACGCGATCGGATTGACGATGTGGACTTCGACGTTCGGAGACGAGGCTGCCGACCCTTGCACGACGGGGCAGTTCCTTCGCGCAGACCTGCTGGGGCCGGTGTGGTGGATGAAGGGCGGCGGCCTCACACTGGGCTCACCTTCGTCGGCGATCGCGGAGAGAGCCAAACATCGTTGCCGCGCCAACGAGTGCATCAACTTCGACGTGAACTACACGCCGTTCCGAAACGGCTTCGTCCTCAGCACCCACCGCATCGGGTGCGCGCCTGGCCGCTTCCCCACCGTGATTGCCCGCACGGCGAAGAAGAAGCTCAGCGGATTCGTCGTGAACTGGACGGGCTGCGAGTAGCCCAAGGTTCACCCATCCACTGAATCGTTCCTGGCGCAGCGATCGCGCCGCAGATTTCGTCCGGGTGGAGCCGACTCAGGCCTTGGGCCCTGTCGGTTTCACCCGGACGAAATCTGCAAGCGAGAGCAAGCCAGGGGTGATTCAGCGGTCGATGCCGCCGAGAATCGGGTCGAGCATGGCGAGCGTCGCGATGAGGTCGGCGACGTAGCTGCCGCGGCACATGTCGGCGATGGCTTGCAGGTTCACGAAGCTGGAGTCGCGGATGTGGACGCGGGCGGGTTTGGCGGAGCCGTCGGCGCGGATGAAGCAGCCGAGCTCGCCGCGGGGGCCTTCGATGGCCGTGTAGAGCTCGCCGGGCGGCACGCGCATGCCTTCGGTGACGAGCTTGAAGTGGTGGATGAGCGCCTCCATCGAGGTGGCGAGCTCGTGGCGCGGTGGGAGGGCGACTTTGCGGTCGTCGGTGATCGTCGGGCCGCCCGGCAGGTTGTCGACGGCCTGGATGATGATCTTGGCCGACTCTTCCATCTCGGAGAGGCGAACGGCCATGCGGTCGAAGTTGTCTCCCACGGCGCCGAGCGGAACGCCGAAGTCGAAGTCGTCGTAGGACGAGTAGGGCGCTGCTTTGCGCAGGTCCCATTCGATGCCGGAGGCGCGCAACAGCGGGCCGGTGACGCCGAGCTCGAGGAGGCGCTCGGAGCTGACGATGCCCACGCCTTTGAGGCGTTGGAGGGCGATCTCGTTGTTGTAGATCAGGTCGCGGAACTGATCGATACGGCCGGGGAGCTGCTCGGCGAACGCCTTGGCCTTCGCGGCCCAACCGTTTGGGATGTCCTCGGCCACGCCACCGATCTGGAAGTAGCGCGTGTGCATCCGCTGGCCGGACGACGCTTCGAAGAGGTCGAGGATGGTGTCGCGCTCGCGGAGGGAGTACCAGAGCAGGCTCATGGCGCCGATGTCGAGGCAGCTGGTGCCGAACCAGAACAGGTGGCTCATGATCCGGTTGAGCTCCATGTGGATCACCCGGAGGTACTGCGCGCGTTTGGGAACCTCGACCTCGGCGAGCTCCTCAACGGCGCTGACGTAGGCCATGGAGTTGAAGTAGTAGGCGAGGTAATCCATCCGCTCAACGACGGGGATGACCTTCCAGTACGACTTGTCCTCGGCGGTCTTCTCGATGCCGGTGTGCAGGTAGCCGATCAGGGGGCGGAGATCGCGGACGATCTCGCCGTCGAGGGTGACGAGCAGCCGCAGCACGCCGTGGGTGGCCGGGTGGTGCGGCCCCATGTTGATGGTGAGGAGCTCTTCGGACTCTCCGACGCGCTCGATCGGCGACATCGTCACCGACTCCTCGAGCTTGCGGTAGTCGGCCAGGGCGGCCTGCTCTGCCTTGGAGGGGGCGGTCATCGCGGGTAGTGCTCGCCCTCGGCCTCGTGGTGCGTGAAGAGAATCGGCTCGCCACCG
The DNA here is from genome assembly GCA_032119795.1 of Solirubrobacteraceae bacterium. GTDB lineage: Bacteria > Actinomycetota > Thermoleophilia > Solirubrobacterales > Solirubrobacteraceae > JAGIBJ01. The sequence continues at coordinate 199,393 of JAUMFO010000031.1, forward strand.
ATCGGGAAGTCGCGGCGCTGCGGGTGGCCCTCGTAATCCTCGGGCATGAGGATGCGGCGAAGGTCCGGGTGGCCGTCGAAGATCACGCCGAAGAGGTCGTAGATCTCACGTTCCTGATGGTCGGCCGTCGGCCACTTGGGCGCGACGGAGTCGACGTGCGGCGAGTCCGTGTGGACGCGGACCTTCACGTTCACGCGATCCGGGCGGTTCATGTCGAGCAGCTCGTAGTGCACGGCGAGGCGCGGCTCTTCGGGGTAGTGGTCGGCCCCGTGGACGGAGGAGAGGAAGCGGTAGCCCTCGTCGCGCATCAGCTCGAGCGTCGCGCCGACGTGGGCGGGCTCGACCTCGATGGTCCCGTGGCTGCGGTGGTGGACCGTCTGGATGACGGCCTCCTCGCCCAGCCGTGAACGGACGACGCTCGCGAGGAGTTCCAGGCCGGTGGGATCAGGCACGCGTCGGGCCCGCGGTCGGCGGGAGCACGAGGCCGGGCGCGGCCGCGATGCTCGCCTCTTTGAGGAACTGCGCGGCGCTGGGGGCCGGCATCTGCGGCTGGTGCTGGCGGGTGGTGATCGAACGTCCGCCGCCGCTGACGCCCTCGGTGCCGAGCACCTCGATCGTCTCGCCGGCGTCGTAGCGGGCACGCCAGCCAAGGTCGGGCTTGGACTGGATCTGGTCGCGGAGCTTGAGGATTCCGTACATCACGGCTTCTGGGCGCGGCGGGCACCCGGGCACGTGCACGTCGACGGGGAGAAACTTGTCTGCCGGGACGATCGCGTAGTTGTTGAAGACGCCCATCGAGGAGGAGCAGGCGCCCATCGCGATGGTCCACTTCGGCTCGAGCATCTGGTCGTAGATGCGGCGGATGATCGGCGCCATCTTGATCGACACGCGGCCCGAGAGGATGAGGAGATCGGCCTGGCGCGGGCTGGCGCGCATGGCTTCGGAGCCGATGCGGGCAATGTCGAGGCGGGAGCCGACGAGCGTGATCATCTCGATCGCGCAGCACGCCAGGCCGAACGTCGCCGGGAAAATGGCGTTGGAGCGCGCCCAGGTGAGGGCGGCGTCGAGCGTGGTGGTGAGGACGCGGCTCCGGACGTACTCCTCGAGTTCGTCCTCCGACATGTCGCCGCGGAGCATCCGCTGGGACTCGAGTTGGCGGATCTTCAGATCGTCGCCGGAGTCCGTCTCGCCATTGAGCGCGCGGGTTACTTCCATTCGAGGGCTCCTCGCCGCCACACGTAGATCAGCGCGACCGACAGCAGCGCGATGAAGACGATCGTCTCGATCAACGCGAACACCCCAAAGGCCCCGAGTTGCACGGCAATCGGGTAGAGGAAGATCACTTCGATGTCGAACAGGATGAAGAGCATCGCGACGAGGTAGAAGCTCACGCCGAAGCGGAATCCGGACTTCACGTCGGACGGCAGACCGCATTCGTACGCATCGGTTTTGTGCGCAATTGCCCGTTTCGGACCGATCACGGCGCCCGCGGCGACGAAGGTGATTCCGATAAGCGTGGCGACGCCGATGAAGACGAGCGCCGGCAGGTAACTCTGCAGCACGACCCCAGTTCTAGCACCGGCGGCGGGGAACGCCTAGATCGTGGCGCATGGCACGTGACGCCGAACTGGGTCTCGGAGCGTCACGATTGGACCTTCGATGGGTGATGAAACGGTTGTCGTCGGCGTGATCGCCGACCCGTATGTGATCGGCGCGCTGATCGTCGGCGCCGTCAATTTGGTCGCTGCGATCCTCGGCCTGCTGCTCTGGCTACTCGGCCGACCGGGGCCGTTGTTCTGGTGGCCGGCACGCGCGGGCCAGGGCATTGCGGCTGCATACGCGGTGTTCTGTGGCGTCTACGCGCTCGTTGCCGACCCACCGGCCGACGGGCTGGTCTGGGTCTACATCCTCACGCCGATCGCCGTGAGTTACTTCGCCGAGCAGCTCCGGCTCGTCGCCGCGCAGACCGTTTTGGAGCGCCACGGCTTCGACAGCGCAGCGGCGCTGCGAGCGTCGGTGACGAGCGGCGACGTCGATGGCAATCGGATTGCAATGGGCATTGCGCACGAGGTCGTCCTGCGCGAGATGGCCGTCGTCGCCACCGCAGCTGGCGTGATCGCGTTCTTGGCCTGGCGCGCCGTCATCACCGGCTGAGGGCGCGCCAGAGTCGAAGTCGCTGGCGGCGCCTGGGCACCAACCAGCCCGCGCAGCGAAGCCGCCCTCTGCGCTAGGCCACCGGCCGCTGCTCGGGTTCGCTCGTCACGGCGCCGAACTGGCCGTGGTGGAAGGCGAGGGGTGCTGCGTCGTCGTCGTACTCGACGTGGGTGCAGAGGCAGATCGCGATCTCGTGGTCGCCGGCATGGACGAGCTGCTGGATCGTGCCGACGAAGACCGCTGCAGCGCCCGAGATCGCAGGGACGCCGGCGAGGTCGTCGAGGTGGATGCCCTGGAACTTGTGTGCCGGCTCATGCTTGCTGGCAAAGCGGGCCGCCATGTGCCGCTGGGACTCCCGCAGGACGCTCACGGCGAGCTGGCCAGCCTCCCGGACGACCGGGAGGGTGCGCGATGTGCGTGCGAAACAGACGAGAAAGAGCGGCGGATCCAGCGACACGCTCGTCAGCGCGTTCGTCGTGAGACCCACTGGGCCGTCGGCGCCGGCGGCCGTGACGACGGCGACGCCCGTCGGGAACGACCCGAAGGCATCGCGAAACTCTTGCTGACCGACCATCGCCACTAGACGCTATCGCCCTGCCCGACGAGCGTCTTACTGCCTGACCTCGATGTAGCCATACATCCCGAGGTCGTCGTCGTTGGCGATCGAGGAACGCCACTTGTACTTGCCGGGCGGCAGCGTGACGTTGTTGCTCTTCGTCTCCCCCGGACGCATCGCCTGGATCGCCATGAGGTTGTCGGCCTTCTCATCGGACGACGTCTGCACGATCGTCTCGATCTGCAAGTTGTGGACCTGCTGGCCCTTATTCGTGGCGTAGACCGCCAGCGTCCCCTGGTTGACGCTGATCGACTGCGGGGTGAGCGAGAACTCGCGCAGCTCCACGTCGACGCGGTTGCCTTGGATGCGAACCATCCCGTCGTCGCCGGCCCGCAAATAGAGCAGGTAGAGGAGCGTCAGCAGGAGCACCGCCCCGACGATCAGCACCTGCGCTTGCAGCGCCGTCAGGCGGGCGCCTCCGGTGACGCGACGCCCCGCGCGGCGGCGGCGTGGGGCACGCGGAGTGCGGGGAGGGCTCGGGGGCTGTGCGGTCGGAGCCGGCATGGAACCATCTTCCCGTATAGTCTGCTCGGCCATGCGTCACGCCGCCCGCATCGCTGCCTTCGCCTTCGTCTGCAGCCCGCTTCTCGCTCTCTCCGCTTGTGGATCGCAGGAGATTGCCATCTCCAAGAGCGACCCTTACTACGAGGGCGCCAAGATCTTTGATCAGCGCTGCTCGGGGTGCCACACGCTCGACGTCGTCGGAGCCCACGGCTCCAACATCAAAGCGTCGGACAAGGAAATCACCGACGGACCGAACTTCAACCAGCGCAAGGAGACGGAGGCCAACGTCCTCTACGCCCTGCGCAACGGTGGGTTCAGCGGCAAGATCATGCCGCAGAACATCGTCACCGGCGCCGAAGCTGAGGCGGTCGCGCGCTTCCTCGCCGCCAACGCCGGCAAAGACGTGAAGACGATCGCCGGCCCCGCGCCGAAGGATCCTGACGCTGCTGAGACGACGCCCGAGGCCGCGACGACGCCTGAGGGCGCGACCACGCCCGACGGCGAGTAGTTCCCCGGCACTCCGCGGAGTCCGGTCGCCATGCTCGATCTCAAGGCGCTGCGCGCCAACCCGGATGCCGCCCGCGCCGCGCTTGAGCGCCGCGGCGAGGGAACCGGCGAGCGACTCGACCGCGTCCTCGCACTCGACGAGCGCCGCCGTGCGCTCGTCCCGCAGGTCGAAGATCTGCGAGCCGAGGCCAAACGCCGCTCCAAGGACGTCGGCGCGAAGATGAAGGAGCTCGGCGCACTGCCGCCCGAGCAGGCCGCCGAGCAGCGCGCGCAGATCACCGCGTGGGCGAAGGAGCCCTCGGTCGAGGCGGAGTCGCTCAAAGCCGAGCTGGACGCCGTCGAAGCCGAGTTCACCACGGCACTGCTGCTCGTTCCAAACCTCCCGGATCCCACGTCGACCCCGGTCGACACCGTCGTGCGCGAAGTGCAGAACGGGTCGAAGTGGCTGGTCGACGGTGGCCCGGGCTTCGAAGCGAAAGATCACCTGGCGCTCGCCGGCGACATGGTCGACATGGAGGCAGGCGCCCGGCTTTCTGGCTCGCGCTTCGCCTACCTCAAGGGCCACCTGGTGATGCTCGAGCTCGCGCTCGTGCAGTGGGCGATGAGCAAACTCTCCGGCGAGGGGTTCACGCCGGTCATCCCGCCGGTGCTCGTGCGCGAGGCGGCGCTTGAGGGCACCGGCTACTTCCCAGACACCGAGCAGCAGATCTACACCCTGCCCGCCGACGACCTCTACCTGGTGGGGACGAGCGAGGTCGCGCTGGCGTCGCTGCATGCCGACGAGATCATGGACGTCTCCGCGTTGCCCCTGCGCTACGCCGGCTTCTCGCCGTGCTTCCGCCGCGAGGCTGGCGCCGCGGGCGCCGCCGACAAGGGCCTGTTCCGCGTGCACCAGTTCGACAAAGTCGAGATGTTTGCGTTCGTCGAGCCAGGACTGGCTCAAGATGAGCACGAGCGCCTGCTCGCCATCGAGGAATCGATCCTCACCGACCTCGGGCTGCCCTACCAAGTGGTGAACATCGCCGTCGACGACCTCGGCGCCCCAGCGGCCAAGAAGTTCGACTGCGAAGTGTGGCTCCCCAGCCAGCAGCGTTGGCGCGAGCTGACGTCCTGCTCCAACACCACCGACTTCCAGGCGCGTCGACTCGACGCCCGCTACCGCCCCCTCGACGACGAGGGCAAACCTGGCAAGCCTGAGCCGGTCGCCACGCTCAACGGCACGGCGGTCGCCGTCGGCCGCACGATCATCGCGATCCTCGAGAACCACCAGCAGGAGGACGGGTCGATCGAGATCCCGGCTGTCTTGCACGCCTTCGGTGCGCCGAAGGTGATTCCCGCCGCGCAGTAGCGTTCTCGGCATGGCGAGCTATGCGGCACGCCAGCGGCGCGCCCTGCTCGGCATCGGCGTCGTTGGCGCAGCACTCGGGTTTGGCGCGGCTTGGAATGCGGAGCGTCGCGACGCCGTCGCGGCCGCCCAGCTGGCGACCACGCCCGCGTCAACGTCGCCCGCCGGGGCCGGTGGCGCCGCCGACGCTGGCGAACTCGTGATCTCGGGCGTCAACGGGCGCACGGCGTCAGCGTCGCTGCTGCGCCGGGCGCGAGAGGGCGAGATCGCCGGCGTGATCCTGATGGGCCGCTCCATCGCGTCGACGACGCAGGTGCGGCAGCTCACCGGCTCGCTCCAAGCGGCGGCAAAGGCGGGCGGGCAGCTGCCGCTGCTGATCATGGTCGACCAGGAGGGCGGGACGGTGAAGCGCTTCGCGTCGGCACGGCCGACGCGTTCGGCCCGTGCCATGGCTGGGCTCGGCGTCGCCGGCGTGCGCACGCAAGGCCTCGGAACCGGGAGGGACCTCCTCGCGCGCGGCGTCAACGTCGACCTCGCACCGGTCGCCGACGTGCCGACCACCGCCTCAAACTTCCTCGGGACACGGACGTTTGGGACGACGGCCAGCACGGTGGCACGCAACGCCTGTGCCTTCGCCGGTGGACTCGGTGAGGCCGGCGTCGTCCCGGCGCTCAAGCACTTCCCTGGGCTCGGCGGCGGAGGACGCACGAACACCGACGACGGCAAGGTCACGATCGGGCTCTCGCGTGCCGCGCTCGAAGAGAGCTGGGAGCCCTACCGGCAGTGCGGCGGCGCCTCGCCGGCGGAACTGGCGCCGACGACCGCCACGACGGCAGCACCCGGGACGCTGACGATGGTGTCCAACGCCGCCTACCCCGCACTGACCGGAGCAACGCCGGCGTTGCTCAGCCCCGCAACGTACGAGGCGGCACGCGGCGCCGGAGCAGGTGGCCCGTTCATCACCGACGCCCTCGAAGCCCGCGCGCTCGCTGGCCGCGCGCGCGTGGCACCCCGAGCCGTCGAGGCGGGCGCAAACCTCGTGCTGCACACCGGGGAGGCCGCCTCCGCGCTCACGCGCCGCCAGCTGCGCGCCCACCTCCCGCAGCTCATCATCGACGCCCGCGCCGCTCCCGTCCGCCAGCTACGGGCCCGCCTCTCGGCCAACGGCTGATCCCACGCCGTCCCTCGCCAGGCAGGCACGCGCGCGCTCAGAGTGGCGCATCGGCGCGGCCGGGGCGCGCCGCGAGCTATCGTCGGAGGCATGGAAGGCTTCAACCTGTTCGGTGACCCAGACGAGTTCCAAAAGCGCATGGCCGAGATGGCCGAGCAGCTTCAAGGACAGCAGAGCCTCGCGTGGGCAGACAACGCGATCCAGCTCGCCGTGCAGATGACGGTCGCCGCCGTCAACCGCGTCAACGTGCAAGGCACCGCCGACCAGCAGGCCGAGCAGATCCGCGCCGTCATCGCCCGGATCTTCCCCGAGTCGGTCACGCTGGTGCGAGAGGCGCGCCAAGGGTTGAAGTAGGCGGCCGAGTCGGGGCGCCTTGGTGCGTCCGGACTGGGTTCGTCAGCTTGACGGCCCGGGTGGGGTGGTCGCTTCTGGGACGCGGATCGCGAGGTCCGTTTACGGCCTAGCGGCCGGAAACGTACATCGCGACGCGGACTCTCCCTGAAGCGACCACCCCACCCGGGCCTGCTGCTGGCGGCGCCAGCGCTGGCCGGCCCATGCGCCGCGAGCGGCCGTTGGCGGCGCCGGCGTCTTCTCATTGGGGTCTGGGTCTTTGGCGGCGTTCTCGCCGTCGTGGGGTCGGGGTCCTTGGCGGGGCGGCGTTTGGGCCGTTGGCGGCGGTGGGACTTCGATCGCTTCGGGGAATCTGGGCGCCGCCGCACCGAGGGCGGGCGGAGTCGTGGGTTGCGCTGGTTGGCGGCGGCGGGACTTGGATCGCTGCGGCGCCTGCGGGCGCCGGGCGCGGCGCAACCTGTGGGGGTTGCACTTGGCTGACATAACGCCATGCGAGGGTGGGGTCGCGTTGAAACCGCCGGACGTGCGGCGGTTTCAACGCGAAGGGCACCACGGGGCGCGTTATGTCAGGTAAATACAACCGCCTGCGGTTGCGTGATCGGCGACACGACTGCAACCCCCAGCGGTTGCAGCCCGCCCGCCAGCTCAAACACCCCCAGGCCCGCCTCGAACAAACACGCTCCGCCCTCGCCGATCAAGCGCCCACCGGCCCCGAAGCGATCTCAAATCCACCGCCGCCAACGAGCGCAAACGCCGCCTGCGGCTACCCGCGCCGCCGCCAGCGGCTGCGTGCGTTGCGCCTGGCCTCTCGGGCACGACCCTCTTCGAGTTCCTCGGCCAGCCAGTCGTCGCCACGCACCTGGGTGCGGTCGGCGCCGTAGTCCTTGACCTCGGTCGGGTCGTCGGAGGCACCGGTCGAGCGACCTGGGCCCTTGGACCCGATCGCCGTGGCCGTGCCCGCGCCGCCAGTAGCCGTGCCGCCGCCCGACCCAGCTTCCGCCGGTGACTCGAGCCAGTCGTCGACGACCGATGACGGGCCCGCCTCGGCCGTGCCGGCAACGCCGTGCACATCGGCGTCGACATCCATGATCTTCGCTGCGCGCTCAGCTTCGCGATCGGCCTCGCGGTCGGCGCGGCCACGCTCGATCACCTCGCGGAACGATCGAATGTCGAAGACGAACACGAGCGCCAAAAACCCGACGGCGAGCGACACGACCGCGATCGTCGCCTGCTGACCCACGCCGTAGGCCGCGATCGTCGCGCCGGCCGCCACACCACGGAAGAGCTCCAGCAGCAGCGCCTGCACCACACCAGCGCCGCCTGGCGTGAACGGGAAGATCGCCGCGACCGCATTGGCGCACAACACAAACAGCACGTTCTCGACCGTCGCGGGCATCCCAAACGCCTTGAGCAAGAAGAAAAATGCGGCGCCGCGCACAAGCCACCCGATGCCCTGGATCCCCCAGACCCGCTTGAGGTAGCGCCGGTGGTCGCGCAGGACGGCAAACCCCTGGCGCACCCGCATCCAAAAGGTCCGCACCCGCAGTGCCACCAGCGAGAAGACCACCAGCAGGAAGACGATCGCCGCCGTCAACATGAAGAGCGCCCGCCGCCCATCGACGACCACAAAACTCAGGTCGACGGCGTCCAGGGACACCCACGATGGCGGCTCCGGAAACACCCCCATCGCAATCGCAAACACCACCGCGACGAACCCGGCGCACAGGTCGAAGATCGCCTCCACGAGCAGCGCCGCACCGATCGTCGGGTAGGAGCTGCCCGGCACCGAGGTCTTCACCAGGTAGACCTTCAGCACGTCGCCACCGCGCGCCGGAATGACGTTGTTGAAGCCGTAGGCCGCCAGGTACGCGCCCCAGATCTTCAGGTACGGCACGCGCTCGGTCGGATAGGCGTCCTGCAGGATGTTGCGGAACGCGAGCGCTCGCAGCGACAGGTAGGCGACGAACAGCGCCATGCCGATCAGCAGCGGCAGAAGGTGGACGTCAGACAGGCTCGAGAAGAAGCTTGAGACGTCGGAGAAGAAGCCGCCGACGATCACGCCGGCTCGCGCCACATCAGGTAGACGACCGGTGCGCCACACAGCCTGACCTCGCCGTGAAGATCAAAGCCCAGGCGAGCGTAGAAGGCCGCGGCCTCAGCGCTGCCGGCCTCCACGTACGCCGGTAGTCGGCGCTCGTCGGCATAACTCAGCGTTGGCGCGAGCACGGCACCGCCAACACCCTCCCGGCGCCGCTCGGCCTTCACGCCAAGCAACGCGAGGTACAGGTGTGGGATGCCTGGGTGACGACGGTCGAGCTCGCGCTGAATCTCACCGATCCGCTCCTGGTTGAGCGCGACACGCCAGAGCGCCGGCAGTGCCCGCAGCTGGCCGCGGGCATGCCCCTTCCACTCACCCGGCGCCGCCCAGACGGCCGCGCCGGAGAGATCGTCGGTGGCATACGTCAGCCGATCCGGGCCGTGTTGGGCGAGCCGCAACCGGAAATCGGCGCGGACCCAGCGCAGCCGCGAGGCATGGTCGGCATAGATCCAGCGACTCAGTTCGTCGTCGCGAAACGCCTCGGCCAGCATCGACGCCGTCGCCGCGCGCTCTCGGCGCTGCACAGGTACCACGCGGTAGGTCCGGTACTCGGAGTCTGCGGTGTCGCTCACGCCCACGCGCACCATCGTAGGCCGGGAGGCCAACCGACGGCACGCCTCCATCTGACCATTTGGTTTGGATTAACGTCCAGGGAAGTTGTCAATGGGCGCCACTTTCGGCATAGTGGCGGCACAGGAGAGAGCGGGGCGCCTCCCCCAGCGCCCCGCCCCTCCTTCTCGGCCGCGCGAACACGCGCCTGCAGGGCTGCCGCGCGGCGGCGCCGTCCCACCTCAGGCGTGGCGCGCGCGATCGAGTTCGATGTCTTCCTGGGAGACCGGATCGTCGAGCGGCTCCAGGTGCGTGAAGATGTTCGTGAGGCCCTCGAGGGCGTCGTCGAGCGCCGCCTCGACGAGTTCGGCGAGGTCGTGGCCGCGCTGCACACTCCAGTCGCCGGGGACGAGCAGGTGGAGCGAGACGAACGCCCTCCGCCCGGCTCGGCGCGTGCGCAACGCATGGAACTGCACCTCGTCGGTCGCAAACCCCGCCAGGACCGCCTCGATCCGCGTGAGCTCGTCGGGCTCCAGCGCGCGGTCCATCAGGCCGTCGGCCGAGCGGCGCACCAGGCGAGCACCCGTCACGAGAATGTTCACGGCGACGATCAGGGCAATCACCGGGTCCAGCCACTCCCAGCCCGTGAGCACGACGGCCGCCACGCCGATGGCCACGCCGATCGAGGTCCACACGTCGGTCATCAGGTGCTGGCCGTCGGCCTCGAGCACGACCGAGCCGTGGCGCTGCCCGACGGAGACGAGCCGCCGCGCCATCACGAAGTTGATCACCGTGGCGACCGCGGTGACGGAGAGGCCGACCACGATCGCCTCGACCGGCTGGGGGTCGAGCAGACGGTTGACCGCGGCAAACGCGATGCTGCCCGCCGCCAGCAGGATCAGCCCACCCTCGAACCCGGCGGAGAAGTAGTCAGCCTTGTCATGGCCGAAGGCGTGGTCCTCGTCAGGCGGGCGTGAGGCCCAGTGGACGACACCGAGGGCGACGATCGCCGCGACGAGATTCACGACCGACTCCGCGGCGTCGGACAGCAGACCGACCGATCCGGTGACGGCCCAGGCACTGGTCTTCAGGGCGATCGTCACGATCGCGGCCGCGACCGAGAACCGCAGGACAACGATCAGCTCGCGGCGCCGCGTAGCGTCGGCCGAGAGGCCGTGATCGGTGCCCACCGCAGCGCCCACGGGTGCAGTGTCGCACCACGCGGGGCTGAGCGGCGGACGTCATCGCGCTCAGTGCGGGATCGCGGCGCCCAGCCCGAGTGCCGCCAGGCCCGCTCCCGCCGCCAACGCCAGCACCGCGAGCAGCGGCACCCGGCGGCTGAGCAACGCCGGCAGCGCCGCGACCACGACCACCCACTGCCACGCCTCGCCGAGCCCCATCGCCAACGGGATTGCGGAGCCGAGAATCGCGCCAAGCGCGGCTGGGCCGCTCCCGAGCAGGAATGCCTGGGCGCCGGCGCTTTGGCGGAGGAGCTCGAAGTGCCGCCCCGCCGCCGCGATGCCGATCACCGACGGCCCAAAGGCGAAGAGCCCGCCGACGATCGCGCCGGGAATTCCCGCCGCCGACCAGCCAACCGCCGCGACCGTATTCGTGACCGGGCCAGGCGTGATCTGCCCGATCGCAACTGCGGTGAGGAACTGCGCCTGCGTCACCCAGCCGTACACGTCGACGGCGTCGGCCTGCATCAGCGGGATGATCACGAACCCGCCGCCGTAGGAGAGCGCGCCGACCTTGAAGGCCGTCCAGGCGACGGCGGCCAGCGTCGAGCCAGCGAAGATGCTCGCGGCAACCACGGCCAGACCCACGGGCGCAGGGGAACCCAGCCGATCGCCACGCCGAGCGGCCCTGCGCTCACGCGTCTCGGCGTTGACCGACGCGCCATCACCGCCGCCCCGCGAGCCGCGACGCCCCCACGCCCACCGCGCAAACTCAGCGGCGCCGCAGCCCAGCAAGACGAGCACGACGTAGGCGCCGACGAGTGCCGCGCCGGCCACGCCCGCCAGCACCCAGGCCCCCCAGCGCACGCGGGCGGGCGCGCCTATCGCCCGCCTCAGGCTGTCTGGCAGGAGCTGCACGCCCGCGAACACGGCGATCGCCGGGACGGCCGCGCCCGCGCCCGCCCCGATCGCCGAGACCCACAGCGGCGCCCCGGCGGCGAGCAACACCGACGCGAGCGCAACGACCATCACCAGCCCCGGCAGGATGAATCCGGCCGCGCCGATCACGGCGCCCCGCCGCCCGCCGAGCGCCCCGGCGCAGAAGATCGCCAGCTGCGTCGACGCCGGGCCCGGCAGCAACCCGGTCGCCGCGACGGCGTCCTCGAAGCGGGCGGGATCGATCCACCGCTCGCGCCGCACGACGAGGTCGCGCAGCATCACGATGTGAACGGGCGGCCCTCCGAATCCCAGCACGCCGATGCGCGCCCACTCACGGGCGATCCGCCCAAGCGAAGGAGGGGGCGCCAGCGGCGCCGCAGCGGGGGTGGTCGCCGGCACGAACCGGCCAGATTAGAGGGCGCCAGGCGCTCGGGTGCGTTGACGGCCCAGATGGGTGACAGGTTGATCACAAGCGCCAAACCGACTGGCTCAGCGCGCCGTGACCCAGATCGTGATCGTCGCGGCACACACCTCGGTGCCGGCATCGTTCCTGATCGAGATCTCCACGGGGAGTTCCTGGCGATCGGCCAGCGCATCCGGCAGCGCAAGCGTCGTCGTCGCCGTCATGCGACCTTTCGCGCGGGCCAGGTACTGCACCGTCATGCCGCGCGGGATCCAGCGGTGCGTCGCCGCCGGGATGGTGGCCTCGGCTGTGGCGCCCATCGCGTACTCCGCGAGGTTGCAGAGGGCGATCGCGTGGACGCCGCCAAGGTGGTTGCGCACCCAGGGCACGTGGCGCATCGTGGCCACGGCGTGGCCGGGCTCCACCTCGCGCAGCCGCATCGGCGCCGTGAGGAAGTACGGCGCGGCAGCGCGGTAGCCCACCGAGACGACCGCGCGCCCCAGCGGCACCCGGCTCGCCTTGGTGAACGCCCCGTACAGGTCCAGCTGCATGGCGGGACCGTACCCGTGACTGCCCGCCACCGGCAGCCAGCAGTCATGGCTCGGCAGCTCAAGCTCTCCTTCAACTCTGGACATATGTCCAGAGTTGAGCTAGGTTGGCGCCCGGCAGCCCGCATCCCACCGACCCGGGCGCCATGATCGAACTCGCGTGACCTCTTCCGCCGCCACCAGCCCCAAACCGACGTGGTCCAACTGGGCCGGCCAGCAACACTGCAGCCCCGCCGTGGTCGCCCAGCCCTACAGCGAGCGCGAACTCTCCGAAGTGATCGCCCGCGCCGGCGATGCCGGGCAGACCGTCCGCCCGATCGGCTCAGGACACTCCTTCACCGACGCGTGCGTGACGGACGGCGTGCACGTCGACCTGCGCCATCTGGCCCAGCTCGTCGACGCAGACCCAGCCACCGGCCTCGTGCGCGTGCAGGCGGGCATGCCCCTGCACCAGCTCGGGCCGGCGCTCCACGAGCACGGCCTGGCACTCGAGAACCAGGGAGACATCGACCGCCAAACGCTCGCCGGCGCCCTCGCCACCGGCACGCACGGGACGGGCGCGAAGTTCCGCAACCTCTCCGCCAACGTCGTCGGCTGCCGAATCGCCCTGGCCGACGGCACCATCCGCGAACTCACCGCCGACTCGGGCCTCAGCGGCGAGCTGCTGCGGGCCGCCCGCGTCAGCATCGGGGCGCTCGGCGTGATCACCGAGCTGACGGTGCAGACCGTCCCCGCGTTCCGCCTGCGCAAGGTTGAGGAGCCCCGACCACTCGACGAACTCCTCGACCGCTTCGACGAACTCGCGGAGACCCACGACCACTACGAGCTCTACGCCTTCCCCTATTCCAAGACGGCGCTCTCCTTCGCCAGCGACCGCACCGACGACCCGCCGGCGCCGCTGCCGGCGTGGCGCAAGTGGGTCGTCGACGACCTCGTGGCCAATCGCGGCCTCGCCGCGTTCTCGCACGCCGGCAGGCTCGCCCCGAAGCGGGCACCCCAGCTCTCGCGCGCCATGACCCGCCTGCTCTCGCGCGACGTGCGCACCGACCACAGCCACCGCGTCTTCGCGACCGAGCGCAAGGTGCGCTTTACCGAGATGGAGTACGCGATCCCGCGCGTGCACGCGGCGAGCGCCCTGCGCGAGGTGCTGGCGATGATCGAGGCGCACCAGATCGGCGTGACCTTCCCGATCGAGGTCCGCACGACGGCCGGCGACGACGCACTGCTCTCCACCGCCTCGGGCCGCGACACCGCCTACATCGCCGTCCACCAGTTCGCGCCGATGCCCTTCGAGCCGTACTTCCGGGCCGTCGAGGCGATCATGGACGGCTACGAGGGCCGCCCGCACTGGGGCAAGCGCCACTTCCAGACGGCCGAGACGCTCGCGCCCCGCTACCCCGGTTGGGACGCCTTCCAAGCGGCTCGCCGCGAACTCGACCCGCACGGCCTCTTCACCAACGACTACGTGCGGCGTGTCCTCGGCCCGCCCCCAGCCGAGCGCAGCTAACCCATGACCGACCCTCTCGCGGCCCTCCCGGCTCGCTGCCTCGATCACCTCACGGCCCTCGCCGGTGAGGCTGCGCCGTTGGCGTACGTCGATCTGGATGCCTTCGAGGCCAACGGCGCCATGCTGCTCGATCAGGCCGGCTCGCTCCCGATCCGGGTCGCGTCGAAGTCGCTGCGCTGCACCGCGCTCATCGACCACGCCTTCAGCCTCGACGCCCGCATCCGCGGCGCCATGGCGTTCACCGTGCGGGAGGCGCTCCACCTCGCTAGCCACGGCGTGCGCGACGTGCTGATCGCCTACCCCAGCGTCGACGTCGCGGCCCTTGCCGACCTCGCCACGTTCCTCAAGGACCACCCGGATCACGTCGTCCGGCCGATGGTCGACGACCTCCGCCAGGTCGCGCTCGTGGCCGCCGCGGCGACCACCGCTGGCGTGGAGATCCCACTGTGCGTCGACGTGGACACCTCATGGCGACCGATGGGCGCCAGCGGGCCGGCGATCGGTGCGCGGCGCTCACCGCTGCGCAGCCCAGAACAGGTGGCAGCGTTCGTCGGCCTCGCTACGGCGATCGACGGCGTGCGCGTCGACGGACTCATGGCCTACGACGCCCAGATTGCCGGCGTCGGCGACGCGCCGCCAGGCCGGCGCGCCCGCGGCCTCGCGATCCAACTGATGCAGTCGAAGTCCGTCGCCGAACTGCAAGACCGCGTGCCGCGCGTGATCGAGGCCGTCCGCGAGGTGCTCGCTCACCACGGCGGTTCGCTCGAGCTCGTCAACGTCGGTGGGACCGGCAGCCTGCGGCGCTCCGGCCAGATCCAGGGCGCGACCGAACTCACCGCCGGCTCGGGCTTCTACGCCCCGACGCTCTTCGACGGCTACCGCCACCTGGCGCTGCAGCCAGCCGCGTTCTTCGTGCTGCCCGTCGTGCGCCGACCGAGCCGCTCGGTGGCCACGGTGCTTGGCGGCGGCTATATCGCCTCAGGGCCCGTCGGCGCCGACCGCTTGCCAACGCCCGTCTGGCCGCCTGGACTGCGCTTTGACCCCAACGAGGGCCCAGGCGAGGTCCAGACGCCGCTCCTCGGCGAGCTGGCCCGCGAACTCGCCATCGGCGACCGCGTCGTCTTTCGCCACACCAAAGCCGGCGAACTCTGCGAGCGCTTTGATCGCGTGCACCTCGTGCGCGCCGCCCACTACGAGCGGTCGGTGCCGACCTACCGCGGCGAAGGACTCACCTTCCTCTGAGTCCCGCTGCCGGGCCGACGGCGCACCAGGGTGGGGCCCTTCGTCTACTCGGAGTCAGGTCTCTCGCGGCGCCCGCCGACGTGTTGAGGACCGACCGCTGTGGACACGGTCAGCCCTCAACGCTTGCGCGCACCTTCTCGACACCTGCCCCACCTCGGCCGCCTTTGGGCATGGCTGGTTGCCGCCTGCGCCCTGGCTAGCGTGCTGGCGGTCGCAGGCCCAGCGGCCGCTTCGACGCTCGACGTTGGCGCTACTCAGAGCTGCGCCGTTCGCACGGGCGGAACCGTCGCGTGCTGGGGCCGGGGCGGCGAGGGCCAACTCGGCACCGGCAGCTTCAGCAGCAGCGCCACCCCGGTGACGGTCAGCGGCCTGACCGGCGCCACCGCGGTGGCGACCGGCAACAACCACACCTGCGCCCTGCGCAGCAACGGCACGGTCGCCTGCTGGGGCCTCAACGACGACGGTCAGCTCGGCGACGACAGCCAAGCTGACTCCGCCACACCGGTGTTGGTGGTCGGCGTAACCGACGCCACCGCCATCACCGCCGGCAGCCGGCACACCTGCATCCTGCGAGCCACCAGCGGAGTGACCTGCTGGGGCTACCGCTACAACTTCAGCCCGTCGGCGACGGGGGTCGTGGGCGCAACGGCCGTCACCGCTGGGCGCGACCATACCTGCGCACTGCTGACGAGCGGGAGCGTCAGCTGCTGGGGCAGCGGCGCCGAGGGCCAGCTCGGCAACGGCACCATGCCCGGCAGCTCCGGCGCCGTCGCCGTCAGCGGCCTCAATGACGCGACCGCCATCGCCGCCGGGCTGGATCACACCTGCACGCTGCGGAGTAGCGGGGCCGTCAGCTGCTGGGGCAAAGGCTCCTCCGGCCAGCTCGGGAATGCCGGGAACGACCGCTCCGCCACGCCGGTTGCCGTCGGCGGACTCTCTGGGGCGTCGAGCATCGCCGCCGGCGGCGACCAGACGTGCGCCATTCGCACCACCGGAACCGCCGCCTGCTGGGGCGACGGCGCCTACGGGCAGCTTGGTAGCGGCACGACTGCGACGAGTTCGTCAACGCCCCTAGCCGTCAGCGACCTGACCGACGCCACGGCCATCGCCGCCGGCACCTCGCACGTCTGCGCCTTGCGCGCCACCGGCGCCCTGGCGTGCTGGGGCAACGGCTACGCCGGCCAGCTCGGCAACGGGGTCACCGCCGACGCTTCCTCGCCGGTCGCCGTCACCGGCCTCACCGGCGCGACCGCCGTCACCGCCGGCAGCAGCCAGTCCTGCGCGCTTCTGGCCGGAGGCACCGCGTCCTGCTGGGGGTGGGTCTCCGTCGGGGAACTCACCGTGGGCGCGATGGAGGCTGCCCCGACCCCACTCGCCGTCGCCAATCTCACCGGCGCCACCGCGCTGACCGCCGGAGACAGCCACACCTGCGCTCTGATGGCCGACGATACGGCCGCCTGCTGGGGGACCGGCGCCAACGGGCGCCTCGGCCACGGCAGCGCCGCGAACTCGTTTAGCCCGGTGGCCGTCACCGGCGTCAGCGGCGCCACCGCGATTGCCGCTGGCGGCGCCCACACCTGCGCCCTCTTGGCCACCGGCAGCGTGCAGTGCTGGGGTGAAGGCAACGACGGCGAGCTCGGCAACGGCTCCGTGGCGGACTCGGCTACGCCCGTCTCCGTCTCCGGCCTGACGGACGCGATCGCCATCACGTCGGGCTCCAATCATTCCTGCGCCCTTCGCGCCGACGAGACCGCCGTCTGCTGGGGCCGGGGCTCCAGCGGCGAACTTGGCAACGAAGCGACCGATCCTTCCTCGACCCCGGTGGCGGTCTCCGGCCTGACGGCTGCGACCTCCATCACGGCCGGCAGCAGCCACACCTGCGCCGTACGCACCGGCGGGACCGCCGCCTGCTGGGGCAACGGCTTTGCCGGGCAGCTCGGCACCGGGAGCACCACCAACGGCTCGTCGAACGCGGTCGCCGTGAGCGGCCTGACGGACGCAACCGCGATCGCCGCGGGGCGGTACCACACGTGTGCGCTGCGCACGACGGGAGCCGTCACCTGCTGGGGCAACGGCTCTTCCGGGCAGCTTGGCAACGGCGCCACAACGGGCCCCTCCACCGCGGTGACGGTCAGCAACCTCACCGCGACGGCCATCTCCGCCAACGAGGGCCACACCTGCGCGGTGCGCACGGGCGGCTCCGTCGCCTGCTGGGGCGAAGGCGATGAGGGGCAGCTCGGCGACGGCGCAATGCCGACCGGCCACTTCCCACGCCAGACGCGCCCCTCAGCCGTGCTGAACCTGACGGATGTGCGCCAGCCGCCCGGCGTGCAGGCCCCGACCCCGGGCTCGCCGAGCCCCAGCACTCCAGCCCCCGGGACTCCGGATACGGGGATGCCGACGCCGGACGACGACAAGGGCCAAACGGGCGCCACGAACAAGACGCCAACGACATCTGGCGGCGACGTGCCGCCCGGTTCGACGGTGACCGGGCCGCTGCTGTCGGTCTCCGCGAAGGTGAAGCTCACCGCGCTGGCCAAGGGCGTTCGCTTCCGCCTCCACGGCGCCAAGCCAGGGAGCCGCTACCGCGCGACGCTGTTGCTCGGGACGAAGTCGCTGGTGAGCACGACTGGCAAGGTCGCAGCCGATGGCGCGCTGCTGTCTACCGTCAAGCTCAGCGCCAAGGCCCGCAAGGCCGTCAAGCGCAAGGCCAAGCTCACGATGCAAGTGAAGGTGACGTCCGCGAGCGGCCAGTCGACCGTCCTGCGCAAAGCGTTCGCCATCAGCTAGGCCCGGCGGACCAGGCCACAGGCGGCGCGACTCAGCCGCCGCCTCCGCAGCCACCGCCACCACCGCAGCTCGAACTCGAGCACCCGGAGGAGCCACCGGAGTCGCTTGAGCTGGAGTCGCTGCTACTCGAGCAGCCGCCCATCGAGCAGCCACCGGCGCCGGCGGCACCGCCCCGGCGCTTCTTCTTGGCGCCCTGGCCCCAGGCGGCCGACCGTCGATCGCGCCGCTTTGCCGTCGTGCGCAGCACGACCAGCGCCAGGATCATGAGGGCGCCGAGGACTTGAAGGAAGGTGGCGAGCACGCCGGGACGGTATCGCCGAAACGCTGCAGACGCCAACCCACTCGCCTACGCTGCGAGGCATGCTCGCCAGCCGCGCCGCCCGACTTGCCCGCGTCGACGCGGCGGTCGCCGATCTCGGCCTGCCGGACGCCATCTGGAAGACGTGCCCGTGGGAGCCGCGCGAGCCGATCGAACTCGGGCTACGCCAGTGGCTGCGCTGTGCTGGCGCGGCGCTGATCGATGGCCAGGTGATCGGGATGCCGTCGCGAGCCGTCGACGAGATCTGGCATGGCTTGATTCTGTGTACCGGCCGCTACGCGCGTTTCTGCGACGCGGCCTACGGCCAGTTCCTGCACCACCACCCTGAGGGCGATCACATCCACGGCGAGGTGATCCCCACGCCTCGGGGCCGCAGGCGGCGATCCTCACCGGCGGGGTCGATGATCGATCAGCTCGCGCGAACCGTCGCTGCATGGGAGATGGTCCGCGGCCCGGACGAGGAGTGCGTGCTGTGGAACCTCGACGCCGTCCTCGGACTCGACGAGCCGTGGGGCGTCGACTCGACGCTCGTCGCCGACGTCCGCGCCAGCGTGAGCGCCTCCTGACGACCCCTCAATAACACGCCAGTTTCGCGCCCGTTTGCGCGATTCGGCAGTTTCTTGTCACCCGACAATGGGCCATTGGTCCGTGCGAACGGTTGCGTACGCTCGTCCCAATATTCGGCCGACGTATGGTCCGCCGCGTGAGCACGGTGTCCCCCGATCCGCAACTGCGGGTGTCGCTCAGCCCGCGCGCTGCCGAGATCGCCTCCGCCGCGCGTGACCTCCTCGAAGCTGAGGGCGTCGCGGCGCTGTCGATGCGCAATATCGCTGCCCAGCTCGGCATTCGCGCGGCGTCGCTCTACGAGCACTTCAGCGACAAACGCGCGGTCGAGAACGCGATCATCGCGTCCGGCCTCTACGACCAGGGCGACTACATCGCCGCGACCCTGGCGGAGTCGACCGCGAACGCGCCGATCCCCACCATCGCGCGCGCCTTCCGGGAGTACGCCCTCGCACACCCGGCGCTCTACAAGCTGATCATGTCTCGCGACCTGGATCGCTGCGCGCCAGACGTCGCCGCTGCCGAGCTCCATGCCGGTGCCTGCATTCGCGAGGAGGTCGGCGAGCACCGCGAGTTCAGCCTGTCGCTCTGGGCGTTCTCTCACGGCATGGTCGATCTGGAGCTCAATGAGCGCTTCCCGCCCGGGTTCGACATCGATGCCGTCTGGGCATCCGGGATCCAGGCGCTCGTCGACGGGCTCAACGCGCGTCGCGCGGCCGCCTGAGGCAGACGCCGACTGAGCCGGACGTCGCGCCGACCTGGCCGCGGCGGCGCGCTCCGACACGTTTCGAGCAGTCCCGCCGCAACTCTTCGACGGCTGGCGCGTTTGGATC
This sequence comes from Solirubrobacteraceae bacterium, assembly GCA_032119795.1. Taxonomy (GTDB): domain Bacteria; phylum Actinomycetota; class Thermoleophilia; order Solirubrobacterales; family Solirubrobacteraceae; genus JAGIBJ01. The sequence continues at coordinate 219,011 of JAUMFO010000031.1, forward strand.
GGTGCGACGCCAGCCGGGGAGCCGGCGTCCTGTCACCCACGTCGAGGGTCGTCGCCCATGCTTCGCCACGCTCACCGGTACCGCCGCTCGGCGCTACTCACCATCCTGTTCGCCGCGCTCGCCGCGCTGACTGCCGCCGGGCCGGTCAACGCGGCCGCCGGACCGATCTCGCTGGTGAAGAGCTTCTCGAGCGGCACCCGAGACAGCAACCCAGGGCAGGTCGTCGTCGCCGGCAACCTCGGCTACTTCTCCGCCGATCCCACCGGTCGCGGACTCGGCGACGCCGAGTGGAACGAGCTGTTTCGCACCGACGGCACCGAGGCCGGCACGCGGATGGTCAAGGACCTCGTGCCTGGAGACGTCGGCGCCAGTCCGCGGGACCTCACCGCCGTCGGCGACACCCTGTTCTTCGTCGCCGAGAACGTACGGGTGCCGCAGAAGCTCTGGCAGACCGACGGCACCGAGGCGGGCACCATCCCGGTGCCGCTGGACCCGGCGCCGGGCGAGCAGTGGCGCGCGCGCATCGTCGGCGTCCGCGCAGGAGAGCTTCTTGTCGTCTCCAGCGTCTACGGCGACCAGTACCCGTCGACCACCAACGTCCTCTGGGCGCTACGCCCTGGGACCGCCCCGCGGCAACTTGCGACGCTCCCCCGCGCGCCGATCGGCGACCTGACGCTGCTGAGCGACGGCCGGCTGGTCTTTGCGAACTACGGGACCTCGCCGGACTACGCGGCCGAACTGTGGGCGACCGAGACCACGGCCAACGCCGAGACCAAACGCCTCGCCCGGTTCCCGCGCCCCGGCAACATGGGCGCGCTGCGCCCATCGGGAAGCAAGGTGTACTTCGCAGGCTCCACCCCTGAGACGGGCACCGAGCTGTGGGTCAGCGACGGAACCGAAGCGGGGACGAAGCTCCTGCACGACGCGACCCCCGGGCCCGACTCGAGCGAGCCAGCCTGGACCGCCGCGATCGGTGATGACGTGTACTTCACGCGCTCCAGCGCCGGCCTCTTCCGCCTCTCCGGTGGCCAGGCCGCCGAGCTGCGTCCGGCGGGCCCTCAAAGTTCGTTCGACGTTCCGAACCAGCTCACCGTCCTCGGCACCCGGCTCTGCTTCATCGCCGGGTACGACCCCGCCCTGTGGTGCACCGACGGCACCCAGGGCGGCACTCGCCGACTCTCACCCGACGAGCCAGGCCGCGAGGTCCGCAGCTTGAAGCTCGTCGGCGACACGCTCTACTTCTCGATCAACGGGCAGATCTGGCAGTCCGACGGCACCGCCGAAGGCACCCGCGCCTACGCGGCCGTGCCCGAGAGCGGCGCACCGTTCGGGGCCGACGGCTTCGTCCGCCTCGGCACCGCCTTGCTGTTCAGTGCAAGCGACCCCCGTTACGGGCGCGAGCTGTGGCGCAGTGATGGCACGAGCGAAGGCACGGTCCTCGTGCGCGACCTCTCGAGCACGCCGCTGGACTCGCCGATTACCGCGCTGCCGTCTAGGCGCGGCAAGGCCTATTTCACGGCGACGGACGCGGCGGGAGCCTTCGGCCTCTGGAAGAGCGACGGGACGAGCGCCGGCACCCAGATCGTCCGGCTCCTGCCAGCCGGCACCCAGACGGGCGACGGCGTTCTGGTCGGCAGCCGCATCGTGTTCAAGCTCATCACCTACAGCGAAGACAACCCGAAGGTCGAGCTCTGGCAGACCGACGGAACGGCCAGCGGGACGCAGCAGATCCCGCTGCCGGCCGACCTCTTTGTCGACTCGTCGCAGCCACTCGTGCCCGTCGGTTCGCGCCTGATCTTCAACAGTTACACCGCGGGCGACGGACCCGGCGACGTCGTCTCGCTCGACACGGCGAAGCGACGGTTCACACCGATTCGTTCGCGGCGAACTGCCGGCAACCAGCCGACCGACCCGATGATCGTCGCGACGCGGCACGCCGCCTACTTCCAGAGCTTTGATCGCAAACACGGCCTCGAGCTTTGGCGGACGGACGGCACGAGGCGCGGAACCAAACGCGTGAAGGACGCCACCCCGGGGGCGAGCGGATCGGCCGCCCCGCTCGCCGCCACGGCCGATCGCGTGTTCTTCACGACCGATCCGCAGTGGGGCACGGCCGCCGGCGAGCAGCACACCCAGACGCTCTGGAGCAGCGAAGGGACGGCGCGGACGACACGCAAGATCAGGACGCTCAAGACCTGGGCACCGAGCGGCGTCGACGACGACGGCAACGCCACGCCACGCCCGTCCGCCATCGTCGGACCGAACGGACTCCTGCTCTACACGACCTACGAGGGCAGCAATGGCCTCGGCGCCGAACTCTGGGCGACCGACGGCACGCGGCGCGGCAACCAGCGCCTGGCCGGCGCCGCGGGCGACGGCGGGCTCGGCCAAGGGGTCGTGCTCGGACGACGCGTCTGGTTCACGATCGGAAATGCCCTGTGGTCGTCCAACGGCACCGCGTCCGGCACGGCGCCTGTCGACTCCGCCACGGCCTACGGCGTCACCGGGAAGGGCAAGTCGCTGTTCTACACCGGTTCCGACGGAGAGCTCTGGTCGGTCACCTCGCCGAGTACCACGCCGCGGCAGGTGCAAGATCTCTGGCCTGGCGACGGCAGCAGCTACCCAAACACGCTGATGTTCACCAGCACGCATCTCCTGCTGACCGCTGACGACGGGAGGGCTGGCCGCCAGCTCTTCGCCTTGGCGCTGCCGCGCTGAGCGCGGGGGTCAGGCCGTCGGCGTGGACTCCGGCCGGCGGCCGGAGTCCGGGGCGTCGCTGGCGAGCGGCGACGGTGCCGTATCGGCGTCGTCGTAGCGCTCGCCGCTGGGCGCAGGCAGAGCCTCGCGCGCCGCGGCGGCTTGTTGCTCGTCGCCGGCGGCCGCCATCATCGAGAACGCAGCCGCAAGGGGAAGGAACCGGCGCCGCATCGAGCTAGGCGGCGGCGGGCGCTCCGGCCAGCTCGTCGAGCTTGGCGAGCACGACCTCGTCGTGGGTCTTCGGGCTGACCTTCGGGATCACGTGGCGCACGACGCCCTCGGGGTCGACGAGGAACGTCGCGCGCTGCGCGCCCCAATACGTCTTGCCGTACATCGACTTCTCCACCCAGGTGCCGTAGAGATCGCAGACGGCGTGGTCCTCGTCGGCGAGAAGCGCGAAATTCAGGGACTCCTTCTCGGAGAACTTCTTCACGGCCTTCACGGGATCCGGCGAGATGCCGTAGACCACGGCCCCACGCGCCTCGTAGTCGGCGGCGTGATCGCGGATCCCGCATGCCTGCGTGGTGCAACCGGGCGTGCTGGCCTTGGGGTAGAAGTACACGACCCGCCAGCTCCCGGCCGACTCCGACAGCGTGACCGGGGTGCCACCCGAGTCCGGGAGCGTGAAGTCGGGTGCAGCGGCGCCGGGCTCGATCATGGGGAGAACGCTAGCGCGATCCCGGCGGGCGGTTGTGCAGTTCGTCCGCCGCGCCGCTGCCACTGGGTTGGCGCCGATCCACTCAACTTGCCGTGGCAAGCTTCGTATCGTTGCCTGCGCAACGACTTTTCGCTGCGCTCCACTCCCCGAAGGACCCAGCCTTATGCCGCTCGACGCCCTCTTCCAGCCCTACACGCACGGCAACCTCACGCTTCCCCACCGGGTGGCGCTGGCGCCGCTGACGCGCAACCGCGCGAAGGGCACGATCCCCGGAGAACTCAACGCCGAGTACTACGCGCAGCGCGCCAGCGCCGCGTTTGTGATCACCGAGGGCACGCAGCCCTCAGCCGACGGGCAGGGCTACCTCGACACGCCGGGCCTGCACAACGACGAGCAGCAGGCTGGTTGGGCGAAGGTCGCTGAAGCGGTGGCGGCAGCCGGCGACGGCAAGCTCGTGGTGCAGCTCATGCACACGGGGCGCGTCGCGCACTCGTATTACACGGGCGAGCAGCCCCTGGCACCGTCCGCCGTCACGGCCGACGGCTCGGTCTTCACCCCCGACGGCCAGCAGCCGTATGAGCTGCCGCGCGAGATCGCCACCGACGAGCTGGAGACCGTCAAGGGCTACTACGTGGATGCAGCCCGCCGGGCCGTCGCCGCCGGCGCCCATGGCGTGGAACTCCATGCCGCCAACGGCTACCTGCTGCACCAGTTCCTCAGCGAGAACACCAACACGCGCACCGACGGCTATGGCACCGACGTTGCCGGCCGCATCCGCTTCGTCGTCGAGGTCGTGGAGGCAGTGACTGCCGAGATCGGCGCCGAGCGCACCGGCATCCGCATCTCCCCCGGCCACGGCTTCAACGACATCGTCGAGGCAAACCCGCGCGCCACCTACGACGCCCTGCTCGCGCAGCTCGCCAAGCACGACCTCCTCTACGTCCACGTCCTGGAGACGCACTCGCTCACCGGCTACTCGGCCACCGAGCAGGCCCGCGCGCACTTCACCGGCACGATCGTCGCCAACGAGGGCTTCACCGAGGAGTTCGGCCTCGAGGAAGCCGCGAAGCTCGTGGAGAGCGGCACCGCCGACGTGATCGCCTACGGCCGCCGATTCATCGCCAACCCCGATCTCCCGCGCCGCCTGCAAGAAGGCGCCGAGCTCAATGAGGCCGACCAGTCGACCTTCTACCAGGGTGGCGCCAAGGGCTACACCGACTACCGGGCGCTTGAGACCGCCGGCGCCCGCTAGGCAGAAGCTCCTCGCGCCGGAGTTTCCAGACATGCGGTAACTCCGGCGCGAGGAGCAAAGCCTCCGGAACCGGTGGCGAACCGGTAGGCGGCGCACATGGCTGGACCTGAGCTGGCTGGCGGCGGCAGATGTGAGACCGCGGCACAGTCGGCGGGCGTCCTGCCCCGAAGGCGGTGCGGGCTGGCGGAATCTGCGCTGGCTGGCGGCGGTGGGACTTGGCGGCTTCTACGGCGACTTGGTCGTTGGCGGCGGCGGAATCTCGATCGCCTCGGGGCTGGTGGGCGTCGGGTCGGCGAGGGCGGAGCGTGCTTCAGCGAGGCGGGCCTGCCGGTGTTTGAGCGGGCGGGCGGGCTGCAACCTCTGGCGGTTGCACTCGTCGCGCCGAGTCGGTGAACGTGATTATTTGGGAGTTGGAGCCCGCGAATCGACACGTTCGTCGATCGCGCAACCGCAGGCGGTTGTGTTTGCCTGACATAACGCGCCTCGTGGCGCCATTCGCGTTGAAACCGCCGGACGTGCGGCGGTTTCAACGCGACTGCGGATTGTCCGGCGTTATGTCAGGTAGATGCAACCCGAGGCGGTTGCATCTACCGGATATCGCGCGCTGCCAGGCGCTCTTCGCGTTGGAGTTACCGGACGTCCGGTAACTCCAACGCGAGAGGCAAGGCACCGCAACCCCCACAGGTTGCGCCGCGCCCGGCGCCCGCCGGCGCCGCAGCGATCGAAGTCCCGCCGCCGCCAACCACCTCAAATCACGACTCCGCCCGCCCTCGGTGCGGCGGCGCCCACCGGCCCCGAAGCGATCACCATTCCGCCGCCGCCAACGACTCAAATGCCGTCGCGGCCGCGAAATCCCTCCGCCGCCAACGACGAAGTCGCCCCGCAATCAGACGCCGTCGCAGCCCGCAGCCCGCAGCCCGCAGCCCGCCGCGTCGGCGAGCTTCAACGCGCCAGATACCGCCGGTCTCACTGCGTGACCGAACGCCGTGACCGAGTAGACGTCCGTACTCCCAAACTTGGTGTGTCGAGATTCAGTTCCTCGGAGCATCGGGCCCTCCGAACGAACGACCTCGATGCACCGTCTTCCCCTCGGCCGCGCCACCCGCGTAGCCGCCTGCGCTGCCCTCACTAGCGCTGCCTTCGCGACGCACGCCTCTGCCGCGCCGACGACCTCGCTGCTTAAGCAGATCAACCCGGCGACCGGAAACGGGATCGGCGACTACGGCGCCCGGCTGACCACCACCGGCGGCCGCACGTACTTCGAAGCCAGCGACGGAACGCACGACGCCGGACCCTGGCTCCTGACGTCCAGCGGCGCGACGCCCATCGGCGACCCGGCGGACTTCGACGGCCTGACGAACGAAGAGTGGACGGCGGTCGGCGACCAGACGTACTTCACCCGTGACAGTTCGCTGTGGGTGACCGACGGGACGACCGCCGGCACGCACGCCGTTGCGGACTCGCCCGCCAGCGTCGGCAACCTGATGGAGGCCGGTGGCAACCTCCTCTTCACCGCTGGCGACTACTCCAACGCCTACCAGCTGACGCTCCCGGCCGGCACGATCGCCCTCGCCGGACTCCACAACGACCACGACCAGCTGTACGTCGAAGAGTTCCTCAAGCTCCCAAGCGGCCTCGTGCTCGCGTCGACCTACGACTTCTCCGCCAGCGCAAACCCGCGCGGTCTGGTCGCCGGAACCGGTGCCGACTCGCACACCATCGACTACGCCGGCGCGCCGGTGTCCATCGATCTCAGCTCCTCAGACGTGACCGTGGTGGGCGACCTCGCCTACTTCGTCGCCTCGACCCCAGATGGCCGGCGCGTCTTCTCGACCGACGGCACCGACGCCGGCACCCACGAGGTGACCGGCCCGCTTGGCGCGGCTTTGACGGCGCCGACCGACACCCAGTTCATCGCAGCCGGCAACAAAGCGATCTTCCTGGCCGGCGGCACCATCTACGAGACCACCGGAACCAGCGCCGCCGCCATCGGCCAGGGTCCGGCAAACGACCGCTGGGAGTCCCCGATCTACGCTGGCGGCACCCTCTTCTACGGCGCGAACAGCAACGACATCGACCAGATGTGGGCGCACCCGCTTTCCGGCCCGACCGCTGTGCCAACGGCGGTCTTCGCGGGCCGCGTGACCCAGACGGTCGAGAGCGCTGGCGTCGTCTATGCCGCCGTGACGAAGCCCGACGACCGCCGCACCATCCTGCGGACTGACGGCACCACCGCGGGCACCACCGAAGTCGTCGACACCACCAAGGTGCGCGAGATCTCCACCATCTCGCCGCGCCCCGGCGGCGGCCTACTCGTCGACGCCACGAGCACTGACTACGGCCGAGAGATCCACTTCGTGACGGGCACGCCCGGCGCCGCCGCGACCGCCGCCGACGTGAACACGCTTCCCGTCGGCTCCCAGATCGACAGCGACACCACCCACTTCGCGGAGTTCGGCGGCAAGACGCTGTTCTTCGCCGGCGAACCCGACGCCACGCCGCAGCCGTGGCTCACCGACGGCACCACGGCCGGCACCCGCCAGCTCTGGGCCGGCCACACGTTCAACCGACCCGGCGAGGCCGAGGGCTTTGGGTCCCGCGTCGCGTTCGTCTCGAGCGACCGAAGCGGGGTTGAGCTGTGGGCAACCGACGGCACCGCCGCCGGCACCCACTCCATCGGCAACGCAGCACAGAACGAGACCGGGAGCAACCCGTCGGATCTGACGGGGACCGCGGACGCCATCTACTACATCGCCCAAGCTGAGCCCGACACCAGCGCCACGCGCCTCTTCACCTCCAACGGCACCGCACCCAGCACGCTCGTGCCGTTGCCGCCCGGCGCGCTGAGCGCGCCGACCGTGACGGACGTCAAGGCCGTCGGAACCAAGGTGTACTTCGACGTGTACGAGTACGGCTCGGGATCCAACCGGCAGCTCTGGGTCCTGGACACCGCTACCGGCGAGTTCACCCTGCTGAACCACGGGAGCGCCTACTACGACCTCGCGAACGGTGTCGTTGCTGGCGGTCTGTTCTACGTATCGCGCGTTCAGACCGACATCAATGAGACCCAGATCTGGGCCACCGATGGCACCGTCGCCGGCACCAGCAACCTGGCAGTCGAGCCTGGCACGCGGCCGAGCGGGGCACGCCCGACCAGTCTCATGACGGACGGCACCGTCGTCTACGCAACGACCACCATCGGCAGCGTGCCGGTGGAAGGGGCGTCGGTCGGCGGCGGGCGGATCGCCTATGCCCCGAGCCGCCTGAGCCGGATCAGCGGCCGCAGCGTGGAGCGCATCTCCGACGGCACGGACGTGAACGCCTCCGCGTTCGCGAACACGACGACCGCCGCCATGGGCGGCGCGCTCTACGCGGCCAGCGGATCGCGGCTCGTGAAGGTCGCCCCAGGGGCCTCGAGCCCAGTGATCGTGAAGGAGTTCGCGTCGCCGATCGACTCGCCGACGGCCATCCATGGCGCCCTGTTCTTCATGGGGAACGACGCCGAGCACGGCTTCGAGCCGTGGACGTCCGACGGCACGACCGCTGGCACGAAGCTCCTCAGCGACATCGACCCCGGCAGCCCCGACTCGACGCCATCGCCGTTCTTCCGCGCCGGCAACTCGGTCGCCTTCGGGGCGTCGACCGCAGCGCTCGGGCTGCAGCTCTACGGCTTCGGCGAGCCGCCAGTCATCCCAACGACGCCCACGACTCCGGACCGGGCCACGCCCACCACGCCGGAGCCGACGACCCCTGCCGGGCCAGCGCCGACCACGCCAGCCGCGGGCAACACGCCGCCTGCGCCGGCCGCCACGCCGCCGGCTCCGAAGGTCGACTCGCGCGTCCCGATCACCAAGGTCGAGAGCGGCGCCTCGCCCGTCAAGGAGACCCCGAAGGCCTACGCCTTTGAAATCTCCGGCACCGTCCTGGCCGCCAAGGGCCTGCGGACCCGCGCCGAGTGCCGCGGCCAGGTCGAGATCCTGATCACCGCGACGACGAAGAAAGGCAAAGGCAAGAAGGCCAAGACCATCGTGAAGGTGATCTCCCGGACGAAGCTCAAACTCGTGTGGGAGGGCGGCGATTGCGGCTACGACAAGCTGATCAAGATCGCCAAGAAGGACGTCCCGGCCGGCGCCAAGCTCGAAGCGACGGTCACGTTCCGCGGCTCAGCGACGCAGCGGCCCAAGACGGCTGACCCGATCAAGCTCAGCATCGACTGAGCAACCGACGACTGAGCGCGGCGGCCCGCCCGCGCTCAGTCGTCGTCGAGCGAGTCCTCGATCCCCAAGCGAGAGAGGCGGCGGTCCTTGAGGACCTTGCCCGCCGTCTGCTCCTTGGGGCAGTAGGCGATCGTGTGGGACTCAAAGAAGACGCCGCGGAGTTTGGTGCCGCAGCTCGGGCATGGCTCGCCCTCCTTCCCGTGGACCTTCACGGGCTTGGTGAGCTTCTCCGGCGGCTCGGCGGGCACCTTCGCCTCGTAGTGGGTGATCGCGGCGTCGAGCACGTCGCGGGCGGTCTGCACGAAGGCCGCCCGCTCGTCGGCAGTGAGGTCGGCGCCGCGCTGGTAGGGCGAGCGGTGCGCGGCCCAGAGGATCTCGTCCGACCAAGTCCGCCCGACGCCGGCCAGGGCACGCTGGTCTCGCAGCAGCGAGTGCAGCGGCCGCGGCGCCTTGAGCGCCTCGGCCAGCGCGTCGAGCTGCCCGGCTGCGGGGCCCGGTTCCCGCGGCCACCACGCCTCGGGGCCTTGCTTGGCCAGCTCGGGGATCTCGCCGGCTTCTAGGTCGGCGCGGCGGATCGCGCGGACCCACATCGCTTGACGCGTCCCGCGCTCGCGGATTCGTAGCGGCGGGAGGTCGTCGTCGAAGCGGATCACGACGCGCATGGCGCGGTCGCGCGGGTTGATCTTGCCGGCCTTCCACGTCATCCCACCGCCCGTCATGAGGTGGATCAGCAGCAGGTGGTCGCCATCGGTATCGATCAGGAGCAGTTTGCTGCGGCGCAGGACGCCGGTGACGGTCGCGCCGTCGAGCACGGTTGGCGGCGGATCAAGCGACCGCAGGGCGTTGAATCCGACGACCGAAACCGAGGCGATCTGACGGCCCGTATGCGCAGCGCTGGCACGCCGGGCGACGATCTCAACCTCGGGCAACTCGGGCACCGGCCAAGCGTAGACGGGTGACCCGGAACCGCTGCATAGCGCATGGATGCCTGCATTGGTTGGCCAATGGGTGGGTCTAGCTGTGCGATGTGGCACGATACGCGCTTCATGAGCTCCGTCCCCGTCCCTGTTTCCCCCGGCGCGCCCGTAGCCGGTGGGGCTGCTGCGGTCAGCTCAGCGCCGGATACGGTCAAGGTCGTCCGCAAGCTGATCTGGCTGCCGGTGCTCCTTGCGATCCTCGGTGCCACCGCCGCATACATGATCACCGGCGGGCGCGGCTACAGCGCCCAAGCGCTGCTGAAGCTCGGCACGCAGAACATCGATCAGCAGATTCTCGGCCTGGCCTCCGAGGGTGCAACGAACTCCAACCTGATCATCGCGGAGACGGTCGCCAACATCGACCAGCTCGATACGGCGCGCGCGACCCGCGGCCTACTCGCCGGCTCGCCAGCGCTCACGCCGACGGAGATCGACGAGAAGGTCGACGTCTCGGTCGACACCAAGACGTTCCTGATCTCGGTCACGGCGAAAGACAAGTCGCCGTTCATCGCCGCGAAGCTCTCGAACTACTACGTGCAGGCGTACATCGACATCGTCGAGACGCGCGACCTCAACCGCCTCAACGAGATCGAGGGGCAGCTGCGCAAGCGCCTCGCCGAGCTGCGCCGCACCGAGACCGAGACGCTCAACGGCCTCTCCGCCGAGCAGAAGGATCTCGTTCGCCGCACGCTTGCCATCCAGCCGGCCGCTGAGACGGCGCAGGTGAGGCAGAAGCTCGAGCAGCTCGCCGTCCTCAAGCGCCTCAAGACGCAGTCCGTCAGCTTCGCCCGCAAGGCAGACATTCCGACGAGCCCGTCGGGCCTGCCGCCGCTGCTGTTCATGATCGCCGGCGCCTTTGCCGGTGGCGTGATCGGCACCGCACTCGCCTTCCTGATCGCTGGCCGCGACCCCAAGGTCCGCGCCGAGGAGACGGTCGAGGGCATGCTCGGCGCCCCGATCCTGGTCCGCGCACCTGCCTCCACCGCTGGCAAGGAGCGGATGACGACGCCGTTCTCGGCGCTGCGCCCCGTCGAGGCAGAGTCCGCCAAGGTGGCCGCGGCACAGCTCCGGCTCAATCCAGCCAGCCGTGACGCACGCGCCATCGCCGTCGTCGCCGCCGACAACGACACGCAGGGCAACCCCGTCGCCCTGCAGATCGCTGGCGCGCTGGCCCGCACGCCCTTCACCGTCCTGCTGATCACGACCGGCTCCGAGCCCAACTGGGACAAGGTCGAGAAGCTGCTCGGCGGCGCCCCAGACGGCGCCGGCGCCCTTGAGGAAGAGGACGGCGGCGACGGCACCCTGCATCGACTCTCCCTCTCCGACGAGGAACTCCGCGACGATCGCGTCGCCGCCCTGCGCTCCTGGGCGCTGCAGCGCTACGACCGCCTGGTGATCTCCAGCCCCACGCCGGATCGCCACGCCTCGGGCGTGGTGCTCATGCGCGCCGCGGATACGGCGGTCGCCGTCGTGTCGTCTGGCCAGACGGCCCGCGGCTCGCTCACCCGTCTACGCGACCTCGCGTCGCAGATCGGCGTGCCGATTGCAGGGACGTTCGCCACCGGCTTTGGTGGCGCCGAGGACTAGAGTCCTCCCCACGCGAGGCCACGTCACGGTCTCGTTCTTCCCCCACCCCGGAGCCTGCCTCAGATGCCACGGACGATGCCCGAGAGCGATGCCTCTCTCGTTCACGCCAATCACCGCAAGGAATGGGTGCTGGGCAGCATCATCAACCGGATCCCGTTTAGCAAGATCCGGGTGCGGCTCTACGAGCGCCTTGGACCCGTCAACTTTGAATCGGTCGACGACACGCTGATCATGCGCGGCGTCGAGATCATGGATCCCGACAAGCTGCAGGTCGGCAAAGGCACCGTCATCAACCGTCACGTGCTGCTCGACGCGCGCGGCGGGCTGGAGATCGGCCGCGACGTCGGCATCGCCGAGCGCTCGGTGATCCTCACGAGCGCCCACGGCTTTGAGGGCGGCATCACCGACCACTGCTGGCGGACGCGCATCGAGGACTACGTGTTCATCAACCTCGGCGCCATGATCATGGGCGGCGTGGTGATCGGCGAGGGCGCCGTAGTCGCCGCGGGCACGCTCGTGACGAAGGACGTGGAGCCCTGGACGATCGTGGCGGGCGTGCCGGCGAAGAAGATCGCCGACCGCACGCCATGCGAGTACGAACTTTTCCGTCGTGGCGCGCCCGGCGGCTACAACCCAGACTGGCGCTGATCTCGATGGATGAGAAAGAGAAAGCGGCCCGCGACCTCGCGCGCATCGCCGCCACGCCGGAGGGCCTCAAGAAGATCCTGCGGCCCATCAAGCGGTTGGCGTTCGACATGCCGCGCGACCGCGCAGCCGGCTGGGTCCTCGACAAGCCGGAGGCCGGCGACGACTCGGCGTACCTCGACGTGCTGCGCTTCGGTGCCTGCGACTTCCGCCAGACCAAACACGCGCACACGATGGCCGCACCCGTCGGCTGGCCGCGCTACATGGACGACGAGTTCGGCCGCCAGGGCTACCACCTCGCCTTCCAGAACCTGTTCGTCTGGCACTTCGGTGACTTTCCCGACGAGGCGACGATGCTCAAGCGCCGCCGCAAACGCCGCGGCCGCCCGGACGTGATCATCGTGCAGACCGGCGGCTACCCGGCCGTCCGCCACGTTTTCGGCTTCAACCTATGGTCGTTCCTGGCCCGGGAGAACTTTGGCCGGCGCCTCGGCCCCCTGATGTACCCGGTCTGGCGCGTGATGGATCTGCTGCTGCGCGTCTTCGGTCGCCCCGCGCCGTGGCATGGTCCGGAGGACGGGCTGGAGGAGTTCATCCTGCAGCTGCAGCGCGTGTGGCCCGGCGTGCCGATCGAGTTCTGGCACCAGAACGACCCCGTCCTCGAGGGCTTTTGGGTGCGGTCCGTCGCCGAGCGGCTGATCGAGGAGGCGTCACCCGTGCTGGAGAAGCTCGACGTGCCCGTGCTCGACGCCGCGCCGATCCCGCAGACCATGGCGCTGCGCGGCGCCAACGGCCTGAACTTCAACGAAGCAGGCTCGCGGGCGGTGGGGTTCTACTACGCCAACCACCTCCTCGCACGCTACCGCCACCTTGCCTTGAGGCCCTCCGAGCGGGCGGCAACCGCTGAGCCGAACCTCAGTTCACCTGAACCTGGGCCGTCGGCACTTCAGTCGCAGGCGGGATAGCCGACTGATCAGTGGAGTCCGGTTTACCAAACCGGCTCCACGGGTGACGAACACGAAACGATCGCCCGGTATCTTCCCCCGAATGTCCCGCCGCTCGTTGTCACTTTCTCCCACTGAGGCGGTGTCGGCCGCCAAGCGCGGACTCCACGCTGCCCGCTCCAACTACACCCAGCGGCGCGGTCGCGCCGACCACGTCGGGATGGCGGTCGCGCTCCGAGCTGCGCTGAGCCCTGGAGATGACGCGATCGACGTCGGCGCGCACCTCGGCGACGTGACGCGTCAAATCCTGCAGTCGACGATCGACGGCCGCGTCCTTGCGATCGAGCCGCTGCCCCACCTCGCGGCCGATCTGCGGCGCACGCTGCTGGACTCCGTGATCGTCGAGGAGTGCGCCCTCACGGACGGCGAACCCGGCGAGGCCGAGTTCCTCCACGTGAAGAACAACCCGGGCTACAGCGGCCTGCGGGAGCGCGACTACCCCGAGGCGCCGGACTTTGAGAAGTTCACCGTCAAGACGCAGCGCTTGGATGACCTCGTCAAGCAGCATGGCCTGAAGCCGCGCCTGATCAAGATCGACGTCGAGGGCGCCGAGCTGCTCGTCCTCCGCGGCGCGAGGGAGACGATCGCCGAGTTCAAGCCGGTGATCCTCATCGAGCACGGCAGCGCTGCCGCCGGCTACGGCGAGAGCCCCGCCACCTTCTTTGACTGCGTGACCGACCTGGGCCTGCGCATCTTCAACTTCGACGGCGACGCCCCCTACCAACGGGGCGCCTTCATCAACGCCGTCGGCCCCAACCACTACTTCAACTTCTTGCTGCGGCCCTAACCGGGGTTGGGCGGGGCGGCACGGGCGGCCCCGGGCCGTTGGCGGCGCAAAGGCCGATGCGGGCCGCTCGGCTGGCTGGATGGCGGGCGACTGAGTCCTTGGCGGCGGCGGGACGGCGCGGCCGTTGCGGCGTCGGGGTCCTTGGCGGCGGCGGGACTTGGCGGGCGTTGACGGCGACCGGGTCCTTGGCGGCGGCGGGACTTGGCGGCTTCTACGGCGATTGAGCTGGTTGGCGGCGGTGGGACTTGGCGGCTTCTACGGCGCCTGGGTCCTTGGCGGCGGTGGAATGGGGATCGCGTCGGGGAACGCGGGCGTCGGGGCGGCGAGGGCGGAGCGCGGTCGGCGCCCGAGCGGGTTGGCGGCGGCGGAATTGCGGGCGTTGCGGCGTCGGCGGGCGTCGGGCGGACTGGTTGGACCCAATGGATGCACACCTGTTGTGCCCGGGATGGGTCCAGCCAGGCGGCTGCAACCGCCTGGGGTTGCGGGGTTTGCTCCGCGCGCCTGAGTTACCGGGCGTGCGGTAATTTCGGCGCGCGGAGCGCTTGGCGGCGCCGTTCTGTCAGGGAGGTGCAACCTCTGCGGGTTGCACTCAGCGGGGCTCGCGTCCCGAGCGCCCAAAAACGGCGTTCCAGGCGCGAGGCCCGCGGCGCCGCAACCTCTCAAGGTTGCGAGGGTCCGGTGTCGCGTTGAACCCGCCGCACGTCCGACGGGTTCAACGCGAACGCAGATGGCGGGCGGGTCATGGCAGCCAACTGCAACTCCAGGGGGTTGCAGTCGGCCCAGTCGAAGCGAACTCCCGTCACCTGCGGGTGTCCAGCACCCCCAAGTCACGGAAGTTCGAACCGCAACCCCAGGCGGTTGCGGCCCGCCCAGCGCCCGCCGACCCCGAAGCGATCCCAGATCCACCGCCGCCAACCAGCTCAAACGCCGCTAGTCCGCGCCGCCCTCGGTGCAGAACGCCCGCCGACCCCGCAGCGAACTCCATTCCGCCGCCGCTGCCAGCCCAGACGCCGCCAGGGCGCACCGCCCTCGGTGCAAGACGCCCGCCGGCGCCGAAGCGATCTCAAATCAACCGCCGCCAACCAGCCCAGACGCCGCCAACCAGCGCAGCCGGCGGCAAGCCCCTGTGCCCGGTTCGCCCCGCCGCGCGTTCAGCGCCCTACCGGACGCTCACGCCACAGGCCGCGATCAGCCGTTGACGCGCACCGCAGTGGTGCGCGGCAGCAGGCGCTTCGCGCGCTTGGTGACGACGCGCGTGAGCAGCGTCGCGGGTGCGGTGAAGAGGAGGTACCCGAGGCTGGGCAAGGCGGTTGGAAAGAGCATTGGAGCCCAACGTAAGCGCGCCAACCCCCTGCGTCCACGACGTGCGTCACTCAAGCTGTGTGCTTTCTGCACGCAAGGGGGACGGGGTCACCCGGTCGGGGTCTACTCGGGGTCTGGGATGCCCCAGCGCAGCATGCCGCCGCCCCACACCACGCCAGCGCCAAAGGCGGCCGTCAGGACGAGGTCACCCTGGTGCAGGTGGCCGTCTTCACGGGCGCGCGTGAACGCCATCGGGATCGTGGCTGCCGAGATGTTGCCCGTGTCACCGATGTAGGTGACCGACTTGCCCGGCTCGATGTCGAGGCGCGCACCGACGGCCTGCAGGATGCGGCCGTTGGCCTGATGGAACACGAAAAGGTCAATGTCGTCCTTCGTCTTCTCACCGGAGGCCAGGACCTCCTTCGTCACGTTGACGAGTTCGGTGACGGCGACCATGTAGGTCTCCTGGCCCCGCATCCACGTGCGCTCGGTGTTCTTGTAGCCACCGATCATCTCCGCGTAGGTGCCGTCGGCCTTGAGGATCAGCTCCCCGATCGCCCCCGGCTTCTCCGCCGACTGGCGCGTCAGCACGCCGGCACCGGCGCCGTCGGCCATGACGGCCACGCCGGCCTTCTGGTCGGCCGAGCCGAGCGGCGAGATCACGTCGGAGGCGACCACGAGCACGTTCTTCGCGCGGCCGGACTCAATCATCGAGGACGCGTACTTCACGCCGGCCAGCCAGCCGGTGCACGCCGCCGACACGTCGATCGCCGCCGCGTTGCCCATCCCCATCGCCTTCGTCAGGAACGGCCCGGCGTTCGGCGTGATCCACGGAAAGGTGTAGGTCGCCACGATCACGTGGTCGATGTCCTCGTTGGCCAGGCCCGCCATGTCGATGGCGTCCTGGCCGGCCTTCTGCGCGAGAGTGAGGACGGTCTCGTCGACGTCTGCCCAGCGCCGCTCGCGGATCCCCGTGCGCGACTCGAGCCAATCGGGCTTGACGCCGATCATCTCCTCCACCTTGGAGTTGGGGTAGGAGTTGCGCGGCAGTGCGTAGCCGATGCCAGCGATCGTGGCGCGGTACGGCAGTCCGGCAGGAATGCCGAGGAGGTCGGCGTCTTGGTCGCTCATTGGGCAACCTCCAGGTCGTCGAGATTCAAGACGGGAATGTCTGCCACGGTCTTGCGGGCGAGGTTCGCGAGGACCTTGCCCGGGCCGATGTCGAGAAAGACGGTGGGTGTGGGATCTTGCGCGGCGATGGCGAGCAGCGTCTCACGCCAGCGCACGCGACCCGCCACGATCGTCGCCAGCTCGTCGACGTAGTCGTCGAACGGCGCCGCCGTGCGGCCCGAATACACGGGAATCGTGGGCGCCGCGAAGGTCGCCGCAGCCAGCGCCTCGCGGAACGTCTCACCGACGGGGCGCATGAACGACGAGTGCGTCGGGCCGGTCGTCTCCAAGGCGACGGCGCGCAGGCCCAGCTCCTTGGCCTCGGCCGCCACACCGGCGAGCGCCGTCTTGAGGCCCGTCGCCACCACCTGATCGGGGGAGTTGTCGTTGCCGAACTCGGCCCCGTGGCGCGCGAGGAGATCGTCGATCACGTCATGCACCGCCGGTCCGCGGACGGCCAGCATGCCAGCCTCGTCCCATGCCGGGACCCGGTGTTGCTGGAACGCAGCGCCGCGGTCGGCGGCCAGGCGCACGGCGTCGGTCGGCTCCAAGACGCCCGCAACCGTGAGGGCCACCAGCTCACCGAGCGAATGGCCGGCGGTTGCCACGAGCGGGCCGTGCTCGCTGACGAAGTCGGCGCCAGCCGCGAGCGCGAGTGCTCGACGGCTGCGCGCGATCCCGACCGTGACGAGCGCCGCCTGCTGACGGGCGAAATCGGCGGTGGGGTCGTCCCACGCACCAGGCCCGAGGCGCTCCGCGTAGGCCTGAGCGAGGTCCTCGCCGCTGGCACGGATCAGCTCCGACAGGTCACGCGGAATCGCCCCCTGGCCGGGGCAGAGCAGGACGACGCCCATCGAGGTGCGAAGCCGCGGGAGCGGCTAGAGCCCGGCCTTGCGGAAGACCGTGTCGAGCGCGTCGCCGTAGGTCTCCACGCCCTGGAAATCCTGGGGCTTGATGTCGAGACCGTAGTCGTCGTGGAGGATCTGGCTGAGCTCGACAATGTCGAGCGAGTCGATGTCGAGATCCTCCAAGACCGCGTCCGGCGCAAGCTTGGTCGTGTCCACGTCGAACGCCGCGAGGGCACGCTCGATTCGGGCTTCTAGAGTTTCACGGCTGAGATCGGCCACGGGCGGCTGGCTCCTGAGATCGAGACGGTCCTGGCCCGGCAGTGTACCGGCGATCTGTGCGCTGCCGCACGGCCTGTGCTCCGGCTGCGAGAATGCGGCGCAGTGTCCCCGCATGACGCGCAGGTTCGACCGTTCTTCACCGCCCTGCGTGACCGCTGGTGGATCGTTGCGCTCTGCGCGGTTACGGCCTTCTCGCTCACGTTCATCACGGTCAAGCGCCAGCCCGGCCAATACGAAGCCGGCGCTCTGCTCGGCCTCAAGAACCAGTACCTGGACCGCGACCTCTTCAACCTTTCGGCCGCCCAGAAGACCACCGAGGAGACGCTCGCCCAGCAGCCGGGCCAGCTCGACACCAACCAGGTCGTCATCGTGCTTACCAAGCGCCTGGGCCTCCAGCCAGCCAAGGACGCCCGCGAGATCGCGTCCGCCACGAGCGTCGCCCTCGACACGAAGTACTTCCTGCCGGTCGTCAACGGGCGCGACTCCGACGCAGCGCGCGCCAAATTCTTGGCCGACGAATTCGCCCGGGTCATCGTCGAGCAGCGCGCCAAGCAAGACAAGCGCCGGATCACCGCCGCGCTGCGTGCCACCGAGGAACGCCTCGCGGAGGTCACGAAGGAGCGTGTCGCCCTGGCCGACGAGGACCAGCTGCTGCAACGCGAGTCTCAGTCCGAGATGAACCGGCTCACCAGCCGCGTGCTGCGCCTCAAGCTGATGCTGAAGTTCCGGCCGAAGACCGTGTCGATCGTGCGGTACGCGCCGATGCCTACGGCCCGCACACGCCCCCCAGCGCTGAATCTCTCAATCTTCGCGGGACTCTTCGGCGTGATGATGGGGTGCGCGCTGCTGGCTTGGCGCGAGCAGCGCGACCGCAGGCCTCGCCCCGCCGAGGTCGCCCAGGATCTGCGCGCCGCGATCATCACCGATCTTCCGCGCGCCTCCCTCCTCCCCGGCGCCCGGCCCAACGGCCCGCGCGCCGGCGAGATCGCCGCCCTCGAAGCCGTGCAGCGCGTGATCCAAGCTGACCGGGCCCACAGCGTCGTCGCCGTGACCGAGGCGATCACGCTCGGGCGCGCCAGTGCAGTCGCCCGGCTGCTCGCCGAGACGGCGGCGCTCGGCGGCGCCCGCGTGCTCCTGGCGACCAACGATCCGCACGTCACGGCAAGCCAGATCGACGGCCTGGAGATCGACCGCTACCCGATCGAGATCGGCGACACGGCCCGCGAATGGGTGGATGCGCAGCGCGCAGCGTACGATCTGGTGGTGGTCAACCTGCCTTCGCCCGTCGGCAGCGCCGCGGCCCTGGAGATCGCCAGCCTGGCCGACCGCGTGATCGCCGTCTGGCTCCCAGACAGCATCGACCGCCGCCAGCTGATGCGCTTCGGCCGGACGCTCACCCGTGCGAACGTGCGCCTCGCCGGCGTTGTACGCGTCGGAGGACAGGCCGCATGACCGCCGTCCGCCGTCCACGCGGGTCCTGGCGTGAGCGGCTGCCGCTCCCCACCGTCGTCCCGCGAGCACGAGACGTCGCCCAGCGCCCAGCCCCCCAACAGCGTCTGCGCGCGCTGCGCATGAGCGACACGTGGTTCTCCGTGTTCGTCATCGGCTGGGGCGTCCTGATCGCCGGCCTGGCGATCGGGGAGCAGTGGCAGGGCCTCGCCACGCTCGTGTGGGTTCCCGGCTTCGCGATGCTCTTCCTACAGTGGCCGAAGATCGGCACCGGCTTGCTCTTTGCGCTGTGGGTCTTCGCACCGTTCCTGCGGCGCATCCTCGACATCACTGCGCCGCAGTTCGGGCCAGACATCCTCTCGCTCACGCCGTTCATGGCGACCGGCGCGATGGCGATCCTGGCCTACCGCAAGTACAAGCCGCCGGTGGCCGTCAACCTCTGCGTCGGCGCCGTGCTGCTCGGCTTTGCGATCGGCATCCCGACCGGCTTCGCGGCGCCGTTTGCCTTGATCTTCGGCGTCTTCGCCTACATGTCGGCGATCCTCGGCGTGTTCATCGGCTACGCCAACGGCCGCGACCGCCTGTTCACGATGGAGCAGCTGCTGATGCCGCTCATCCTCGTCGCGTCGATCTACGGCGTCTACCAGGGCGTCACGCCACAGCTGCCAATCTGGGATCAGACGTGGATCGTGACGTCCGGCTTCGTCAGCGTCGGCTCCAAGGAACTGGGCACGTTCCGCGCATTCTCGTTCCTCAACAGCCCGTACACGTTCGCGTCAATCGTCGCCGTCTACCTCGCCGTGCTGTTCGTGTCGCGGCGCGTGACGCTCATGCGCATGGTCACGGCGATCGTGGCGCTCATGGGCCTGTTCCTGACGCAGTCACGTGGAGCGTGGGTCTCCGTCGTTGGTGGCCTCGTGATCATCACGTTCTTCACCGGCGGACGCGCACTTCCGCGACTCATCGGCCTCGCACTGACGCTCGTCGGGATGTACCTCGCGCTCGGCAGCACGCCGGCAGGCCAGTCGGTCGCTGCGCGCGCGGGCTCGATCAGCGCTGGAGCCGACGATAAGTCCGGCAGCGACCGCCTCACCGCCATCACCACCTATGGGCCGCCGGCCCTCTCCAGACCGCTCGGCGCGGGCCTCGGCTCGGTTGGCGCCGCCAGCGACCTCAACCCCGCGCCCCTCGCGGCCCTCGTCGACAACGGATTCTTGATCATGCTCGTGCAGGTCGGGCCGATCGGATTCCTCCTCGTCGGCTTTGGCATCGGCGGCATGATCTGGCTGGTCGTCCGGGGGTCGACCGTCGACGAACGAAAGGCGCTGTTGCCATTGCTGGCGCCCGTCGGCGTGTTCGTGCCGCTGAGCATCTTCTCGGAGACGCTCTACGGCCTCACAGGCTTCATCCTGTTCTATTCCCTCGGTGAGGCGCTCGGGCGCCGCTACAACGGCCCTGAGCTGGTCGACGCCCGCACCGCAGCGGCGCAGCTCGACGCGGCGCCGGTGCAGCACAAAGTTTGAGTGGGCGGCCGGTCGGGGCGCCTTGGGGCGTCCGGGCTGGCTTCGTCAGCTGGTCGGCCCGGGTGGGGTGGTCGCTTCCGGGACGCGGATCGCGAGGTCCGTTTACGGCCTGGCGGCCGGAAACGTACATCGCGACGCGGACTCTCCCGGAAGTGACCACCCCACCCGGGCCTGCTGCTGGCGGCGCCAGCGCGGGCGGCCCAAGCGCCGCGAGCGGCCGTTGGCTGCGCCGGCGTCTTCTCATTGGGGTCTGGGTCTTTGGCGGCGATCTCGCCGCCGTGGGGTCGGGGTCCTTGGCGGGGCGGCGTTTGGGCTGGTTGGCGGCGGCGGGACTTCGCGGCCCCGACGGCGTTTGAGTCGTTGGCGGCGGCGGAATGGAGATCGCTGCGGGGACTTTGGGCGCCGCCGCACCGAGGGCGGGCGGAGTCGTGGGTTGCGCTGGTTGGCGGCGGCGGGACTTGGATCGCTGCGGCGCCTGCGGGCGCCGGGCGCGGCGCAACCTGTGGGGGTTGCA